>CAWHAH010000001.1:0-176356 GCA_963827205.1 uncultured Verrucomicrobiae bacterium
TTCGAGCAGGTAAATCGGATGTCCTGCCGCGCGCTCGAACTGCTTCAGCAATTTCAGAATGCCGCGCTTTTTCTCAAAGCTCGTCGTGACGCCGGTCGGATTTTGGAAATAGCCAATGAGGTAAAACAGTTTGACCCGGCGCAAATCGCCAGAGCGTTTAAGCGAGTGCAGGACTTTTTCAAGATGTGCCAAATCCAGCCCGTCGCGTTCAAGCCGCACGCCGCGGGCGCGCAGGCCGCGACTTTGGAGAATGCCGAGATAAACGAAATACGTCGGGTCTTCGACGAGCACGATGTCATCTTCGTCGCACAAGGCCTCGGCGGTCATGTAAAGCAGTTGCTGCGAACCGCTGGTGATGAGCAGGCGTTCAGGTGAATAAATTTTTTCGTCCTCGTCCTTCGTCCTCGTTCTCGATTTTCGTTCGAGGGACGAGAACGAGGACGAAGACGATTGCACGTCGAGTTTTCGCAGATGGCTGGCGGTTAGTTTGCGCAAAATCGGGTCGCCGGCGGTTGAACCGTATTGCAGTGCGGGCTGGCCGGTTTTGGGCGACCGCAGGATTTGATTCAGCGCCGCGCGGGTTTCAGCCACGGGCAACGAGGGATTGTCGGTGAAGCCGGCGGCCAGCGAAATGAGCCTGGCCCGGGCCAGCGCCGCCTGCATGAGCCAGGAGATGGGCGGCTCGGGGGTGCGCCGCCGACGGCGGACAAGGCGGTTTCCATTTATGATTTACGATTGATGATTGATGATTGACCGGCAGATTTGAAACCGCAGCAACAAATCATAAATCGTAAATCATCAATCATAAATTTTGACTCACTTCGCGCCGAAGACGCTGTCGAGGATGACCTCCTTGGTTTTCCAGATGAGCGCCATGGTCATGGCGAGGGGCAGCAGCGCGAAAAATGTCAACGCCCAGAACCCGAGCCGGTTCACCCAATCGGCGAAGTCACCCAGCGCCAGTTGCCACTGCGCGGAGTGCAGGAAAACGACGAAAGCCACGCCGAGAAAGAGCAGTCCGGCGAGCAGCCAGCGATTGAGCGCGGTGAAGAGGTGCGTTTCGTGCCGGAGCGTTTCGTCCGGCAGCATCGCGCCGAGCTGTTTGAGAACGACATTGAGGTTGAACAAAAAGAGCAGTGCGGACAAAACGAGCACAAACACCGCCGCGTTGAAAAACGGTTGTGCCGGCATTTTGTTCTGCCAGTAAAGGAACGGGCAGAGGCCGAAGTTGACGAGGCCCAGGAGTTTCGCGCGGTCGAGGGCGTTGCGCCAGGGCCGTTCCTGTTTCTGGAAGGCGCTCATCTGCCAGAGGCCGTAGAGCAGCAAACCCGTGCCCGCCAGCGCCGGGAGCAGGCCCAGCGGCTTGAGCCAGTCGGCCTTGGCGGTTTCCGCGCAAATGACCAGCGTCGCGGGCAGTCCCCAAAACAGCGCGGACAGGCCGCGGACAAGGCGTCCGAGTGAGCGGAGCAATTCGGCGTTGGGCGCAGGGTTGTCCATCAAAGGCGAAGATAGAGGGTAGAAGATTGAGGATGGCCATTGCAAGCAGATGAGTCCCCATTCTCAATCTTCCATCTTCCATCCTCGCATTCAGAAACTTAAGTAGGTGTAGGCCTTCAACCCGCGCTCGTAATCGTCCAGCAGGCGCATGGCTTCGGACGGCTTCATGCGGTCGGATTTGATGGCCTCATCCATTTGCGCCTTCATCTGCCGCTTCAATTCGTTTTCGTCGTATTGCACGGCCGCGAGCGACTGGACGATGGTGTTGCCTTCGATGATTTCCTCGATGTAATAGCCGGTCGGCTCGTCGGGTTCGAGAAAGACGTGAACCTCGTTGACGCGGCCGAACAGGTTGTGCAGGTCGCCCATGATGTCCTGGTAGGCGCCCATCAGGAAGAACCCGAGGTAGTACGGCTCCGGCTGGCCGTTGCCGTTGGTGTTGAGCTTGTGCAATGGCAGCGTGTCGCGCACGTCGCGCAGGTCAATGAACTTGCTGACCTGGCCGTCGGAATCGCAGGTGATGTCCACGAGCGTGCCTTCGCGGGTGGGCCGCTCGTTGAGGCGGGCGATCGGCATGATGGGAAACAACTGGTCGAGCGCCCAGTGGTCGAGCAGCGATTGAAAGACGGAGAAATTGCAGAGGTATTGATCGCTGAGGCTGTCCTCGAGCTTGCGGATTTCCTCCGGCACGTAGGCGTGGCCCTTGTAGTGTTCGACCACGGCGCGGCTGATCTGCCAGTAAAGGTCCTCGATCTTCGCCTTGTCGGGCAAATCCAGCACGCCGAGCGTGAACATGTGCTGCGCGTCTTCGCGGCGTTCGAGCGCGTCGTGATAGGCCTCGAGCTTGTTGAGCTTGGCGAGGTTTTTTCGGATGTCGAGCAGCTCGTTGACGAGCGGATGCTCTTTTTCGCCGAATTTCAAAAATTCGCCGGGCCGGATTTTTTCAATCGCGCCGAACACCTCGACAATCAGCACGCTGTGGTGCGCGACGATGGCGCGTCCGCTTTCGCTGATGATGTCCGGGTGCGGGACGTTTTCGGCGTTGCACACGTCGGCGATGTAATAAACGACGTCGTTGGTGTATTCCTGCAGCGTGTAGTTCGTCGAGCTGTCAAACGCCGAACGGCTGCCGTCGTAATCCACGCCCAGCCCGCCGCCGACGTCGAGGTAGGAGATGGGGAAACCCATTTTGTGCAGCTTCGCGTAAAGGCGCGCCGGCCTCCTGCACCGCCTTTTTGACGGTGAGAATGTCCGGCACCTGCGAGCCGACATGGAAATGCAGCAGCTTGAAACAATGGCCGAGGTTTTCCGCCTTCAACATCTCCGTCGCCTCCAGCAATTCGGCCGTGCTCAGGCCGAACTTGGCGTTTTCGCCGCCGCTGCTGGCCCAGCGGCCCGCGCCCCGGCTCACCAACCGCGCGCGGATGCCGAGCAACGGTTCGACATTGAGCTGTTTGGAAATCGCAATGATATGCCGCAACTCCTCCAGTTTCTCGACGACCAGGATGACCGTTTTGCCCAGCTTGATGCCGAGCATCGCCATCTTGATGAACTCCGCGTCCTTGTAACCATTGCAAACAATCAGGCTGCCGATTTGATTTTGCAGCGCCAGGCCGGCGAGCAGTTCCGGTTTGCTGCCGACTTCGAGGCCGAAATCAAACGGCTTGCCCGCGTCGAGAATTTCCTCCACCACCTCGCGGAGCTGGTTCACCTTGATCGGGAACACGCCGCGGTAACGGCCCCGGTAACCGTATTCCGCGATGGAATTGCGGAAGGACTGGTTCAACGACTCGACCCGGTGGCGCAAAATGTCCTGGAACCGGATGAGCAGCGGAAATTTCAACCCGCGCGCCTTGGCTTCCTCGATCACGTCGGTCAAATCCACCGCCACGCCCGCGTCCTGCAACGGTCGCGCCACGACGTGTCCCTCGTCGTTGATGTCAAAATACTTCGCGCCCCAGCGATGAATGTTATACAGGTTGCGCGCCGCTTCAATGTCCCACGGCCGCGCCGCCCCGGTTGAATTGCTCATCTCATGTGTCCAATCGAGCGAACTATAAAACGCCGCGTGCGGAAATCAACAGGCAGAATGAAAAATTTTCACGCCGCCGCCCCGGGCAAAAGTTCAACACGCCGCTTTACACGCCCGCGCGCGGGGACTAAAGTCGTTACATGGCTGCTGAATACGATACAACCGAATTTGTGGACACTGATTTTCAAACCCAGAAATCGCCTTACGGGAACCCCGTTCCCGGCAGCGACCCGCTCCGCGCACCCACGCGCGAGGAGGTGGACCGCAAGGTCGTCGAGGCGCAACAAAAGCTTGCCGAACTCAAACGCGCGCAGGAGGGTTTGGAGCGCGAACGCGCCGCGCTTGAGGAATTGCGCCGCCGCCAGAATGAATTTCAGACCGGCCGGCAGGAAATGGTGCACAGCCTCACGCGCGGCCTCGGTTTGCTCGAAGAAGCCGAGTTCAACGCCCGCCGCGACGCCGAGCAAATGGTCAAGACCGTCGCCGATTTCCGCGACGCCCTCGACAAACTCCAGTCCATCCACGACGAAACGTGGAACAAGGAAACTTTCAGCGTCGAACTCACCCGCGCGCTGACCACCATCGAAAACGCGCGCATGGAATGGAATGCGGCGCGGCTCAAGTTCCCCATCCTGTCCGGCGAAACCCCGGCAAACCCGGAAACCGAAAGCGCGCCGCCGCCCGCCGCATCGCCGTTCGCCAGCCTGAGTCTGGGCGAGCTTTGCAAAATCGGTTTCGCCATGACGTGGCCCTTGGCGCTCGTCGCATTGCTGGCACTCGGGGTGATGGTGGCCGTTCTGTTGCGTCACTGAAGCTTGAGGTTGTATGGTGTTCGCGAAGAAAAAGGCGAAGACGGTTGACCCGATTTCCGACCGCGCACGCGCCTTGAACGACCAGATCGCCGCGCTCGAATCCGAAATCAAGCGGCTCGACACGCAGCTTCAGAACACGCCGGTGCCGAAGCTGCGTTCCACCGCCATTCCGCACGGCGCGACCATTGACCGCACGCACGAACCGCCGCCGTCCCCGCCTGCGCAGGAACCGGTCTTTGAGGAGGTCAAACCCGTCCCGGCCAGCAACGAGACTGACGCGCCCGACCAGTTCAACGAACTCGGCGTGCGCAAATACGATCTGCCCGCGCTCCTCCAGCGCCTGCGCAAGCGTTTCAGCCGGCCGACGGCTTCCAACCCGCGGCTGGTCACCTACCTGGCCGCGGGTGGTGTGCGCGGCCTGCGCCCGTTGCGTTACGAAAAGCGCGTGGCCCGGAACCGGTTTATTCTTTTCGCCGGCGGCCTGTTCCTGCTTCTGCTCGGCACCATCCTGGTCTATCTGCACAACCATTGACCGAACACGCCCATGAACAATCAGCTCTTCCAACTGTCCATCGCAACCCGCGCCGGCCAATTCATCGCACGCTACTCCGCCAAAGGATTGGCTGAACTCAATTTCCCGTCGGTGGGGCGAGCGTCCTCGCGAGCCGTCGGCCGTAGGAGACGAGGTAACGAGTCTCCAATATTATCGGGTTCCGGCGAACCAGTCAGAGACTCCTCACGTCGTCTCCTACGAATTCCTGCCCAAATTCTCCGCTGGCATCGTGCAACCGCGGCTGGATTGAAAAGTTCCCTGGCCGGGCGGGCGCCGAAAAACCTGCCGCCGCTGGATTTGAGTTCGGGAACGGAATTTCAGCGGAAAGTCTGGAACGCGATGCGGAAAATTTCCACCGGCCGGACGAAGAGCTACGGTGAAATCGCGCAGGCGGTTGGCAAACCGAACGCCGTTCGCGCCGTCGGCGGCGCATGCGGCGCGAATCCGGTCCCGATTTTTGTGCCGTGCCATCGCGTGCTCGCCGCGAACAAAAAATTGGGTGGTTTCTCCGGCGGATTGGATTGGAAACGCAGCCTGCTCGCGCGTGAAGGCATAAAGATTTAACGCGAGTTTTTACGCAATACAGCGCCGTCGGCGCGACATCTTCGTAGAAAATTGGATGGACAGATTTTTAGCTCCGTCCGGAGCGGCATCTTCTGTGGGCAACTTTTAGGTGGATGGCGGCGGAATATGCCGCCTCGACGGGGTTGAAATAGATTTGGCTTTGGTGCTACAAAGATGTCGGACCTACGGTGCTCCTACGAACAAAAAGCATGAACAGATATCTGACTATCGCTGGCACATTTTTTCTATGCATTGTTTTTATCCTCATCTTTGCCGGATGCGATCCGATTTACAAAACGCGGCTGCCAAAATTTGCCGAAGACGTTAAAGCCGTTGTTAATCCAACGAATTTACAAGGCTGGGCTGTTGAAATGTTGAGAACCAATTCAGGTTCTGAATGCTCTTTGAACAACACAAATGTTCCTTTGGAAGTTCGTAATTTGAATAGCCAAGGCTCGCCGTTTCAATGGGCCTTCTACGACTCAAACTGTGTTTGCCTCGTGTGGGGCAGTGGTTTTGGTCATTGGGGAATTCGCGTCGGCTCACAAAGTTTCAAACCTGATGATACCAATTGGAATTATTAGATTGAATGGAAGCCAGGAATTTATTTCTGGCACGAAACACATTAAGAATTCGCCGTCAACCGGACGATTTCGCGCAAAGGCGTGCGCGGACGGAACTTCACGAAGCGTTCGAGCTTTTTCACCAGCGGCTTGCGACGGCGCATGTCGTCAAAACCCGGCACGCCGGTGACGCCGTAGCCCGTGGACGAAACCGGATACGCCTTGTCATACGGCACGATTTGAATCTTCGATTTCGAGCCGAGCGTTTTGACCACCAGCCGCGCCAAGGCGAGGATACTGATTTCCTCCGTGCCGCCGACGTTGAAAATTTCGCCGCGCGCCTTTGCGCAATTTTGCAACCGCACCAACGCTTCCACCGCATCGCCGACATGGCAGAAACATCGCGTCTGTTTGCCGTTGCCAAAGACTTTCAGCGGTTCGTTCTTTTTTGCTGCCGCGATGAAGCGGGGCAGCACCATGCCGTAACGCCCCGTCTGGCGCGGACCAACGGTGTTGAACAGCCGCGCAATGATGACCGGCAGATTTTTCTCCCGCGCGTAGGCCAGCGCGAGGAATTCGTCGGTGAGCTTTGAGCAGGCGTAACTCCAGCGCGATTGCCCCGGCGGGCCGATGAGCAAATCGTCGTCCTCGCCGAACTCCGGCTTTGCGCTCTTGCCATAAACTTCCGAGGTCGAGGTCAGCAGGAGCGGCGTGCGGTTCGCCGCGGCGGCGCGCAGCAAAATTTGCGTTTCGTGAAAGCTCGCCTCCAAAACATGCAGCGCCGATTTGACGACCAGTTCAACGCCGACGGTTGCGGCCAGGTGAAAAATAAATTCCGCGTTCGCGGTCAGTTTCGGCAATTCGGCGCACGCGGAAATTTTCGATTCGATCACACGCAGTCGCGGATGATTTTTTACGGCGCGCAGATTTTCCGGCGGCCGGTTGAAAGGTCGTCAATGACGACAACGCGTTTGCCGTCGGCCAGCAAGCGCTCGACGAGGTGCGAGCCGATGAAGCCCGCGCCACCGGTCACGAGGATGTGTTTCATACGTTGAATCGTTAAACCGTTAAATCGTCGAACCGGGGTGATGATTTAACGGTTCGACCATTCAACGATTCAACAGCAAAGTTTTATTTAAGCGCGTCCACGGCCGCTTCCGCCAGTTTCTGGCGGAACTCGGGAGATTCAATCAATTTCGCCTCGGCCGGATTGGATAAATAGCCGGCTTCAATCAAAATTGCCGGACAATTTTGTCCGCGCAACACTTCAATGAATCGCGCGCGCTCCACGCCGCGGTCTTCCAAACCGGTCGCGTGCAACAAGGCGCTGTGCAAGCGCACGGCGAGTTGCAAATTTTCCGCGTCGTGGCCGTTGTTGGGATAATTATCCGACCAGAAATCGTTGTACCCGCGTATCAGGGTCGAGGACATGCCCGTCGGCGTGAGGCAATAGGTTTCGAGGCCGTGCGCTCTTTCATCCGGGGCGCCGGAATTGAAATGCAGGCTGATGAACAAGGCCGCGTGATGCGCTGCGGCGAATACGACCCGGTCTGAATTGGCCACGTACACGTCGTCGGTGCGCGTGAGAAAAACCTGCCAACCGTTGGTTTCCAGCAATGGCGCCAGCCGTTTGGCCCAGTCCAGCGTGAATTCCTTTTCAAACCGGCCGTCGAGCACGCTGTGTGTGCCCGTGTTCGACCCGCCGTGGCCGGGGTCAATCACGATGACACGGTTGGTGCCAAACGTCAGCGGCGGGTCGCATAACAGCGGTTCAAGATTTCTCTGCAAATCGAGTTCGTGCAGGAAAATCTGGTTGTCAATGAGCTGCGGTTCAAAACCGAGATGGATTGCGACGCCGTTCCAGGTTGCTTCACGGCTGCCGATCTCCAGAACCATCACGCCGTTGGTCGAGCCAATCGCGTACAAGGCCACGGGCTGGTCGGTCAGCAAGTGCGGCGTGCCGATCTTGTGTTCGGCGGCCCAGTGGTTAAGCGGGACCCAGATGGCGACCGGTGCCGGACGGACGACCGGCAGCGGGTTGGTTTTGGCGGCCGGCGCAACCGGGCGGGACGGTTGCTGAATTTTGGGTTTTTGGACTTCGTTGGTCGCCGACCAGTTGGGCGGCAACGGCTCGTTCGGCGCGCGATACGGTACGGTTGCGCAGCCCGCCAGGAGAAACCCAGCGAGAGAAATGATGCCAGCCGGTTTGAACACGCGGCCATTGTGCGGAAGGCGCAATCGGACTCAAGCTGTTTCAATTCAATCTTAATCCCAATCCTGCTCTTAATCGCAATCATTTGAGCGGATTAAGAGCACGATCAGCGATAATGATAAAGGCGGGCCGTACAACTTTGCTCGACCGGAAATTTGTTGTGCTTCAGCGAATAATGCAGCCGTCAACGTAAGAGGGTGTGAAAATTTTAGTTGCCATCACCGGCGCCAGTGGCGCGCTTTACGCGCAACGGCTGCTCGACAATCTCGACCCGCGCGCTCACGAAATCCACGTGGTGCAAAGCCGCTACGCGCAACAGGTCATCGCAGAGGAGTTGCCTGGCGGTCTGCGCCTGCCCGCCGGGGTCAAGACACACAACCTCAAAAGCATGAACGCGCCGTTTGCCAGCGGCTCAAATCCGCCCGATGCGATGGTCGTCATTCCCTGTACGATGGGGACGATGGGCCGTATCGCACACGGGTACAGCGAAGACGTGCTGCTCCGTGCCGCCGATGTGGTGTTGAAGGAGCGGAAAAAATTGATTCTGGTTCCGCGCGAAACGCCGTTGAGCCTTGTCCACGTCAAAAACATGGAATTGTTGCTGCAAGCCGGCGCGACAATTCTGCCGGCGAATCCCGGGTTTTTATTCGAATCCGAAAACTGTCCAGGACGTCGTGGACACCGTGGTCGCGCGCGTGCTGGACCACCTTGGCCTGCCGCAAGTGCTGGTGGCGCGGTGGAACGAAGAAAAGGAATGAAATGAAAAAAGGGAAACATCCAACATCCAACATCCAACATCCAACGCCCAGTGATGGGGCGACGGGCCTATGGGAGTTCAATGATGGCCAACAGCAAAATCGCAAATTCAATCTGGAAGAACGGTTGTTGGAATTCGCCTCGGCGGTAATTGACCTTCCCGAAAATCTCCCGAATACCCGCGCCGGGAATCACATCGCAGGCCAGGTGCTGCGTGTCGGCACGTCGCCGTATCCGAATCATGGCGAAGCGGAAGATGCGGAATCGCGTGATGATTTTATCCACAAACTCAAGCTTTGCCTCAAAGAATCGCGCGGAACCCGACGCCGGGCGCGGCTGATCAAGCGCAAAGGCTGGGGAAAAGCGGATCCGACGCTGCCTTTTGTTTTGTCTGAAGCTGATGAACTGATCCGTATTTTCTTTTCGAGCATCCAGACCGCGAAGAAAAATGCGCTGGTTGAGCAGCGCAAGTCTTCCTAACAACATCCTTCCGGCAAAGCTGGCTGACAATTGGATGTTGGTTGTTCGATGTTGGATGTTGGATGTTGAATGATTTCTATTATTAAAAAATGGGCTTCGTTCGTCCGTTTTTCTCACACGGTCTTCGCCCTGCCCTTCGCGCTGGCAGCGATGGCCGTGGCCGCGCGCGACCACCACGGCTGGCCCGGCTGGAAAACTTTTGGCCTGATTCTCGCGGCGATGATTTGCGCGCGGACGTGCGCCATGGCGTTCAACCGCATCGTGGACCGCAAGTTCGACGCGCTGAATCCGCGCACCGCCGGCCGCCATCTGCCAACCGGACAGATTTCGCCGGCCAGCGCAGTTGCGCTCTGCATTTTGGCGGCGGCAGGGTTGATGGCCGTCAGTTATTTCCTGAACCCGCTATGTTTTTGCCTCTCGCCGGTGGCGCTCGTGGTGGTTTGTTTTTATTCGCTCACCAAGCGGTTCACGGATTACACGCACGTTTTTCTCGGCATTTCGCTGGCTTTGGCGCCGGTTGGCGCGTGGCTGGCCGTGAAAGGCAGCGGCATTTCAACGCTGGAAATTCTGCAAATGCTTTCACTTGCCCTGGCCGTGGTTTTATGGCTTGTCGGGTTCGACATCATTTATGCGCTGCAGGATTACGAGTTCGACAAATCGCACGGGCTGCATTCACTGGTGGTGGCGTGGGGGCCTAAGAACGCGCTCCAGGCGGCCTTTCTCGCGCACATGATCATGTGCGGGCTGTTGCTGGTGTTCGGTCTGCTCTGCCGCTTTCGCATTGCTTATCTCGCCGGCTGGTTCCTGATTGTCGGCTGCCTCGTGTTGGAACACTGGATTGCCCGGCGCCGCAGCTTGAAGTGGATCAACCTGGCCTTCTTCCGGCTCAACGCGCTCGTCAGCGCGGTTTTTCTAATCGTCACTGCCGTCGAAGTGATTTTTGAGGGCGGCTTCAAATTAAACTGAAGCCCGGCCCCCAAAAGGGCGGAGACAGAATGCAACGGACGGGCAAATCCGAAGCTGACCTCGCGGGAGAAACCGGCCGGCAATATTGAGACATAACCGGATATCCTATCCCCGCTCAACCGACCTGCTCAGACGAGCAGATGATTCTGCACGTTGATTTTGACGGGGCTTCGCGTCGTTTCCAGATCAATACGGCAAGGGAAATTGCGCAGTCAACTCGCGCACGCGCTCACGGACCTTGTGCGCGGCCTCGACATTTTTAATATCCAGCAGCACCTCGGAAATCATGTCCGCGATGGCTGCCATTTCCGGTTCCATCATGCCGCGGGTCGTCACCGCCGGCGTGCCCAGCCGGATGCCGCTGGCCAGAAACGGCGAGCGGGTCTCAAACGGAATCGTGTTTTTGTTCACCGTGATGCCGGCTTCGTCCAGCGCGATTTGGCAGTCCTTGCCCGTCAGGTCTTTCACGCCCACGTCCACCAGCATCAAATGATTGTCCGTCCCGCCGCTGACAATGCGGTAGCCGTTGCGCTTCATGCCTTCGGCCAGCGCCTTCGCATTTTTCACAATTTGTTCCTGGTACGCCTTGAATGACGGCTGCAACGCCTCCTGGAAACAAACTGCTTTGCCCGCGATGACATGTTCCAGCGGTCCGCCCTGGATGCCGGGGAAAACCGTGGAATCAATTTCTTTCGCGTTTTTTTCGCGGCACAAAATCAGGCCGCCGCGCGGCCCGCGCAACGTCTTGTGCGTCGTGGTCGTCACAAAATCCGCGTGGGGAATCGGGCTGGGATGGATGCCCGCGACAACCAGACCGGCGATGTGCGCGATGTCGGCCAGCAGATACGCGCCGACTTCACGGGCGATTTCGCCCATGCGCTGGAAGTCAATGATGCGCGGATACGCGCTGGCGCCGACGGTGATCATCTTCGGCTTGTGCTCGCGGGCCATGGCCGCAAGCTGGTCGTAATCAATCCGTTCGTCGTCCTTGCGGACGCCGTAATGGACGATTTCAAAAAATTTGCCGGAAAAATTCACTTTGTTCCCGTGAGTCAAATGTCCGCCGTGGCTCAAGTCCATCGTCAGCAGCTTATCGCCGGGTTTCAGCACGGCGAAATAGACGGCCATGTTCGCCTGGCTGCCGGAGTGTGGCTGGACGTTTGCGTGTTCCGCGCCGAACA
Source organism: uncultured Verrucomicrobiae bacterium (assembly GCA_963827205.1). Lineage (GTDB taxonomy): Bacteria > Verrucomicrobiota > Verrucomicrobiia > Limisphaerales > UBA11358 > UBA11358. Next base: position 11,617 of record CAWHAH010000001.1, read on the forward strand.
GTTTTTTCGCGCGATCAATCGCCAATTGCTCGACGGTGTCAACGTTTTCGCAACCGCCATACCAACGTTTCTTCGGCAGGCCCTCGGCGTATTTGTTCGTGAGCACGGAACCCTGGGCCTCCAGGACCGCGGGGCTGGTGAAATTTTCGGACGCAATCAACTCGATGTTTTCCTGCTGGCGGAGGCGTTCGTGCTCGATGGCTTCGGCCACGACCGGATCCACGTTGCGCAGGCGGAGTTGCGGCGCGGCGAGCCGGATGTCCATTTTGTCAACGCGGCGTTCGTGACGGCCACCCTCGAATTTTGCGGCGATGAAGGCGTCGAGAATTTTCCGGCCCGGTTCGGGCGGGGTGCTTTTGCCGCTGAGGCACAGCACGTTGGCATTGTTATGCTGTCGCGCTTGCGCCGCCGACCGTTCATCGGCTACGAGCGCGGCGCGCACGCCCGCTACTTTGTTGGCAGCGATGCTCATCCCGACGCCGGTGGTGCAGACCAGCAGGCCCAGCTCCGCCCGGCCGGCGGCGACGGCCTGGGCCACCGGCTGGGCGAAGTCGGGGTAATCGTCAGCCGGCTCTTTCGACTTCGCGCCGAAATCCATGACGCTCAAACCGCGTTGCTGCAAATGCCGTTTCAAGGCCTCTTTCAATTCGTAGCCGCCGTGGTCGGCGCCGAGCGCAAAGTTCGTTGTTGGCACGGTTTTGGCCGCCTGCGGAGCCGACAAGGTTTCGTGTTGTTCCATAAATTTCAAAAGTGACGCGATGCCCTGTTTGATCTGGTTGCGGCAGTTGACATACACCTCGTACGAACTGCCAATCGGATCGCTGATGTCTTTTTCAAATGGTTCGAGCGTTTCGTCAAATTCGCGCAGCAAAAAGGTCTTTTCCTCCGCCGGCGGATACAACAGCGCAATCGTGTCCACGTGGCTGTGCGTCATGCCAAAAATGTAATCCGCCTCCTCCGCCAGGTCCGCCGTCAGCATCCGGCTCCGGTGCGCGGAAATGTCAACGCCCAGTTCGCGCATGGCCGCCACCGCATGCGGCGTCGGCGGCTGGTCGTTCACCGCGCCGATGCCCGCCGACCGCACGCGGACATCCCCGCGCCCGCCGGCCGCCTGGCGAAAAAGCCCCTCGGCCATCGGGCTGCGACAGATATTGCCGGTGCAGATGAACAGAATGGTTTTCACGCTGCGCAAAGTTCAAGGTGAGTGGCGAACCGCCAATCGTCAACCCGAAAGGTTCACCTTAACTGGCATCGCAATCTTAATCCTTTATGGCTTTGTGATTAGGATTAAGAAAAAGATCACGATTAAGATGGATGGCGCAAGACCGCGAGTCCCTTGATCAAATCCATGGCACGCGCCAGGACCGGGTCGCCAATCACCGGCCTTTGTGGACCCGTCGTGTGCGGCGGCGGCGGGTTTTCAAATTCGTCGCCATCCTTGATTTTCGCCCGGACCAGATCCGCCTCGGTGGTGTGGTCCACCCAGGGCAGGAACTCGTTTGTGCCCGGCAACGCGGCGACTGCGTTGGTTGCCGGCGCCGCGTAGGGATTGTCAAAAAACGCTTTTTCGTCAGCCGGGCTTTCCTCTACGGAAATATCCGGTTTCACTGCCGCCGCCACGTCGCCGAAAACCAGCCCGGCCCGCGCTTCGCGCAACGTGGTCGCCAGTGTCACTGCGGCGCCGCGCGTTTGGCCGTTCACGAGAATCGCCAGCGGCAACTTCTTTGCGGCAAACAAATTTGCCGTTGCCGTGGCGGCGGCCGCATCGTCGCCATCGGCAAAACGCAGGTCCAGGACGGTCCCGGCGATTTTGTTCGTGGCCGTCAACGCGCGGTTGGCGGCGCCGATTTCATCAGGAAGACCGGCAGCGACATGACTGACGCGGAGGTAAGCCACGTTGCCTTCCAAAATCTCCGATTTCGCCAGCGCCAGGTTGGTCGCAACCGCGCGCGACAAAACCGGTGCCGCCAGCAGCCCGGCCAACGCCAAAATCAAAGGTCTTAAGAAACGCTGTGTCATGCTGCATCCAAATTGCGCGACAAAACGGTGAAAGTAAAGCGTGAGAGATTTACGATTTGCGATTTACGAATTGAAATCTTTGCCAAACCGGCGTAGCGGCTTCTCGGCAGAGAGCCGCACTCTTCAATTTGCTGGAAAAATGCGGCGGTCTGCCGACCGCCGCTACGATGAAAGGGGGTTTTCGGAGGTCTCGATTTATGAATCCCCCGGCGATCATGTCAGTGCGCGTCAATCGTAAATCTTTTCTGTCGGATTTCACGCAGCAGCGGCGATATACTTGCAAAAGCATGACAAGCGATCTGGATTTGCTGGGGCAATACGTTCGAAAAAAGTCGCAGGATGCCTTTGCCGAAATTGTCAGGCGGCGCGTGGACCTGGTTTATTCTGCCGCGCTCCGGCAGGTTCGCTCGCCGCAACTGGCCGAGGAGGTTGCGCAATCCGTCTTTACCGACCTCGCGCGCAACGCCGGTAAAATTAGTGGCACAGGCGTCCCGCCTGTCAGTTCCCTGACGCCGTGGCTTTACGCGGTCACGCGACGAACTTCAATTGACGTCATTCGAAAGGAATCGCGCCGCCAGTTACGCGAACAGATCGCCGTGGAAATGACGAACATGAATACGACCGAAAGTAGCACAGGTGTCCCGCCTGTCTGGTCTGAAATCGAACCATTTCTTGACGAAGCAATGGAGTCGCTCGATGAAGCCGACCGCAGCGCAGTTCTGCTGCGCTACTTTGAAAGCAAGAGTTTGCGCGAAGTCGGGGAGGCCTTGGGCGCGTCCGAAGACGCCGCGCAAAAGCGCGTCAGCCGCGCCGTGGAACGATTGCGCGAATTTTTCTCGAAACGCAACGTGACGATTGGCGCGAGCGGACTGGCGGTTTTGATTTCCGCCAATGCCATCCAAGCCGCGCCGATTCGATTGGCGCAAGGCATTATTACAGCTTTTTCAAGTGTAACTGGTTTCTCGGCCGTCTCGACATTTTTTTCATCAGTTCTTGGCAAAGTGCTGGTTGTTGGCGGTGCTGCCGCGGTTGTTTTCCTTGGTGCTGGAATTTACTTTTACACTCAGGGAAAATCTTCTGGTGGAAAATTTCAAGCCGGCGGCAACCAAGGCATTTTGGTAAGCAGCAATCAAGACAGTTCCAATTCACGCCAACGTAATTCGGATACTTTAAAAGCCCCGGCAAATGCCAGTGACGATGCAAAATTGGATGAAGCGATTGCACACTTGCGGAAGGTTTTGCATACGAGGCCAGGCACTCATTCTCTTTATGATTACGAGCAAATCACCAACGCCATTGAGGAATTTGGCCTTTATCGCAGAGAGGCATTTAATGTTCTGCTGGAAAATTCCAGCGATTCGGAAGAGTTCGTCCGTGCGGGAGCAATCTCTGGCATGGGATATTTAGGCAAATATCTACCCGAAGCCTCGCCAGTTCTTTGGAGCATGATTTATACTTCGCCATCCCGCGAACGCTGGCTCATCTTCAAGGCGCTTCAGCAGATTGGTTTTACGCCATCGGATTTGCCTGCGTTAACTGGCTTGCTAACCAATGGTCCAATCAGTGATGGAACCTACTTGACGAAAATTGTGCCTGAAGCCGTTGCCGGATTGATCGAAGCCAATCCGCAAGCTGCAAAGCCGTATCTGGCTTCTGTGGAAAACTTGCTCGACGATTCCAATCCTGACATTCGGTTTCGTGCTGCGTTGGCGTTGATCAAATCTGAAGGAACAAACAATCCGAAAATATTCACCTCGCTTCATGAGCTTTTTCAGCGTCCAAATAATCGCTTAAGTGAGTATTACAAGAACTATGCGGTGGGAATTCTCGGAGATGTCGGCCCGGCGGCTCAACCTCTTGTTCCCGACTTGTTAGAGTTTGCGAAATCCGCCACTGAAATTGGCGTTCAACAAGCCGCCTATGATGCCGTCGCAAAAATTGAACCGGATTCAAGCTCGCAAAACGATGATGTAGCCAAGGCACTCAAGCAGCAACAAGATGCCAAAACGTGGGAGGAAAAATGGAAGTCAGGATCGTATTCCATTGATGATTTGCGCGCCGCTTTGAAAGATCCGAATCAAGCACTCATCGCGGCAAATCATTTGGCTGAAATGGGCACCAACGCACATGCAGCGGCGCCGGACATGCTACGGGCTCTCTGGGGAAAAGATGAGGACACGCGAAACAAAATTCTTGAGGACATTCACAAGGTTGATCCACGGGTGGTCGTTACGAAGATTAGCATGGACAGCGTTTCCACAGGTGGTTTGCATGAATTTTTGGACAAACAATCTCCCACGCAAAAAAACAAGATGCTGCAACAAGATGTAGTCACGCTCGAATTGTTTTCGGGTTGGTGTTTGCCGGAGGAATTGGCTGACTTCACAAACAAACTCGCGCAGCAAAATCAGGACGCCTACAAAGTTTTTGTCAAAGACAACAACCCATCAGGAAAATAATTCAAAATAGTTCGTCCGGCTGACTTTTTACCAAGAAACGCCTTCGCAGCGATGTCGCGGCGGAAATGCGCGCCTTCAAAATAAATTTTCCCAGCCGCTGTGGAGGCCGCCGCTTGCGCGGATTTCAAATCCTTACCCAGCACCATCCCCAAAACAAAGCGCCAGAGGACTGGCGCACTCCAAGGCGCTTCGCGCATTTAAGAAATCATCGGCGAACGCGCCAGCGTTTTGGACTGCGGCGGCCCTCCGCCGCTTTTCTGTAGTGGCGAGCATCCTGCCTGCCGTAGAGCCGGGGCGTCTCGCCCGGCGGATAAAACGCTTGAACACACAACCCGCACTGGAAAATTTTAGAATCGCACAAATCTTCCAGCGTTCTTTTCGGGCGGCGGGACGCCAGCCCTCCACGGCAGACGAGACGTCTGCCGCTACACCACCTTCGCCGCGATGTCGCGGCGGAACTGCGCGCCGTCGAAATGAATCTTTTCCACGGCGGCGTACGCCGCTGCCTGCGCGGCTTTCAAATCCTTGCCCAGTGCCGTCACGCCCAGAACACGGCCGCCGTTCGTGACGATTTCGTCTCCGCTCTTGGCCGTGCCGGCGTGAAAAACCTTTGTGTTTGGGAGCTTCGCCGCATCGGCCAAGCCAAGGATTGGCTTGCCCTTCGCGTAACTGCCCGGATAACCGCCGCTGGCCATCACGACGCACACGCTTGTCTCTGATTTCCATTTCAACTCGATTTTATCCAATGTGCCGCTCACGCTGGCGTCGAGCAGTTCAACGAGGTCGTTTTCCAGCCGGGTCAAATAAACCTGCGTTTCCGGGTCGCCGAAGCGGGCGTTGAATTCCAGAACTTTCGGGCCGGATTTCGTGAGCATGATGCCGGGATAAAGAATGCCGCGGAAATCAATCCCTTCCGCCGCGCAGCCGTGCATGAACGGCTCAAGAATCTTGCGGCCGGTTTCCGCCAGTTCGGTTTTGCTAAGGAACGGCGTTGGACAATAAGTCCCCATGCCGCCGGTGTTCAATCCTTGGTCACCGTCGAGTGCACGTTTGTGGTCCTGCGAAGTCGGGAACAGTTTGGCCGTCTTTCCGTCACAAAGCGCGTGCAATGAAATCTCCATACCTTCCAGAAATTCCTGAATCACGATTTTCGCGCCCGCCACGCCGAAGGTCTTGCCAATCAGAATTTCGTCAATTGCTTTGTTCGCTTCAGCCACGTTCGCGCAAATCAAAACGCCTTTGCCGAGCGCGAGGCCGTCGGCTTTCACGGCGCATTTGCCATCGAGGGATTCAGCAAATGTTTTGGCCTTCGCCGCATCAGAGAAAATCCCGGCTTTCGCTGTCGGGATGCCGTATTTCTCCATGAACCGCTGTGAGAAAACTTTTGACGACTCGAATTGCGCCGCCTTTTGGTTCGGCCCCCAAATCCGTAGTCCATTTTTCTGGAACAAGTCCACAATGCCCAGCGCCAGCGGATTGTCCGGGCCGACGACCGTGAGTTCGATTTTCTTTTCCTGCGCGAACGCGAGCAGCCCGGGCAAATCTTCGGCGGAAATATTGACGCATTCGACAAGCGGAGAATTTTTTGCGGTCCGTGCCGTGGCACAGGCATTTTGCCGGTTCGTTGCCACAGACAGGCTGGCAGCCTGTCCCACTATTTCCTGTCCGATTCCAGCGTTGCCCGGCGCGCACCACAGTTGCGTGACGTGCGGCGATTGCGCGAGCTTCCACACCAGCGCGTGTTCGCGTCCACCCGAACCGATGACCAGAAGTTTCATTGGCGAAGCCATTGAATCAGGAAATCCACAAATCAGGAAAATATTTTTTGATTCCAATTTTTGGCGATGTGCCAATTTGGGTTTGGAGTTCCACGTCTACGCGGTTTTCGCCGCCTGAAGGCGGAACTCCGGACAAACCGGGACATCCGTTGAGCAGTTCAGCCATGGGAATTAACACAATCAAACAATAAATTCCCAACAGTCGGAGTACGAGTGTCGCCAGTTGATTCGCTTTCATGGAATTTCCTTTCTCCAGAGTGGATTACCCATAATCATTTTGCGAATTAAACAGCACCGCCAAAATTCCGAAAAGTTTTTAACTCCTTTTTTGGCGTCTTGACCATCTGACTTCGCCCTTGCAAAATCAGCGTGTATGGATGTCCTGACACTTGCCCGCATCCAGTTCGGGGCCACGGTCGCGTTCCATTATCTTTATCCGCCGTTGAGCATCGGCCTCGGCGTCCTGCTGGTCTGCATGGAAGGTCTATGGCTCAAGACCAACAACCCGGTTTATCACCAGATGGCGCGGTTCTGGACGAAGGTGTTCGCCCTTACGTTCGCCATCGGCGTGGCGACCGGGATCGTGATGGAGTTCGAGTTCGGCACGAACTGGGCGACGTATTCGCGCTTCGTCGGCGACGTGTTCGGCAGCGCGCTGGCCGCTGAAGGCATTTTTGCCTTTTTCCTCGAATCCGGTTTTCTTGCCGTTTTGCTTTTTGGCTGGGACAAAGTCAGCCGCAAAGTGCATTTCCTTTCCACGTGCATGGTGTGCCTTGGCGCGCATTTCAGCGCGGTCTGGATTGTCGTCGCCAATTCCTGGATGCAAACGCCGGCGGGCTATCACCTCGTGACTCACAACGGCGTGGAGCGCGCCGAAATCACGGATTTCTGGCAACTGGTGTTCAATCCGTCAATGTTGGACCGGCTGTTCCACGTGCTGTGCGGCGCGTGGCAGGCGGGGGCATTTCTCGTGGTGAGTGTCAGCGCGTGGTATCTGCTGAAGAAGCGGCATCTGGATTTCGCCCGCGCTTCATTGCGGGTTGGTCTGACCGTGGCGTTGATTGCGTCGCTGTTGCAACTCGTCAGCGGCGACAGCAGCGCGAGGAGCGTGGCGGTAAATCAGCCGGCCAAACTGGCCGCGTTTGAGGGGCTTTACAATACCGAGTCCAACGCGCCGCTCACGCTCGTCGGTTATGTGGACGAAAAAAATCAAAAAGTCGTCGGCTTGCAGTGGCCGGGCCTGTTGAGCTGGCTGGTCAGTTTTCACACCAAAACAATCGTGACGGGCTTGGATGCTTATGCGCCGGAAGACCGTCCGCCGGTGCAGGCATCGTTCCTGTTTTTCCACGGCATGGTGGGCGTCGGTTTTGCGATGATAGCGATTGCCGCGCTCGGATTTCTTTACTTCCGGCACGGCTCGCTGCACGAACGGCGTTGGTTGCTGTGGATTCTCGTCTTCTCCGTGCTCGGCCCGCAAATTGCCAATCAGCTCGGCTGGTTCGCCGCCGAAGTCGGCCGGCAACCGTGGATTGTCTATGGCCTGATGCGCACGCCGGCGGGTTTGTCCGCAGTCGTGAAAGCCAACGTCGTGCTCACCTCACTGATTGTGTTTACGTTCATTTACTTTTTGCTGTTCGCGGTCTTCATTTATCTGCTCAATGACAAAATCCAGCACGGCCCGGACGACGCCGACCTCGTGCCATCCGGCAAACTGGCCCTGCCCACGAGAAATGACTAAGGACTAAACCATAATGGCTAATCAATTTCCAATGACGAATCGCGATTGGTGGAAGACACGCCGAAACTCCATTCGTCATTCGTCATTCATCATTCTTTCGTCATTAGGGCTTAAGAATTCGTCGTTTGCCATACAAGGCTTTCATTTCACGCTATGAATCTCGATCTGAACACCATCTGGTTCATTCTCGTCGGCGTGCTGTTCACCGGCTACGCGATGCTCGACGGTTTCGACCTGGGCATCGGCGCGTTGCACCTGTTCACCCGGGACGACACCGAGCGGCGCACGTTGCTCAACGCCATCGGGCCGGTCTGGGATGGCAACGAAGTCTGGCTCGTCACCGGCGGCGGCGCGTTGTTCGCCGCGTTCCCGAACGTCTATGCGACAGTTTTCTCCGGTTTTTACCTCGCGTTGATCCTGCTGCTGGCGTCGTTGATCTTCCGCGCGGTGGCCATCGAATTCCGCAGCAAACAGCCGATGCGCTGGTGGCGGCAGATGTGGGACATCGGATTTTCCGTCGGCAGCCTGCTGTCGGGCCTGCTTCTGGGCGTGGCGCTGGGCAACATCGCGTGGGGCATTCCGATTGATGTGAACGGCGAATTCGCCGGGACGTTTCTGAGCCTGCTCAAGCCGTATCCGCTGCTGGTCGGCGTCACTACGGTGGCGTTGTTCATGATGCACGGCGCGATTTATGGCGCGATGAAAACCGAGGGCGCGTTGCACGACAAACTGCGTGTCTGGGCCATGCGGAGCATCATCTTCTTCGTCATCTGTGCCGTGACACTCACGATGACCACGTTGCTTTACGTGCCGCACCTGTCCGCCCGGGTGCGCGAAAATCCGTCGCTGTTCAGCATCGCCCTGTTGAACATGCTGTCCATTGCCAACATCCCGCGCGAATTCCATCACGGACGCGACTGGCGGGCGTTCCTGTCGTCGTGCGCGGCGATGATCACGCTTATGGCGTTGTTCGCCGTGAACATTTATCCGGACCTGATTTACAGCCTGCCCTATCCGGACAACAGCCTGACGATTTACAACGCCGCGTCGTCGCCGAAAACGCTGGGCATCATGCTCGTCATCGCGTGCATCGGCGTGCCGGTGGTGATTGCCTACACGGTCTGCATCTACTGGATTTTCCGGGGGAAGGTGAAATTGGACAGGATGAGCTACTGAGGATTTACGATTTACGATTGAAGATTTACGAGGCTCTCGAAAGTCCTGTGCGTGGCGCAAATCGTATATCGTATATCGAAAATATGGAGACTCCTCACGTCGGCTGCCACACTTTCGGAGAACGATCAAACCATCCGTGCCTTACCATTGCCTTTCACGACTTCGCCAATCAGCCACGCCTTGTGTTTCTGCCCGTCCTCCGTAGCAGCACTGCGGAGGGTGGACGCGCGGATAAATTTCAAAATCGCGTCCGCTTTGTCCGCCGACACAATCGCCACCATGCCGATGCCCATGTTGAACACCTGGTAAAGCTCGGCGTCCGGCACGCCGCCTTTGGCTTCGATGATTTTGAAAATTGGCAGCATGTCCCACGAACCTTTGCGGATGACGACATCCAGATTTTTCGGCAGCACGCGCGGGATGTTGTCCACAAACCCGCCACCGGTGATATGCGCAAACGCTTTACGATTGGATGTTCGAGAATGCGAATTCGATGTTCGAGATGTTCGATGTTGAATTTCTTCAGTAAAGTTTCTGCACCAGCGGCCCGTAACTGACGTGCACTTTCAGTAGTTCGTCGCCAATCGTGTTTTTCAATCCCGGCACGCGGCTGGTCGGCTTCAATTCCATCTGCTCGAAGAATATTTTGCGAGCGAGCGAATAACCGTTCGTTTGCAAGCCGCTCGAGGCAATGCCGATGACCGCGTCGCCGCGTTTCACGGCTTTCTGACCGTTGAGCATCTTGGATTTCTCAACGATGCCGACGATGGTGCCGCTGACGTCGTATTCGCCTTTCTGGTAAAAGCCCGGCATCTGGGCCGTTTCGCCGCCGATGAGCGCGCAATGGTTTTCTGCGCAGGCGCGGGCAAAGCCCTTGATGATTTCCGTGAAAACGTGCGGCTCCAGCTTGCCCGTGCCGAGGTAATCGAGGAAAAACAACGGCTCGGCGCCCAGCACGGCGATATCGTTGACGCAATGGTTCACGAGGTCGGCGCCGATGGTGTCGTGCTTGTCCATCGCGAAGGCGATTTTGAGCTTGGTGCCGACGCCGTCCACGGACGACACGAGGACCGGCTCGCGGTATTTCTTCAGGTCGAGCGCGAACAGGCCACCGAAGCCGCCGACCTTGCCGAGCACCTCGCGGCGGTGCGTCGCGGCGAGCAGTTGCGGCAGGCTGGATTTGACCTTATTGCCCAGATCAATGTCCACACCCGCCCGGGCATAGGCCCTTTGTTTCATGCGCGCGGAGATTAAATCGGCAAAATGCGTTGCGGGCGAGCAAATTTCATAAATCTCGCAAAGACCTTTGTAGTTTGCAGATCGAAAAAAATTTAGCTCCGTCAGGAGCGAGATATTCCGCGCAAATTGCCCGATGATGTCGCTCCTGACGGAGCTTGGTTTTAACTGGAACGATGGAACTATAAAGATGTCAGCCCTGACGGGCTTTTGATTTCGGGGCGCGGGCAGCCTGCCCGCGTGTTCATGGAAGCAACAAATTCAACTCGCGGACAAGCTGTCCGCGCTCCTGCGCAAATGACAACTCCACAATTTTCGCCGGGCTTTCACCCGCGCCTGGCAACATCAATTCGTTTCCGGTGGCTCCACCAGTCGTCGCGGCAAATCCCGATGTCCGTGCATGGCGCGACGCAGCAAAACGTCATTGCGGTCTATTTCGTAAAAGAGGACGTGCTTTTGGAATGGACGAAACAGGACGATGAACCGCCAGTCGCACAAGCGCGGATGAGAAAATCCGGCGACCGGGCCAAGCAGTGGATGTTGGGCGAGCAGCCGGCAGGTGGCTTCAACGGCGGCGAGGTAGCGTTCGGCGATTCCCCAGTTTGCGTTGACCGCATACCATTCAAACTGGCGTTCCACGTCCGCGATGAAATCGCCGGACTTGCGCGCGCTCATGCGGCGGAGATTTTGGCGCGCACCCGTTTGCGGATGGCGGCAAAGTCGGATTTGGTCAGCGGAGTTGTGGGTTTGTCCGCCGCTTCAAGCAGCCACACTTCGAGTTCGGGCGTGAGGTCGAAATGCTTTCGCTGTTGTTCACGGAGCGAACGGACGAGGTCGTTGACCAGCGCACTGGCATCGGCGCAGACGCCGGCGCGCACTTGATTCCGCAAGAAATCTTCAACGTCTCTGGCCAGAGCGACAGTCATGGCAAAACATTACGACTGGTTTATTTTGTTTGCAAGCGGTAGTCGCCAACACGGAGTTTGAATTCAGGACGGCCTTGCAGCCGTTTGTGAGGGAAATTTTCCAACCGCGTTCCCATCTCATCAGCCTTGCGTTGCACGGTTTCCCGAATGCCAGAAGGCAGGGCATCAAACGATTTTGAAAAAGTGTGCGACCAGATTTGGAGCGCAGCGGCCACGGTTCACTTGGGCTGGCGCGTCGTGTAACGTCCTTCAGCAATCTCGCGGCGGGATTGGTCCCGCTTGGCTTTCACCTCGTCGGTGAGTTCAAGCTGGTCTTCCAAAAAATCATCAATCCACGCGCGAAGGCTCTCGATTTCGGCGTGGGATAACTTCGGAATGGCCGCTTCAATTTCCTGAACCGTGCTCATGCCGGTAAAATAATCCAGCACGGACAATTTCAAAAGCCGGTTATTCCGCAATTTCGGGAGTATGTACTTAACGCAAATCAATCAAAACACGAGCATGGCACGCCGATTATTTGGGCGGGCTGGCCATCCATTGGCCACCAATCGGGTTCTGCATCTTGGCCCATTTGCGTTAAGTACATACTCCCGCGCAATTTTTCGCTTGGACCGCCATTGTCCAAGGCTGCAGGTCAGGATTGACAGCGCATGATTTGGGGCGAACCTGAACAACACACAGTTGGAGTTCAACCTTCAGATTGCTTAACGCACAATGACACGCTGAAGCGTGAACTCCAACGGGAAACGGTTATTGTGAGCACACCCATTCGCATCCTGCACGTGGACGGCGACAGTTTCTTCGCCAGTTGCGAGATTGCCCGCAATCCCAAGCTGCAGGGCCGCCCGGTCTGGGTCGGCGGCGGACGGCGCGGCGACGGCATCGTCATCGCCGCCAATCGTGTGGCCAAGAAATTCGGCGTCAAGACCGGCATGGCGTGTTTCGAGGCAGCGCGGCTTTGTCCGCGCGGCGTGTTGTGCAAGCCGCACTACGACGATTACCGGGAGCTTTCGCAGCAGATGTTCCGCATCCTCGAAGAATACTCGCCCACGCTCGTGCCCATCTCGATTGACGAAGGTTTTCTGGATTTCACCACGATGGACCGTTACGTCTGGCGCGACACGACGCCGGAAAAATACGTCGGCGAAATCCGCGAACGCATTTCGCGGGAAGCGAAATTGCCGGTCTCGGCCGGTCTGGCCAATTCATCGCGCCTGGCCAAGCTGGCCACGGACGCGGCCAAGCCCGGGTTCATTGAAATCAAGCCCGGCGACGAAAAGGAATTTTTGAAGGACCGTTCCGTGCGCGAGCTTTCCGGCATCGGCAAAAACCGTCAACGCGCGCTGGCCGCGCTCGGCGCGCAGACGTTCGGTCACGTGGCGAAGTTGCCCTCAACGTTGCTCCGGAAAAAATTCGGCATCTGGGGCACGCAACTCTGGCTGTTTAGCAACGGCCTGTGGAGCGAGCCGTTGCTGTTGCAGGTCAAGGACCGCACGACGATTTCCAGCAACACGACGCTGCCTTACGACGAGCCGGACTACGAAGGGGCGCTGACGTTCACGTTGAGCGAGGCGACGCGGCTGGTCGGCCAGTTGCGCCGCGAACAGATGCAGGCGCGCGAGCTGGGCCTGACGATCCGGTTCAACGATTTCAGCGAGGTCAGCGGCAGTCATCGGTTCCACGAGCCGCAGTTTCAAAACTCCGTCATGAACGCGGTCCTGGAAAACATTTTCCGGAAAATTATGAGCGACCAGGCCAAGCCGGTCCGGCAAATCCGCATCGGGTTCTGGAACCTGGCGCGGCTGGACACGCAGCCGACGCTTTGGGGCAAGACCGACGCGGAACGCTGGGGCGCGCTGGACGACGCGGCGCACCAGCTCAACGAGCGGTTCGGCCAGTCGGCGGTGATGACCGGCGCGCAATTCGCGTTGCGCGAGATGGAGGAGGTTTACAAAAATCCCAAGGCCAAATGCCCGTTTGTGCCGCAACTGGAGATGGTCAAAAAACTCTGGGGCACGGACGCCGACCCGCTGGCACACAAGGGTGAATGGGAAAAACGATCTGGCCAAGGTCAGCCGGAACATTCACAAGAAAGAGGTGTGAAATTGTAGGAGCCGACGTGAGGAGGCTCTGAATATTTCGGAGTTCGGAATGCGGAATTCGGAGTTAAAGAAAGTTGAGACTCGTTACCTCGTCTCCTACAAAGAGACAAATGGCAGTTCCACAATTCTCACGGGGCTTTCGCCCGCCACCGTACGCAGCGTCAGTTCCGTTCCAATTTGATTGGATTCGCGGCGAACGTAACCGAGCGCGATGTTTCCGCCTTCGCTCTGAAGCTTCGGCGCGACAAGCGCGTTCAGCGTTGGCGATTTCACGGCGCTGGTGATGTAACCGATTTCCTTGCCATTGTGAAACAGTTTGTCGTGCTTTTGCGGCAATGATTTCAAATCATCAGCGAGGCGGAGGCCACGTAGTTCCTTGTTGACGTGGCCGAAGCTGTGGATGCGGTTGATGACTTCCTGACCGATATAGCAGCCTTTGTGGAAACTCACGGCGCGCTTCTCGATACCGCATTCGAGCGGCAGGTTCGTTTCGTCCATGTCCACGCCGAATCGGTGAATGCCGGCCTCAATGCGCGCGGTCTCGAACGCCTGCCAGCCGGCGGTGCGCCCGCCGATTTGTTTGGCAGCGGCGATGAGCTTGTCCGCCACCGCGCCAAGTAAAGAATGGGGAATGAAAAGGTCAAAACCCAACAACGGAGCGCCGACCAACTTAGATTTTTCTCCCTCGCCTCCATGAAATGGAGGAGAGGGCCGGGGTGAGGAGGAGCCATTTTGCCCCTCACCCTGACCCTCTCCCCGTTTGGCGGGGAGAGGGAATGAAAACAGTCGCGGCTGGTTCGCCAGATAAATTTCTCCGAGCGTGGCATCGGAAATTTTTACTGAGCCGAATGGCTTGGTTGGAAATTGGTGGGGCGAGGCTACGGACGAGCCGTCTGGATTTGCTTGCGCACGCGGCTCGCGAGGACGCTCGCCCCACCCACACAATCCAATTGCGCGGACGACATCTTCCGCTTTTGGCCCTTGGATGCTTAGTAAACCGTAAAGCGGCGCGGCGTCCACGATTTGCACGTCGTCGGCGACGATGAATTTTTCCAGCCGCTGCGTGACTTTTTCGGTCAGACCCGGCTCGAAATCCAGGAGCAGTTCGTCCGCGAGGCAAAAAATATTCAGGTCGCTCTCCATCTTGCCCTTGGCCGTGACGAGCGCGGCATAACAGCCGGAACCAACGGCCAGTTTTTTCACGTCATTCGTGACCTGTCCGTGCAGAAAGCGGACGCGGTCGCTGCCGACCAGGCAAATCCGCGAGCGAAAACTCAAATCAAACACACCGGCGTTTTCGTGGAGCGCGGCGTGTTCAGCCAGCCAGTCGCCGTAATCGTTCACGACTTCCGCGCCGTTCACTTCGGCGAATCGCGCGCCGAGGCGATGGTGAAATTCGTGCAGTTGCAGCAGAGTCATTTTGAAAATCCGGCGGCGCCGTTGGCGAAGTTCACTTCCTTGACGGCGATTTTTTGCCCGGCTTGCGGCCTCGGGCGATTTCGTCCTTGAATTTTTCCTGGCAACTCGGGCAGATGCTGTGCGAGAAGCTGGCATCGGAGTGGGAATGGACATACTGCTCGACGGTTTGCCAATAGCCCTGGTCGTTGCGGACGCTTTTGCACCAGGCGCAAATCGGGATAAGGCCGGACAGGGTTTTCACCTCGGCCAGGGTCTGCTGAAGTTCGGCAATGAGTTTTTCGCGTTCGATTTCCATGCGCTGGCGGCGGGCCATTTCGCGGCTGGCCATGATGTTGGCCAGCACGAGCAACGCGACCGTGAGCACGCTGCCGACGATGAGCAGGCGTTCGGCGCTGAGATAATCCGCCTGTTCGACGGCGTCGCACGCGTCCAATAATTTTTGTTCCTCGGTGGAGAACGTCTTCAAAATGTCGAGCGCGTGGCCCGTGACAGTTTTGCCCTCGCCGGTCTGCTCGGTTCGGAGCACCGCGACAGCCCCTTGTTGCTTGTAAATGTCCACCAGGTGCGCGTCATAGCCGAAGACATCCTTCATCGCCACCGAAAGGGTTTTCAATCGTTGTTGCTGTGCAGGGTTGTCGCGTGTCAGGCTGACGAGCTGGTCGTACAGCTCCGGCTCAAGTTTGATGCAGCGTTGACACAAGGCGAGCGCGGTCACGTCGCCCATCGTCACGAAGTCGCGCATGCCATTTTGGATGTTCATGAGGTTGTCCTCATACGATTGCGCGGCGAGAATTTCCCGGGAGGTGTGCTGGCGCCAATAGATCGCGCTGTTCAGTCCCGACATCGTTCTGGTCGCAATGACCGCGACCATCACCATCAAGGCCACCGAGCCGAGGACGGGCAGCCAGCGGAGGAAATGAAGGTTTTCCCGCCGCGCGGTTTGTTCCGGCGCCTGACTCATGTGAAATCTGAACCGGCGGAAAATTAACACAAATAACCCAGCTGAAAAGCGCAACTTTTCAAGCCCATCTGGATTCGCATTGCGCTCCGGCGCGCTTGTTGCAGAATGGGCGGATGAATTTGGATGCGCTTTATTCCGAACTGACGTTGAAAACCAACGCCAAACTCGCGCTGGTCGTGCTCGACGGCCTCGGTGACATTGCCACGCGGGAACAAAATTTTCTCACCCCGCTGGAAGCCGCCACCACGCCAAACCTCGACCGGCTGTGCAAGGATTCCGCGCAGGGCCGCATGATTCCCGCCGCGCCCGGCATCACACCCGGCAGCGGTCCGGGTCATCTCGGTCTGTTCGGCTACGATCCCTTGGAATTCCAGGTCGGCCGCGGTGTAATTGAAGCGCTGGGGCTGGGATTGGAATTGAAACACGGCGACGTGGCCGCGCGCGCAAACTTCTGCACGCTCGATAAAAAGGGAATTGTCACCGACCGCCGCGCCGGACGCATCCCGACGGAGACGTGCGAAAAGCTTTGCGGGATGCTTTCGGCCAGAGTGAAAAAGCTCGGCGACACGGACATCCTCATCAAGGCCGGCAAGGAACATCGTTTCGTCGTCGTCTTTCGCGGCAGCGGACTGGAGGGGCCGCTGACCGACGCCGATCCGAACCACGAAGGCTTTGCCATTCCCACCGTTCATCCGCGCGACGAAAACAACGCCGGCCAGAAAAAGATGGCCGCGCTGATCGCGGATTTTTACAAGGCGGCGCTGCCCGTTGTCGCAAAGGAAAAACCGGCCAATGGTTTTCTCATGCGCGGCATTGCGCATCAGCCGCACATTCCGCTGTTTGAGGAGCGATACAAGTTGCGGGCCGCCGCGCTGGCGGTTTATCCGATGTACAAGGGATTGGCGCAACTCGTCGGCATGAAAAAAATCGAAGGCCCGGCAACCATCGCCGAACAATTCGAGCGTTACCTCAAGGAATACAACAATTTCGATTTCTTTTTTATCCATTACAAATACACGGACAAATACGGCGAGGATGGCAATTTCGTGGCGAAGATGAATGCGATTCAGGACTTCGACGCCGCGCTGCCGATTTTGCTGAACAAAAAACCGGATGTGCTGGTTATCACCGGTGACCATTCGACGCCGGTGGCCGTCAAGGGCCATTCGTGGCACCCGCAACCGGTGCTGTTGCATTCGGCGTTCAGCGGCTCGGACAAGCTCGAACGTTTCACCGAAACCGGCGCGAACCTCGGCTCGCTCGGCGTATTCAAAGCGAAGTATCTTATCCGCCTCATGCAGGCCAATGCCAGAATGTTCGACAAATTTGGCGCGTAAATGGGAGCGCGGACGGCGCGTCCGCGAGTTGAAAATGGAAAACATCGAACGTCCAACAACGAACGTCCAACATCTCATTTCCAGCGGCGCGCGATTGGCAAACCATTCTGTGTACGATAGCGGGTGTTCGTTGTTGGATGTTTTTCTTCAGAACTTGCGGGCAGGCTGCCCGCGCTCCTTTTTTACGGGATGAACCTGCCCAACAAGCTGACGGTTTTGCGTTTCGTGCTGACGGCGTTCTTTCTTTGGGCGCTGTTCTCGCCGATTCGGTATAACGACACGCTGGCGCTGATTCTCTTCTCCCTGGCCGGAGCCACGGATTTCCTTGATGGCCAGCTCGCCCGCCGCCGCAAACTTATCACCAATTTCGGCATCCTGATGGACCCGCTGGCGGACAAAATCATGACCTGCTCGGCGTTCATCGCCTTCGTCGAAAGCACGCGCCTGAATCCAAACGCGCCGGTCAAGGTCGCGGCGTGGATGGTCATCGTCATCGTCGCGCGCGAACTGGCCATCACCGGCCTGCGGCTGTTGGCGGCCTCCAAAAACGTCGTGCTCGCGGCGGAAAAGTTCGGCAAACACAAGACCGTCTCGCAAATTGTGGCCATCAACGCCCTGCTGCTCGTGGACGCCTGTGAGGAATGGCCGGCCGCGCTGCGAAAATTTTTCGTGTCGTGGGTGCCGGCGTTCGCGGAAATCATGCTCTGGCTGACCGTCGTGTTGACGGTTGCGTCCGGCGCGATTTACTTGTGGCGCAACCGGGCGCTTTATTTGAGCGACGTGTGACGATGGAGCGCGGACGGCTCGTCCGCGAGCTGGAAAACTGTCCTCAAAACACGCGGGCAAGCTGCCCGCGCTCCGTCACCGTTTCGGCAGCGGCAGCGTTTCACCGGAATTGGTGGATTGATAAACGGCGGGCGGCAGGTTGACGGCCGAATGACTGCGCAGGTGATGCCGCCACGCCAGGCCGGCGAACGCGCCAATTAAAACAATTCCCACGGCAACGAGACCGACGACTCCTACTCGCCAATTCAGCCGGGCGAGCCAAAACATTGCGTGGTCAAGCGGGGTTTTGGATTCCTCGACCAGCGGCGGCGGTTCCTTGAATTTTTCCGTGCGGCCCAGCTCGGCGTCGAGGGCGGCCATGACCTGCGGCACGTCGAGTTTGAGATGCGTGGCGTAATTGCGGACGAAACCGCGGATATACACCGGCGCGGAGAACACGTTGAAATTTCCCTCTTCGAGCGCGCGGATGTGGTCGGTGCGGATTTTGGTGGCCTCGGCGACCTGGGGGATCGTGAGGTTTTTGGCTTCGCGCCCGGCGCGGAGTTGTTCAGCGACCGTTGGCATTCACCTTATTTAGCGCCATTGACGTGCCATTGGCAATCTTGGAAAAGATTGAACCTTTTCTCGCCACGCGCATTCCTCTTGTTGTAAATGCTGGTGGTGGCTGAACGCGAACAATTGCCCGTGCCGCAAGCCCGCGCCGGTGAACCGGCAGCCTGGGACGTTCTCTTCCACCGCTACCAACTGCCGCTTTACGTTTATGTTTTTGAACTGGTGCATGACGAACAGGCCAGTCTCGACCTCGTGCAGGAGACGTTCATCGCCGCCGTCCGGCATATCGGCAGCTTGCGCGACGACGCGAAATTCGGGAGCTGGCTCTTCGGCATTGCGCACCAGAAATGCGTTCAACGCTGGCGAAAACAAAGTCGCGAAGAGGTTTTGCTCGAGGAAATTCGCCGAATCGCCGGACGAATTTGAAAGCAGTCCGGACGACTTGCTCATCCGACAGGAACAGGAGGCTGAATTTATGAATTTGCTGAATCAATTGCCGCTGCCGCAACGCGCCGTGCTGCTGTTGCACTTCGTCGAAGATTTTTCGATTGAAGAAATCGCCGGCATCACCGGCGTGCAGCTCGGCACGGTAAAATCCCGGATGCATTACGCCAAGCGCGCGTTGCGAAAATTGTTGGAGGAGAAAAAATGAAAACGCCGCGTGAAATTTTGTTCACCCACCATCAAGCCGCCGGGCCGAAACTCGACGCC
The DNA here is from genome assembly GCA_963827205.1 of uncultured Verrucomicrobiae bacterium. GTDB lineage: Bacteria > Verrucomicrobiota > Verrucomicrobiia > Limisphaerales > UBA11358 > UBA11358. Next base: position 30,817 of record CAWHAH010000001.1, read on the forward strand.
ATCCGCCATGAGGTCGTAAGCGTAGCCGCCGATGTGAATCGGCGGAAACAATCCATCCGCGAATTGACCTTCGCGGCTACGCTGGCAAAGGCGACCAGGCTTTTGTTTCTGGAACTGATCTGGCCTTCCCGCCGCATCTGGACGGGTCTGGCCGCGGTGTGGATTTTGATTTTTATTTTCAATTTGTCGCAGCGCGACCCATCCGAACTCATGGCGCGAAAAAGTCCGCCGCCGTCGCTGGAAATGATTTTGGCGTTCCAGCAACAGGAAAAATTGCTGGCTGAACTAATTGGTCCGAACGAACCGCACGTTGCCGCGCCGCCGAAACCACTTTTGCCGCAACCTCGAAGCGAAGGGCGGATTGAGATTTTGATGACGTAGCAGCGGACATGAGTCGCTCAAATTTGAAATGATGAGCCGGCTTATGCCGGCTGCTACAAGGAAAAGAAAATTATGAACGAAACATCGAGGGGCAAAAAAGGCTGGCAGATTCTCCGCCGGGTTTTGATCACCCTGGCCGTCCTCGCCACCTTGATTGCGATTTTTTACACCGAGGAAGACTGGCGCGGCAAACGCGCGTGGGAAAACTGCAAACGCGAACTTGAAGCCAAAGGCGCGGTGCTGGACTGGGAGAAATACATCCCGCCGCCCGTCCCGGACGACCAGAGTTTTTTTATGGCCAGCAGCGACATCGCCTTGAAATTTGTCAAGGCCAGGAATGACGCTGAGGCAGAAATGTCCAGAAAAGTGGTGAAGTTTCAGTTGTGGCCATCGGGAACCAATACTTTCCCCGTGCTGGACACCGCCAAGACCGGGCCGATCGTTGTGGCGGCCATCACGGTCATACCGCCCGGCAGTGGCACCCTTGAATCTACCGGGAAAAGGCTCATCTTGCAGCTCAATGACCCTACCGCGCGGAGCAAGGCCGGTGAATTGATCCAAAATACCATCGGCCAAAGTGCCAACGGCTCCCAAGGTTTCAAGTTTTCAGAATTTCAATTAAGCAACCTCGCCCCCGCGCAAATTATTTTACAGGCTGACCCGCCGCCGTCCGTGGCCGAGCTGAAAAATCTCATTCCTGCGGACACCGTCACCAACATCGGCCATTTGCGGGTCGAATCCACCGTGGACAGGAAAATTTTCCATGTGGTGCTGACCGGTGTGCAAATCACGGCGGCGGCGGACTATCTGAAATGGAGCGACCAGTTTGAACCGGACTTCGCTGAAATCCGCGAAGCCTTAAAGCGGCCTTACGCGATTATTCCGGGCGACTATTCGCAGCCGTATCTGATGCCGATTCCTAATTTCGTCGCGATGCGTGCCATGGCGCAAACACTGGCGCAGCGGGCACAATGCGGGTTCCTGCTCGGCCAACCGGACAAGGCATTGCGGGAATTGACCTTGATGCACGATCTATGCCGGATTCTGGAAAAGCCGCCAACGGGCAAACCGGAGACCTTGGTCGAAGCGATGATCAACGTCGCCATCACCGGACTTTACGTTTCAACCATCGCTGATGGTTTCAGGTTGAACGCCTGGCAGGAACCGCAACCGGCCGCGCTTCAGGAACAACTCAAGAAAATTAATTTATTTCCGTTTGTGTCTGAAGCGTTCAGCGAAGAGCGCGCAGCTGTGTGCTTCATGCTGGCAAATCCTTCACAAGTGGCACTTGCAAATCGAAGATTCAATAAGTCGCTTGGAATTCCAGTGAAGCCGAAGTTGGAAGACCCGGAATATCTATTCCTGACTTTTGCCCCGCGCGGGTGGGTTTGTCAAAATATGGTTCTCCATGCCACCCAGATGCAAAAGGGCATCGAATGTTTAGATCTGACAAACCAATTGATTTTCTCCAGAGCAACCGACGATTGGGGAAGACAAATTCAATCTTTGAGCAGGTGGAATCCTTATTCTTATCTGAATGCAATATCTCTGCCCAATCTAACAAGAGTAACGATCACGCTCGCCTACAATCAAACCTCGGTCAATGAAGCGCAAATTGCTTGCGCGCTGGAGCGTTATCATCTTGCGCACGGCGAATATCCCGAAACCCTCGACACGCTTGTGCCGCAGTTTATCGAAAAACTGCCGCATGACATCATCGGCGGCCAGCCGTTGCGTTATCGCCGCACGGATGACGGCAAGTTTCTGCTCTATTCCATCGGCTGGAATGAAACGGACGACAGCGGCCAACCGTCGCCGTCGGGTGAAAACGGCTGGATTGATTTTACCAAGGGCGATTGGGTCTGGCGGAACTGAGACGGTCGGGAACATTCAACATTCAACTCCCAACGCTCAACACTCAATAATCGCCCCGTTCAGGCATCACTTCGGACGTTGGACGTTGAATGCCGGCTCGCGATTTGTCGGAGTTGAGCGTTGAATGTTTTGCCCAAAGCTCTTCCCGACCATGGTCCCGACGACCGAGCCGATGATCGCGCCAGCCACGAAATCCGAGTACCAATGGATGGTCATGGAAACACCAATACCGATGTAGAACGCGTAAAGAATTGCCACTGACCCAAGCCACCGTTGCTTTGGCCAGAGCGTGCAGACCGTCACAGCCATGGCGAACGCGATGGTGGTGTGCGACGACGGCCAGCCCCAGAAAACTCCGCCGCGCAGAAAACCGAATTGGAAGACGTGACTGATGTCCGCGTCGGCGTTGTACGGCGGATGAACGCGGCCGGTAAACGCTTTGTAGGCGACAACGACCAACGCAGCGATGAGTTCAGCTTGTCCAATGGCCCAGCCGGTCAAAACGACTTTTGCATTTCGGGCAATGAAACCAATGGCCAGCACGAGCAATGGCAGGTAGAGAGGCAACAACATACCAATCACGACGGCGGGCCACATCCACGAACGAAGCGTCGGATTGCGGGTGACGAGGAAATAGCGCCAGTCGAAGCCGGACCGGACGAGAATCGCAGTAAACACGATGGCAACGATATGCCAGATAATCCTCCGGCCCGTGAAGCAGCCGATGAGGTTGCGGGGCAGCGTTACAAGAAATTGTTTCATTCAAAAAGCGTTTTCAACCAGGCGTGTTTCTACAAAAGCAAACGAAGAGAACGAAGAAAAATCCTGACCGTTTTCTTCTTTGGATTTGGTTCAAATCACTGATTCGCACCGGGCAGGATCAGGCGAACCACTCCATCAACGAGTTTCATTTCGTGGAAATTGATGATGAGTCCCACGGGCACATCGAGCAGTTTCATGTAACTCAGCAATTGCGCTTTGTGAACGGGCAAAATTTCCTGCACGGATTTCAATTCCAGCAGGAGGCAATCTTCCAGCAAGACGTCGAAGCGAAGTGGTTCCTCAAACACCAGGCCTTTGTATTCAATCTGGACCAGACGCTGGTTGACAGCGGTGAGACCGCGCAATTCCAATTCCCGCATCATGCACTTTTCGTAAATGCTTTCCAGCAAGCCGGGGCCTTTGAACCGGTGAACTTCAATGGCTGCGCCAATTGCCGTATGACTCAACTCGTCCGCTTTCTTGAACAACGGGTGCATAAATTTTTGAACAGAACAAACCAAACAGAAGGAAACAAAGGGATAAAATTCTCCGCCTTCGTTGCCTTTGTTTGCTTCTGTAAAATTTTTAGACCGCCTGTTGTCCCGCGCCATCCGCGCCGGTCCCGTCCAGATCAATCAGGATGTCGCGCGGCTCGGCGCCTTTGCTGGGGCCGACGATGCCGCGGTTCTCCAGTTCATCCATGATGCGCGCGGCGCGCGTGTAGCCGAGGCGCAGCCGCCGTTGCAACAGCGACACGCTCGCCTTTTGTTCGCTGCGGATCACCTCGATGCATTGCTGAATCAGCTCCTCGTCCTCGTCAATGCCGGTCTCGGTTTCAAAGCCACCCGCGGGCTGCGTAAGTTGCTGGTGGATTTCCATTTCGTAACTCGGCTTGGCCTGTTTGGCGATGAACCCGACGATGCTCAGGATTTCCTGATCGGTGATGAGCGCGCCCTGGGCACGAATGAGTTTCGCGGAGCCGGGCGGCAGATAAAGCATGTCGCCTTTGCCGAGCAATTTGTCCGCGCCCATTGCGTCGAGAATGGTCCGCGAGTCCACGCGGCTGGCGACCTGGAAGGCGATGCGCGCGGTGATGTTCGCCTTGATGATGCCAGTGATAACGTCCACGCTCGGCCGTTGGGTGGCGACGATACAATGGATGCCCGCCGCGCGCGCCATTTGCGTGATGCGCGCAATGGCCATTTCCACGTCAGCCGGCGCGACCAACATCAGGTCCGCCAGCTCGTCAATGATGACGACGATGTAACTCAACTTTTCGGGAATGACGATGTCTTCCTCGCGCGGCACGACGATTTCCTCGTCCACCTCGACGGCAAAGCCTTCTGCGCCCGGCTCGACCTTTTCCTTTTTGGCGGTGAGCGGCAATTCAGGTTCGGCTTCCGGCAGCGGCTTGTTTTTCGGACGCGAATTAAACGAGTTGATGTTGCGGACGCCGACGCGCGCAAAAATCTGGTAGCGCTTTTCCATTTCATTCACCACCCAGCGCAATGCGAGGATGACCTTTTTCGGGTCGGTGATAACGGGCACGACGAGGTGCGGCAGCGTGTTGTATTGCTGCAACTCGACCACCTTCGGGTCAATCATCACGAAACGGAGCTGGTCGGGCGAAAAACGGTAGAGCAGGGAGGTGATGATGGCGTTGATACAAACGGATTTCCCCGAACCGGTGCTGCCGGCAATGAGCAGGTGCGGCATCTCCGAAAGGTCGGCGACAATCGGATGACCGTAAACGTCCTTGCCCAGCGCGATCGGAATCTTCGCCTTGCTGTTGCGCCATTCCTCGGACTCGAACAAATCGCGCACGATGACCGTCGTCTTGGTGGGATTCGGCACTTCGACACCCACGGAGCTTTTGCCGGGCACGGGCGCGAGGATGTGAATGCGTTCGGCCTTGAGCGCGGCGGCGATGTTGTTGGAAAGGGCGGAGATTTTTTCCAGCTTCACGCCGGGCGCAGGATGCAATTCGTAGCGGGTGATGGTCGGGCCTTTGGTGATGTCGCCGAGCGAGACTTCGATCTCGAACTGCGCGAGCGTCTGTTGCATAAGCCGCGCGTTGGCCATCAATTCCTCCTTCGACTCGGTGGGCTTTACGGTCATGTCGGGGTATTGCAGAAAATCCAGCGGCGGCAACTGGTAATTGCCGATGATGGGCGTCGCAGCGACCGTGAGCGGCTTGCGTTTCTTCGGCTTGGGTTTGGCCGGCACAGAACCATCAGCAATATGGACCGCCGGTTCAGCAGGCTTTTCCGCTTCGATTTTTTCCGGTTCCCCGATTTTGGTTTCCGCGGCTTTTTCGGCTTCCGATTTTTTGCCGAGAATATCCTCGGTGGTGGCCGGGGCTACTTCGCGCGGCGCGGCGGTTTCACTTTCCGCAGCGGTCGCGGGTTCCTTGGGTGTTTCAGACGGTGAAGTTTTTTTGCCACGCGCGGGTTTGGCGGACGGCACGCTCAAGTCGCGCACGGTCGGCTCCGGCACCGGCTGTAAATCCGCGCCGAGACCGGAGCGTGCGACTTCCTCCTGCAATTTCTTCGCCTGTTTTTCGAGTTCGCGCGCGCGGCGGTCGAGCGCGGTTTCTTCGGCGGTTGCGCCTTCGATGGCCTCCGGTTCTTCAAACCATCGGCGCAACCAATCGCCGAGGCGGAAATCAGTCAGGAACAGGAGGCTGATGAGATAAAGCGTTGCATAGACAATGGTTGCGCCGACTGTGCCAAGCATCCAGAAACCGTAATCGAAAGTGAAATAACCGAACCAGCCGCCCGCGCTCGGTGCGTTGATGTTTCCGCACAAATGCCGCAGGGGCCGGTTCATGATGTGCAGCAGGCCGGTGAGCGACAGCATCATCACAACGCCCCACACGACCGACCAAACCCGCCGTTCGCGCAGATAACCGATAAAATTAAACAAATAGCCCAGCCCGAACGCCGCCAGCAAAAACGGGAGGACAAAAGCCCCGAGTCCGAAAAGAAAAAACGACGCATTCGCGACGTGTGCGCCGTAGGTCCCGATCAAGTTGTGTATCGGATTATTTGGCGGCGTGCGGTTGGACGCCAGGTCATAGCGGTCGAACGAAACCTGCGCGACCAGCAGCAGCAGCGCCGCGGCCAGCAGCGCGACGCCGATGATGTCGTTAAAGCCATTGCCCGGACCCGCTGGCGTCTTGCGTGACATGGCCGTAGCGTAACCATTCAAGGCGACGACTTCAAAGTTGAAATATGAATTTCCGGTGCCACCCGCGCCAATTCGCTCTTGCCAAGGCGTGAACGGATTGCCACGCTGATGATTGAGCCGGGATGCGCGGTTAGCTCAGTTGGCAGAGCACTACCTCGACACGGAAGCGTCGGGAAGTGCGCCAAACAATTGGGTTGCAGCGCCCCGCTGAAAGAATCATATTCGGTTCTGACCTTTGTTCTGACCTTGCGCCCAAAATCGACGGTCGGAGCAAACCCCTTGTCCGCATCGGCACGGGCCTCTACCGATACGGGCCGACCGGCACCATCTACTGGTGCCGAAAGGTCAACGGCAAAAATGTCTGGAAAAGCCTCCAGACCAAAGACCGCAAACGAGCTATGGCCATTGCAGCCTGCACCATTTACGCGGCGGGACAGAACGGTAATTCGGAACTGGTCCCCCCGGCACAACCACAAGCACCGATACCCACCGGCCCGCTGCCGGGTTGGCTGGCCAACCGGGAAGTGGAGCCACCCGCCTCTCCGCCGCTGACCCCGACCACGCAAACGACAGCACCGAACGAGCGCCTGGCCACAGAGATCGTTCCAGCCTCAGCGCCGCCAGCGGGGATAAGAATCACCCTCAAACGGCCAGCAGGCGTTACCCTGGCCAATCTGCTGGATCGTTTCCGGTTGGAGTCGGGCCACCTGGCCAAGTCCACCCGCCAGACACTGGACTTCCACTTCAAAGTGGCAGCCGACCATTTTGACTTTGGCCGCGAGGTCAGCAAGGTCACGTTGGCGGACTTGCGGACACTCAAAAGCAAACTTTGCGATGGTAGAAAACCAAGCACGGTCAACGACATCCTGTTCAAAGCCGTGGCCGCGCTGTTCAAGATCGCGGTCGAAGACGAACTCATCGAAAAATCGCCGATGGAAAAACTCAAGCGCGTGCGCAAGGGCGGTGAACCCAACCGGGCACAGCCTGCCTGGGAGCAGGCCCAACAGATCGAGGCGGAGGTCAGACGCCGCGCCGCCGAGACGGCGGTGATCATCGGGTTTATGCGCAACTTTGGCGTCGGCCAGGCTGAAATCCGCTACCTGCTCGGCGATCACGTTGACCTTGAAAATGGCGTCATCCATTTCCGCAGAAAAAAAACCGGCAAGCCATTTGACGTGCCCATCTTCCACCACGCCCAGGCGTTTATCGAACGCTTAAAGGATCAAGGCCGTTTCCAGGTAGGCAAGCTGGTCGTACAGTGGCGAAATCCCCGCAAGGCTTTGGAAGCTGCTTGTCAACGTCTCGGTCTGCCATCCTACGAACCCAGGGCACTGCGCCGGTGCTTCATCGTCCACTGCCTCCAGCAGGGCATCGACCCGCGTGTCGTGGCCCGATGGCAGGGGCACAAGGATGCGAAGCTCATTTTTTCCGTTTACGGGCGATTCATTGATCCAGGCTACGAACGGGCACAGGCCGAAAAACTTGCTGGTGTGGCCGAGGAAGCTGCGGTCGGGGTAGCCACCGTCGCACCGGCAAAGGCTGATGCCGTCGCGTCAATAGTGAAATCTTGAAACCTCCGAAAAGTGATACGAACGCTCACATCCCATAGTCGGGTCGCTGAATCCGATGACTGGTACAACGTTGCCGACGACCCGGAATTTTACAAAGACGTTTGGTTTCCCGACCTTGCACCCGGCGAATCGCCGACTGCTTTTCGCTTGCGGGCTGTATTCACGAATGCCGGTCTTACAGTGAAGCGAATTGAGCAAACGCCGGTCCATCCGGTTTGGGTAATCCATCTGCTTAACCACGCTGCGCCTCCAGTAGTGATCAATCGGCAGTTTGTTCGACGAATTCGTCGCTTGCTTCAAACGGCTGGATTTCAATTGAAAAGAGATGAGATGTTGATCCACCGGAACCGTAACGGGCTATTGGTGACCTTTGTCGAGCCGCCCGCCTGCGAACGATACCGAAATACAGTGTGGAACGGGGACCTTACAGGATTTCTCGATGAGCCACAGGAAGACGTTGGGTGATTATGTCGGCGCTGTCAGGAATTGGAAACATATTGCGGCTTGGACACGGCAGGCATGATCTGGATCGTCGAAGCGTTGCAGAAGTGCGCGGCCCTGTAGTTGTGCAACGGTTGCACTCATTTTGCATCGTATGGGTAATGGGCAGCGAACTTGTGTCCGTTTCAATCTTCGTCTTCCGTTACAAAAAGTTGCTCCATGCGATCAATAAAAGTCTGCTGGCATTCGTTTGGCCATCTCTCATATTCGAGTTGTATGTGTTTTTCCAGTCGTTCCCACGCGGTCTCAAGATCAAATGTGGCGGGAATTGTATTGTGCCGCTCCACCCAGTCCAAAGCGTATTCGCCTAATCGCTCGCAATACTGCTCTGTCTGTTGGTCGTTCGCTCCTGCCAGCGCCTTTTTCAGACCAATCTTGTAATACTGCTCATGCACGGCATGAGCTGCACGCACAGTCCATTCAGTCAAGGGCTTGGCTGCAAACTTTGAAGCGGCAACCTGAATGTCTTTGGGGGAAGGTCTTCCCTTCTTCGTCATGGCTACTGCGTTCGCCCAGGCTTGCTTCTGATGGTCTGGCGTGAGCCTGGTCAAGGGTCGTAAGCTCCGGGGTGAAAAATCGTCCGGCACCCCGCAATTTTGGGCGGTCAACCAAGCGGCGATGTAGTAATCGGCGGCCCGCTTGCCGAACCGAAATCGCCCCTTGCAATAGTCGTCCCATGTCTGGCTGGTTGAGTCATAGTGCCGCTGGTCACGGATTATCTTCAGGTCGCGGCCCATGAGCAATGGCTGTCCTCTGTTCCGTATTATCTGGGCCTCCAAGGTCTGAAATTTGGGAACCAATGGTTCGCATTCTGGCTTTTTGGACTGTGAAGTTGTGGTGCCATGCCCGGCTTCCTTTTGGGAACCAGTGGTTCCCGATTTACCAGCGTTTTGCGACACCGAAAGACCGCATGTCTCGACATTTTTCGCGCTCATACTTTTTTAGTGTTGAGCGCCAGAAAAGGGTGCGACTTTCGGCCCGGCGCAGTTATATTAAACACGGAAGTCTAGCCAGAAAACGCCTTCAGGCGAGTGAGAGTTATTAAAAGTTGCTCACAGTTAATTGACCAGACGCCGCTCCGCTTGCTTGGCTGCCCGGAATAGCTTTTACGTTTTAAATTTGGCGACACGGTTAATCTGTGCAACCTCGGCAGGTTGCACAGCCCGGCAGGCGCTCGAAAACGCTGAAGCAGCGAATACGGTTGCCGAACCCACAAACGATGCCCACACAAGCGACGAGTTTTGCATTGTGCGGGCATCTCGGCACAGAATAGTGAAGTATCCCGACCTTCCCACCTATCGGCACACAACGCAGGGCGTTCTCCACCAGTTTTCCGGGCGGCGGATAAGCGGCTGCCCCGACCGCATACTTGGCCGCATCTTCCTCTGAATATGGGGGATCAATCAGCACGCCTGGCCATTCGCCCGGCAGCGGGTCGAGTGCATTCTGCAAATAATCCGGCTCGGTGGCCGGGTCGAGATCGAGGGTCTTGTCGTTCGGTCCAAAGCCACTAGCGTATGGGTAGTATTTCGCCATGCCGCCGCACACGTGAAGCACCGGCTCGTTTATGCCGCATCCGATGAGCACGCGGCCACGTTCGGGGAATCCGCCGACGTAAGAGCCGTAATACTTGCGCCCGCCTTTGAGTTTAGCGCGGGTTAAAAACCACATGTCGGCCACGCGTCGATAGCCGCTTGCGCTTTTGCCACGAATTGACTTTGCGGGATCAGTTTTTGCGTTGGTCTCGGCGGCGCTTTCGCCTGCCCCAGTTGAGCATGAATTTCTGTTCACGCTCCGGTAGAACCGAATTCCAACGTCGTCCTGTATAAACTCGTAACTGGACAGCGGCAGCATGAATGACTTGCCCGTGGTCAGCCGCTACATGACGTTTTTCCGAAAACACGAGGATTGGCTACTGACACGGAAATAATTTTTGTAAACGCGGATTCACCCTTCTGCCTTAGCCGTTGTCCGCGTGCAGGTTCGGTAACAGTGAGCGTAATGGCCGCGAGCGCCGATGCCGTCCTGGCGTCGAATGTCAGGGTCCAAATTGCCCTCGTCTCAGATTTCGTTCTTCTGGGCATGAACGATTTAATTACTACGAGGGTTGATCAAGCCAGGCAATTACTGGCCGAAGCAAGAAACGCCACCGACGCCAAGCGAGTTATGGATATGGCTCATGCCGTTGAAACATACGCCAAACGCCAAAACCTCAGCGATGAAGTCATTGGATACGCGCATGAAATCAAAATTGATGCTCAACGTTTGTTGGGCGAATTTTTGGAAAACCAGCCAAAAAATCCTGGCGTCAAAACAAAAGGCGGCGGGCTTGGTGCAGGCGGTGCCATGCGGGAACCGCCTGCTATTGCCACCCTCACCAGCGCGGGTATCTCGAAAAAGGAAAGCGCCGACGCACAGTTTGTGGCCAAAATAGCAAGGGAAGCGCCCGAAGAATTTGAGGCGTACAGCAAAGGAAAAGTGTCGCTGAACGGAACCAAACGCCACCACAAGCGCCGAGAAATGAAGGAAAAACTCGAAGCCATAGCCAAAGCCCAACCAAAACTGCCAACGGGCAAATTCGACGTGATGAATTTTGATCCGCCGTGGCCGGTGGAAAAAATTGAGCGCGATTGCCGCCCGAATCAAACCAAGGAACTGGCCTATCCCTTGATGCCCGTGGAAGAAATAAAAGCCCTTGACTGGGTTGAAAAATTCGCCGCCGAAAATTGTCACGTATTTTTGTGGACAACCCAAAAATTTCTGCCCGTCGCTTTTGAAGTATTGAAGGCGTGGGGCGCGGTCTATTCCTTTACCATGGTGTGGCATAAGCCGGGCGGTTTTCAACCTATCGGCAGACCGCAGTCTAATTGCGAATTCTGCCTGTATGGCTACCGGGGCAAACCGGAATTTTTTGACACAAAAAACTTTTTCACATGTTTCAATGCCCCACGCCGAGCACACAGCGAAAAACCTGACGAATTTTATGAACTGTTGCGCAGGACGACGGCGGGCAGGCGGGCGGATTGCTTCAATCGCCGAAAAATTGAAGGTTTTGTTGGCATTGGATTGGAGGCAAAATGAGTTGGCAAAGCGATAAAGAGGCGTCAGATAGGTTCATCCCGCAGATCAAGACTATTATTGCCCGTAGATTTGTCCGTTGTGACATCGCCGCAAAGAACAGAATCTGAGAGCAGAGGCGCTGCCGGACTGAGTGCGAAATAGAGAAGTGGCGGCGGCAGCGGTGGGCGAGTTGAGTTTCTTGCGTTTCCAATGACCAGGTCCTGACGGCTTTTTCTGAAATCACATCTCAGACCGGGGTCTTCGTCCAATGGAATTTGTTTACTATTCGGAGCCAATAGCAGCCAAGACAATCCATTTCAACCCCCGTGTAGTTAAAGCGGCACCACGCCGCTGGCCGTTACAAGCCGATGACACTGGAACGTAAATTTCGACTGCGCCGGGAATCCGCTCTGACGAGAGGGGGCTGCCCAGTAGCCTTTGTAACCGTGATCCCGCGCAGTCGTCCCTTCAGACCCGCTGCTCAGCAAGAATTTCCAATCCCCACCCCATTGAGGGATGGTCATATCGAGCATCGCGGTCATTCGTAACCCTATGCCGCCCCAAAACACGGTCCCCGTGGCGCTGCTAACTCGTAACAATGTAAGTGCTGGCCCGAAATCCACACCAGCACCTGCCACCAAACCGTTGCAAAACCAGCCTGATTCCCACCACGCGGGTATTGCAGCAGCCACACAGTGCCTAGCTGCGAAGTTCTTTCACAATCAATTCCCGGAAGCCAAATACTGTGATCACCCGGACTGCCAAAGAGACCACGCGCTGCGCTGTGATCTTGACCTTCAGCTCAATCACTCTGAATGCCGGTCGCCGGAGCGCCGGGTCCTGCTGGCGAAGATTTACAGGAAGGTCAATTACGAACTGGATTCTGGCAGACCTGGCTACTGGAACAACCAGCGCCGCTGGAAAAACTACGACCAGACGGCGACGATCATCGCTTTGTCCACCTACGAACGGCGGCAAGCGTTCTGCAATTGCGGTTTTTACGGTTATTCCTGTGGTGACCGGCTGCTGTGCCCGCGTGACTGTTTCAATCTGCTTGCCAAACCGGCGCTGCGGGAGTTTCGCCGGGCCTTCCACGCTGATAACGAGTGCTATTACGTCGTGACCGGCCTGAGCCGTGAAGCCGATGAGAAAAAGCGCCTGATTTTCAAGGACCTGACCAAATCCGAAATGGATCAGATCAAGGTCTCTGGGTGTGCCGAGCAGGATGGTCTCGACAACTATGGCATTCCTTTCAAAGGACCAACGCTGGAGCTTGAGTGCCAGGCATATTGGCGCATCTTTCACGATGTCATCCACGAATTCACCGGGCATGGGAAGCTGTTTTCTGGTGCCTTCGGTGGGCCTGAGCTGGCGGTCAGATTCCTGCCGCTGGCTGTCTTGCCCCACGCCAATTACATCGTCTGGTCGCCGGACCTTTGCGGTGACGATGTGCGCCGGTTGCGCCGGGCGCTTCGCAACAAGCTGCGTGGCTGCCGGAAGATCAAGCTTGGTTTGTACCCGAAAGTCTCGGTTTATCGCATTCAGTCCAAAGCTGACTTCCAGGCGGTGATCCGGTATATTTTCAAGCCCATCGACGTTGGCTTCGCATACGCCGTGGCGGCAAATGCAGTTGGCAACGACAGGCAGGCGCTCGCCCGGCTCAATTTCCAGACCGACTGCTTCCTTGAAGACCTGCCAACGGCTTTCTACGGCGTCCACCGGATGACCCGTTTTGGCTTCTGTTCGGCTTCCAGCAGCGATTATGTGGGCGCGGTGAGCGCCGAGCGCCAGGAGCGCCGGGAAAAGGACGCCCAACGGCGCAAACGCAGACAGCGCAAAGCGGCGCAAATTCGTGAACAATTTCCAGCCTACCAACCGCACAAGCGCAAAATGACGAAGAAGCATCGTGACGTTCTTTTCCTGATGCGTGCCTGGCATCGACAGTTGGTCCGGGATGGCGAATTGCCAGGCAAACCACCGAAGCGGTGGCTGAAGAAAATGACAAAATGAACGCCCAAACTGACTACCCGCACGAAAAGATTCAATCCACCATCCTGGAGCATTTGCTCAGCGCCCTTGAACTATCAGAACTTCATGAGGAAATAGCAGGCAAAAACCAGAGGCAGGAGGCGTTGCGGGGCCTTATCTCCGATTATTTGGATACGCTGGAAGCGATCCAATCCGGTCGGCCCCTGCCAGTGGTTCCGGCACGGGATGAAATATCCTGGTAGGTTGCATGACACGCCTGACGGCGGGGTTGTGCCTGGCAAACCGGCTGAAACTGCATAATTTGACTGTAAACATTTTCAGTTTTATAAGAATTTTTCCCTGATTTTCAAGCACTTAGCTATTCCCGCAAAAATAAAGCTGTGTCAATAGGGAAAGTGTTTCATATAAACTGGTCTGTGAGACAGTCACAGATCGAACTTTCAGTCCCGCCGCTGGTGCAACTTCAAACCGGCTGTCTCACAACTTCCATTCTGGGGGAGTGTCGGCGGCGGCATCGAAGGTTCAACTCCGACAAAAATTATGGAAACTATACCTGAACGGCTCCCAACTAGGACTGTCAACGGCTTGGACCAATCCGGCTCTGCTGTTACCCCGCTGGACGGCAATCTTCCGCCCACGACCGAGGATGCCATCCGCCTCCGCGCTCAATCCAAAGGATACTGCCTCGTGAAGTTTGATGAACATGGCCAATGGTTTTTGCAGTATGGACCGTATGGTCTGAAGAATGAGGCCAATCTCCTGGAAGTTTATGGTCTTTCGCTGGAGGAGGTCGCGGATTACCTCAACAAAGACACGGAGTGAGGTATGAAAACACATCAAAGCGCAAACAGGGCCATTGTTAAATTACCCAAACTTGGGGGGCACGGTGTGCTGGTGCCAGGGGGAATGATTCTGACAGCCGCTCACTGCATTGATTTCAGCACCACTGGCGGGATGGTATTGGGCGATCATTTCATTGAAGAACTTGAAACTCACATGGGCCGCATCAAGGCGGTTCCACTCATCGTCGAACCGGTCACCGACATCGCTGCCTTGGGCTGCCCCGACAACCAGATTTTCTATAAGGAGGCCGAAGCATTCGAGAATTTCTGCGAAACCACAAAGCCCATGCCGCTGGCAACGGAACGCATCAGGTGCCGCCGACCTTTTCCGGTGCGCCTTCATGACAAGGATGGCACCTGGGTCAATGGTATGGCTGAAATGTTCGACCAGTCCTCACCCATGCTCTGGATCACGTCGGAAAGAGAGATAAAGGGTGGAGCCTCTGGTGGCCCGATCCTGAACATGGCGGGCGAGCTGGTTGCCATCATCTCAAACTCATCTTCGGGATCAGCGGAAAAATCCACCGGGCGGTGTCCTCGTCCCTTGAAAGCCCTCCCGGTGTGGATTTGCCAGGAGATACTGGGCCGGTCGATCCAATCTGATCTACAGCAGCATGGTGCCGGTCATGCAACTAATGGAAGTCTTCCGGCAGGAAGCACACAACCACATCATACCACACCGCCCGACGTTGGGGTTTAGCGTGGGGAAATGCGTTTTTTTGTGTCTGATCAGCGCATAGAATTTGGCGTGGTCGGATGAACGGCAGTGAAAAGCCGGTTTGCGGGAAAAAGTTTTAGGCCGGTGTTCCACGGAAGCGTCTTTCCGCACGCAATTTTCACTTCGTGGGGCATCGGTCTTTTTGTCACTTCGGCCAGTTGGTGGGTCGTTTAGGCCATGGCACGACTGGCTGGCGTGATTCTAAACTTATGTTGTTGATGGCCATTGAAGGCGCGGGACGCCGCAAACACGATAAACCCGGATTAGCCCAATACCGCCGTGTCCACAAAGTCCTGGCCTCTGACGCGGCCCTGAGCCGAAAGTTTGGCCCCCTGGTCCTGGTTGAGCGCGACGGCGCGTCGGACCAGTTTCCAAAAGCTGTTATCGAACTGACCGAGGCCATTCATGCCGAAGGACTGAACATTTACAAACTAAACAAGCGGGACATAATGAGGCGGGCTGCGCAAATGTTGATCCTGTCACCGGCAGCGCCTGTTTCCAAAAAATCCGAGAGCGGAACAAACCAAAATCAGAAACCCAAGGCCGCTGCGCCTATTGTGAAAAAAGACACTACGGCGAGATCAGTGCCAGCAGCCCCAAGGATCAGCAATGTTGCTGAACCGGCAGGCAGGCCAAAAACAGGCAGTACTGCCGCCCCGCAGACGAGGAGCGGGGATGTCGAATTTGTCGAAAATTCCATCGGCGCGGCTGGTTCGACAAATTCGACAAATTCGCCACCGGGTCACACACTGGAAATGGCCATCATTCCTGCTGACTCGCTGTTGGAAGATTACCTTCGTTTTGCTCATAAACAGTTGGAGAGTGCGGACAGCTTCATTATAGGCGCGTTTTTGCCGGTCGTCGCAGCTTGCCTCGGACGCCGGGTCTTCTTCGCGTGGGGCCAGGAGCGGATTTATCCCAACCTGTTTTCAATTCAGGCGGGCAAGTCCGGCGACCGAAAGTCCACGGCTATAAACCTAGCCGAGTCCGTTGCAACAGCGGTGCTCAAACCCGAAAATTTTCTCCCGCACGATTGCAGCGTGGAGTCCCTGTTCGATGAATACGATACGAACTGTGACGGTTCGCCCGACAAATCGCTCATTGTGGATGATGCCAACACCCTCCTTGGCACGTGGAGCAAAAGTGGCTATGGCGAGCGGGTGGGACGGTGCTTCCTACGATTGTACGACTGCAAATCGCTGTCTGAGTCCTTTCAAAAAAATAAACAGGCGAAAGGTGACGGACTAGGACGCCGCGTTATTCCAGAAACCTCCACGTCGGTCGTTCTGGGCGCGACGTTCGACATTTGCCGGTTGCAGGGACGGGGAATCAGCTCTGGGCTTCAGCGCCGGTTTCTATTTTATGCTGCGGAGAGGCACGGACGCCTCATCACCTGTCCGCCTCCCATTGACCAGGCCGAATTCGACCGCCTGGTCGGTATGCTTGCGAAGCTGAGTAAACTTACTGCGGAGTGCAAATTTTCTGACGATGCGATGGGTCTGTGGGAATCATACCAGCGCCAAAACCGCAAGCTCCTGCAAAGCGAAAACAATGAACCACATTTGGCGAGGCTCAACGGCGCACCGCGCCAGGTGCAGAAAGTGGCTATGTTGTTCGCGGCAGCGGTTTGGGCGAAGCAGGACAGCTCGGTTTGGGATGGCATCATCCACTCTGCAACCTTGGAGTTGGCGATTGAACACGTGGATCATTGCCTTCAGACCGCCGCCCGCCTGGACACCATTGCTGAAAAGGCTGCTATCACAACTTCGGCAGACGCACTGCTGGCGAGGGTCCGGCAGGATTTCCGGTCAACCGAGTACATTCGTGAGGGCTGCATTTGGCTCACCAAAACCCATCTTACAGCGAAATATGCGCCACACCCGGATCGTCCCCATTCCTGGAAACCGGATGACCTTTATTTGCGCCTAATACCAAATCTCATCGAGCGCGGTCTGGCCCGCTTGGGCGAGCAACAGGGCAAGAAAGTCTGGTACGGATTCGCGGTTGAGGACTAAGACGCCTCGGTCGGCGGCCTGAATGTTGGCTGACAAATTGGCTGCCGAGGCGGTCAGTAGCCATAGCGTTTTCGCTGCATGACAACCAACAGCCACGCCGGGCCGGGAAGGTCAAGCACGTGTCCGGCACGATGACACCCGGAGCGCGGATGCGGGACGTTGAGTCGAGAATAAATTGTAAACTTTTTCTTCCATTGTCAAAAATACTCCCGTAGCGCCAGGCGACGGCTCTGTTTTTCCAGTGAATAAATTTGCCTGAAATCGACCAATCGGTCAAATCGCGACAAGACCCAATTCGTTTTCCGTTCTTTCTGCCGTGGGCGGCATGGTGCCGCCTGCTTAAAAAACAATGTTTCAAAAAAATTGTTATGAAAGAACAAACAAAGAACACGAAAGTGGGTCATGACCCAATTCAACAAATCCAAATTACAGAAATCCGCCCGTCGCCGGAGAACGAGCAGCTTTACAAGCCGGTGCGCGAGGACGACCCGGAAATCGTCGCGCTGGCGGGCAGCATAAACGAACACGGCATCGTCGAGCCGCTGGTCGTAACGCTGGACGGCTTCATCCTGTCCGGCCATCGCCGCTTCGTCGCCGCAGAGCTTGCCGGGTTGAAATCTGTGCCCTGCCGGGTCGAACCATTCAGGCGCAGCGACGATCCCGACCGGTTCCTGCGTCTGCTGCGCGAATACAACCGCCAGCGGGAAAAATCGTTCGATGAAAAGTTGCGGGAGGAGATCATTACGCTCAATCCAGACGACGCCTACCAGAGTCTGATTGAGCAGCGGGCCAAACGGGCGAAAGTCAAAGTTGAAAGTTTGGACCTTGGCGCGGCCAAAAGCCGGGCCACGATTTCCAAGGCGAAAGACGCATTTCTGGACGCGGTTCTCGCCGTGCTGAAGGCTAACAAGGACTTCCTGCCGCTTTCGGATCGGCAGATTCATTACCCGTTATTGAATGATCCGCCACTGCGCCATTCCAGCAAGCCCGGCTCGGTTTATCGGAATGACCGCGCCAGCTATAAGTCCCTGGTGGACCTGCTGACCCGCGCCAGGCTGGAAGAACTGATCCCGATGGAGGCTATTGCGGACGAAACGCGCCCCGTCGTCACGTGGGACACGTGGCCGGATGTTCGCGGTTTCATCCGGTCAGAGCTGGACGACTTGCTCACCGGCTACTGGCGAAACCTGATGCAGAGCCAACCGAACCACATCGAAATCCTGGTCGAGAAGAACACCGTCGCCAACATTGTCAAGGAGGTGGCGATGCAATACTGCATCCCCATGACTTCTGGGCGTGGCTTTTGTTCATTGCCGCCGCGCCATAAGATGGCGGAACGATTCAAGGCATCCGGCAAGGAGAAACTGATCGTTTTAATCGTTTCGGACTTCGACCCGGACGGCGAGGAAATTGCCCACAGTTTTGCCCGGTCGATGCGCGATGATTTTGAAATCAGCACGGTGTGGCCGATCAAAGTTGCGCTCACCGCCGAACAGGTCCAGCGGTTCAAACTACCACCACAGATGTTGGCAAAAGAAACCTCGACCAATTATGCTAAGTTCGTCGCCAAACACGGGTCGAACGTGTTTGAACTCGAAGCAATTCCGCCCCGCACGCTTCAGGGCTTGGTTCGGGATGCCATTGACGCGGTGATCGACCGCGAACTGTTCAACAAGGAATTGGCGCAGGAAAAAGCGGATGCGCTACAGATAGAAAAATTGCGACGATCTTTGGTCAAGATGCTCGAACAATTTGGATCGGCGACGTGAACCCGAATTGTATTGCGAGCACCTATAGGCTGTCGTCCACAATCGATTGTGGACGACAGCAGCCCGCTTGGCTGGCATTTAGAATTGCACGCAGGGATTGCCGATCCACATCAGGCATCCGGTAAGGGCGCGGATGGACGTTCCGATGTCGGCCGGAAGGTGGGCCGAGAAATAATTGTAAACTTTTTCCGCCAGTTAGACGGGCGATAACCAACATCGTCGGAAAAATTTGTTCTGCCTGGGATGGCAAAACAGATTTTCCGCTATCCAGGCGCAAAAACACGAATGCTCAACGTGCTGCGCCCATATTTCGACCATTTTCTCGACCGCAGCGACAGTTACGCCGAACCGTTCGTTGGCGGCGGCTCAACGTTGTTGGACGTGGCGGCGCGACACCCGAATGTAGAGCTTTTTGTGAATGATTTCGATCCGCTCATGGCGGCGTTTTGGGACGTAATTGCATCCAGCGACAGCGACGTTGATCAACTCTGCGAAAAGCTCGATGTGGTTCCAACGCTGACTTTGTATGACAAGCTGCGGAGCTGTTCGCCGAAGACTCTGATCGACCGCGCCTTTGCAGCCGTGATTCTTAACCGGTGCAGTTTTTCGGGTTACCTGACTGGTGGCCCGCTCGGCGGGCGTCATCAAACAGGCGAAATGAAGATTCACAGCCGGTACAACGCCGCGTCGGTCATCGGAGCGGTTCAGCACGCCCACCGCCTGCTTGGAGGGCGCTTACTCGTTTCGTACATGGATGGCACTCAGTTCGTCCGGTTACACCGTGATGCGCCAATGTACATCGATCCCCCATATTACCAGAAGGGCAAGTTGCTGTACCGCTGTTCCATGACGCCCTTTGAGCACGCGCTTCTTGCCGACGAGCTACAGTCTGCTGAAAATTGGGTGCTGAGTTACGACGACTGTCCAGAAATACGCAGGTTGTATTCCGGTTTTCACCTGACTCCGCTGCCGGTGAAGTACCCCGGCACGCGCGACGGCAACTTCCAGCGGAAAGCGTCGGAGTTGATCATCACTCCAGCGGGGAATTTTGCCTCGGTGGCCGGCCGCGAGGTCGGCTGCTCCTTCTGACGGGTCGTCGGACTTCCGCCAACGGGTGAACAGTCGAAGCGGCACGACGGCCGCCGTGCAGACTCACACTGGGAGCTTGATCTACAGCAGTATGGTGCTGGTCGTGCGGTTGACAGGAGTTTTCCGGCTGGCGGCACACATCTTCCGGGCTTGGATGCGGTTGGAGTCGGGTTTATGATGGTGTCCCTTATGAAAATGTCCCTCGGCGCGAAAACCCTAGTTTACCCGACGCCCGTGTTTGTGGTCGGAACCTACGACAAAGCGGGCAAACCCAATGTGATGACCGCTGCCTGGGGCGGCATTTGTTGTTCTCAGCCGCCGTGCGTAGCGGTGTCGCTGCGCAGGGCGACCTACACCCACGGCAACATTTTGACACGAAAGGCGTTCACCATCAGCATCCCATCGGCGGATTACGTCAAACAGGTGGATTATTTCGGGCTGGTCTCCGGCAGGGACGTGGACAAGTTCAAGGCCACCAAACTGACGCCGGTGAAAAGCGACCTGGTCGATGCGCCGTATGTGCAGGAGTTTCCGCTGGTGGTAGAATGCAGGCTGGCCCAGGTGATCGAACTTGGGTTGCACACGCAGTTTGTGGGCGAGGTCATAGATGTGAAGGCGGAAGACTCTGTGCTGGCCAGCGGCGGTTTGCTGGACATCAAGCGGGTCCGACCCTTGACGTTCACGCCGGATACCCAGGCTTACTATGGGGTCGGTGAGATGGTCGGACAGGCGTTCTCGGTCGGCCACGGCATCTGAACTGAGAAACCCGAACGCCGGGTCGTTGGCAGCGTCTTATTTGCGGTCAACTTTCCGCAAGTGGAAAGAAGTATGCCAAGGCCAGTTTGCCAGTGCGGATTTTCCAGAAAAACGGACCCTGCGATGTCTCACATTTCATCCGCGCTTCACAGGGCTTTTTAAGGCCAAGATTTTATACGCCTCTTGATGTGACGTTTTTCCAATAAAACTGAAAATCATTTCCAAAAAAGGTCTTGGCAGTTTCACGCGCCGGGCATACAAACCGGATGGTCGTTCAAAAAGTTTCCGGGGCAAAACCATGAAAACTGAAATGCTCGTTCTTGCCGTGGCGATGATGGCGGCAAATTTACAGGCCAAGCCCGTGATTGCGCGGGTCATTGTGGCCCCGGCTTCAGGAGCAAATCCGTTGGATACCGGCGCAGCTCCACAGCCAGCAGCGCAGCCGCAACAAACCAACGAACCGCAACAAAGACAAGCGGCTGCGCAGCCAGCGAGGGCCTGGCAGGCAAACCGGACAGTCACGATCCAGGTTCAAACTGCTGATGGCAAGCCGCTGCCCGATGTAGCGGTGGTCGGCGTTGGCCCGGAGACGAATGCGGTTCTGAAAGGCACAACCATCGAAGGCGGCAGTGAACGGTTACAAACCGATGCGGAAGGACGGGTTAAACTTTGGTTGAGCGGCAACAATCTCGCCGTGATGGTGGCCGACGACCGAGGTTTCTGTTTGGCGCAGAGCCGTGACCTCACGAATAACGCCGTCCTGGTCTTACAGCTCTGGGGCCGCATTGAAGGCGTTAGAATAAACCGAGGCCATCCGCTGGCCAATCATCGTCTTTGCCTTGATCTGGCCACCGGTTGGAGCATCGACCTGGACGCGGCCAACCGGATTGATATGGATGAGAAAGTCACCACGGATGCCGAAGGCCATTTTATTTTCACGCGGGTTCCACCGGTGGGCATCTGGGTCGATGATGTCGAACCCTGGCTCGGAGCCGTAACCAACCATCCAGAATTTCAATCTCCGGTTCATTGGGTGGGGGCAATCAAACCCGGCGAAACCAGGCGGGTTGAGATTGCGACCCAGGGGCGAATGGTTGTCGGTCAAATCGAATTGGGTGAAGGGGTGGCCAGTTACGTTGATCTCAAGTCACTGGATAAATCTCTTTATCGCGGCCTCGACCCCGTGGTGGATTGGAGGAAACTGGCGCGGCCCATGGTGCCCAAGGAGTTTGACAATGCCCAGAAACGACCCAAATGGTGGCAGGAATGGTATGCTTCCGACCTCGGTCGCCAACGCATCGCCGCCGTCGCTGGTGGCCGTCCGGTGATGATTCACGCCGACGGCTCTTTCATCGCGGAAATGGTCGAGCCGGGCACAAATCGTGTGAGCGGCTGGCTGCCACACCATGGGAAGGAAGTGGCCGAAATGAATCAGCAGTTTTTGGTTCCCCAGGCTGGACCGGATGCCGGGGATGCGCCTTTTGACATCGGCAAAGTAATTCTCAAAGCCGTTGTGAACCTGAAGCCCGGCGACACCGCCCCCGATTTCACCAGCAGCACTCTGGACGGCCAGCCGCTCAAACTTTCCGATTTTGGCGGCAAATATGTGCTGCTGGATTTCTGGGCCACGTGGTGCGGACCCTGCGTGGCCGAAACCCCAAACTTGCAGGCGACCTATGACGCCTTCGGTAAAGACGAACGTTTCGTCATGATCAGTTTAAGTCTTGATGCTGAACGTGAAGCGCCAAAGAAGTTTGCCCGGAATCAGGGCATGGCGTGGATACAGGGTTTTCTCGGTGATTGGTCAAAGGATAAGGTGACGCAAAACTATGGGGTCTATGGCATCCCGGCCATTTTCCTGATTGGCCCGGATGGCAAAGTGTTGGCCACCGACCTGCGGGGGCCAAAGATTAAAGAGGCGGTGGCAACGGCGTTGGGCAAATGATTCCTTCCGGCAGGAATACCTGTGGCATCAGGGGTGGTTACCGTTGCCATGGTCACGCCCAATCAGTGACGCTGCGACTTGAACAATGTCAGGAGCTGTTTCATGGCCAGCGAAAGCACCTTGTGCTTTTTGTGAATGGCGGCCACCGGACGATAAAAGTTGCCCTCCGCAATCGGCAGCGCCGCCAGCGTTTGCTTGGCCACTTCCTGCCGGATCGTGCTCTGGGGCAGAATCGCCACCCCGGCATCAAGCTCCACCGCCTGTTTGATCGTTTCCACATTGTCAAATTCCATCGCGTAGGTCACGGCCACTTGGTGTCTCCTCAAAATCCTGTCCAGCGCCTTGCGGGTTGGCAGGCCCGGCTCAAAACCAATCAGCTTCTGACCGGCCAAGGATTTGAGGCTGATGGATTTCTGTCCCGCCAAGGGATGCTGCGGGTGGCAGGCGAATACCAACAGGTCCTGGCCGAGCGGGACGATAACCAGTTCCGGTTTCTTTTCGGGGTAGGCGACCAAACCCAGGTCCGCTGTGCCGGTCAACACATCCTCGTAAACTTCGTTGGCCTGGCAATACTCGACCTGGACGTTCACGGTGGGATATTGCTCCACCAACCGTTGGATGTGCCTCTGCAAATCATGGAGGCCGATGCTGTAAATCGTCGCCACGTGGATTGTGCCGGAGACGACGTGCTTGATTTCGTCCATCTTGCTCAACAGCGATGCCTGGAGCTGGACGATCTGTTTGCCGTGTTCGTGAAGCACCTGGCCTTCCCGCGTGAGGCGAAACTCTTTCCTGCTCCGCTCGATCAGGAGCGATTTGAACTGCCGTTCGAGCGAACTGACCTGCTGGCTCATGGCGGATTGGGTGACGCCGCTGATCTGGGCAGCCTTGGTGAAACTCTGGGTGTCGGCTAAAGCACAAAACATTTTGAGCGTCTCGATGCGCATCAGTGGCATTCAATCGAATTCCGACGGCCCGGTCAATCACGGGGATACGGGATTGGCTGCGCTGGACCTGGCTGTTTGAGCCGGTGGATTTGTTTTTGGACTGGCGGTGGTGATCGGCGCGTTTCAGGCCGTGAGGCAGCACAAGACATCGTGGAAGGCGGCTTCCATATCGTCCTTCACCTTACGGGGCAATTCCTCCGCCGCGACCAGCCGCCCCACGGTCTGGACGTAGAATGTCCAGTGCTCCATCGGCATGGTGCGGGGCCAGACCATGCTGCCAACTACCGCGCCTGCAAGAAATCTGCAAAAGGTCAGAATCGAGTCTGTGTCCTCGCTTGGCAGCGTTCGTCCTTGTGCCAAATCCTCTTCCAGCATGAGCCGCTCCCTCGCGGCGGCCTTCAGCACCGCCTTCGGGGGAAGGCTGTCAATCATTCCGCAGAATGTCTCAAACAGACGACTATTCACGATGCGTTAATATAACCTCTTGCGAAATCAATTTCAAATGGCTCCCTATCCTGGAATCGTGGATGGCACAGGCAGCACGGGATTCAACCAGGCAAACTCCAAAGTACGGGGGCCGGACTTTCATCCGGCCCCCTTGGTGACGAGGTTTTCACGCCTTCACCCAGGCGCTCAGAAGTGCGACGCAACCAACTGTGGGGGCGCTGTCCAAATTGCGCCACGGGCAAAACCCCTGTGCCGGATACCGGAACGAACAGCGAAGTTTTCCGGCAAGCGACGCCGTTTGCAGCAAACCCCGTTCCAGTATGAAGTACACGGACTGTAGGCGCAGCGGCTCGTGGCACCGGTGATCTGTGCGTCATGGTAACCAAGCCCTCGCAATGAAGATCGGCTCGGATTTTGCGGCAAACAAATCGCTTTAATTAGCCAATCAATAAGCAAAATCGGTGGATTGACGGGATTTTGGAATGGTGAGTAAATCGAGAGTGCTGTGAAAAGTTCAAAGCCAACGAGTCGGCAAATAAGATGCGTTAAAATCCTGCTGCTGATTGCGGCTGGTTGGAGCGGCGCAAATTCCGCGTTTGCCCAAGCTTGGGAGCCGACCAGCGCACCGATCAAAAATTGGGCTGGCCTTGCCTCGTCAGCGGATGGAAACAAATTGGTGGCGGTCGCTAATGGTGGGGGCATTTATGTTTCCAAAAATCACTGCTTGAGTTGGGACTTGACCAGTGCGCCGGTTGAAGGTTGGGAAGCAGTGGCTTCTTCTGCGAATGGACGCAAATTGGTGGCGGTTGGCGATGGGGGTATTTATACATCGAGCAATGAGGGTCGCAATTGGAATTTGGCTCAGTTGCCGCCCGGTGATACTTGGGTTTCGGTGGCTTCATCGTCGGATGGACGCAAGCTGGCGGCGGTGGATTTTTATGACTCCTTGGCTTACATATCCACGAATTCTGGAGCCACATGGATGTCAAACAGCATTGCCAACTCAGACAACTACCAAAGTTTTGGTTTTTCCAGAAGCATCGCCGGTTCCGCTGACGGAACAAAATTGGTCGTCGCCACACTGGGTGGCACAATTTTTACTTCAACCAATTCGGGAGTTGATTGGATTGCTACCGGTGCTCCGGTTGGGAATTGGAGTTCCGTGGCTGCTTCGGTGGGAGGGAACAGGTTGGTGGCTTGTGATGCGCTTGGGGGCGGAATCTACGTTTCAGAAGATTTCGGCATCAATTGGGAATTAACGGACGCGCCAAGCAATACTTGGTCTTCCGTGGCCTGTTCGGCAGATGGCAGGAACCTGGTGGCAGTAGCTGGCGGTTTGCCACCCGATATTGGCCCAATTTTTACCTCCGTTGATTCAGGGGCTACGTGGGTTCAGGCATTGGCACCTGAAAGCTCTTGGTATTCGGTCAAGGCATCAGCCGATGGTAACAATCTTGTAGCGGCAGTTTTGGGTGGTTCAATCTATATTGGGCATCCCAGAATGCACCCGACAATTCGCCGTGTTCATGTGCAGTTCAATTGATAAAGAGGGACACGCCGGAACCACGATGTCAACCGCGAATGCGGAACTGAAAAGCGCCAATCGGCGATGGCTCCACCAATCTGGTTAGGTGCCGGTCGTACGCGGATGATTGAATCCCCAACGGCCCCCGTAATGTATCTTCTCATGGCGCTCCTGTGCTAACGACGGATTGATATACTGCGGTGGACGGCAATAGTGCTCATAGGCTAAACACAATTGGAGTGCTGCCTCGAAAGCATCCATGCCGCCCGTGCCAGTGCCGAGTCCAGGACAGGCTATCGAATCTATCTTCCGCGATTCGGAACAATTATGGCGATGGACGGCGGTGAGAGTTGCCCACATGGCGAGATAAACGTGGTCTGTGCCTTGGATGTTCATCGGCACGCGCATGGTCGGAGCGTGTGCCACAAATGGATGCGACGCATGGCCGGTGGGCACGATAATGCAGGTGCCGACAGGCTGCTCTCCGAGATAATCGTCGAGGATTTGCTTCTGGATAAGTTCCATGACTTGGCGTCCAAAAAAACGAACCACGGCCAAGTCCATACCGGCATCCATCAATCCGAACGAATTGCCAGCGGTGATTACGCAATCAAAGGCTGGCAAATCCTCAAATCGCCCACACACAATCTCAACCTCTGGATGAGATCGGAACTGCCAGCGAAGGACATCGCAGAATTCCTTCCCTTTATCTACGAGAATCAATCGCATAGACAATGGCGGGAGCACGTTTGCCACCCCGCACCGGGCGGAGCAGCATGGCGGCGGTTCGCTGGAGCGCACTGGTTAGACTACTTGAGACCTCTGCAAAACTCTTTTGAACGGACGATTTGACTGTGCGTCAGAGGAATATGCAAACGACGACCAACGCACAAATGGGGCTGCTGGACAGCTTGATGATCACGACTCCTGGCAACGATTTTCTCGAACGGCTCGACCGCACGCTGGATTGGCAGCCCATCGAAAAGGCATTGCAGGCGATGTATCCGGCGACGACCGGACGCCCACCCTGTCCGCCGCTGGCCCTCTTCAAAATGAGTTTGCTGCAACATTGCTATGGCCTCTCGGACCCGCAGTGCGAGGAACTGGTGGCCGACCGGTTGAGTTGGCGGCGGTTTGTGGGTTTGGGTTTGCAGGACAAGGTGCCCGACGAAACAACGCTGGTCCGCTTCCGGCAACGGCTGGTCGAACATGGCTTGCAGGAAGAGCTGCTGGTGCTGGTCAACCGGCAACTGGAACAAAAGGGCTTCCTCCTCAAAACCTGCACGCTGGTGGACGCGACGCTGTTGCAGGCGGCTCGTCGCGCCCCGACCAAGGAGGACAAAGCTGGCGGTGATAGCGATGCGGGCTACACCGTGAAGCGAGGCCAGCCGCACTATGGCTACAAAGCACATGTCGCGGCGGATGAAACGCACACACTGATCCGACAGGTCACGCTGACGGCCGCCAACGTGCATGACAGCCGGGAGTTTGAAACGGTGGTCCAAGGCGACGAGGAAATGGTGGTGGCGGACAAGGCTTACTGGAGTGAAGCCCGCAGCCAATGGTGCGGTGAGCACGGCATCGCCAACGGGATTTTGCGCAAGCCCAGCCGTGGGGAAAAACTGCGGGACGCGACGGTGCGGGTCAACCAGCTGTTGAGCCGACTGCGGTGCGGGATCGAAAGAATCTTTGGCTGGTGGAAACGCTGCACGGGTTACCGGCGGGTGCGGTATGTAGGGCGGGACCCCAACCGGTTGGAACTGGAGTTTAAATGCGTCTGTTGGAACCTCAAACGGCTGGCGACTTTGACCGGAGCATGAATCAAACAACTCAGAACGGCAGTCCAGCGGACAAAACCGCCGATCGTGGGGGATGGAACCGCCGATGGCGGAGTCTCGCCGAACAAATATTCCGTTGATCAGGGGCAATGACATCAAATCAAACAACCAACATGGCCTTTTTCAGAGGTCTCTACTTGTGTAAGTTCACCCAAACTCTCCAAAAATAAATCTTTGTCGGAAAAATCCTGAAACACTCGAATTGCACCCTCTGAAGCAAGTCGGGCTGCGCGGGCACCTGAACCAATGCCAATGAACGGAATGCCCAGTACGCAACATGCGCGAGCATCCCAAACTCCGTCCCCGACATAAACGGTGCAGGCAAACGGCCCTCCATACCGTTCAACTGCTCTCTGCATGGAGAGTCTCATAATGGACTCTCTGTCGAGTGCGTCGTCTGCCGATGCTGCCGGGTGGTCGTCAAAGCACATCCCGGCGCTTGCCATCTTGAGGCGGGCAGAATCACGCCAGCCTCCGGTGGCCAGAGAAACCCGATGCTCCGCACTGCCAGCCAGGCCAGAAAGCAACTGTGGCGCTCCTACGATGGGGGCAAACGCAGATTCGGATGAAGCCTGCGCAAGCAGATCAACGAAGTGCTGGTGAAAACGTGAAACCTCGACAGCCGATGGAGATCGTCCTGTGCGA
This sequence comes from uncultured Verrucomicrobiae bacterium, assembly GCA_963827205.1. GTDB lineage: Bacteria > Verrucomicrobiota > Verrucomicrobiia > Limisphaerales > UBA11358 > UBA11358. The sequence goes on from CAWHAH010000001.1 coordinate 58,681, forward strand.
GCTTCATGAATCTCGTGGAAAATACCGGAATCCGTCGTGTGCTGGTAGCGCGACCAATCAGTCTCAACATCACTGAAGCCGCACACTTCAGCCAATGAACGCACAAAACATTCCTCATCGACCTTTACGGTCTCCGTGAGAGTGCCGTCGATGTCAAATATCACTAAGTGCATGGGGAAGCGGCTAATAACTAAGCACTGAGCCACACAGGGCCGATGATGTCAAGCGCACGGCTGCGGCTCTCGATAACCGTGGCGGTTTTGACCCCAAACTCTCAGTCACTTCCGGGGTGGGAGACGCGACCCATGAACAGAATGGAGCCGGTCGTTGAGTCACGGATCAGGAAAAGGAATGGGTGATCGGCCCGGAACTCCCGTGGCGGTTCCGCAGGGGGTGCAACCCCGCGTGCTTCCATCACAACGGCAGTGGCAGCGGCGGCTTCCGTTCCTTTCTCGTTTACGTCGATGTACGCCTTGTGCAGCACGGCGCTGAGGTAAAGCCAGTGTGGTCTGCCATCCATGCCTGAAAAATCCGCCCTTTCAGAATCAAATGCGTCCTTCACGCCCAAAGCCGCGAGCGCCTTTGCCAGATTGAAACCGCTGGACATTTTGAATTTCGGCAGCGCCACTTCGACTTGCTGATTCCGCATCCCCGATGTCCAAGCTGACAGGCTGGCTGTGGTCAGGCCCTTTTCCAGTTGCCCAATTCCATCTCGGCTGCGCGGCAGCAGGATAATCATTTCAAGCTGCCGCCCGACATACGGGAGGGCGAGGAGTTGCAACTGATCGTTCTCGCCGTAGCTGAATTGGCCGCCCTTGTGCATGAACGGCACGGTAATGGTCGTGTCGGGTTTGGCGTAAAACTTGTCGGGTTGCGTCGCAGATTCAGGAAACGGTGTCGCCCAAGTGCCCTTGAAATAAATCGCGTTGACCAGCACCATGCGCGTCAATTCGTCGAGCACTCTCGGCCCGATGATCTCGGTGATCTTGTGCCGCGTTTTGTCGTCCACCCACTGGTTGATCGTCGCCCGCGCCAGTTCGGCTTCCCGTTCGTAATTCAGCGGGGTGACCGTCGCGCCGTAATCCTTCCTTAGCAGATTCAAGAATTCCTGCCGGAATGGGTACTTCTTCTGTGGCCAGAGTGAATTGGCGATGTTGAGTTCGTTGCTCCCTTGCGCTGCCTTCAGAGCCTTGTCGAGCCGACCAAAAAGGGCGTGCAGGTCGGTCTTGCTTTGCTCGAAATGGAGCGCCTGCTCCATCTGTTGGGCGGTTTGGCCGCGTGCCCCGGCACAGGTCATCGCCAGCGCCGACGAGATGCTGTAGGGCGAAAGCGCCAGATTGCCCTCGGCTGAGCGCAGCTTTCCGTAAAGTTGGAGCGCAAAGGCGGTATTGCCTTCGACGAGTGTTTTCATTTCTGTCCCTTCGGCGGAACGCGCCTGCAAGGCAACTGCCGCGATCACCACAACACAAATTCGAGCGAGGTTAAGTGCCGTTGGCATACCCCACAGCGTCTTCATGTTCATAGCCCGTTAGACGGGAATTCTTGGAAGATACTCCCGTAAGTCATTCCATGACCCCAACCGCGAATGCGGAACTGACCGCACAACTGGCGCTGGCTCCGGTGCTCTGTCAGCATCATTGTGATTTGTGCAAACGGAAAAACATCTGTGCGCCGGGATTCGTAATGGTCACCGAGATCACGCCCAGTTCAGTATTGGTCGTCTCGGAGTAGCCGAACATGGTGAACGGCTGCGTCAGATTCATGGTGGATTCCAACATGTAACCCGATGCAGACATCGGCCACTGCAATTTTATGCTGCCGCTGTCATTGGTGATCACCAGCATGGGATTTATTGTCACGGTGGCGGGTGGAGTCGCACTTTGGCCCGAAATGATTTCATCGACCGGAACAATTTCCACGACGCCGTTCATCGGCAGGCCACGGGGAGACTTGATGCGGTCATGCCAATCATTCCATTTTCCGGGATTTCTGTAGTTTGGATAATAAATGGCAACGTAATCTTCACTACCATGAGCGTTATTAGGTTCACCCGGTGCCCAACACGTGTAGGATGACGATTCGCCGCTGCTCCAACTGAAATGAAACTTTTTGGCGATGTCGCTCAAACCGATCCACAAAAGACGTTGTTGGCCACCGTAGCTGCCAAATGTATGAAGAACCCAGTCATCTTCCGCTTGATTGCGAATTGTGGCCAGATGCCCGCCAAGCGCAACCGCCTCGGCTTCAGAATCATTCCACGTGGCTGTATCGAGGAGCAGATAGGAATGGTGGTTGTTCGGGTTTACCATCGGCGGACTTAATGGACGCGCTTGGGCAACTGCGGCAACCAGCAACAGCCACGCGAACAACGTTTTCTTGATCATATCAAATTAGACCTGAATTTTTGCGCAACGCTCTCATGCCGCCCAACGACCAAGCACTGAGCCACGCCGAGCCGGTGATGTCAACCGCGAACACGGAACGGAAGCAGCCATCGTGAAGCAGGTTCAGCGGCGTGGCCGCCCTTTCCGGGCCACCCTGGTCTTGATCGCGGCTTCAGTGACGGCGGTGGCGACGCGCTGCGCCACCGCACGGTTGAAGACACTGGGCACGATGTATTCAGGGCTTAATTCCCGGCGCGAAATGCATCCCGCAATGGCGTGCGCTGCGGCAAGTTTCATCGGCTCATTGATGCGGCGGGCACGCACGTTCAATGCGCCCCGGAAAATTCCCGGAAACGCCAGCACATTGTTGATCTGATTGGGATAGTCACTCCGACCGGTCGCTATAATCCACGCTTTCGTAGCGGCTTCTTCCGGCATGATTTCCGGGACGGGATTGGCCAGCGCAAAAACAATCGGCCTGCGCCGCCATGAGCCGGAGTGACTTCGCCGTAATCAGTCCCGGCCCGGAGACGCCAATCAAAACATCTGCCTTCCGCAACGCATCCTCGACCGCACCGCTCAAGCCACGCGGATTCGTGGCTGCCGCGAGTCGCGCTTTCGCTTCATTCAAATCGGTTCGCGTGCGACCGTTGAGAATTCCCTTCCGGTCACAGACCACGATGTCTTTCACCCCCGCCTGTTGCAACATCGCGGCGATGGCTGTTCCCGCCGCGCCCGCTCCGAGAATCACGATCCGCAGCCCGGCGAGTTTGCGGCCCGCCAGGCGCGAGGCGTTCAATAGTGCCGCCAGCACCACCACCGCTGTACCGTGCTGGTCATCGTGAAAGACGGGAATGTCCAGCCGTTCTTGCAGGCGTTGCTCGATTTCAAAGCAGCGCGGCGCGGAGATGTCTTCGAGGTTGATGCCGCCAAAACCCACCGAGAGATGGGCGACGGCATTGATGATTTCCTCGGTCTCCTGCGTGCGCAGGCAGATCGGGTAGGCGTCAATGCCAGCAAATTCCTTGAACAACATGGCCTTGCCCTCCATGACCGGCATCGCGGCTTCCGGGCCGATGTTGCCCAGGCCCAGTACCGCCGAACCGTCACTGACCACGGCGACGGAATTGCCTTTGATCGTCAGTTGCCACGCTTTGGCGTGCTGCTCCGCAATGGCGGAACACACCCGCGCCACGCCGGGCGTGTAAGCCATCGAAAGCGTGTCCCGCGTTGTCAGCGGCACCTTGTTCTGAACCGAAATTTTCCCGCCCAGATGCAGGAGAAACACCTGGTCCGAGACGTTGGCGACGGTGACTTCCTTCAGCTTACGGATGGCCTGTACGATGGCCTCCATGTGCTCATGGTCGCGTGCCCGCACGGTGACATCGCGCGTCATGCGTTTGGCGTCGGGATTCACAATGTCCACCGCGCCGAGGTCGCCGCGCTGCCGCCCGATGATGTGGGTGAGCTTGGCGAACATGCCAATGCGGTTGGGATAGGTCAGCCGCATGACGAAGCTGTAGCTCACAGATGGGCGTGTTTTGGGGGAGGCCATAAATGTCAAAGTGTTTCTGGTCGGCCAGTGAATCTCCGCGTCCCTGCGAAGTCAAGCCTGTCTATCGGTTGACTGTTGGTCACAACAGCGAAGGCGGAACTGAAAAGCGGCCAACCGGCGCTGGCTCCGGTGAATTAACTTTCCAGCCGATGTTTACGCTGACACCTATTGCGTCGCTGCTTGAAGCAGATTGCCAACCGCGCCAAATGGCAGCGTCTCAAGGCCATGGCGCTGCCGCAAAAATTCGGGGCTGTTGTAGCTTAACCAGACTTTGCCTTCCGCCGATTCCCAGACCAACGCTTTGAGCGGCAGATCAATGGCGATGGAAGGATACCGGCTCATCAGCGGGGTGCCAGCTTTCGGGTCGCCAAAAATTAAAAGCACCATGGGGCGCATCGCCAAACCAGCAGCCTCGGCTTCTGCGGCTTGATCGATGCGCGAAAAAACCGTCATGCCTTTGGATGTCAGCAGCGATTCGAGCCGCCCAACGGTCTCCGCAACCGAACGGTGGCAGGCCAAGTCGATGATTCCAGTCGCATTCATTGTAATGATTCGGGTCTGACGATAGAACTCAGCCGCGCCGGGCCGGTCATGTCAACCGCGAAGGCGGAACCCAAAAGCGCCAACCGGTGCTGGCTCCTGCGCTGGAAATTCCTCACAACCACTCAATCTGGCCGGTCTGCTCTGACCCCTCCCTCCGGTTTGCCATAAAATCCTGAAGCTCCTCCACGTCGGCCATCATCGCCGCCCGCCTGCGTGTCCGCCCCCATGCCAGCCACCGCCACCGCCATGCACGACGCCCCCTCCATGCCAGCCGCCTCCGCCATGCCAAGCACTCCCACCACGCCAAGCGCCGCCGCCGCGATAATAACCGCCACCGTGCCAACCGCCATACCAGTATCCGCCCCAACCGCAGGATACGACCACCGGACAAGGCCAGTAAGAAGAACTATAAACCGGATAGTAATACGGCTCGTCATCGTAATACGTCGTCGGCTCGGTTCCGACATAAGGTTCCGCAGGTTGCGCGTAGGCCGCTGTAGCCACTGGTTGGGGCGCGGGGGTTGTCGGCATGGGCACCATTGCCGGGGCGACCCCCGGCTTGGGCTGATTCAACATGGCCGTGATGACTGCATCGGAAATGCCCTGTTGCCGCAGGTAAATGATCTGATCCGCGTTCAAACCGTAGCTGTTCCCGGAACTCTTGATGTAAGCCATAATCGTGTCATCGCTGACTTTGGCCTGTGCCAGTTTCAGGATGCCCGACACGCCGTAAGCCAGTTGCGGCACGGGCGCGTTGACCGCTGCCGGTTGCACCGGGTTTGGAGCAGATGAATCCTGTGCCAGCGCCGTTGACGCCGCCAAAGCCAGACCGGCTGCCGCTGCCACCGCCAGCCTTTTGGGAAAATGCCGCGCTTTCATAATTCACCCCATTACAAGGCACTCTCGTATGAACGGCTTCGACTGTCAAATGCGGCTCGAACCGTTCCCGACCACAAGGATTTGACAGGGGTTGTCAGCCAAAAGTTCATTGGCTGGCTGGCTGGTATCCGGCGGCAGAAGATATGAAGTGTTACCGCCTTTCCCCGCTGGTGAACCATCCGAAAAATGACGTGCCGGAGCGCGTCCAGCCGGTAAAATCATCACATGAAACCGCTCGAACCGCCCGACAACCACTATTTGCGAGCCGCAGCGGGCTGGACGAACGGCCCAACCGCCGCGATGACTTCCAGCACGGGATAACGCACGCTCGCCAGTCCGTAGCTCTTGGCCGCCCAACCCTGTCGCCACGGGTTGGCTCAAAGAATTCAGATGCTTAACTCAATGATGGAAGCCACCGTGCCAGCCCCCGCCCCACCGACCACCCCACCCAAAGGAGATCGCAACCGGCGGCCACCAATAGCCGTAATATGGGTAATAATACGGGTAGTAAGGATACGGATAATAATAGACCGGCGCGGGCGCAACGGTCGCGGTCGTCGTCACGGTGCAGTTCGTCGGCGATTCGGCGGTCGCCTCACTCGCCCCCTTGGGCGACCGGGCTATGCTGTAGGTTCGCGTCACGGTCTCGGTCCCCACCGGTGGGTTGGCACTAGGACGGTTGCCCCGCTTGATCATGGCGCTGATGACGTTGTCGGAAACGCCCTGCCGTTTCAGATAAATGATCTGGGCCGCGTCCAAGTCGCAGTCGCCCTGTGAATTCTCGACAAAGGCGACGATGGTGGCCTCACCGACGTTCGCTTTGGAAAGCTGAAGGACTTGTCCTGCGACGGAAGACAGTTGCGGCGCAGCCTGGCTGGCAATGGTGGTTTGCGCTCCGGTGGCATCCTGTGCCGGAAGGCTTCCCGCCGCGCGGGTCAGGGCGGCAGCAATGCCCACGGCCAGAATCGGCCTTTGAAAAAAGCTCGTTTTCATACAGTCAATCTCTCTCTTTGTTCAACACCTTAAATCTGCGCCGGTTGCCTCAACTGTCAACCTGTGGGCTGGTCGTCCTCGGTTTGCCTGCCACTGCCGGAAAAGCGGTTCAGGCTGGCACTGGCTGGCGTCCGGGCCAATGGGCGAGCTGCCTTGGGTCGTGCCGTTTAGGCGTTTGCGATAAGGTGCTGGAGAATGCGATCAGCCGCATCGCGGTGGAATTGCCTGGAGCGGTGGAAGTGAATCTCAGTTTGAAACTCTGGCCACTGCTTGAACTTCTGCCGGGCCAGAAAGACGACCTCTGCCTCGACGCACTCAAGCTCGGTCGCAGCACTGTTGGAAGATGCCCCGAAAAGGCACCAGATGTCGAGGTCCAAGCCTCGCTGGTTGCTGACCACAGCCATGTTGTCTTCAATTTTCGCCGCGGCTGGAATCCACATTTGCTCGCCTGCGGCCAAAATTTTCTGTCACTTTTTCTTTCGGGTGTAAATATACCAGTGAAGTCATGAACGATGACCTGGCCCTGTTGCGCGAATACGCCCGGAGCGGCTCCGAGGATGCGTTTGCCGCGCTCGTCTCGCGTCACGTGAACCTAGTTTATTCCGTGGCGTTGTGGCAAGTGCGGGACGCGGATTTGGCGGAGGAAATCACGCAGGCGGTGTTCATCGTTCTGGCGCACAAGGCGGGTTCGCTCGGTGACAAAACGATTTTAAGCGGCTGGCTTTGCCGGACCGCGCGTTACCCCATCTTCCGCAGTTGGGAAAGACGCGACTCTGATTTGCAAGGGTTTAGGCATTTTAAACCCCCGTTTTCGCCACTACATTTTCAACGACTTTTTGAACGATCCGGCTTTGCTCGGGTAGATGGAGATCCAATCGCTGCAAAAGTTCAGCTACCATTCGCTCCGGTCGCGCTACGGTGCGTAAACGCAGTTCGCTCATGCCTTCTGGTGTCTTGACGGGCAAGACGACGTTGAGCGACTTGACGGTGGCGATCTCGCCGGCCAACTGCCGGGCGCAGTTGCCCAGTCCCTTGCCCCGCATCCACATCTCCAGCGTCCGCCACAGAGCCAGTGAAAGAAAACAGACCAAGAGGTGCGCCTCCACCCGCTCGGTCTTGTGATGGAAGATCGGCCGCAAGCTCAGGTCACTCTTGGCGCAGCGGAACGCCGCTTCCGCCTGTTGTAACTGCAAATACCACTCCCATACTTTGGCCGGGTCCGCTTCGGTGCAGTTGGTGCGCAGCAAATAGGCTCCGTGCGCCTGGCGAGCCCACTGACTGCGATCCACCAGACAGGCCACGCTTAATCCGCAGGCTTGCCGCTGTTCGTTTAAGCGGACTTCCACTTCGAAGAGTTTGTCGGCCGCCGGATAGCGTCCCAGCCACCGGCCGACGCGTCGTTCGGTCTGGTCGGCAGGGGCCGGTCGTTTCTCAAGCCGTTGGTCGATTTCCAGAAGCTTTTGCCACAACCGCTGTTCCTGACGGGCCAGCATCGCCTTTTCCTTCTCCCGCCGAGCCTCACTGCGGCAGAGCACGAACTGTTCTTGGCCTTGTCCATCCGGATGCGCCAGCAGTTTGACTTCGACGTCCGGGCGCACCCGCTTCCAGTCTTTGTCTTCGAGGAGGGCGGCTTCGAACCGGCGCAACTGACTTTTGGGCGTGCCGACGATGTATTGGGCTTTGCGTTCGCGCAAAAACTCGATGTTCTCCTCGCTGGTCATGCCGCGGTCCATGACCCAGATCCGTTTGGCTTGCCCGTATTTTCCCTCCATCACGGTGATGATCTCCTCGACCGTCGTCACGTCGGCGCGGTTGCCCGCGAAGACCTCATGGGCCAGCGGCAACCCTTCCAGGCTGACTACCAGGCCGATGCAGACTTGTTTGCAGTCCGGCCGGTTGTCCCGGCTGTAACCCCGGGCCGCCTTGGCGTTGCCCAGCGCCTGGCCTTCGAAAAACGTGCTGGTGACGTCGTAAAGCAAAAACTCAAAGCCCACGCCAAACCAGCTCTCGTAACGTTTGAGCAAATGAGCCGTCAGTTGCTCCTTGCGCTCGTGCAACTCGTCCAAGCCGCGATACAGACGATCCTCATTGATCTTCTCCCACGCCACTCCCAGCAAATCCTCCAAGGCCGTGCGCTGATACCAGCGTTCGGCCAAGCCCAGCTCACTCGGTTGGGCACAAAACCGGGCGACCGTCAACAGACAGGCGATCCGTTCCCAGGGAACTTCCTCACGACCGGAAGGGATCAGTTCGTTCAACAGTTCATGCAGACCCAGGCGGCGCCAGAGCGAGAGCGCCAGGTAAACTTCGCCAAATTCACGCACCCGCTCGACTCGAACCCCGCGCACCTCCACCTCGCGCCACAGCGGCCTCTCGGACTGAGCCGCACCGCCCAATTCAAGCTGCCGGGCCGGGGTCCGGCCCGCCAGCAACTCATCGACCGTTTCCCATCCGACACGAACTCGCTCATCCAGCCCCGGAAGTTTGCCCAAGGTAGCCACAATGTGCTGACGGGGACCACTGGCCGTTCGGCGCGATTCCACCAGCGCCCAATACTCATACGTCGCGCCTCTGATCGTCCGACGCTGCCGTCGCAAATACATGCCCCCATTCTGCACTCCCCGAACCCAAGCCCGCAACGGCCTGTTCGGCACTACAAGTCCCTTTTCGCATCAGATCATTCTCGCACCATTCGATTTGCTCACACTTATGCCCGCCCCCTCCGGAAAAATTCTTCTTTCTGACTCCAAACTGCGGAAGACGGGTTACGCCACCGCCAACGCGCTGACGATTCAACGCCGCCGCCAACGCCGTGAACAGGAGGCGCACATGCAAAACACTTTGAACGAACCCGACGACGACGAAACTTGGACGCAAATTGCGCCGCTGCTCGACGCGGCGATGGAAAAATTAAGAAAGAAAGATCATGACGCGCTCGTGCTGCGCTTTTTTGAAAACAAGACTTTTGCGGAAGTCGGCGCGATTTTGGGCGTGAGCGAAGACGCGGCGAAAAAGCGCACGAGCCGGGCGCTGGAAAAGCTGCGGAAATTCTTTGGCAAGCGCGGTGTGAGTTCTACGACGGCAATTCTGGCCGAAACGATTTCCACTAATTCCGTTCAGGCTGCGCCGGTGGCGCTGGCCAAATCCATAACCGCCGTGGCGCTGGCAAAAGGGTCAATCGCCGCCGGTTCAATCCTGACCCTCGTGAAAGGAACTATGAAAATGATGACGTGGTTGAAAATTAAATTCGCGCTGACCGTTGGCGTAGCTGCTCTGCTGGCTGGCGGTGCGGCGACTATTGCACTTTCGCAAGCTGGCGAGGGTGACAATTTGCCACCAAAAGAAATCGCTCAAAAGGCAATGGACAATTACGCCTCCCTCACAAGCTACAGCGATAGCGGAAAATATATTTCTGTGAGAAATGGGAAAACCAACATTGTGACAACTTTCAAAATAAAATTGGAGCGACCGAATTTCTACCGAATCGAGTTTGAGCAAACTGTATTTCCAGCAGTTCCTACACGAGGCGCGGTCTGGTCAGCGGGAGAAGGTGATTTCGCAATGTTCGGTGAGAATAATTTTGGAATGAGCGGACAAACTGAAGAATTGCCTGACATGAAATCAGCTTTACAACGCGCGGCGCTTGCAGGTAGAGGAGCTGCAAACGTTTTTTTCAATTTAGGTGGAACCTTAAAAGTTTTCGCGATGGGGGCACAAATTAAGGTCGAAAGGCAAAACGACGAAAAAATTGGAGACGTTGATTGTTTTGTGATTTCTTGGACGCAGAACAATCTCACAAGAAGAGTCTGGATTGGCAAACACGATTTTCTTCTTTATCAGAGTCAAACGACTCAGAAAGCGGCGATGCGGCAAGCCCCGACGCGGATGGCAGCAGACAATGCAACTCTGGATAAGGAATTTGAACGGGAAGCAAAGGATTTGCTGACGAAAATGAATCAAGAAGTTACACCTGCTGCAATCGCTGCAAAAAAAGCTGAATTATGGCAAGCAATGAAAGAAGCGAACAGTTCAACAACAATCCAGACAGAAACGCACTTAAACATCATCGTGAACCAGAAATTTTCGCCGCCGGATTTTCAGCGGTGACGTTTTTAAACTGCCAATCTGCGCTTATTGCCATGACTCGGTCATTTCGCAACATTCGCGTGGGAACGAAAAGGAACCTTCCAGCCTTTACACTGATCGAATTGCTCACGGTCATTGCCGTCATTGCCATTCTCGCGGCGATGTTGTTGTCGGCTTTGGCGAGAGGCAAAGAAAAGGCTTATCAGACAAAATGCGCGAGCAATCTGAAGCAGCTTGGCTATGCCATCCAAATGTTTGCCAACGACCAAGATGATCAATTGCCGGGTCCGACCTGGGTCGGCGTCTATGATATTTACAATACTGAAACGGAACGGTTGCCTTATTATCTGACAACCTACTTGGGATTGCCGGCACCTTCGACCGAACCACATGATGCGCAAATAGCGATTTGCCCCGCCGCCGGTCTTCGCGATGGTCCTCCGCCAGCCGGGACACCTTTGGACTCGTTGTCGAGGCCCATTTCGTATTTAGCGAATGACGAAATAACCAATTCCGCCAGTGATATTTTGACCCACCCGTTTGGATACCCCTATTCAAGTCCATTTTATCGCGCCACTAAAGGACCGGATGAGCCACCGAAGAAAGTGTCGGCGATCAAGTATCCTTCAACCGCATGGGCGATCACGGATATTGATCAACAAAATGCGAATCCGGCAGGCTTGTATTATCCCTTTCTTTCGCAAAATAAAGTTCACCTGACGGTGCGAAACCAGCTTTTGTTTGATTGGCACGTTGAGGCAGTTAAATAGCAACGTCCCTTCACAGTCCATACCTGGTCACTGCTGATGACAATTTTTTCCCCACGGTACGCCCCACGAAAATGGCCGATGGTGGAGAGCACGACGCGAACCGCCTCAATAAACCCTGGTCCACCAGACGCTCCGGGCAGGATCACGACGCCGGGGTTCCGGTGAAAGGGGAAACGCAAATCATCCAAGAAATCCTCATCGTGCGTCAGGATGACGCGATCTTCTCTCCAGGCGAAGCCAAACACATCCTCATCTGAATGACCACCAAGGCCAACTTCATCCACGAACACGGCATTCCAACCAAAGTCATGGAGTGCCCTCGCCAGACCTGAGCCCGCGCTTTCATCGACGATAAAGCGCGTCTTCTTTTTGAATCGTCGGCCAAATTCCTCAACAGCACGAGGCTCCAGCTCAGGTAATCGTTTCCAACTCATCTCTATTGTTCATGGGGACTTTTCTGAAGGACCTGTCGCCTGATCGCTTCAGCATCAACTCCGAAATCCTTTAGGTATGTGCTTAGAATGTCGCTGAAAAACTGCTCCCCCTTCCTAAGAAGCTCGGTCATCTGCTGGAGTTCGGCGACGGCCCGCCTTCTTCCGGTGTTGCTTTGAATATCGGTAGCTGTGTCGAGAAAGAAGCCGTGCATGAGTTTATTGCGCGTCACCCTGAGCTGCTCAAGAAACACCTTGATCTCCTGTGAGATCACTTTTGATTTCTGAAGTGGTTTCAGGAGTTGGCCGAAGGTCTTCTTCCCCCAGTCCTCTTGAAACCTGAGCAAGTCTTGCCTGGTGAGCGATACCCCCTGGGTAACGGAGTCCAGCATCCAGATGGAGATGGCGCTGTATTCCATGAGTTGAGCATGGTATGAAGCTCTACCGAATGCGCTGAAAACATCCTCAATCTTTGCAAGCCGGTTCATATTCTTGCCGAAAAGCAAAGAGCCACGCCGGGCCAGCTATGTCAAGCACGCGACCAGCGAAGAACCGGGAGACGGACATGCAGATGTCGTCCACCATCGATTGTGGACGACAGCAGCCTGCTCGGCAGCAGGAATGTTAGTCAGAACTCAATTCCCGGCTCGAAATCAGGGCCTTCGGCACAAATCTTCGCCTTGAGTGTGGGAGTGAGCAGTTCCGTTAGCTCATGGTTCGGTCGGTTGAGGTATTGGTCCCATATCGGTGCCCGGAACTACCCACCGCACCTGCGGCAGCGTGTGTCGTCCACCAAGCGGTATTGACCTATGGGGGCTTTCAGCATAAATAGCCGGGCATGGGTTGGACCCTCAAAGGCGTGCGTTTTGAGTTCCAAGGCAAGCCGACTACGGTTTGTTCCGATGGCAACAACGTGGCGTGGTGTTGCCCGTGCGGCGCACCGGTTCTGTTCGTCTATCAGAGCGGGCGCAAGGGGTCGTGTGCGTTCAGACCAAGGAAATGCGAGAAATGCCTTACCGAGTATTGGCTGCAACCGGGCTACGATGCCATTGGCGAACCACCCCGCAACAGAAAGGTCAATCCGTCAGAAACGATGACCATTGTCGGACGACCTCCCGGCCCGGACGACATTCATCCGAAAGATTATTTGATGGGTTTGGACAGAAAGGATGTCCAGCCCGACGAACAAGCATAGAGGGTTCTGGTGTTCAACAGCAGGCAAAGGCGGCACGCCGACCGCCGTACTGACCTACATTAGGAGTGTGATCGACAGCGGCGCGGTTTCGCTCGTGCGGTTGACGGAAGTCTTTCGGCAGGCAACGCATAGCCGGATCATCACCCACCCAACGTTGGCTTGATTCCACGCCAGCGGCTGACTGTGCGTGAAGCTGCATATTGTGACCACATTCGCGGTTTGCTCCAGCCACGCAAAAAAATGTCGCGCAAATGATCTCCGCTCAATGGTTGAGCGTCTCGGCAAAAACAAGCGGTTTATTGCTAGTTCAAGGGTTGTTCGTTGTGGCTGCGCTTTGGGCTGCGTTTTGATTCAATTTTGAAAGTTCATCGGCGGCAGACGGTGAACCAGCAGCAGCGGCTTTGGTAAAATAATCGCGGGCTTTGTCCAAATCTTTTGGAACACCGTCGCCGTCCCGGTAACGCTCACCCATACGCAGCAAACCGTAAGAATCGCCTTTGGCAGCCAAATCTTGGTTGTATTTGAGAGCTTTTTCATTGGTGGCTTTTTTCGTTTCATCAGCCTTTGCTTTTGCAGCAGCAATTTCTTCTGGAGTAAGCGGCTTCGGTGGTGGCGGATGATAGACATTCCCATAAACCAGCTTATGAATCGTGCGGCTACCGCCTTGTGTTGTTGTATAAGTATAAACTCCTTTTTCTAACGCCGCTAAATTCATGTCGCCGTCCAAAAAATCGTTTTCCGCAACCTCATACGGAAAGCCTTCGACAAAAAATTCCACACCGTCGCCCTCCTTAAATTTTTCTGGGCCATAAAACCATCCCATACCGCCCGGTTTTCCGTATATGCCTCGCACACGGATTCCAGTCGGCTGAACTTCAAGAACGATCCCGTAAAATTTAGACATCGTTGCCGCCGAGAGAATGTTCCCGTCAATTTCACGCAGGGGGTCTTTTGGCGTAAAAACTTCTTGTTGTTGGGGCTGAACCACCGAAATGCCATTCAACGGACTGGGCACCCCACCAACTCCATTATCAGGCCCCCCACCAAAACTCCTGAATGAGACAACGGTGATAATCAAAACGAGGATAATTTTCATACGGGACTATCTGTTTGACATAGCAGCTCGAACAGGGTGTGGTTTTTCCGCATCAGTGCTGTTTTTGTCGGTTAATCAGACGCCTATATCCGCCTCAACAACCGCTTAATCTGTTGTCTAATGGCGGCTTGCCGCCTCTCCCTTTCAGTCAATCCCGCTAATCGTCGCACATCACGCAAATGCCGGGCAATGCTGCGGGATAACACAGAGATTTCTCCATTGATCGAGTTTACCTGCTCGCGGAGTGAAAGGAGCGGGAACGAAAGCGTGTCTTTTTTATGTCTGGGTTTGTTCATTTGGACAACTTAAACGACTGCGGGCCGGGAAAGTCAAGAACCGAGATTTTCCGTTCTTACCGGTATGAGTGAAGCCAGAATTACGTTTGTGCCACCGACACCACCGAGTGCGTTTGGGTACTTGGTTCAAGCAATCAGCAGCGGGGCAGAACTTGGCGGGACAATGCTGTTGCTCGTTTTGGAAACGAACGGTGGCACCGTCCAAATACGCTGCACGCCCGAATGGGCGTTGTCATTGGCAGACACGCTCCAAAAACGTGTCGCGGCGCAATCAGCCAAACAATAGGCAACGGTTCCAATTCAGTCCCGTTCAATCCACGGAGCAATATCAATCACAGTTCCGGCTTTTGGCTCCCTTTCTGCCGGGATCATCTTTAGCAAGCGTCTGATTGCCGCTCGGTAAATTTGGGTCTCATCTTTCGCTGGCTTAACCGTAAACTTGATTCCAGCAACTTCGACTTCATTAACAAGGGCGCTCATGCCGCCATTTTGTAAACAATTTCATCTGGGTCAATTCTTTCCTTTTTCTTTTGGCGGGAGCAGCAAAAGCGCCTTCGACGAAGGCGGCGTTTGTAACGAATGATGTTGCAAACCTGTTGCAATCTTGTTGCACGACTGGTGGTAAATACTTAAACCCCTTTGTTTATGCGGTTGTTCGTAGGATACGCAATCCTGTTCCTAAAGGAACAGGATTGATAATCCTACGCAGGAGCTTCAGATTCTGAAGCCATGCTTTCAACCGGTCAACTATTTGTCAACCCTTCTTTTTCGCACGCGGTATCAACGTTGACACGCACTCAGTCAATCGGCTGGCTTTGCACATAACAACCTAAATTTGAGCCGCTTTTTGGGCAAATGCCAATTCTGCACAAAATCTGGCTCAACTTCCTCAATTGTTCTCCTTTAGGTTCACTGAGTTGGTTTCGGACTTAAAATAATCAATTAAATCTGCTCTATCCCAACGAATAGCAGCGGTGTTCGTGTGCTCTTTTTTGGCTTCAGTTTCTACCATGATGTCATATAGCGGCTTTATATTTGCATACACGGTCTGTCCTTCTGATTTTTGGAGTTTTGCAATGTAACCTGCGCTTGCCAGATAATACGCCATAATATCGTCACAAAAATACTCGTGGAGCACGTCGGGATTCACCAAACCATGCTGCTCATCGTAGCCCATGATGTCAAAGAACCCTAAAACCTCGTCCAGTGCATCAGTGTTATTTGTGACCAGATTCCAATCACCCTTTGAAAGATATTCCTGAATGGCGACCGCCGCCTTCGCTCTTTTCTGGGTCATGTTCTCAAACTTGTCGTCGTAATTCTTGGCAAGCGCGGTGTCAAATTGGGGATTCGCTGGTTGGCCGCCATCACGCTGTATGACTTGTGTGGCTCCGGGTGAATTGTTAATTGATTGAGAAGTCGTTGGCGTAGAATGATGTAAAAGGGCAATGAGCGCAGCGATGATCACCGCGCCCGCTCCGATGAAAGCCGATTTAACCCCTACTGACAGTTGTTTGTTTGCCATAGCACATGGCATGAGCCGGTGTTCAGCGAAACCAAGCAGTCGAAAGCCAATACCCGCAAGTTAAATTCGTCAACATTATTAGTCGGTTCCCGGTTCCCGAACTTGGATCGTCTCTCCGCATTTAGGGCACCCACTCATGGCGCTGGCCTTGATCCAGCCGGGATCGCAGTAAAATTCGTGCCCGCATTTCGGGCATTTAACCGCCGATTCACCGGGAATTTTTTCAGGAGGTTTTTTCAGGTCGTTCTGGTCGAAAACATTAGCGACTATGCGGATAACTCCGCGTATATGCGTTTACATACGTGCCATTTGCTCGGTAATAGCCATGCACATAAACACTGCCTCCGCCTGAAGAATAGCCCGAAAAATCCGAATAATTGTAATCCGGGGCCGTTGCAGTCTGAGATTCCTGTGCAGCTTGTGCAGCTTGTGCGGCAAGAACCTGCTGCTGTTCATTTGTCCGCCATTTTTCTTTTAGTGCATCGGCGGCGGCGGTTTTGACCGGATCATAACCAAATTGGACGCGAAGTGCTTCAGGCAAATCAGCCAATCTGACCATCCCTCCGCTGGCACCATTATTTTTTTCCCAGATTAAGCTGACGCCGTCGATGACGCGCACAACTTCAGCATTCCAGATCACCACCCCGGATGTATTCGTGAACGTGATTGTCGTTCGTGTCGATGGACGCGCAAGTTTCAGTTCGTCGGCAGACCACGCGGAGGGATTGTTGCTCTGACCTGCCTCACTTACTACGTCCGCCTTGGTAACCGTGATTTGTTGCAGTTCTTCGCCGGAGGCACGCGCCAGGTTCAATTTCTGCTCGGAATAAACCGAAATCCACCATCCATTGTAGGCATCTTCGGCGGTTGGCGGCGTGATTTCAAAAGTCAGTTCATCGCGGGTTTTCAGGTCTTTTTTGAGATCGAGTTCCTGCACGATTTCTTTATCCGCCGACTGGCTTAGGAGATTGCCGATAAATTTGACACAGTTGTTCTTTGCCGAACTGTCTTCAAGCAACTTGCGGTAAACACCGATTTCAATTCCAGCCGGGTGATCCAAATCCCCATAAACGTTCACTTCGTAATCTTCGCCGCATCGGAAAGAAGTGTAGGGAACATTTCTCAAAATCCCATTATCAATCACCGTGGCAGGGATCGGGCTGAGGTTTGTGGCCCACGGCTGTCTGCTTAAAGAGAGGATTGTATGCTCGAAATCGGGCAGCCTGTTGGTGTCGGAAAATTCAGCAGCCTCCACCGGCCCGGTTTTGATCGCCTTGATGTTCGCCTTTGAGAAATTATATGCGGCATAACCCGTCAACAGCAGAACGTCATCTCCATTTGTCTGGATCACTGTTCCAGAAACGGTGCTATCATTTGACAAAACCAGCGTGTCAGCGAATGTCACCGGCACACCCAAGGGACATGCCAACAGGCAAACGAACAGAAGACACAGGTGTTTTTTCATGGGGTTTCCTTTCGATTTCAAAACGTTTTTTCCGTTCATAGCATCGTCAGTTGTAATTTGATTGAATCCAGTATTCAATAATTTATTCCAGCGAGTTGAAACGGGCGCTGACCAGTCCGGGCTGATCGGCACGGGTGATCCCGGCGTGGGGAACGCCATCCCTGGTCAAGTCCACAATCGGTGTCCTTGACCGCTGACCGGGACGTGCCAATATCCCACCATGTCTGCATTATGGCCGGATGCCACCGCCACGCCCTCCACGGGGTACAGCTATCGGCCTGGGTTCCGACGACCCAGGGCCACATCAGCCAAAATCAAAAAAGACGGTGCGGATTCTGATTCCAAAGCCGGGCCGAGGAGAAAGCCATGACTGAGGTCTGGTCGCCACGACCCCTGACGCCTGTCAAAGCCGGGCTAATCCGAGCCGTCGTACTTCTTTGCGGCATCGTGCTTGTCGGTTGCAGTCGGCAAGGCGGCAAAGAGTCCTTCGAGTTTTTGAAAGCGCAACATGAGATATTGGAAAATACGAAGCTGGAGCTAAAAAAACACTCCAATCCAAAAACCCCGTCTGCTCCCGTTTTTTCGAGACAAACGCCCCTCCGGCAGCGGTTAGAAGCGACAAAGGCGTATCATGAGGCCCTGGACCGTTTCTTGAGCGCCGTGATCCAGAATAGTGAAGAATCAGAACGGTTGCTAAATGATGCGCAGACTCGAATCAGCGCCCTGAACCCCGCAGGAATTCATCCCGATGCAGCCGTTTTGGCAAAACTTCATGAAAAGTCCCTGGGAGATAAAGTTCAAGTGTACTTGGAAATGAAAGCGTTGGCCACGATTGAGCAGAACGAGCTGCGGCAGAATAAGCAGCATGAGTTGATTACCCCGCTCATAATCGGAATCCTGGATGCAGTGGTCACGGATAACCCTGCGGTCGGCGCGGGTGAGTTTTTGAAGGGCGTGTCACAAAACATGAAAAAAGACATCGAGCGGCAGCAGGCGGAACAGTCGCACTTCATGCGCCTTCAGGAGGTGGTTGCCGCATTTGAGCGAGACAATTCGCAAACCATTACGAAGCGCAGCGAATTGATAACATCGTTCGGCGTAAAATACCCCGGCTATCCGTGGAATTCGCTTTTGCCAGCTACAGCCCAGAGCAGCACGAACAATCCTGAACGCCCATAAGGTGGCGCAAACGGCTCACATCAAAACGAGACTGCTTCAGGGCTGGAATGAGCCGCTGCACCTGCGGCGGCGTGTGTCGTCCAACGAGCAGTATTGACCCACGAGGGCTTTCGGCATAAATAGCCAGGTATGGGCTGGACCCTCGATGGCGTGCGTTTTCAGTTCCAAGGCAAACCGACAACGGTTTGTGCCGATGGCAATAATGCAGCTTGGTGTTGCCCATGCGGCGCACCGGTCCTGTTTGTGTATCAAAGCGGGCGCAAGGGGTCGTGTGAGTCGAGACCAAGGAAATGCGAGAATTGCCTATCCGACTATTGGCTGGAACCGGGCTATGATGCTCTTGGAGAACCACCGCGCAACAAAAAGGTCAACCCATCGAGTAAGATGACCATTGCCAGGCGACCTCCCGGCCCGGACGAAGTTAAACCAAAATCGTATTTGACAGCCTTGAGCAGAAAAGATGTGCAGCCGGGCGAACAAGCATAGGGGCTTATGGTGTTAAGCTATGGAACCCGCACCTTAACGGGCGGTTCCGGCGTCGGCAAACCAGGTAATGGGTGTTAAGTGGTCGGGCGGCGCTTTCTTGCCAGCGCCTTTTTGATTTTCTCCATCTGCTTCCGATCCGGCTCCGGCAGCCCCTCAAGCAGCCGGTTCGCGCTGATCCCAAGCGCCTGGCTGATTTTGGCAAAGGTCGTGACCAAAAAGGGAAATTTGCCGTTTTCAACGTTGCTGATCGTTTGCCAGTGGACCCCCACCAGCTCGGCCAGGCATTCCTGCGTGACATCGGCGCGGAGGCGGGCTGTTTTCACGTTCCCGCCGATGAGCCGGAGTATTTGACGATCTGTCACCCCCAATTTGAAACCACGTTTGTCCGGCGCTTGACATCGAATATATTCGATGCTAATGGACTCTTTGCAAACGTTCGTTGCGGCGCAGGGAACCAACAAGAGTTCAGGAATAACGTTATGGCCCAAGAATCCGTCATCCGGGACCGCAACGGCAACCGCATCGGCAGCATCGTGGACAACGGGCATCAGCTCGTCGCCAGGGACAAATTCGGCAACAACCTCGGCTATTACGATCCGCAGAGAAATGTCACCAGCGACCGGAACAGCAATCGCATCTGTGAAGGCAACGCCCTGTCGGCGCTGATCATGCAGGCGGCAGGCGTATGACTTATTCCGACATGGACCAAATGATCGGTGACATGTTCCGCAGCCTCGAAAGCGGGGTGGAGCGGAAACCTTTTCGCTCCTACATACTCGCCTGCCAACACGATAAGCAGTCTTTCGACGCCGATTCGGATGTCCAAAAATCTTTTCTTGCGGAAGCATCCCTTTCACCTGAAACACGGGCGCGTTATCGCGTATGGTTGGAAGGATGGCGGAACAAGTTTTTGGCGGTCAAACACCGTGCCCGGCGATTGATGACCACTCAGCAGGCACAGGACGCCGATTTTTTTCTGGAATACAAGCGGCAGCAGGAACGCTTGGACGGGTGCATCCGGCAACTGACGGAATTGGAAAAAGAATTTGGCAGGCCGGTGACCACTGAAGTTCTGGCCGGGCAAAAAGAGCAAAACCGCGCGAGATATAATGACGTTGGCCGGAGCGCGTTTGACGATTGGACGATGGAGTAGCTCGACCGGAATCGATTGTCCGCGTCGAAAGCGCGGGCGGCACTGCCAAACGGGCGCACGACATGAACGACGACAGAAAAACCGGGTTGGGCGGAAAACTGGGGACGGCGGTGACTTGGGTGGCGGTTTTGTATTTGCTGGCCTGTTTGTTTGGCTGGCTGTTTCAGCGGAAGTGGGGGCTGTTCCTGATCCTGACCGTGTTGGCGACTATCGGGTGGGCGGTGCCACTCTGCGGCATCTTTTATGACACCACAGACGCCGATTACGGCGGTATGGTTCTGGCGATCAGCACGCCGTTGGGGGCAATAACCGCTCTGTGCTTCATGGCCAAAGAAGGAATCATCGGGAAGCCGGTCAAGAAAGACAGCCATGAAGAATAACACCGGAAGTTCTGGAATTGGCCCAGTACGCACACAACAAGATTTTCAGCCATCATGCTCCACCAAAAGCAGACCGGGGCGAGTCTGGCAGAGGCAAAAGACGCGGTGGAAGCGTATATGGCGGGCAGAAATAATTCCGTTTGATTCAGGGCATTGAGGGAACCAACCGGGTAAAGTTGAAAGGAAAAAACTATGACGACAGACACAGCACAGCCAGGATCACCGCCTGGCAAACGGTGCAGGTCCTGGTATCAGGGTTTGAAAGCCTGGGTTGAAAAACAAGGAAACAGGCGCATGGCCATTTTTATGACCGGCATGGCGGTTTACGTATTGATCGCCGGGGCGCTGACCGCGACCGGCTCACCGCGAGCGATTCTCGATGGCATGGTCGGATTGTCCATGGTGACGTTTATCATCGCGCTGGCCGCCGCCTGCTTCAAGTTTTGAGGTCGTGGCGCATTTCCATGAACGCCTTCGCCATCCGGCAGCGGCACCGGCAAATCCGGCGCGGCGGGACCAACCAGCAAACACCGGAGGACCGATGTTGGTCTGGATCGTCATTATTCCGCCTTTCGGACGGTTCGTGCGGCCCTTCGCAGCACTTGAGCGGGATCAATTCCGATGGCAGCGGCGATGCGGAGCAGGGTTTCAAGGGTCGGATTCCGCATCTCGCGTTCAACGTAGCTCACCATTTGCTGCGACAGCCCGGCGCGTTGGGCCACAAGATTCATGGAGAGCTTCCGCCTTTCCCGTTCCTGGCGCAAAATCTGGGCTACGCGGGAGCAGACGGCCTGTTGCGACTTTTTGTCGGATGCCACGACCGGAAAATATCGCCAATTGTCTTGACACAGAATCTCACTATAGTTAGACGTATGGCATGTTTACACGCAGACTCGGCCCCGATCCCCACGCCATCGGCGTTAATTCCGAGAATTAGGAAGTCCAAAATCGGCGTGGCGTCACAAAAAATCGTTGCAACTACTTGAAAATGAATTAGACCGGCTTTGTCGAAACAGGCAGTATGAAAAATATGACCTGTGACGACATCGCCTTTTGACAAGAAAGGGAACCATGAAATTAATCAAGAGCATTCTCGGCGGTTTGGCAATCATCGGCGGACTCATTGCGTTGTCGGGCTTCATTCATGCCCAAGTCACCACCGGGCCGGTTCAATCCATCTCCGGCAGTACTGGCCAGCCCGATTCGGTGGTGCAAATAGCAGCCGATTCCCAAGGGTTAGCTCTTGTGCCGTCTGACCAACTGCCCAAAGCTGGAACATTTTGGACAGTCGGTGGCAACGGGTTATTTCCAGTACCATATCCTTGTCCGGTAAACGACCCGAACGCGATTTTTTACGCCATTGGTCCGAGCGGGGTTTTCCTCGTTGATGCCACTGACGGTGCTGTGCTGCAACCGATTGGACGACAGGCCATGCTTGGCGTAAGCTCTGCCACTCTCATCCAGGAGCAGTTGGATAGCGTGCTGAATTTGATCGCCCAAGTCCAGGAGGCGCAAGTCCAAGAAGCGCAGGCGATGGCAAAGGGCGCACCACCGTTTCCGGGCGTTGGCGGCAGCGATTCGAGCACCAACGGCGACGGCGGCGGCGCGTCACCAAACGGGTCGCCAGCCCAGAACTATGGCACGAATCTTTGGATTGCACAGGTGAACATTTCCTCAAATAACCTGACGGGAATTGCTTCAAACACCACGGCTGACGTTGAGTATGAGATTCAATCTTTGACTGACCTCACGCAGACGAACTGGGTGTCGCAGGGATTTATTTTGGGTTCGGAAACAACCAATTGGACACCCTTAAACGCACTGGCTGTAAGCCTGACCAATAATTTTTTCATCCGGCTCCGGTCGTGGGCAAGCAGCGACGGAAGCGGCTTGCCTGATTGGTGGGAATTAGAATATTTCGGTCATACTGGTGTTGACCCGAACGCGGACCCGGCAGGGGACGGGTGGAGCAACATTCAGAAGTTTCAAAACGGGATGAATCCAAATGTGTTCTACACACCAGCCGCGCCGCAAGGATTGACAGCTTCTTACGACGCGGGCAGCAGCACAGCGGCCATAAGCTGGCAATCGTCGCCCAGCTCGGTCACGGGCTACACATTGCAGAAATATGATGCAATGACGGGCCAGACCACCGACTATAATTTCGGAACCAACATCACCAGTTTTGTGGACAATGTATCATCAGACTTGCCCGATCCCTTGTTGGGCAACATCCTGGAAGTTACCTATGAAATCCAGGCGTGCTATGGTGCGCTTGGAGATTCCTATTGGGGTGGCCCAGTGCCATTGGGACAAAACACACTCACTGCGACGTTCATTGCCGGTCCACAGGGTTCAGCTTATGTGGCGGTGCCTACTGTCCCGGTGGGCACCGTGGCGTTGCGGGTAACCCGGTTGGATTTTTACGCTTGGCAACAGTATTACTACTATGGAGGCAGTGCTCCGTACGTAACGAATTTCGACATCCCGATCAGCAGTTCGACCAACGGGCTGTATTTAATTCCCTCGTCTTGGTGTGTGATGCAACCCGATGCCTATGGGGATGTTCGCGACTACGACTGGTCTGTGCAAACGGTTAATACGAATGGCGTTCCCAACGCGACCGGAACGCCTTATGAGGGGTACTATTTTTATCCTGAAGACAACCGTGACTGGCTGGTGCCGCCGTATTTTGACGGGCGAGCGCAACTTAAACAGAACCTGATTTTCCTGCTGCGGGCGGCAACGACGGATTCTCCGTTTGCCTATACCGGAGTGAATACGAACAGTTTTGGCATTTATAATTTTGTCAACCCGACCGGGTATGCGTATGCAGGATTTTATCCATTGGATGAAAACGTTAATGATCAGAATGATTATGAGGACCTCGGTTATTTCGACGCGTATTGGCCTTTTGAAAACAACTACCGCTATAGGAACTTCGTGTTCAATTCGTCAGAGCTTGACGCCAGTGGCCGCACTACCACCGGCACAGGCGGCAACTACAACGGGAATTCTCTTCCTATTCCGCCTTTTGTTAATTTTAACAGTGGTTTAGATTTGCTATATCCAAATCCAATTACCTATCAATTTCAACCACCTGCAACCAATGGTGCTTCGATTTCCGCGTTGCTGGCCACAAACCAGACGAAATGGCTGGCAACTTACGCTTTGGATAGCGATTTCTCTTGGTTGTGGAAAATCGGTGCAACGAATTCGGGGGGCGTGAACGGATTGTTCAATAATGTCCGTAACTGGTATGGGCTGCCGTTTCGGTCAGTGAATATCGCCTATAATGCCGGGAGCAGCTTTGGAACCAACGTATTGACTGCGGGGAACACGACCACGGCAGGAGGTACTAACGGTTATTTCTATCCCGAAACGGCGCAACCGCAGTTTCAGACGGTGGAATACGACTTCTGGAATTTGAGTCCGGTGCCAGGCAGTAGCGGCTTTGCCACCACCAACCAAAGTGAGCTGCTGATTGTGCCAGTCGGCGTTTCTTCCACCTACTACTTAGGCGGTTATTCTGATTATCGTCCACCGGGGATTCAAATTAACGGTTATGCGAAATTGGCAGTTACGAACGGTTACAACGGCGTGTATGCTTACTTGGGTCAATATTTTACCAACGCATACATGATTGACACTAACGGCAACGTCACTACCAACACAACTGGCGTTCTCTCGCCTTACGGCCAGTTCGTTGCGACGCAGCCCGGCCTGGCTGCGCTTGTGACTATGCCCGACATTGACACCGGAGAGCGCGGCACTTGCACGGTATATTGCGTTTCAATTGCCCTCGACAAAAACCATGATGGCAACATGGATTTGTCTTGGAACGGCCTGGATGCTACATCGCAAAATTCACCGTTTGTTTTTTGGGCCAATAATAATTATGACCGATGGTTGTATGACAGTGACGACGCCACAAATTATGAAGATGCTTTGAACTCGATTGATGTTGCCAAGCTTTCCGCCGACCAACAGGTGCCCGATTGCCATTATGGCGAATACTATGGAACCCGGATTATTCCCACCGCGCGCGATTTGGAGGACTTCGCCCGCTTGTGGGTGTGTGGCATCACGACCAATCTGCTGGCCGCTTTGCCAGCTAACAGTACGGTGACATTAAGTTGGGGTGACGTTGGCAACCCAAATCCCGGTAATCCTACCATTGACCTCTTTGCCGCCGCTGACTCCAACGGTGGAATTGGATACCTGACAAACAGCACAATTGCAGCGAATCAGATTAACCCTGCTGTGTCCCCCTATATTGGCCGGTTGGCACCGGGCGGGAGCATTCAACTGAACGCAAATTATTTTGGCAACATTTGGCGTGGTAACTATTTTATCTGGTGTGGCGTGACCAACGGTAGCGGTCACTTGTCATTGACCATTGCCGATGCCAACGGGTATGTGCTGGCACAGAGTTCGGTCTGGATTCAAATCGTGGACATCAAGCAAATGTATGAACGGTGGACGGTGGGAGATAATCCCAACGTGGCACCGGCGAATGTGGCCGTAATCGCAACCGATGGTTTGCAAACGAACCCGCCCGTGCCGGCGTTTCAATACCCGCCGCCGCAGGACACGAACACTCCTTACGTTTTGTTCGTGCACGGCTGGAACATGAGGATGGACGACAAGGATCACTTTGCCGAAACCGCTTTCAAACGAATCTATTGGCAGGGCTATCAAGGAAGATTTGGGTTATTCCGCTGGCCAACGGACAATGGTTTCGAGGGAACGCTTGTTCAATTGGCCACCAGTCCGAGTGAAAAGGATAATTTTGACCGGAGCGAATACAACGCATGGCAGTCGGGAGCGGGATTGTTGAACCTGCTGACCAGTCTCAATGCCGAATACCCCGGCCACGTTTATATGTTTGCGCACAGTTTGGGCAATGTAGTCGCGGGCGAGGCTTTGCGTCTGGATGAGACAACTCAAGTGGTTAATACCTATGTGGCAAGCCAGGCAGCCGTCACGGCGCACACTTATGACCCAACGATTCCATCTTACTCGTTTTATTATTCGTATCTTGGCGTTCCGATTTCGACTGTCCCCAAAACGCCAGATATTTATGGGGGTTGGTTTTCTGCGAACGGCGCAATGGCGGGCACAATCGTCAATTTTTACAACACGAACGATTACGCCTTGCAACGTTCCGTTTGGCAACTTAATCAATTGCTCAAACCAGATCAATTCGTGCCGGAATATGGGACGCTTTGGGATTATGGTTACAATGGCAGCACAAATGACTTCCAACCGTGGAATCATTTCTTCAAAGAAAACATGGGCACCTACGCAATCACAAACCTGGACATCGTGAATATTCTCGCCAATCATTATGAGGTCATGGCTTTTGCCGCTCAAGCTTATACCACCGCTTTGGGCGCAACGCCGAATGTGGGCAATTTGACTGGAAACATTTATCTTGGCCGTGTAACAAGTCCACAAATTTGGCCACCTGACCCGACTGGAAATAATTACTCAGAACATTTTTGGCACAGTGCCGAGTTTCGCGGCGACAATCCGATGGCGCAGGGCTACTGGAGCGAACTGTTGGGGACCGAAGCTTTCAATCTTAAATGACCATGAAAATCCGACGCTCGGTTTTTTGGTTCACCGTCATCATGGTGGCGCTGGTTGTGGCAGTGATTTGGTTTGGGGAAAAGAAGCCGGTGAAGACGCCGTCGGCCACCTCGACCGCAACCAACGCCACAGCACCGCCCGCTACGCCCGCACCGAATGCGCCGGTTACCAGTGCGCCCGCTAACACAAACACTCCGATGGCAAGCGCAGTCACGGCAACGGCCACACCAAAGCCGCCAGTGGAAAGCAAGGAACAACAGATGGCGGAGATTCTTTCCTCAGCCAACGATGTGCCGATTGTTTTTTACGGTAGGTTGGAAGACCAATTTGGCAATCCCGTCGCGGGAGCAGAGATCACAGGAACTACCACCATCATTAGCGGCAAGGCGGTGGGAGCCAACCGAGTTTCCGCCACGAGCGACGGCAACGGTTTTTTCCAGTTGAACGCAGGGAACGGACAGAGCCTGGGAATCATGCCTCAGAAGGCGGGCTATGCATTGGCAACAACCGGCACGGAATTCAACTACTCGCATTTGAACGAGAGTTATTATGTTCCCGACCCCAACAATCCTACGGTGATAAAAATGTGGAAACTGCAAGGGGCAGAGTCGTTGGTGAGCATAGACCAGCATTACAAGCTTCACTATACCGACGCGCCGATGAATTTTGATTTGCTGACGGGAAAGATCATCCCTGCTGGCGGCGACATAAAGATCACGGTTACTAGACCTTCGGGCATCCTTTCAGGGCGCAGCCGTCAAGACTGGAGCGTGCGGGTTGAAGCAGTGGATGGCGGTTTGATGGATTCCGGTGGACAAGAGGCAGTCACTTATGCAGCACCGGAAGGCGGCTATGAGCCGAGCAGCACTTTCATATTTTCAACCAACGCTCCATATAAATGGTTTGAAGAATTCAATCAGGGATTTTTTTTGATGAGCCGCAACGGCCAAGTGTATAGCAAACTTGGACTTTCGTTCCGCATCAACAGAACGCCGGACGATTTTATGTATGTCACCTTTGGCGGCATCGCCAACACGAATGGTTCTCGTAATTGGGAAGGTGATCCAAACACCATGAAAGCGACCGGACAATAGATACACCAATCAACACGACCAGCCCACCTGCGCCCATGCCAAAAACCTCTACCATTATTGCAACACTGTTGTTGAGTCTTCTCGTCTGGAAGGTCTCATTATGGGATACCCTTCCACCAAACGACAAATTCTGGACTGGTTTGGCAAGCATTTACGCAATTCTAATGGTGGTCGCTGGTTGGG
Organism: uncultured Verrucomicrobiae bacterium; assembly: GCA_963827205.1. Lineage (GTDB taxonomy): Bacteria > Verrucomicrobiota > Verrucomicrobiia > Limisphaerales > UBA11358 > UBA11358. The sequence goes on from CAWHAH010000001.1 coordinate 85,969, forward strand.
GTTACGCCGCGCTGCGGCTTAGAATTTTGGGCTGGATTCATGCGTTGCTTATGCTAGGCGTTGCGGGCGGCAGTGGGTATTACGGGCTTGCCGTTCTCGGAGATCACTCCATCGCGGGCGGCAGTGGTCCAGATGCTAATCCTGTGGGGGGGATTCTTTACGGGATTGGTTTTTTGTATTGCGCAGTAGCCATTGTTACAGCCGCCTGTGGTATCGGAGTCATTGCACACATATTGGACGAGAAGAAAGGCACGAGAACCTAATCGAGTTCTCAAAGGTCGCGTCAAGCTAGGCGATTCAATCGTTGAATGAACCCGCACGTTTTACAAGACCGACTTGAAGCACTGATTTCATCGTGTTTATTCATAACGCCCCTTTTGTTAATCAGCGCCATTTTCTGCGCTTTGCTTAGGAAGCATCGGTGGATTGCTCCATATTGGGTGTTTGCAGTTTGTCCCGTTGTCATCATTTATTGGATGGTTTTTCAATTAGTATGCTTGCCTAGTGTCTCCGGGCCTGATGGCGGATTTGTTGGAATGCGAAGGATGTTTCTACTGTTTGGCTCTCTGTGGGAAGTGATTCCGGGATTTTTTCTAATTTTAGCTTTCCCACCAACGGCCACTGCCCCTTGAGATTTAGGTTGAGACATGAAATTTGGGAGTCCAGATTGCAGGCGTGAGCCAGCCGTCCGTGGCCGTGGCTCTTTGGATCGTTAGGCTGCTTGAAAGCCGCGTGACGATTCTGGAGATGTTTTGTCAGATTTAGCATGAATACAGTCGAAAAGTCTGCCAGACGTTGGCGTTGTTTTGTGCTAACAGGTTTAACCTTGGTGCTGTGCGCAATAGTCACCACAGGTATTCTCGCATTGGATGTTTTACAGGCGGAATCGGCAAAGCCACCAGTGCTGATGTTGGCTGGAGGTCTTCTGTGGATTGCTATACTACTGTGGGGTATCTTTTCCCTACAGATGATGGCATTTCTCAATACGAAATGCAAAGCAGCCTAACACCGCGCAAGCCTGTGTAAAAAGTGTCGGCATGAAATCCGGTAACGATCAAATTTTTGATATGGGGAACTTTGACGAAGCGAGCAGATAAGCTGGATGGCCGAAAAATGAGTTTTTACACAGCCTCGCGCTGGAGCCAACGCCGACTGCCCCTTGAGTTTTCGATTGAGCTATGAAATTTGAGAGTTCAGATTGCAGTCATGAGCCAGCCACCGGTGGCCGTGGTTCAGCTTTGGATCGTTAGGCGGCGTTCGCGTGTATGAAATTCATCATCACTTGTTTTATCTGCTGTATTGCATTGCTTCGGGTGGATGCAGCCGACGATTCACTGATTCCAGCACCGCTCAATAGCGTCCTTCTCAAGATTCAGCCGGGCATGACTACCAATCAGGTTTTGGCTGTTCTTTCACCTTCTTATCCGAAGGTCGAAGTTCACATGGGCATGTGGTCTGGTCAGACCGGCTATATGGATTACAAGCTTGACGAGAGATTTACATTGTCGGTGTCGTCGGTCATGCAGGATGGCAAAGAGCTTGTACATGACGACCTGCTTTTCTACGTTTTTGATTGGCAGACGAAGCGGCGGATTGACATCAAGCTTTACTATTGGGATGGCCGCAGCGAGACCACGAACTCATTCGGCATCTATCTCACGGCTGAGCCGATTGACCAACGTATTTTCGCTTATGGGAAAGGCGATTTGTCGCGTGTTCGGCTTTCTGAGTCTCCTGTGATTTCGGCCTCCGACATCATCAGCTACAATTTTGCCGAGCACTCTATGAAGCTGCGACCAGAAGCTTTGGCGAGAATTCCGCGGCCTTCTGTCGAGGGGACTCTTTTTGTGGTTGTTGCTGACGGCGAGCGCATTTATTTGGGAGCATTTACGACAATCTTTTCATCTATGGGGCCACATCCTGTTCCTTGCATCGAAGTTGACGGGCGAGTTTTTGACACAAACCAGCCGGCAGATACTTTAGTCATTTACCAAGGGACGGGTTCAGACCCACGTGGCGATCCACGCATTAAGACAGCCCTGAAGGAATTACATAAATTGAAAAGCGATGAGTAAGACCATGCCGCCTAACACCGCGCGAGCCTGTGTGAAAAGTGTCGGCATGAAATCCGATAACGATCAAATTTTTGATATGGGAAACTTTGATGGATCGAGCAGACGGATCGGATGGTCGAAAAACTGCGGCGCGATGAATGCGAAAATGTTTCCCCGGCGATTGGAAGTTCCGTGCGCCGGTTTTTTTCTGGCTGGAAGCTCAAGTCGTGATGGCAGCCATCGGGAAAGATTCGGCAGTCAACGCCGCAAAGAAAAAGTCCCGTCCGCCAACTTCAAACCGTTTGTGGGCTGCCCGTGCTTCGTTTTTGGCAGCAGCCGGAATGTCCGCCGTGGCGGACATGCTCTGGCCCCAACTGTCCACGTGGACAGTTGATTGCCACCCGTTCTGGGTGGTGGGACCATTCCCACGCCACCATCGAACCGCTGAAACAGGTCAAGCCGCTGTAAGGCGTGTAAACGGTGCCTAGCGTGACCTAGGACGGGCGAGATCACCTTGGGTGTGGTGGGGGTTCGTTTTCCTGGCGAACCAGGCACGCCAACCGGCCCTTGCTCAATACACCAGCACCAGCACCGCCGCATCCTGCGCCGACTTTACCACGTCTTCAAACTTCCGGTCAGCCGTGACCGGCGCTTTGAGCTTGTTCGCCACATCCGGCACGGATTCAAGGAAGCTCAACAGAAAGCTGCTTTTGACGGCGTAATTGACATTTTCCGGCAGCGCCCCACTCGCCGCCAGCGCCGCCGAGCGCATTGAGCTTGGCAGATAGCCCAAACACGAAATCGCAAAAAACCTGTCACAATTCTGTTTCGGCGAACATAATTGGTAAATGCCGGAATCCGATGACATCACGCTGCTGAAGCAATATGCCGAAGGCCATTCTGAAGCCGCATTCAACGCGCTCGTTGAGCGGTATGTCCATCTGGTCTATTCTACGGCCCTGCGGCAGGTTTGCAATCCGTCTCACGCCGAAGAAATCACACAGGTTGTTTTCATCATTCTGACGCGAAAGGCAAAATCGCTCAGTCCAAGGACGATATTGTCCGGCTGGCTTTATCAAACCGCACGACTGACGGCAGCAAACTTTCAGCGGTCTGCAATCCGTCGCCAACGGCGCGAACAGGAGGCTTACATGCAATCCACTTTGATTGAATCGGACGCAGCGGTGTGGGAACAAATCGCACCGTTGCTGGATGAAGCAATGGGGCGGTTGGGCGAGTCCGACCGCAACGCCATTGTGCTGCGGTTCTTTGAAAACAAAACCGCGCATGAAGTCGCCACGACGCTGAAACTGAACGAAGTAACGGCACGCAAGCGCGTGAGCCGCGCACTGGAAAAACTGCACCGCTATTTCAACAAGCGCGGCGTGAGTTCAACGACGGCCATCATCGCCGGAACGATTTCCGCCAATTCCGTCCAAGCCGCGCCGGTGGCGTTGGCAAAATCCGTGACCGCCGTGGCGCTGGCCCAAGGCGCGGCGGCCAGCGGTTCAACCTTAACCCTCATCCAAGGAGCCTTGAAAATTATGGCATGGACAAAAGCAAAAACGGCAATCGTCAGCAGCGTGGTTGTGTTGCTCGCCGCTGGAACCACAACAATCACGGTCAAAGAGATTCAGGAGCACCGGACTTATCCGTGGCAGGTCGAAGGTTTTGATGGCCGCGTGCTGGATCGTCAGCCGCCACAAGTTAGAATTCTATCCAGTAAAGCGCGAGCTAGTGCTTATGGAAGCATTGAGGGTAAAAACGGCCAGATCAAAATGATGGGAACTGGAGTTTCAGCCGAAAACGTCGTGCTGGCTGCTTATCTTTTTTACAGTCTAACTCGAACAACTCTTTCCACTGAATTACCGCAAGGCAAATATGATTACATCGCCAGCCTGCCAATGGGAAATGAGAAAGCTTTGCAACAGGAGATAAAGAAAAAATTCGGAATACTGGCCAAACGCGAAACACGGGAATCAGACGTTTTACTTCTCAACATTCAGAATCCCGACGCACCCGGCTTAAAACAAAGTCATGGGAATCCTCAAGGCGGAGCGACTTCTCGGAACGGCGGGCCGGGTCAATGGTCTTGCAAGAATTCGCGTCTTTTCGGCTTGGCAGATTATTTGGAATACTATTTGGGAACACCAGTCATTGACCGAACCGGACTTACCAATCGTTTCGATATTGACCTAAAATGGAAACAATCAAGTTGGACAAAACCCAACCCTGATGGTTTGAAGCAAGCCGTTCTCGATCAACTCGGCCTCGAACTGGTGCCGAGCCGCGAACCCATCGAGATGCTGGTGGTGGAGAAAGCGAAGGATTGAAAAACAGGTGTCCGGTTTTGCCGTCCGGCGGACATTTGCTGATAGACAATAATAACTTGAAACGAATCTCAAATGGCGGTGTCTTATCAGGTATGAATCCACGGGGCGCTTTCACGCTCATTGAATTGCTCGTGGTCATCGCCATCATCGGAATTCTGGCGGCGCTGTTGTTGCCCGCATTGTCGTCGGCCAGGCAGCGGGCTTGGACGACGCAATGCAACTCCAATCTGCATCAAATCGGCCTGGGCCTGAGAATGTTTGCCGATGACGCCAACGGATTTTATCCCGAATCCGGCTACACCATCCCGTGGGGAACCATTGACCAGCCACCTCCGGATGGGTCTGGAAAACCCAGTTGGATGGAGCAGATTGTTTCCTATACCCAAAACACGAACATTTATCATTGCCCCGGCAACGCCCAGTTGCCCGCCGCCAATCAATCGCCGTTCAACTATTTCAACGGCGTGCGGGCCGCCACTGTGGTTGCGGATAACGCTTACGCCCCGGTTGATAGCAGGCGGATTTTGTTTCCCTCCGCTTACGTGCTGGCGGGCGACACCATTGACAATGGACAGTATTTTGCCCGGAACGATGCGGACAAGGACGACTACTCACAGAATTGCGTCGGCGGTCCCGCAAACGGTACGCCTTGGGTGGACTGGCAGGCGCACACCAAGGGCCAGAACATCCACTTTGCCGACGGTCACGCGAAGTGGTACAGCGGCTACAACACCAACGAGATGACTTTTCGCTACGATTCGATACATGGGTGGCAGTAAGTCGCACCAATTTTCTCTTGCTAGGCTTTGAACTTGTTGCCGACCAACGGCCACTGCCCATTCAGTTTTGACCGAGCCATGAAATTCGATTATTGTTATTGCATTCGGAGCTTGGCCGCCCGTGGCCGTGGCTTGGGATCGTTAGGCGTCATCACCATGCACTCACGAGTTCTCTCAGTCCTTGCCGTCCTTTCTATCACGGCGGGACCGGTTGCCTCAGCGCAATCTCCCGCACCCACTGTCCGGTTGATCGTCGCCGGACACCAAGTCCCGCTGGATGCGTCCACTCAGCAGCGCGTCATCTCCCAAATTGAAATCATCGTCCGCAGCGCCAACTTCGATTCCGAACACCATCCAAAGTTGTTTCAAACTCAAACCAATACACCGGAGCAGGTCCTCAAAGACTCCTACCTGAGCATCACGTATCCTTCCGCTCGCACTTTTGAGACCATCGGAGGCAGGTTGACCGCCCGAACAGTGGAGGCTGCCTTGGAGGATCGGGAATTACCCGGTCGCTTTTTCCTGCGCGAGGGCAAGAAGGTCGTCCGTATCGATATGGAGAGCGGGCAGGAGTGTGTCCACCTCGCACGGCTGCCGGGCCTTGCCGAGCATCTGCCATCCCGCATTCGTGACAACCTGCCCAAGTACGACTACATTAAATGATGCCTAACACAGCGCCGCACCAGCGGCCACTGCCCCTTGAGTTTTGACCGAGCCATGAAATTCGATTATCATTGTTGCATTGCTGAGTTGGCCGCCCGTGGCCGTGGTTCAGCTTTGGATCGTTAGTTGCGGCGTGACCGGTCACGTCTGCATTATTCAAAGTGGCATGAGAAATAACTCCAAAGTTACCAAAGGATTCACACTGACGGAGTTGCTGGTCGTGATTGCCATCATCGCCATCCTGGCGGTGCTGTTACTACCGGTCTTGAGCGGAGCCAAAGCCAGGGCGCAGCGAGCGGTGTGCGTGAATGATTTGTGCCAGATAAGCCTTGGAGTGCGGATGTATTCCGACGATTCGCATGACGCTTCGCCGTCTGCCGGACCAGTTGGAGTGAATATTTCCAATTTTTGGTCACTTTATTCAGGTTACAAGGAGTTCGTGAAGAACTACGTTGGCCTGAAAGGTGTATCATCCCCGCAGGACAAGTTGTTTGTCTGTCCGGCGGATGTCCGTAATCCTAGTTGGCTTGTTGACCCGCTTCATGTCAGGCCGTATCGTTTTGTTGAGAAGAGCATTCATGATTCACCCATCGTTGATTATTCAAGTTACGTATTTAATGGCGGTGACAATGTAACCCGGTTCTCTGGAAAAATGAGCATCACCCCTCCTGGTCTCGCGGGTGTCAAGTTAACCTCAGTGAAGCATCCAGAAAGGACGCTATTGGTGGTAGAGTTCTCCGCACTCTTTCCCTACTCTTGGCATGATCCATCATCTCATGGCGTCGCCAGCACTGGTGATTGGCATGGCACGATGTATAATGATTCCAAGAATGTAGCCAGTTTTGTGGACGGCCATGTGAGTTACATAAAGATATATTGGAACGACAACAACGGATTCGCCCTTCGCTATAATCCTCCTGCCAGCTACGATTACCAGTGGACTCCAGACTGATATATGACGACACAACGCCGCCTAACACGGCGCGAGCCTGTGTGAAAAGTGCTGACATGAAATTCGGTAACGATCAAATTTTCGATATGCGGAATTTTGACGAAACGAGCAGATGGATTGGATGGTCGAAAAGTGAGTTTTCGCACAGGCTCGCGCTGGAGCCAACGGCCACTGCCCGTTGAGTTTTGGATTGAGCGATGAAGATTGGATGTCATTATTGCATTCGGAGCTTGGCCGTCGGTGGCCGTGGTTCAGCTTTGGGTCGTTAGGCAGCAACTCTTAATCGGCATCAGTGTTAAACAACCAAAGAAAGGATTCACAATGAAATGCAACATCGAAATCAAAAGCTTGACGTTTGGCATAATCGCAGGCGCAGTCTCCGTCTTCCTGCTTGGTGCAGCCGCCAACTCGAACCCTAGTAGTGAAGTGACCCCCTTGCAGTTTCGCATTCTGTCTGTGACCAAGCATGGAGACCCGGTGGATGGTAAGCAGAATGCGGTGCTACGGCTTGAGCCAGCACATTTGCACGCCCCCATGAGACTTAAGAGTTACGAGGATTTCTGTTCGCAACAGGGCGAGACTCGTGAGATAACCGTAATCACCAGAATTGACAGCACATTCCAGATAACCAATGGCTGGATTTTGATACTTCAAGCTTCCGACATTTCGGAACCGCCTGTCCAGCGGCGGGTCTCGCCCGACGCACAAAACGGGCGATAATATATCGTGACACTGCTGCCTAACACATCACTGGAGCCAACGCCGGTTACGCCGGTCAGTTTTCGCTTCGGGTTTCGGGTTGGCGGAGGTCACCGGCGGCGTGGCTCAGTTCTTCGTCGTTAGGCATCGTTCGATGGGTTATATGAAAACGATCATTTTCCTTTTCTTGTTCTGCTGCATCGTGACATTGCAAACGCAGGCAACCGACGAGGCGCTGATTCCTGCACCACTCAACAGCATCCTTCTCAAGATTCGCCCAGGCATGACAACCAACGAAGTCGAGCGCGTCCTTTCGGCATCTTACCCAAAGTTCACACGTCAAATTGGTGATTGGTCAGGCGGGTCGGGTTACAATGAATACAAGCTCGACAAACGATTCACCTTGTCCATTGCGTTCATTACATGTGATGGCAAGGAGGTTGTGCATGACGATTATTTCATGATGTTATATGATTGGGAAGGAAGACGGCGCGTTGACATCAAGATTTACGATTGGGATAAGCAGGGCCAGAAAGCACCATCTCAAAAATGACCACGATGCCTAACACCGCGCGAGCCTGTGTGAAAAGTGCCGACGCGAAATTCGGTAACGATCACATTTTCGACCTGGCGAATTTTGACGAGTCGGGCAGACGGAAGGGCGATAAATACGCAAGCGGTTTGCGCTGGTTTCTATTTTGTAGGTTTTCCATTTGGCAACAAAAAATGAAAGTTTCAGCAGGGTGAACAGGAGTCACTTATTCACAGGGATTTGGGATGGAATTACCGTGTCTAAATATAACGCGAGCGAGGCGATTTGAATGTGCGTGAGCGGACCGCCATCACTGGTGGCAAACGCGGGCATGAGCGAACCGGGTCTGCCGTGGGCGATCCATGTGCGCCAGAATTCATCGTTGGTCGGCGTTTTGAGGTTGTGCAAATCCGGGACCATGGTGGCGCGTTGCTCAGCCTCATGACAGATGCTGCAAACCGAATCATAAAGTAGCTTGCCGTATTTGCCCTGGATATTGTTTAAATGGCACTTGGCGCAATCACCGCGAAAGACCGCCTGCCGGTCAATTTTCGCCGCCGCAAGGTCGCGGGCGCGTTCCTCCTCGGTCATTTTGGGTATCACGGGTGGCAGAACGTTGATGCGCAGCATGAGGATTTTGCTTCCCTTGTCCGTGGACACGTTGACAGTTTTGATAAGCAGGCCGCTTCTGCCCGCAAGGTTGACCGTTGCGCCAATCTGGCCGTTGGTGCCGGGTGGAATGGTCCACGGCAACGGCGGCAATTCCGTCACGGTGCAATGGCACGACCCAAGAGCACTCAAAATGACGACGTTGCCCGATGAAACGTTTGTGAGGCTGAAAATAAAATGCACCTGCTGCTGATCGGCGGCAGCGTCCATGGATTTCGAGATTTCATCCCAAGCGAGGATGCCGTCCGGCAGCGGGTCATTGGCGTGCGTGAGGTTCGGCACATAAACCGGCGGGGTGGTCACGATCCTGTTGGTGGCTGGCGGCGGTCCGGCGGCAAAAGCTATTGAGCCGATGAGAAATAGTCCCGCTCCTCCCTCCAAAGCGACCCAATTCCATTTCATAAAGGTCCCGGAAAGCTAAACGGTTCGCTTGCTTTTGACGAGCGGGATTTCTTCCCGTTTAAGGCATCGCCGGTTGGCGCATCCAGTTCCGCGTTCGCGGCTGGAACAGGTCAGCCCCCACAAGGTGTGTAAACGGTGCCTGGCGTGACCCAAGACGGGCGGGAATCACCATGGCCTGACCTTGGGTGGGTCCTTCCTGGCGAACCAGGCACGCCGAGCCGGAGAGTTCAATACACCAGCACCAGCGCCGCCGCAGCCTGCGCCGACTTCACAACATCTTCAAACCTCCGGTCAGCCGTGACCGGCGCTTTGAGCTTGTCTGCCACATCCGGCACCGATTCAAGGAAGCTCAACAGCAAACTGCTCTTGACCGCGTAGTTGACATTTTCCGGCAACGCGCCGGTGGCCGCCATGCCGCCGACGCATCCAGCTTGGCCGACACGATGCCGGTGACGTTGCCGTGTTCATCCACCAGTGCCCCGTCCGAATTGCCCGGCTGGCATGGCACGCTGATTTGAGAATTGCGCGGGTTAGCGGCGGCGGACGAGGAGTGCGGTGGCGGCGACGGTCAGCAACCCAAAAACCGAGGGTTCAGGCACGGGCAGGATTTCGCCTTGGAATGCCAGTCCAAGAGGGTCGTTTACCCCAGAAGCGAAAATGCTTTTAAATCCACCCGGCGTGAATTCATAGATGCTGCTGGTAGTTGCATCCCCCATAAACAGGTCGCCCGTGCTGTTAAAAGCCAGTCCACCGGTAATCCGGCGGTTGGTTGAACGGCGGTGGTTCACCGGGTAAAGGCTTTATGTTAGCCGGGTCATAAACCCGGAAGTTTTCATTCCTGTCAGCGCCGTCCAGATTCAAGATATGTTTTTTGGCAACGGTTTTGAACCATGCCTGCGCCGCCGGATGCTCGGCGTATGCCGCAACATTATTCAATTCGCGGTCGATGTCTTGGGGATTCAAGATAAGCATGGTTTTCAAACCAACAGCGGCCAGCGGAATCAGTCAACGACAAAATTTAACAGTGTTCCTGTTTTCCGGGGCGTATTTAGGGCGTGAACCGCCTGCCTTTCCGGCACCGTAGGAACCTGCGGCTCAACGCTTCATTACAGCCTGGGATCAACCGGCTCACTCTCCAACGCCAGCACACCGAACACGCACTCGTGGACTCGTCGTAATGGTTCACGCCGCACAAATCTTTCCAGCGCCTCGACACCGAGGGCGAACTCGCGTAACGCCAATGACCGCTTGGATGACAATCCCCGTGAGCGGAGCCGTTCAAGATTTTCCGGCATTGTGTACTCAGGTCCGTAAATGATGCGGAGATATTCCTTGCCGCGACACTTAACTGCGGGCTGTACGATGCCGCGCCTGCTCTTGGCGATGAAATCGAACGGCTTTACCACCATTCCTTCTCCGCCGCTTGTCGTCAGTTCCTCCCACCACCGGATGCCTTCGGCCTGACTCGCCGGATCGGTCACATCCACCACCTGGTACGGCGTGGCGAACAACACGGTCGAATCCGCCGCACAGAGTTTCGCCAGACTGTCCATGTGCCAGGTGTGATCCCTGTCAGCATAGACATGCGCCTCCGCCGCCAGAATGTGAAACGGGGCAAGCTTGACATCGGCAATGGATCGTACCGGCCAGCAATACTGCTGATAAGCCCGCACGTACTGTTTGGCCATCGTCTGACGGTCTGCGTAACGGCCCGCCAGCGCACCCACATCAACGCCACGACTGGCCGTTTGCTGGAGCGTGCCGACGACCTCACTTAATGCGGCCTGTGCCGCCGCTCCGACCGCCGCATATTGTTCCTTGAGCAGTGCCTGGGCTTTGGCTGACCACGGCATCAATTCGGCGTCGAGACACACCCAATCCGTTTTGAAATCGTCCCAGAATCCAACCCGATCCAACGCAGTCCGAACAACGTTCAGCATTTCGTTTTCGAGTTTGGAATCGTCGAAGAATCGTCGCCCCGTCCGTGTGTAACAGACGCCAAAGCCCTCACCGACCACGCCAAATCGCTTTGTGGCTGTCTCCTCATCACGGCACACTGTTACTACCGCCCGCGATCCCATGTGCTTCTGCTCGCAAACGACTTTCGGTACGCCTTCGTGTCGGTAATAGGCAAACGCTTCGGCGGGATGTTCCAACAAACCAGGCTCCTTCGTCGTTTCTGAAGGCGACATGGTGGGCGGCAAATAAATCAACCACTTCGGATTCGTGGCAAACCGGCTCATTACTTCCAGCGCGGCAATTGCATTTTCCTCACGAATTGTGACGCTGTGATGCAGTCGCGTGGAAATTATGCGTTTGCCCAGGACATCCTCCATGTCGAGCAGATCATCCTGTTGTTGTTGGGCCGTCAGGACCGGTGCCTGGGCATCTTCTGCGAGGAACGGTTTTGCCGGTTGGCAGTAGGTCTGTTTGGCTGGAACAGAAACGAGTTCTTTTTCAGGATACCGCAACGCTGTCAGTTTGCCGCCAAAGACACACCCGGTGTCGATGTTAATGGTCCGGTTGAGCCACTCTGGTTCAGGAATTGGCGTGTGCCCGTACACTACCATTGCCTGCCCGCGATATTCAGCAGCCCAGTTGTATCGTACCGGCAGGCCAAACTCGTCCGTTTCTCCGGTCGTCTCGCCGTAGAGCGCAAATTCACGGACCTTCCCTGAGCCACGTCCTTGCATCGTCTCCTTCATTCCAGCATGGGCAACGACCAGTTTGCCGTCATCCAACACGTAGTGGCTCACCAGGTCATCGATAAAAACTGCCACTGTTTTTCGGAAATCCTCGGACTCCCGCTCCAGTTGGGCAAGTGATTCCGCAAGGCCGTGTGTAATTTGTATGTCCTTGCCCCTTAACTTGCGCATCAGCTTAACGTCGTGATTGCCGGGCACACACAGCGCGGTGCCCGATTCCACCATTCCCATTGCCAGCTTCAACACCTGCGGGATTTTTGGCCCGCGATCCACCAGGTCGCCGACGAAAACGGCCTTGCGGCCTGGCGGGGGTCGCACGATTACCTTGTCGGCGTCTTCAGATGCGGACGCAATTTCGTATCCCAGGCGTGTGAGCAGCTCGACGAGTTCGTCATAACAACCATGCACGTCGCCGATGATGTCAAACGGCCCGTGCTCCTGTTTCAAATTATTCCACAGCGGCTGGCGTTCGATTTCCACCGCATCCACTTCCTCTGGCGTGCGCATGACATAAACGTGCCGGAATCCTTCTCGTTCCAGCCCACGGAGTGACCGGCGCAGTTGTTGGGTCTGCTGACGGATGACGTGCGGGCCAAAATCACGGTCGGGCCGTTGGCGGTTGCGCTCCTGACAGACCTTTTCTTGGATGTCGAAAACGATGGCAACCGGCAGACAGTGAAACTCACGCGCTATGGCGATCAGCGGCTTTCGTGACTCCGGTTGGACGTTCGTCGCGTCCACCACTGTCAGTTTCCCTGCGGCCAGTCGCTTCCGGGCGATGAAATGCAGGATTTCAAAGGCGTCCGGCGTGGCTGGCTGATTGTTCTCGTCGTCGGAAACCAAACCACGACAGTAATCCGAGGAAAGCACTTCGGTCGGTTTGAAGTGCTTTCGGGCAAAGTTCGATTTGCCTGAGCCGGACGCTCCGATCAGCACTACAAATGAGAGTTCTGGAATCGTAATCTTCACGCTACAGCTTTCACACCCACCGGCGCATTGCAGGCAAGAATGATATGTAATCTTGCACTCATCTATCCTTGATGACGACAGTCGATCCGTTCATTTGCGTAAACACGCTCATTTGTGTCGGTGCTCCGACGAGCGCGTCCTCTGGTCCAACCGGAAGAAACCTGACATTGTAACTCCACTTCTCGGCGACCCTTTTCGCCCAGGATTGAAACTCCGCACGAGTCCACTCGAATCGATGGTCCTTGTGCCGGAACTTGCCTGCCGGAAGACTTTCCCATTTCACGTTGTATTCGGCATTGGGTGTCGTAAGCACAATGGCTCCCGGTTTGGCGCACTCGAATAGCACGCGCTCAAATGCCGCCAAGCGAGGCGGATCAAGATGCTCAATGACCTCAACCACGGCAGCCGCATCGAAGTCAGCCAGGCGCTTGTCACGGTACATCAGTGAACCGTGAATCAACTGAATCCTGTCTTTCTGATGAGAGGGCAGCCGATCCAGTTGCAGGCGGTCCTGCGCAATCTCCAGAGCGCGATAGGATACATCCATGCCAACAACGCGCTCAAATTGTTTGTCCTTCAACAGAGACTGCAACAGCCGACCTTCGCCGCACCCCAAATCCAATACACGCTTTGCGCCGCTGCTCTTCAGTGTGGCCATCACTGCACCGAGCCGTTGCTCATTGAGGCTGATCCTTTCCTCGACTTGAGCTTCCTCCTGCGCGTGCTCCGCTTGAGTTCGGTCAGGATCGGGGCTTTCTTCACCCACGAGACGCGATAGGGCATCATTGATGAGGCTTCGGCGGTACTTGAGATACCGTGTCGTGATCGCCTCGCGCTCTGGATGCGAAGGCAGCCAGCCCTCGCCGTGCTTCAGCAGCTTTTCAACCTCATCGTCACCAACCCAGTAATGTTTGTCATTGTCCAGAACAGGAATCAGCACGTACAGGTGTGTCAGCAATCGGCGAGCTGACACTCTGGCATCCAAAGTGACAGTGAAATAAGGACTTTCGCCCCAGTCAGCGAATTTATCATCCAATGGGTAACCGCGTGTCGTAACCATGTAACCAAGCGGCTCGAACAAACGGCGCAGGAATGCTTCTCCGCCCCGGCATGGCAGAACTGAGATTGTAGCGTGAAGTGGCAGCAGTACATCGACCAACTCCTGACGCTCCTTGCTCTTGCCAGCCAGGGCGCTGCCAAACACGTCCGCTATGGCAACGCTCAGGAAGGACGAGGCCACATAGGGCCGGTCGTTTACGTATTGTTCGAGTGAACGTCCCTCCCCCGCAGGACCACGGCGATTTCGCACCAGCCCAACCGGATCAACATCGAGCAGCAGGGCTGCGGTGCATCGTTCGTCGGTCGCCTCTGGATAAAAAACGTGTGCCTTGCCAAAACTGAGATCAAATGAGTGTACCCTACCAGGGTGCTTTCGCAGCAAATGGCCCAGGTCGGTGGCAGGTTGAGCCGTCGATGTAATCGTCAGGAGCACACCTTTTTGTAGCGGCAAAAACAGGCTGAAGCAACACGAACAAACCGTAAGGGACGCCTTTATTCGTTTTCGCCGAGTAGGTAAACCGTATGACTGTTATTGAACCGCCCGACCTGTTCCTTCATCGCGCCGAGGAACAACAGCGCCAGCTTGAGTTCGAGCGGCGCAAATTCCAGCACCAGGGCTGAGCCTGATGTGTTCCAATTCGTGTTCAGTTTTCTGGAGCCAAGCTGTTAGAGCCTCGTTGATCCGAGAATTGTTTTGGTGTTGAATGCAGGTGTTTGTGGCGTAAATTCCTATCGTATGAGTAAATCGAAAGGAAGATTGTATATTGAGCAACGTGAACAGCGGGATTACGCAGTTAGAAAGCCGAACTCCGAGAGAGCTTCTGCGGTCGCCCCCACTCAAAAAGAGGCCATCGAAAAAGCACGGGAATTGAATCCTGGCGTGGCACCAGATGTTGAGCGTGTGCGAGACACGAAAGCTGGAGGACGGGACAAATGGCGTAAAGCGTAGGCCAGAAACTGAGTGCGTCCATTGCATTCTGGTCGGGCGGTAGAAGTTCGACGTGTTCGCCTCAAGTTTCCCTTGGGACATAAACTTCGTCAGGATACGGCAGCCGCCCGTTTATGTCCCTAACAAAGTGAAGGTGAAGTCGCAGATATTTTCTCCACTCATCGAACGTTCCGATGTCCCTCGCCTTGAACGCATGAATCGCATTTCTCCGCTGCTGGACGTGTTCGACGTAGGAGTTCCAATTCTCACCAACAGTCCATATCCTCTTAATGAAAAACTGCCGAAGCGGTTCAAGGCTGCATCCGTCTGGATCGCACACATCACCAATTCGGTTTTTTATAACCTCCGAATCGCCAGCGTAATCGTTGTACCACACTGAAAGGAAGAGCTTCAGTTGTCCTTCGACCAGTGCGCCGAGGTTCGCCCAAGCCAGAATCAAGTCTCCGTCAGAAGAGGAAAATGCCCATCTTGATAATGATGCCGACAGTGACGCCTGCCATTCCAGCATGGACTTGTTTAGAAGTCCAGCCGCGTCGATGGGTGCCCATCCGTGCGCCGACTTCCAAAACTCCATCATGCCGGTAGTAAGCTTTTGGATGCGCCCGCACAGTATCTCGCAGGAAATATGTTGTGTGTCAGGGTTTGGATTCATCTTTTCCATAACCGATTACATACGTGGTCAAGTTCTCGATTTCTTCTCTGTCGTGCCACAACTTTCTTGAGTAGTCGCCGCCCTTCCTGATTCAGCGCCCGCTGAATAGCTAGGACATTTCTTCGCCCTTCTGGAACATCTCCAATGCGATCAGAAACGGTTCGTTCAGGTCCATGCGCAGATCGTGCTCCGGCGCGATGCGCTTGAAGCCCGCAAACATCAGGCACATCAGGTTCAGCCCACTGAACTTTTCGCCGGGAAGGGATTTCAGCGTGTATTTCTGATCCGGCGAGGCATAGTCGAGGCCGTTGCGACCGACCAGCCCGATCTCATAGGCGATCTCACGAATCTTTTCCACCGGCAGCTTGTCGTAGCGTTGCAGCGCATCCAGCAGGAAATACACGGCGGGCGTATGCTTCCGCTTCAGCAGTTCAGGATTCGTGGTCCCTTCTTTGCGGGGCGGCTCGGTAACGGTATGTGTGCCTGGATCAATCTTCCATTCATACCAGCCCCGCAGACCAACCATGTCGGCATACTCGTCCACGAGATCGTATTCATCGCCGGGACCAAGCTGCGGAAAACGACTCTGCCAGTGCTGGAACGGCGCTGTGAAAGTGGGAACGTCTCCGACCGCTGATAGTGGGCAGCGTAGTTGCAGGCTCCCCGATAAAGATCGTCCAGGAACAGGCAGTACGCTCCGTTCAAGGCCAGACCCGCCCGCAGAATCAGCTTGGGCGTTACCTCCAGCACTTTGGGGTTCATGTTCGATTCCAGGGCGTCCTGAACGCCCATCCGCAATGACACAAACTGGGTTGAAGCCAGCGCAGGCATCCGCTCCCGCAGCCGGGTTTCGATCACCACGTCCAGCGGGCAGTTGAACAGGAAGCCTGCCAATCCCCGGATGAGTGCCGTCACCAAACCTTGGGAGGCATCAGCCGGAAATCCTTTACGCTGCAAATTTCGGATGTCGTTTTCGAGACGCTGAAGGGCGCTCTGTTCCGTCTTGTCAGTCGTGACCAGGAACCGGTTCTTGCCCGCCTTTCGGGCCTCGGCCTCCAATTGCAGGTGGGTCAACTCGTGCGCCATCTGGTGTGTCCGCAAATCTTCGGGCAGAGAGCTTCGGAACGTGATCAAGTGATGATCCCGGCCATGCTTCCAGGCCATCTGGATCGTGGCGCTGGTCTTGTCCCTGAACTCGCCCTCGGTCACCCGCAACGGATAACCGGACAACTGCTCCAGCTCCGCCCGGAAGTTCTCGACGGCCTTGAAGGCATCCGAGTGCTGCTGTTTCACCAGTTCGTCCTGAACTGCGCCGTAGAGCGTGCGGGCCTGATCGAAGACGTGTTTCGACCGGGCGTCCTGCATCCGGGCGTTGGCGAAAAGCCGGTCGAGCGAACCGGCAGCCAAAGCGAGTTGGCCGGTGCGCTGGAACGTGACGCCCAGTCCGTAGTAGGGGTTGGGCAGATCAGGGTTGGACGAGATCGCCTGCTCGAACAGTTTCACTGCCTCCTCGGTCTGGCCACGTTGGGCGGTCATGGCGGCGAGGCCGTTGAGCGCCCACGAATCGTTCGGTGCAATCTCCAGGGCACGGCGCAGGAATTTTTCGGCGGTTGCCCGGTCTTTTTCGTTTTTGGCGTAGAGATTGCCGAGGACAACCCAACCCCAGGGATCGCCGGGATTCAGCCGGAGAACCTCGATGAGATGGTTCTTGGCACCCTCGCTGTCGCCGGTCTCCATGCAGGACATCGCCAGGTCACGGCGGGCCTTGTGAAAAGATGGGTTCAGTTCGAGCACCCGCTTCCAAAGTGAGATCGCCTTGTTGTAGTTACCTTCGGCGGCTCGCTTGGCCGCCCGCTCGGCCAGGCGGTCGGCTTCGTCTTGAGCGCCCCGCGATTCCTCGGAAAACGAGACGGTCACGGTATGCTCGCCGATTTCGATCTGAAGCGGCTGGCGCAGGAACTGGAATTGGCGGCGGACCATCGCCTCAACAACGGCGTTGTCGGGGCGCTGCGCCGGAACCGGCTGGCCCGCAAACTCGAACAGATCATTGATTTGAAGTGTGACTGACTTCACCTGCATGGGATTATGCACAAAGCGGAACTGCTGCGAAAGAGATCAAAACCGGCAGGACGAATCAAGTCGCCGAGGCACGCCATGCTCACTACAATTTGGACAGGCATGGCAGGCGACATCATCTTCTACCAATTCAGCCGCTCGAAGGTGGAACGGTGCGATTTCAGCCATTTCCTGGACCTGTATGCGCCTGACCAACTGCCCACCGGCACTGGGCTGCGGGAGATGATGGACAGGATGATCTTTGTCATTGACGGCTACGACGATGATGACCGGGAAGTTCATACCATCCCGGAAATTCGCCGGTTCTATACGGCGTTCCACCAAGTGTGGCCTTACTGGCTCTACTTTTGCAATCTGCACACCGAGGCGCTGAAGATGATGGTGATGTGCTGCCTGCCTTCGGTTGCGGCCATCAAGGTGGACGGCAAACCGAACGTCGCCGTGGAATACAAGCCACTCGAACTGCTTCACTTCGTCAGCGACGACTTTGGTCCGATGAACGTCATGTGCGAGCGGGCGGAAATGCCCGAACGGATGATTTACGGCCGTAGCAAGGCCGTGTTCGAGTATTTCGGGATGCCGTTCAACGCCGAGCCGCCGCTTGAATGATCATTTCCATGTTATGACTGAGCAAGAATTTCACAAAATGTATCCGCTCATCATCGAGTGGATTCGCAACACGCTGGCGCAACACGCATCGGCTGCCCGATCCGTGGCCACCTTGGGATTCAGACGCCTGCCGCATTACTACCGCCAGAACACTCTGACTGCTGCAAAGGCGGTGGTTGTGCTCAAGTTGCCGGTGCCGCCGCTGTCAGCAATGGGCTTGGACCGATTTAGCAGTTTTGAGAAGATGGACGCCGGTGGCATCACCTACCTTGACACGTATTTCGTGCGTGCCGACCAGGGCCACATTGAGTCGCTTCATTTTCACGAATTGGTTCACATCATCCAATGGAGGCTGCTTGGTCCTGAAATGTTCCTGGCTCTTTATGCTGATGGTTTGGAACGCTTCGGCTACCGGGAAAGTCCGCTGGAAAAGATGGCCTACGACTTGCAGGCAAGATTTGAGCATGAAGCGCAGCCTTTCAACGTAGAAACCGCTTGCGAGCCATTGATCCGGGAGATGAGGAACACGCGCGGATGAGCTGGAATCAAAACCGCACCGCCTGTAAGACAGTACGGCAGCAGGCTGTCGCACTAACCCGCCACACTGTCAGCGTCGTCGCCCAAAGCGACCAGCATCAACGGCGCTTTGCCGTCGAGTTGACCAGCCTCCACACGCTGCCGGAATGCCGCCAGCTTTTCAGGCGTGGCGTTGTGGATCAACTGGGCGGCCTGACGGTGATACTTCTGGGGCAGGTGTTGTGCAACCGAAATGGCAACAAAACCATCCCTGCGCATGGTCAATTCCTGGATCATGGCATCCTTCGCCGGGCATTCCGGTGCTTCCTCCGACAGACGCTTCAAGATTCTGCCGTAATGATGGACAATTTCCTCCGGGAACGGCTGTTGATAGACACACATCTGGTGGATCATGTCCAACGTCTGGTCCAAGTCTTCTTCCAGCGACAGCTCCCGTTTAAGGGCCGGAAAATCGCCCTGTGGTTGGACGCTGACCCCATCGCCCGGCTGATCTACACATGAAGTGTGGGATTTCACATCTGATACAGCAGCTTCGCCATCGCCACATAAAGTGTGGTGCTCTACGGGAAACAGCAACCGATGCCGACGAGCACGGCCCTTGCCGGTTTGCTCGATGTATTCCTGGCGGCGCAGGCGGCGCAAAAGGTTTTCGACGCCACGGCATGTGCCACCGATCAGTTGGGCCAGCCGGGCATTGGAACAACCGGGGGATTCAGCGATTTGGGCGAGCACGATTTTTTCGCCGATGGCCAACGGCAGGGTGGCGATGGCTGCCGGAATTCTGATTTCAAGACTGTTCGTGTTCATTGTGTTCTTCCAATAGAACTGAATTCGCAGGCTCAGGTTGGGGGGAATCTTCGTGGTGCCGATCACCGCCTGCTGCCTGCTTCGGACGGGGTTTTCCCGCATTGTTGCCCACGTGACGGTTGCAATCCTGCCCGTCAAGGAATTCCTCATCGGCGCGAGCTTTTCGGCTTGGCAGCAGGTCATACATGCTGCGGAGGACAGGATTGGCCAAAATCAAATGTTCCCGTTCCTTCAGCCAAGCCCGGTTCTCGGCATCTGCCTCCTCCATTTCGGCCATTTCGACCGTCCTGAGTGCTCGAAGCCATGGAATCATGATGGCCACCCTGGTCCTGATCCACTTCAATTTTTTCTGCTCCCTGGCGCGTCTGAGATTTTTGCGGCACGACCGGCCCTTCCGCCAGCTTAACTTGCCTTTTGTCGCCCTTCCGCCCGCAGCCGACACGGTGCCCCGGCGCTGGCCCCAGACGGCAACGGCTGCTTCTGGCGTTCCATACACTTCTGGGAAGCTCGCTTGGCAATCGTCACAGCGTGCGCCGAACCTGCTATGTCCAGGCACCTTGGTCACATAACCATGACCACTGCAAAACGGGCATGGCTTGATTATCGTGGCAATCGAGACGCTGCGGATGGTCTGTGTCACATTCACGCCTTACATACACTACTCGACGCTGGCGTAACGCAACCGAATTCTCGTCAACAGGGTTTGTGTGCCCAGTGGATGTCGAATGGCGGCTTGTCAGTTCTGCAAGAACCACTTGCGGGAAAATCAAAAATAACGGCTATCAGGTGGCGTCCGGCACAAAAGCGTGGACCGGCAGGCAGCCGAGCTGTGACGATCTGCACCGGATGGCGGTTTGGGGTCGCCGCCAGCGACTGAATCCGACGACACGTGCCATTTATTATGGAGCGGTTTGTTTACGTTTACGTCTGACGTACACTTCCCACCCGCTGCGAACGGGAATCCCCCAATTGCCCGTCATCCCCTCTGAGCGCCATTGGTGGCTGGCGTTTTGTCTGTCGCCACCATTTTCCAAACCAAAAACGTCGTCAGGATGCAGAAAACCTTGGACAGCCAGCAACCGTGTGAGGGAAACCGGTCTGCCGTCTTTGGGCCACGGAACGCCGTTCATCCTGAGCCAGAACTGGCGGGAAGTGGAAAAAGGCACGTGCAAAAGCTGAATTTTGAGGTTTTTATTCCGGTGATAAGCCTTGATAGAAATTCGCAAGTCTGCTTGCATAGGCCATACGACAACTCGATGGACGAACCGAGCAAATTTGAACTCGTGCAGAGAGTGCGACTTTATCAGTTCTACATCGACTGCTACATCAAAGGCATTGCATTCTTCTTGGCCATCACGGCGGCCCTCCTTAAGTTTGCGATGGATGACAAATCTAATCGCACTGTGTTTTGATCTGAGCGGAGCAGTGGCACAGGCAGTGACCGGGCGGCGCAAGATGGCGGAGGGCGAAATTCGGTGCCCAGGTTTCCGCACCACAGCCAAAGAGGACAACGTGTCTTGCCACAAGCTGCTGCGCTGCAAGTTAACTCTTGGATATGTCTGAAGTTAAACTCAGAAGAGGAGAGCCGGTCGAGAAGGCCCTGCGCCGACTCAAGAAGCAACTGGTGCGCGAACAAACCTTGGTGCAGGTCCGCCTGCATCGGCGCTTCGAGAAGCCCAGTGACAGGAAACGCCGAAAGCAGAAGGCGGCCCGGTTCTTGGTAATGTTGAAGGCGCGGTATGCCGACTTGTGAGATTCAGATTCCGCGACCGACAGTCCCGGATGCGAACGAAGGTTTTCAAATGGTGCTTGCTATTTGGGGGGAACCGCCGAGCTTACCCCTGTCTCAGAGATAGCTTGTCGCTTCCAGCACATGGTGAATCTTCAGTTGAACATCGTTCAGTGGTGATTTGAAACCCGATTGCCGGGAACAGTCTTGGAGAGAGCAGCCGGTCTGAATGATACAGTCCTTATGAGCACAACATTATACGTGGGCAATCTTTCCTTGGATGTCACCGAAAACGACCTTCGGGACATGCTCTCAAAACACGGTCCGGTGAACGAGATCAAGGTCATCATGGATAAAATAACCGGGCGTGCTCGTGGGTTCGCCTTCGCCACCATGAACACCGAGGAAGGGGCCAAGGCCGCCATCCTGGCCTTGAATGGCAAGGAATGGAAAGGCCGCGCGCTCACGGTCAACGAAGCCCGCCCGCGCGAGGAACGTTCCGGTGGCGGGCGCGGTTACGGTACTGGCAGCCGCCCCAATCGCTATTAGTCATCCTGGCACCAACTGTCCACGTTTACAGTTGGCAGCCTGCGGTTTTGGGTGGGATGTGAGAGATAAGACGCCTCCCGCTGGAGCCGGTTGACGCATCGGTTAGCAGAACATGGGGTGTTCACCCCATAGACGGAATGAGGGAGGGCAGTCTCGTGTATGCCACCACTCGCGCCGACAACGAGCGTATGCAGCGCACGCTGGCACGCTATGATTTTCATCAGGACGGCGTTGCTTACCGCAGCGCACGCGGAGGTTACGACTTGGTTTTATTTGTTCAGGCAGGCCCAATGAATCTGACCGAGCGCCTCCGCGCTGGCATCTAATGGCCACTGCCCCTACAACGAACAGCCCTTAAACTAGCAACAATCTAACGGAGCATGAACCCGTCTAAGGTATTAACATACTTCTAATAAACAACTAACGAGTCTGTTTTAACTGTTTACAAAACCAATTTCACCGACAAACTGGCAGTATGAACGGCGGAGCGCACCAACGACCTCAAAGGCGCAGACGTGAACCAAACTTTTTAGCGTTTGCTGCACGGTTGGCTGACATACGCGCAAAGGATGCGCTTGTTCTCGCAAGAGTAAAAAACAGACAGTTAAAGCGGCAACTGGCAGACCAAGACCGTCCTGCGACCGACGAGGAGAGGAAAATCATGAATTTATGTGATTTCATGGAAACCCGCGAGCGACCAGATCAGCTTTCCATTCAGGAGAAAGTTTTGTATGGGCGCATAGCGGAAAAACAGGGCGCTGAGAAGCAGTGGCCACAGAATGCTTTGGATTCTTTCGACGAATAATGTTTCTGCGCCGAAATAAAGAATTGAGATGCTGTCGTAAATTTTCTTCGTCGTATGGACAGCGAAGAAGGTCGTCTTCCGATCCTTTTACGCAATATGCCAAATCTTCAACCGAGGCGTCGCTAGCGTGAACTGATTCAGAAACCAAGGAGATTCAATATGGGCTTATTGGGGCCATCAAAAATCAAAATTACACCTCATGATTTCGTGAAATCTCAAGTGGATGAGATTTTCTCACCGAAATTCATAGACGCAGAGACAAATGAGTTCACGCGCCTATCAAAAGAAATTGCCATCATGCAAAGGCTAACTTTTGATAAGTATTTGCGAGAGCGTCAAAATGTCATTGGTCACTTATTCCAAATAGCGTGGGATCGCACTATTCCATATCCAATTTTCATAGAATACGCTTCCATTATCCGCGACGATCCAAGAGTTAAGGCCATAGATACGGGAGTCTATGACATGGCTTTATCCAGGGCACAGGAAACTGGGATGGATACTTTTGGTTTTATTTCCAGGGTGTTTCTTACCCAAATACTCCCAGAAGGCATGGACATACCTGACACTGATTATACCAAACTTTACGTAGTATATGGGACAGATTTCACCAGTCGTTACATCTCCTTTGAAGCTTTGATAAAGCAGTATGAATTCGTGCGCCAATGAACAAAACCGCAACGCCTAACCCCGCGCTGGAGCATTTAACAGCCGCTGCCCCTTGAGATTTCGGTTGAGTTATGAAATTTGGAAGTCATCATTGTAGGCGTGGGCAAGAAGCCGGTGGGCGTCGCCCGGCTTTGGATTGTTAGCCAAAAAAGTAAACATGAAAAATACAGGCGAAAACTTTGCAATGGAGGACGACGGAATGATCCTCAAAATCGACTCTCCAAAGGCGAATCTATCGGGGCCGCACATCGTAGTATTCAAGAATCTGGAAGAGCGGTGGGCGATTGTAGCACTCGACTGGGACGGCGAGCCGAGGTTGGGCATTAGATCGTTCTGGGGGAACGGAGGAAATCCATTTTCATCTGGGCATGGGACGTGGTTTGTAATCCCTCCTTTTCTCAGCAAAAACATCCTCTGTGGTTTACCGATTGACCATGCCTTCAGTGGGCGACTTGAAAGTTTCCTTTGCGGGAAGATCAGTGGAGCGCAACTTAATGGCTAACAAGTCACTGACATCTAACCGCCGTTTGGCGCTTTCCGGTTCCGCATTCGCGGTTGCCAGCGTGTTTTGGGTGTGGGTTCGCCGATAGGCGACCTCACGTTATGATTACAAAAATCGCGCATTTCACTTGTCCGGTGGTAAAGCAGCGCGTCGAGTTGGAGATGATTTACTCGCAGGTGCCTGGATATGGAGACATCCACACGGGATACGGCCCTTGCTCACATCAGCTTGAATGTGGAGTGGCAACCGGTCAGGCAAAGGGCACACAATTTGATTGGTCTCTTTGCCCTTATGCTTCCCAACGACTGTCGCGGCCAGAGGATACGCGTATTGTTTGAAATGTTTCCTCATGGCCGCCAAAAAGAATCGGAGCGGTAAGATGACGCCCACATCACATCCTGGCACCAACCGTCCGCGCTGACAGTGGATTGCCAACCGTTCCGGGTGGGGCTGGTGGCGGATCGGAGACAGGCTTCTCCATATCGGGTATCCGTTCCGTGCGGGACACCAATGAAGCGTAACGGCCAAGTTTCTCCTCGTAGCAACGGTGGTAGAATTCGGGGAGGGAAACGGAACCCCCTTCGTGGAATGACCGGAACGCACGATCCGTCTTCAGTTCCTGCTGCAACCGGCGAAAGGTGGCCAGGTCCTGACGCAGGCTGAACGTCCGCAGCACATGCAACAGACCCAGTCCAAGGGTTGACTTCGTCACCAGCCGCCGCGTCAACATCCGCGTGGAGGTCATGGCGGAGTAAATGTCGATGAGCTTGTCGTAAAATTCGACCGGAGGATAGTTCGGCATCGTCGTTACGAGGTAAGGCGTGTAGTAAAAACTGAAAGGCATCTGCTTCAAAAGGCTGCCCTTGGCGAGCACCCGGTCGTAGAGGGGAGTGTTGCCAAAGGGAGTCGGAATGTTGACCGTGGGCCAGACGTAAGGGAGCGAACGGATGAATTCCTTGGTCAACTCAACCGGTTCGTCGCCCTGATCTACCTCGGAGCCGAACATGAAATTGGCCTGCAACCCCGGTACATATTCCCGGAGCAAGCGAAAATGTTCCACGACGTGTTTCAACTTGTCTTTGGCGGCTATCGCGCCGACCCCGGCCTTGTTGGAATAGCTGGTCCAGGCCTCGATCCCCGGCGCGATGTAAAGGCAATTGGTCTCCTTCAAACGTTGTAACCGGGACCCGCGCAGGATCGAAAGAGAACTCTCCATGATGTAGGGATTACGGGCTTTTTCAGGAATCTTTTCGATGATGCCCAGGACCTGATCGAATTTCACTCCGAAGTTGGGATCATGGTAAGTGACCTTGACGCCGGGCAGATTTTTGGAGATGTAGCACAAATCGGCTTCGAGCCGTTCCAAGGGGAGCACCGCATACGGATTGTTCCAATCCACGCAGAAGTCACAACTGTAAGGACAGCCCACACTGCTTAACAAGGGCACTGAACCGATGCCCCGCGCCCGACCCCGCGTGAACACGGCTTTGACAATTTCCGGCATCCGCTCCTCGACACTGGGGATTTCCTGCAAGGGCCGTCCGCTGCTGAGGATGGAGTGGCGGTCGAAGCTGCCGCGCAGAATGTCGTTGATCAGCATCTTGTCGCAGTCTTTAACGACCAGATCGAAAAACCGGAGACAATCGGTGGGGAAGGATTTCGCGTGCGGTCCGCCAATGACCGTCAGGGTTTTTTCGGTGCGATAAAGCTTGGCCAGGGCGTAGGCCAGGGCACTGGCCTGGGTGTAGGTGGAAATGAAGACCACGTCCAGGTCGTCTGGCAGCAAACGTTTCGGGTCTTGCTGTCCATAAAACGTGGCGTAGAACACCTGATGACCGAGTTGGCGGCACCAGACGGCCACCACCTGCGGGGTGATGCTGCAATAATACCGCTTGAAATGGGTGCCATAAGCCGACTCAACCCAGTTCCGGGACTCTGATTCCACGAGCAATTCGATGATGCCGACTCTCAGCATGGCAGTGGGTTCCCGGCGTTGCGGAGTTGGGGTGCGCCGCCGAAGGCGGGGGACAGGTGGAATTTCTCGTTGGCCCGAAAATCCGCCACAAGCTCTTTCGCCTTTGCAAAGGCTGCATCAAACCCTGCTTGCATGATGGGAGTGAGTGTGCGCCGAAGATTTATCAGCGTCAATGCTTGTCAGGATTAGCCGTCTATGGGGTGTTTACCCCATAGACGGAATGAGGCAATTGACACACATTTGAAACACAGTCATTGACGTTCATTATGCACCAATGATTGTGGCGTAATCGTATCATGAAACGAATCACTGTCCTGCTGGCGGACGACAACAAGGTCGTGCGCAGGGAATTTAGAAAGATACTGGAACTCGAAGCCGATTTTGAAGTGGTCGGCGAAGCGAAAAACGGCCATCAAGCGGTCGCCATGGTCAAAAAACTTCGTCCCGCATTAGTTTTGATGGACGTTGCAATGCCGCTGCTCAATGGGTTGCAAGCTACTCGCCAGATTCTCAAAGCCACCACCCAGACCAAAGTGCTCATGCTTTCGGCGCACAGTGATGATGCGTATGTCGAGGAGGCGACCAACTCCGGCGCGATGGGCTATCTGCTCAAACAAACCGCCGCTGACAGTGTGTGCCCCGCGATTCGGGAAGTCCAAAAGGGGAACACATTTTCCAGCCCGTCGATTCCCCGCCGTCTTCACAAAGGGAATCGGAAAAGGTCGATGGATTGAGCTGGATGGCTCATTCCGTTTAGCATTCGCGGTTGACACCACCAGCCCGGCGCGGCGCAGTTTTTAGGCGTTAGGCAGCAACTTCGCGCATGTTGTGGTGTTTGAAAGGGACTATGAAAAACATTCTTACATTTATCATTGCTGTCGCTGCTGTTCTTTCATACACCGCAGTAGCTGCCTCGTATTCAACGGAGGCGACCATCACGCCGCTGATGGATAAGGGACAATACAGGGTGGATGTCCGTGTTTCTCGTTTAGTTGAGCAGGATGGCAAACTCGTTGAGAAATTGATTGCCCAACCAAAAATTTTGTCTGGGTTGGGCTGTGCGGCTTCGCTTTACCAGGGTTTGCAACCGGCGAATCCCGATTACCGGAATGAAGACAACGTGAGTGTGGATGTCTCATGGCCTTATCCAAAGGAGAGTGGTTTGGCCTTTTGCACGGTGATCGTAAAGCACGGGGATGAAGTGGTGTCGAAGTCGAAGTTGCAGTTGCAGATTACTGGCCCAGGTCGTGTTCCTCTGGTTTTGTCACCGCAGACTGTTGATCCGAAATCGGTGCGCGTTACGGTGGATAAATCTAAATCAATCGCCTTTGTTTTGCTTGAGTTTGGGGGGAAGACGGAAGAAGAGGCGAGAGAAATGGCAATCGAGAATCTTGGAAATCAGGTGGAGATTCGGGATACGGGAGGACATTTCGTTGAAAGCGGCATGATGAGTGGAACCTACAAGGAGATTGGCTTAGCACTGCAATACAAAAGCGAGGACGAAGCAAGGCGTGTGGCAAGCATTCTGGAGGCAGAGCCTGCAAAATGATGTTGACGAACCAGTCGCTGGAGCCGGGTGGTCGCTTCCGTTCCGCATTCAAGGTTGACATCAGCGGCCCGGCGTGGCTTCGTTAGGTGTCTTTAGCGAGTGCCATCAACGCTACGTCCGGTCAACTAACCCTCGCAGGTAAAAGCCGTAGAATGGTTACGGCCCCAGAAAGGCGCGGTAGAACCGTTGGCTGTTGGTGGCCTCATTGTCCTGGATGAACACCGCGTTGCCCGGCAGGTTGGAGATGATCGTGAGGGTGAACCAGTTGGTGGACGCCAGATTGGTGCTGGCCTGGACGGTGTAATTGTTCCCGGATGAACCGCTCAAGTTGAAGCCGAATTGCGTCGGCGAAATTTGCTCGGCTTGGCTCAAGAACGGCGTGCCAACGGGATAAGCGGTGATGTTGACGATGGCGTTGGTCGGCGGAATGGTCACGGCGTGGAGACCGATTGGATCATAATATCCCTGGCTGTCCAAGCCATGGCTGCCGCAGCAGTTGACATCGACATACCACTGGCCGCTGGCCGCGCCGAAGGAATAATCGCCGTTAGTGTCCGTGTCCACATAAGCCGTGCCGTATTGGTCACTGTTGATGGTCGCGCTGGCACCGACACTGATACCGGAGAGGGGAACGCCCAGATTGTTCACCAACCGGCCCGAAATGGTCGCTGTCACGGGCAAGGCGCTGAAATTTTGCAGGAACGCCTGGCCGTTGGTGAGGGTGACATTTTGAGTCTGATTGACAATGTAATTGAAAAGAACGGTCTCGATCTCATTGCCGGTATTTGGTGAACAAAACCAAGTGATGTTTGGACCGAGAACATTCGTATCCACCAGAGCGGCGACGGCATAATTGCCATTGGTATCGGTATAACTTTTGCCGCTGAAAAGCTGATTACTGTCGTTGCATTCGATGGTAATGTTGGGGACGGGCATATTTGAAATGGTGAGCTGCCCGTAGAAAAGCGCGTTGCCCTTATACAAAGCGATGCTGGCATTGGTCACATCGCCGAGCGTCGCGTTCACTTGCAATGCGCTGTTTTGCGGGGCCACATAGCCGCGCCGTGCCAGTCTTTCGCTGGTGAGGCTTATCTTCCAATTATTCGAGGTGGCGTAAGCGGTGTAGTCGCCGTTCGTGTCCGTGAAAGCTACCTCGAACAGGTAGCCCGACTGTAATTGTAGGAACACGCCGCCAAGTGTAACGTTGCTGTTGCTTGGGTTATAAACTTGGCCGGAGATGGCGACCGTGCCGCTGGTCAAAACCAGGTTGTTGGTCGCCGACATCCCATTGTTCAGCGTGACCTGCGGCAAAAGACTCTGATCCGTGTAATAACCGGGCAGTGCGGGCAATAACAAATAAGCGCCTGGGTTGAGCGTGAGAAAATAATGTCCCGAACTGTCCGCCACCGCCGAGGCGACATAATTCTGGTTGGTGGCCGTCAACGCCACGACGACCGCGTTGGGCAGCGGCACGACGCCATTGCTGTAAACCATGCCGCTGACGGACTGGCCAGTCGCTGCATTCGTCACTTCCAATACTGCCGTGACCGGCGCGAACGCGCCAGCCGGGCTGCTGACTACGCGATAGATTTTCTGCCCGACGATGTTTTCCAGCGGCGGCGCAAAACTCAAGGACGTGGTGATTGCGCCCGTCGCCGAATTGCTGTCAAACGGCACGCTGATATTCGTGACGCCGCCGATGACGCTGGCCCCGCCGTCCGTGATCTTGAACTCATCCATCATGGGTTCGTCCGCATCCACAACCCCATTGCTGTTCAAGTCCAGATACGTTTGCACCGTGACCTGTTCGCCATTGGTCAAGCCGGTGATGTTCAATGTGATGAAGCCAGGGTAGGTGTTACTGATGACAGACGGGCTGACGCTCAATGTCACCTGTGCCGGGGCGGCAACTTCGCCGCCAAACCACGCCACAGAAGCCACGGACATGATGATGAATGTTTTCAGGCAGGTTTTCATATTGTTAATTCTCAATTCTTGAAACTTTCCTCTGTCAAAGCCGCATGACTCTAGCATTAACCCTGCCAAAGACAAATTTACTGAGAAACGCGCCCGCCGCTCCCAATTGTAGTGGCCTGTTGACTTCTCGTCCGTGCGGCGGAGTGAGGCAGGCCGGAAGTGAGCTGTTTCGGTTGGGCCAGTGACGGTGGGGTTGACGCCAGCATTGAAAATACCATGACGATGCCTGCCAAAGCGATCTAGTCATCGCCGACTGGCCACTTTGAGTTCCGCATTCGCGGTTGACATCACCAGCCCGGCGTGGCTGAGTTCGTTCGTTGCTGCTTCGCGTATGACTGACCTTGAGAAATACTTGGAAGAATACAAGGATGCACCTGATGACGAGCTGATTTTTCTATCCAGTTATTTTGCTCCCGGCAATGCGATCCACCAAGCAGCGATAATTTTGTTGGCTCAAAGACGCCGGAATCATGAAGCACAGGTTGAGGAGGCAGCGGAAAACCGTCATCAGGAGGCGTTGGCGCATGATCGGGCGTTGCATCGAAAGACACAGGCGGTTGCCTGGATTGCAGTTGCGGTCGCAACGATTGGAGTTCTGGTTGGCATCTGGCTGCATTTTCACCCCATTGCCGCCTCTCCTGCATCCACCAAAAGTCCGACAGTATCCGCGCCATCGCCGCCAGCACCCAAGCCATGAGCCAAACATATTCAGTCGGTATTTCGACCAGCAGCCTAACCAGATCACCAAGGCCAGCGCCGGTTGGCGCTCTGGGTTACGCATTCGCGGTTGACATCACCGTTCAGGAGTGGCTCTGTTCTTGTCCGTTAGGCCGCGTCGCCCACTCGGTGCATACGCCAAACCAACACACGAACATGAAACAGTACGCACGTACTGGTGTACACTGGATGGTGCCATTTCTCCTGTGCCTCGCCGCGAGCCTTGATGCGCACGCGGGCGATAACATCCAGACGGCGGGCGATATTTTACAGTATGAGACCTCTGAAAAAGGCCATGTTGGTTGTTTGATTTGATGTCATTGCCCCTGATCAACGGAATATTTGTTCGGCGAGACTCCGCCATCGGCGGTTCCATCCCCCACGATCGGCGGTTTTGTCCGCTGGACTGCCGTTCTGAGTTGTTTGATTCATGCTCCGGTCAAAGTCGCCAGCCGTTTGAGGTTCCAACAGACGCATTTAAACTCCAGTTCCAACCGGTTGGGGTCCCGCCCTACATACCGCACCCGCCGGTAACCCGTGCAGCGTTTCCACCAGCCAAAGATTCTTTCGATCCCGCACCGCAGTCGGCTCAACAGCTGGTTGACCCGCACCGTCGCGTCCCGCAGTTTTTCCCCACGGCTGGGCTTGCGCAAAATCCCGTTGGCGATGCCGTGCTCACCGCACCATTGGCTGCGGGCTTCACTCCAGTAAGCCTTGTCCGCCACCACCATTTCCTCGTCGCCTTGGACCACCGTTTCAAACTCCCGGCTGTCATGCACGTTGGCGGCCGTCAGCGTGACCTGTCGGATCAGTGTGTGCGTTTCATCCGCCGCGACATGTGCTTTGTAGCCATAGTGCGGCTGGCCTCGCTTCACGGTGTAGCCCGCATCGCTATCACCGCCAGCTTTGTCCTCCTTGGTCGGGGCGCGACGAGCCGCCTGCAACAGCGTCGCGTCCACCAGCGTGCAGGTTTTGAGGAGGAAGCCCTTTTGTTCCAGTTGCCGGTTGACCAGCACCAGCAGCTCTTCCTGCAAGCCATGTTCGACCAGCCGTTGCCGGAAGCGGACCAGCGTTGTTTCGTCGGGCACCTTGTCCTGCAAACCCAAACCCACAAACCGCCGCCAACTCAACCGGTCGGCCACCAGTTCCTCGCACTGCGGGTCCGAGAGGCCATAGCAATGTTGCAGCAAACTCATTTTGAAGAGGGCCAGCGGCGGACAGGGTGGGCGTCCGGTCGTCGCCGGATACATCGCCTGCAATGCCTTTTCGATGGGCTGCCAATCCAGCGTGCGGTCGAGCCGTTCGAGAAAATCGTTGCCAGGAGTCGTGATCATCAAGCTGTCCAGCAGCCCCATTTGTGCGTTGGTCGTCGTTTGCATATTCCTCTGACGCACAGTCAAATCGTCCGTTCAAAAGAGTTTTGCAGAGGTCTCAGTATGTCTTACCGGCAACCGCTGGCGGACTGACATTGGGCTACCGGGACTACAAAGGCACGCTCCAGTTCGGGGAGTCAGCCGCGCTCACACTCGGTGTTACCTACAGCCTCAAATACGCTGTCAATGAAAGGCGACCCAACGGCGGCAGCGAATCCTTTCCATCGGCGCATAGTTCGATTTCATTTTCCGCCGCTGAGTTTATGCGTAAGCGTTACGGCTGGAAGTATGGCATCCCGGCTTACGCGGCGGCATCCTTTGTGGCGTACAGCCGTGTGGAGGCACGGGAACATTATCCCCAGGATGTTGTTGCTGGCGCTGCCATCGGCATCGCCAGCAGTTACATTTTCACTCGACCCTACAAAGGATGGCACGTTCAAGCGGAAGCGGGTGACAAGTATTACGGCATCAGGCTGAGTCGCTCGTGGTAGGAGGACAAAGATAAAAATCACGCGGCTCAACGCATCACCGGAGCCAGCGCCGGTTGGCCGCTTCCGTTCCGCTTCGCGGTTGACATCACCGGCCCGGCGTGGCAGTTCTCGTCGTCGGGCGGATGCGTGCCATGTTTGCCAAGTTACAAAACTGGATTGCCAAGAAGTCGCCGAGCCTTGCACGACAGATTCGCTTTTCCTTTGATGGGCACACCATCACGGCGGACGGCCCAATTGCTTGGACTTCCGTTAGAGTCGAAGATGTCCATGAGATTGGGATAGAGACGACTGACGCAGGCCCATCCGTGGAGGGTGTTTTCTGGCTCATCAATCGAGACAGCGACCGTCTCCTTATCCCGTTGGACTCACCGGTTTTCAAGGCGTTGCGGGATTGTTTCCGTTCGTTTGAAGGTTTCAATTGGCAGTCATTCGACGAGGCGATGAGTTGCACGGAGCGTCGGTATTTTTTATGTTGGCGACGAAAACATGAATCCGCCTAACCAGATCGGTCGAGCCGCTAGGCTTCTCCGCCCGGTACGGGGTGGCAATTCGGGAATGTGTTGTGCGCTCTACCCGCTCGTGTCGGCGGCGGGCGCTCATGAAAATTAAAGCCCAAATTCAGGCGGACGGCGACGAGACCCGCAAGCAGCCTATAACCCACGTTGATCTGGTATGGGTTCAGTGCAAAGGTTACCGGTGTCTGGCCTATACTGACACGAAAGGTCAGTGGATAAATTTCTATACGGGCAAAGAGTTGCCTGATTTCCCTGAAGTGATCGGATAAGAAACGCGACGATGACGATGCCTGACAAAACCGCTCCAGCCAGCGCCGGTTGGCGCGTTCAGTTCTGCCTTCGTGGTTGACATCACCGGCTCGGCGTGGCTCAATTCTTGATTGTTAAATCAAGCGAAGGCAGAACTGTGCCGAGCAACCAGAGCCGGAAGGTCACCAGCGGTCATTTTTTGCATAAGCGTGCCATCATTGAGGCCGATGTCACCATCGGCACGGGCACGAGAATATGGGCTTTCGTGCATGTATTGCCGGGAGCGGTCATTGGCAGTGATTGCAACATCTGCGACCGGACCTTCATCGAAGGTGATGTGCGCATTGGTAACCGGGTCACGATCAAATGCGGCGTCTCGCTTTGGGATGGCTTGGTGGTTGAGAATGATGTCTTTATTGGTCCGAACGCAGTTTTTACCAACGACGTTCGCCCACGGAGCCTAATCCGCCCGGCGACGTATCCCCGAACCCTGTTGAAGGAGGGATGTTCGCTCGGTGCCAACTGCGTCATTCTTCCGGGGCGGACCATTGGGCGGTGGGCGATGATCGGTGCCGGGGCGGTGGTAACCCATGATGTGCCGGACTTCGGCTTGTTCTACGGTGTGCCCGCTCGGCTGAAGGGATGGGTTTGCCGCTGTGGAAATAAACTGGCCTCGCCTGGTGATTCCCGCTGGATTTGTCCTTGCGGTCGCACCTACGAACAAAAAAACGGGAATGAGATGCAGGAGTCCTCCAATCGCAATCAGGTTCGTCAGGCACCCACCTGTAACAATTCAGATGGGATGGTCGCAAAATGAGTTTTCACACAGGCTCTCGCTGGAGCCATTGCCGGTTGGCCCTTCCAATTCCGCTTTCGTGGTTGACATCATCGTTCAGGCGTGGCGCAGTCGTTAAGCGGCGTGAGAGCACTTTACATGACAGCGATTGTTTTCATCCCGATTGCCGTTGGTATTTTTGGGCTGGCATATATTGGGTTACGGTTGTCAGACGCATGGAATGTGCGTCGAGTTGTTCGGTGCATTCACAGTATTGGCGTTGCAGAGTGCCCACGATGCAAGCGAGTGCTCGGTAAAGACGCGGTATCCGCAGCAGAGCAGAAGATGATCAAATTCACCAGAAAAGGTGTCTGGCGACAGCGCGGGCACGATTATACGTCCCGATTAGTTGCGGTCGTTTGTCCGCACTGCGCGGCGGGGTTGGAGTTCCGCCTTGATGGCAGTTTATTTAGTTGTGACCATGTTGTTGCCGCCTGACACCGCACCGGAGCCAACAGCCACTGCCCCTTGAGTTTTTGGTTGAGATATGAGATTTGTTTGTCACGGTAGGATTGGTGAGTCACGCTCCGGTGGCTGTCGTTTGGCTTTGGCTCGTTAGACGACTTCGCACGCTGATAACATGGACACACTCGGCTGGATAGTTTGGTGCATCGGCAGTGCCGCGCTTGTCCTCGCGCTGGCACTGGCGCGGCGCTCTCGGATTCTGGCACCTGCCGCCCTGTTATTTGCCCTCTTTGCTCTGGTCGCACTCGCAGTCACGGCCTTCACCAGCTTTTCCAAGTTACACTTGCTCTGGATTCTTCCTGCCGCATTGGTGATGAGTTATGCCGCCCTGTGGCTGTTCTGGAGATGGGATGCTCGCAGAGACATTCGGCGAATGCTCGCTGACCCACGGATACCAGACACAGTGAAGGACGGTTTCCGGGAGAAGCCACCACAGAGTGAAGAACACCATGTCGTCTAACAAAATCAAAATCACAGGAGCCAACGCCGGTGGGCGCGTTCAGTTTTATGGGCTGACTTGATCGCTCGCAGACTGCTCCGGTCCAATTCGAGACTGTGCGACGGCCATATCGGCACCGAATCTCTCACTCATCTGGTGTTGGAACCAGCGGAAGGAAGGTCGGCATTTGGAATAAAACAGGTGGCTGGTCTGGCTGCGCCGGTAATCCGATGAGCCAAAGCGGTGGATCGGCATACGAAACCTGGACGCCTGTTCCAGCAGTTCCGCCAGTGTTGCGATTTAACTGGTTGAGTTGGGTGTTTAGGCGCAGGATTGGTCGTAATGAAAACAAAGATGGTTCGCCGCATTCGTCGGCAACCATTGGCAGCCGGTCAGGTCTGGCACATGCCCGATGCGCATCTCTCTGTGCAATCGGTCGGCAAATTGCTGGTGCATTACAAACTGGGCAGGCCGAACGCCAAAGGGGTCTCCACTTCCTGCGATGGGATAAAAACCATTGAAAAATATCTAAAAACGAACAAGGCCGTCTTGGCTTAGGCGGCTCGAACTGTTTGGAGTTATTGGATGCCAAAAAAAAGACCAATCACCAAACTGAATCAGAAAGCTCTGAACCAAATCGTTCACGAGGGATTTTGGGGTCTGCGTTTCGTCCGAAGTTTCGTCGCATCACATTTCAAGCGCGATGAGTTGTTGAGGCGGAGGATTGAGCGGTTCGTCGGGGACTATAAGCGATTTGCGAAAGAGTGTGACAGTTATGAAACTGGATATACCATTCTTGTTTCTTGTGTCATTGCCCCAACCAAAGGTTGGTTGGTGGGCTAACCCTGCCCGCCAGCGGCGGTCGCTGAACTTGGAGGTCAGGCGCACCACGCGACACGAATATGATTACTCAAGAACAGTTCAAGATGTTGCTACCACTGGCTTGTACGTGGGCGGGGGAGCAGGAGCGCGTGCTGCTGTGAGATAAAGGAATGCCCGGCTGGCAAGATTTCTTCAATGACATATCGGTCGGGATCGTCGCCAAACTTTTTGTCTCCCAACTGTATCAACTGTTCTTTGAACAGCTCTTGAACGATTTCTGCCGAAAATCCGCATTCTCGCACGGTTGGCCGCACCCCAGAATACAGCATATCCCGAAGGCGGATTAGCGCCACCAGTTTGTCCTTATCTTTCATGGGTTCTCCAGACCGAGACCGGCGCACTGGCACTGGCATCACATCGTGTTGATACGTCACCGTGAAGGACTCGTTTGAACTTCTGCGCTCAATACTCCAAACGCGCCGCCACTGCGACTATGCGCTGATAAGCCCTGATTTCAAGCCTCAACTTCGAGGCTCAGCCACGCAAAAAAGTCCCGTCCACCAACTTCAGACCATTTGTGGGCGCTCGTGCCTCGTTTTCCAGCAACAGCCGGAATGTCCGCCATGGCAGACAATCGCCCGGACGCGAATCCCGTGTCCGCTCGCTTTCCCGCTCATACGAGCTTAACGGATGACGCAGGCGTAATCATGCAAAACCAAAACAAGGGCCGGACTTTCATCCGGCCCCGTGGTGCGAGGTTTGTACGCCTTCACCCGACGTTCAGAAGTGTGGCACAACCCATTGAGGTTCGCTGTCCGGGCTGCGCCACGGGCAAAACCCCTATGCGGAACCCTGAACGGACAGCGAAATCCACCACCTTCAGCGACTCAGTTTGCAGCAGACTCCATTCCAAAATGGAATCCCGTCTCGTCTTCATAGCCAACGGGCACCCTGCTCATGATGGTCGCGCACAACCGGGCGATGATCCCGGCAAAAAAAACGTCGGCAGAATCCCCACGTGATGACGATGGTTGTTGCTAACGCTGAATTGACTGTGGAATGAGTCAAAAGGAATCGTTCATACATTTTACGAAAATTTCGCCGAGCGGGCTGATGTTAAATCCTATACCAACTTCGCCTTCAGAATAATCCTTGAAACTTTCGTGCGCGTGAAATTCGGCAAGGTTGGCTCGCACTAAATTTGGAAGATAAGGAAATAAGTAAACTTTTGGTTCATAGGCCAAAACTTTCAAATCTTCGATAAAACCAATATCAATGGCGGAGGCCAGCCGACGAAAGCATTCGTGAGGAATTTTGCCCCGAACAAAAGCCGCAAAAACTTTTGCCAGCATTTCAGGTTTTTCCAAATCGTCAAGTTTGTCGAGGATGAGCACAAGGGCGTCACCGAGATTTTTGGCCTTCTTGGAATCACTTAAATGTTCACGAACGAACGTTTCCTTCTCCGCGTCTGTAAATGGAGGACAAGCTGCGAAAAATCCTGCAACTTTTCGGAGAAAGAGTTGATCGTGAATTGCCGTCCATGTTTTGCGGCAGGCAATGACACTTTTAATAATTGGAATTTCCTTCAAAACGCTCTCGTCCAAAAGCGCACCAAGTCCAAGCTCCCCCAAATCCACCGCGAGGTCTTTGGCTTCAGGATTACAAACTCCTTTCACAATCGCAGCGCCGATATTATCTATTTCTGGAGTCATAAATTTTTAGCGGCAAAGGCGGCCAACTATTGCATTTGCGTTTTCAACGCACTTCCAGTGTTCCACATTCTTCTTCACATAGCCCGTATTGAACTGGCATCCCAATAAAAACCGCTTGAACAATCCGGTCAATAACAGATTGCTTACAACATCGTGCGTTTGGCCCATCCATCGCCGGTGAATAACTCTTTCTTGCCACCAACCGTTCGCCTGTCATGCTTTGTGCTGTCCGAATAGTCTGAATCCGAACGGACGTTTTTTATGTTCGATCAAGCGCCCAAGTCTTCTAACGAACCCAAGATCATCAGTCTCACCTTGGCAAAGGTCACCGAAGGCAATCCAGGCGGCACCGTCAGTGTCCCTGCGTCACGACTCCTGGCTTATGACCAGCAAATGGGCTTCACCCGCCTGAAATTAACCGGGGGCACCGTCCTGGATGTCAGGGAAGGCACCGATCAGATCGACAGGCTGGTTCGTGCCGCCGCATCGAAGGGCAATCCGGCCTTGCAATGATGGGTCCACTGCCGGAAGACAAGGGAACTTACGTTCTCATCGCCTCGGTTTACCAGATGAAGCGGTTGGAAATCGGCTCCCTCGGCAAATTCGATATTGTTCCTGGGTTTTATGCCTACGTGGGCAGCGCCTTTGGTGCTGGCGGTCTGCGTGCCCGCATCGGTCACCACTTGGAATCCACGGCGGCACCCCACTGGCACCTTGACTACCTGCTCCAGCTCGCCACACCCGTCGAGGTCTGGTACAGCACCCAAAACCGGAAACTGGAGCGCCATTGGGCTGATCTCCTGACCGACATGCCCGGCTTTCACGTGCCGATTCGCCGGTTTGGTTCCTCGGATTATCGCCGGAGCCGGTCGAGCCATCTGTTTTACGCCAAACGCCGACCATCCTTCCGGTGTTTTCAAGATTCGGTCATGACCCAATTTGAAGGGGTTAAGGTCGGACGACATGACGTGATGCAGCAACGTGACGGAATTGCTCACTGAAGACTTTTGGCTCATTAAGCGATGAACTTTTTCCCGTTGTCTGCATCCCAGTCAAAGGTCTTGCGGAACACTTCCCTTTCTGACTTTTGTCCTGACCTTGGCCGTTTTTGCGCTTGCCAGGCGGCTCAAAATGAATGATGTTTAATCCTTCGCATCTGCGAGAAAGACTATGAAAAATAAGCGTTTTGAACGGTCTTTCGACGGGGAATGCGCGGTTAGCTCAGTTGGCAGAGCACTACCTCGACACGGTAGGGGTCACAAGTTCAAGTCTTGTACCGCGCACCAGTCTTCGCTTGAAGTTTACAGCCACGGCAATGATGTCCGGAATGGCGGAAGAGGCCGTAACAGGCTGGAATATGCCAGAAACCAAGCACTTATGACTGTTTGTTTGAGGGGGTGAAATGTCCGGAATGGCGAGCGATGTCCGGTTTGCCAGTTCCAAAAAAAAGCCGGCATAACTCATTGGTGTCACGCGTTTGGAACTGCGAAACCGGACATGATCACCGCAGGTCAAAGGGGGTGGAACGTGGAACACCTTTTTGGGGTGAAAACCGCACCTGTTGACTCTCGAACCGACCGAAATTCCGAAGCGATGTGCTTGGCGGAACCCACGATAAACGCTCACGGTCCAGCAACGGTCCAGGAACGGGGTCGCAGACCACTTTAAACCGCCGCCAAAGGCCGATTAACAGGCTCTAAAACCCGCTTTGAAAGCCTCGGCCGGCCAGCTCGCGGCCCGGCCAGGACCGGGAGTGCCGCGCCACGCCTCACGTACCTGCGTTCGATGTGCTACGCATGGCGCTCGATGGAATGAACGCGGCCGGCCCCAGGCGTGTGCAGGCGCGTTTAAGAGCGGCTTTGATCGGCTGGTGAACTTGGACGAAACCCGATTTTGCCAATTCCAGGACCCAGCGGACAAAAATTTCGCCGTAGGATTTGATTGCAGAGGCGTTGACGGAGTGCGCCGCTATGCTGATACCCGGAAAAATTCGGCTGGCCAGGTTGTGCCCTGGCCGGCGCGGACGGTTGCTGGACAGTCTCAGTTATTTGCATTGACCTCAGTGAATCGCTGACATGCGAAAGCAGGCAGCCCTGTCAGCCGAGCCAGCCGGACTTGTTCGCGGTACTGCCTTTCAATTTCAATCAAGCCGTGCTGAATTAATTGGCGCAAGGAGACTCCATTCGCTCTCGCCAACTTCCGAAGGTCCTCCTGTCTCCACTTGGCCAAGCAGATCAGGAAAAAGTTTTTGTGGACCTTTGGCTTCGGCGACTGCGAGATTGAAAGTCTCCGGTGTTCGTATGATTTCATTATGCTTCCCCTTCACGCGCTTTTTTCACCGCGAAAGAAACTGAGTTTAACGCATTCTCAAGGCGGGCATTCGTTGAGCCAACAAGCTCCGCGATGCCGGCACACATTGAGCGGTCCTCTTCGCTGCCGAATTGGCATCCGTTGCTGCCCCAATAATCCAGGTTGTCGGCCAACAGTTTCAACAGTGCTTTGGATTGAGCCTTCGCGCTCTCCAATTCCAGTATTCTACCCCAGCCCGGCGCTTGATCGGATTTTCCGATTTTTTCCGCGATGGCCAGCTCAAAGAATTTATCCAGCCCAAGGCCGAGCTTTTTCGCTGCGGCATTGATGGATTGGAACTCGCTTTTAGAAAAATTCACCCTGTCGCATTCTCGGCCAGCGGGACCCGGCCAATCAAACCAGACTTCGACGGTTTTTTCGTGGCCAATATGCCCTTGCTGCCTGGCAGCCGGCAGGTTATTATTACGGCGGACTCGATTTGTGGTTCTCATATAATGTTGATCTCCATTTTGGGTCTTTGCTCTGGCCGCGTTGCAAGCGCCGCCAGGGCTTTTTATGTTTTACGCTCTTGCTGCTCGACCCAGCGAAGCAGCTTGAGCGTGTATTCGCCGCCCGGCTCTCGTTCGCCGGACAGCCATTGTGAAACGCTTGCCAGCGGGACGCCCAGCAATTTTGCCAGCGCGGTTTTTCTGCCGCGCTCGGCCAACGCCTTTTTGAGCCGCTCCCGAAAACCTGGCATCAATGGTTTCACGTCCGTAAGATTAACGGATTCGGAAAGTTTGTCAAGGGGTGCATTTTCAGCGAGATCGCCGAAGCGATGTTTGAATTCAAGCTTATACATTTCGGCTTTCCTTTGCTCAACAGCGCGCTTGTCTCTGTTACGCGGATAATGCGCGTAAATTTGGGCACCCCGCAAAAAGAGTTCATCCAGGAATTCGGCGACTTTTGAATCAGGCAAGTCGGCCAGCCACGCCGAAAGCAATTCGCCGAAGCGCTCTTTGTTGTATAAAATGCCTTGCGGCGTTGCATTGAATGGGAACCATCGCACCGGGAGGCCCGGATCACGAATCTTGGACACCCTGGCTTTGAGGAATCGCGAGCGCAACGCGCCTCGAAAAACGCCGCTAAACAAACTGCGCTGGCCGGCGCCGCACTCTTCCGTGGACGGGAATTCAAAATCGCGCGACTCCAACATTTCCCCAATTCCGTCGGCCAGCCAGATCGGGTTTAGTTGCCAAAAAATACTGAGGATTTTTCGCGCCGCATGATAATTCAGTTGCGTGCGGGCGTATTCAAAGCCGGCATAGGCCACATATCTCAAGCCAACGAATGCCGCGAACTGGGCTTGACTGAAACCCGTTTTCAAACGGAACTCGCGCAGCCGGCGGCAGATCGCCCGCTCGTTTGCTGGCATTGGCTCTTTGCGCGGCACCAGGACAGTATAATTCAGCCGGAAAGATTGTTGAAAATAGTTTTTGACACAGAACCGTGATAATCCTATGTTTCCATATAACAGTGAAATCGAAACGCCTAAAGCGTATCACAGTGGCAAAAGCCGCACGAATGTTGCACGTCTCAAGAGAGCACCTATCGCGTGTCATCCACCATAAGTTTGAGAATCCGCGTCTCCTTCGGCTCTACAACGATTTGTTGGCCGAGCATTCAAAAACAACCAACCAAAAAGCCCATGCACCCCAAGTTAATTCCCCTACTCGAACAGCTTCGCGCTGCCAATAAAGAAATCGCTTCACTTGAAAAACTTCGGACGGCCGCAGCCGAAGAGATGCTTGCAATTGCGCGTCGGCCCCTCCCGCGTGAGAAGGCCAGCGTGCTGTTGACGGAGCAGCGCGCCACAATTGATTTGACCGACGGCCTTCTGGCCAATGCGGAGTCGAATCAGGAAAGCATCACCGCCGAGCTGTATGCGGCTGTCCGGTGGAGCGTAAACTTGTGGAACTACATGGTGGAAGCTTCGATCAAAGGGGTCGAAGAAGGCACCCGGAACGCTTCGCTACCTGCGTTCAACAACAACGAAGCACTTTGCCGCCAATGGTGGGAAGCAGATGGACGATTATTAAATCTGCCGGGCGTCATGATGTTCCGCGACGCCTGGATTGATTGGGAGCCTTTTTTAAGGCAGCGCCCTCGCTGGGGTCCGGAACAAATGGCGGAACAGTTCATCAGGCACGCGTATGACTACCACGAAAAGGTTGCGAAGCTGTTTCTCGCAATCTTAAAAGCGAGCCAGAAGACGGGTGAGCGTTCCGAGAAGAAAACTCCGAAGGACGGCTCAAAGGCGGCCAAGTAACGCCATCAAGCTAAAAAATTCAACCGCCATCATATGAAAATTCTACGCCGCGAAATTCACCCGCAGGTCCGGGTGCTCGACGAACAAAACGGCATCGCCGAGTTCATCGCCAGCGATGAGACCCTTGACAGCTATAACGAGATTATCCGCGCCGCCGGCTGGCAGTTTAATCGCGTCCAGAAAAATTTCCCGTTCGTGGACAGCCACGATTATTCAACCATCGAAAAATGCCTGGGCAAAGTGGTTGATTTCGCTGTGCGATCCAAACAGCTCATCAACACGGTGCAATACGCATTGAGTGTGCCGGAGGCGCGCTTGGCGCAGTTCGCCTGGAAAATGCTGTGCGCCAAAATGCTGCCGGCCGTGAGTGTCGGCTTCATGCCCGTCACATTTCTCACCCGCTGGGATGCCAACGATGCGCGCTACGCTGACGCTTGGAAAGAGCAGCTTGAGGATCTGAAGCTGCTCCCCGACACACAGGTTAATTGCATTTACATCGTACAGGAGCAACTTGAACTTTCGCAGTGCGTCATTGGCGCAAATCCGAATGCCGTGGCAATCGAGAGGGCCTATCAAGCCGGAATTTTGAACGATTCGGACGTGGCCCATTTTTCAAGACTGTCGCCCGATTTTGCCCGCCTCTTTGAGCGGCGCAATCATGGCGCGCGCTCGTACAGTTTCGGCTCGGCGGCGAGCCGCACTTCGTTCGCCGATGCCCTGACGGCAAAAGTTGGCCGGCTGGGCGGCGATCCTTCACCAAGCAATCATCAACCCCAATCCACCATGCAAACAAAAACACCCCCCGAAAACGATTTCTGGCGGCTGAGGCCGGAAAATAAAGCCGCGCTTGAACAATTGGAATTCGCCCGGCGCAACCAAGACGAGGCCGGCCTTGAACGCGCCTTATCGCGCGCATCTGCCGCCCTGACACGCGAGCGCCGCTTGGCCGGGGACCCGGTCGAACGCCATTTATCGGCGCATCCAATTCACCGTTACCTTTTGAACGGCGTAGCGCGGAAATTGGCGCGCCTCAAGATGGACACCAGGACGCCCGAATACGAAGTGTTAAAAGCGTTTGCGCCCGGCCTGGTATCGGGCGATCCCCTTGGGCAATGGTTGTTTCCGTGGCCGATTTCCCCCGACATTTGGGATTTGATGCTGATTTACGGCGCGTTCCGCGATTTGGGCGTATCGCAAATGCCTTCACAGTACACGGGCTTCGTCGTCGTCACCGCGTTGCCGACTGTCTATCAAATTCCCTCGGATCAGCAAGGCTATCCTGCGGTGCCCCCTGATGCAACGCTGGCGGGCAGGAGCGTCCCGGCCCTCCCGCAAAACGCGATCATGGCCGCGCAGGTCTGCAACACGATTATGACGCTGATCTCCGCCAGCCGCGAGCTGATGTTGGACCAAAAAATCGATTTGGCCGGCGCGCTGATGAGAATTATTTTGCAGGCAATCTCGGCCTCGATTGATTACTGCGCTCTGCAAGGCAACGGCGCGGACGATTTGACCAACGCCCGACAGACAGGTATTTTTTTGGACCCCGCCATCGGGACCTACCAGCCCGCGCAGCCAGGTAAATCGCAGATCGGCATGTTGACGCGCGAGGATTTTATCAACACCGTCGGCGTCGTGACGCCGGCCGCGCTGCAACGGCCCTGCCGCTGGTTCATCTCGCCCGCGCTGATTCCCAAGTTGATGTTGCTCGAGGACGGCGTCGGCCCGCACTACCTGCTCAAAACTCCGGCCGAGACTGGCGGGGAATGGCATCTCGTCGGATTCCCGGTCACGTGGGCGGCCGCCGCTCCTGCCGTCCTCCAGGGCGGCGCGAAGATTGCGGCCTTTGGCGAGCCGAGTTCTTACACGGTTGGCATCCGCGATCTTTTCGAGCTGACTTCGTCCGATGAACAGCCAGGGTGGCCAAATTCAGTGTTCATGAGGGCCATTGCCCGTGGGAAGTGTGTTACACGCGAAGCGAAGGGGCTGGCTACTCTTACGCTCGGACAAAATTAATTTTGCGGCGATCAGCTCCTTGGGAGAGGAAATGTGGTTTGCAGCAAAACGCGGGCGCTGATTCCGCCCGCGACAATTTGAAAAGCGGCGATACGTTTAAAATCGAATGTGCCCCGTGAAACAAAATTCGGAATCGGCATCAAACCTCCGCAGACCCGGCGGGTGTAAGGCGTCGAATCCATTGCCGGCGGACGGGCACGCTGCCGGCAAGAATTTGAAGAGCGATTGGCAGCGCGAACGCGCGGCGCTTCTGCATCGGGCCTGCCGCAGCGTCCAAACTCGAATCAATCATGGCGAACGCAAGCGTAAAGCCTTCCGCCGCGTGGCCAAATATCACGATGGCCGCTCCTTCAAATGCGATCCAAAGCGGCGCTTGGCTTTGTCGGAACAAACCCTGCGACGGCAGTTTGCCATCTGGAAACTGGGCGGTGAACTGCGAGCGGCGTTCAAGCTGGATTATTTCGTGCGCCGGCCATCTGTCGCCGCGCCGGTCCTGGTCCGCTTCACGAATTATTGTGCCAACAGTTGCCAGCCATCTCTGAAAGTAGCCTGGGG
This sequence comes from uncultured Verrucomicrobiae bacterium, assembly GCA_963827205.1. Classification (GTDB taxonomy): domain Bacteria; phylum Verrucomicrobiota; class Verrucomicrobiia; order Limisphaerales; family UBA11358; genus UBA11358. The sequence goes on from CAWHAH010000001.1 coordinate 129,977, forward strand.
AAAATTCTCGGCGCGCGGCGGAAGTTTCGGGAGCGGCGGCCGATCCGGCAAGCCGCTCAAAGTTTCTTACGGGCAGCTCCGGTACAACTTTCACGCCGCTGATTTTTATTCGATGCAGAAGCAACTAAAGGCGATCCAGACCGAACAGACGAAGCTGGCGCAACTGCGCTTGAAGGTGATCGCGGAAATTCGCAGCCGTTTGCCGGATCGCCCGCCGCGCCGGCGCGTGAAACGCGAAATTGATTTTCAAATATGAAGGCAAAACGCATGGGCGGCCAGTGAGACAGGCCAATGTCCAACAACCAAAGAAAGGAAAAATTATCATGGGAAATCGCAACATACCAGGAACCCCGCAGTTGAAATCCGCATTGGATGTACTTGCGGCTCCGGAGCCAAAGGTGATCGTCACGCTTGCCGAACTTGCTGCGGCCTTTACGGAATGGGAACGCAGATACCGCGAAGAGCCTGACAAGTTCATGTCCGAAGCCTCAAAGCTGCTGAACGAAACTCCACAAAGTTATGGGGAAGCCTGCGCTCCGTATTTTGTCGAAATACTGGCCGAGCTGCGGAAGCGGTAGGGTCGGACACACCTGAAGCATCAACCAAAAAAATAATGAAGGCTACGCGAGACACCTTGCCGGCGCCGGTCTCGGAAGACTTACGGGCCGCGCCGACGCCTTCACCGTCAATGGCGACCGCCAAGAAAACCGAAGTCGCACAGCCCGTTACGGAATTGGAGCGGCAATGCCGCGAAGAGCGCGAGCGGTTCATATCCGAAGAGGCAAAGGTGCGGACGGAAACGCCCGAACATTGGTGGAAGCCCTGGACTCGATTTTACGATTGACCAATGAAGGAAATCCAAATTTCTGATCGAACGGTGTTCCTGGACGTGAACGGCGTGCGCGCCGCGCGCGGGTGCAGGGCCGACGCCGTTGCCGCTATGGTCGAAGCCGGCGAACTCCTTTGGGTTTTCGATGTCAGCCCGGCGCACGGGAGAAATCACAATCGCAATCTCCGTTTTTGGGCGCCGGAACTGATTGACGGCAGCGCCATGTCGAAACTGAAACTGGACGCCGTTATCTCCCAAATTTTGCCGGTTGCCCGGCGTTCGTTCAACGGCTCGGAGCTTGGCCAGTGGTTTCTGATTAGCCGGCCGACAGTCAAAAGGCTCGGCGCGGAACTTGGCGGCACGCTAAAAAACGGGCTGCTTCAGTTCCCGCGCGAGCGCCTGGCCAGCTACCTGCGCGCGCGCTGGATTGGAGGCCAGGGATGAACAGCAAAACCCAAAAACCAGATTTCGCCCAGGACGCACGGTCAGGACAGCCAGCCTCCGAAGGGAGCGGGTCGGCCGTCCGGCAGTTTTTAACGGCATTTGCCGCATCTTTAAGACCAGTTTGGCGCGTGTTTTCCGAGGACCTGACTGGCCGCGAAACGCGGTTTTCCCCCTGACCTATGGCTGACACCGACAAAACCCTCGAAATCCTGATCAAGCTCGGCTACATCAACCAGGATCAGGCGAAGGCCGCCGCTGCCGACCTGGAAAAGATCGGCGAAACGACTGAGGAGACGGGCCGGAGCACAGAGGAATTCAACGTCAAGGGCCGAGCGCAGTTCATGCTCTTTGAGCAAATCAACCGCATCCTGCCCGGCCTGGGGACCACGATGCACGCCGCGTTCACCGGGCCGCTCGGCCCGATCATTTTGGTTGGCATTGCCATCGCCTCTGCCAAAAAGGCGCTCGATGATTACAACACTTCCCTCGACAAATTGGGCGAAGAGGCTGCCGCCGGTCATGCCGAACAGATCAAGGCGATAAGCGACGCCTGGGACAAGGTTGAGCAGAGTATGGCCAAATACTTCGCCGACATGCAGGCAGCCGCGCAGGATAAAGACCCGACTAAAACCCTGATCGAAAATCTCAAGAATCTGGAAGAGGAACAATACAAGGCGACTTTGAAGGAAATGGAACTGGCCGGCCGCCGCAGGCTCAAATTGACGCCTTCAAAGATGAGCACGACAAAAAAACGGTCAGGAACCTGATGGAAGAGCGCCGGTTGCGCGAGCAGGACCAGATCGCCGCGGAGGCCGCCGTTGATACAGACAAAAAGGCTGCGGCATCCGCTGATGCCAGGATAAACTCCAGGAAAGCCGAAGTCGAAAATCTAGGAAAACCCGACCCTGCCTTGGAAGCTGCACAAAAACGGCTCGCGGACCTCTCGGCGCAATGGATGCCAAAGCTCGGACGGCTGGCGAATTCGCCCGAAGACATGGCCGAGTACCAGCGCCAGATGGATGAGGCCCAAGGCGACGTTAATCGCATCACAGATGCCATCGCGCGACGCAAACGGCAGCTTGCGGACGCTAACCAGGCCGATCTGACGGCGAAGGCGGAGGCGGACAAAAAATTGTCTGAGGACCAGGGAAAGGCGGTAGCCGCTAAAAGCCGCGTCGGCGAATTGTCAGGACCGCAGGGCGAGATTGCGCAGACAGGTCTGGGCAGATCCGTCGAAGAGTCAGGGCGAGCCGCCAACGCAACAATAGATCAGGCCAAGACGATGATCAAAAATCACACTGATTTGTTTGGCAGCCTCGCCGCGACGTTCAAGTATTACAATCACAACGCTGGCAGCATGGCCAATGAAGTCGCGGCGCTTCACCAGGAGATTGAGGACATCAACAAACAGTTAGCCGGACTGCCACACTTCTGACGATGAACGATCAACCCACAACCCTCAAGCCGGATGAGCGCTTTATTTGCGTGCATATAATCATTGACGCCTCCGCGCCGTATCTCGGCGTCGCGCCGGCAAACAATTGGATCGGCAGGCTAGTTCTCTATGAATTGCTGAGGCAGAGCATCGAAGCGGCCGGGACTCTTGTTTCCGAGCGAGGCGCGACCGGAGAGTTGAATCGAGCGTTTTTCTTTTTCATCGTAAACGATTTGAGCCTGGCGGTCTCCGCCATCAAGACGGCGCTGGCCAGTTGCACACTGCTTGAATCGGCGCAAATTGCGTGGCTCGATTTTCGGGAACTGATATTCCGCCCGCTATATCCTGCCGGCGGGAACGCCTGGACCCTTGACGAATTTGAGGCCGAACACCAAAGCGAGCAGCGGTTCATTGAAGCATTGAAACGGCTTAAAGTCGCAAGCCAACGCGCCCAGGAAGGGGGCGCATGATGTTAAATGTCTAACGGCATCCCACAATTCACAGCGGCACAGATTGCCTCAGCACTCGGCAAGACGCCGCAGGCCGTGCGCCGGTTGTTGCGCAAGGTGAAACTGGCCGGCGTTCGCATTGTCGCCGGCAACGAAGCCGCCGCATGGGCTGTTGAACAATTGCCAGCGCCATTGCGCGAACGCCTGGCTGAAAAAGCCACCGAACAGCGCTGCATCGGTTGCACTGAAAACCAAAGGATTGAAATGCTGCTTTCGCTACCGCACCAGCCGTGGCGGCCGCAAATTCCGTTGGACCAGGTTTGCGACGCGGACATTCAGCGGGCATCGAAACTCCGCGAGGCGCTCGCGCCCTGGCTGAATGAGCAGCACGATCCGGCTTTGCATGGGGCAGAGCTGGAAAGGCGTGGCGTCGAAGATTACCGGCGCGTTTTCGGAAACCGGATCACGGCCCGATACTGGCGCAAATTGTTCACGCGGACTTTGCGGCGCGACAATGGCGCGGAATCGTGGAAGCGGCTTGAAATTTATTTGGCGGAGCGTTTGAAGCAAAAATCCGCGCCGGCGACCATCGCATCTGAAGCGCTCGCCGCCGAGTTTGCCGGGCTGGAATCTTTCATCGGCGCTTGCACCAACCCGCACGCGCCAAACGAAACCGAACGCCGTGGCGTGTGGACGCTGGCCCTGGAAAAATTCACGGCGATGGTTGCTGCCGGTGAAGCTGAGAAATCCGCTGCGCGCCGCGTGCGGCAATTCCTATTTGTCCGCGGTTCATTCCTGGCCGCATCGCGGGATGCGTTGCTGAAGGCATTTAATCGCAAACTTGACGCGCTCAAAAATTCCAATGGCGACATGAACTCACTCCGCGACGGCCGCGAGGAAAACGGCGAACGGTTTGCATTGCCGGAGGACGACCGCGATTTGTTAATTCACCGCGCCGTATTCTACTATCGCGGCGACGTGGCCCCAGCCTGGCGCGATTTGTTGCGCTCCGGTTTCTCAGCGGCCGTCGTTGAACGCTACGCTGGAAACGCGGCCGACAAATCCCATGTGCCGGCAAGCGTGATGGAATCTGTCGCGCCGGAAGTGGACATTTTGACGGTGATGCATCAGGGACCGTGCGCGTTCGATGCCATCAAGGGGCATGTCACGCGCAGCTACGACGGCATTTCCTCTTTGCAGTGCATCTCCGGCGATGACTTCACGCTCAACACTTACTTTTACGTCCCGGACGGGCGCGGCTGGTTTCAGCTCACGCGCGGCCAGGTGATCCTCTTCATTGATTTCCGTTCACTCCGGATTTTGGGCTGGGCGCTTGAGCCGCGCAAAAGTTACAGCTCGCTCACGATCCGCACCCTTTGCACGTACGTCTTTGGCAAATTTGGCGTACCGGCAATTCTCTACTTTGAGCGCGGCCTGTGGAAAAGCTCTACGTTGCTGAAGGGAAAAACCGACCCGTTTGACTTCACGGAGATCAGCCAGGGCTTGCGCGAGTTTGGCATCAAATTCATTCACGCCATCCGGCCACGCACAAAAACCGTCGAACGGATCGGTGGCATGTTCCAGGACATCGCGGAAGCCGAACCGGGTTACTGCGGCCGCGACGAACGGCGCGACGCTCCGGAATCCTTGCGCAAACAAATGGCCGAAGTCGAGGCGCGGAAAATTCATCCGGCAACCTATTTTTACTCCCTGGATCAGTGGAACAGCCGCATCGGCCAGCTTGTGGATCAATACAACGCCGAACCGCAGCAAGGCCACATTCTCGCCGGCATGTCGCCGGACCAGGCTTACGATGCACACATGAATCCAAACGATCCGCCGATGCAATTCAGCGCCGGCTTGCGGTATTTGCTGGCGCACGATAAACGCCTGGCGCGCGTCACGCTGAATGGCGTCACCATCCAGATCGGAAAGCAAAAGTTCAACTATCGCGGCCGGGAAGTTGCCCACTTGGTAGGCCATGAAGTCCTGGCGTGGTTTGACCCGGAAAGTCCTGAGTGCATCGTTGTCACTAATCCCGACCGGACGAATCCGATTTGCGTTTCGCGCTCAGAACAGCCCGGCGCACTGGAAAGCTTGACCGATCCGGACACCGGCACGCTAGGCCGCGAGCTTGCGCGCATCGAGCACCAGGCGTCCCACATGAAAACACGGTACAACGTCGTCAGGACAAAATTCCCGTTGCCACAGCGGCAACTTTTGGGCGCGGCTCAGGCCGTGCGGCTTGGCGACGAAATTGAATCGCACAAATCCGCCGTTGCGACGCGCACGGTTGAAAGCCGCCGCCGCACGGCCGCCAATAAATCGAGGGCGCGCCGGATGGACATTCCAACCGTGTTGGTTGGCGATGATGAACAGAGCCGCCGCGCGCTTGAGCTGCTGGGCGATGACCCGCGCCGCGCCGGCGAAGTTGAAATCGCAGAAGGGACCGAACCATGAGCACGCGCCGCCAACAAACGCCTGGCCCGCTTTCGCAGCAGCGTTACATGAGTAGCCCTGAATATGCCGAGTTGCACGGCATCAACGGCGTGGCAGCTTCGGCGCGGGCAGCGGTCCTGCTTCACGCGGCCAAACGCAACCTGATTTGGTTCATTCAGGGTTTATCGCTTGAAGAGGGCGGCCTGAAGCGCGTTGCCAGGGAATTGCTTGAAATATTTCCCAAGCGGATCGCCAGTGGCCAATTGGATGTCGCGCTAGGCCAACGCTGGGAGTTTGGAAGCCCGCCTTTGGATGAATTCCTGCTTGGCCTCTGCATTAACCCGCAAATTCAGTTCTCCCTACCGGCTGATGACGTGGACGTTTCGGACATGGAAACCGAGTCGGCTATCGAGCAAAATCCGGAGCTTTCAAGGGGTGATTTTAAGAAAGCCGCGTTGCCTTATTTCAGGGACATCATCGGCGCTTTGTTTGAGTACCAGGCGCGTCGCGCTGCCAAAATCAGGGACGATTTTCAACTCACCGTAATCGGCAAACAAATTTGGGAAACGCTCGACTTCGCACTGGCCAGCCGTGGCATGGTGGTTTTAGACGGCCTGGAGGGCCGGGGCAAAACCGAAGCCGTAAAGGCGTGGTGTGAATCGCATCTTGGCCAGGCGCGCTTTGTGAGTCTCAAAGGGATCGCCAGCAAGACAATTGCCTTTCGGGAAATCGCCAAGGCGCTCGGCATTGCCTCCAGCTACACGCGCTCCGCAACCCAAATGCAGGAACGGATCGAGGACGTGCTTAAACGCTCCAAGATCATGCTGGTGCTCGATGAAGCCCATTTTTTATTCAACCAGAGCCGGCGAATGTATTCACGGCCTGAGCTGGTGGACTGGATTGATACGGCCGTGTGCAATCAAGGCGTGCCTATCGCGCTCGTAACGACGCCGCAATTTATTGTGTGCATGACGCGCGCGGCGGACCAAGTCGGATGGAACTACCGCCAATTTCGCCGCCGCGTAAAGCGCTGGGTGAAGTTGCGGGCGACAAACAGCGAAGAGGACATAAAAGCGGTTGCGCGGAATGTTTTCAAAAAGGCCGATGCCCGCATGATTTCAAAAATTGCCGGCTACGCACTTTTAAGCAAACGCGATGTCTCGGCGGTGGGCGACGTGGCTGATGAAGTGCGCGCCATGCTCGGCACGAACGATTTGAGCAAGGCATCTTTGGATCACGTTCACCGCGCGATCTACGATTTTCTTTTGCCCAGTGATAAGACGTTCCTGGAAGGCATGGAGGCCGCCCGCAATGCGGGCCGAAAATCCCGGCGAATGACAGTGCCGGTTTTTCCGGAGGCAACCGATCCGGAAGTGCCTCGCATTTTGGACATCGGCAGAAAAGCGGGATCGGGCAACCTGGCAGCGAGGGCGCCTGTGTCGGCCGTGCGGCAAATCGCGCCACGCGGCAATGGCGAGACAAACCGCATCGCGGACCTGGTTGAACATTGAACAGCACGAAATGAGCGAATGTTACAAATCTTTTGACGCATTCACGGCCGCGACTCGAAACGCGCCGTTGAAGCATTTTACGAGCGTCGGAATCATTCATGGCGGCCGCCGATTCTGGTCAAAAAAACTCGCTCGCTGGCTAGGCCAACGCGGAAAAACCATCCGGTACTTTGTTGATGAGACAGGCCCACGGGGAGATCAAGCGATTGCCTTCCGTGCCACTGGTGAATGGATTGACAACGTACCAGAAGTGGGCCGGCCGCGCGTTCCTGGAGCCTCTTTGTTTGAGGCTTAAAGCAGATTTTAGGCCCGTTTAAACGGGCCGACAAAAAGATTTTCCTGGCCTTTTTACGGCTTGGGGTTTTGCACACGCGCCAAAGCGTGCGCAATTTTTGTTGTCACGATTTTGGGAACTTGGAACTCTCGCAATCCGGACAGAATCACCGTGGCTTTACAGAAGCGCAGCGAAAGCGAAGACTGCCGCGCCGCAGCCTTGGCGAAGACGGGCCGCCGGTCACATACTCCTGACAGACGCTTCAAGCTACGACTCGGCAAGCCAGCCTGAACTGAAGTGCAGCGGAGCAAGAGCGAAGGCTGGCGCGACGAAGCTCGAAGAGCGTGGGCGGGCTGATAAACTATTCTTAACATGAACGCTGCGAGCTACGGCTCGGTGAACCAGCTTGAACTGAAGCGCAGCGAAAGCGAAGACTGCCTCGCCGAAGCGCGATAGCGCGAAGGCGGGCATGACAGATAACATCCAATACCGTTGCGAGCTGCGGCCCGGCAGGCCGGTTCACCCGGCAGCCGATTTCAGATTTCCCCAGTTTTGCGCCGCTTGCACAACGGGCCGGGAGGCTTATGTTTAATCAGGAGTCTCGTATGAAAGCGAAAGACAAAACATCAAGAGCCGTCGAGCAGCCCAAGCCGGTCAGTCCCGGCGTCACCCGGGGCATGGTCCGCGAACATGCGTATCGCCTGTATCGTGACCGGCTGCCGGAACATTCGCTGACATTGGCAGATTGGGTGCTGGCGGAAAAAGATCTCGTGGCGACCATGGAAGCCGAAGAAGAAGGCGTGGCAGTCTGACGTTTGCCATCATGCCTTCGGCCGCAACTGTTTCCACAGCCAGCCGAGCGGGTCGAAATATTCATCCACGACACGTTCTTTGAGCGGGATGATGGCGTTGTCGGTGATGTGGATGCTTTCCGGGCAGACGTTCGTGCAGCATTTGGTGATGTTGCAGAACCCAACGCCGTGTGCCTGCTTCAATTCCGGCAACCGGTCTTCCGTGTCCAGCGGGTGCATCTCCAGCGCGGCGGTATAGACCAGAAAACGCGGACCGATGAATTCGTCGTGCTTGTGATGGTTGCGTAAAACGTGGCAGACATCCTGGCAGAGAAAACATTCGATGCACTTGCGGAATTCCTGCACGCGGTCAATGTCCGCCTGTTGCATCCGCCACGTGCCATCCGGCGCGTCGGGTTTGCGCGGCTTGAACTTCTTGATTTTCTTCTTAACGCGAAAATTCCAGGAAACGTCCGTCGCCAGATCGCGGATGCTTGGAAACGCCCGCATTGGCTCGAGGGTGATGGGCTGGTCCGTCGGCAGAGTGTTCATGCGCGTCATGCACATGAGCTTGGGCATGCCGTTGATTTCCGCCGAGCAGGAGCCGCATTTGCCGGCCTTGCAATTCCAGCGGCAGGCGAGGTCGTTGGCCTGCGTCGCCTGGATTTTGTGGACGGCATCGAGCACGACCATGCCCTCGGAAATTTCCGTGGTATAATCCACGAACTTTCCGCCGCTGGCGTCACCGCGCCAGATTCTAAACGTCGCCGTACTCATTTCATCTCCTCGATGACCTGTTTCAACTCCGCCGGCATTTCGGGAATCGGCTCGCGCCGGACGTTCATTGTGCCGTCGGAATTTTTCTTCACGACAATATTTACTTTGCCAAACCCGGGGTCCTTGTTTTGAAAATCCTCGCGGAAATGTCCGCCGCGGCTTTCCTTACGTTCGATGGCCGAGCGGGTGATGGCTTCGGAAACCGTGAGCAGGTTTTTCAAATCAATCGCCGTGTGCCAGCCGGGATTGTATTCGCGGTGGCCATAGACGGCGACGCGCCCGGCGCGCTCGGAAAGCTTCCCGATGCCGCCCAGCGCGCGGGTCAGCTCGTCCTCGCGCCGCACGATGCCGACGAGGCTTTGCATCATTTCCTGCAAATCATGCTGCACTTGATACGGCCCTTCGGCACTGCCACCCGCGGTCGCACCGCGGTTAAAGGGTTCCAATGTCTGCCGGGCAATGGCTTCGATCTGACTGTCGCTGATCTGGCCGGCGCCCCGTTCTTTCGCAAATTTGGCGGCGAATTCGCCCGCGCGCTTGCCGAACACGATCAAATCGGAAAGCGAATTGCCGCCCAGCCGGTTCGCGCCGTGCAATCCCGCGGCGGCCTCGCCCGCGGCGAACAGGCCGGGGACGGTGGACATCTGGGTATCGCCATTCACGCGGATGCCGCCCATGATGTAGTGCGTCGTCGGTCCGATTTCCATCGGCTCCTTCGTGATGTCGAGGTCGGCCAGCTGCTTGAACTGGTGGTACATGCTCGGCAGCTTCTTTTTGATGTGCTCCGGCGCGTTCGGAATTTTTTCCTTGATCCACGCGATGTCGAGGAACACGCCGCCGTGCGGGCTGCCGCGGCCGGCCTTGACTTCGCGCATGATGCAGCGGGCCACGTGGTCACGCGTGAGCAGTTCGGGCGGACGGCGCGCGCTTTTGTCGCCCTGACAATAGCGCCAGCCTTCCTCGGGGTCGGTGGAGGTCTGCGATTTGTAGTTGTCCGGAATGTCGTCGAACATGAACCGCTTGCCGTCCTTGTTCTTCAGAACACCGCCTTCACCGCGCACGGCCTCGGTTACGAGGATGCCCATGACGCTCGGCGGCCAGATCATGCCCGTCGGGTGAAATTGCACGAACTCCATGTCCATCAATTCCGCGCCGGCGTGATACGCGAGCGACTGGCCGTCGCCGGTGTATTCCCAGGAATTGCTGGTGATTTTGTAGGCGCGGCCGATGCCGCCGGTGGCGAGCACGATGGCCTTCGCCTTGAAAACTTTAAAACGCCCACGCTCGCGGTCGTAGCCGAACGCGCCGGTTACGCGGTCGCCATCCTTGAGCAACGCGACCACCGTGTGCTCCATGTGGACTTCGATGCCTTGATGGATGCCGTGGTCCTGGAGCGTGCGAATCAATTCCAGCCCGGTGCGGTCGCCGACATGGGCGAGGCGCGGATAACGATGACCGCCAAAATTGCGTTGGAGAATTTTACCATCGGGTGTGCGATCAAAAACGGCGCCCCAGGCTTCGAGTTCGCGGACGCGGTCGGGCGCTTCCTTCGCGTGCAACTCGGCCATGCGCCAGTTGTTGACGTATTGGCCGCCGCGCATCGTGTCGGCGAAATGCACGCGCCAGTTGTCGCGATCGTCCACGTTGGCGAGCGCCGCCGCCATGCCGCCCTCGGCCATGACCGTGTGCGCCTTGCCCAGCAGCGATTTGCAGACCAGCCCGACCTTCACGCCCGCCGCCGAGGCTTCGATGGCCGCGCGCAAACCCGCGCCCCCCGCGCCGATGATCAGCACGTCGTATTCGAGAGTTTCGTAATTGGCAGCCATGTTGGACTAAATTGGACTAAAATTTTTCCCACCTTGAAAATCCATCGGGGAAAATTCCTGATGACGAAACCATAATGACCAAAGAATGACGAAGCTCGAATGACGAATGGCAAAATGGACACCGGATTTCCATTCGGCATTCGGCATTTGGAATTCTCTAGTCATTAGAATTTAGGAATTAGTCATTTAGAAAATTCGCCAGTCATGCCACACACCCATGGAGCACAGGCGCACGTAAACATCCGCGAACCCGACCCAGAACAAACTGATCCACGCCCACATCATATGCCGGCGGTTGAGGCAACTGACACATGCGTAACTTTTCGCGCACGCCGGGGCTTTCGACGGCGCATCCAGAAATCCGCCAATCAAATGCCGCAGCGAATGGCAGCCAAAGGTGTAACTGGCCAGTAAAACGTCGTTGACCACCAGAACCAGCGTGCCGACGCCGAGGCCAAAATGTCTCACACCGGTTGCGTCCGTAAACCACATCGCCTTGAACGCATCGTATCCGAGGATGAAAATGAACAGTACCGCGATATACATGAAGTAGCGGTGGATGTTTTGCATGACGAGCGGGAAGGAACGTTCGCCGAGATAAACCTTGCGCGGCTCGCCGACCGCGCAGTTGGGCGGATCGGCCCAGAACGCCTTGTAATACGCGCCGCGATAATAATAGCAGGTGAACCGGAAACCGGCCGGCGCCCATAAAACCAGGAACGCGGGTGAAAACAGCAACCACGACGGCCACCAGCCGGGCCTGGGCCCGAACCAGCTGTGCGGCGAGTTGCCAAAAATTTCCGGCGAATAGAACGGCGACAGATAATCCGCGCCGTTGCCGTTGAACCAATAATGACCTCCCTGAAACGCTGCCCAGGTGGAATAGACGATGAACGCGGCAAATCCCAGGAACACCAGCAATGGCTGCACCCACCATGCGTCCTGGCGAACGGTCTGCCCAAACCTTCCTTGTGACGGCAACGTCTCTGTGTAAGCCATGTTGATTCTAAAAATTATGCTATCGGACGGAATTATTTACTTATCCAGAGGGTTAGAATCAAGAAAGAACCCACCATTTTTGCAAAGAATCATTAATGCTAAAGAAAATTATTAGCGCGAGGAAACTCCAGCCGTCCATTCGTTCAGGGCGCGTTCCCCGCCGTTGGCCGGCGAAAGGCCCAGCAATTCCAGCGCCTCGCCAACCAGATAGAGCGAGCCGGTGACGACGACGAACGGTTCGCGCGCCGCCTTTTCGACGGCCTGTGCCAGCGAGGCGCAAAGCTCGAGGGGAGCGCGCGGGTTCGCCTCGCGGCAGGCCTTCACCAGCCGGGCCGGGTCCTCGGTGCGCTCGCTGTGGACCGGCGTGAGCAGGAGCCGCCCCGCCAGTGGGGCCAGCGAATGACACATGCTCGCCGAATCCTTGTCACGGAACACGCCGAAAATGATGGCGGGTTCGGTGTCCGGGAATTCGGCCAGCAAAGCCACCCGCAAGGCTTCGGCACTGGCGGGATTGTGCGCGCCGTCCAGCAACACGGTCTGCCCCGACGCCGTCGTCACGCGTTGCATCCGGCCCGGCCAATCAACCGCGAGCAGTCCTTGGCGCAATACCTCGTCGCTGACCGGCAATCGGCTGCCGAGAATACGCACGGTCGCCATAGCGGTCGCCGCGTTGAGTTTCTGGTGCGCTCCGTGCAGCGGCAGCTCGAGGGCGTCCAAAGGCGGACAATGGACTAGCGATTCATCCACCACGGTCAATGGCGCGCCCTTCGCCAGCGCAACCGACGCGATCACTTCCAGCCCTTCGTTCGATCGCGCGGCGGTGATGACGGGCACATCCGGTTTGATGATGCCGGCCTTTTCAGCGGCAATTTTTTCGAAGGTATCGCCGAGCCATTCGGAGTGTTCGATGCCGATGTTGGTGATAACGCTGGCCAGCGGCGTGACGATGTTCGTCGCGTCCAGGCGGCCGCCCAAGCCGGTTTCCCAGATCACCAGGTCGCACTTTTGTTCGGCGAAGAATTTCAACGCCATGACCGTGACGACTTCAAAGAACGTAGCGCAGGCGTCGCGCCTGCTCGTTTTATCCGGATGGCTGACCGAGGCAGGCGGGACGCCTGCGCTACTTTGTAGGGCTTGTATTTCCCCCACCAACCGCACCACGTCCTGTTCGCTGACGAGCCGGCGATTGACCTGAATCCGTTCGCGGAACGAGACGAGATGTGGCGAGGTGAACAGCCCGGTGCGCAGGCCGGCTACGCGGTAAATGCTTTCGAGCATGGCACAGGTCGAGCCTTTGCCGTTGGTGCCGGCGACATGGATAAACCGGAGCCGGCTTTGCGGATCGCCAGCCAAGGCGGCGAGTTTGAACGTATTTTCCAGTCCGAACTTCGCGCCGAACAAACGCAGGTCGTAAAGAAACTGGATGGCTTCAGAGTAAGTCACGCGCCGACATCGTGGCAAATGCCGGAAATCTTTGCAATTTGTGCGCGGAACTTTTTAATCCGCGCGGTTTTTCAAGATGAAACCACACAATGAATCACTTCAAGAGACTCACTTGGACAACCCTGTTTTCCGTGGCGCTTTGCTTTTCCGCTCCAGCCGCCGGCCCAAAAGTCGGAGAACCACCGCCGCTGTTGCAGGCGACGGAATTGCTTCAAGCGCCGCCGGGCGCAAAAATGGACGCCAAGTCGCTTCGCGGCAAAGTCGTCGTTTTGGAATTTTGGGCGACTTGGTGCGGCCCGTGCGTCGCCGCGATTCCGCATTTGAATGAACTGGCGGAAGAATTCAAAGACAAGCCCGTGCAATTCATTGCCATCACGGCGGAGGACGAAGCGACCATCGAAAAATTTCTGACGAAAAGACCCATAAAAGCTTGGGTCGCCTTGGACACCAACAATGCCATGAACAAGGCTTACGCGGTCACGGGAATTCCGCACACGGTCGTCTTGGACAAGGAAGGCAAAATCGCCGCGATTACTTATCCTACCTTCGTGACGGAAAAGCATATCAACGACCTGCTGGCCGGCAAAAAAATCTCCCTCGCGACCGGGGGCGGCGCAATGGTTCCGGCGGAAAAAGAAAACGAAGCGCCGCCGTTGTTTCAAGTCCTGATCCGGCCTTCCAGTTACACCAACGCGCAGGGTTGCAGTTGGGGCAACGGGAGGATGACCGCGACCGGCTACACCGTCAAACAGATGCTCCCGATGATTTTTGACACGCACGACGACCGCGTTATCACCAACGCGCCGCTCCCGGCCGGACATTTTGATTTTATTGTCATCCAGCCGCGCGGCTCGGAAGCGGAACCGGACGCCCTCATGCAAGAAGCAGTGAAATTGGCGTTTGGCCTGACGGCAAAATGGGAAACAAATCAAATGGACGCATTCGTTCTGAAGGTAAGAGCAACCAACGCGCCGGGTCTGACCGCATCGCCAACCAAAAACATGGCATGGAATTCCGGTCCCGGCTCGATGAGCGGCGTGGGTGTTTCGAGTCAAGCCATCGCTTCGTTTTTGGAAAATGAGTTGGAAACGCCGGTCGTTGACGAAACGGGGTTGACGAACAATTACGGCTACGACGTTTCGCTCAAATGGGAACAGAAATCACCGGGCAAACCGAATCTTGAAGTTTTGAAAAAAGTCCTTCGAGAACAATTGGGCTTGGAATTGGTGTCAGACCAACGTCCGATAGAAATACTCGCCGTTGAGCCGGTCAAGAAACCGGAGCGCGAGTAAAAACGCTGATGGACACGGGAAAATTTTATTCGTTCAGGCTACAAAGATTTCGCGCCTGCGGCGCGGCAAAAACTTCGGCAATCAAAGCACAAACTCGGGAATGTCCTTCAGGCTTCCCGCTGTCAGTCGGCGTTCTTCTTCGGTCGGCGGAAACAAAGTGAGAGCTTCATCATTCAGCCGGACGGCTTCCTCAAACGTCATTCGCGGTTTAACGCGCGCCTTGAACCAAGCGTGGCGTTGCCTTCCAATTTCAGTCGGCGGCACATATTCCGTTTTCATAATTTTCACAGCGGCTTTTGGTGGGTGCTGGCGAGCGCGGCGGCGATGAAGCCCTTGAACAGCGGATGCGGCTGGTGCGGCTTGCTCAAGAATTCCGGGTGGAACTGGCTCGCGATGAAAAACGGATGGTCCTTCAGTTCGATCACCTCGACCAGCTTACCGTCCGGTGACAGGCCGCTGAACACGAAGCCGGCCTTCTCGAATTTGTCGCGGTAGGCGTTGTTGAATTCGTAGCGGTGCCGGTGGCGTTCGTTGACCACGAACGAACCGTACAGTTCCGCTGCTTTGGTGCCGAGCGCCAATTGGCACGGCTGCGCGCCCAGCCGCATGGTGCCGCCTTTCTTGGTCACGCGTTTCTGTTCGTCAAGCATGGCAATGACCGGATGCGGCGTGGCCGGATCAAATTCCGTCGAATGCGCCTTGTTCAATTTCAAAACGTTCCGCGCAAATTCAATCGTGGCGGTTTGCATCCCGAGACAAAGGCCGAGATAAGGAATTTTATTTTCACGCGCATATTGGGCAGCTTGGATTTTGCCTTCGATGCCGCGTTCGCCAAATCCGCCGGGCACCAGAATGCCGCCGAGGCCTTTCAGGATTTTGGCCGCGCCTTCCTTTTCGATTTCCTCCGAGTCCACCCGCACAATCTCCACGCCGCAATCGTTGCCCACGCCACCGTGAATGATGGCTTCATAGACCGATTTGTAGGCGTCCTGCAGGCCGATGTATTTGCCGACGACGCCGATGCGGACGCGATGCTGCGGCGCGATGAGTTTGCGGAGGATTTCCTGCCAATGCGTCATATTGGCCGGCGGTGTGTCGAGGCGCAAAAGCTGGCAGACAAGGTCGTCGAGCCGTTCGCGCTGGAGCATCAACGGCACCTCGTAAATCGAATGGTCCACGTCCTTTTCCTCGATGACCGCCTCGACAGGCACGTTGCAGAACAGGGAAATTTTCTGGCGCACCTCCTTGTCGAGCGGCCGGTCGCTGCGGCAGACCACCACGTGCGGCGCGATGCCGATTTCGCGCAACTTGGCCACCGATTGCTGCGTCGGTTTGGTCTTCAATTCGCCGGCAGCCTTGATGAACGGCAATAACGTGACGTGCAGGAAAATCGCGTTGTTGTAGCCGACCTCCAGCGCAAATTCGCGGATGGCTTCAAGGAACGGCAGCCCCTCGATGTCGCCGGTTGTGCCGCCGATTTCCGTGATGACCACATCCGCCTTGGATTTTTCGGCCAGCAAATGGATGCGGTTCTTGATTTCGTCGGTGACATGTGGAATCACCTGCACGGTCTTGCCGAGATACTTGCCCTCGCGCTCGTTGTTGAGCACGTTCTGGTACACCTGGCCGCTGGTGAGGTTGTTCAGCCGCGTCAGCTTGACGTTGGTGAACCGCTCGTAATGGCCGAGGTCGAGATCGGTCTCCGCGCCGTCGTCGAGTACATAAACCTCGCCGTGCTGATACGGATTCATCGTGCCCGGGTCCACGTTGAGATAGGGGTCGAACTTTTGGAGCACGACCTTGAGGCCGCGGTTTTCGAGCAAGGTGCCGAGCGCGGCGGCCGTCAGGCCCTTGCCCAACGAACTCACCACGCCGCCGGTGACAAATATGAACTTCATAAAAAAATGACTAATCACTAAACCCTAATGACGAAATAATTTCAAATGACAAATGTTGAATTTCAGAATGCACCCGCGCTTTTGGTATTCGGGCTTGGTCATTCTTTCGTCATTATGGTTTAGTCATTCGTCATTTACTGCGCAGCGACTTTTCCACCTTCGCCACATCTTCCGGCGTGTCCACACCCACGCTGTCGTAATCCACCTGAACGACGGCAATCGGGATGCCGTTTTCCAGCGCGCGCAACTGCTCCAGCTTCTCCGCGTTTTCGAGCGGCGACACCGGGAATTTCACCAGCCGCAACAGCGTCCCGCGCCGGTACCCGTAAATGCCGAGATGCTTCAAAAAAGGAAACGCCGCCAGCGGATTGGGGAGCACACGCGCCTCGCGTGTGGCGGTTGAGGCTTCATCAACCGAATGTGTCGAAAGCGGGACGCTTTCGACTGCGCGCGAGACGCGCGCGCTCCCCTCGCGCAGATATGGAATCGCGCGCCGGGAAAAGTATAACGCCCGACCAGCAGCGTTGACGACCACTTTTACGACGTTCGGATTATCGAGTTCGGCGGGATTTTTGATGCGCGTGGCCGCCGTGGACATTTCGTTGTGCGCCAGCGCACCGGCCACGGCGTCAATCACCACCGGGTCAATCATCGGTTCGTCACCCTGAATGTTCACGATGGCGTCACAGGAAATTTTTCCGGCAACTTCGGCGATCCGGTCCGTTCCGCTCGGATGGTCGGCGCGGGTCATCTCCACGCGGCAGAATTTTTTCGCTACATTGGCAACCCGTTCGTCGTCCGTGGCCACGATGACTTCGCTGAGCGATTTCGCTTTTTTGCATTGCTCCACGACGAGCTGGATGAGTGGCTTACCCGCGACGAGCGCGAGTGCTTTGCCGGGGAACCGTGTCGAGGCGTAGCGCGCGGGAATAATGCCAAGAACCTTCACGGGGCTACATTAAGCCACAGTTTGATACACCAAAGCAAGCAGCGAAGGTGGCCGGCAGTGTTTTCATTTTCAATGGTGGGTGCGCCGCTGCGGCGGCGCACGGCGGCGCAGCAGCGCCGCCACTACCAATTTAGGGCGCTACCGGATGCCCGGCAAGTCAGCTTGACACAATTTGCGCGGTTCATGGCAATGACGGTGAAGGCTTTGCGCCAAATTGTCACTTGTTCCACTGTTCCATTGGTTTACCATTGGCGTCATGGCTCTTTTAAAAGTCGAGGGATTGAACAAGTCCTTTGGCGCCATTCGGGCGGTGGATTCTGTGAGTTTCGAGGTTCGTCCGGGCGAAATTTACGGGCTGCTCGGTCCCAACGGCGCGGGCAAAACGACCACCATTTCCATCATCTCCGGCCTGCTCAAACCCGATGCCGGCGACGTCGCTGTAGCCGGCAAACCTTTCTGGTCGGACCCGACTGCCGCCAAGCGCATCATGGGTGTGGTCCCACAAGAACTGGCGATTTATGAGGAACTGACCGGGCGCGAAAACCTGGAATTCTGGGGTCGCATGGCCGGCTTGAATTCCGCTGAAGCCAAATCACGCGCGACGGAATTGCCGGAAGCGCTTTCGCTGACCGAACGCGCCAAAGACGCGGTAAAAACCTACTCCGGCGGCATGAAACGCCGCATCAATCTCGGCTGCGCGCTGCTGCATCGGCCCAAACTGCTTCTGCTGGACGAACCGACGGTGGGTATTGATCCGCAGGCGCGGCTGAACATCCTCGAATTCATCCGCAACCTGTGCGCCGCCGGCACGGGGATTCTTTACACGACGCATTATCTGGAGGAGGCCGAGACGCTTTGCCAGCGCATCGGCATCATTGATCACGGCCGGTTGCTCGCCGAAGGCACGCTGACCGAATTGCAGGAACGGCTCGGTGGCGACCGGGTGTTCGTGCTGGAAGCCGATTTCAAAAATGCCGCGCCCGACGCATGGGACGGGTTCAATCAACGCTTCCGGGTGATTCAAAAGACCGAACGGCAACTAGTCGTCGCGGCCGTGGGAACGCGCGATCCCTCCGATTGCCTCAAAGATTTGCTCGGCCTTCCGGTCCACGTTGAAAACGTCACGCTCAAGCGGCCCAGCCTGAACGACGTGTTTCTGCAACTCACGGGCCGTGATTTGCGGGAGTAGTGGGACAGCGCTTCCAGCCTGTCGCTGACCAATGAAAACCGGAAAAATAATTCGAAATACGAAGGCCAAAATACAGGCAGGATGCCTGTTCCACTAGCCATGCTGCGCGTATTGCTCGCCAAGGACCTGCGCCGTGCATGGCGCAATCCGCTGCCGTGGCTCATCAATCTCATCGTGCCGCTGGCCATGACGGCGCTGCTCGGCATGGTCTTCGGCGGCAATTCCGACAGCGGCGCGCTGGGCCGCATTCGCTTCGCGGTGGTGGACGAGGACAAGTCGGTGTTGAGCGATTTTCTGCGCGGCGCGGTGAATCAGAACAAAGCCGGCGAACATCTCGAACCCGTTTTCATGGAGCGCACGAATGCGCTGAGGCTGGTCAACGAAAACAAAATCAGCGCCGTGCTCATCATCGAAACGAATTTCATGCGCAACTATCTCACGGGCCGCGAACCGGTGAGCCTGGAATTGATCAAAAACCCGGCGGAATCCATTCATCCGGCCGTGTTGGAGGAATTGCTGGGCGCAGTCGTGACGGCGCTGAATGCCGTTTCGCGCAATTTCAATTCGGAGTTCCCCGAATGGCAGGCCGTGTTTGAAGGCAAGGAGGATTACCACAAGGCTTCGCTCCTGGTCGAACGCGCCGGCGACAAACTCCAGGCCGTGAAAAAATTCATCAACCCGCCACTGGTCGGTTATGAAAAGGAAGACGACAGTGAATCCACGAATGCGACCGCGAATACCGTTAATGCCAACGGCAGCGACACCCATCGCACCGCTGCGAAAACCGTTGAAAAGAAAAATGCCAGATCGAACAGCGACAGCTTGCAGACCATGTTCGCTTATTTGCTGCTGGGATTGTCGGCGATGTTCCTGTTGTTCCTCGGCCAGAACGCCATGACGGATTTGCACCGCGAACTGCGCCAGCGGACGTTTGAACGTTACCAGACGATGCACCCGCAACTCTGGCCGTTCATCGTGAGCAAGATCGTGTTCGCCGTGGTGGTGCTGCTGATTTGCAGCGCCGTGATGCTCGGCGGCGGCGGATTGGTTTTCCAGATTCACTGGCAGAATCCGCTGCCGCTGCTCGCGCTGGTCTTCGGCTATGCTTGTTTCATCGCGGCGCTGTTCGCCGTGCTGGTGGCGCTCGTGCCGGATGAGCGGCGCGCCGGCGTGCTGAACAACGTCGCCGCCATGGCGCTGGGTCTGGCGGGCGGCTGCGCGTTTCCGGCCAGCCAACTGCCGGCGTTTCTGCGCGAGCACATCACGCCGCTGATGCCAAGCAACTGGTTTGTGGAAACCGCGCGCAATCTCCAATTCAACAGCCCGGGCGTCGCCTGGGGAATCGTGCTCCTGAAACTCGCGATCTGCAGCGTGCTTTTAACCGCGCTGGCGGCGATGCTGTTCCGGCGAAAATTCAAAACCGGCCTGCGCGCATGAAAAGGCAGAATTCCAAAAGTAGTGGCACGGGCGTCTCGCCCGTAAGTTTCTGGTTTTCGATAGCCTCGGTCGTTTCTGAAACGCACAGGCGAGACGCCTGGGCCACTGCTTCCATCAAATGAAACGCATTCTCGACATCGGCCACACGGACTTGCGGCTGTTCTTCAAGCACAAGAGCGCGTATATCTGGCTGTTCGTGGTGCCGCTGGCGTTTGTCTATTTCATGGGCTTCGCCGCGCGCGGCCCGGGCCGTCCCTACAACCGCACTCCGCCGGTGCTCGTTGAAAACGCCGACACCAATTTTCTGGGCCGTATTTTTCTCACTGAACTTACCGCCCAGGACATCTGGCTGCTCGATCCGACCAATCGCGAGACCGCCGCGCGCATCATCCGGATTCCCGCCAACTTGACGGACAACGCGCTGCAACTCAAGCCGACCAGGCTGCAATTTCTCAAAGGCGAAGATTCCGGCGAAGCCGACACCGCCTTGATCGAATTGCGGCTGGTTCGCGCGTTGATCGCGATGAATGGCCATCTGCTCGAAGCCGCGACGCAAACGAACGCCGGCGGCACTTTCACCGAGGCGCAACTTCGTGAAATTATGGCCAGGCCAAATCCCGTCAGCCTGAATGCGAAATTCGCCGGGCGAAAACCCACGCCGACGGGCTTTAATTTCTCGTTGCCCGGCAATCTGGTGATGTATCTGATGATGAACCTGCTGATTTTCGGCGGCGCAACCATCGCGGCGGAGCGGCGCAACGGCGTGATCAAGCGACTCATGGTTTATCCCGTCGCGCGGCTCGAACTGGTCATGGGAAAAATCTACGGCCTCATGTTGCTTGGCGCGGTGCAAATCGTGTTTTTCCTCGCCGTCGGCAAATTTGTCTTTCACGTCAATCTCGGCGCGAACCTGCCGGGCGTCGCCATTACGTTGCTGGTGTTCACCTGGGTTGCGGGTTCGCTGGGCGTATTGGTGGCCTCGTTGACCGCCGCGGAAGATCGCGTCATCGGCATTTGCGTGCTGGCGAGCCTGTTGATGGCGGCGCTGGGCGGCTGCTGGTGGCCGTTAGAAATCGGCCCGCCGGTGATGAAAACCATCGCGCTCTGCACGCCGAACGGCTGGGCGCTGGCGGCGTTGCATCAGCTTATCAGTTTCGGCAGTGGCTTCGGTGCGGTGCTCAAACCGCTAGCGGTGCTGTTTGGGTTTGGCGCCGCCGCCAATCTGCTCGCCGCCCGCTTCTTCCGAAGTTAGATCATCCTTTCGGCGGCTTTGAAAAATTCAGTTTGATCCCGAAACTGCCGCGCTCGCGCCAGCCGAAATAGAAATTGAATCCGCCGCGCTGCCAGGACAGGAACGGAAGCAAGGCCAGTTTGCGTCTGGCCACTTCGAAATCCCAGCCGCCGTTCGGGTTTGAATTCCGTTCCGGAAACCGTCCGCTGCGGACGAATTTCTTGTCGGCAACGCCGATGACGTAATGATCGAAATTGTGGAACGGGTTCCGCAAACGCCACTTCATGCTTCGATGTTTATCGTTCGGCCGATACCAGGTGGGTGGCGTCGGGTCATCAACGTTTCCGAGCCACCAAACCGGGTTGAGCTTGTTGTAGAAATGGATCCTGGGCTGGTTCATTGGCGGTGTGACGGTGATGGCGTGCCAGCGAACTGAATTGGTGCCGGTGGGTGGGCGTTTCATCGGGGCTGGAGGCTGGATCGTTGGGTCGGGCCGGGAAAAGGCTGACGGGCAAACGATGAGCAGCAGAACTGCCGCGACCGTGAAGCCGCGCCAGTTTTTCATTCGACCGGACATGCCGACATTCAACCACAAACCGGACACCGAGGAAATTCGAATCACAATTCGGCAAGGCCATTTCAACGTTCGACGAAGCATAAAAAAAGTCCAAGGCATCGCCTTGGACTTTATTATGCCGCCCTCCTGCGGGGCGGCGAAATTGTGCACGCGGCAGTTCAGCGCATTTCCCGATGGATGGTCAGCGCAGCAAAGGCCAGTGCCACCACAAACGGCACGGCAAAAATAATCGCGTTCATATCGGCATTATAGCACATAGCGGACATTTGCAACAGTTTTGTTACATTTATGTCACGTTAATATGGCTAGCGTTGGCTGATGGAGCAGGCGCCATGCCGGTCCTTCAGACCGCGCGCACGCCAGAGATAAAAAATCGCCGGATAAACAACCAGTTCCATGATAACCGAGGTGACGACGCCGCCAACCATCGGTGTGGCGATGCGTTTCATCACATCCGCGCCGGTGCCGTGGCTCCAGAGAATCGGCGCGAGACCCGCGATGATGACGCACGCGGTCATGGCCTTGGGCCGGACACGTTTGACCGCGCCGTGGTAAATCGCGTCCCGCAGGTCGCCGAGCGTGCGCAATCTGCCTTCGCGCTTCCATTCGTCGTAGGCAAGGTTGAGGTAAAGCAGCATGACGGCGCCGGTTTCCGCGCTCACGCCGGCCAGCGCAATCAGCCCGATCCATACCGCCACGCTCAAATTGTAGCCATCGAGGTAGAGCATCCAGAACGAACCGACCAGCGCCAGCGGCACCGACAGCATGATAATGGCGGTGGCGATGGATGACCGGGTGTTCAGGTAAACAATCAGGACAATGATGAGCAACGTCAGCGGCACGACGATCATGAGCCGCTGTTTGGCCCGGAGCATGTATTCGTACTGGCCGCTCCAGAAAAGGTTGTAACCCGGCGGCAACTTGATTGTGCCGTTGACCTGGGCTTCGTTCACCGCGTGCATGGCCATTTGGACATAGGTGCCCACGTCCACGCCGCGGATGTCCACGTAAACCCAGTCGTTGGGGACCGCGCCCTCGGTCTTGATGCCCATCGGGCCGTCCACGACCTTGAGCGTGGCAAGTTCACCCAGAGGTATTTGCGCGCCCGCGGGCGTAGGCACAACGATGTCATGCTTGAGTGATTCCAGATCCGAACGGAAATCGCGGTCGTAACGGAGATTGATGGTGTAGCGTTGCAGGCCTTCGACGGTGGTGGTGAGCGGCATGCCGCCGAGCGCCACGGAGAGCACATCCTGCACGTCACCAATGGTCAGGCCGTAACGCGCGATGGCGTCGCGGTTGATTTCAAATTCAATGTAACGCCCGCCCATGATGCGCTCGGCATAAGCGCTGGCCGTACCCGGGACGGTGCGAACCACAGCTTCGATCTCTGTGCCGATGCGTTCCAGTTCCGCCAGGTCCGGTCCGGCCACTTTGATGCCGACGGGGGTTTTGATGCCGGTGGACAGCATGTCAATGCGCGTCCGGATGGGCATCGTCCAGGCGTTGTTCAACCCGGGAATCTGCACCGCGTCATTCATCGCTTCCGTCAATTCATCTGGCGTGCGGCGGCGATGCGCGATGACACGGCCCTGGTCATCCTTGATGTCCACCACCGGCCATTCCGCTTCTGGCTTCAATTGAATTGTCGTTTCAATCATGTCCATCGGCGCCGGGTCGGTGGCGGTCTCGGCGCGACCGGCCTTGCCGAACACCGTTTTGACCTCGGGAAACGATTTGATGATGCGGTCGGTGATCTGGAGAATCTGCCGCGCCTTGGTGGGCGAGATGCCGGGGAACGTCGTCGGCATGTAGAGCAAATCGCCTTCGTAAAGCGGTGGCATGAATTCCGAGCCGATGTTTTGGTAGGGGAACAGCACGCCGGCCTTGAGCGCGATTTCCCTCGCCCCGCCTTCGGGAACAACGACGGTCACCAGCCGGTTCCACGGTAAGAAAACCCAGACCACCACCAGCGCGGCGGTGATGACGACAGTCCAACGTTGTTTGATGACCCAGTCAATCACCGGGTGGTAGAGCCAGATGAGTAGGCGATTGATGGGATTCTTTTCCTCCTTCGGAATTTTACCACGGATGAACCAGCCCATCAGAATCGGCGCAAGGGTGATGGACAGCAACGCCGCCGCGCCCATCGAATAGGTCTTGGTGAATGCCAACGGCTTGAACAGCCGGCCTTCCTGCGCCTGCAACGTGAACACCGGCACGAACGACACGGTGATGACCAGCAGTGAGTAGAACAACGTTGGACCGACTTCGATGACTGCGTCACGGATGATTTCCCAGTGCGATTTTTTGCCCTGGTCGCGTTCCAAATGCTTGTGGGCGTTCTCGATCATGATGATGACCGCGTCCACCATCGCGCCGATGGCGATGGCGATGCCACCGAGCGACATGATGTTCGAGCTGATGCCCTGGCCGAACATGATGAGAAATGCAATCAGCACCGCGATGGGCAGGATGACGATGGCCACCATCGCGCTGCGCAGGTGCAGCAGAAAGGCGATGCATACCAACGCGACCACCAGGCTTTCTTCGAGCAGTTTTTCTTCGAGCGTTGTCACCGCCCGGTGAATCAGCGCCGTCCGGTCATAAACCACGGTGTATTTCACGTCCGGCGGCAACGCCTGCATCGCCTGGTCAAGCCGCCGCTTTACGTTCTGGACGACCTGATAGGCGTTCGCGCCGTAACGCACCACGACGATGCCGCCCACGGTTTCGCCCTCACCGTTCTGTTCGGCGATGCCGCGCCGCATGTCGGGGCCAAATTGGACCGTCGCGACATCACGCAGCAAAATCGGCACGCCATTCGCGCCCGTCCCTACGGCAACCTTCCGCAAATCATCCAGACTTTGCACGTAACCCTTCACGCGCAGGATGAATTCGCGTTCGGACAGTTCGAGCGAACGGCCGCCCACCTCGCCGTTGCTGCGTTCGATGGCCGTGCTGACCTCCCGCAGAGAGAGGTTGTAGGCGCGCAGCTTCGTCGGGTCCACGGTTACCTGGTATTGCTTCACGAAGCCGCCGATGGAGGCGACTTCGGACACGCCGTCCACGGCGGTGAGCTGATATTTCAAATACCAATCCTGATACGAACGCAGCTCGGCGAGGTCGCGGTTGGTCGAGTTGATGGAATACATGAACGCCCAGCCGACGCCGGTGGCGTCCGGGCCGAGCGAGGGAGTCACGCCCCGGGGCAATTGTCCGCTCAGGCTGCTGAGATATTCGAGCACGCGGCTGCGCGCCCAATAGGGGTCGGTGCCGTCCTCAAAAATGACATAGACAAACGAGAAGCCGTAAAAGGAATAGCCCCGCACCGCCTTTTGGCGCGGCACGGACAACATCTTCGTCGTGATGGGATAGGTGACCTGGTCTTCAATGATGTTCGGCGCCTGTCCTTCCCACGGCGTGTAGATGATGACCTGCGTGTCCGAAAGGTCGGGAATGGCGTCCAGCGGAATGTGGCGCACGGCGTAAACGCCGCCGAGCACCAGCACCACCGTCGCCAGCAGCACGATGAACTTGTTCTTCAGCGAAAAGTCAATGACGCGTTGGAGCATATTTTTAAGAAACGACGAATGACGAAACCAGAATGACTAGAGAATGACCAAGCTCGAATGACGAATCGGGGACCGTCACGAGCACGGCAGTTTTTACATTCGTCATGGGAAATTCTTTCGTCATTCGGATTTGGGAGTTGGTCATTGCCTATCCAAGTCACGGTCTTGCGGTCCATTGGCGTGGACATCAATATGGTTCGTTGGCGTTTCCATCACCGGAATAAGCGTCATGCCGCAGATCGGACACTTGCCCGGTTTGTCTTCGTGAATATAACTGTGCTCCGGCATCGGGCAGGTGTAGTAAAGCACCTTGCCGCCGGGTTGCAGTTTTTTGAGTTCGCCCGGCGTCACCGGCACGAGCGTCATGCCGCAAATCGGGCATTTGCCCGGATGATCGTAGGTGATGGAAACGTGCTCGGGCATCGGGCAGACATAAACCACACCTTCCGTTTCGGCGTTGGTGGATGAAGCCTGTTCCGTTTCATTCGTGTTGGCAACCGATGCCGATTCCGTTGCCATGCCCGCTGACCCGCTCATTTTCTGGATGGCCTCGCGCAACTGGCTTTCCGAATCGAGCATGAACTGACCCGAAGTCACGATGCGTTCGCCCACCTTCAAACCGCTGATGACTTCATACATATCATGTTCAGCTTCCGGGCCGAGCACCACCGTGCGCGGGTCGAATTTGCCTCCGGGCAACGCAACAAACACCGTGTTTTTCTCGCCGCTGCGCAGCACGGCCGAATCCGGCACCAGTACCGCCGCAGGTTCCAGCTCGGAAGTAATTTGCACCGAGACAAACATGCCGGGCTTCAGGAAATAACCGGGATTTTCAAACTCCAACCGCACGCGCGCCGTGCGCGTTTTTTCGTCCACGTCCGGATAAATGTAGGTGACGCGCCCGCGAAACTCGCGGTCAGGCAGCGACGAAAGTTTGACGGTCGCCTCCTGGCCAAGCTGGATATAGGGCAAATCCTGTTCATAAACCTGGGCGAAAACCCAGACAATGCCCAGGTCAGCCAGCCGGTAAAGTTTCATGCCGGCGTCCACCATTTGGCCTTGCACGGCGTTTTTCTCGATTACGAAACCGTCCGCCGGCGCGAGAATTTCCAGCGTTTTGGGCGGCACGCGGGATTTTCCCAGCTCGGCGATTTGCGCGTCCGAGATGTCGAAGAATTTTAATTTTTCCATCGCCGCCTGGGGTAATGCCAACCCGCTGGAATCGTTCGTCGAATTCAAGACCGACAGATACTCAGCTTCAGCGCTGTAAAGTTCCGGCGAATAGATTTCAAACAGCGGCTCACCGCGATGTACCAGTTCACCGGTGGCATCTACGTCCAGCTTTTCAATCCAGCCCTTGAACTTGGTCGTCACGTCCGCCAGCGCTGTCTCGTTGTAATCAATCGTGCCGACCGTGCGAACGGTCCGGCACAGCGGCCCGCGTGTGATTTCCGCCGTCCGGATGTTCATCATCTGAATCGTCGCCGGGTCCATGGCAATGGTGGACGACGGCGCGACCGCTTGCTCTGCATACACCGGCACCATGTCCATGCCCATGCTGTCCTTGGCCGGCACCGGGCTGGTTTCACCCGGCTCCATCGTGGATTTGTAATACAAAATCCTGCCTTTGCCCGGCGTGGCGGAGCCGTCAGCCTGTTTGTGGACCGGCTCCAGCTTCATGCCGCAAATCGGGCAGTTGCCGGGATGGTCCTGGATGATCCACGGGTGCATCCCGCAGGTGTAGAGCGTCTTCCCGGATGAAGCGGCAATGTTGGTCTTAGCTGGCTGGCCGGGACTGTCGGCCACAAAAGCGCTCAAGCCAATTATCAGCGCGAGCACGGTGGCGCAGACTGTCAATCTGCTGTATCGCAGGTTGGCAACCTGCGAACGCGCGCCGACTGCCAGTCGGCGATACGGCAGATTGACAATCTGCGCTACGGAAAACGCACGCGGTATCCGGCTTAAAATCAGTTCCAATTTCGAGTTCATAAAATTTCAAGGTTGAGTGGTGTTCGGCAAAAGCGGCGCGTTTGCCGGCGGCAGACCGGCGACCATGAGCGACAAATCCGCCAACGCAATTTCCCGATCCGTCCGGGTTTCAGCAGCTTCGAGTTTCAAATCCAGCAGCATCCGTTCCGCGTCGGTCAGGCCGGAAAAATCCACCGTGCCGGCGCGATAACCGGCGAGGATGGTTTCCAAGGATTGACGCGCCTTGGGAATGAGGTCGTTCTCGAGCAACGCGAGATTGCGAGTAGTTTCGCGGCAGGCAAACAATTTTTCAGCGAAGTTCACGGCTAGATCAATTTGCGCCGCTTTCAACCGTGACTGCGCCGCGAGTTCATCCGCCCTGGCGCCGGCAATTTCCGCCGCGATTTTATCACGCCAAATCGGCAGGCTCATGCTCGCCTGCGGCCAGTAAAGTACGGGCGACGCCTTGACGTCCGCCATCAATGCCGCGCTGAAATCGGGCACGCGCTCCTTGTAGGCTACGGCGATTCCGGCTTCGGCGGCCCGCACGTCGGCTTCCATCGCCTTAAGCTGCGGATTGCGCGCGAATGCCACGCGGAGCAATTCATCGGCACCGGGAATTTCCCGGCTCATTTCAAAATGCGCGGGCATGGGAGGGTCGGGTTGTTGCGGGGTCAAGCCTAGCGCCGCCTTGAATTTTTCCAGCAGCGAACGGCGTGAATCCTCCAGGTTGGCAACGTCGGTGCGGACGCGGTCGCGTTCACTCTGGACGCGGAGCAAATCCGGCAAGGCTGCCGTGCCCGCCTCGTATTGCGCACGAACGGCGCGCGCCTGATTCTCCAGCAGCAAAAGTGTTTCGCGTTTGAGGCAGAGACGTTCATCCAACAAGCCGAGCTGGAAATAAGCGCGTTTCAGATTGAATGCGGTTTGCAACACGGCGTTTTCAAATGCGAAATATTTGCCCCGGCTTTCGGCGGCGGCGACCCCGGCGCGCGCCTTCAGCTTGCCGGGGCCGGGAAAATTCCAGGCAAATCCCGGCATGAGCGACGTGATGACGTCCTGGATATAAGCCTGAAAAGTCAATTGCGGGTCCGGAAGCGAGCGCGTCACCGTGATGTTTTCGACCGATGCCGACCAGTCATCAAACGCGGCCTCGACCGTCGGCGAGTTCTGGAGCGCGAACGCGAGGAAATTGCTGAGGCTCGAATCCGGCGTCAGATCGGGCAGCGCCGGGCGGCTGTTCCCGGGCCGGTATTGGCCAGCGACCGCGCCGAGATCGTGGCGCGCCTGTTTTTCACCTGAGGTCGGCACACCGCGGCACCCGGCGAACATCAGCCCGCCGACAGCAAACACAAATAAAATTGAAACCGATTTCATAAATTCACAAACACAAACACCTTTCACAGACACAACAAATCTACGGACGTGGAACAGACGGGACCGCAGTGTGCCGGCGATGGGCACACTACGGGCGTGGAAACGGGAAAATCAGATCAGCCGGGCGCAATCCCGCGCGTAAAGAGGCGCGGCATTTGCCGCCAACAACGAAGAAACAGAGGTGGAGAACCCAGGCGCTTGTGCGTCGGGCAAAGTCCAGGCCAGCACAGCGGGCGCGAGGAGCAAAAGCGGATTTTGCGACGAGGCGGGAGCCGGAGTCACAGGAACGGGCTGCGGCTGAGGTGAAGCGGGCGCGGCGCAACACGCCTTGTGGCAATGACAACAGGCATGTGCGCCGCGCACGACGCCGGCCGCCGGGGCTTGCGCGGGGACGATGGGCGTCCCCGCCAGCAACAGGCTGCAAACAATGGCCAGCGTCGTTTTCACGTTTTGAATATCATCCAGCCGGTGAAAAGAAGCTCAACGGCTTTTGGCTTCTTCATGTCAATTTTTGGCGTCTTTTTTGGCCGGAGCATCCTTGTCCGCCGCGCGGATTTTCGCGACATATTTGGCCGGGTCCTTGTCGAAATCCTTTTTGCAACCCGAGCAGCACAATTTCACTTCCTGGCCCTTGTAGGTGAAGACATACGGCGGAGCCATTTCGCCAAGTTTTTCGCCCGAGACCGGGCAGGTGGTCAGCAAATCCGGTTTGGGTTTGGCGGGAACAACAGAATTTGTGTCATTCGCCAGGCTGGCGAGCGGCGAGGCAAGAAACGGAACGGCCATCGCAACGACTGCAAGAATTTTCAATCTTTTCATGATTAATATCGAGTATAACGACGCTTATTATACACCAATTCGCGGAAATTCCCTCAAAAAACTTTTTCGCGGGATTTTCCGCCCGCCGGGGTAAGCCCGATATAACCAATCGGGGGCGCGATGAAGCGCCTCCCAAAACGAAAAAACAAACATGAAAACACGAAATCTCATCCTCTCCATCGGCGTGGCCGTCCTGACCACCAGCACCCTCAGCGCAGGCGCCTACGACATCGCGCTCTCACCGCGTGCCGCGGCCAACCAAATCAAGACTGTACCCGGTGTCACTGTGGCCCAGCCCGCGCCGGCGACCGGCGTTGCCCTGTCTCCGCGCCTCGCCGCCAGTCAGACTTCCACGGTCGCCAGAGTGGCGAACGATGTGAATCCGGCTATGAACTGCCGTCATAACATGACGGCCAGTCCGAAGGCTATTCAAGCGTGTGAAGCGAATACCACGATGCCGTGTTGCAAGGCCACCGCGACGGCCAGCACCACGCCTTAATCTTCAGCCGGATTGTCCCAGCACAACGAAAACAGTAAATTACGGGCGGCGGACGAAAATCTCCGCCGCCTCAAATCCGATGAACAAAGAAAATCAAAATCCCGCCGACGCCCCGCTTGGCGCGCTCCTGCGCGCGTCGCGCTCGTCGCCGTCGCTGCCGCCCCGGTTCCAGGAAAGCGTCTGGCGGCGCATTGAAGACACTGCCGCGCCCATGAAACCGGAATCCTGGCTGGATGCACTGGCAATGTTGGTGCTGCGGCCACGATTCGCGTTTGCGGCTGTGGCAGTGCTGGTGCTGGGCGGGGCTTTCCTTGGCGGCTACAATGGCACGCAAGGCACCCGGCAGGATGCGCAGGCGCAATACCTGGCGGCGGTCGCGCCGGCCGCCTTGCGCTGAATTATGAACCGCTCGTTGGTCATTGTGCTGGGCGCGCTGGCATTGGGGGCCGCGCTGTTCTGTGGTTCCTACGCCGCGGGCCAGCGCCTTTGCCGGGTTTGCGTTGCACAACCCGCCGGCAGCCTCGATTGGGTACGAAGGGAATTCCACCTGAACAATGCGGAAATGGCGCGCATCCAAACACTGCACGAAAATTATTTGTCCCAGTGCGCCGCCATGTGCCGGATGGTCACCGCCCAAAAACAGGAGGTGGCGGCAGCTTTGGGTAACACAACCAACGTCAATCCCGTCGCCGAACAAAAGCTGGCCGAACTGGCCGCCTGCCGTGCCCGATGCCAGTCGCGAATGCTCCAGTATTTCGTCGAAGTCAGCGGGGTCATGCCGCCGGCGGAAGGCCGCCGTTACCTGGCCCAAATGCAAAATTTCACCCTCGGTTTGCAGGAGGGAAACGCGCAATCCACGTTGGAACCCGCCGGCCATGAGCATCACCAACCCTGATGCCCGGCCTTCGCCAGAGGATTCGGTGTCGGGGCAAGCCGACGTTCGCGACCGGGCTGACATGGAACGATTGATGGCCGGCCAAGACACCGCACTCAACGACCTGATGGAACGCCATGCAACGCCGGTCTTTCGATTTCTTTGCCGGATGGTGGGCAACGAAGACGACGCCAACGATCTGGCGCAGGAAACCTTCGTTCGCGTCTTCCGCGCGCGGACCGGCTTCCGGACGAACAAAAAATTTTCCGCCTGGCTTTACACCATTGCCGCCAATCTGGCGCGCAACCATTTCCGCTGGCGCTCACGGCATCCGAACGTCTCGCTCGAAGCCGAAACCGGGAACCCGGAACAGACCCTCGGCTGCACGATTCCGGCGAACATGCCCGCGCCCAGCGAACAGGCGCTGGCCGCCGAACGCGCCACCGCCGTTCGTGCCGCGGTCGGCAAATTGCCCGAAGATTTGCGCGAAGCGATTGTGCTGTGCGAATGGGAAGAACGCAGCATGGCCGAAGCGGCGATGATTCTTGAGACCACACCCAAGGCCGTCGAATCGCGGCTCTACCGTGCGCGAGGAATTCTGCGCGAGCGGTTGAAATCGTGGTTGTGATTCGGGAGGGACGGCGTACCGCTGTCCCATTTTGAAGATAATTTGGGTCGCCGACACGACAACCCTCCCAAAAATCATTTGCAAAGTTGCGTCGGGCGGAGGAGTTTAAGCCGGTTAGTCGAGGATTAAACGAGGAGCGATTATGGCGCATGTCGTCACCAACAAATGTATGGGATGCAAGTTCACCGATTGCGTGGAGGTCTGCCCGGTGGCGTGCTTTTACGAACTGGACGGCCAGGTCGTCATCCACCCGGAGGATTGCATAGATTGCACGGCGTGCGTGGCAGAGTGTCCGGTGGAAGCCATTTACGCCGAAGCGGATGTTCCGGAACAGTTCAAGGCGGACATTGAATTCAACGCCGTTCAAGCCAAACAAATCAAGGATTCCGGCAAGGAAGCCATTCTGAAGAAAAAAGAGCCGTTGCCCACGGCGGCGCAGCGGAAAACTGAACTGGGTTATTGAACCTGTGGTTTTCGTAGGACGGGCAGGATGCCGCCCTACATTGCTTCCGCCTCGAATTGCGCCAGTTCCATTCCTGCCTTTTCCCATTCCACGTTCGCCCCGGCCAATCGCTCGTGGACGTGCATCAATTCACGGTTGATCTGCGTCGCCCGTCCGCCCGTCGCGTAGGTCTGCGGCTTCTCGAGTTCCGCCGTCAATTCCTTCTCGCGCGCTTCCAGTTCCACAATTTCCTTTTCGAGCGCGGCGATGCGTTTCTGGATTGCCTGTCGTTTGCGCGAACGCGCCTGCCGTTGTTCGGCCTCGACGCGGCGCTGTTCCTTCCGGTCAATTGTTGATGTTCCTTTGGAGGGCGGAGTTCCACGATGCTCCGAATGATTCTT
The DNA here is from genome assembly GCA_963827205.1 of uncultured Verrucomicrobiae bacterium. Lineage (GTDB taxonomy): Bacteria > Verrucomicrobiota > Verrucomicrobiia > Limisphaerales > UBA11358 > UBA11358. The sequence goes on from CAWHAH010000001.1 coordinate 162,350, forward strand.
GGGGCTCGTGGAACTCGCCCCTCCGAAATCGGAAGCAGAAGTCAGCGCCGCGCGGGCGGATTGCGAGGTCTTGTCGAGATAATACTGGTAGCCGCCGGTGAAATGCCGGAGCCGGCCGTTCTCGACCCGCACGACGTGATTGGCCAGCACGCGGATGAAATGCACGTCGTGGCTGATGAATATCAACGTGCCTTCATAGGGCTGCAACGCCTCGATGAGCGCGTCCACGCTCGCCAGGTCAAGATGCGTCGTCGGCTCGTCCATCAGCAACAGGTTCGGCGGATCGAGCAGCAATTTCACCAGCGCCAGCCGGCTTTTCTCGCCGCCGCTTAACACGCTCACCGGTTTGAACACGTCGTCGCCGCGGAACAGAAAGCTGCCGAGGACGGTGCGGACGAACTGTTCCGTGACGCGTTACGGCGTTTCGAGCGCCTCCTGCAAGACGGTGCGGTTGGGATTGAGCATGGCCGCGCGGTGCTGCGCGAAATACCCGGACTTTGCGTTGTGCCCGAGCCGGCGTTCGCCCGACAGTGGTTGCAGCACGCCCGCCAGCAATTTCAGCAGCGTGGATTTGCCTGCGCCGTTCGGCCCCACCAGCACGATGCGTTGCCCGCGCTCGGCTTCGAAATTCAGATTTTCGTAGATGAGCTTGGTATCCGAATTCCCCTCACCCGACCTGTCGGCCACCCTCTCCCCGCCCGGCGGGGAGAGGGCCGGGGTGAGGGGATTTTTTGCCGTATATCCAAACTTCACATGCTTCAGCGTAATCACGCGATGCCCGCTGCGTTGCGGTTGTGGGAAACGGAAACCCACGGTCGCGTCCGGTCCTTCGGGCGTCTTGACCATGTCCTCCTTGAGCCGCTCAATCTGTTTCAGTTTGCTCTGCGCCTGCGTGGCCTTGGTGTTCTTGGCGCGGAACCGGTCCACGAACAGTTGCATCCGGTCTATCTCACGCTGTTGCGCCTTGGCGGTGGCGATCAACGTCACTTCCGTGGCGGCCCGTTGTTCGAGGTATTCGTCGTAATTGCCGGTGTAACGCAACACGCGCGCCTGGCGGATTTCGGCGACGTGCGTGCAGAGGCGGTTGAGAAATTCGCGGTCGTGCGAAATGAGCAGGATGGCACCGGGATAATTCCGCAGGTACTCTTGGAACCACAGGAGTGTTTCGAGGTCGAGATGATTCGTCGGCTCGTCGAGCATCAGCACGTCCGGCTCCTGCACCAGCAGCCGCGCAAGGTGCGCGCGCATCACCCAGCCGCCGGACAACTCGCGCGCCGGCCGCGCGAAATCCATCTGCCTGAAGCCGAGATTCGCGAGAATCTGCTTGGCCTTCGCGACGAACTGGCCGTCGTGCTCATGATCATGCGGCACGGCGATGTCGAGGACGGTCTCGTTGCCGGCGGGTTCGCTTTCCTGCGGCAGGTAGCCGAACCGTGTGCCGCGGATGAACGTGACCTCGCCCGCGTCCGGCGATTCCTGGCCGAGGATGATTTTGAGGAGCGTGGATTTGCCCGCGCCATTCGGCCCGACGAGGCCGACGCGCTCGCCCGACAGGAGCGTGAGCGAGACGTCGTCAAAAAGCTGGCGACCGCCAAAGGCTTTGCTTAATCCGGCAACGGTGAGCATGAGGAATGGATTTTTGCCGGGATGGCGCAGCGCATCATTTTGGTTTGGCCTCCACCGGTGGGAAAAGAAACGTCAGCGCGCGCCAGGAACGCAGCCGCCAGTAAAATTCGTTGTGCTGGCTGGTTTGCGCCTCGGCCCACTTGTCCCGGCGCAGACCGGACTTTTTCAACTTCGCCAGCGTGAGCGGTTTCGCGTCAAAATAAAGCCTCAGATTTTTCGACCAGCCGATGCGTCGCAACTCGGCGGCGACTTGCCGGGTCAGCGTGTGGCCGTCGTCGCCGCCCATGAAATCCACTGCGCCCGAATCGAGATAGACGCGGAACGGTTTGGCCGTCCCGTGATAATTTTTCAGCACCTCGTTCAGAAAATTCGTCTGCTCAACCTGAAAGGCGCCGGACAGACTGGCCGCACCGCCAAAAATTTCCGGGTGATCCCACGCCAAGGCCAGGCTGCAAAGGCCGCCCAGCGAGGAGCCCATCGCGGCGGTGTGGACCGCATCGGGCAGCGTGCGATATTCACGGTCTATTTGCGGTTTCAGTTCCGTGATGAGAAACGCCTCGTAATTTTCAAATGCCGTGTTCGTTGCCGATCCTTCGGGGACGTGATGGCGGCCGTTGTATTCCTTGAGACGCGCGAAACTGTTGTCCACCGCGACCATGATGATTTCCTGCATTTTTCCGGCGCGGCAAAGCGCGTCCACGGTCCGGTCCAGTTGCCAACTGCCCCAGCCAAACGCGCAGTTCGTCCCGGCGGAACTGAAGACATTCTGGCCATCGTGCAAATACAACACCGGATAGCGGCGCTGCGGCTGCGTTGGGTAGGAAGACGGGAGATAAATGTGGACACCCCGGTTCCAGCCAAAAAAATGCGATGGCAGGTTCGTATCCAGCAAGGAACCATTTTGGCCAAACGCCCCCTGCCAGGTCGCCAGCGACAGGAGCAATACAAACAATCGGTTCATTTCGGTTTCAATTACGGATACAAGATCACGACAAAATCAAAACCGATTCTGGTGAAGTTTCAAAGGCAAGAATTTCCGCTCATGCCGGCGAATTAGCGAAAGTAAATCGTCGCGGGTACAGTTGCCGAGGCGGAGCCAGATGAATTTTGGCGGCGCCCCGTAGAGCACGGCGCGCTGGTAAAAATCCTTGTCCTTCGAGATGATGGTAAATTTGTTGGCCTTGGCAAAACTCCAGATGTCTTCGTCCGTCTGGCCTTTCAAGCCAAGTTCGCGAACATGCCGGCTGTCGGGAAAAGACGTGGCGACCAGACGCGGCAGTTTGTGCGAAAGATTTTCGTCGAACAACCATGATTTCAAGTTAAGGCAGCGACCGTGTTGACTCAGGATAAATGTTACCGGGACGGGGAGCTGGACGAGGGGTTTAGCTCTTCGTTGACTCAAGATCGTGGTTACCCAAGCAACGAACATGAGTCGGCCCAGCAAACGGGAGTATTTAACCAAAATCCACGGTCGTTATCAGCGCGCCGGTCGCGAGCACAAAAGCCGCATTCTGGACGAGTTCTGCGCCATTTGCGGTTATCACCGCAAAGCAGCGCTGCGACTGCTTAACCGCTCAGTGCTCCAGCCGCCCCGGCGCAAGCCAGGTCCCCCGCCGACCTATAAGCCAGCGGTGGTGCTGCCGCCACTCAAAGCGATCTGGCTGGCCAGCGATCAACTGTGCTCCAAGCTTTTGCAGGCGGCCTTGCCCGAATGGCTGGACTTCTATGAACAGACGCACGGGGCCTTATCTGCGCCGCTGCGTCAGCAGTTGCTGACCATCAGTCCGGCCCAGATCGACCGGCTGTTGCGGCCGGTGCGCGTGCGTTATCCACGCCGAGGCCTGTCGGCCACCAAACCGGGCACCCTCTTGCGCCATCGCATTCCCACCCGCGGCGGTCCGCCGGATACCACCACGCCAGGTCATATCGAAGCCGACACCGTCGCGCATTGTGGCGACACCACGGCCGGCAATTTCGTCTATTCCCTCACGTTTACCGACCTTTACAGCGGCTGGACCGAGTTGCGCGCGGTTTGGAACAAAAGCTCCAGCGCCATCCTGGACCACTTGCGGGACATCGAGAACCAGGCGCCTTTTGCTTTGAAAAGCTTCCATGCCGACAACGGCAGCGAGTTCCTCAACTGGCCGCTTTATCAATACCTCACCGGCCGGCCATGGCGCCAGGTACCCTTTACCCGCAGCCGGGCCTATCGCAAGAATGACAACGCCCACGTCGAGCAAAAGAACTGGACCCATGTGCGCCAACTCTTCGGTCACGATCGCTTCGAACATCCCCAACTGGTCGGGCTCATGAACGACCTCTACGTCCGGGAATGGAGCCAGTTCCAAAACCACTTCCGCCCCACGCTCAAGCTGCGCAGCCGGGACAAACGCGGCAGTCGCACTGTGCGTCGGTATGAAAAACCGCAGACGCCCTACGCTCGGCTGCTGGCCAGTCCCCAGATCAGTCCGAAGGTCAAGGCGCACCTGAAGGCTCAACACGCTCAACTCAACCCCTTTGCTTTGAAGAAAAACATTGAACAGAAATTGCGCCTGTTCTTCACTGCACAGAGTAACCTCCAACCTGAGGCAACGTTGTCATGACTGACTCCCGCCCCGGGTAACATTTATCCGTGAGTCAACACGGCGACTGCGATAGTCAAGCCGCGTTATTTTGGCTTCAACTGCGGGAACAGCATCACGTCGCGGCGTTTCCGGTCAACGGACCGTGCCCAATCGTCGCCTCAATCCGGTTTTGCAGTGCCTTTGAAAGTTCGGACAGTTTGTCAGCTTCCCAAACGATGAAATTGTATTGCCTTGCGTCGAAATGGGTTTTCTCCAATTCATCTTGTCGGCAGAGCCAAATCACCGGCAACCCAAGTCCGGTTGCAAAGCCGGTTTCAAAATAAACTCCGCCTCGATGGCCGGTGAAATCAGCAACAAGAAATTTGCTGCGACGAATGCCCGCGACAATTTCATCATCAATCTTGTTATTGTGTTCCTTGCGGTCAATTCGGAGTGGTTCGTAACCAGAACTTCGGATTCCGGCTTCAATAGCCGTCCAGGCCGGATCGACGGATTTATCAAACCACATTGCAACGAAACCCACCAAACTTTGTAGATTGGTTTGTTGCAGAGAGTGAATGTGAGACCAACCGCTTGGCGTGATTCGATAACAGCAACCATCATGGAATTCAACAAAACCCTTCTCTTTTTCGAGATATTCATCCAACACGTAAAGAAATTCCTGATAATCTTGAGTCCAGCTAAAGGCCAGAAGCTCCGGTCTTATGAGAGTTTGATTTCTGACGGCAGCAGACAGGCGATGCGGTACGTGGTGAGGGAAATCGTCGGGAACAAGCCTAACGTATTCTCCAGCCTTTGGGCGTAATTTCGCTAACCAAAACAAGAGTTTCTCTCCCTTTTCTCCGACCGATGGAGTTCGCAAAGAGGCAAGGCCAGTCATATCAGGAACAGCGATTGCGCAACCTTGGTGCTCGCGTATCCACCCGGAAAGATTGGCGATTTGGATTCCACTAAAATATTCAGCCGGCGGGCGGGCGTGCCATCCAATGGAAAAATTTCCGCACCGCGGGCATGTAAATTTCCTTGAGCCGCCATCACTGCCAAGAACCTTTGCAGGCGTTTTGCAAACTGGACATGGATCTGATTCGCTCATTTCGGCTTCAACTGCGGGAACAGGATCACGTCGCGGATGCTTTCCTGGCCGAGCAGCATCATGCAAAGACGGTCAATGCCCATGCCCATGCCGCCCGCCGGTGGCATCCCGTGTTCGAGCGCCACCAGAAAATCCTCGTCCAGCTTTTGCTGCTCGCCACCAGCCTGATGCTCCAGCCGTTCGCGTTGCGCAATCGGGTCGTTCTGTTCGGTGTAAGCCGGGGCGATTTCCTGGCCGTTGATGCAACACTCGAAGACTTCGACGGTCGTCGGGTCGTCCGGTGACAGCTTGGCGAGCGGCACGAGTTCCTTTGGTAGATGCGTGACGAACGTGGGCTGGATTAACCTCGGTTCGATAAATTTCTCAAAGATGGTGCTGGTAACGTCGACATCCGATGGCATACCTTCCGTTAACATTTGCTTTGACAAATTTTCGAGTTGTTGTCGGACTCGAATTCCTCTACTCACCTCGCCTTTTTGAATCAGAACCGCGAGCTTGTGGAGATCATGCCCAACAAGAAGTTCAGGTTCTTCTCCTAAAGCAACCATCCGGCAGAATCGTTCGCTGGGGCTGATTTCAAACCAGTTTTTAGAAATCGCTTCGCGGATTAAATCTTTGTATTTGGCGCGTTTCCAAGGACGTTCGAGGTTGATTTCTTGCCTTTCAAGATACGGAGCAATCCATTTCAAAACATCTGTCACTATTTTAGAATAGTCGCTTCCCACTTGGAACTTGGCGGCAAGTTTCTGAGCAGCTTCGTTTGCTTTCGCTGCAATTAGTTCAGTCTCTTGAGAACCCTGAAGCTCAAGGCATTCCTTGATAGCCGCCAAGAATTCTCCAATTTGATCGGCTGGAAGATTTGCAGAAGCGACACCGCGAATAAAATTAAGTTGGTGCTTAAAATATTCCGTGCGCGGACGGTAGATTTTGGTTTTTCCCAAAACTTTTTGCGCGACGTGGCAAATCATCGCCTGCACCAGTTCCATCATGCTCTCGTAATCGCCGAACGCCTGATACGCTTCGAGCATGGTGAATTCGGGATTGTGTTTGCGCGAGAGGCCTTCGTTGCGGAAAACGCGGCCAATCTCGAATACCTTGTCCACGCCGCCGACCAGCATCCGCTTCAAGGGCAGTTCCAGCGCGATGCGCAGGTAAAAATCGCAGCCGAGCGCGTTGTGATGCGTCTTGAACGGTTGCGCCGCCGCGCCGCCGGGAATCGCCTGCATCATCGGCGTCTCCACCTCCACAAAACCGCGCGCATGCAGAAAATTCCGGAGCTCGGCAATGATTTGGCTGCGTTTGAGAAAAATATCCTTCACCTCCGGGTTCGCCATCAAATCGAGGTAACGCTGGCGGTAGCGGATTTCCGTGTCTTCGAGTCCGTGCCATTTGGCCGGTGGCGGGCGCAAGCGCCTTGGTGAGAATGACAAAGCTCGTAATTTTGACGGAAATCTCGTTTGTTTTGGTGGTGAACATCGTGCCGCGCACACCGATGAAATCCGCAAGGTCGAGATGCGTAAAGAGGCTCCATTGTTCGTCGCCGAGGACATTTTTTTGCGCGTAAATCTGGATGCGCCCGCTCTGGTCGCGGATGTCCATGAACGTGGATTTGCCCATGTCGCGGTGCGCGGTGATGCGGCCGGCCAGCGCGACTTCGCGGCCCTCGGCGTAGTTCTTGCGCGCGTCGGCGCACGATTCAGCCGGCGTGAATTTGTTTTTGAACGGGTCAATGCCCTTGGCGCGCAAGGCGTCAAGCTTTTCGCGGCGTTGCTTGATCAATGAATTCGTGTCGTCCATCAGAGTTGGCGGAGTAAATCAGAAATCTCCCTCGTTTGCACGCGCAAACAAGACGGTGGGGCAGGTTGGAACTCAGGCTTCAGCCTGCCTGGGGAAAGCAAGCTAAAGCTTGAACTCCAACGGCCCGACGGAGTCTCGCCCCACCAGAAGTCTGAATTTTACGAACGAAACAGTTGAGTCCGGCAGCCGGTTGGTAAAGAATCCGCGGCGCGATTGGATTTGGCGGCATGAACAACAGGTTCAAAGAAACCTGCAGTTGGTTGTCTTTTCCCCTGATTCGCCGGGCGGAACGCCGGTTGCCGGTCGAGGGGCTTTACCGGATTTTGCGGCCGTACGGTTTTGTGCGCGCCGCTTTCAGAGGTGTTCCGGCTTCCGTGCCGTTGCCGGCCTGTCTTGGCGCGGCGAAGTCGGTTCGCGCCATCCGCCAATGGCGGGGGAGCTCGTATTTGAATGTTTTGCTGGAATTTTTCCCGGAGCGGCTGGCGGAATCCAAATGGATGGACCGCTGTCGCATTGAAGGGCTTGATCGTCTGCGGCAGGCCCGGCAGGGTGGACGCCCGGTCGTGCTGGCCTTTTGCCATTTCGGCCCCTTTTCTTTGATGCGGTTCTGGCTGCGGGCGGCAGGCGTTCCGGTGGCCGCGCTGGTCGGGGGGAAATCCGAATTCCGTTCCGGGTTGAGGCGGCGCGGTGACCGGCTTTCTCCTTTTCCCGAGGTCCCGACCGCCTTCCACCAGGACCAATTGCGAGCCGCGAACAAGTTTCTGGCCGCGGGAAATCCGCTGCTGGTGACGATTGACCTTCCGGCCGGCAAACAGGTGAACGTGCCGGTTGATGCGGGCTGGACTTTTCAAATGGCCGCCGGCGCGGTGCGGCTGGCCCTGCATCACCGGGCGGAATTGATCCCCTGTTCCATCCTGGACGAGGGCCACTGGCGTTTCCACATCGAACTGGGCCGGCCAGTCCCGGCCGAATATCTGGCCGCAGAGGCCGATTGGGTCCGTGCCGGAAAACATCTGCTCGACGAACTCCTTCCCCGCTTTCAAAACCACCCCTGGCAATGTTCAAATCAATTGATCAATTGCTTCCAGCCGACCCCCGCCGCCGTCACGATGGAAAATCAGCCGGATAAACTTCCCGATGCCCGGCAATTTGCCGCACGATAATCCTGTGGTTGTGACCGGCACGGGCCGCTTCCAGACGGCTGGCGGCGGCTGGGCGGAGATGTGAGATGGTTCCGTCCACCGCGAATTGTCATCGGCATCTTAATCCGTTTTTTGGACGATTATGATTAAGAGCAGGATTATGATCAGGATGCTGCTCGTTTTACAGGTGGAACCAGTTGTAGGGATTTGCGAAAACCGGCCAGTCAATCGTGATTTCAGAAATCAACATGAACAGAATCATTCCGGTCAGCACGATGAATTTTGCATGGTTGCTGAAACGGGTCAGTGCGCGGTCGAGGCCGAAAACAAAGAGCAGCAGGAACGGAATCAGCGCGCCCAGCAGCAGCCGGCCGGAGGTAAAATAGGGATGCGCCCGTGACGGATAAAAGCAGTCCTGGAAATCGTAAATGGTGGAGAGCCAGCCGAAAAATGCGAGCGTCGCGGCGCAACAGCCCAGGGCAAACCACAGCACCTGTGATTGTGACGTGGTCGTGACGGCAGGATGCCGGAAAAGCGCGACAAGCGTCAAAGCGACCAGGCCAACGGACAGAACCGCGTAAACCGAATCCACGCCATGGATGGCGAGCGGCTGGCGGTGCCACAAGAATTCGCCCTGCCACAGCGTCGCCAGGTTGCCGGACAGAAATATCCAAAAGCCGTGCAGCGTGAAAATCGGATGATGCCACCATTCCGCGAAGGATTTGTGGGTCCAGCCGAGGAATCGGATTTTCGCCTCCGCGCCGGTAAAATCGCCAAAGGCGATTTTGCACCACCCGAGCCAGAATATCACCGGCAATCCGGCACAAACCGCGAGAGACAAAACAGCCGGGGCCGCGGCGCGCAGTTGTCCGGCCCGGGACAGACGCCAGGTTTTGAGCAGCACGGCCAGGGTTGAGACGGCCAGCAACGGCAGGTTGCTGATTTTGGTCAGGAACGTCGCCGCCAGCGCCAGCCCGGTGAATATCCCCAGGCGCGCGCCCGGCAGTTCGGCCTGCAGCCAGCGCACCAGCAAAATGAACGCCGCGCCGAAACACAGCGGCGAGAGCGCGTCATTTTGAACCGAGTAAAACGCCGTTTGCGGCATGAACGCGAGCAACGCCGGCACGCCGAGTTGCAAAAACAAATTGTCCGGGAAAACCATCCGCGCGGCCACAAAGCCCAGCCACGTGAGCACAACGACCCAAAGTATATTCAGGAAGCGGAGCCAATAGAGCAAAAAACCGTCGTGAAATCCGCACACCTTTCCCAGGCGCCACCACGAACCGGCCAGCGCGTAATAGAGCGGCGGCTGCGCGGCTTCATAGTTTGTCACTGCCTGCCAGGTCGCGGTCTTGGCAACGAGGGTCTGACGGACTTTTTCCAGCGGCTGCTTCCACGGTGGCGGCGCAAACTGGCCATTGGTGGAACTGGTTGGAATACCCAAATACTCCGGCGAACCGTAGAGCACGATGTAATTCACCGCCTCGTCGGACACCGGCTCGAGCGCATGCAGAACTTGCCCGTGCGAACACTTCACCGCCAGGTCAAAATGGATTTGCTCGTCCACGTTGTTGAAAAAAGGGAAGACGGCGGAGAAGATAAAGGCGTGGACTGCTGCCAGCAGGCACAACAGACAGACGATGGCGCGCTCGCGCGTCCCGGAGATTCCGGCGGATGAGTTGAAATTGGCGTTGCTCAAAATAGTCGCAGGCAGCTTAAAACTTCATCGTCAAAGCTCAAAGAAATTCCCAGCAATCAAACATCGCCGCCCGACCGCAGGATTTCCCGTCTTCCGTCAGCAGGTTCCAGACCATCGCGGGGCTGATGCGAAAACGCTGGCCGGTTATCGATATGCGGACGCCAGAATTGTCGGGAATAAACCCGCGCCATGTCACGGTTTCCAGCAAACACTCACGTTCGTCGGGATTGGGCGCCCGGCGGTGAGGCGCAACGGGGGCGGGTCAATTCCTGCCACGACATTTCCCACAGCGTGAGCGCCGCGCGATGCCATAACTCAAAACCGGTTCGGCCTCCGTGCCGCGCGACACAACCACGAACGGCGCTTCAAATGCCGCCCCAGCGAGAAGGATTATTAATCCGCACCCGCATCGTGCCTGAAAATAACATGCCGGTTGGTTTCAAGCGGGCGCAGTAGTCAAACGAGGACAGTGTCCTGATTTCAAATGGTGGGTGCGCTGCGGCTGCGGCGCACGGCGGCGCAGCAGCGCCGCCACTACCAATTCAAGACACGACCAAACCCGGTCCAACTTGCCCGTTTAAACCGGAACTGATATCATTAATCATGGCTGCGTGCCAGAGAATCAGGAAATTCATACTGCAATACGCCGCGGTTCTTCTCCTGGCCGGCTGCGCCCGCACGAGTCCCGCGCCACCCGCAATCATCATCACGAACCTTCCAGCTTATGGTACAACCGCCAATCTCGCTGGCGTGGTGTTGGGTGCAGATCCTGCCGCTTTCCGGGTGGCCGTGTTCATTGATGTCCCGCCTTATGGTTGGTATTCCAAGCCCACTTGCGCGCAAGCGCTCACGCCGATTCAACCTGACGGGAGCTGGTCCGCTGACATCACCACCGGCGGGAGCGACAACGACGCCACCCGGATTGCGGCCCTGCTGGTCAGCACCAACTACAACCAACCTTGCGTGCTGGGCGAACCGTTTCTGCCGACCAACGTTTTTTCCGAGGCGATTGCCAGCGCCGTTGTCACGCGCGAATATCCGGGCGTTCGTTGGATCAGCTTTTCGGGCTACGACTGGTGGGTGAAGACGAGTCCCGGCACCAATCAGCTTGGCCCGGGACCGAATTATTTTTCTGACAGCACCAATAATGCCTGGACGGACACCCAGGGCTGGCTGCACCTGCGCATCACCAACCGGTCGAATCAATGGCAATGTGCCGAACTTGTCTCCGCGCGGACGTTCGGTTACGGCAGCTACCGGTTCGAACTTGGTTCGCGCGTGGACAACCTGGATACAAATATCGTCCTTGGCTTGTTTACCTGGAGTGACGATCCGGCCTACACTTACCGGGAAATAGATGTTGAATGCTCGCGCGGTTTTGCCGCGGACACCAACAATGCGCAATTTACGGTTCAACCGTATTATCTCAGCGGCCATTACGCGCGCTACCGCGTGCCGACCGGACTGATGGATTCGACGCATCTGTTCACCTGGCAGAGCAACCAGGTCACTTTTCAAAGTCAGAGCGGCAGTTATACCCCCAACCCAAGCCCGACCGACTTGATCGGCAACTGGGTGTTCACCAACGCATCCGCTGTTCCGCAAACCGGCGACGAAAACGTGCGTATTAATCTTTGGCTGCTTTTCGGTCATCCGCCAACGGATGGCCAGGAGGTGGAATTGGTCGTTAAAAGTTTCCAGTTTGTGCCGCTCGGTCCGCCACAGCCGGCGCTGCTCACCCGCTTTAGCGCGTCTCCGAACGGGTCAGTCCAATTCACCATCAACGGCGAACCGGATCGGCGTTACCAGGTTCAGGCGTCCGCAAATTTGCTCGATTGGCTGGATCTCACGACCGTCCTGGCAACCAGCAATCTCCTGCCATTTCAAGACGACAATCCGGCTGGTTTTAACCAGCGGTTCTATCGGGCTGTGACGCTGCCTTGAAGAAGTCAGAAGCCCTCCAGTTGATTTGACCCGCTTGAAGGGGAAAAGGCTGACGATTCAAAAGGTATTATTCGTTCGGCCGCACGAAGAAACGCAGCCGGCTCTGGTTGCCGGCCGCCGCTGCCGGTTTGGTGGCGGTCGCGCTTGCCATCTACGTTTACTTCCACGCATCAACGTTCATAGTTGTAGAACCAGTAGAGGACGCGCACCGTCAACAAATAGTCCAAGGCTGGTCGGCTGATTCTTAAACAGCCGACAAGGAAAGGTGCAGCGTTTTGGCCGATTCTTCCGGCGTGAGCGCGATTGGGTTCGCCTTCGTGCTGCAGACTTGCTTGGATTTCTTCAACAATTCGGCAATGTGTTCCGATTTGATGCCGTAAGTTCCAAGGCACGGGCTTTCGCCGCGCGGCTATTTTGCCGCCCGATAAATGGCATAGGTCTGGCCGGGGACTTCGATTTTGAGTGTCGGACCTTCCCGGGTCTCATGAATTTCCTTTCCCGCCAACAGTGTCAACGCGCGGTAGCGGACGGGAAAGTTGAACTCGGCGGTCGAATCCCGGGCCGCGGGATTGAAGATCAACAACAGGGTCTCCCCGCCACTGGCCCGGGCATAAACGAATGGATAGGTGTTTTCCTTCGCATAAAGCGGGACAAATTCCGCATAGGCCGCCAGCGCCGGCTCGGTGTGCTTGAGCCGGATGAGTTTCCGCACCCGGTTCAACAGCGAGCCTGGATCGTTTTCTTCCGCGGCCACATTCGGAGCATCGGGGGCCGGATCCACAGGCAGATACAGCTTTGCAGGGTCGGCGGTCGAGAAGCCGAGATTCTTTCCGCCGGTCCATTGCATCGGGGTGCGGGCCCCGGCACGCGGTTTGTAACAGCCTTCGATCTGCGGCAGGTTCTCCAACTGGCGCATGCCGATTTCGTTGCCGTAGTAAAGGAACGGCACGCCGGGCATCGTCATGCCCCAAGCGATGATCATTTCCAGGTCGTCCACGCTCCGCCGGTTGTTCAGCCGCGCGAGGTCGTGATTGCCCAACGGCAGGCAAATGTAACCCTCCGATCGGGTGGCCTGCCAGGCGGAGAAATAGCCGTCGAGAAAATGCGTGATGTCGCCTTGGCCGTCGCGGTCGAAGAAACTGTGGCCGTCGGACATTCCGTTTCCGATGCGCCAGCTCTCTTTCTGGTAAAGATCATTGAAGCCTTCGACCCAATGATAGAAATCGGCGTGAAACGCCCCGTTCAGCGCGTCACGCGGGCCGGACCATTCCGAAACCGCAAAGGCTTGCGGGTAATTGGTGTTGAGGATTTGCCGCACCTCGCGCCAGTAACCCAGGGTTTCGTGGCGGGGATCGTCGCCCTTGACCAGCGCTCCCGCCATGTCGGCGCGAAATCCGTCAGCGCCCATGTCCATCCAAAAACGCAGGGCCTTTTTCATTTCTGCCCGCAGGGCCAGCACGTCGGGATGATCGGTCGGCAACTGCCACTTTTTCTCCGGGTCAGGATTGCCGTAGCCCCAGTTCAGCGCCGGCTCGTTCCAGAAAAAATTGCTGTAAAAATTGCCGTTACGATGGCCATAGCCATGGACCCACTGGTTGCCCGGCTCGTTTTTCCAGACGTTGTCCGTCCAGATATACCAGTTGGAATAGCGATTGGTTCGTTGTTCGCACGAGGCGACGAACCACGGATTGTCAATCGAGGTGTACGTGATGACGTAATCGAACAGGACCTTGAGGCCGCGTTTGTGCGCTTCCGCGAACAGCCGGCGGGCGTCGGCGTTGCTGCCGTAGCGCGGCGCGACCTTGTAATAATCGCGGATGTCGTAACCGGCATCATTGAACGGCGAATCAAAGAACGGATTGATCCAGATGGCATCCACGCCGAGGCTTTTGATGTAATCCAGCTTCTGGATGAGGCCCGGCAGGTCACCGATGCCGTCGCCGTTCGAGTCGTAGAACGTCTGCGGATAAACCTGATAGACGACGGCGTGATTCACCCACGCGGGGCAGTCGGGGATGATGTCCTTGCCGGTGATAGTGGCGTCTTGGGCGCGGGCGGTGCAGACGAACAACGCGGCGAGCAGGATGGAACAAAATTTCATATTGGATTATGCGCCAAATT
>CAWHAH010000002.1:0-399782 GCA_963827205.1 uncultured Verrucomicrobiae bacterium
GATGACCGGATGAAAACCATCTCGCACCAGCCTCGCCACCGCGCGGTGCGCCAAATGCACCAACGGGCAGGTTGCCTCGATCACGTTCAGGCCGCGTCCACGCGTTTCGTTCATCGCGCGTACCAAAGCGCCGTGCGCCGTGACCATCACCGTCCGCGTACTTACGTCAGCAGGCTGTTGCGCCACGCGAATGCCTTTCGCCCGCACTTCCGCCACCACCGTTTCGTTGTGGACCAGATCGCCCAGAATGGTCAGCGGTTCGCGGCGCGCGGTTTCCAAGGCCAGGGCGACGGCGTCTTTCACCCCGAAACACATCCCCAGATGTTCAGCACGAATGATTTTCATCTTCTATCTCGGTAGGGCGCGATGTCCCCATCGCGCCGCCGGGCGTTTGCCACGTCCCACGGCGCGCTCGGAGAGCGCGCCCTACCTGTATTGTCGGTTATTCACTTTGTGATACAAAGTAAAAGACCACGGCGGTTTGGGTTTGTTCAAACATTTTTTACTTGGACTTGGTTTGACGGACGATCTGCTCCAGCAGGTTGATATATTCAGCAAACGCTTTGCGCCCGCCGCCGTGAGCGAGCAGGTCGTGAGCGGACGGCGGTTTTGGTAAGACTTGGCCACAGCCACATAACCTTCCTGTTGCAGCGCGCGGATGTGGGTGGTGAGATTGCCGTCGGTCATGGCCAGCGCGTCGCGCAGTTCGGTAAACGACAATTCCGGCGAGGCGGCGAGCATGGACATGATGACCAGCCGCCCTCTCTCGTGAATGACGCGATCGAGCTGTAGAAAAGGTTCCGGATTCACACTGCATTCTTTCCCTTTTCGGTCAGGTACAAATACGCACCATAGGCCAAATGCAGGACACCGAAGAAAAAGCCCATGAGCCAGTGCGCGCTCAACACAAGATCCGTATTTGTGAAAGCCAGAAATAAAAGAGCGCCACAAGCAATACCAATGTAAATCCAGCCAAACACCTTCATACCTCGTGTCATGAAAAACCCCGCCGCGTGGAGGGCGCAACCGTAGAAGATTGCCCACAAAAATGCCAGGACTCTGACGAATCCCCCCTCGAAGCCGGCCAGCGTGAAAATCAGCACAACTGACATTCCAGCAGTCAGAGGCGGGAGGAGGGCTTGGGCGACCCGGCGGGTGGGGGGCGACCAGAATGGCTCGTTGTCCTTAAGCGCCTGGCGGCGCGCAATCAGGAATGCGCCGGCAACTACCACAATGGCGGCGCCGAACCACAATCCAGTAAACGCCCGCCCCGAATCAAGATGAAACACCAGTCCGGCGGCGGCAGTGATGATGCCTAGCGATCCGGCGAAAAGCATGATTGGAGCGAGCGCACGCCGATAAAGCGCGGAGCGCTCCATTAAGGTTCGGATGGTTTGCAGGTTTTCTTCGGCCCAGTTTGGATTCATGTGACTACTTTGCACCACAAAGTCGTGTTTGGCAAGCGGATATTCTGGACTGCGCTGGCAGAGCATAGCGATGACAGCGCTTTCGGAAAACGGCGGGTGTGAATTCCAAAGCGGCGTCGCGCTTCGCTTGCCGCCGCAGTCCAAGACCCGAAACCGAAATTATCTGTGTCCAGCTGTTTCCATCTGTGGTTAATTATTGGCCAATGCCATTGCCAAAAAATATTTCCGCCCGCCAGCGCGTCCTGGCGCAATGGCGCGGCGTGGATTTGTCGCCGCTGGAAGCCGCGCAAGCCGTGCGCGCCCGGCGGGTCGGCGATGTGCTGCCGAAAGTGGCGGCGGAACTGCATCTGGACACCCGCCGGGCCGAAGCCGAGGTCGTCAAGGTGTGGAACTCGCTGCTCGACCCGAATATCGTCGCGCACGCCCAACCGGTTGGGTTGCGCAAAGGCACTTTGTTTGTGAACGTGGACAGCAATGTGTGGCTTGCCGAAATCGTCCGCTATCGCCGGAAGGAAATTCTCGACCGGTTGCAGCACAGTTTCGGACGGAACCTGATTCAACGCATTTCGTTCCGCGTCGGGTGAAAATATTTTTGCTCGTGGCAGCCGACGTGAGTCAGCTCCAATTTGGGGAGGAGAAGGAGCGGACTCACGTCCGCTGCTACAAAACTTAGCCCATCAATTTCATCTGCCGCGGCGTGAGCAGCCACGCGAGCGTTGCGCAACGGTCGTAACTGAGCTTCTCCATTTCCAATTTGCACAGGCCGCCTTTTTTGAAATCCATCGCGAGCTCCATATCGCCAGTCGTCAGCAATGAAATCAGCCGGCTTAAATAGGGTTCGTGGCCGACCAGCAATACGTTTTCCGGCTCGGGTTTTAATGCGTTCAATTGTCCGACCAGGTTTTTCGGGCTGCCATCCGGTGCAAGTTCATCCGAAAATTTAAGTCGCCTTTTCAATTTCAAGGATTCAGCAACGATCTCCGCGGTTTGCTTCGCCCGTAAATACGGGCTGGAAAGAATCAGGTCGAAGCGCAGGCCCAATGTCTTCATGGCGGCGACAGCCTGTCGGAGCTGGCGTTTGCCCTTGGGTGTGAGTTGGCGTTTGGAGTCGTTTTCGACATCCAGATCGTCGCGCATTACGGCGATTCCGTGGCGTAAAACATGGATTTTCATGACGGGAACATACACGTCGTGGCGTCCGGCGCAATGGCTGGAAAACGTAACATTTTTCGGTTGGGCTTCCACGCCGGTGCTCTGTAGCTTTCCGCCCGCATGGAACCCGTTCGCCGCGCCGTCATCGATGTCGGCACCAACTCGATCAAGTTGCTGGTCGCCAACGTCTCGGGACGCGACGTGCGGCCGGTGCACGAGGAAAGCCGCCAGACGCGGCTCGGCCGGGGCTTCTACGAAACACACCGGCTTCAGCCAGAAGCCATCGCCTGCACCGCCGAAGCCGTCTGGGAGTTCGCCCAGATTGCGCGTGAAAGGAATTCCGATTCCATCCGCGTCATTGCCACCAGCGCCGCGCGCGACGCGGTGAATCCCGGCGATCTCACCTCAGCCATCCGGCGCGCGGCCGAGCTCAAAGTCGAAATCATCTCCGGGGAACGGGAGGCCGAATGGGTGTTTCAAGGTGTGACGACCGACGCGGCACTGGCGAAGGCGCCGTTGCTGTTGCTGGATGTGGGCGGCGGGAGCACGGAATTCATTCTCGGCCAGGGCGAGCACAAACATTTTGCGCGCAGTTTTCCGCTGGGCACCGTGCGGCTCATGGAAAGATATCCGCACAGCGACCCGCCCACACGCGGCGAATTCAACGCCTGCCGCAAGTGGATGAGGGATTTTCTGAAAAATGAAGTACGCCCCAAACTGGACCCCGCCTTGCGGCGCGAGGCCCGTTCATCCTCCGGAGAGATTCAGCTCGTCGGCACCGGCGGCACGACGAGCATCCTGGCGCGCATTGAGGCGAAACTCGACCGCTATGACAGAGAACGAATTGAAGCCACGCGCCTCAGTTTGGAACGAATAAAATTGCATCGGCGGCGCCTGTGGCGCCTGCCGCTGGCCAAGCGCAAGGAAATCGTCGGCCTGCCGAAATTGCGGGCGGACGTGATTCTTACCGGCGTTGTGATTTACGAGATGGTGATGGTGGAATTCGGTTTCAACGAACTTCGCGTCAGCACGCGCGGCCTGCGCTTCGCCGCGGTGATGGATTGAAGGCATTTACGGTTTGTGATTTACGATTTACGATTGCTGTGCAGATTTGCGACGCGGTACAAATCTCAAATCATCAATCATAGATCATAAATGAAATGTTTGATTGTCGGCTGCGGTTACGTTGGGCTGCCCCTCGGCGTGGAGTTGATTCGGCAAGGACACGAAGTTGTCGGCCTGCGCCGAAGCACGTCGGCGGAAAATGAATTGAAAGCGTCGGGCATCAAACCGCTCGTTGCCGACATCACCAAGCCGGACGAATTGGCCCGGTTACCGCGCGAGTTTGATTGGGTCGTTCATTGCGTTTCCTCCACCGGCGGCGACGTGGAAGATTACCGGCAGGCTTATCTCCAAGGCACACGTAATTTGATTGGATGGCTTGCTACCAGCCCGCCGAAAAAGTTCGTCTATACCGGCAGCACGAGCGTCTATGGCCAGACCGACGGCTCGCAGGTCAAGGAAACCAGCCCCACCGAACCGGTGGCGGAAACGGCGAAAATTTTGCTCGAAACGGAAAAAGTTTTGCTCGGAAACAGCGGCTCGCGGGGACTCTCGCCCTACCAAAAGGTCCCTGCGGTGATTTTGCGAGTGGCTGGCATTTACGGTCCTGGCCGTGGCCATTGGTTCAAGCAATTCCTGAAAAACGAGGCGCGCATCGAAGGCGATGGCTCCCGTTTCCGGAATATGATTCACCGTGACGATTTGATTGGCTGCATCATCGCGGCGCTGAAGAATGGCCGCCCCGGCGAGATTTACAATGCCGTGGACGACGAGCCGGTGAGCCAGGCGAATTTTTTCCAGTGGCTTGCGGCAACCGTCGGGAAATACCCGCCGCCGTCCGTGCCGGAGAATGTGGAAGAAAACCGCAAGCGCGGCGTCACGAACAAGCGGGTTTTGAACCGTCGGTTGAAGATGGAACTTGGTTATCAGTTCAAGTATCCGAACTTTCGCAAAGGCTACACCGCTGAAATTCTGCGGTTGGAACGCGCGGGCGAACTGCACGTCACGCCGGACGAGCGGTGAAATGGGACGACGCAGTTGAATGGGAAGCACACGCGCCTCGCGTGCTGTTTTCCGCGCCCTCGCGGAAAACCTTGAGTGCACAGAAAAATTTCAAAACTACGAACAGGTGCGGTACGTGAGGAAGCCGGACGCGGGGCGCGTCCAGCCACACCCGAGGCGGGTGTGCTCCCCGGACCGAGTTGAGTGTTGACTCACTCCGCCTGGAGTCAGGCCTTCTGGAGCGCCGCCTTGACCCGCTCCCGCGTCATCGGCAATTGACACAGCCGCGCGCCAGTCGCGTCGTGGATGGCATTCGCGATGACCGCCCCCATCAGCACAATGGCCGGCTCGCCGCCGCCCTGCGGAGGTTTGTCATTCGCTTCGAGGATCACGGTTTCGATTTTCGGCACCCAGGCAAAGCGCGGGATTTCGTAGGTGTCAAAATTCGTGTCCAGGACTTTCCTGCCTTTGAAATGGATTTCCTCGGTCAGGGCGTAGCCCATCCCCATGGTAATGCAACCTTCCATCTGGATTCTCGCGCCTTCCGGATTGACGACCAGGCCCATGTCCTGGGCGCAGGCGACGCGTTTGACTTGAACGGCTCCCGTTTTGGCGTCCACGGCGACTTCCGCAATGGCAGCCACATACGTTCCCGCGTCAATGCCGCACGCGACGCCGTAACCGCGTTTGCTCGGGGCTTGGGCCGGCGTCCAGCCGAATGTTTCCGCGGCGGTTTTGAGAACGCGAATCATTTTGGCGTCGCTTAAATTGTCCAGGCGGAATTTCACCGGATCCATTCCCGCGGCGGCGGCCATCTGGTCAATCTGTGATTCCCGGGCAAAGGTGTTGGTGTTGTTGCCCGGAGCACGCCAGGCGCCGGTGTGAAAGGGGTGCTCCGCCCCCTGCCAGCTGCGGCCATGGCCGGAAGTGCGATGATTCGGAACGGTGTAAAATTGTTGTGCGCCACGGTCGCCGGCGTAATAAACATCGTAATCCCAGAAGACCATTTTCCCGGTCGCGTCCACGCCGGAAGTTATCTTGACGATGGCCGCCGGCTGAAACGTGTCATAAAAGAATTCCTCCTCACGGCTCCACATCACCTGCACGGGTTTGCCGGTAATTTTCGCCAGCCGCGCGGCCTCAACGGCCTGCTGATTATAAGTTTTGCCGCCGAACCCGCCGCCCACAAACGGCGTGATGACCCGGACGGTTTTCGTCGGGAACCCGAGCGCCCGGGCAATTTCTCCCTGGGCGCCAAAAGGATTCTGTGTCGAAGCCCAGACCGTGGCTTTGTCACCCTCGATTTGGGCGAGGGCCGTGTGGGTTTCCATGGCGGCATGGGCGACGTAACCATCCAGGTAGGTCGTTTCGATCGTTTTGGCGGCCAGTTTCCGGCCTTCGTCCAGATTTCCACCTGACGTCAAAACGTTGGCCGGCGGCGCAACGCTCAACAGATGATCGAAAATATTCTTGTCATCCAACCGGGCCTCGGGAACGTCGAAATCAGCTTTGATCTTGTCCAAGGCATCTTCCGCCACGTCGGGAAGCTCGTGAAGGACGGCGATTAAATCGTTGTCTTGAACGACCTGCACGCCGGAAATCTTTTTTGCCGGCGCGGTGTCCACGCTTTTCAACGTGGCGTCGTGGGCCGGCGGCCTGAGGATTTTCGCGTACAGCATTTCGGGCAGGCGGACGTCGCCTGCGTAGTGAGCAGCGCCCGTGACTTTTGCCCGGCCATCACGGTGCACCCTGGGTTGACCGATGATCGTGTATTGGGAAGGATCCTTCAAAGCCGGATTGCCCTCGATATGTCTTTCGATGTTTTTCCCCTTGGCCAACTGGCCGTAAGTCATCCGGCGCTCCGGGTTTTCCTTGTCGAAAATGACGCCGTCCTTGGCCGTCAACTGCGCCTGCGGGATCTTGAGCGCTTCAGCCGCCAGTTCCAGCAGCACGGCCTTGGCTTCCGCCGCCGCCGCTTGCAAAGCCGGCCCGAACATGCGTGTCGTCATCGAACCAAATGTGCCCATGTCCCACGGACACAGGTCGGTGTCGCCCATGACTATGTCCACGGTGTCCAGCGGCGTGTCCAGTTCCTCGGCCAGCATTTGCGGCAGCGAGGTGATCGGTCCCTGGCCCATCTCGATTTTGCCGGTGAAACCGGTCACGCGGCCATCCTCGCCAATTCGCAGAAAGGCATTGAAATCGGAAGGCAATCCCCGGCCAAAGCCGCGACCGCGCCCCGCTTCCTGGGCTTGCGCCGCCAGAACCTCGCCCAGCGCCGCGCAAATGATGATGCCGCCGCCCAGGCGCTTGAGGAATTCCCGCCGGCTTTGCGGATAGAGATCCGAGAAATCCTTGATGTCCTTGAAATTCAGCGCCAGATAATCATTCGCATTCATTTGGCCGGACCTCCCTTCATTTCCGCGGCGGCGGATTGGATGGCGTCAAGGATGCGCGTGTGCGCGCCGCAACGGCAGAAATTATTGTTCATGCCGTGGATGATCTGTTCCCGCGTCGGCTGCGGATTTTTGTTCAACAGACTGACGGCATTAAGCACCTGCCCCGGGATGCAGAATCCGCATTGCAACGCATCGTGTTCCATGAACGCCTTCTGCACGGGATGCAGTTTCCCGTCCTGTTCCAGCCCTTCGATGGTCATGACTTCCTTGTCCTTGACCGAACTGACGGGCATCAGGCAGGAGCGAAACGCCACCTTGTCCACCAGCACCGTGCAACAGCCGCAGTGTCCCTGGCCGCAGCCATACTTGGGACCGGTCAATCCCAGGTCGGTTCGCAACACCCAGAGCAACGAGCGGTCGCCATCCACATTCAAGCGCGTCGGTTTGCCGTTGAGTTTGAAGGAAATTGTGTCAGCCATCTCAGCCTCCAGTAGGATAACGTTTTCTTTTTTACGATGCCTGGTCGTTTTGCGTCCCCGGCACCAGCTTTTGTATTCCTTTGCACCGGAGTGTCAAAGCAGAATTATTGGTGGTTTATTGACAAGCCTCACCCGGGGATTGGTGGCACGCAGAAGCTCAATTCACTTCCGTCCCGGCATCGTCACCGCATCGAGGGCGAATTGCCCAGGGACATGTACGGCGAAAACGGGGCTTACACCGCGCTATCGCCCTGTTCGCTGGTGCGGATGCGCCAGGCGTCGTCAACGGTGGACACAAAGACCTTGCCGTCGCCAATCTTGCCGGTCTTGGCGGCCTTGAGAATGGCTTCGACGGCGGACTCCACCAGCGATTCCGGCAGGACGGTTTCGATTTTGATCTTGGGCAGAAAGTCCACGGTGTATTCGCTGCCGCGATAGATTTCGGTGTGCCCCTTCTGGCGGCCGAAACCTTTGACTTCCATGACGGTCATGCCGAGGATGCCGATGCCGTTGAGGGCTTCCTTGACGTCGTTCAGTTTGAACGGCTTGATGATGGCTTCGATTTTTTTCATGTGTCGTCTCCCGGTTATTCGTTGTAGGCGCGCTCGCCGTGTTGCGACAGATCCAGACCCACGCTCTCATCTTCCTGGTCAACGCGCAAACCGATAACTCGGTCCACCAGCTTCAACAGAACCCAGGTGGCGATGGCCGCCAGCGCCACCGTGACCAGCACAGCCTGGAGTTGATTGAAAAACTGGTGTGCGCCGCCCGCGATGGCCGTGGTCACGCCATTGATTTTGAAGGTGGCCACGAGGGCCGGGTTCACCTGCTGGCTGGCAAGAAAGCCGAGCATCAACATGCCGGTCGTGCTGCCCACACCGTGCACGCCGAACACGTCGAGCGAATCATCGTAACCAAAACGCGATTTAAGCTTCGTGACGGCGAGATAGCAGACCACGCCCGCGACCAGCCCGATGCAGAACGCCGACGGTATGGACACGAAACCCGACGCCGGGGTGATGGTTGCCAGCCCTGCCACCATGCCGGAGGCTGCGCCGAGCACGCTGGGCTTGCCCTTGAGCCACCATTCCGTGATGGTCCAGCTCAAGGCCGCCGCGGCCGCCGCAAAATGCGTGGCGGCGAACGCGCTGGTGGCCAGTCCACCCGCGCTCAATGCGCTGCCGGCGTTGAACCCAAACCAGCCCACCCACAATAACCCGGCCCCGATGAGTGAATACACCACGTTGTGCGGCATCATTGGTTCCTGCGGGTAACCATCACGTTTGCCCAGCACCAGCGCGCAGACCAGCGCGGACACGCCCGAACTGATGTGCACCACCGTGCCGCCCGCGAAATCGAGCGCGGGAATTCTTCCGCCCAGCGCCCAGTTGAACAGCCCGCCCTTGCCCCACATCATGTGGCAGAGCGGAAAATAAACCACCGTCATCCAGAGCACGATAAACAGCAGGTACGCTTTGAACCGGATGCGCTCCGCGATCGCGCCGCTGATCAGCGCCGGCGTGATGATGGCAAACATCATCTGGAAGAGCATGAACGTCTGGCTCGGTATGGTGGCTGCGTAATCCGGGTTAGGCGTCAGCCCAACGCCGTGCAGGAACAAATGTTTGAGCGGGTTGCCGAAAATCGCGTTGCCGTCACCGAACGCCATGCTGTAACCGAACACCATCCACATCGTGGACACCACGGCCATGAGAATCAGGCTGTGCATCATCGTGGAGAGTACGTTCTTGCTGCGCACCAGCCCGCCGTAAAACAGGATCAGGCCCGGCGCCGTCATCATCAGCACCAACGCCGCGCTGGCGAGCACCCAGGCATTATCGCCGGAATTGATGGGCAGACCGCTGGTGGTGTTGGGGCCCTGCACAAGTTGCGCTACCGGCCCTGAGCTGGGCGTGTTGTCGGCGGCAAACGCAGCGTTGTCGAAACCAAACGCCAGAACCGACAGCAGGCAAGCCGAAAGAAAACGGCGGTAAAAGCAAGCTGATTGGGTCATATCAAATCAGACTATTGCCGGCGGAAACACGCAGCTTTCCGCATTTTGGCAAAGTGTAGCCAAGTATTGCCGCCCCGAAGTGTTTTTCAAGAAAATTCGGCGTTCAATTTATCGAGGAGCACAACGGCGCCGCGTCCGGTGCCCTGCGCGCCAATGCAAAAATTCTTCGACGCGGTTGGCATTCATGTTTAGTTTTCCCGCTGATGGCCACCGAAACCCAGCTCACGCCCATGATGACGCAGTATCGCCACATCAAGAGCGAACTGCCCAAGGACGCGCTGTTGTTGTTCCGGCTCGGCGATTTTTACGAGATGTTCTTCGAGGACGCGCAGACCGGCGCGCAGCTTCTGAATCTCGCGCTGACGGCGCGCAACGGCGTGCCCATGTGCGGACTGCCGCACCATGCGTCCCATGCCTACATCGGCCGGTTGCTCAAGGCCGGACGCAAAGTGGCCATCTGCGATCAACTCGAAGATGCCCAGCCCGGCAAACTCGTCAAACGCGAGGTCACCCAAATCCTCAGCCCCGGCACGCATTTCGACGAACGGATGCTCGTGGCCGAACGGAACAACTTCCTCGCCGCTGTCCGTCCGAGCGGAAGGACTTTCGGCCTGGCGCTCGTGGATTTGACCACGGGCGATTTCCTGACGACGGAGGTTGAAGGCGATTCGGCGTTGCTCACGGAACTCGAACGGTTGCGTCCGGCGGAAATCATCTACCCCGGTGAAGCGGTAGTCCTGCGGGATTTGCTTCAGGGTGGCAAAGGCAATTCCAACGTTGAAAACGAACCCCTCACCCGGCCAGCGGCCACCCTCTCCCCGCCCGAGCGGGGCGAGGGGAGCGTTGCCTCGAAATCCAATTTCGGATGGATTCTCAATGGCTACGACGACTGGACATTCGCGCCGGAAACGGCGCTGTTTACCGTGCGCGATCATTTCAAGGTCGCGTCGTTGGACGGATTCGGGTTGAAAGACCGCACGGCTGCCATCGGCGCGGCGGGGGCCGCGCTGCATTACCTCACACAACACTTGCGCCGCGATGTGCAGCACCTCACGCGGCTGTCGTTTTATCGTCGCAACGACTATCTCGCGCTCGATTACGCCACGCTGCGCCATCTCGAAATTCTGGAGCCGCTGCGCCCCGACGCGCCCCGCAACGCTTCGCTTTACGGCGTGGTCAATCGGACGGTCACGCCCATGGGTGCGCGCCGCTTGCGCGACTGGCTTTCGCAACCGCTCGCCGCCGTCGAACCGATTCGCCGGCGGCAGGAAGCGGTGCAGACCTTCATCGAAAATTCCGCCCGCTTGGACAATTTTCGGGCGCAACTTTCGCAGGTGCGTGATTTGGAACGCACGATTGGCCGGTTGAGTTCCGGCAGCGGCAATGCGCGCGATCTCGTCGCGTTGCGCCTGGCGCTCGAGCAAATGCCGGCGATAAAAGGAATCATACGCGAAATCGGAGCGCGGACGGCCCGTCCGCGTGTTGATAATTTGAACGAGAATGTTTTTAAATCCACCGATTCCGCCAAATTTTCAAACGGACCATCTATCTCGCCGGAACTCGCGGACGAGCCGTCCGCGCTCCTGAAAAACCTTGAATCTCAACTTGCCGAGTTCCCCGACCTCGTGGAATTGATTTCCCGCGCCATCGTGGACGACCCGCCGCTTGCGGTGAAGGAAGGCGGCATGATCCGCGATGGTTTCGACGCCGCGCTCGACGAACTCCGTAACGCCACGCGCGGCGGGAAGGATTGGATTGCCAAATTACAGGCGGACGAGATCGCGCACACCGGCATCCCGTCGCTCAAGGTCCGCTTCAATTCCGTCTTCGGTTACTACATCGAGGTCACCAGGGCAAACCTCGACAAAGTGCCGCCGCATTACATCCGCAAGCAGACCATTGCCAACGGCGAACGTTACATCACGCCGGAGTTGAAGGAGATGGAGGGTAAAATCCTTGGCGCGGAGGAACGCAGCGTGAAGCTCGAATACGAAATCTTCCAGCGCGTGCGCGAGGAGGTGCTCGGCCAATTGCCGAAAATGCAGCAAACCGCCGCGGCGCTGGCACAACTCGATGTGCTCGCGTCCTTCGCGGAGACCGCGCGCCTGCACAACTATTGCCGTCCGCGGGTTGCCGATGAAGGCGTGATTCAGATTCGCGACGGGCGCCATCCGGTGCTGGAGCAAAATTTGCTGGACGAGCGGTTCGTGCCGAATGATACGGGGCTGGCGAGCAGCGGATTTTCTTCTCCCTCTCCGCCGCAGAGCGGGGGAGAGGGCCGGGGTGAGGTGGCGCAAAGCAAATCCCCTTACCCGGCCTCCGACCGCCCTCTCCCCGCCGGGCGGGCCGAGGGAGAAGATTTCGCGTTTCCCCAAATCGCGCTCATCACCGGTCCGAACATGGCGGGCAAATCCACTTACATTCGTCAGGTGGCCTTGATTGTTTTGCTCGCACACACGGGCAGTTTTGTTCCCGCAACCGAAGCGCGAATTGATCTGGTGGACCGCCTCTTTACGCGTATCGGCGCGAGCGATGACCTCACGCGCGGACAATCCACGTTCATGGTCGAAATGACCGAGACCGCGAACATCCTGAACAACGCCACGCCGCGCAGCCTCGTCGTGCTGGACGAAATCGGCCGCGGCACGAGCACGTTCGATGGCCTGAGCCTGGCGTGGAGCATCGTCGAGCATTTGCACAATCAAGTCGGCGCGAAGACGCTGTTCGCCACGCACTACCATGAATTGACCGAACTCGCGGCGCGCCTGCCGCGCCTGAAAAACTTTAACGTGGCGGTGCGTGAATGGCGCGACCAGATTGTCTTCCTGCGCAAAATTATCGAAGGCGGCACGGACAAGAGCTACGGCATCCACGTCGCGCGCCTGGCTGGTGTGCCGAAGGAAGTGTTGGAGCGCGCAAAAGTGATTCTCAGCAATCTCGAGGAATCTGAGCTGACACCGGACGGCACAGTCCGCCAGTCCGCGCGCCGCCAGCAGGATCGCGACAAGCTCAAACAACTCGTCCCGCCTCCGCAAATGGATTTGTTCGGGTGAAATTTATAAATTTTTCGTGTCTTTGTGGCAAATACCGACCCGCTGGCAATTGAACGCGGAGCCGAGCGGGCTTTTCTAAGATTATTATGAAGACGAAAACATTACGCATTTGGACGACCGTTTGTTTATCGGCGCTGATGGCGACGGCGGCTTTCCACGCGTCGGCGGATGACGCTTCGGCAAAGGCAACGGCTGCGAAACCGCAAAAAACCTACACGGGCACAATCGCTTTTGTTGACACGCAAGACCGCGTGCTGGGCGTGAAAGGCTTTCTGTTCAGCAAGAAATTCAATCTCGGCGATTCCTGCGCCTATACAATTGTGGGCAAGGTGTCGGGCGCGATTGGCGACTTGCGGCCCGGCCAGCGGGTCACCGTCCGTTATCAGGACGCCAGCGGCGTGCTGATTGCCGATCGCGTGACACAAAAGCCGTTGCGCGAGGAAGGCATGGTCAAGGCCATTGACCCGGCCGCGCACACATTGACGTTGCATGTGGGCATAATGGACAAGACGTATCAGCTCCCCACCGACTGTGATGTCACGTTACGCGGCGGCAAATCCGGCGCGCTCAGCGACCTTCAAACAGGCGATCACGTGACCATGACCTATGAAATTCCGGACGGAAAACCAACCGCGCGGGAAATCGCGCAAACCAGCGCGACGTTCACCGGCAATTTGACAGCGATTGATCTGGATCAAAAAACCATGAAGGCCAAGGCCACGTTCGTCACGAAGAAGTTCAACGTGGGGGATGACTGCGCCATTGTGATCAACGGCAAACCGGACGGGAAACTGACCGACCTCCAGCCCGGGGAAAATCTCACGTTCAGCTACGACGAAGTGAACGGCGTGAACATTGTAAACCGGATCGCACCCGCGCAGGCGTCATCCAGCCCAATGGCGGAAAAATAACCAAATCGGCCGGCGTCGAAGACCGGCGAAATCATTGGGCGCGGCCAGCCGTGCGGCTTCCTGCCAAGGGACGCGGTCGCTTTTTGATGTTCGCCCGCGAGTTGATTTTGTTTGTGAACAAGCGGATTGGCGCTACTCCGGCAATTTGTGTCCGGGAATCGAGCAGGTGGGCGCATTGCTGACGGCGCCAATCGTGTAGCTGCCGCCGGCGGGACAAGTCGGGAACACGCCGTTTTTGAAATAAGGTTTGAGGTCTTGTGCCGTGGGAATGTCGCCCGGTTTTTTCCCGCGTTCCAAAGCCCACTCGTTTTTGGCCGCTTCAATCTGGCGCAGGTTGTTGACGCACGCGTTCGTCATGGCCACGTCGCGCGCCTTGACAAAATTGGGAATGGCTATGGCCAGCATCATGGGAATAACAATTACGGCCCACAAAATTCCCAGGTAACCCGTCACCAGACCCGCGATGGCCAAGCCTCGGCCGGCGAGCGCGCCCCCGGAATGTTTTATTTTTGAGAGCGCTTTGTGGCCGCAAATCACGCCGGGGATGGCGCTCAGAATGGAAAAACAAGTGAGGCTCAGGATGCCGAGCACCAGGCTCCAAATGGCGAGAGTGGAGGTTTTGGGTTGAAATGAGTCACCGGGGAGGGGAGGAATGGTTTCGTTCATAATGATTGATTGGTTTGGTTTGAACGCCTCTGCGATTTCATGCTGGCCGGCGCCTGCGAAAAGTCAATTTCAAAACCGGCGGAATAAAATGGCTGCGTCTTTCCGCCACCTGTGATAGAACACAAACGTATGGCAAACACCCCCATTTCAGACCAGTTGCGGAAACTTGAAATCCCCGGGCGCGTTGCCATCGTCGGCGGCAACGGCGGCCTGCTCAAAATCAACGTCACGACCGCCTGGAGCACAGCGGAAATCTATCTGCACGGCGCGCACGTCACCGCCTTCCAGAAAACCAGCGAACCTCCCCTGCTTTTCCTGAGCCGGCTCAGCCATTTCGCTGCCGGCGAACCGATTCGCGGCGGGGTGCCGATCTGTTTCCCCTGGTTCGGCCCGCGGGCTGGAGAACCCGCGCACGGTTGCGTCCGCTTTCTGCCGTGGGATTGGGTCGGGAGTTCCGTTGCTCAAGACGGCGCGGTGAAGGTTCGTCTGCGGCTGCCCGGAAATTCCGTGAAGCCCGAATGGTCGGCGCTGCGCACGGAATTCACCGTCACCGTCACCGACAGGCTGGCGATGGAACTCATCGCCACCAACGAATCGGCAGATAAAAGTCTGGAGATCGAAAACTGCCTGCACACTTATTTTCACGTCGGCGATATCGGCGCGGTTTCCATCACCGGCTTGCAAGGCGTACCGTTCGACGATTTCGCCTTTGGCGCCAACGGCGTGCGGTGCAAGGGTGACGCCGCGCCACTCCGGATCACACAGGAAACCAACCGCGTTTATCCCGACTCGACCAGCACGGTGGAAATCCGCGACAAAAACCTCCAACGGA
Source organism: uncultured Verrucomicrobiae bacterium (assembly GCA_963827205.1). Lineage (GTDB taxonomy): Bacteria > Verrucomicrobiota > Verrucomicrobiia > Limisphaerales > UBA11358 > UBA11358. Next base: position 14,998 of record CAWHAH010000002.1, read on the forward strand.
CGGTTCGCGTGGAGAAATTCAATTCCAACTCCACCGTCGTCTGGAATCCATGGACGACGCAAAAAATGCCGGGCGACTTCGACCCGGCGGAACACCAAAACATGGTCTGTGTGGAATCCGGCAATGTGAAGCAGAACAAGCTCTCACTTCCGCCCGGCAAAACCGCCAGTTTGAAGGTAATTTTGAGCAGCCAGCCGCTTTGACCGGATGATTTCTGTCATCGAACATCAGCCCGCCGGAGCTGGCCTGGTTTCCCAAGTCGAAGAGATCTTTTCGCCGACGGGTTTGCTGTCGCGCGCGAAGAATTTCGAGTTCCGCCCGCAGCAGCAGGAAATGGCCGTGGCCGTGGCGCGGGCGCTGCAGAACCGCGGACACCTCGCGGTCGAGGCCGGCACGGGCGTCGGCAAAAGTCTGGCGTATTTGATTCCGGCGATCCTGTTCGCGGTGGCGCAGAAGAAGAAGGCCGTCGTCTCCACCCACACGATTAATCTGCAGGAACAACTCACCGAGAAAGACCTGCCGATGCTGGCGCAAATCCTGCCGGTGAAGTTCAATTTCGCCATGCTCAAGGGCCGTGCGAATTATCTCTGCACGCGCCGGTTGCAGAAGGCCATGCAGCAATCGGGCAACCTGTTCACGTCGTCCGAGGCCGAGGAACTCCAGCGCATCTACGAGTGGTCGAAAGAGACAAAGGACGGCAGCCTCTCGGACTTCGATGTCGAGCCAGACCCGAAAGTGTGGGCGCAGGTCTGTTCGGAGCGCGGGCTGTGCTCGCCAAAAGTCTGCGGCTTCCCGTCCGATTTTGCCAAGGACCACGGCGTCTGTTTTTTTCAGCGCGCGCGGAACAAGATTCTTTCGTCGGACGTGCTGGTGTTGAATCACACGCTGTTCTTCACGCTGCTCGGCGGCATTGAGGAGGAGATCGCAGGCGGCATTTTGTTCAAAAACGATTTTGTGATTTTCGATGAGGCGCACCAGATGGAACCGGTGGCGTCGCGGCACATCGGCTTGAGTGTGTCGAGCGGACAGGTGCGTTACGCCCTGAACCGGCTGTGGAATCCGCGCACGGAAAAGGGGTTGCTCGCCACCCTGCGCAAGGGTGCCGCCGTGAAGCTGGCGGCGGATTTGCTGAAAGAAGCCGATAAGTTTTTTGAAAACGTCGAGACGGCCTGTGATGATTTGAGTGCAAAAGCTCAGGAAGAACCGGGAAATTACAACTCGCGAGGACGCTCCTCTTCGCGAAAAACACGGAGCTGGACGGAACTGCGCATTCGGCGCGCCGAACTGGTCAAAGACAATCTCACCCTGCCCATCCAGCGGTTGCGCGAGGCCGTAAGTGACCTGATCAAATTGAGCGAGGACAAGGACATCGGGCAGGAATTGATGGAGTGCAACCGCCGTCTGGACGAGTTGCGCGAGGAAGTGAAGGCGTTCCTCGAACAGGGCGCGCCGGAACACGTTTACTGGGTTGAGCGCAGCGGCAAGGCGCACAAAAATCTGGCGTTGAACGCCGCGCCGATTGATGTCGCTGACTTTTTACGACGAAGATTGTTCGAGAGCGACACGAGCATCATCATGACCAGCGCGACGCTCGGAACCGTAGCGCAGGCGTCGCGCCTGCCGGGCAAAGGGGAAAACCAACGGTCTGTCAAAGAAGATGCAGCCGGGACGGCCGCGCTACGTTATTTTGTCCGCCGCGTCGGCGCCGAATCCGCCGCGCAACTCCAGGCCGGCACGCCGTTTGATTATGAGCGGCAGATGAAGATTTTCGTCGCCAAAAAAATGCCCGACCCGCGTGAGGCCGGCTATGCCGACGCGCTCGAACATTGGATCGGCCATTTCGTGAAACAGACGCACGGCAAGGCCTTCGTGCTGTTCACGAGCTACAAGCTGATGCAGGAAGTCGCGGAACGGATGCAGCCGTTCTTCGACAAGCTGGGCATCGCGTGTCTCGTGCAGGGCACCGGGACACCACGCTCAACGATGCTGGAGAAATTCAAGGACGACGTGGACTCGGTGCTGTTCGGCACAGACAGTTTCTGGCAGGGCGTGGACGTGCCGGGCGAGGCGTTGAGCAACGTCATCATCACCCGGCTGCCGTTCGCCGTGCCCGATCATCCGCTCATTGAGGCGCGCATCGAGGCGATTGAAGCGCGCGGCGGCGATTCATTCCGTGAATTTTCGCTGCCGGAGGCGATCTTGAAATTCCGCCAGGGCGTCGGGCGATTGATCCGCACGAAAACCGACACCGGCATCATTGTCGTTTTGGACAACCGCGTGTTGACGAAGCAATACGGCCAGTCGTTTCTCGACGCGCTGCCGAAATGCCCGGTGGAGATTGTGTGAAGCGCTATTTGGAAGAAGGTGATAGCAATTGAAACGCAATCGGCGTGTTTGTGCTAATCGGATTAAAAAATGGATCGTATCGCACGACTTCTTTGAAATTGCCGTTGCTATCACCGCCGCGCCAAACTTCGGTCAGCACACCGTTCTGATAAACTTCATGCAGAGTGGCAAATTTTGAGCCGTTGGGTTTCATGTCCAGCTGCTGAATTATACCGTATTTGTAGGTGCAAAATTCGTCCGGGATGCCGTTGAAATCTGTATCTTTTTCCAGAGTTACCGGAGTGCCGTTTGAATACCTCCAGATTTCGTCGGGTTTTCCATCAAAATTATTATCCAATTCCAAACGCACAACGCGGCCATGTTCATAATAAACCCACTGATCCCACACGCCATCGAGATTTCTGTCTTTCATCAATTCGACGAGATGTCCGTCGCGATAAATCCATGCTTCATCGCGTTTGCCATCACCAGTGTAATGATAATAGGTTTTTGTTCCGAGATTGTTTGCCTTTTGGTAAAGCAAACAAAGCATTACTCCAAGGATTGCCCCAACGACCAGGCTCGCTAAGATTTGTCCCATAGCCAGCTTTTTCAGTGGAGCCGTTTCCGGTAAAGCGGAGCCGATGGCTTCAGCTTCGATTTGATTTATTTCTGCGGGCGATGCTTCCGTGTCCAGCAAGGCAGTGGCTGCGTCGGCATCCAAAGCGCGAACCAGCAGACGCACACCGCCGCCCACCGCCGCCAGATTGGGATACATCCCGCCGCAATCATCGGCTTTGATCCAACACCTTATCCCGTGAGCTTCAAGATTGGATGCGGCAAGTTCCGCGGCATCGTGGCTGCCGAAGATGCGAATGGTTACAGTTTTCGCATCACCGTGAAAACCACCTTTGGTTGCGTCCGAGGCCATACCCAGGCAACAAGGAATAGCTTCCGGTTCTAAACGTAAAGCCAAAACCCGGCACACTTTTTAGCCATTAAACTGCCGGCCCCGAAGCGGGCGGAAAAACTTCTGGCCGGATTCATCGCTCGGAAGCCGGGGGCGGATTTTCCTTGGGTGTAAGTTCTTCAACTTTCTTGGTCATGCATTCCGGGCACATGCCATGAGTTGTCCGCGTGGCGAATTTGGAATCGAAATACTTTTCCATCGTGAGCCATTCCCCCTGGTAGCATACCTTCCGACACCAACCGCATATCCGCAGGAAATCCTCAAGGTAGTGCAAACGCTTTAGCAGCCGCCGGGTCGCCAGATGAACCCATGCCCATACGAACAATACCACAATTGTCCTGAGTGCCGCCCGATGCCAGTTGGCAGCAAATGGCTCCCCGAAGATAAAATGAGGCAGCCGCAGCACTTCTGTCAGCCAGGAAAGCGCGATGATAAAAGAGAAGCCAACAGCTTCAACCCAGAGGATGGGGTTCCATCTTTTCTCGTCTTGTTTCATGGATATGACTCTGCGTGCCATCAAGACCCCTGTCCAGAGAAAGTTAAACGTCCCGGCGCTCCCAGCCGGCGCGCACAAACACCAAGCTGTCAGGGCATGATGCGCCTGGAAACTCTTCTGGCTGGACTCGGACGCTGCCGAATTCTCCCATGGGAGTTGTGTGAATTGTCACGCAATTGACACCAAAACGTCACGTGCCAATTCGTGAAAGCAGGTTAAACTGACTGTGTCGTTTGAAGTGGGCGTTGGATACAAGTCGTATTTGTATGTTGCTCAACGCCCGCTTTTCTTTTCAACCCGTGATTGACAGACCTGGATGCCAGCCGGTCTCTGAGTTAACACTTTTCCTGAAGCCAAAACGCTTTATACTGGCCGGCATGTATCGGACGCAGGATTTACACGTCAAAGAAATCGTCCGGCTGCTGACGCCCCGCGAATTGAAGGCGCAGTCGCCGACGACGGAGGCGGCCAATGCCACCGTCGCGCGCAGCCGCGAACGGGTCGTCCGCATTTTGCGGCGGGAAGACCCGCGCCTGCTCGTCGTCATCGGTCCCTGCTCGATTCACGACGAAAAGGGCGCGCTGGATTATGCGACGCGGCTCAATGCGTTGCGTGAAGAATTTGCCGACCGCCTGGAAATCGTCATGCGCGTCTATTTTGAAAAACCGCGCACGACCATCGGCTGGAAGGGATTGATCAACGACCCGCATCTCGATGGCTCGCAGGACATCGAAACCGGTTTGAAGATTGCGCGGCGGTTGTTGCTCGACATCACCGGCCTGGGTCTGCCGGCGGCGACGGAATTTCTGGATCCCGTCGTGCCGCAATACATCGCCGACTTGATCACGTGGGCGGCGATTGGCGCGCGCACGACGGAATCGCAAACTCACCGCGAGATGGCCAGCGGCCTTTCAATGCCGGTCGGTTTGAAAAACAACACGGACGGCAGCCTGCAATCAGCGATTGATGCGATGGGCGCGGCGCGGCATCCGCACAGTTTTCTGGGCATTGACCAGGACGGCGTCACGAGCATCGTGCGCACGACCGGCAATTCCAGCACGCACATCGTGCTGCGTGGCGGACGGACGCAGACGAATTATGACGCCAAAAGCATCCACGCGGCGGAGGAGAAATTGAAATCGGAAAATCTGCCGCCCGTGCTGATGGTGGATTGCAGCCATGCGAATTCGGGCAAACAACACGCCCGGCAGGAGGACGTGTGGCGGAGCGTGATTGAGCAACGTGTCGGAGGCACACGCTCGCTCATCGGCCTGATGGTCGAGAGCAACCTTCACGAGGGCAATCAGCCGATCCCGAAAAACCTCGCGGACCTGCGCTATGGCGTGTCGCTGACCGATTCCTGCATCGGTTGGGAAACGACCGAACGGATGCTGCGGTGGGGATACGAAGCGTTGGGAAAATTGGCGCAATCGGTGGCCAAATGAAGGCGACGATCAGCCTGTTCAGAACCTTTTCATTTTGTAGCAGCCGGCGTCAGCCGGCTCAAATTTCCTTGGAGTATTCGAGAAAAACGGAGCCGACTCACATCGGCTGCTACTTTTAAACAACTGCTATGGCCAGGACCAGGCGTAGGGGAAACGCAAGCGATAAAACCACAGCGGCCCGGAGGCCGGGAAAAAGACCATTTGCGTTGTGTTGGTGCTGACAACGTTTGTCACAGTCGTCCAGTTCCCGAAGACAAGATCCGTGCTGCAATCCACAAAACCATTCAAGCCAATCGGCAGGCTGGCCACACCCAACTGACAGTTGCTGTTGAGCTCGGTGAAGTTGGTGATTTGCGCTGGCGAGATGAGTTGCTTGGCAATGTCGGCCATCACCGCATGGGCCTTTGCTGTCGGGTCTTCATCATCCCACCAGATGTAGTTTGCGCCCGGGCCGGTCATGGACAAGTTCGTTAGTACGCCTGGGGGATTCTGATTCAGTGCATAAGCTCCGGCTCCGGCATTGGTCAATCCATAGGCAGCAGCGTTTGTCAATATGTTGTTGAGCAGAGAAAAAAAGTCCGGGACATAAATCGTAATGCCGGGACAATTCGCTTTGATTCGATTCATCAACGTGGTGGTAAAAGAGGTGTTGAAATCAATAACCCTTTGGCGAATGAAAGCCAGGTTGTTAGAACCATAAGTCGAATAGTCCGGAACCTCACCTATATCCACGGCATTTGGCATGATCAGTGTGCGGGCGCCTTTGGCATACAGGGTTGTGACAGCCACAAAATGGTTGGTCAGTGACAGATTCATGGCGTTGGTCCATTGGCTGATATTCGTGCCGTAGTTCACGTCATTGACAAAATCAGCGTCGTTGACCCATACCACAAACAGCGCGTTGGTCGCGTTTGGTGGTGATTTGAAGTTACCGACATTCTTCACCAAGTCACTGCTGTAATCACCGAAGTAAGACCAATTGTTGCTGGAGTAAGACCAGTTGGTGGTTAAAAAAGTCAGATTGGTGTATGATACGGAATACAAACTGTTGGTGGAGTACCAGTAATTATTGGTCAAGCCCAGTTCCTGCGCCAGCACTTCAACCCAGACCCGACCGTTGGTGTAGCGTCGGCCAAAGTAATTTGTCCCACTCGGAGAAGGGGATATGTTGTTGGTCGTGGTGGAAATAGTGTCCCCAAAAATGTAAATCGAACTGAAGGTGGCCTGTGCTGAACAAACAACAGGTCCAAACAGCAATACGCCCAAAGTGAATCGAAGCAGACGTATCACGTTCCGAATCCGCATCATGGAAGTCTGCTTCATGCCGAACCAAAAGTAAAGCGGGCGCACAAGAGGGCTGTGGGCTGTTTTGGTTGGTAGGGACGACCTGCCGGTCGTCCAAGGCCGCGCAGCAGCACAGCCCGACCATCCAAATTGTAAATCAGAAATTCAAACACTCCCCACCCATAAGAGTGCAGAGTTTCAGAAGAGATTTGCAAAGCTCATCCCTCCAGGAAAATGCTGGCGCGACGCAAAGCGGCAGGTAACCTGCTGTCCAAGCGCACACCCATGCGCACCCACGGGGTTCGGTCAGGTGGTGAACCAAAAAATCGGCGATTATGAACCGGCGCAACACGCTGAAACTTCTGGCAGCAGCCGCTTTGGGCGGTCTGCCAATGATGCTTTCAGCGAACGGCTTCGGGCTTGCGAGTCAGGATGGTTTTGCGACCGCGCGCGGCGAAGCATTTGTCGCCACGGCAGACAATCCGTCGGCCATTTATTACAATCCAGCAGGCATCACCCAGCTTGAGGGCAACAATCTTCGTTCCGGCATTTATGGAATTTATCTCGACCCGACTTACAGTCCCCCAAACAGTGGCAATACCTATCACAGTTCCGACAACCTCGCGGCGGCTCCCCAGCTCTTCTACACTTACACGCCAAAGGATTGGCCGGTGAGCTTTGGCTTGGGTGTTTATGCGCCTTATGGCGGGAGCATGAGTTGGCCCGACAGCACAGGGTTTCGCGCGGTCGCCATGAACGGCTCACTCACGTACATCAGAATCAATCCTGTGGTCGCGCTGAAACTGGCGCACAATTTTTCCATCGCCGCCGGCCTGATGGTGGACTATGGGAACATGGATTTGGAACAAGGCATGATCGCAACTCCGCTGCCGCCCAACTTCTTTCGCTTCAAAGGCGACGGTTGGGGCGCGGGCTACAATCTCGGCGTGCTCTGGCAGCCAATGGAGCAAATTTCAATCGGCGCGACCTTCCGCAGTTCGACGACCATTACTTTCGCCGGCCAAACCGAGGCCGAGAAACTTTCCCAATTGCCGCTCACATACGAATCCGCGCAGGCAGATTTTACGTTTCCCTTAACGGTTGTTTGCGGGCATTTCATACCGGCCCACGCCTAAATGGAACCTGGAGTTCGACGCGGATTACACGGACTGGAGCAGCTTCGGAACGATAACCATTCGGCAAGCGCCGGAATTTACAATCCCGAATCCGCCTACTTTGATACTCGATTGGCAGGCGAGCTGGATGTACGAGTTTGGCGTGACGCGGTATTTTGACGACGGCTGGCATGCGAGCGCCGGCTTTGTTTTCAATGAGAACTCGGTCCCGAATGCCTACTACACCCCGCTGGCGGCGGACCTGGACCGGTATTTTTTCAGTGTCGGCGCCGGACACAAAGGCAAGCGTTTCGACTTCGACATCGCTTACCAATTCGGCTATGGGCCAACGCACACGGTTACCGGCAGCACCCCCTCGACCATCGGGGGACAAATAGCCGGACAGACCGCCGACGGAAATTATAATTTCATCAGCCACGCCGTGCTGGTGACGGTGGGCCTGCACTTCTGACCAACCCCGGAGTTAAAATTGGCGGTACGGATGCCTTTTGGGTGCACGAACCTGACAAAACCACGAGCCTTCCCGAATCGGCGATGCTTCGGCACTACTCATTGGCAGGGGAAAATGGAGTGACACTGGCTGTGGCAGAAGGTTGAATTTGTTGATTTTTGGCATCGGAAAAGCTTCAAAAACAAGCAGCGCCCAAGCTGGCTCAATTGACGCTTGGGCGCGAAAAGTGTAAAAGGCCAAAGAATTTATGCCCAAAGAGAAGACCGACGTGATGAAATTGTGGTTCCTCGCCGCGGAGGAATTGGGGGAGTTCATCGGCATCCGGTTTGCCCGCATTGCCCCAGGGGCAACCGAGCCGGAGTGGATGTTTCCCCGTCACGCAGATTATGACGGAGTTGGGTGGTTTGCGGAAAATCTCAGGCGGAGAGGCGCCATGCTGGAACGCCTGCCAACAATCAGACATCCAGCTTCTCCCTCAAAGCTGGCGCTGCTGCAAATTTTGCCGAAATATCTAAAGCCGAAACATCGCCTCAAATGGAGACCGCTCGAACGAGGTTCTGCTGCACCCAATCTTTCGGGACCACCGTCGGCCGTGGCCTGGCAACTTTTCGATGAAGAAGCCACCATGCAGATTCGCCGCGTCTGTAGAAATCTCGAGGTCACGGTAAACTCATTTCTCTTGAAGCATCTTACGAAGGCGATTCGCCCATTTCTCGAAGATCAATCGGCGGCGGTGCCTTGGATGATTCCCATCAACCTTCGTGGCAAAGTGAAGCAGGTGCGGGAAACGGCAAACTACACGAGTTATATCAGGACCGAGGTGCAATCCTACGAGACGGTGCATGACATCCATCGGAAGATTTATGCCGCACTGTGCCGGGGCGAACACTGGGCCAACTGGCAGACGTTTCAACTGGGGCGGTTTCTGACCGCAGGCATGCGGAGATACCTCGTGGCCACGGAACTGGCCACGCCGCAGTGGAACCTCGGCGCATTTTCAAACATGGGCGACTGGGATCCCAACAAGGAAATCAATCAACCCGAGTGCCTGGTCGGATGGCTGTTTTGCCCGCCGGTGTTGCGCTTCCAGCAGGTGGGGGTCGGCTGTATGACATTCCAAAACCGCCTGAGTCTGACCATTCAAACCCACCCGGAACTCACCACGGATCCGAAAGTTCCCCAGACCTGGATACAGGACTGGGTCAAGGAAATCGAAATGGACGTGGCGAGCATTTTGAAACCCCTGACCGGCGAACCTGCCTGGTCCTAAAATTTGAACGTGGTCGCAACGTTAAAGGCATTGTTGAACGTCTTGTAAGTTCCGTCTGCCGAGGGGTTGGCGGTGTCATTGGAAACGGTGCGCTCGCCGTAGGCAAAATGATAGGCGATGGCCCAGTCCCAATGCTTGCCACGACGGCCAAATCCGACACTGCCGAGGTTCAAATCAGCGTCCGGAATGAGCGGATTGAAATGGGCGTCCGGGATGGAGTTTTCATTGTAAATATAACCCACACTGGCGAAATAGCCCTTGCCGAGCTGCCGCGTGACACCGAATTCGTAGATAAAACTGGATTGGTAATCCAAGGGGATTGTTTGACTCCCGAATGGCGAGTTTTGCAAGGTGATTTGCTTTACCGCGCTCCATTCAGTCCAATCCAAATCAAACTCGAAATTCCAGTTGGTTGTCGGTCGAAACGATATGCCCTCGACGACGAATTGCGGAAAGTTAATGGAGGCGCTGGATGAAGTTGATGAGGCAAAAGGCGGGCCAAAAGTCTGGGACGCCGACCCGTTATAATCCACCGTTGTGGCCGAATGGTAGTTGACGCCAAACGACCACATCGGGTGCGGCTGCCAGAGAATACCAGCAGTGAACCCGTAATCCAGACCATCGCCGTAAAATTCGGATTGTCCTCCTATAACCGGAATGGCTTGCGTGAGTTTCGCCTGCGAATAATTGATGGTGGGACCGATGGCGATGGAAAGTGTGCGACAAACTTTCCATGCTATGACCGGATTGAAGCACAAATACACAAGGCTGCCGCTTTCGACCACCGTGTTGAAAGGCGCATTATTTCCCCAGTTCAACGACAGGCCGTAGGGCGCATAAACACCAAGGCCGATGGAAATCGGCACATTGGTAAATGAATGCACGTAGTAGAGCTGCGGTACAGGTTGCAAAGAGGTGTCGGTTTGCGCAGTTGCGCCACTGGTTGACGTGTATTTGACGTCGGCGGAAATGACGTACATTCCCGCCTGGATTTGATCGCCTTCCAGTTGTGTGATGCCGGCCGGATTATAATAGATGGCCGATGGATCGTCCGCGGTGGCCGCGAACGCGTCGCCACGCGCGATGGCTTCCGGGTCTTGATGCGGCAGGCGGAAGCCGACGGCACCAAGCCGCGCCGGCGCCATCAGCCACAAGCTTGTTGCAACCAAAGACGCCAATATAAACCGGCTCCCTGCGTGCCACGCCGCAGTCGGACAGTATGGTTGGTTGTGCATATTACGGCCTTCAGTCTTCTTAATCTCCTGTATCTCGGACAATGACTGCCCTGTTACAGGACAAGATTATTGTTTGCCCGTCTTAATTCAGTGAAACTCCGCCAAGCCTTCATGAGGACAGCCCGGCCGCAGTATGAACCAAAGCAGCGGCAGTGCCAAACAGCAACTCAAACTTGTTGGAACAGGCTTGTTGCCTGGGGTTTGAGATCTTTATGAAAGCCAATAATCCCTTTGTTTTGGCGTGAAAAATGGTCTATTTATTTCCTCTGAAATGAATCAGGTCACCAACACCAATGGAAACGGACAGCACGGACGGCAACTGAGAGCGCCAAAAAAAACGGCGCAGAGCGAAGCCGCCTCAAGTCCCTCCGTCCTCAAGGAAAGTCTGGTGACGTTCCAGACAGCCGACGGCCTCGAATTGCGCGGCGTCCCTACGCGCGTCACCCGGCATACGGTCGTCTTCGAATTGTATAATCCGAGTGTGACACCGCGGCTTTCCGAAGTGCTGGGTGAATTCAAAATCGTCCTGCAAGACCGGACGGTTTATTCGGGCCGCGCGGTTGTCCGCAACGTGGTGAATGCCGGCCTGAACGCCGTCTACGAAGCGATGTTGAATGAATCACACTGGACGAACATTGACCTGGGTTCGGTGTTACAGAACAACGGCCAGCTCGCCGATGAATTCAATTCGTTCATTCAAGAATGGCAAAAACTTTACAAGGTGCTGCCGGAATACAAAGTCGTCTTGGCGGACATGCAGACTTTTCTTGCCGATCTGCGGCTCTGGCTGGAACAAATCGAAGTTGGCATTCGCGCCTCGCCTTCGGCAGACCGGGTTGAATTGGAGCGCGAAACAGCACGGCAATTGGAGCCGAAGATTGTGCCGGCCATCGTCAGCCTGTTCGAGCAATTTGAGGAAGTGTCAAACCGCATCGACGAGGATTTGGTCCCGGCACATCGCGCGTTTGGCAAACGCCAATTGCATCCGCTGCTGTTGTGTTCTCCGTTCGTTTACCGGACCTTCCACAAGCCGCTCGGTTACGCCGGAGATTATGAAGTCGTGAACATGATGTTCCGCGATCCCTTCGAGGGGGGATCGTTGTTTGCCAAAATGATCAACGCCTATGCGCTCCAACTCCCTCCCATCATCGCGCATCGAAATCGCATTGCCTATTTGGGCGAACAATTGGCCAGGGAAGCTTTGCGCGTCATGGTGCGCGGTGGCACCGCCCGTGTTTTTAATTTGGGCTGCGGGCCGGCGCACGAGGTCCAGCGCTTTTTGATGGAAGACGAGGTGTCCAATTACGTCCATTTCACCCTGGCGGATTTCAACCAGGAAACGTTGCAACACACTGCGGGGGTTTTGGACAAATTGAAACAACGCCACGAGCGCCGTACAACCATTCAAATGACGAAGAAGGCCGTTCACCAACTTATTAAGGCGGCCGATCGCACGGTGCAATATCCCAGGAGTGAACTTTATGACTGCATTTACTGTGCAGGACTTTTTGATTATCTCTCCGATCGCACGTGTCAGCAATTGATGGACATTTTCTACGATATGCTGGCACCCGATGGCTTGTTGATCGCGACCAATGTGGACAAACATCCAGCCCGCAACGAAATGGAATGTTTCCTGGAATGGCACCTGGTGGAGCGCGACAATGGCCGGTTCCGGGCCGTTGCGCCGCAGAAGGCCGTTGCTGAAAACATATTGCTCAAGCGCGACCCGACCGGGGTGAATGTGTTAATGGAAGTACGAAAGCCAGGCGGTGAAACATAATCTCCAGCACGAAGCGGAAGCCCTGAGGGCCTACGCCGATTACGAGCACCAGATTACCATCCGGCATCTGGAGGTCGGATGCTATCTGGTCATGCTGTTGATGCCCGTCGGGGTGGTCCTGGATTATTGCGTCTATCCCGACAAGCTTGGTTACTTCCTGGCATTGCGATTATTTTGCGTCCTGCTTGTCGGCATCGTTTGGGGCATTCTGCACGCGCCCATCAGCAAAAAATTTGACCGCTTTCTCAGTCTCGCCATTGCCTTGTTGCCCGCGTTCTTCATCTGTTGGATGATTTACGCGACCGAAGGGCCGGATTCCCCGTATTATGCAGGACTTAATCTGGTGCTGCTGTGCGTTGCGCTAATCATGCGATGGTCGGTTGGCCTCAGCGTCACCGCATCGCTCCTGACCATGGCGATGTATTTCGCCGCCTGTTTCCTGCATGGGCCGGTTGCCTTAACGCACCACAGCGGCTTGATGAATAATCTGTATTTCCTGTTGCTGACCAGCGGCGTGGTGATCGCCGGCGGCCGGTTGCACCAGATGCTCCGAATTCGGGAATTTAGCCTGCGCTATGAACTGGACAAAAACCGCGCGGCGCTCGAAGAAAGCAATCGCAAGCTCCTCGAACTCGACCAGATCAAAAGCCGCTTTTTCGCCAACATCAGCCACGAATTGCGCACGCCGCTCACGTTGCTGCTTGCGCCGCTGGAATCGCTGATGCAGCGCTTCAACCGCGCCTTCGACGAGGACACGCGCAATCTGCTCACCACCATGCACGCCAATGGCATGAGGCTGCTCAAACTCATCAACGATTTGCTCGACCTCGTGCGCCTCGAATCCGGGCGCATGGAAATCAAGCATGAGCCGCTCGAAGTCGCGGAATTCGCCAAAGGCCTCGCCAGCGCGGCGCGGCAGGTGGCCGACGACAAGCGCATCAAGCTCGAAACGTTTGTGGATCCGGCGCTGGGCACGGTGCTGGCCGATCGCGACAAGCTGGAGAAAATCGTGCTCAACCTCATGTTCAACGCGCTCAAGTTCACGCCCGCCGGCGGGACTGTGTCCTTGCGCGCCGAAAGGCGGGATGGAGAATTTGTTCTGATTGTGAGCGACACCGGCATGGGCATCGCCGAGAAGAATCTGCCGTTCATCTTCGACCGCTTCTGGCAGGCCGACGGTTCGTCCAAGCGTAAATATCAGGGCGTCGGCATCGGATTGGCGCTCGTGAAGGAACTGGTCGAAATCCAAAACGGCAAGGTCACCGTGGAAAGCCAGGAGGGCAAGGGCACCACGTTCACCGTGCGGTTGCCTTATGAAAAGTCCGAAGTGATGAGAAAAGAGCAGAAGGCCGAAACGGGCGAAAAGGTTCCCGACGAGGCGGAAACCGGCGGGACCGTGACCTCGGAGGAATGGCTGGCGAATTTGTACCGGCGCGCGGAGTTGTTCCCGGCATTGACCCCGCTGCAGCAGGCCGTCAAACCGGTCGAGTTCACCGGCAATGGCCGACGCGCCACCTTGCTGGTGGCCGACGACGAGCCGGACATGCTGCGCTTTTTGAAATCGCAACTGGCCGCGCAATACGAGGTGATTGAGGCGGTGGATGGACAACAGGCCGTGGAGAAGGCGAGCCAGTTTTTGCCGGACATCATTCTGCTGGACATGATGATGCCGGAGAAGGACGGCTTGCAGGCCTGCCGCGAAATCCGCGCGCACACACCCACGCAGAACATCCCGATCATCCTGCTTACCGCGCGGGCCGACGAGGAGACAAAATTGACCGCGCTGGGGGTCGGCGCGAGCGATTTCCTGGCAAAGCCCTTTTCGACGACAGAATTGCATGTGCGCATCAAAAATCTGGTCGAGTCGCACGGATTTCAGCGCAAGTTGTCCAAGCAAAATCAGGCGCTTGAATCCACCATCGAACAGCTCAAGGACACCGAGTCGCAACTGGTGCAGACCGAAAAGCTCGCGTCGCTGGGGCGTATGAGCGCCGGCATCATTCACGAGATCAACAATCCGCTGAATTTCGCCACGACCGGCCTGTTTGCCCTGCGCCACAAGAGCAAATTGCTCGCACCGGAACAGCGCGGCGAATACGACGAAATTCTTCGGGACGTTGAAGAAGGCATCAAACGTGTGCGCAACATCGTGTCCGACCTCCGCACGTTCACGCATCCCGACACCGAACAACGCGACCAGGTCGAGGTGGCCGAAGTGGTCGGCGCGGCGTTGCGCTTTCTAAGTGGCGAATGGCGCGACAAGGTGCAGATTGAACAGAAACTGGCCGAGCGCCAGACGCTTTGGGCCAATCGCAACAAAACGGTTCACATTCTGGTGAATCTGTTGCAAAATTCTCTGGACGCGTTGCGGCATAAAAAATTTGCCGGGGAGCAACCGACCATCTGGATCGAAGGCCGCGTGGAAAACGAGCGGAGCTTCATCGTGATTCGGGATAATGGCACGGGCATAGACGCGGAACATCTGGACAAGATCTTTGATCCGTTTTTCACGACGAAGGAAGTGGGTGAAGGCATGGGATTGGGCTTGAGCATTTGCTATCGCATTGTCCGGGAATACGATGGGCGTATTTCCGTCAGGACCGAAAGCGGCAAGTATTGCGAGTTCATGCTCGAATTTCCTGTGAAAAGCCGGCCCGCGGTTGCATCGGAGCAACATCATGGAGAATTTGTACAACTATAAAAGATTTGCAGTCCTTTACGTGGACGACGAGGAAAAATCGCTGGCCAATTTTTCCCGCGCGTTTGGCGATCAATTTCACATCTTCACGGCGTCCAGCGCCCAGGACGGCCTGAAGCTGCTTGAACAGCACGCCGATGAAATCGGCCTGTTGATGACCGACCAGCGGATGCCCGGCGAAAAAGGCGTGTGGCTTTTGGAACGCGCGCGAAAACTTCGCCCCAACATGATCCGGGTATTGGTCACCGCTTACGCGGACATGGACGCCGCCATCGCGGCTGTCAACAGCGGCGCGATTTACAAGTATGTCACCAAGCCGTGGGACCCGCCGCAGCTCGAACAAACGCTCAAACGCGGCCTGGAATATTTCATGGTGCGGCTGGAGCGCGACCAGTTGCTCATGGAAAAAATGTCGGTGATCCGCAACATGATGATTGCCGACCGGATAGTGAGCCTGGGTCTGCTGGCCGCCGGCCTCAGCCATCACATCCGCAATTCGCTCGTGGCGGTGAAGACCTTTCTCGACCTCGCCCCGGTGAAAATGGCCGAGGAAAAATCGGCGATGAAAGGTCTGCGCAATCCCGATTTTTGGAAGGAATACCACCAGAACGTCCAGTCGCAGATCGAAAAAATCAACGGGTTGCTCAAGGATTTGTGGACGGCGTCCGGGACGCCGGCTTTTCATTTCAACGACAAGGTGTTCATCCACGAAACCATCAGCGCGGCCCTCAAATCGTTTGAGAACCAATTCACCGCACGGCGTATCCAGGTGGACAATCAAATTTCTGATTCGTTGCCGGCCCTGCAGGTGGACAAGCCGAAATTTAACCGGCTGTTCGAGCTTTTGCTGAAGGACGAACTGGCCAGCCTGCCGGCCGGCAGCCGTGTCACACTGACGGCGGAACTGAAAAATGACGACGCCAAGTCGGAGATCCTGGTTCGCATCAGCGACAACGGGCCGGGCCTGCCGCAGGAAGCGTTGCGCGTGGTGTTTGATCCGTTCGTCGTGCGCGGCGACACGCCGTCCGAATATGGCATTCATCTCATGGCGTGTTTCTTTATTGTTTATCACCACGGCGGGAAAATTGACGCCAAGAGCCAGCCCGGACGCGGCACCACATTCACGATTTGCCTGCCGCTCAATCCCGAACGCGCCACGCCGCCCAGCGAACAGGAATTTCTTCAGAAGGTCCTCCTTAACGAGGAATTGTGGGAAAAATTGATCTCATCTGAGTAGATTGAGCGGGTCTTCGCGAAAACTGCCCATTTTCGGCCAATTTTGTCGCACGCCTCCGCCAATAATGAATTGACCTGAAGCCAAAAGCAGTACATAATCCGGCGGTAGTGCCGCCAACCGAGCACAAGTTTGGTTCATTCGGAACGGCAATGTCATGAGAACGCTTTTGGTTTTGGCCGCTCATCCGGATTTCGCCGAAACGATTCGCGCGGGTTTGAACCCGGAGCAGTATCGCGTCGTTCATCGCGCCAACGTACAGGAAGCCGAGCCGCTGCTGGCCCATGGTCTGGCCAGCGCGTGCATCATTGATCTGGAACTGCTCGGCGTGCAGGGCATTTGGGCCGTTGAAAAACTTCGCCGGCACGATGCCAAATGCCCGGTCATTGCTTACACCGCCGCCAAGAAATCCGAATGGGAGGAGGAAGCCTATCTGCATGGCGTGACGCACGTTCTGACCAAACCCGTGCGCATCCGGCTTCTGAACGAGTTGTTGGAACGTTTATGGGCCGTGCCGCAACGCGCCATCCCAACGCCGCCGCCTGCGCCCGTGTCGCCGCCCTTTTCCCCGACCATGGAATCTTCTGCGCCGCGGCTTGCCGCCGCGGCGCAAACCCTCGGCGTCCTGCGTGATTTTTCATCCATCCTTATGCATTCGCTCAACGCCGAGCTGATGCTCAAGCAATTCCTGTTGTTCCTGCGGGAAACCCTCAGTGTCAACCGCGCTGCGATTTTCCTGAACCGCCCCAATTCACCGCCGGTTGAACCGTCTTCGGTGGAGGAAGGCCGCCGCTTGCGCGCCGTGGCCGCCATCGGTATCGCGCCGGGGCTGCTCGAACATTTCGAACTGTCACCCGATTCCGGCATCGGCGCCCAACTGGCCAGCTTGGGCAGGATTCTGCGCCGCAACAGCGACGAGGCGCGCGCGGACGCCGGGACACAGAAGGAATTTGAACTGCTCGGCGTGCAAATCGCCGTGCCGATCCTCGACCGTGAAACCATCGTCGGCGTCGCCGTTTTCGACGGCCGCGTCACCGGCGAGGCGCTTGCCAACGACGAATTGGAACTGATTTTTCATTTGCTCGAACAGGTCGGGCTGGCGCTTCGCAACATCTGGCTGTACGACCAGCTTGCCGGCAATCACGAGATGATGACCGATGTGTTGCGCGAACTGAGCAACGTGTGCATCGTGGTGGGACGTGATCTGAAAGTGCTTCACGCCAACAAGGCCGCGCGCCGGCATTTCGGCCGGAAGAACCAGCGCAGCGGCGAACTGGAATTCACCGATTTGCCGCAATCGCTCGGCGCGAAAATATATCAGGTTCTGCGCACCAGCGCGGCCATCGGCCCGTTCAAGTTCGAGCCGGAGTATTCGCCCGGCACGGTTTACAGTATCAGCGTCGTTCCGTTCCAGCGGCAGGATTCCGCCGTGCCCGTCTCGGCGCTGTTGATGGCCGAAGACCTTACGCAGAACGAGCAGTTGCGGCGGTTGGAAATCGAAGCGGCCAATCTTCGCCTGGTCAAATCCATGGCCGACCGCCTCGCGCACGAGATCGGCAATGCCCTGGTGCCGCTCTCCACGCACCAGCAGTTGCTCACGGAGAAATACCGGGACGCCGAGTTCCGCAAATCGCTCGATCATGCGCTGACCGATGGTGTCAAACGCGTCACACGGCTGATAAATCAAATGCGTTTTCTCGCGCGGGACGGACAGGTTGAACCACAAGCCTTCCCGGTCGAGCCGTTGATTCGGGAAGCCTATCAGGAAGCGCGCGAGCATCAGCCGGCGGAAACCGCTCAGTTGCATTTTGAAAACAAGGGCAAACCCGCAGTCGTCATCGGTGACCGTGCGGCATTAAAGCACGCCCTCGCCGAGGTCATGCTCAACGCCCTTCAGGCCAACCCCAAGGAACCGAGGATTGATGTCAAATTGCACACCGAAGGCGACAACAGCCATCAGGACCTGCAAATTGAAGTGCAGGACAATGGCTCCGGTTTTACCACCGAAGCCGCCAAACAGGCGCCTTCGCCGTTCTTCACCACGCGCAATGTTGGACTGGGACTGGGTTTGACCGTCAGCCGGAAAATCATTGAAACCCATCACGGCAAACTGGAAATCGTTCCGCCGCAATCCGGCAAATCCGGCGTCGTTCGCATTTCGCTGCCGGTTGACGTTGGGGCTGCGGCCACGGGATGAGCCGTTCATTGGCTTTGCGCTTGTCACCCCGGGAAACGGGTTTTAAAGTGCGGGAAGAGCGGCGATTATTTTGACATGATTGAGCTGATTCAATTTCCTTGGAGCCCGTATTGCATTGTCCAGCGCTGCATCCTGGAATTTGCCGGGGCCCGTTTCAGAATCATCAATATCCCGAATCAAAACCGTTCCCTGGTCTGGAAATTGACGAAGCAACGCTACTACGGCGTGCCCATCGTCAAGGACGGGAAGACGGTCGTGTTTGAACTTAGCGATGATTCACAGGTCATCGCCAAATATCTTGATGCGAAATACCAACTCGGCCTGTTCCCGTTCGAACTCGAAGGCGTCCAATCCGTTCTCTGGCGCCACATCGAGAACGAAATCGAAGGCGCGACATTCCGGCTCAACGACATTTACTGGCAGGAAAACGTGCCACCGGCGGAGCAACTCGATTTTCTGCGGTTCAAGGAGCGCAAATTCGGCCGCGGGTGCATTGACCAATGGCGCAAACAGCAGGGCGAATGGTTGAAGCGGCTGGAGCAGGTTTTGGTGCCGTTTGAGGAGATGGTGGCGCACCATCCGTTTTTGCTGGGGGAGCATCCGCGCTTCGTGGATTTCGATCTGTTCGGGATGCTTGAAAATTTTCTTTACTCGGGCCACTATAAATTGCCGTCGGCGCACAATCATCTCAAAGACTGGCATCGGCGGATGAGCCATTTAAAAAGGAATAAGACCGAATGAAAAAAGGCGGCCCCGGCAACCCGCTTTCTCGTTCCGCCCATTTCAGCCTGTTTTGAATTGTGAAGAACTACATCATTGATACCAATGTCCTCCTGCACGATCCGCATTCACTGCTGAGCTTTGAGGACAATCACGTCCTCATTCCCATCGAAGTCATTGAGGAAATTGACCGCTTCAAGCGCGAGTCCACCGAACTCGGCCAGAATGCGCGCACCGTGTCGCGGATGCTCGACGGCTTGCGCGGCGACGGCAGTCTGAGCGAAGGCGTGAAGCTGCCCAACGGCGGCAAACTGAAAATTGCGTTTCAAAAAAACGGCCACATCAACGGAGAGACCCATATCAATGGGAACACCGTGGACAACCGGATTCTTTCACTCGCCGCCGCCATTCAGAAATCACAGCCAAGAAATCCGACCATCCTTGTCAGCAAGGACATCAATCTTCGCATCGAGGCCGACGCGCTTGGGTTGCAGGCAGAAGATTACGAGACCGACCGCGTGTCCATCACCGACCTTTACACGGGCATGGTGGAAATGTCTGTCAGCACGGACAAAATGGCCGCCTTCCGTGCCAAAAGCGAATTGGCACTCAGCAGCGGCAGAAAATATTTTCCGAACGAATACTGCACGCTCACCGATGAAACGAATCCCAAACGGACCGCGCTTACCAAAGTGGATGTTACCGGCCAAAAATTAGTGCCCATCCTCGACAGCCGCGACGGGGTTTGGGGCATCAAACCGCGCAACCGCGAGCAGCATTTTGCCTTCGACGCATTATTGGATGACCGCGTCAAGCTCGTCACCCTCATGGGCAAGGCCGGCACGGGAAAAACCCTGCTGGCGATGGCCGCCGGCTTGAAACGCACCGTGCTCGACCGCGAATTCCGCCGGCTCGTGGTCGCACGCCCGACCATTTCCATGGGCAAGGAACTTGGTTTTTTGCCTGGGTCGCTCGAGGAAAAGCTTGCGCCGTGGATGCAGCCGATTCACGACGCGCTGGAGATGTTGAGCGACCTCAACATGGGCCACGACCATCGCCGCAGCGGCGATCTGATGCGCTCCGGCAGCATCGTCGTTGAGGCATTGAGTTACATCCGCGGGCGCAGCATCGCCAACCAGTTCATGATTATTGACGAAGCGCAAAACCTGACGCCACTGGAAGCCAAGACCATCATCACCCGCGTCGGTACCGGCACGAAAATCATCTTCACCGGCGACCCGTACCAAATTGACAATCCCTACGTGGATTCATCCTCAAATGGGTTTAACTATGTCGTCAGCCGCTTCCGCGCCGAAGCCATCGCCGCCCACATCGAATTACAAAAAGGCGAACGTTCCGAACTGGCCGAGCTTGCTGCAAATATCTTGTAACTAATCACTTAATACAGCCACCCGGGAAGCCAGACAATCACTTTCCCGGGCCACAGCCAAGCTGGCCTCCATTTTGCCAGTTGACAAAATGCAGTTGTCGCTGAAATTTCTGTTAGAGCTGGATTGGGCGCTGCGGGCGTCTTCAGCGGGAAATTATGATCTCAAATGAGCGACCATCACCTTTTGGCGGGCGACCGTATAGTCAACCGAAACCACCAGTCAACGAAGACACACTCAAATCCGGGCAGGTGCAGATTGAGCGCAAAACCTTCATCTTTACGCTCAAGGAAAATCCGCGTGGGCGGTTCTTGCGCATCACCGAAGACGTTGGTGGACGACGCGACAACATCATCGTCCCGGCCACCGGTTTGGAGGATTTCAAAAAGCTGCTGGAGGAGATGGTGAAGGCGGCAAATGAATTGCCAACGAAAAGCAGCTCGTAGGAACCCCCTCACACCGTTTCCTACAAATTTTTGGGAGCAGTTTTCTTCCTCGGTTTCACCCGTGGCGCGTCGCCCCAGAGCCCTTCCAGGTCGTAACGTTCGCGGATGTCCTGTCGCATGATGTGGACAATCACGTCGAAGTAATCCAACACCACCCACGCCCCATGCACCGTGCCGTCCACCGCGCGCGGGCGCACGCCATACCCCTCCCGCAGCCGGTCGGTGATTTCATCCACGATGGCGCGCAAATGCGGTTCGCTCGTTCCGGAGGCGATGACGAAATAGTCCGTCACCGACGACAGCTTGCGCACGTCGAGGATGACAATATTTTCCGCCTTTTTATTGTCCGCAAATTCGCGGCAAAGCCGGGCCAGTTTTCTGGAATCCATAGTGGACACGAGGATTTAAACACGAATTGACGCAAATAGACACGAATAAATTTTAATCCTCCTCGCTCTCGTTCTTCGTCCTCAATTCTTTTGCTTTCGATTACGAGAACGAGGGCGACGAGAACGAGGAAGTTTTCAAACATAGAGCTTTGCGCCGCGAATCGCCTCCGCCACCGGCGGCGGCACGAACTGGTCAATCGGCAAACCCGCTTTCACCCGTGCACGTATCTCCGACGACGACACGCCCAGCGGAAAGCCCTTGAGTGTTCGTCCGCGAAAGGGCGGCGGGAAATTCGCCGCCAATCCACCGGGTCGCGGAATCGCGACAAATTCCGCGAGTTTCGCCAATTCATTTGCCTCGCGCCATTCGTTGAGTTTCGCCGCGTTGTCCGCACCGATGAGGTAGAACAACTCGGCCTGGGGAAAACGCCGCGTGTAATCACGCAGGGTCACGATGGTGTAGGAAATGCCGCCGCGCCGGATTTCCTGTTCGTCGATTTCACAATTCGTTTTGCCTGCGAGTGCGAGCCGCAGCAATTGCGTGCGGACGGGCGCGGGTGCGGGTTTGCTTTCCGGCTTGAATGGCGACTGCGCGGCCGGGATGAAAAACAGCCGGTCCAAAGCCAGTTTTTCCGTCGCCGCCTGCGCGACCAGCAAATGGCCAAGATGAATAGGGTCAAACGAGCCGCCAAATAAACCGAGTTTCATGTTTTCTCAACAACATCGCCGCACACCATTAAACCGTTGTTCCGTAACTTCAACGTAAATCTGCTGTGCGCTTGTCGGATGGCACGTGCAAACCGCCGGCGCCTGCTGTTGGGCGCGTTCCAGGTGCGATTCGCCAGACAGCTCCTTCGCCAACGCCAAGGCCAGTGCTGCAGCACCGGCGACCGTGCTTAAATTCGGGCCGGTTTCTTTCAGCGCATAATCCGGCAGCCAGACCGGCTCGATTTCGTGCAACCTCGCCGGCTTGCGCCGCAACAGCAGCAGAATCCACTCCCGCACACTCAAGAGAATAATGGCCGAGACGAGCACCAGAAAAATTCCGGCGACAGCAGCGTCGAGGATGTTGTTAAATTGCAGCGTGCCGTTTGCCTGCAATGCCTTTTGGGCGGTGTCAATTGCCGTCGCATCACCCACGCCCTTTGCGCTTTCAAACGCGTTTTGCAAGGCGGGCATTTTTCCCGCCAGTGTTCGAGCCTGCGCCAGAAAACCAATCCGCGGATCTGAATGCCAGATTTTTTGCACACCCGCTGTGAACGTCACCGCCACCAGCCAGACCAATGGAATCAGGGTGATGAGCGCGAATGCTGGGGGGCGCGGCACAAGCCTCCGGCCTGTGTTTTGAGCTTCAATGCGCCGGGCGCTTGTTTCCACAGGCTGGAAGCCTGTGCCACGTTGCAATTGCATTTTCAAAATAATCGTCGTGGCCAGGCACAGTGCGATGGCGGCGAGCATCTGGTTGGCGATGCCGAATAGCGGCCAGAGCGAGTTGATGCCACCCAGCGGATCGCGCACGCCTTGAATCAGAAAATATCCCCATGCGCCAACCACCAGGGCGGCGGCGACAGGAACCGCGCGATAATTTTTTCGGTCACCCAGCGGTTTCCAGACGTGGCCGAGCAGGCCTTGGATCAGATAACGTCCGACGCGCGTGCCGGCATCAACCATGGTCAGGATGAACAACGCCTCGAACATGATGGCAAAGTGATACCAGAGGTCGAGCCCCCGGTCGTTGACGGCCTTGGAGAAAATTTGCGCCATGCCGACGGCCAGCGTCGCCGCGCCACCCGTGCGGCCAAACAGTGTTTTTTCGCCGAGTTTTTTCGCCAGCGAATTCATGTGGTTGGCTGTCACCGGAAAACCAAGGGCGGTGACTTGGGCCACGGTCGCGGCGGGATCGCCTTTGACATTCATGCTGAAATAGACGCCGGGTTCGAGCGTGCAAGCGGCGATGAGCGCCATGATGGCGACGAACGATTCGCAACACATCGCCCCGTAACCGATAGGCCGCGCATAGCCTTCGCGCGTGATCATTTTGGGCGTTGTGCCGCTGGCGATGAGGGTGTGAAAACCGGAAATCGCCCCGCACGCGATGGTGATGAAGCAAAACGGAAAAACCGTCCCGGCGACGACCAGGCCGGAACCGTTGGTGAATTGCGTGAACGCAGGCAGTTGTAGATTGGGCAACACGAGCAAAATACCGAAGGCGAGCGCGAAAATTGTGCCGAGCTTCATAAACGTGCTGAGGTAATCGCGCGGCGCGAGCAATAACCATACCGGCAGGCTGCTGGAGATGACGCCATAACCAATGATGATCCCTGCGACAGTAATGTCATGCAGGCTGAAGAACTGTGACCAATGCGGACTTTGGTAAACCAATTTGCCGCCCCACACCGCCAGCAACAACAACGCGATGCCGAAGGCTGACGCCTCCAAAATCTTCCCGACACGCACGAATCGCAGATAACAGCCCATCAGCAACGCAATGGGAATGGTCGCGCCGACGGTGAAAATGCCCCACGGACTTTCCGCGAGCACCTTCACCACGACCAGTGCGAGCACGGCGAGCATTATGATGAGGATCGCCAGAATCGCCAGCAACGCGATGAGACCGGCCGGCGAATTCAATTCCTCCTTCACCATTTGCGCGAGCGATTTGCCATCGCGCCGGATCGAGCAGAACAAAATCACAAAATCCTGCACGGCGCCGCCCAGGACGGCGCCAATCAAAATCCACAACGCACCGGGCAGGTAACCGAATTGCGCCGCCAGCACGGGACCAACGAGCGGTCCCGGTCCGGCAATCGCCGCAAAATGGTGGCCGAAGACGATCCATTTATTTGTCCGCACGAAATCGCGCCCGTCCTCGTGGACTTCACACGGCGTCGCGCGCCGGTCATTGAGCATGAGCACGCGCGTGGCAATCCATTTCGAGTAAAATCGGTAACCGACGGCGTAGGTGCAAACCGCCGCGATGAGAATGTGGGCGGAATTGATCGGTTCATTGCGGCGCAACGCCAGGGTCGCGTAAGCGCCCGCGCCGGCCAGCGCGAGCAGAATCCAAAACACGACAGCGACGAATTTTTTGAGGTTCGTCATGCAGATTGGTTCTGTTTTAAGCAAATCACGTCCTGCCCGACAGAAAAATCTGGAATGGACGTGCAGGTTCCGGTATTGCCAGCCGGACATCAGATGAAGTCACGCCTGAAAATCGGCCATTGGGTTGCAATATTTGTGCTGGCGGCGTTGCCTTTCGCCGCCACGTTCGCGCTGTATTATCCTGACGAGCGCCATTACACCGACGGGGCGTTGATGATGCTGAAACATGGAGACTGGCTCGTGCCTAAAACCGCCGAAGGGGTGCCGCGCCTTGAAAAACCTCCGCTGGCGTATTGGTCGGTTGCCGTGAGTTATTCGGTGTTCGGGGTTGGCGTGCTCGCGTCGCGTTTGCCGTTTTTGCTGGCCAGTTGCGGAACACTATGGCTGACGTACGGGCTCGCGAGAAGATTGACAGGCAAGGTCGAAACCGCGTTGCTTGCTGCAATCGTGCTGCTGTCGCATCCGCAATTTTTTCTCTGCTCCATTCGTTCCATGCCGGACGCGCTGCTGGTTTTTTTCATTACCCTGAGCGCGTATGGATTCCTGCGCTTGATCGTTTTTGACGAATTTGCAGTGAATGCGTTTTGGATGGCTTACGGCGGCGCGGCGGGGGCGGTGATGAGCAAGGGATTGCTGGGCGTGGGAATAGTGGTGTTTGCATGGACGTTTGCCTGCTGGCGGGCACGTGATTGGCGCGCGGTCAAAAGAATCGTTCACCTGCCGAGCCTTGCAGCGGCGGTCATTTTGGCCGGGAGCTGGTTTGTTTGCATTTTGGGGAGACAGGGTGCGGGCGCGTTGGATGTTTTCTTCAAGGATCAAGTGACGGGCAATTTTCACGGCCACTGGTGGTTGGTCATTGGCCGCGCACCGCTGTTCGTGCTCATTTTGGTTCTCAACTTTCTGCCATGGAGCACAACCGCAGTCGAATGGCTCGCCCGGCAAAAGACCCGGGCGACGTGCGGTACACCGCCTCGTGCGCAGAAATTCATTCTGGCGTGGACGGCGCTGCTGATTGCCGGATTCGCGCTCGGCGCAAACGTTTCGTTGCGTTATTTACTACCGGGGACACCGCTGCTGGCCGTGTTGCTCGCAGACTGGCTGCGGGGCGCTGAAAGCGCAGGGCTGGTTTTTTCCGTCCGGCGAATTTTGAAAATCGTTTTGGCCGCGCTTGTGCTGGCGATCGCCGTGGCAATATTCATTGATTCGCAATGGCCGTTGCCGGCGTTTCTGTTTGAAATGATATACGGTTTGTTCCTGTTTGGCATTGCCGTGCTCGGTTGGGGTGCGCTCTGGCGCAAATCGCTTTCGGCGGCGGAGGCACTGGGCTTGGCGATTTTGCTCGGCTGGATAATTTATCTCTCGGCGGCGATGCCAGTTCTTTTGCCTGATAACGCCCGGCAAATCGCGGTAACACTGCAACAGGGGCAAACCGGCCCCCGCGAACCAGTGCTGCTCGTCGGCGACGTGAAACTGGCGAGCCGCCTGCGTGTGCTGCTCGGCAAAAACTGGACGGTCGCGCGGGTTAACAAATTGAATCCAGCGGCCCCGGTGGGTTACACGCGCGTGTTGGTTCCAGAGAGGGACGCGGTCGAATTTATCAATCGCGGTTGGGCGGTTCAAACTGCGGCCGTCAGTTTTGGTGCGCCGACACGCGGAGAATTATGGGAGGCCTTGAAATTGAGACGGTTGCCAGAAATGCTTGCGCGTCATGCACAAAAAATCTGCCTGATGACACGCGAATAGCCGGTTTCACACGCGGTTCCAGAGTGGCGGCGAGCGACCCGCTCCTTATTTTCCGCGCAATTTCCGCACATCCACCGCTTCCATACCCGCGGCGCGAATGGCCTGCAAGCCGAGGTCGGTGTCTTCGTAGGCGCGGCAAAATTTCGGTTCCACACTTATGCGCCGTGCGGCCTCGAGAAAAATGTCCGGCGCGGGTTTTTGGTTTTTGACCATTTCGCTCGTCACGATGGCGTCGAAGAGATGCCGGATTTTCAAATGGTCGAGCACCTGGCCGATGATTTTTTCTGTGCCGCCGGACGCCACCGCCAGGGGAATTTTGCCGTGATTCGCCTTCGCAATTTCCAGGACGGCGTGGATGGGTTCAACTTGCATCATCAGCGGCAGATAAGCCTCCTCCTTTTCATGCGCGACGGCGAGATGGTCGAGCGAGCGGCCTTGCTCCTTGGCCAGCGTTTTCAAAATATCGCGCGAGGGGATACCCCCGAGTGAATAGAAACGGTCTTCGGGAAAATGGAGGCCGTGCCGCTGCGTGACCATCTGCCACGCACACCAATGCAATGGCATCGTATCGGCCAGGGTGCCGTCGCAATCGAAAATGAGTCCTTTGATGTGCGGCGGCAAATTCATAATTTCAGGGCGGCGAATTTTTCCTCCAAATCATGGGCCATGAGTGGCTCGATGATGCCATCCAACGCTCCTTCCATCACAGCGGGCAAATTGTAAAGCGTCAACTCGATGCGATGGTCCGTGACGCGGTTCTGCGGGAAATTGTAAGTGCGGATGCGTTCATTACGTTCCCCGGTGCCAACCTGCGCCCGGCGTTGGGCGGCATATTTTGCATTTTCCTCGGCGATTTTCCGGTCGAGCAGACGCGAACGCAAAACTTTCATCGCCTTGGCCTTGTTCTTTTGTTGCGAACGTTCGTCGGCGCAACGCACGATCACACCGCTCGGCCTGTGTAAAATTTGAACTGCGGAATCCGTGGTATTCACGCCCTGGCCGCCGGGGCCGGATGCGCGGCAAACGGTGATTTCCAGTTCCTCCGGCTTGATTTCGATGTCCACCTCCTGCGCTTCGGGCAGGACGGCGACGGTGCAGGTGCTGGTATGAATGCGGCCCTGCGCTTCGGTCGCGGGCACACGTTGGACGCGATGCACGCCGCTCTCGTATTTGAGCCGCTTGAAAACGTCCGTACCGGTCACGGAAAAAATGATTTCCTTGAAACCGCCGAGGTCGGACGGGCTGGAATCCATTGTCTCAACTTTCCAACCGTGCGCCTCGGCATAGCGCGTGAACATGCGGTAAAGATCGGCGGAAAACAGCGCGGATTCCTGTCCGCCGGCGCCGGCGCGGATTTCGATGATGGTGTTGCGTGAATCCGACGGATCGGGCGGCAAAATGCCGAATTGGATCTGCTGCGCCCATTTTTTTTCATCTGCCTCAAGCCGCGCAACTTCCTCACGAGCCATTTGCGCGAGTTCGGATTCTGGCGGCTCACTTTTAAGCAGGGCGCGGTTTTGTTCCAGGTCGGCGAGCGCCTTCAAATAATTTTCGCCGTCCGCCAGCAGTTCCTTGAGCCGGGCATATTCGCGGGACAATTCCTGTGCGCGTTGCGGGTTGTCGAAGACCTTTGGGTCGCTCAACACAGCTTCGACTTCGGCAAAGCGGTTGCGGAATTTTTCAAGGTGCGGACGTAGGTCCATTTTGGGTTTTAGATTTTCGGTTGTCGCTTCACGCGTGAGTCTCAAAACGCAAATTTTCCGGGGGTTGCATTGCAAAAAAGAGACCGCCCACAATCCCGAAAATCGGGATGGCGGGCGGCATTTGCTGAAAAGCTACTTCCGTTTCTTCTTCGTCGTGGCGGCGGCCTGGGCGGCCTGCGTTTTGGCGAGGCGCTGCTGGAATTTGTCCACACGCCCGGCGGTGTCCACGAACTTTTGCTGGCCGGTGTAAAACGGATGACAAACGTTGCAGATGCCGACAATAATCACGGGCTTGGTGGAACGGGTCTTGATCACATTGCCACAGGCACAACGGATTTCCGCGTCCACATATTTCGGATGAATGTCCGTCTTCATAAAAGGGGTTGCAAAGTTATCATGAACGGGCTGGATGACAAGAGTGAATTTACGGGGCGCTACACCCCACCAATCCACTTGCGATCTTCCCAAACGGCCTTAAGCGAAGTCAGGTTGCGCGAGTCCAGAACATTTTGGGCCGCAGCGAGCAATTTGCCCCGCTTTAAATTGTTCCAAGCGTCGCTTGCGCTGATGGCAACAAACTGGAGCACGCTGGGGTCACGGTAACAATCTATCATACAGCGCGTGCAGCCGTCGCGGATGAGCTTTGATTCGTCCCACTCGTGAACCTTGCACATCGGCTTTTCCCAGAAATGGCAGCGGTAAAGGTCGAGATTCCAATCGAGATAAAAATATTTATGGCCGCCGAGGCAGCTGAATTTTTCTCTTTCGCCGCGCAAATGCCGCTGCATTTCAGTGAGCGATTCGGTGGGATTGACAACCGGAAAACGGCTGTGTTGCTTCATCTGTTTGATTTTCTCAAACAACTCGATCAACTCACTCTTGGAGTAATTCACCAGACCGCTGTTACTAAAGCTGAGGTAACTGCTGGCCAGCGAAGTGAGCGGATAGCTGAATGTGCAGCTCTTGAAGCCGAGCGTCTCGAGAAAGGCGGGCAGCTTGTCGTAATCGTCAATCAACCGGCTCGCGGTTATGCTGGCCGTGGTCTGGATACCAGCCGAGTGAAAGAAATCATTCGCGCGTCTGACCTTTTTGCAAACGTCCGGCAAACCACGGTTCTTTTCGTGCTTCGCGACATCATGGGCGTCAATTGACATGATAACGCTGCTCAAGCCGTCGCTGGCCAGGCCATGCATGTTTTCCTCGGTCCAAAGCCCGCCATTGGTGCAAATCATCGGATGGATGCCACGTTCAGCCGCATACCGCGTCATCTCGCGCAGGTCACGATGAACCATCGGCTCGCCACCGACGAAAAGCAGGTAGCCAATATGATTTTTAAGCGCCATGTCAATGGCGTCGCGCGCCTCTTGCAATGTCACACTGCGACGCGCTTTGGGGTCGAACTTGGAGCGGGCGAACCCACAGAAATCGCAGTCGGCATTGCAAATGTTGGTGATGGCGAACTGGAGATACCCTGGTCCGCCATGGTTGAGAACCTCGCCGACAAATTTCAGTGTGCCTTTCTTGGATCGCTTGACCGGCGTCGAGGAATTGGGCGCACCCGAAGGCGCTAAAGCGGCATCGGCAACAGGCGGATTTGGCACGGTAGAGACATTGCTCATTGCAAACCTTTCCATTGTGAGGGCAAGAAATGCTGCGGGCAAACTTTCTTTCGTTTACAGCAATTTTCAGGAATGATTTTCGCTTTGCGCGAAAAGGGCTGAAAGATTAGGTTCTTCACGGGTTGTCCGATGGTGTAACGGTAACACAGCGCCCTTTGGAGGCGTTATTCATGGTTCGAATCCATGTCGGACAGCCAACCTCTCAATCATTCATCGAGTTCTGTTTCGCAATGCTCACAAGGTTCACTCGCGATCGGCACGTACTGTCCATTCGTCGCGCCCCAACGCTTTAAACAAACCATGAGGATGCTGATGTCCGCAGGCGACACACCCGAGATACGGGCAGCCTGACCGATTGTTGTCGGGCGGATCTTGATGAGTTTTTGGCGTGCTTCGAGCCGCAAACCAGGAACGGTCGAGAAATCAAAGGCATCCGGAATCATTTTGTCTTCCAAGCGCTTAAATTTCTCCACCTCTACTTCTTGTCGCTCAATGTAGCCGGCGTATTTCACGGTTATTTCGACATGCTCGACGATTTCTTCAGGCAGCTTATCATTTCGAGTTGGCAAATC
This sequence comes from uncultured Verrucomicrobiae bacterium, assembly GCA_963827205.1. Taxonomy (GTDB): domain Bacteria; phylum Verrucomicrobiota; class Verrucomicrobiia; order Limisphaerales; family UBA11358; genus UBA11358. The sequence goes on from CAWHAH010000002.1 coordinate 45,204, forward strand.
TTTGTATTTCACATCTGGCCGAGACAGGATTTTAGCCAAAGAGCGTGATTCATAATATGTTTTGTATAAACGTGTTACCTCATTATTTATCGCATTTTCTTTCTCCAGATATTTTTGATAGTTGCGTTCTGGCAGCAGACCCATTTCGTGGCCCAGTGGTGCTAACCGGCTATCGGCATTGTCTTGACGCAGCAGCAGGCGATACTCGGCACGAGACGTGAACATTCGATAAGGCTCAGTTGTTCCTTTTGTGATCAAGTCATCAATCAAAACACCGATATATGCTTGGTCCCGACGAAGCACAAAGTAATCCAATCCCTTAACGCGGCGTGCGGCATTTATTCCGGCCATGAGACCTTGCGCTGCGGCTTCTTCATATCCAGACGTGCCATTGATCTGGCCCGCCAAGAAAAGATTCCGGCATACTTTTGTTTCGAGTGACGGATGCAGCTGTGTTGGATAGCAAAAATCGTATTCGACGGCATACGCTGGTCGCAAAATTTCGGCATTTTTGCAGCCAATGATTGTACGGACCAATTCAAATTGCACATCGAATGGCAGGCTGGTCGAGAAACCATTCACATAGAACTCATCCGTTTCTATGCCTTCCGGTTCGAGGAAAATCTGATGCCTTACTTTATCTGGGAATTTTACGATTTTATCTTCAATCGATGGGCAGTATCTTGGGCCAACACCTTCAATTATGCCTGCATAAAGAGGCGATTTGTGAAGGTTTTGGCGTACAATCTCAGCTGTTTTTTGTGTTGTAAATGTTATAAAACAAGGTAGTTGGCCATTAATTCTGTCCATAATGGAACCAGGTGGATATCTGCCGTGCGAATGTGAACCGCCAGACGGTTTGATTTGTGAATGTTCCACGTGGAACAAATCATCTTTCCAGAAACTGAAATAAGGGACCGGTTCATCGCCGGTTTGGGCTTCTGTCGCCGAGAAGTCAATCGAGCGTCGCAAAAGACGAGGTGGTGTTCCAGTTTTCAATCGTCCAAGTTCAAGTCCAAGCCCATTGAGGGACGACGAAAGATTCATAGCGGCGACATCACCAGATCGTCCGCCCGATTGCTGGTTTGACCCGATGTGCATCAGACCCCGAAGAAACGTTCCGGTAGTAATGATAATAACCTCGCCCAAGAATCGGACTTCCAAGGTGGTTTCAATTCCGCATGCTTGGCCGTCCTTTTGCAGAATCTTGGACGATTGCCCTTGCTTCACGTCAAGATTCGGTTCTGATTCACATACCCACTTCAACCGAAATTGATAGGCCTTTTTGTCGCATTGTGCACGGGGTGCCCAGACGGCAGGCCCCCTCTTTGTGTTCAGCATTCTGAACTGTAATCCAGTCATGTCCGTGGCCTTGCCCATCTCCCCACCGAGCGCGTCAATTTCCCGAGCCAAATGTCCCTTTGCAAGCCCGCCAATAGCTGGGTTGCATGACATTTGGCCGATGGTATCGACGTTAATGGTCAGCAGCAGTGTCTGACAACCCATTCGCGCTGCCGCAAGCGCAGCCTCGACGCCTGCATGACCGGCGCCGACAACAATGACCTGATATTGCTTTGGATATACAAACATGAAGAAACTCAGCCGAAACTATATCTTGCATCAAATGGTGATCCTGCGAGTAGCTTCTTTACCTTGCGATTCGGATTCGAGGACAGGTGTTCACAAATCTTGAAAATGTTTTCAACTTCGTCGTCTGCCTTAATATTCCTCGCGATTTCAGTGGCGGAAAATGGTTGTTGCGCGTTTTTAGAAATAAACCTTAGCACATCGCGCTGAATAGCCATGACATTGTTTGCTGCCTTCTTGCCAGCTTCAACACCTGGTTGGTGATAGGCATTAATGTTGATGAGCAGGGCATACAGTCCAACCGCCCTTTCGAACAAGGCGATCAGTACGCCAATAGTGAATGGGGAGACATCTTTAACGGTGATTGTAATAGATTCACGACCTTTATCTGCCAATGCTTGGCGTGTACCCAATAGAAAGCCGTGCAGGAAATCTTCACTTTTGGCGTCAGATTCCACCATCATATCGGGATTAACACCGTCACACAGGACTTCAATAAAAGTTACAAAAAAATTATTAAATCCATCTCTAAGCTGTTGTATGTAAGAGTGTTGGTCAGTTGAGCCTTTGTTTCCTAAAACTGTAATGCCCTGATTCACAAGACGCTTATTAAAATCAAATTCTTTGCCAAGTGACTCCATGAGAAGCTGTTGTAGATATTTTGAAAGCAGATCTAACCGATCTCTGTATGGCAAAACGACGATGTTTTTATCTCCTTTACCGTTACCTGATTCATACCATGCCAAGGATAGCTGAGAAGACGGATTTGATTTAACGTTATTATTTCGATTGGCCTCATCACACGCCTTGGCACCTGCTAATAGTGCGTCTATGTCAAAGCCTTGTAGTGCCGCCGGCAGCAGGCCGACTGCCGATAATTCACTGGTTCTCCCGCCGATCCAATCCCACATCGGAAATGTTGTTAGCCATTGGTTCGCCGTTGCATACGAGGCGAGTTCACTACCTTGAGTGGTTATGGCTACGGCATGTTGCCCAAAAATGAGTCCTGCTTGTTCGAAGGCCGCTTTGGCGATGAGCATTCCATTGCGTGTTTCTTTGGTGCCACCGGATTTGGAAATGATGATGCAAAGGGTCCGGTTTAAACCCGCGCCGATAGTTGCCAAAACGCGATTCATGCCATCGGGATCTGTGTTATCGAAAAAAAACGGTTTGAGTTTGTCTGTCTGCGGATCCCCGAGTGCGTGGGCCACGAATTGCGGACCTAGAGCCGAACCACCAATGCCTATCAGAAGATAGTTTTTGAATGCTCCGCCCGCACCGGGAATTTTGCCGGAGTGAATTTTGGCCGAGAAAGCCTTTATTTTTTCAAGGGCTGCTTCGATTTCCTTTCGGATTTCCAGTGTCGGCGCAAGCACAGGATTGCGCAGCCAATAGTGCCCCACCATACGGTTTTCGTCTGGATTGGCGATGGCGCCCTTTTCCAACGCGGCCATGTCCGCGAATGCTTGTTGTATTCGTGGTTCCATAGCGGTGAAGAAAACATCATCTATATTCATCCGGCTCAAATCCAATGTGAGGCCGAGCGCGGGGAATTCGGTGTAATATTTTTGGAATCGTTTCCACCACTCCAGCTTTGTATAGTTCATAGAATTGAAACCCCGTCGGATAAACCCGGCGGCAGAGTCTGGCAAGAAAATAGCGCGTGGCGGCGATTTCGCAATGAGGGCTGTAGCTGAAAGCAAACAAGAATCTGGGAAGCCGGAGCGATAGAAATCAACGCGCCACGCTCACTGGACCGGGAGCGAGACGATAATGCTTGTACCGTAATTGGATCGGGACTTGATGCGAATGCCGCCGCGATGCGTTTCTAAGATGCGGCCGACGATAGCCAGGCCAAGCCCGGTACCTTTGGCTTTTGTAGTAATCAGGACGGTTCTGAACGCGCGGCGTTGCAACTCTTTGCTCATGCCCTTGCCGGTGTCCTTGAATTCCAAGGTCACATGAGTCGGGCGGGTACTGGAGCGCGGCAGTCGGATCACGCGCGATCTGATCATCAACCTGCCCCCATCCGGCATCGCTTCGGTGGCGTTGAGAATCAGATTCAAAAAAGCTTGCTCTAATTGTGGCGCATCCCCCGGCACGGGCGGCAAATCCGGCTGTAAATCGCGAACGAATTCGATGTTCTGATTGGCCAGTTTGTGCCGTACCAGCAAACCCAGTTCGTCAATTAATTCGTTCAAGTTCACGGGGACCAGTTGCGGTTCGGTGGTGCGCGCGAAAGCGAGAATTTGTTCCACGGTTCTATTCAAATGCTCAATTTTTGCCTCAATCAGCCGCGCGTCCTTCGCTCGGGGATCGGCGGCGGGGAATTTCAAATCCAACGAGTGATACAGCAGTTTCATCACCGTGAGCGGATTGCGGATTTCGTGCGCGACTTCGGCTGCGAGCAAGCCGAGCGCGGAAAGTTTTTCGTTTTGCCGCAACTGCTCCTCGACGTCCACGGTGCGCTCGTAAAGCCGCGCCTTTTCGATGGCGATACCAGATAATTCCGCCAGTGCGCTTAATATGCGGACTTCTTCATTGGAAAAATTGTACGCCCGGCCGGTGTAAACGTTCAACGCGCCCGTTGCCTGCCCGGCAAACAGCAGGGGCACGCTCAATAATGAGACCAGCCCCTCATGTCGTGCGATTTCAACGTTCTGATAGCGGTTGGATGTCTGGACATTCTCCACCTGCAGCGGCTTTTTGCGCCGAACGACGACACCGAGCAGGCTTTCTTCAACGCTCAAACGCGGTTTGTTGCGGTAAGCTTCGCCCGCACCGTAGCTGGCGCGCAGATCGAGCCACTCGCGGGTTTCATCAAGCATCATCAGCGAACACATCCGCGCGCGCATGAGCAGGCACGCCTCGCGTGTAACGGCGCGCAACGCCTCATCCAGATTCAACGTGGAATTGATCGTCCGGCTCACGCTTGCGAGTGACTCGAACAGGCCCGCCTTCAAGCGCAATTGCTCGTAAAGCCAGGTGTTGTGAATCACCTTGGCTGCTTGCACGGCGAGCTCCTGCAGCAATTCCTGATCATCTGGGCTGAAGGCATTTATCCGGTCCGAATCCACATTCAGCACACCGCGCACCTCACCGTTAACCTCCAGTGGCACAGCCAGTTCCGAACGCACACCACGGCGTGCAGCAACGTAGCGCGGATCCTTTGCCACGTCGCCGACCTGCGCGGGTTTGCCGGTGCGCGCCACCCAACCGGTAATGCCTTCACCGACGCGCAACTTGAGGCGCGCCGCCGATGCCGGCAGATTTTGTGAGGCGTGGATTTCCAGAAGGCCGGTCGTGGGGTTGATCAAGACAACCGAACCGCTCGAGGCGCGCATGAGTCGCACTGCTTCGCTCACAATCAATTGCAACGCCGCCTGCGGCTCGAGCGTCGAGTGAATAACATTGCTCACCTGGTAGAGCAAATTAAGGCGCTCATAACGCGACATCAGTTTGCAAAGCTCGTCGTTCACAGTTCCAATTTTAGTTCCTGGTTTTGGATCTTGGGTTTTTTACTGGTTTGCACCCGGCTGAGGCGCTGCGGTTCAAATTCAAAACTAAGGGCTGAACACTCATCTTACCCTTGCCGTCATCCACAAGCCCACCACGGCGAAAATCAAGTTGGGCAACCACGCCGCCAACCACGCCGGCAGCCACCCACTCAGCCCCAGCGCCAGGCCGACCCGCTGGAGCACGAAAAACGCGAAACAGATGAAAATGCTGCCGGCCACGCCAACAAACAGGTTCCGGTGGCCCGCCGCCGCGCCGAATGGAATTGCGATGAGGACCACGACCAGGCACGTGCACGGCGTAGCCAACCGCTCGTGCAATTGGGTAAACAGCCAGGCCGAATCCTCACGGGATGGATGCGGATGCAGCTTCAGATAGGCCAGAATATCCGCGAGTGGAATATCAGCTTTGCGGGAGACGCGTAAGCTCTGGTAGTTGCTGATTTTGATTTCACTTTCAATTTCCTTGGGCGTTTCAGTGAATTGCGGCATGGCCACCACGTTGGTTTGGCGCGAAGGCAACAGCGGTGCGGTGACGCTGGCCTGTTCGAATTCCTGCACGCCGAAAAAGGTCCAGGTGCCATTGGTAAAAATGGCACGGTCGGCCTTGAGCTGCCGGAGGGCGCCGTTCGTCAACGACCAACTGACATTGGGATTAAGCATTTCGGCTGTCCGGGCGTGATATGCGCTGAACTGCCACAGGCGATGTTCGCGTACGTTGACAAAACCGGTGAAGTGAGTCTGCGCTTCGAGGTCGTCGGGTTTCTGCACGTAGCGGTTCAAAATGTGATTCGCCCAATCCGTGCTGCGGGGCACGCAAAATTCATTCAGCGCGAACGATGCGATGCTGGCGAAGCAGCCAACCAGAAAATACGGCACGCTCAACCGCCACAGGTTTACACCCGCCGCGCGCATGGCGGTGATTTCGTTGTGCCGCGCCAGGTGGGTGAGCGTGTAAAGCAGCGCCAGCAGCAGCGAGATGGGCAGCACCGTCACCAGATATTCCGGAACCATCATGGCCACGTATTCGACAACGTCGAGTAGATGTAATTTGCGGTCCTGCATTTCCTCCAGCCCGGTGAAAAGGTCGTAGGAAATCCAGAAAATCATGAAGCCGCCGAGGCAATACGCCAGCGACGCGAACAGTTCACGGAACAAATACCGGTCCAACAGCCGCATTACTGCGCAGGGTAAGCGGCGCGGCGCAGCATGGGCAAGTTTCGATGTGGCGCCTCTCTCTGACGCCGCCCGAACCGTTTTCAAGGACGGATCCTCACGCCAGCGGCCAGAGGTCAGGGGTCATAAATTGCAATTGGCCGTCATGCGGTTCCCGAGGCCGGTCCCGGCGCCAGCACAAACCACGGCCCAGATAACCCAAGGGTTTTTTTCTACTGAAGCCGTGGAAGTCTGCGGTCTCTTTCCCTGATTTCATAATGATTGAATCGAGCGTATTTGGGGGGGAAGGCTGAAACAGGGGACTACCAACCGCTTGCATGAATTGACTTGGACTGCTCCGGCAGCTAGTCTTCGTCCTTCAATGCTGGAGACGATTGAGAAGCTGCTGCTTTTGCAGGACCGCGACCAAAAAATTCGTCGCGTGCAGGGTGAACTCGCCCATATCGCCCCCGAACGCGAAGGGCTGCGCGCCAAAGCCGCCGCCACCCAGAGTCAGCTCGAATCCCTCAAAACGCGCGCCAAACAAATCGAGTCCGCCCGCAAACGGCTCGAACTCGACGTCGAATCGAAGAAACAGCAGATCGAAAAATACGCCAACCAGCAGTTACAGACGCGCAAGAACGAGGAATACCGCGCACTGGCCCACGAGATTGATGCGTGCAAGGCCGACATTACGAAAATCGAGGACCAGGAAATCGAGTTAATGGAGCAGGCAGAACAGGTGCAGAAGGAAACCAGCCGCCTTTCCCGTGAGGCTGGCGAAACGAAAAAACTGGTGGAGGACCAAGTCGCGCAATTGGACCGGCGCGAGGAGAATTTGAAAAAGGAACTGGCTGAATTGCAGCAAGGCCGGGCGGAACTGGCGGCGGGGGTGGAGGAATCCGCGCGGACGCGCTACGACCGGCTGGTCAGAAGCAAAGGCGAGAACGTCGTCGTGGGTGTGCACCACGGCGTGTGCGGCGGCTGTCACATGAAATTGCCCGCGCAAATCCTGGTCTTTTGCATAGCCGACCAGGAAATCATCACCTGCACGAACTGCGGACGGATTCTTTACTACACGCGCGACATGGCGCTGGCGGTACCGGAGTAGGGGACTAGCAGGGATTGCCGGAAACCGGGCACCGGGCGGGGTTTTCCAAAAGCGAACTAGGCGCCGTTGTCGCCGATAGCTTCGACCGGGCAACCTTCCTTGGCCTCTTTGCAGCGCGCCTCTTCTTCGGGCGAGGCCGGCTGTTTATAGACCATCGAATAGCCGCCGTCGTCGTTGCGTTTGAAGTTGTCCGGCGCCGTCTCGCGGCATAGGTCGCAATCAATGCACTGGTTGTCCACGTAATATTTTCCGGGGACGTTTTCGGGATATTTATTTGCCACGTCTGCCATAAATTGTGCCCGCAATATGGCCGCCGCCGATGGGAATGGCAAGCGGGGATTTCAGTCAACAGTCCGCGGTCCACAGTCGAGGACACGTTGGTCAGGCGGCTGACGACTGTGGACTGTGGACTTTGAGGCGTGGACTTTGGTATGTTTGGCCAATGCAAACGGGAACCGTCCGGAGGACCAAAATCATCGCCACCTTGGGACCGGCGACCGATTCGGCGGAGATGATTGCGCGGCTCATGGAGGCGGGCGTCAATCTGTTCCGCCTCAACATGTCGCACGCGCCGCACGATTGGGTGCGTCGCGTTTACCAGGACATCCGCGCCGCGGCCGCCGTGCGCCGGCAATTCATCGGCATCATGCTGGACACGCAAGGCCCGGCCATCCGCACGGGCGACATCAGTTCGCCGCTCGATTTGCAACCCGGCCAGAAATTCACCCTCACCGTCCGCGGCGAACGCGATCTGGAGCAACATTCCGTGGACGTGAATTACGCGAACTTCGTCAACGACATCAGCGTTGGCGACGTGGTGCTGATTGACAATGGCGCCATCCAGATGAAGGTGCTGGCCAAGGACGGCAACCGGGTCGAGTGCGAAGTGCTTACCGAGGGCACGCTTGGGAGCCGCCGCCACATCAACCTGCCCGGCGTCAAGGTCAGCCTGCCCGCTCTCACCGCCAAGGACATCAAGGACGTAAAGCTCGGCCTCGAACTTGGCGTGGATTTCATCGCGCTCTCTTTCGTCCGCGAAGCCCGCGACCTGCTGCAATTGAAGGAGCTTTTCGACAAAGACAAACCCGCGCCGTTTGTCATCGCGAAGATCGAAGACCGGCAGGCAGTTCAAAATTTAGAATCCATCGTCCGCGAAACCGACGGCATCATGGTCGCCCGCGGCGATTTGGGCATTGAGATTCCGTACGAGGAACTGCCCATCGTCCAGCGCCGTATCGTCAAATCGTGTTTGCGCCAGGGCAAACCCGTCATCGTCGCCACGCACATGCTCGAAAGCATGATTGAATCGCCCATGCCCACCCGCGCCGAGGTCACCGACGTGGCCAACGCCGTTTATGAAGAGGCCGACGCCATCATGCTCAGCGGCGAAACGACCGTCGGCAAGTATCCGCTCAAGTGCATCGAGGTGTTTGACCGCATCGCCGTGCGCATCGAACGCAGTGGCAGCGCGCAATTTCACGACACGGCGGAATTGGGCAGCGCGCGGCAGAAACTCGTCAAGAGCGCCGTTGTCATGGCCAACGAATTGAAGGCGGCCGCCATTCTGGTGATTACGCGCAGCGGCAACATGGCGCGTTACGCCGCCTGGATGCGCCCACATTATTCACCCATCTACGCGCTTTGTCCCAATGACAACGCGGCCGGCAGCCTGACGTTGAGCTGGGGCGTCACACCGTTTGTGGTGCCGTTTGACCTCATCAATCCGGAAAACACCATCGAGACCTCGCTGAAAATCCTGGTGGAACAAGGCCGGCTGCGCAAAGGCACCACCGTCGTTATCATCGGCTCCATCCTCGTCGGCGAACAAATCGTGGACGCCGTCCAGATGCGGGTGGTGTAGTGTCGGCGCTGTGCGCCGAGTTCGAGCCAGAAGCTCGACGCTGCAATAAACTGCACCACTACCCAGCAGCAGCCTCGCTTGACAGGACACGGAACAGGCCGAGGTTTAACCATGAAGCTTAAGCGAACGATATTTTTGATGACGCTGTTCGCTGCGTGCCAGGCCATCGCCCAGCAAGCGACCAATGCTCCGTCCAAATTCGTGACCGTCACGGTGGAGAAACCGAAATTTCACTGGCTCGCCCCGGCTGAGGCGAAGAAAGCCAAAGAGAATTTGAGGCCGGTCGAAGGATTGGATCCGCGGGCGTGGACGACCGCGGTGGGCTGGCACCCGGGCGAATCCGCTTTTGCGACCGGCGAAACCCATGAGGGCGGGTGGTGTTTGTTTTGGATAGACATCGAGCGGGTGCCCGTTGCCAGATAGGTTGAGGCGGCAAGCCATGACCGCGGGTTTGAGCGGGCAGGAGTAACAGCGATTCTATTTCAGCGCTTGGACGGCTTCCGTGGCGAGGTTCAGCACTACGCTCGGGAACAGGCCGATCCAAAACATGCCCGCAATGCAGACCCAAACGGAAACCTTGGCCGGGGCCGAAAGCGCAATCGGCGACAAGTCCGGCGTGTCCTTGCTCCAGTAAATCGCGCGGATGACGCCGAAGTAGTAGTAAAGCGAAATCACCACGCCCACCAACGCCGTGAACGCGAGGCAATAATAACCCGGGTTTGTTGCGCCCTGCTGGATGACTGCTTTCAACAACAAAAATTTCCCAAAGAAACCCGCCAACGGCGGAATGCCTGCCAGCGAAACCATCGCCAGCGACATCGTCGCCGCCAACAGCGGCGAGCGCTGGTTCAAGCCCGCGAGCGAGGAAATGTCTTCGGCGTCCACTTGCCGCGTTACGAGGCAAATCACTGTGAACGCCCCCAGCACCGTGAACAGATAACCAGCCAGGTAATAAAGCACCGCCGCCTGGCCGCTTGTGCTCAGTGCGGCCACGCCCAGCAGCAGGTACCCTGCGTGCGCGATGCTCGAATAGCCGAGCAGCCGCTTCAAATTGCGTTGCGGAAGCGCGCACAGGTTGCCGTAAAGAATCGTGATGCCCGAAATCACGATCAGCAAATCCGCCCAGCGCGCCGTGATCGCCGGAACGGCAGTGAATAAAACGCGCAGCAGCAGGACAAACCCGGCGGCCTTGGAACCCACGGCCAGAAACGCAGTCGTCGGCGTCGGCGCGCCCTGATAAACGTCTGGCGCCCAGATTTGAAATGGAAACGCGGCGATTTTAAATCCGAGTCCGACAAGCACGAACAACACGCCGAGGAGAAAAAGTTTGTCGTTCTCAAACTGTGCCGCGACCGCCGCGAGTTCGGTGAAGTTCAGTTTGCCGGTCGTGCCCCAGACCAGTGCGATGCCAAAAACCAGGAATGCCGACGACAATGCGCCGAGGATGAGATATTTCACCCCCGCTTCGAGCGACACCAGCCGCCCGCGTTGGAAACTCGTGAGCACATAAAACGTGATGGTGATGAGTTCGATGGAAACGAACAGCATTGCGAAGTCATTGGCCGACGCGGCAAACAGCATTCCCGACAGCGCAAAAACGATGAGCGAATAGTATTCCGAAATGCCTGTGGCGATGCGGTCGGAAAACTCCACCGACATGAACAGCACCAGAATTGCGGCAATGATGAAGAACCGTTTGAAAAACACGGCCAGCCCGTCCTCGACAAACACGCCATTGAACGCTGTGCCCGTCAGGCTGCAACTGCCGTAACCGCTCAGGCTGGTCAGGAGCAGCAATCCCAGCGCTGCGATGGCCGCGTAACCGAGAAAGCGCCGGCGTTCGGGCGGCATGAACAAGTCCGCCAGCAGCAGCACCACGCCGAGGGCGATCACCGAGATTTCCAGGCTTATCAACTCTGAGTTCATTATTTTCCCGTGGCAGCCAGCGATATGAGATTTTGACTCGTTTGCGCGGAAACAACATGCTCGCCCTCACCCTGACGCTCTCCCCCGGGGAGGGGGGACAGCAATTGACCGCTCTCTCTTATTCCAAAGTCACCCGGTATTCCTCCGTCACGCGTTATCGCGTAAAACCGCCTAAGATTCTCCCTCTCCTGGGAGAGAGGGCCGGGGTGAGGGCGGACCAGCACAACTCTTTTTTCTGTTGTCTCGAAAACTATCGCTTCCATTTTGACCGTTGCCATCTTCACAATTTTGTCGGCATCCGGCGTGATTTTGTCCGTGAGCAGACGCGGGAAACAGCCGAACACAAACAGGCTCGCCAGCAACAGCGCGTAAGGCAGTTTGCGCCAGACATGCGACGCGTCGGGAATGCCCGCCCATTTTTCCGGCAGCGGACCGTGCAAAACATCCCGCATCGCCCGCAGCATGTAGAGCGCGCCAATCAGCAACGCACCCCAAACCGCCAGCGCGGTCACGAGCGGGAAAACCGTCCACGCGCCGAAGAACACCGTGACCTCGCCGACGAAATTCGCGAAGCCCGGCAGGCCACAGCCCGCCAGCGCCGCCATCAACAGGGCCGTGCCGATGAAGGGCAATTGGCGGCAAAGCCCGCCCAGTTTGCTCATTTCGAGCGTGCCAGTCTGCTGATAAATGTAGCCGCTCAACGCAAACGTCAGTGCCGCCAGGAATCCATGCGCGATCATGATGACCACCGCGCCGGTCACGCCGATGAGGTTCAGGCTGGCGATGCCGAGGAAGACGAATCCCATGTGCGCCACGCTCGAGTTGCCGATGAGCAGGTTCAGGTCTTTCTGTCGCATCGCCACCCAGCCGACGTAAAGGATGTTGCCCAGGCAGAGCCACGCGAGAAAGTTCATCCAGTCATGAGCGGCCTGCGGCAGCAACGGCAGCGCAATGCGAATCAAGCCGTACAGGCCAAACTTCTTCAGCACGCCGGCATGGATCATCGAGGTGGGCGTGGGTGCCGAACCGTAACCGAGCGGCGCCCACGAGTGAAACGGCCAGAGCGAAACCAGGATTCCAAATCCGAATAACAGCAGCGGGAAGATAAAATTTTGCGCGGTGACCGCCAGCGGATGATTTTCGTCGTGGACATAACGAATAAGCTTCGGAATGTCGAATGTGTTCGCGCCGGATTGGAGGTAAAGCGCGATGAGGCCGATGAGCGCGATGAGCGCGCCGACGCTCAGGTAAAGCGTGATCTGGAACGTCGCGTAATTCTTGCGTTCGCCGCGGCCCCAGACGCCGATCATGATGAACGTCGGCACCAGCGCGAGTTCGTGCAGGAAATAAAAGAAAAACAAATCGAGCGACGCGAACGCGCCAAGGATGCCGCCGCTCATGACCAGCAACAGGATGTAAAATTCCTTCTCGCGCTCCTTGATTTCCCACGAGCAGCACGCCGCCGCGAATGCCACGATGGCGCCCATCAAAATCAGCCCGACGTTCAGGCCATCCACGCCAACGTGATAGCTGATGCCGAGCGATTCGACCCACGAAATCTGCTGAACGAAGCGATAACCGTCCACATCCGCCGGAGCCCCGGCGTATTGGCAAAACATCTTCACCGCCAGCACGGCTGAGATGAGAGTCGCCAGGACCGCGATGGCGCGTATGACGACGCGGTAATTGCGCGGCACCAGCACCAGCCCCAGCGCCGCCAGCAGCGGCCAACCCAAAATGTAAGTCAGAATGGACATCAGTTGCAAAATCCAGATTCCGAGAGTTGAAATTTGAAATAAGAGGGAACGCTCGCCCTCACCCTGACCCTCTCCCCCAGGGAGAGGGAACAGCAAAGATCGCTGCCCGAAATTTCCAGTGGTGCTCGCCTCGCCAACCGATTGACGACAATTCTCCCTCTCCTGGGGGAGAGGGCCAGGGTGAGGGCGGACCAAGCACCACTCACTTCAATGCGTTTGTTGTCGTTGATTATCATTTTCCCAAAACGAAATAGAGCACCACCGCCACGCCGAACACAAACAGCAAGGCGTAGGTCTGGAGGTTGCCGGTTTGCAACAGGCGCAGCGCGCGGCCCGTAAAATCCGTGCCGCCGCGAACCAGCCCGATGCAAAAGCCTTCGACGAACCAGCGGTCAATCCAATCGGCAACCGCCGCGATGAAATCATGCAGGCGGATGACCGTGGCTTCGTAAATTTCGTCGAAGTAAAACTTGTTTCTCATCGCAGTCGCCAATCCGCCGAGTTTTTCCGGTAACGGGTCCTTGTCGGCTTTGGCGTAAAGCGTGAACGCGCCGAAGAAACCGACGATGACGGCGAGAATTCCGAGCGACGCGGCCAGCGGCGCTTGCGCGAACGGTTCAATCAAAGTTTGCGCGAAGCCGGCGGATGGCTCCGCTCCGCCGACAAACATCGCGTGATAAATTCCTTGAATGCCGATCACGCCGCCAATGACGCTGAACAGAGCGAGCGCAATCAGCGGCCACGTCATCACGGCGGGGGATTCGTGCGCGTGCGAGGCGATCTCGGACTTTTCCTTGCCAAAGAAAACGACGAAGAACAGCCGGAACAGTGTAAAACGTCGTCAGGCCGGCGATAAAAACACCGTTCACGAAAAGCAGGTAATTATGCTGATCGCAGAGCTTGTGCGAGGATGCTGAATCCTTGCTGAATAAAACCGCTCAACGGCGGCACGCCCGCAAGCGCCAGCGTGCCGATGAGAACGTCCAGAACGTGACGGGCATTTTCTTTCTCAGGCCGCCCATTTTCCAGATGTCCTGCTCGTCATGCAGCGCGTGGATGACCGAGCCGGCGCCGAGAAACAGCAGCGCCTTGAAAAACGCGTGTGTCGTCAGATGAAACATCGCCGGCGTCGGGCCGGCCAGGCCGACCGCCATGACCATGTAACCGAGTTGCGAGAGCGTCGAGTAGGCGAGGATGCGTTTGATGTCGTTTTGCTGGACGGCAATCGATCGCGGCGAGCAGCGCGGTGAAACCGCCAATGTAGGCGATGACGTGCAGCGCGTCGGCGTTGAGCAAAAACAAAACGCGGCAGAGCATGTAAACGCCGGCGGCCACCATCGTCGCGGCGTGGATCAAGCGCGCTGACCGGCGTCGGGCCTTCCATGGCGTCCGGCAACCAGACGTGCAGCGGGAATTGCGCGGATTTGCCCATCGCGCCGCAGAAAATCAAAAGGCCGGCAATAGTGGCCATCGTTCCGAGCGCCGCGGGATTTGCGGCGAGCGTTGAGTTTGCAAGTTGCGAAAAATTCAGCGAACCGAGCGTGGCCCACACCACCAGAATGCCCAGCAAAAATCCGAAGTCGCCGAGGCGATTGGTGAAGAACGCTTTTTTCGCCGCATCGGCCGCGCTGGGTTTTTCAAACCAGAACCCGATGAGCAGGTAGCTGGACACGCCGACCAGTTCCCAGAAGATGAACAGTCTCGATGAAATTGTTCGCCAGCACGATGCCGAGCATCGAAAACGTGAACAGGCTCATGCACGCGAAGAAGCGCGCCATGCTCCGGTCGGCGTCCATGTAGCCGTAGGAATAAATGTGGATCGCGCCGCCGACGCCGGTGACAATGAGCATCATCATCTCGCTCAGGCGGTCGAGCTTCAGGCCGAAGTCAATGTTCAGGTTGCCGATGGACAGCCAGTTGACGGCAGTCTCGGCGGTGAGCCAGCCGTTGACCGCGATGAAGGCGACGGTGGAGACGAAGCCGATGACAATCGCACCGATGGACAAGAGAGCGCTCACGTTGCGATGTTTCAACGTGAACAGCGTGATGACCGCCGCGGAAATGAGCGGCAGGAACAGAATCAGCCAGGGCAGATATTCGTATTTCATCCGTTAGAGCTTCATCGTGGTCAGGTCTTCGACGTGCGCCGACTGGCGTTTACGGTAAAGCGCGACGATGAGCGCCAGGCCCACCGCCACTTCCGCCGCCGCAACGGTGATGATGAAAAAGACCAGGACCTGGCCGTCCAGTTTGTTGTTGAACCGTGAAAAGGAAACGAGCGCGAGATTGGCCGCGTTGAGCATCAGTTCCAGCGACATGTAAATGACGAGCAGATTGCGCCGCATGATCACGCCCAACAATCCAAGGGCGAACAACAAGAAACTCACCGTCAAATAATGTTCTAAGCCTACGTTCATATTTTCGATAACGAGGATGGAGGATGGAGAATAGAGGATGGAATCAGCACGAGCGCGTCGCCATCTTCCATCTTCAATCCTCTGTCTTCGCTTCTCATTTCAGGTCTTTCTTGCTCAACAAAATCACGCCCACCATCGCCACCAACAGCAGCACCGAGACGACTTCAAACGGCAGCACGTATTGGGTAAACAGGAGGTGGCCAAGCGCGGCGGTTCCGCCTTCAAGTTGCGGCGCGGGCAAATCCGAGCCTGGATGGGCCGTTTTCAACGCCTTCAAGGAAATCGCCACGATGGCACCGACGGAAACCAACCCGCCCACCAATCCGAACATTTTGATTTTGCGGCGCTGTTCCTCCTTCAAATCCAGCAGCATGATGACAAACAGGAACAGCACGATGACCGCGCCGGCATAGACGATGATTTGGACGGCGGCGAGGAAGAACGCGTGCAGCAGCACGAACAAGCCGGCCAACGAAACGATGGTCAGCACCAGAAACATCGCGCTCGTGACCGGGCTGCGGCTGAACGGATTGGCCACGACGAGGACGCCGCACAACAGCGTCAGCGCCGCAAACACGTAAAATAAAATGTCAGGCAGTCCCATTTAGAAATTCCAAATTCCAAGCTCCAAGCTCCAGAGAAAATTCATACTCCCAAAATCCAAAGTGCTACGCCAATGGATTGAAGCTTGAGATTTGGAGTTTCTCTGGATTTTGGATGTTGGTGCCTGGAGTTTCATTCTCAAACCTTCACTGGAAAAGTTTCCTGTTCCTTCGCTTCCTCCAACTTGTGTTGCCATTTCTGGATGCCGCCGTGCGTGCCGCCGAGAGCGAGGAGCTTTTCCTTGTCGTAAATCATCTCGTCGCGGCTCTGGCCCGTGAGCGAGTAATCCTTCAACAGGAAAATGGCCTCCTCCGGGCAGACTTCCTGGCAGAAACCGCAGTAAATGCAGCGCAGCATGTTGATTTCAAATTCCAGCGGCGTTTTTTCCGCATTCGGACGGTCGGCCAACGGGCCGGTTGGGCCGGGTGGAATGATTTTGATGGCCTTCGGCGGGCAAACGAATTCGCAAAGCTGACAGCTGACACACTTGGTGTTGCCGTCTTGGTCGCGCACGAGATAGGGCGCGCCGCGATAATCCAGCGGCACGGCCCATTTCTGCTCGGGATACTCCATCGTGACGGTTTTGCCGCCGAACAACGAGCGGAACAAATGCCGGGCCGTGACCTTGAATCCACCGACAATCGCCGGCAGATAAAGTCGTTCCCAAAACGTCAATGGTTTGCGATTAACGATCATCTGACTCTCATCCACAGCACAACCGCCGTCACCAGAATGTTCACGAGCGCCAGCGGTACGAACCGCCGCCAGCCCAGGTCCATCAGTTGGTCATACCGGAAACGCGGAAACATCCAGCGCACCCAGATGAACAGCACCATGAACAGCAGCATCTTCACCAAAAAAATCAAGATGTGCGCGAGGCCCGCACCCAGGGTTGCCGCCGGATGGTCCAGTCCCCAGAACGGCAGCGTCCAGCCGCCGAAAAACAGCGTCACCATCATCGCCGCTGACGCAATCATGTTGGAATATTCGCCGAGGAAAAACAGCGCGAATTTCATTGAGCTGTATTCGGTGTGATAGCCGCCGACCAGCTCGGTTTCCGCCTCGGGCAAATCGAACGGCAGGCGGTTGGTTTCGGCAAACGACGCGACGAGGAAAATGATGAATGAAACCGGTGAGAAAAACACCAGCCAGCCGTGTTGCGCCTGCCAGCCGATGATGTGGCTCAGATTCAGACTGCCCACGATCAGCAACACGGGGATCACCGACATGCCCATCGAAATCTCATAGGAAATCATCTGCGCACTGGATCGGATGCCGCCGAGGAACGGATATTTCGAGTTCGCCGCGTAGCCCGCGAGCACGATGCCGTAAACGCCCAGCGACACGATGCCGAACGTGTAGAGGATGCCGACGTTCAAATCGGCGATGACCATTTTCTGATGGCCGAGTTGTGAGCCGAAGGGGATCACCGCGATCACGAGCATCGACGGAATGATCGCCAGCGCCGGCGCGAGCCAGAAGTAAATTTTCCGCACGCCCGCCGGCGTGAAATCTTCCTTCAGGAAAAATTTCAAGCCGTCCGCCAGCGGCTGGAAAATGCCGAGGCGGGTCAAAGCCGGACCGACCACCGGAATGTATTTCATGAAGGGCGGCGCCGCGCGGTTCGGTCCGACGCGGTCCTGAATCCACGCCGAAATCTTGCGCTCGGCCAGAACCGCATAGGCCACCATGCCCTGCACCACGCCGATGACGATGGCGATTTTTATGAGGCTGAAGATGACGAAATCCCAATTCATTTTAGATTGGCACCGTCACACCCGTGTTGCCGAGGCTCGCCCACGTCAAACCGTTGAACGCAGGCACGTCCTTGGCCATCTCGTTGAACAACCCTTCAATACTCAGGAAACCGTCCTGGCCGGTGACGTTGTAAACCAGATCGTGCAAAAATTCCCACTCGGGCCGCGCTTCGCCGGGCGCTTCGACCGCCTTCATGAATTTCTGGACGCGGCCCTTGACGTTCGTGAACGTTCCGCGTTTCTCGACCTGCGCGCTCCCGGGCAACAGATAATGCGCCAGCTTCGTCGTCGCGTTCGGCAAAATGTCGCTGACGATGAGCGTCTCCAGTTTGCCGAGCAATTCGGCGTCAATGCCGCTCTTCGTCACGTCTTCGCCGAAAACAATCAACGTCTTGATCTTTCCGGCCCGGATGAATTCGGCGATGGGCATGAGCTTGATGCCCACGCTCGCCTGGCAAATGCCGATGAGCCGGGCGCCGGTCTTGTTCGGATTACGGTCGGCGTTCAACAACAGCTTGTCGCCCTCGCCAAAACGCCCGACCGAATCGGTCACCGCCCCGAATTTGTCCGCCAGCTTTTTGAGCAGCCACAATTCCTCGTTCGTCTGCCGGGCCGAAGCGATGATGGCCACCGAACCGTGCGGTGCCTTTTTCAGTTTGTCGGCAATTTCATTGAGTGCGGCCGTCCAGGTCGTTTTCCGGCCGCGAACCAGAACGTCCTTCAACCGGTCTTCGCGATGAATCCACCTGTAATTCAAACGTCCGTAATCGCACATCCAGCACGCGTTGACGGCGTCGTTTTCGCGCGGCGTGTAGCGGTAAACTTTTTCTTCGCGCGAGCCGACGATGATGTTGCAGCCCGTCGCACAGCTTGTGCAGACACTCTTGGTTTCCTTGAGGAACCAGACGCGCATCTGGAACCGGAAATCCTTCGAGGTGAGCGCGCCGACGGGACAAATGTCCACGGTGTTCAGCGTGTAATTGTTGTCGAACACCTTGCCCGGATACGCCGTGAGCGTGTTGTAACTGCCGCGATTGACGATGCCGAGCGCGTCGTCGCCCGCGATGTCCCGCGTGAACCGGATGCAGCGCGTGCACAGGATGCAGCGTTCGTCGTCGAGCACGATGCGCGGACCGAGGTCAACCGCCTTCGGTTTGTGAACCTTCGGCTCGACAAAGCGGCTCGCGCTCTGGCCATAATCCACCGAGTATTCCTGCAACTTGCATTCGCCCGCCTGGTCGCAAATCGGGCAATCGAGCGGATGATTGATGAGCAGGAATTCGAGCACGCCCCGGCGCATCTGTTTCACGCTGGGCGTGTTTGTGTAGATTTCCATGCCGGGCGATATCGGTGTGGCACAGGCAATGGCCGGACGCGGCGACTTCATGATTTTGGGCGTGCCGTCGGGATTCAAGATCGGCTTGCGATCCGGACCAAGCGCCGGCGTGCCGAACTCGACGAGGCACATGCGGCAATTGCCGGCTACCGGCAACTTCGGGTGATAGCAATAATGCGGGACTTCCATCCGCGCCAGTTCGCACGCCTGGATCATCGTGGTCGGAATCGGCTTGCCGGAAATCGGGTCGGGCATCGTTTTCGGCACTCCGATCTCGCACCCATCCACCTTCACCTTGATTTTTTCAATCGCCGGTGCGGCGGGCTTTGTTTCCGTTGTGGCGGTGGTGCTCACTTCAATTTAATGCGCTTAAAACTTTGGTGAACCACTCCATGTCACCGGTTGAATCTTCGGATTTGCAAAAGACGTTAACGCTATAACCGTCATTGCGAAATTCATTCTCGTTGAATCCGTTTTTCTTGAGAGCTTCTTCAATTTTAGCCTTTGCGGCTGGTTTAATTCCCACATCTTGTTTGTAACAATAAAACCAAACGGACAGTCGCGGCCCAAGAGGGGCATTAGATTCGTATCCAAACCATCCCGCTACTTTTACTTCGGACTGAACGATTCGAGCTATCTTTGGAAAATCTTTCGGGACAATGCTCAATCCCAAAGCCTCTGGATCGACTTCTTTCAATAATTTATACCTAAAACCAACACCAAATTTTCCAAGGACGCCTATTAGTATCGCCAACGGTTGTGTTGCTTGATTTGCAAGTTTCATATTTTTCATTCTCCTCGATGTAAAAATGGAAACCCCAAAACGTGCAAGACAGTCATAAACCTCTGTTTCCAATTTTGTTTCCTCTGAAACTTCTTCTCGCAAGAATTTTGACCATTCAGCGGGAAAACAAATCAAGCTTGCATTCCTTTCTCCAGCTTTTGACCACGAAGCCTTTTTCTCGACCGTTATGTATTTCAAGCGAGCCCAATTTTCTTTGGCAGCAATTTGGGTGATTTCCCAACCATAACCGGCACAACAACCATCTCTCGATGGCAGTTTAAATGCTGGGCTTGATGGGTTTTGGTGACCTGCAAGTTCGGCTCCAATCTTAAATTCAGTGACAATTAACGAATTGGAAGCTCTATGTTTGAGAACCAAATCCCCCCAGTTTTCAGGCTCTATCAAAATTTCCCAGCCATCCATCTCTGACGTGTCATTCAATCCGCAAACTTTTTCAAGAAAATGCTTTCGGAATCCAGAATCGTGCTCAAGGACAAAGCCGATTATACCAACTGCAAATCGCTCCTGCTGTTCCATGCGTTGTTTGCGAAGCGGATCATCTTCGTCCAAGCCCGACCACCTCTGGCTTGAATACCTGCTGCGCTCAAAAAGAGTTGTAAAAGTCGGATACATTTTACCTTCAATGCGCGGTCGCTAATTCTTTTCGTTCCGTTGGCGTCGTGGCCGTTTCAACATTTTCCTTCGCGCGGCGTTCCTCGTCGGCCTTGCCCTTGGCGACAAATTCGTCTTTGAACTTCGCGATAAAACTTTGCACCGGCCACGAGCAGGCCTCGCCAAAGGCGCAAATCGTGCGGCCGCCGGGAATATTGTCGGCGATTTTCACCAGGTAATCGGCGTCGCTCGCGCGGCCTTCGCCGTGCGTGAGCCGATGGAGCGCCTTGCTCATCCAGAGTGAACCTTCGCGGCAGGGCGTGCACTGGCCGCAGCTTTCGTGCGCGTAAAATTCGGCAATGTTCGCCAGCGCTTCGACGATATCGGTCGAATCGTCCATCACGATGATGGCGCTGGAGCCGCTCATCGAACCGGCGGCGATGAGCGAATCGAAATCATAAGGCAAATCGAGCATGTCCACTTCCTGTTCGACGACCTGGCCGTCCGGGCCTTTGCGCTTGAGCTTGAATTTCTCGCCCGCCTTGAAAACTTTCGCCGACGAACCGCCGGGAATGACAGCCTTCAACGAACGTCCGGGACGCAGTCCCCCGCCAAACGCCGGATCGTTGATGAGCTGGCCGATGGTGACCTTGCCGGTCTCGATTTCGTAATAGCCGGGGCGCTTGACGTGGCCGCTGAGGCTGACGATGCGCGTACCGGTATTGTTCGGCGTGCCGAGTTTCGCATATTCCGCGCCGCCCATTGCGACGATATGCTTCACGTTGCAAAGCGTTTCGACGTTGTTGACGATGGTCGGACACATCCACAAGCCGAGCACCGCCGGAAAATACGGCGGTTTGATACGCGGATATGGCCGTTTGCCTTCGAGCGATTCGATGAGGCCGGTTTCCTCGCCACAAATATAGGCGCCCGCGCCGCGATGAATGTAAATTTCCAGATTGTAGCTGCTGCCCAAAATGTTTTTGCCGAGGAAATTTTTGGCGCGGGCTTCGGCCAATGCCTTGTTCAACAACTTCGCACCGTCGGGCATTTCGCCGCGGATGTAGATATAGGCCAGATGCACGTCGTTGGCGTAGCACGCGATGATGGTGCCTTCAAGCAACTGATGCGGGTCTTTGTAAATGATTTGCCGGTCCTTGAACGTGCCCGGCTCGGATTCGTCAGCGTTGCAAATCAGGTAAATCGGTTTGCCACTTTTGCGGTCAACGAAACTCCATTTCAGACCGCACGAAAATCCCGCGCCGCCGCGTCCGCGCAGGCCGGAGGTCATGACTTCCTGGCGGATTTGTTCCTGGGGTGATCGGGTCTTGCCGTCGGGCAAGTTTTGGGGCTGCATCGCCAGTACCTTTTTCAGAACTTCATAGCCGCCGTGGCGCAAATAGCATTCGATGTCGGGCGTGTAACCCGGCTGATCGGCATATTTCAAAATCAATTTGTATTCCTGCGGCATGGCTAATTGCGTGATGTCCGCCTCCGCTGTGCTCCGTCGCGACAAGCGTGATGCGTGATGCGTGATGCCCGATAGTTTGTTGTTACGACCACCCTCACCCCGGCCCTCTCCCCCAGGAGAGGGAGAATCATTTGCCGGTCACTGGCGGCTTTGAAATGACCGGCCATCGTGCGCTTATTGGCGCAAACGGCAGAGAAGCGGCGACTGCAACTGCGATGGGCAAATTTTCCAATGACACGCGCAACTTCCCCCTCTCCCCGGGGGAGAGGGCCGGGGTGAGGGCGAGCGTAAAGAGCATGCCTTTGTCGCAGGGAAACGGTTTGGCAGCTTGACTGGCCAACGAAACTGTTTAGCCTAGCCAATGCTCCGGCTTGCCCGATGGTGTAACGGTAGCACAGCAGACTCTGGATCTGTTTGTCATGGTTCAAATCCATGTCGGGCAGCCAACTGCCATTTGCGATTTTTGATTGACGATTTACGAGTTGCATCAGCTCCAGTTCATTTACAATTCGCCACGATTTCGTCGGCTTTGTTGTGGCTGACATCTTCGTAAAAGGCGTCGTTGCACATCATCACCGGCGCGGTGCCGCAACTGGCGAGACATTCGACGAATTCGACCGTGAACCTTCCGTCCTTCGTCGTTTGCGGGCCATGCGCGTGCGCGTCCAGGCCCAGCTTCTCGCAAAAATGTTGGTGCAGAGCATACGCGCCGCCCAGCGCGCAACTCAATGTCCGGCAGACCTTGATTTGATATTTGCCCATCGGCTGCTGCCGCAGCATCGGATAAAACGTCACCAGTTCGTAAACGTTGATGGGCTGCAATTCGAGTTTCCGTGCCGTCCACTCGACCGCCTCCTGCGAAATCCAGCCGAATCGTTCCTGGACGGCGTGCAGCACCATGAGCGACGCGGCGCGCTTGACGGGATAATGCGTGATGAGCTCGTTCACCTCGGCTTCCAACGCGGCGGGCACGACGAAACCGCCCTGTTGCCGGAGCGGATTCGGAATCGGTTCGGTGTGCGCGGCGTTCATCGGTCGCACTCTCCCATCACGAAATCGAGCGAACCCAGAATCGCCACGGTGTCGCTGACGAGGCAGCCGGGGAAAATTTTGGGGATGATGCTCAGGTTCACAAAACTGGGCGCGCGAATCTTCATCCGGTAAGGCGTGCCGCCGCCCTTGCTGTTGATGTAAAAACCGAGTTCGCCTTTCGGGTTTTCGTGGCCGAAATAAATTTCACCGGGCGGACAATTCACGCCCTGTGTCACAAGAATGAATTGATGAATCAATTCCTCCATCTTCGTCATCACCTTTTGCTTCGGGGGCAAAACGATCTTGCCATCCGGCACGTTCACCGGCTCCTTCGTTTTATTGTCCGCGCCGCCGGGGATTTTTTGGATGCACTGCTCCAAAATGCGGACGCTCTGGCGCATTTCCTCCATGCGCACGAGGTAACGGTCATAGCAATCGCCGACCGAGCCGACCGGAATGTCGAATTCCAAATCCTTGTAGCACAGATACGGCTGCTGCCTTGCGCAAGTCCCACTCGATGCCACTGCCGCGCAAATTCGGACCACTCAAGCCGTAGTCAATCGCGTCTTCCTTTGAAATCACGGCGAGGTTTCGGACGCGGTCCACCCAGATGCGATTGCGCGTGAGCAGCGTCTCAACTTCGTTGAGCGCAGGGATGAATTCGTCGCAAAATTTTTGGCACTGGTCCAGCCAGCCCGGCGGCAAATCACGCATCACGCCGCCGATGCGCGTGTAACTGGTGGTGAAACGGGCGCCGCTGATGGCCTCGGCCAGATTGTAAATTTTCTCACGGTCGGTGAACGTGAGCAGAAACACCGTCACCGCGCCCAAGTCCATCGCGAACGCTCCAAGGCCAAGCAAATGCGAGGAAATGCGCGCCAATTCCGCGCACATCACGCGGATGTACTGGCAGCGCGGCGGCAAATCGTTTTCGATGCCGAGCAGTTTTTCCACCGCGAGCGCGTAGGCGACGTTGTTGGCCAGCGGCGCAAGGTAATCCAATCGGTCCGTGTAGGGAATGAACTGGGTGTAGGTCATGTTCTCGGCGATTTTTTCGTCGCCGCGATGCAAATAGCCCACGTCCGGATCGGCCTTGGTGATGATTTCGCCGTCCAGTTCGAGCACGATGCGCAACACGCCGTGCGTGGCCGGATGCGACGGCCCCATGTTCAGGACCATCTTCTCGCCCTGAACGTCCTGAAGCTCTTCCGCCGCCTGCGCCGTTCGCGCAGCAGAATCGCGAATTCCGATGTCTTGAACCGTGGCCATGAAAATTATCCTTCGGGATTGCGCACGCGCGGTTCGCGTTCGATGGCGTCCTCGCCGCCGGCCACGGTTACGAACGGCCCGCCTTCGAGTGGTGCGGATTTGGTGAACGCGACGCCCGGAAGGTCGCTTGATTTGCCGGCAAGCGGGAAATCCTTGCGCAGAGGGAAATATGGATAGCCTTCCCACATCAATATCCGGCGCAAATCGGGATGCCCGCGGAACCGGACGCCCATCATGTCATAGATTTCACGCTCGTGCCAGTTGGCGGTCTTCCAAACTGTGGTGACGGTCGGCAGTTCGGATTTTTCCTCACTCACCCCGATTTTGAACCGTAACTCACCGCCGTGCCGGAGGCCGCGTAAATGGTAAACAATTGTCCAGCGCGGATCGTCGCCGTAGTTGTCCACGCTGCTGATGTCCACGAGATAATTGAAATCCAGATCGTTCTTCGCGTAGCGGCAGACATCGGCGATTTTCTCGGCATCAGCGATTTTAAGGGTGATTTCGCCGCGAAATTCAGCAGGTTCGGCGATGAGATCGCCAAACCTGGCCTTTAATTTCTGTGCGGATTCGAGCGAAGTCATTTTGAAGAGCGGCAATTCAATGACGAATAACCAAACCCTGATGACGAAAGAATGACGAGGCACAAATGACTAAAACCTGCGCCATTCCTCATTTGGACATTTGGAAATTCTTTAGTCATTCGGATTCAGGAATTAGTCATTTGCTTCCTTGCGCTCTCACATCAATCAAGCGGTTTGATGTTTGAACGCTTTGACCGCCATGAGATTCTCCAGCACCGGTTGGGTGCTGATTTTGTTCTGCAATTTGATCAGCGCGTCGAGCACGGCTTCCGGCCTCGGCGGGCAGCCGGACACGTAAACGTCCACCGGAATGATGTTGTCCACGCCTTGCAATACGGCGTAGCTGCGATACATGCCGCCGGTCGAGGCGCAGGCGCCCATGGCGATGACCCATTTCGGCTCCGGCATCTGGTCGTAAATGCGTTTGACGGCCATCGCCATTTTGTAGGTGACCGTGCCGGCCACAATCATGCAGTCTGACTGGCGGGGGGAAAAACGCATGACTTCGGACCCAAACCGGGAAATGTCGAACCGGCTGGCGCCCGCCGCCATCAATTCGATGGCGCAGCAGGCCAGGCCCATCGGCATCGGCCAGACGGAATTTTTGCGAAACCAGTTCAACGCCGCGTCCACCCGGGTGACGATGACGTCGCCTTCGATCTTCGTGTTGTAACCCACTTCAGTTTCGGTTCGCATAAACACAGCGCGCCCTGAATCGGGCGCGGGAACAACGTAATCGGGGCGGAAAAGCGAGGCAAGTTGAATTTGTGATTTTTTTCACAAGACGACTTAATTTCACGCAAATTTAACAAACGCAGATTGCATCATCATGTTATCAAGTTGCGCTTGTGACCGGCGGCGGCTGGTATAGCATTGGCATCTGCGGCGGGTGAGAATTATGAAAACTTTTGCGGAATTGAACTTTCCCGGACGGCTCGTTGCGGTCGAGGGCCTCGACGGCTCGGGCAAGTCCACGCAAATTTATCTGCTCAAGCGCTGGCTCGAGGCCGAGGGCATCAAGGTCTATTTCAGCGAGTGGAACTCCTCCGAACTCGTGAAATCCGCCACGAGCAAGGGAAAAAAGCGCGAGTTGCTGACGCCGACGACGTTCAGCCTCATCCACGCGACGGACTTTGCCGACCGTTATGAGCGGCACCTGCTGCCGTTGCTGCGCGCGGGCTATGTCGTGTTGTGCGACCGCTACATTTTTACGGCGTTCGCGCGCGACGTAGTGCGTGGTTGCCCGCCCGAATGGGTGCGCGGCATTTACAGTTTCGCCGCGCAGCCCGACCTCACGTTTTTCTTCAAGGCGGATTTGGAGGTGTCGCTTAACCGCATCCTCGAAGGCCGGCCCAAGTTGAAGTTTTTCGAAGCGGGCATGGATCTGCGGCTGTCGAGCGATCCCTACGAAAGTTTCCGCATCTTTCAAGGCCGCATTCTGGAGCAGTATATGGCGATGAGCGCGGAATTTCATTTCGTGGTGACGGACGCCAATCAAAATGTGGAAACGCAGCAGGCCGCCGTCCGCAAACTGGTTGGGGAGCGGATTGACCTGGAACGTTTCCGGCGCCGCAGCCCATTGCCGTTGCCGCCACCCATGCAGCGCACCAACAAGGTTGAGGAAATGGAGGAGGATTCGGCCGCATGAACACGAACATCGTCAAGCCAGTTGCCGGGCGGACCAGTCATCGCCGTTTCTACGGCCATGGCATTCCCCGTGTGCGGCTGGAAGACCTGGCAGGCAAATTGATCGTGGTCGAGGGCGCGGACGGTTCGGGCCGCTCCACGCAAATCGCGCGGCTGGTGGACTGGCTGGAAACCAGCGGCCACGCCACGGTGCAGGTCGGCCTCAAACGTTCCACGCTCGTCAGTTCCGAACTCGACAAGGCGCAGGAAGGAAATATTTTGAGCCGGACGACGTTGAGTCTGTTTTACGCGACGGATTTCGCCGACCAGTTGGAAAACATCATTTTGCCGGCGCTCAAGGCCGGGCTCATCGTGCTGTCCGACCGTTACATTTACACGCTCATGGCGCGCGACGTGGTCCGCGGCATGGACGAAGGGTGGCTGAAAAACCTTTATGGCATCGCGCTGGAACCGGACGCGGTTTTCTATCTCGAAGTCGGGGCCGAAGAACTGGTGCAGCGGAACCTTTCGAAAAAGGCGGCGCTGGATTACTGGGAAAGCGGCATGGACCTCGGCCTGTCGCGCGACATGTTCGACAGCTTCCTGAAATATCAGATGGCCATGCAGACCGTCTTCCGCCAATTGCAGAAGACTTACGGTTTCACCATCGTGGACGGCAATCGCTCCGTGGAGACGATCACGGAAGCGTTGTGGGGAAAAATTCGCGCGTTGCTGGCGGAAAAATAAAAAACATCAGGAACTCCGCGGCGGAACATTGGTGGCCGCATCGGGCGGTGGGTTGATCGGCGGCAAGGTTGCGGGCGCGTTCGTGGGCGCCGTCGGCCGGCGCGGGGAAAGCTGTTTCATCAACCCTTCAAACTGTTTCCTTTGCTCCGGCGTCAACACGGCGCGAATGCGCTGGCGCACATCCTGCGAGACGAGCCGCCAAAGATCGCGGCTGCGTTCCTGGCCGTCGGCGATGATTTTCCCGATTTTTTCGCGCTGTTCCGGCGTCAGGTGCAAAGCTGCATCCAGTTGTTCGACAAACTGCTGGTTCAGCATTTGCGGGCGCGGCAATTGCGATTCCTGGGAACCGGGCCGGTCATGGCGCGCCCCGGCGAACGGCCGGCGGATTTCCGGGTGCGCGCGTTCAACGTAATTGACGAGCAACCCGCCCGTCACCACGCCGCAGCCAAAAATCACCACGGTGGCCAGAATGATCTTCCAGGAATTCACTGTGCTTGGTCGTTTTGATCCACTGAAGCCAGCAGCGTGTTCTCAAAATTCTGCGAGAGGTCGGCGGAATTGGATGAGGCTGTCGAGTTGACGAAGACCCATACGCCGAGCAATAACACAATCGCCACACAGGAGGCCGCCGCCTGCCAAAGCCTGCGGGTCCACAACCCCCACTGGTCCGCCCCGGTGCGTGACGCCAGCAACGCCATGACGCGTTTTTCAAAGGCGTAAGGCACGCGGTCATCCGGCGCCTGGGCACGGGCGGCAGCGAGCAATTTCTCTTGCAGTTCGGCGATGTTCATTCAGACACAATTTATCAGACGAGCGGTTGGGGTTCCGGGTTACAGATACTTCCCCGTCGCCATTTTCATCAGGATTTTCCGCATCTCCGCGCGCGCCCGGAATGCGCGCACCTTCACCAGCGGCACCGACCAACCGGTAAGTTGGGCGATTTCCCTGACCGACCGGTCCTCAATCTCCAGCAGTGTGATGACCAGCCGCGCCGGCGGTGACAGCTTTTCCAGCACGCGTCCGACCAGCAACCTTGCCGCGTCGGCGGTTTCAGCGGCGGTTTCGGGTTGGGTGACAAAACGTTCCAACCAATCGGCTTCCGGCCCGGTCAAATCCGAAAACGCCGACTCCCGATTGCGCTGGTGGCCGCGCAAAAAATCGTAGCACGTCCGCACCGTCAGGCGCATCAGCCAGTGCTCAAACGGCGCTTCACCACGGAAGCTGTTGAGTTTTTCAAACGCCTTGAGCCAGACCTCCTGCGCGATGTCTTCAATCTCGCTTTCACGGCGGGCGTAACGGCGGACGGTGGCGAAAACACGCGGCGAATATTTTTGAACCAGCGGCTCGAAACTCGCGGGGTCGCCTTGCAAGACCGCGGCAATCAACTCCGCCTCAGTCCGTTCCATGTCGCGATTATGCCGGGAGTTTGGTCCCGGCCAAAGGCAAAATCCGTTCCGGCTGACACGCTCAAGGCCGCGTGATGTGAAGCGCCCCCTCGAAGTCGCGGGAAAATTGCGAAATGGCCCCGGTGATTTTGCGTGGCTGCTCGATCAGGGTGTCCCACATGTTCCCGGCGTTTTCCGGGCGGCGTCGAATCAACTCGACCGCCGCCGTCATCAGCGACAGGCTGTTGTTCACGTCGTGGCGCAGGTCGGCGAGTTTCTGGTTGAACTCGCGTATCTGCTCGGTGCTCAAGGTGACGGGTTCATTCGGCAAAGGCATTCCGGAAGATGCTCACAGTGCGGGGCGAAATCAAGCGGGTTTCCCGAAAGAGTGAATTGGAGCGAGCGAAGGGATTCGAACCCTCGACACTCACGTTGGCAACGTGATGCTCTACCAGGCTGAGCTACGCTCGCTTCCAGAAAGGCGGGAAGGCTATGCCCGCCCGCGGAATTTGCAAGCCTGATTTCAGGCCGGCTTGGTCGAACCGCCCAGCACCGAACGGATCACCTTGAGCAAATCGTCGTGGTCAATCGGTTTGTGGAAAAACGCCACGGCGCCGCTGCTCGTGGCCCGTTGCTTGTATTTGGGGTCTTCGCTGCCGGTGATGATGATGATGGGAATTTTTTTAGCGGTGTCCAGCCGTTGAAACCATTCCATGACACGAAAGCCGTCCCACGGCACACCGTCCACGGCCGGCGGAAATCCGATGTCCAGCAGGATTAAATCAGGATTTTCCTTGCGCGCGGCGGCGACGGCTTCCGCCCCGTCCAACGCGGTGAAGACCTGATAACCAGCCCCCTGCAGTTTCAGAGAAACTGTTTTAAGGATGATCTCGTTATCATCCACCACCAGAATTTTCTTTACCGGCCCGGATGCGGATTCAGTTTTCATAAACGTCATTACCGAAACTCGGTTCGCATTTCCCCAACGGCGTTGTCGGCAAGAAATAGCAAACCGGACATGTCCTGCAAAGCACATTTTATGCCCTTTGACTTTGGTCCCGCCCCCCATGCTAAACTGCGCGTGTGAGCAATGTTTTTTATGTTCCGGGCGAACAACGCGCCGTGAAGGTCAACGACCTTTTCGCCGCCATTGCCCGGCGCTACGATTTGCTTAACGATCTGCAAAGTTTCGGCCTCCACCGCTGCTGGAAACGCTGCGTCGTCGAGCTTGCCGCCGTGAAACCCGGCGACCGGGCGCTGGATTTGTGCTGCGGCACCGGCGACCTGGCGCTGGCGCTCGCCCAACGCGGCGCGGAAGTCGTCGGCCTGGATTTCAGCGGGGCCATGCTCGAAATCGCGGAAAAACGCCGGCAGAAAAATCCTGAATTCCAGGTTCACAATCTGAAATTCGTTCAGGGAGACGCGCAACAGATCCCGTTTCCCGATGCGATGTTCGACGCGGTCACCGTCGGTTATGGTTTGCGGAACCTGGCGAGTTGGGAAACCGGTCTGGCGGAAATGCGCCGCGTGGCCAAACCGGGCGGACGGCTGGTGGTGCTGGATTTTGGCAGGCCGGCGAATGCCGTTTGGCGCGCGGTTTATTTCACGCACCTTAAAATTTCCGTGCCGCTGCTGGGTTGGATTTTTTGCGGCAACGCGCAGGCTTACGCTTATATCCTCGAATCGCTGAAACATTATCCGGCGCAAAACGGCGTCGCGGAGAAAATGCGGGAACTGAAGCTGTCAAACGTGCGCGTCATCAATTTGCTCGGCGGGGCAATGGCCATCAACTACGGCGAGAAACCGGTTTGACCGGCAACTCGATTATTTGCAGCTCGCGCGCGGCTTCCACTTTCAGTTTTGCCCGCTGTCTGGCCACCAGTTGGCGTGCGTGCCTGACCAAGATGTCAATTTTTTTATCGTCATGATCCGGGTCGTGATGAAACAGGCAAAGTTGTTTGACCCCGGCTTTCAGCGCGAGCGCGACCGAATCGTCCACACATCCGTGTCCCCAACCGATGTGTTTCTTGTATTCCGCGGAATCATACTGCGAATCCAGAATCAGCACATCCACGTCGTGCAGGAATTCTATCGTCTCCCGGTCCTCACCGCCCTGGCGGGATTCGGCATCAGGGAAAAACGCCACCAACCCTTCGGGCGAACGCAGCCGGTAACCCACGCACAACCCCGGATGGTTCGCCCGTAGCGCCCGCACACAGACCGAGCCGATGTTGAGATTGAAATCCTTGAGCTCCTCAATTTCGATGTTGCTGGGCAGTTTGGCGAACGGCACGGGGAAATACGTGCTTTCCATCTGGCCGGTCAGCGCGTTCACCAGACCCTTGCGCGCGCCTTCCCCGCCGAGAATCCGCAGACGGCAGCGCGGATCGTAAATTGGCGCAAAGAACGGCAGACCTTGAATGTGGTCCCAATGCGTGTGCGTCAGCAGCAACGTCAGGTTCAGCGGCCGATTCCTGAATTCGGCCAGCAAGGCGCGACCCAGCGCGCGCAACCCCGTGCCTGCATCAAGGATGATGATGTCGTCAGCCGAACGCACCTCAACGCAGGACGTGTTGCCGCCATAACGCACCGTGGCCGGTCCCGGCGTGGGGATCGAGCCGCGCACACCCCAAAATTTTACGCAGGTGGCGGTTTTGATGGCGGCAATGTAGTGCGCGTCGGCGGAAAATAAAACTGAAAACCGCTCTCCGGGTCGCCGGAAAATCTTGCATCGGCTGATGCGGCGGACTAATTTCCCGCGCTCCGGCGGGTTGGTAGCTCAGCCGGTAGGGCAGCCCCGAAAGTTTTCGGGGTTGGTCCCGGGGTCAGGGTGTTGACCTCGGGTTGTTGGATAAATTTTGGGGTTGGTAGCTCAGTCGGAAGAGCAGCCGCGAAAGTGTTCGGGGTTGGTCCCGGGGTCAGGGTGCTGACCTCGGGTTGTTGGATGAATTTTGGGGTTGGTAGCTCAGTCGGAAGAGCAGCCGCGAAAGTGTTCGGGGTTGGTCCCGGGGTCAGGGTGCTGACCTCGGGTTGTTGGATAAAATTTGGGGTTGGTAGCTCAGTCGGTAGAGCAGCGGCCTTTTAAGCCGTTGGTCCCGGGTTCGAGTCCCGGCCAACCCACCAACTTCTTCAGGTAATCGCATGGCTTGGGCTTACATTCTGCGTGGCGATGCGGGGCGGCATTATATCGGCTCAACTACTGATCTGGAGCGCCGACTCCGTGAACACCGCCGCGGCCATACGCATTCGACAAGGCGTATCGGTGACAATTTGGAGGTTGTGGCAGCAGTAGAAATGGACTCGCTCGACGAGGCACGTGCCTTGGAGCGCGAGATGAAACGCAAGAAAAATCCCCGGCTGGCGCTCGCATTGCTGCAAGGCCGGTTGTCGTAGAGCAGCCCCGAAAGTTTTCGGGGTTGGTCCCGGGTTCGAGTCCCGGCCAACCCACCACTCCACCCGATGAAGATTTTTCGACGAGGAGCGACCACGGCAAAGCCGTGGAACCACGAGCTTTTTTGCAGTCGAGGACCGGGTTCGAGCTGACGATTTCAAGAGCAAGAACCCGCTCCTGTTGAAGCGAACCAGAAACAGCGGTTTAATCCACGTTTTCAGCGTCTAATACCATTGCTTGCATTGCAGGGGCGGTCTGTGACCGCCGCTACAGTAAATTAAGGAGCAACCGCTGGCAAAATGATGTGGCGATTCCGCCGTCAGCCGCTAACCTGTCGCCATGCGTTTTATTGGCAGTGTCATCGAAAAATTGCAGCGGCACCCGAAGCGGGTGGTTTTTCCCGAAGGCGAGGAACCCCGCATCCTGCAGGCGGCGCGGCAGTTTCATGCCTTGCGGCTCGGTGCGCCCATCGTGCTCGGCAACCAGGCAAAAGTGAAGGCAACCGCCGCGGGACTGAACATTCCACTCGAGAACATCCGCGTCATTGATCCCGCCGCGAGCGAGGAGTTGGACAATTTCGCCCGGCGTTTTCATGCGCTTTACCGCGACAAGGGCATTCGCGCCACCGAAGCGCGCGAGGCGCTGCTTCAGCCGAATTTTTTCGGCGCGATGATGATCGCCATGCACCAGGCGGACGGCCTGGTTTCCGGCGCGGCGCACATCACCGGCAGTGTCCTGCGGCCGTTGATCCAAATTGTCCAGGCCGCGCCCGGCATTGCGACGGTGTCGAGTTGCATGGTTATGGAGGTTGAAGACACGCGCCTCGGCGAAAACGGCGTGCTGTTCATGGCCGATTGCGGCGTGGTGCCCGAGCCCAGCGTGGAGGAGCTGGCCGACATCGCCATCACCACTGCGCGGCTCGCGCGGCATCTGCTCAACGTGCGCCCGCGCGTGGCGTTGCTGTCGTTTTCCACCAAGGGCAGCGCGACGCATCCGTCGGTCGGCAAGGTGCAGGCGGCCACGGCCCTGGCCAAACTCAAGGCCGAGCAATCGCTGCTGGAAGCCGATTTCGACGGCGAATTGCAGGTGGACGCCGCCCTGGTCCCGGAAATTGCCGAGCGCAAAATGCTCGACAGCAAGATCGCCGGGCGCGCGAACGTGCTGATTTTCCCCGAACTGAATTCCGGCAACATCGCCAGTAAACTCGTCCGGCTGGTCGGCCACGCCAACGCCTACGGACACATTTTGACCGGCCTGAACCGCCCCGCCGCCGACGTGACGCGCGGCTCGAACGCGCACGACATTCTCGGCGTCGCCGCCATCATCGGCGTGCAGGCGACCGATTATCACAAGCTTTATCCCAACGCCGACCCGCGTCTGCCCGGCGACGAGCCATAAAAATATGAAAATCAATCCCGCCCTGAACAATCTGCCGGTGTATCAGCCCGGCCGTCCGATTGAGGAAGTCGCGCGCGAACTGGGCCTGTCCGCGGCCGGCATCATCAAGCTGGCGTCGAACGAAAATCCGCTGGGGCCGTCGCCGCTGGCGCTGGCGGCGATGCAAAAGGCGCTGGCGGGTGTGAATTTGTATCCCGACGGGAACGCGTTTTATCTCAAGCAGAAACTGGCGGCCAAACTCGGGGTCGAACCGGCGAACCTGATTTTGGGCAACGGCTCGAACGAAATCATCGAGTTTATCGGGCATGCGTTGCTGGCGCCGGGTGCGGACGTGGTGGTGTCGCAATACTGTTTTGCGGTTTATCCGATCGTCACGAAACTGTTTGGGGCCAACCTGATCACCGTGCCGGCGAAGAACTACGGGCACGATTTGGCGGCGATGCTGAAGGCCCTGACGCCGCGCACGCGCATCGTGTTCGTGGCGAACCCGAACAATCCCACGGGCACGCGCGCGGCGCGCGAGGAGGTCAGCCGGTTCATCAACGCAGTGCCGGAAGAGGTGCTGGTGGTGATGGACGAGGCCTACATTGAATTTTTGAATGACCCGGTGGATTTGTCACCGTTAGTCCACCAAAACCTCCGGCCGAACCTGATATTGCTGCGGACATTTTCAAAGATATACGGCCTGGCCGGCCTGCGCATCGGTTACGGCATCGGGAATTCGGGCTTCGTTGCGGCGCTGGAAAAGATTCGGCAGCCGTTCAATCTGAATCTGCTGGCGCAGACTGCGGCGCTGGCGGCGCTGGACGACGTGGAACACATCCGCCGGACGCGGCAGAACAATTTTGCCGGATTGGAATATTTCGAGCGGGCGTTCGGTGATATGAAGGTCGAATTCATCCCGTCGGCGGCGAATTTCATTTTGGTGCGCGTGGGCGACGGGCAAGGGGTGTTTGAGGCGCTGCAAAAGGCAGGGGTGATCGTGCGACCGATGGGCGGGTATCAATTGCCGGAATGGATTCGCATCACGATCGGCACACCGCAGGAAAACGAGCGATGCCTGGCGGCATTGAAGATGGCGCTGAAGCGAAAGTAAACTCGGCCTTGGCGTCTGTAGACGAGTCATCACGAAATTCGGATTATGAAAATAAATTTCAGAATATTTGACGTGATAGTGGTTGCTGTAGTCGCAGGAATGGTTTCAGCCGGATGCAGAACACTTTCGCCAGCGGGTGTTGAAGGACCTCAATCCACTATGGGATTCAATGGGCCACTCAAATTGGTCGCGAAATATAAACCACTGCACCTTTACATTTATGCTGATGTTGCTTCGACAAATAAACATCCTGATTTTATAATATTTCAGCGAAATGAGCCTTTAGTTATTGCAGATAACAAAACAAACACAGTTGAAATTATTCTCTGCGAGGAAAATTTTCGCGGCCAGTTTGCAACAACCTACGATTATAAGGGACAAATTTTGAAACGTTCTTTTGGCACACAAAACGGTGATTCCATGCAAACAAACTACCTCTACTTTGACACCAATGGTGATGGTCAGTGGGACAAATTTTTGATGGACGGAGCGGAAAATGGGAGCATAAAGGCATATGATCGAAGCAATCTTTGTTGGGTGCCCAGGGTTCAGGAAAAATAGCGCGGCCATCCGGCCCGCCATGTCGCGTCTGGCCTAAAAGCTCGTTTTTCCTTTTCCCTTCCTCTATTCACCTTCATTTTAATGGCGTGGAGTTGTCCACCGCAGAAATCCGTCAGGCTGTCAAGCTCGCCCTTGCCGAGGACATCGGCAGCGGCGACGCCACGACTCTGGCCACCGTGCCCGAAACCGCGACAGCCAAAGCCGTCATGCGGGCGCGCGAGCCGCTCGTCGTGGCCGGACTCGCCTTCGCCGAAGCCGCGTTCACTGAACTTTCATCCGAGGCTCCGAAAGCTGCTAATGATAAAAAGCCGGGGACCCGGTTCATCCGCCGGTCTGACGTCACGACGCTCAAAATTGAACGCCTCGTTCAAGATGGCCAGCACGTCAATGAGAACGAAACCCTGCTGAAAATTTCCGGGCCGGCGCGCGCCCTGTTGAGCGCCGAGCGGGTCGCGTTGAATTTCGTCCAGCGGCTTTCCGGCATCGCCACGCTGACCGCGCAATTTGTCGAAGCCGTCAAAGGAACTCACGCGCAGATTCTGGACACGCGCAAAACCACGCCCGGCTGGCGGCGTTTCGAGAAATACGCCGTCACCTGCGGCGGCGGACACAATCATCGCCTCGGCCTGGACGATATGGTGCTCATCAAGGACAATCACCTCGCGGCGCTGCGCGGTGAAAAACCGAATGCCATCGCCGCCGCCGTCCAGCGCGCGCGCGAAAAGTTTCCGAACCTGAAAATCGAGGTCGAAGCCGATACGCTGGAGCAGGTCGTGCAAGCCGCCGACGCGTGGGCGGACATCATTTTGCTCGACAACATGAACCCGATACAACTGCGGCTGGCGGTGCAGAAAGTCAAAGGCCGCATGAAGACCGAAGCCAGCGGCGGAGTGAATCTGGCAAACGTCCAGGCGATCGCGAAGACCGGCGTGGACTTTATTTCCGTCGGCGCGCTCACGCATTCCGCGCGCGCGGTGGACATTGGTTTGGATTTTGAGGACTGAACCACGGATGAACTCAGATGAACACTGACAAATTTAAACGAGCCCCTCACCCCGTCCCTCTCCCCGCTAGGCGGGGAGAGTGTAGCCTCTGGCCGGGTGAGGGGGTTCTTTTTCCCGGCATTCGTGTCCTTTCGAGGTCGCTGCTGGTTGATAATTCATGACCACTGACGCAAAAATTCTCACCGCGTTGCGCGCGCATCCCGACGGCGTATCAGGCGCCGACCTCGCGGAGCAGTTGGGTGTCACGCGCGCGGCGATTTGGGGGCACATCGAGGCATTGCGCCAGCTCGGCTATGACATCGAGGCCGGCCCGCACTTCGGCTACCGCCTCGTGAGCGCGCCCGACGCGCTTTACGCGGATGATTTGCTGGCGCGCCTGGGCAAAACAAAAATCGTGGGACGCGACATCCACGTGTTCGAGCAGACAACTTCCACGAATGACGTGATTGAAAAGCTCGCGCGCGACGGCGTGAAGGAAGGCGCGGTGGTTTTTGCCGAATCGCAAACGAAAGGCCGGGGCCGGCTTGGTCGCGCGTGGATGTCGCCGGCGCGAAAAGGGCTTTGGTTTTCCATTTTGTTGCGGCCGGAGTTGCGTCCGCAGGAAACGACGCAACTCACCGTCGCTTCTGCTACGGCCCTTCGGCGCGCGATCCAGTCCGAAACCGGCCTGAACCCCGAAATCAAATGGCCGAACGACATTTTGATTGGCGGCAAAAAAGTCGCGGGCATCCTGACCGAGTTGAGCGCCGAATTGGATCGCATCAAACACGTCATCCTCGGCGTCGGCGTGGACGTGAACCTGGGTGCGAACGAGTTTCCGCAGGAGTTGCGCAAGCTGGCCACCTCGCTGAAAATTGAAACCGGCAAAGCGGTTTCCCGGCCGGAACTGGCGACGGCCATTTTGCGCGAACTGGATTGCGACTACGCCCGTGTCTGCGGCAACTTGTTTGCAAACGTAGCCGACGAGTGGGAAGCGCATTGCACGACGATTGGCCGCGTGGTGACGATCCGGGTCGGCGGGCGGCAGGTTCGCGGTCGGGCCGAGTCGCTGGATGACGATGGTGCGTTGTTGTTGCGGACCGAACACGGCCATTTGGAACGCATCACGGGCGGGGATGTAACGTTGGAAAATAAATGAATCCGCTATTTCGCGCATGGACACGAATTTCCTGGAACCAAGGCTGCGTTCGCGCGAATTAGCGTAATTCGCGGATTTATGCTTTTGCTTTTCGACATCGGTAACACGAACACGCACCTTGGTCTGGCCAATGACCGGCGCGTGGTGAAGAACACGAATATGCCCACATCGCTTTGGTTTCGGGGCGCGGCGGGAATGCTGGTGAAAAAATTCGTGGGCCGCGCGAGTCTGGAAGGCGTGGCGCTGTGCAGCG
This sequence comes from uncultured Verrucomicrobiae bacterium, assembly GCA_963827205.1. Classification (GTDB taxonomy): domain Bacteria; phylum Verrucomicrobiota; class Verrucomicrobiia; order Limisphaerales; family UBA11358; genus UBA11358. Next base: position 82,580 of record CAWHAH010000002.1, read on the forward strand.
TGGTGCCGCGCGCAACGCCACACGTCCGCAAAACCGTCCGACGATTCTGGGATTTGAACGCATTCGAACTCACGCCGAAAACCCTGCGCGGTATCGGCATTGATTATCCGAAGCCGGATACAATCGGGCAGGATCGCCTGGCGAACGCCGTGGCCGCGCGCAAGCGCTTCGGCGCGCCGGCGGTGGTGGTGGATTTCGGGACGGCGGTCACGTTTGATGTCGTCAATCGCGCGGGCAATTACGCCGGCGGCATCATTGCGCCGGGGCTGGCGGCGATGACGGATTATCTGCACGAGAGAACGGCGTTGCTGCCGCGCATCAAAATCCGCGAAGTCCGAACCGCGGTTGGCCGGAGCACGGAGCAAGCGATGCTGGTCGGCGCGGTGCATGGTTATCGCGGGTTGGTTCGGGAATTGATCGCCGAATTGAAGCGCGAATTGAAAGTGAAACGTTTGCCGGTGGTGGCGACGGGCGGTTACGCCGGATTGATTGCCGCACGTTTGCCGGAAATTTCAGCCGTCGAACCCAACCTGACACTTGAAGGATTGCGACTCGTCTGGCGGGCGTTGGAATTCAAGCTTTAGCTTGTTCACGTGAACGGACTGAAGCCCGCTCCAGCAATTCCGCCATTGCCCCTGCGCTCAACTTTCCCCAAAATCCCACGCTATGGCAAGTGGCCGCCGACAATATCCGTTTCATTTAATCGAGCCTAAATGGCAGCAATTTTGGAACGAACAGCAGACCTTTCGCGCTTGGAATCCAGGTGAAAAAATTCTTAAGAACCATCCCTTTGCGCAACGGCATGGCGCTGATTCCATGGTGGCCGGCAAGGTGGCCGACTGCAAAGTCCCCAAATTTTACATTCTCGACATGTTTCCCTACCCGTCCGGGGCCGGCCTGCACGTCGGGCATCCGGAAGGCTATACCGCTACGGACATCCTCGCCCGCTACAAACGCGCGCTCGGCTTTAACGTGCTGCATCCGATGGGTTGGGACGCTTTTGGCCTGCCCGCCGAGCAATACGCCGTCAAGACCGGCCAGCATCCGCGCCAGACGACCGAGGCGAACATCGCGACGTTCAAGCGGCAGATTCAATCGCTCGGTTTCAGCTACGACTGGTCGCGTGAACTGGCCACCACCGACCCGGATTATTTCAAGTGGACGCAATGGATTTTCCTGAAGCTCTACAATTCGTGGTTCAATCCGGAGACGAACAAGGCCGAGCCGATTGAGACACTGAAGTACCCGGCGGAACTTGGTCGGGACGCGCTGCCGCGCGTCCGGGCTGACCGGCAGGTCAGCCCTACCGATGATGCGGACGTCGAAGCCAAACGCCGCGAGTATCGCGATTCCAAACGCCTCGCGTACGTCAGCGAGCAACCCGTTTGGTGGTGTGAGCAACTCGGAACGGTTTTGGCGAACGAGGAAGTCGTGGATGGCAAAAGTGAAGTCGGCGGATTTCCCGTTGTCCGCAAGCCGATGCGCCAATGGATGCTCCGCATCACTGCCTATGCCGAGCGATTGCTGAACGACCTCCACTCGATTGACTGGAGCGAGTCGCTCAAGGAAATGCAGCGGAACTGGATTGGTCGCAGCGAAGGCGCGGAAGTGGACTTTGCGATTGCGGATTGCGGAACGCGGAGTGCGGAATCCGGGAAACGCATACGCGTTTTCACCACGCGCCCCGACACACTTTTCGGTGCTACCTACATGGTGCTCGCGCCGGAACATCGCCTGGTAGATGAAATTACCACCGAAGAACAATGCGATGCGGTCGAGAATTATCGCGAACGCACGGCGCGCAAAAGCGAACTTGAACGCACCGAACTCGCGAAGGAAAAAACCGGCGTGTTCACCGGCGCTTACGCCATCAATCCCGTCAACGGTGAGAAGATTCCCATCTGGATTGCCGATTACGTCCTCGCGAGCTACGGCACGGGAGCCATTATGGCCGTGCCGGCGCATGACACGCGGGATTTTGAGTTCGCCACCAAGTTTAATCTTCCGATCATTCAGGTGGTTCAACCGCCCGACCCGAAAACTGACTGGCGCGGTTTCGTAGATGACGGCACTTCGGTCAACTCAACCGGCCCGGAAATTTCCATCACCGGTTTGCCCACCGCCGAAGCCAAAAAGAAAATCACCGCTTGGCTCGAATCAAAAGGTTTCGGCAGGAAAACCGTCAATTACAAACTCCGCGACTGGTTATTCAGCCGCCAGCGGTACTGGGGTGAGCCGTTCCCGATTGTCTGGAAGCGCGATCCCGCCGGACCTGGCGGTCAGCCACCATATCACGAAGCGTTGCCGGAAAGCGCGTTGCCCGTGCTGCCGCCGACGCTCGAAGATTACAAACCCACCCCCGACGGCCAGCCGCCGCTGGCCCGCGCGAAGGATTGGGTAAATTTGCCAGACGGTTCAACGCGCGAGACGAACACCATGCCGCAATGGGCCGGTTCCTGCTGGTATTATCTGCGTTTTCTCGACGCAAAAAATCCGGACGCGTTCGTCGGCAAGGAAGCGGAACAATACTGGATGGGCACGGTAGGGCGCGCTGTCCCCAGCGCGCCGCGGCCGGCTGGAATAGTCGGCCCTACCCCCGGCGTGGATTTATACGTTGGCGGTACCGAGCACGCCGTCCTCCACCTGCTTTACGCCCGCTTCTGGCACAAGGTTTTGTTCGATCTCGGTTATGTCTCAACACCCGAACCATTTTTCAAGCTCGTCAATCAGGGCATGGTGCTGGGCGAGGATAACCAGAAGATGTCGAAGTCGCGCGGCAACGTGATTCCCGTGGACGTGCCAGTACAGGAAGTCGGCACGGACGCATTCCGGCTTTACGAGATGTTCATGGGTCCGCTCGAAATGGTGAAGCCGTGGAGCACCCGGGGCGTCGAAGGCGTTTACCGTTTCCTCGGCCGCGTGTGGCGGCTGTTCGCGGACGAAAAAAGCGAAACAGAGTTTGAACAAGCCGAGACGACCACCGACACCCGTAGCCGCGGATGTGAATCCGCGGACCTCCGCGCTTTCACAAGCGCAGCTACGAAGTTGCTGAACTTGATCAAACTCAGCCCGGCCATCAAAGATGTCGAACCAACGCCTGCACAGTTGAAGGCGCTGCACACCTGCATCAAAAAAGTGACGGAAGATTTGGACAACTTTCGTTTCAACACCGCAGTTTCCGCGCTCATGGTTTTTGTGAACGAAGCGATGGCCTGGGAAACGAAGCCGGTTTCCGTCCTGCGCGATTTTTTGGTTCTGCTCGCCCCCTTCGCGCCGCACCTGGCGGAAGAATTGTGGGAACGCCTTCACGTTTCACGCATCACGGATCACGCACCAGTTCCCAGCCTCGCGTATGCAGCATGGCCAAAATTCAATTCGGCGTTGCTGGTGGAATCTGAAATTGAAATTCCCGTGCAAGTAAACGGCAAGTTGCGCGACGTTATCAAAGTCCCGGCCAACGCCGACAATGCCACGCTCGAAGCGGCCGCCAGGGCATCCGAAAAAGTGCAGCCGTTCGTCGCCGGCAAGACCATCAAGAAAGTCATCGTCGTGCCAAAGAAACTGGTGAACTTGATTGCGACGTAGCGGCTTTCGGCAGAAAGCCGCCATCCAAAATGCTGGAAGTTTGTGGCGCTCCGCCGAGGCGCCGCTACGCCTTTTCCCCGCCCGCCAGAATCGTCTGGAAATGCGGGAGCTGTTCCTCGCGGGCAACGGTGCTGATTTCAATTTTTCTGAAACCCGCCTCCTCCAGCCAGCGCTGTAAATCGCTTTCGGCAAATCCCGGCCACCGGTCGCCGTAAAGTTCGTGTGCCTTCTCGAAGTGGTGCTTGAGCAAATCCAGAATCATGATTTGCCCGCGTGGCCGGAGGATTTTGTGGGCGGCGGCAATCGCTTTCTCCGGTGCTTCTGCGTGATGCAATGCCTGGCTCAAAATCACCAGGTCCACGCTGTTCGCCTCAATCGGCGGGTTCTGCAAATCGCCGAGGCGGAATTCCAAGTTCTTCAGCCCGTTCTTTTTTGCCTTGGCCGCGCCAAACGCGACGATTTTTTCCGAGTTGTCCACAGCAATGACCTTTTTGCAGCGGCGCGCGAGCAATTCGCTCAACAGGCCTTCGCCCGCACCGAGGTCGGCCACGACGAGCGGTGGCAGGATGCGCAGCAACAAATGTCCGAACGCCTGCCACGAACGCCCCGGGCCATAGACACGATCGAACCGGCCGGCAATCTGGTTGAAAAAGACCTGCGCCTGCTCGCGGCGGCGAGCGGTGACGCGCTTTAAATTGATCTGGTCGCCCGCGTGCTCGGGCAACTCCTTCGCGCCGCGGATAGCGAGTTGGATGAATTCGCGCGCCGCGCCATCCGCATTCGGGTTCAGCTTGTAGAATGTCCGCTTGCCCTCGCGCCGCGATTGCACCAGTTCCGAGTCCTGCAGCAGGCCGAGATGCGTGGAGATGCGCGACTGGCCGAGCCGCGTGATTTCCTGCAGCTCGTTCACGGACAATTCATCGCGTTCCAGCAGCGCGACAATCCGCAGCCGCGTCGGGTCGGACAAGGTCCGTAAAGATTTCAACGTTGAAGACATTTTCGTATCATCAGATTGCTTGTTCCACCTGCCACGCTCATTAACTTCGGGCTTCAGCCCGGTGATACATAAACGCCGAGCCTGAAACCGTTTCAACAATTTTCCGCCCGTGCGACAAGCCGTTAAAACGGCTGGCATGTTCTGTTCACCAATCACACCGGGCTGAAGCCCGATGTTAATGAGAATGAACGGCAGCTTTGCGTTTCAGACCCACGCCTTTCTTTTCGCAAAAATTATTTGACGCGCGTCATTCCTGATATATCATCTTATCTTGATACGTCAATATGTAATTGGCAGCCAAAACAACGCCTCCAAATTGAATGAGTAAAAACTTTATTTTTTCGTCGGAGTCCGTCGGCGAAGGCCATCCGGACAAGGTGTGCGACACCATCTCCGACGCCGTGCTGGACGCCTGCCTGGCGCAGGACAAGTTCAGCCGCGTCGCCTGCGAGTGCTACGCCAAGTCGAACGTTGTCATCGTCGGCGGCGAAATCACGATACCGAAGATCAAATATAAAAATCCAAGCGAGGTGATTGATTTCGTGCAGATTGCCCGCGATACCATCCGGGGAATCGGCTACGTGAACGACGACGATGTATTTCACGCGGACAGAGTTTTCGTTAATGTCATCATCACCGGGCAATCGCCCGACATCGCCCAGGGCGTGGATGCCCGCAAGGCCAGGGGCAAGAAGACCGCGCGGCAGGGAGCCGGCGACCAGGGCCTGATGTTCGGTTACGCCTGCAACGAAACGCCTGAACTCATGCCCGCGCCCATCATGTTCGCGCATCGCCTCGGGCGTGAACTGACCCGCATCCGCAAGACCGGCAAGGTGCCGTGGTTGCGGCCCGACGCCAAATCGCAGGTGTCCGTCGTTTACCGGGACGGCAAACCCGTCGCGATTTCCAACGTCGTCATCTCCACCCAGCACACCGCCGACGTTGAGCACCGCGAAATCGAAAAATTTTGCATTGAGAACATTATCAAAAAAGTTTTGCCGAAGCGCCTTTTGACTTCCCGGACCGAGTTTCTGGTCAACCCGACGGGACGCTTTGTTGTCGGCGGGCCGCAGGGCGACACCGGCCTGACCGGGCGCAAGATCATCGTGGACAGCTACGGCGGCATGGGCCGTCACGGCGGCGGCGCGTTTTCCGGCAAGGATCCCACGAAGGTGGACCGCAGCGCCGCCTACCTGGGTCGTTGGATTGCCAAGAATATCGTGGCGGCCAAACTCGCCGCGAAATGCGAAATCCAATTCGCCTACGCCATTGGCCATCCCGACCCGGTGAGCGTGAGTGTGGACACGTTCGGCACGGCGACGGTTCCGGAGAATAAAATCGTCCGCGCGGTCAACCGCGTGTTCAGCTTCCAGCCGGCCGACATCATCGAGCAGCTCAATCTGCGCCGGCCGATTTACACCAAGACGACCAATTACGGTCACTTCGGCAAGAACGATCCCGATTTGACCTGGGAAAAAACCGACAAGATCGCCGCCCTGAAGAAAGCACTATAACCCGTCACGATTCACGCATCACGATTTATGGCAACCATCAAACTTTCCCCTCCACGCACCAAACCTGCCAAAGCCAATGGCAACGGCGCGAGACAAGATTATTACGTCCGCGATATTTCGCTGGCCGACTTGGGCCGGCGCGAAATGTCCGTCGCCGAACAGGAAATGCCCGGTCTCATGTCCATCCGCGCCAAATACGGTCGGCAAAAGCCGCTCAAGGGCGTGCGTGTCTCCGGTTCATTGCACATGACCATCGAGACTGCCGTGCTCATCGAGACGCTGGTCGAACTTGGCGCGTCCGTGCGTTGGGCGAGTTGCAACATTTTTTCGACGCAGGACCAGGCCGCCGCCGCGATTGCGAAAACCGGCGTGCCGGTGTTCGCGTTCAAGGGCGAATCGCTGGAGGAATACTGGCAGTTCACGCTCAACATGCTGACGCATCCGGGCAACCAAGGCCCGCAACTGGTCGTGGACGACGGCGGCGACGCCACCTTGCTCCTGCACAAAGGCTATGAAATGGAACAGGGTGACAACTGGGTCAACACGCCCGGCGACAGCCACGAAGTTTCCGTCGTCAAAAATCTTTTGAAGGAATGTGCGAAAGAACGTCCGGGCTGGTTCACGCAGGCCGTCAAGGACTGGAAAGGTGTCAGCGAAGAAACCACCACCGGCGTGCATCGGCTTTACCAGATGCTCGAGGCTAAAAAACTGCTCGTGCCCGCTATCAACGTCAACGATTCCGTGACCAAATCGAAATTCGATAATCTTTACGGCTGCCGCGAATCGCTCGCCGACGGACTCAAACGCGCGCTCGGTGTGATGATTGCCGGCAAGACCGCCTGCGTCTGCGGTTACGGCGACGTCGGCAAGGGCTGCGCCCATTCATTGCGCGGCTTTGGCGCGCGTGTCATCGTCACCGAGATTGACCCCATCAACGCGTTGCAGGCGGCGATGGAAGGATTCAAGGTCACGACCATCGAGGAGACGCTCGGTGAAGCGGACATTTACGTGACCACCACCGGCAACTGCAACGTCATCACCTTGGAACACATTTTGAAGATGAAAGACCAAGCCATCGTCTGCAACATCGGCCACTTCGACAACGAGATCCAGGTGAACCGGCTCAACACGCATTCAGGGGTCAAGAAGGTGAACATCAAGCCGCAGGTGGACCGCTACGATTTGCCCGCCTGCGTGGATGAAGCCAGCGCAACAACTCAGCCAGCGCAATCCGGTGACTCGGCTACAGACTCGAAGAGCAACGACACTTCGGCGCGGCGAAGGCCCGGTGACCGGAGCATTTATCTGCTAGCCGAGGGCCGGCTGGTGAACCTCGGCTGCGCCGAAGGCCATCCAAGCTTTGTCATGTCGAATTCATTTACGAACCAGGTGCTCGCGCAACTTGATCTCTGGAAGAACAAGGATAGCTACAAAGTCGGTGTCTATCGTTTGCCCAAGAAACTGGATGAGGAAGTCGCCCGGCTGCACTTGGAAAAAATCGGCGTGAAACTCACCAGGCTGACGAAGAAACAGGCCGATTATCTCGGCGTGCCGATGGACGGTCCCTACAAGCCGGAGCATTACCGGTATTGAGCGGATCTACCAAAATCTTGCGATACGAACTGGCCATGATATAATTTTTGTCCCGTGCAATGGTCTTTACATAAAGCTATCTTTGAATTGCGCTATCCTGCGACGTTTTTTGATGTGGGACCGAGCAGGTCAAAATAACGGCTTCTTTACGTAAGGAATTACCAGATTTCGAAGTCTGGTGAAGCAAATCCGGCCAAAGTTGACCTCAATAATACAAAAAGCAGCGCAATGATCAGTTTCACTGCCATTGGTTGAGGCGTCATTTGGGAATGCGGTCGAGCGCGGCAAGCGCAAATCGCAGTTGCAATTCCGTGGGCCAGTGGTATTTGTGTCACATGTGCAAGGTCGCCTCAGTATCCGGTAGCCGTAGGTTCCTGCGGCCCGCATTAGGCCGTCCCCAAGGTCGCAAGCTGGAGAGGAAATATTCATGAACCCCCCGCGTCACAACCGTTACGGATTGAATCGTCGTGAATTCATCAAAACCTCGACCGCGCTGGCGGGCACGGCGTTGCTCTCACCGTGGGCGCTGGCCGAGACCGGCACAACCGCCAGCCCGACCGTCGCGCGCACCGCCACGGACCAGGTGACGCTGGGCAAGACCGGCATCAAACTGAGCCGGCTGGGGTTTGGCACCGGCAGCGACAACGGACACATACAAACCGCGGAGGGCAAGGACGCGTTCGTCAACCTCATTCATTACGCCTATGACCGCGGCATCACTTATTTTGACACCGCCCAGGCCTACCAGACATTTGGTTTGATTGCCGATGCCATCAAAGGATTGCCGCGGGAAAAGCTTTTCATCCAGTCCAAGGTGGACGGCCAGCCGGAGGACGTGCTGGCTGTCATTGACCAGCACCGTAAAACCTTCAACACCGATTACGTTGACAGCCTGCTCATTCATTGCATGACGCGCGGCCAGTGGACGGATGAATGGAAACGCATCATGGACGGCTTCAACGAGGCCCGGGAACGGAAATGGATCCGGGCCAAGGGCGTTTCCTGTCACAGTTTGCCCGCGTTGCGCGCCGCCGTCGCCTCGGATTGGACCGAAGTGCACCTGGTCCGCGTGAACCCGCAGGGCGCTTTCACCGATGGCGATAGCGGTTACTGGGGCAGTCGCCGCCATGACATCGCCCCGGTGATGAAGGAAATCAAAACCATGCACACGAAGGGCCGCGGCGTGATTGGCATGAAAATCTGCGGCAACGGCACGTTCACCGACCCGGCCGACCGCGAGAAATCCATCCGCTTTGCCATGGCCTGCCGGGACATTGACGCCGTGGTCATCGGGTTCAAAAGCCGTCAGGAAATTGACGAAGCCATCGAACGGATCAATCGTGCGTTGAAGGAAACTTGATCGCGCAGGCCGGAGCAGTGTCAGCATTATCAATGCAGCACAGATATTTTTCCTGCAATTGGCCGACAGAGCCATTGCGTTGCTTTCAAAGGCGAATGCGCATCCCGTTCGTCTCTTTGTCAACACGCTGTTTACCCGATCAAACCGGCTGGCGCAGCCGCTCGTTTCTCATCGTTTGACGCCGCTCGCCAACGGGAAACGAACCGGTTAATGTTCCCGCGTTCGCCTTAAACAGTTACGCAACCATGAAATCATCGAATCGCATCATTCTAATGGCAAGCCTGGCACTTTTCACCGCCACCGCCACCGCCGCATGGCAGCCGGCGCAAGGCCCGTTGATGACGCGCTGGGCCAAAGACGTGAAATCGGACAAGGCATTGCCCGAATACCCGCGTCCGCAAATGGTGCGCGCCACATGGCAGAACCTCAACGGCCTTTGGGACTACGCCATCGTCGCAAAAGATTCCGCGCGACCGGTGCAATGGGCCGGGCAAATCCTCGTGCCGTTTCCCATCGAGTCGGCGCTCTCCGGCGTGATGAAGCCGCTCAGTCCGGACCAGCGCCTTTGGTATCGCCGCGCGTTCGACGTGCCGAAAAAATGGAAGGGCAAACGCGTCCTGCTGCACTTTGGCGCGATGGATTGGGAAACGACCGTCTTCGTCAACGGCCAGGAAGTGGGCACGCATCGCGGCGGTTACGATGGGTTCAGTTTTGATATTACCGACGCGCTCAAGCCAGCGGGCGAGCAGGAAATTGTCGTTGCGGTTTGGGACCCGACTGATGACGGCCCGCAAGCGCACGGCAAGCAGGTGCGCCATCCCAACGGCATTTGGTACACCTCCACGAGCGGCATCTGGCAGACGGTGTGGCTGGAACCGGTGGACCTCGATCGAATCGAATCTTTAAAGGTTACACCGGACTTCGATCAATCGGCGGTGAACGTTGATGTCACAACCTTCGCTTCTCCCGGAGGAGAGTTGACGATCAAGGTGGAGGCATTGGACGGGAAAAAGATTGTCGCGTCGAACCAACTTCCCGTCACAAGCGCGAAAGGCCAGTCGCGTTCACATATTAGACTTAACCTTCCGAAGGCGAAGTCGTGGTCGCCAGACAATCCATTCCTGTACGGCCTGAAGCTCACGCTCCACGAGGACGGCAAGAAGATGGACGAGGTAAACAGCTATTTCGGCATGAGAAAAATTTCCGTCAGCCCGGACGCCGACGGCACGCCACGTCTTTGCCTGAACAACCAGCCGCTGTTCCAGTTCGGTCCGCTCGACCAGGGTTTCTGGCCCGATGGAATCTACACCGCGCCCACCGACGAAGCGCTCCGCTACGACATCGAGACGATCAAGAAACTCGGATTCAACCTGGCCCGCAAACACGTCAAGGTGGAGCCGGACCGCTGGTACTATTGGGCGGACAAACTCGGCCTGCTCGTCTGGCAGGACATGCCGAGCAGCAGCGTCGGCGACAGCCAGACTGACAAAATCCGTGCGGGGAACGAAGAAGCGGCGAATCAGTTCGAAACGGAGCTGAGAGCGCTCATCGAAGGCCGCGGCAATCATCCCTGCATTGTCATGTGGGTCCCGTTCAACGAGGGCTGGGGACAATACGACACCGCCCGCATCGCTGAAACGGTCAAACAACTCGACCCCTCGCGCCTCGTGGACAATGCCAGCGGTTGGACCGACCACGGCGCCGGCGATGTGCGGGACATTCATCATTATCCCGCACCGGCCGTGCCGAAACTTGAAACCAATCGCGCCGCTGTGCTCGGCGAATTCGGCGGACTTGGCCTGCCGGTGCCCGGCCACACGTGGCAGGCGGAAAAGAACTGGGGCTACCAGAGCTTTACCAACTCCGCCGCGCTCACGGCCGCTTATCTCGAACTCGTGGAAAAATTGCGTCCACTTGCCGGCAAGCCCGGCCTGGCCGCCGCTGTTTACACGCAGACGACCGATTGCGAGGTCGAGGTGAACGGTCTGATGACTTACGACCGGGCAATCGTCAAAATGGATGCCGCGAAAATCGCCGAAGCGAACCGGCGGATTTATCTGCCCGCGCCGTAATGGTCGGGCTTTTTTTCGGTTTCATTGCTTGACGGGGCCGCCTTCTTCCCGGATGTTCTCCCGCCCGCAAACAACCAAGCGGCTTAATAACTGAATGAAATCATATCTAATCCCGACCCTCGCCCTCGGATTGCTCGTGAGTTCCGCGGTGGCGCAGGACAAACCCGATCTCACGAATCCGAAACAGAAAACCAGCTACGCCCTCGGCGTGAACATCGGTTCAAGCCTCAAGGCCCAGGAACTGGACCTCGATGCCAAGGCTCTGGCTGCAGGCGTCGCCGACGCGCTGGGGGGCAAGCCGGCGCTGACGGAGGAGGAAGTGCGTGACACGCTGATGAAGCTCAGGCAGGACGTCGCGGCCAAGAGCGCGGCCGAAGCCGCCAAATATGCCGATGGCGCAAAAAACCTCAAAGATGGCGAGGCTTTTCTCGCGGAGAATGCCAAAAAGGAAGGTGTCAAAACCACGCCCAGCGGACTGCAATATAAAGTCCTCAAATCCGGCACCGGCGAGATGCCTAAAAAAACCGACACGGTCACGGTGCATTACACCGGCACGCTGATTGACGGGACGGTCTTTGACAGTTCCGTGCAACGCGGCCAGCCGGCCACCTTCCCCGTCGGGGGCGTGATCCCGGGCTGGACCGAGGCGCTGCAGATGATGAAGGTGGGCGACAAGTGGCAATTGTTCCTCCCGGCGAAGCTGGCCTACGGCGAACAAAGCCCAAGCCCGAAGATTGGTCCGAATAGCACCTTGATCTTCGAAGTGGAATTGCTTGGCATCGAAAAGTAAACGGGTCCGGTTTTACACCAGGCGGTCCGCTTCCGGCAGGCCGCCTTTTTATTTCCACCACAAGGCGCTCACCATTCCCGCAACGCCGATGCAATGGGCAGGCGCGCGGCGCGAATGGCCGGGAACAAACCGCCGATCAGACCGATGGCCGCTGACCACACGATGCCGCGCACCAGCAAGGGTGGCGTGACTTTGAAGGCGAACGTAACCTGGCTGAAGCTCTGGAAGTTCATCGTCGAGGTGTGAAAATTATTGAAGGCAACGTAGGCCAGCGCACCGCCGATGACGCCACCGACCAGCGCCAGCAAGAGCGATTCAAGCATGAGTGAAACCACCACCGCGCCGCTGCCGAAGCCGAGCGCCCGCAGCGTGGCGATTTCCCGTGTCCGCGCTGCGACCGCACCATACATCGTGTTCAGTGCGCCGAACACGGCGCCAACGGCCATCAAAAAAGCGATGAGGAACCCGAGCGTCGTGATCAGCCGCGTCATGGTTTCGGATTGCTGGGCGTAATAATCGGATTGCCGGATGACCTGCACGTTGAGCTGCGGATTGGAGGTGAGTGAATCCTTGAACGCCTGAAACGCGGCCGGCGAATTCAGTTTGGCAGAGACGGATTGGAACGAGTCGCCGCGATGGTAGGCGGCCTGCAACACCTTGGCGTCCGTCCAGATTTCCGATTCCGCCACGCCGCCGTTGGCCGAAAAGATTCCGGCCACGGGCCATTCATAGCGGCCCACTTTCATGTTCGAGCCGACTTCCAGTCCGGCGAATTCCTGGGCCGCGCCGCGACCGACGATGACTTCGTCCTTGCCCCAGTCAAACATCCGGCCCTGGATGATTTTCAAATTGTCGCGCACCAGCAACGCGGCCGGCTCCACGCCACGCAACGGCACGTTGGCGTCCGTGCCGGTCGAGCGTTTGGGCAGGTCAATGATGACGAACAATTCCGCGGACGCGAGCGGGCCCTGGGCCGTGCGCGCGAGTCCCGGCGCATCGGCGATAATGCGCGTCTCGTCGCGTCCAAACCAACTGACCATTTCGCTGTCGGCGCCGCTGCGCAAAACAATCGCGCCGTCGGGCGAGCCGGAAACGGTCATGGCCTGCCGGAAACCGGCCGCGATGGAAAGCACGCCGACGAGCACAGCCACGACGCCGGCAATGCCGATGACCGTGGCCGCCACGGCGCCGCGCCGTTGGGGGAGACTCATCAAACCGAATTTGGTGATGGATCCGATTTGCGAAAACCAGTTGAGGGGGCCGGCCATAGTCAATCTCCAAAATCCAAGCGCCAAGCACCAGAGAAGCGCCAACCTTCAAATCCCGGGCGTCCACGTCCGGCGGTTTGGAGCTTGGTGCTTGGAATATCTCTGGAGCTTGGATGTTGGTGTTTGGAAGTTTTCATTTTCACATTCGTCTTAAGGCATCGGCGACACGCAGGCGCATGGCCTGGAGCGCGGGAAAAATTCCGGTGACCAAACCCAGCACGAGGCTGAGTCCCAGCCCGATGAACAAAGCGCGCGTGGGAAGAAAGAACATGGGCAGCAGACCGGCCAGGTTTTGGGCCAGGACCGGCGTGATCGCGCGCGCCAGTCCCAAACCAACGGTTCCGCCGATGACAGTGAGCAGGCACGATTCCGCGAGCACGAGCGCCACCACCTGCGCGTTGGTGAAGCCAATGGCCTTGAGCACCCCCAACTCGCCCGTCCGCTCGCGCACGGCCTGCGCCATGGTGTTGCCGGTCACGAGCAGGATGGTGAAGAACACCGCACTCAGAATCGCCGCGACGATGAAGACGATGTTGCCGATCTGGCTGGCCCAGCCTTGAATAAACGCGCCTTCCGGCTCGGTCTTGGTTTCCGCCGGCGAATTTTCAAATTCCTCGTCCACCCGTTTGGTCACTTCCGCCGCCTGCGCCGGATCCTTGATGCGGATGGTGTACCAGCCGACCTGTCCCTTGCCATACGACCGCGACTCGTCAAAATAATCGTAGCGGAAGAACAACGGCGTGGTGTCCGTGCCCTTATCTTTCCCGTCGTAAATGCCCACGATGTCAAACGTCCAGGTCTGGCTTCCATCCGGCAGTGTCCAAATGGTAGATTTAATGGGAATTTTGTCGCCGATTTTCCAATGGAAGCGTTCCGCCGTCCGGCGGCCGACAATGGCGCCCGTCCGCGTGGCCAGCCAGACCTTCTCCTGTTCCGGCGGCAGGATGATTTCAGGATGTATCTTGAGAAATTTCTCCGGCTCGACGGGATTTTGCATGAAGAAATTTTTCGGGTCCTGGTAAATGCCGCCGAACCAGGTTTGGTGCGTGGCGAAATCCACGCCGGGGATTCGCTCCATGCGCGCCTCGTAACTCACCGGGAGGAGATTGATGATGGAAACTTTTTGACGGACGATCAGCCGGTCCGCGCCGGCCAGTTCCACGCCGCCAACCAGCGCCTGTTGGATGGCCGACAGAAACCCGAACAGGACGAATGCCACGACAATGGACAGCAGCGTCAGCGACGTGCGGAGTTTCTTCCGCTTCAAATTGCACCAGATGAGGTGAAGAAATTTCATCGGTAACTATTTGGCTTCGAATTGGAATCGATCTTCCCCTCACCCAGACCCTCTCCCTCGGGGAGAGGGGACAGCCAAGTTCGCCATTCCAAATTTTTAATGGCGCATGATTCGCCGACAGATTGCCGATAATTCTCCCTCTCCTGGGGGAGAGGGCCGGGGTGAGGGCGGGCGTATGGATCTCTGCTGCTCATTTCACCTCTCCGTTGCTCAATTGTCCCTTGTCAAGATGCAGCGTCCGGATCGCGCGCGCCGAAGCGTGCGGGTCGTGTGTGACCATGATGATGGTTTTACCGTGCTCGCGGTTGAGCGCCTGGAGCAAATCCAGGATTTCGTCGCCGGCCTTGCGATCCAGGTCGCCGGTGGGTTCGTCGCACAGCAGCAACGTCGGGTCGGTGACGATGCCGCGGGCGATACCGACACGCTGCTGTTCGCCGCCCGAGAGCGTGCGCGGATAATGTTTCGCGCGATGCGACAGTCCGACCACCGCCAACGCCGTCTCCACATGCTTTTGCCGGTCCGCCTTGGAGAGGTGGGTCAACAACAACGGCAGTTCCACGTTCCGCTCCGCGGTCAGCACTGGCATCAGGTTGTAAAGCTGGAAAACGAAACCAACGTGCCGCGCGCGCCACGCGGCGAGGGCGCGGTCGGACAATTGATCAATGTGCTCACCGGCGACGCTGACCGAGCCTTTGGTCGGGCGGTCAAGGCCACCGATCAAATTCAACAGCGTGGTCTTCCCGGAACCCGACGGCCCCATTAGCGCGAGGAATTCGCCGGCGGGAACCCGCAAATGCAGGTCTGACAGAACGTGAATGTCTTCCGAGCCGCGATGGAAAACCTTTTCCACGCCCTCGACCAGCACCAGCGCGCTGGAGTTTGATTTGCTTTCGTTCATAGCTTTTTCTCCTTCACTGCCATTCCGTCCTTCAAATCGGCCGGTGCGTCCACAACGACTCTTTCGCCCGCGGACACGCCCGCGCTTAACACGGAATCATCGCCTAGTGTGTCAATGACGGTGACCGCGCGACGTTCGGCATGGCCATCCTGAACGACGAACACCACGTCGCGTCCGTCGCGGTTGAGCACCGCGCTTTTGGGAACGATCACCCCGCGGCCTGCCGCCGATCCGCCGTTGTCGCGGAAGGCCACCTTCACCGACATGTCCGGCAGAATGCGGGGGTCGAGTTGGTCAAAACCGACGCGCACCTTGACCGTGGACTTGTCGCGGTCGGCGGTCGGGATGATGGCGATGACTTTGCAGGGAATTTTCCAGTCGGGATACGCGTCCAGCGTCGCTTCGACCGGTTGGCCCGGCTCGACCCGGTTGATGTAGCTTTCGTTTACGTCAATTTCAATTTCCAGCGAAGTCATGTCCACAATCGTCCCGATGCCCGTGCGCGTGAAACCGCCACCAGCCGACACCGGCGAAATCATTTCACCCGGCTGCGCGTCCTTGGTGGTGATCACGCCGTCAAACGGCGCGCGGATGATCATGTCATCCATCTGCTGCTGCCACATCGCCACGTTGCGATCGGCAACGGTGACATCGAGTTTCTGCTGCGCCAGGTGTGCCTCCAACGCTTTGGCATTCGACTCGGCCAGGTCCAGGTCGGATTGCGATGCGATGTGTTGCTTGGCCAGTTCGGTGGTGCGCTGGAATTCCAAATTTGCGTCTTTGAGTTGCGCCTCGGTTTCCGCCAGCGCGGCCTTGGCTGAGGCCAACTGGGCCACGGCCACGTCGAGGCTGGTCTTGACGTTTGAATCATCCAGCCGCGCGACAACCTGCTCGTTGGTGACTTTCATGCCCTCCTCGATGAGCACTTCCATGACCTTGCCGGTGACTTTGGAGGAAACGGTTGCCTCCCGGCGGGCGGTGACGTAACCGGAAGCGTTCAACACAATCCGGTCGGCGCCGCCTGCGTTGGCGTCGCGCGCCACGACCGCGCTGACTTCGATGGCATCCGACCGCGAGCGCCAGACCATCAGCGCAATGATAAATAGCAGCAGCGCGCCCCAAATGGCAAAAAGCCACCTTCGGGAACGGGGCGCTCGATCCGGGCGACGTTCAATCCGCAAATCGTCGAGCGGAGGTTTGGCTGAACTCATAAAAGTGTCCATGAAAAGCAAACCGGTTTTTGCCGTCGCGGTCAAGCCGCGCTCTGCGAAAATTCCCGATTCGCCCCCACAAATATTGGCGCGAAGGAGACAAAGCTTATCGGGGAGACCGGCCGGCCATCGTTGCGCGCTTGAACAATCCGGCGTCATTGCGGAAGATTTGAAACATGTTTCGCATCGGCATTGATCTCGGCGGCACCAAGATTGAAGGCATTGTTCTCGATGCCCAAGGCAAAGAACTTTTCCGCAAGCGCGTGGATACGCAGCAGGAAAAAGGCTATGTCCACATCCTGGATCGGGTCAAGGAACTGCACAACGAAATGGCTGCGACTTTTCAACATCAGCCGCACACGTTCGGCATCGGTACGCCCGGCGCCATCTCGCCGCGCACCGGCCTGTTGAAAAATTCCAACACCGTCTGCATGAACAGCCAGCCGTTGAAGGTGGACCTCGAACGGATGCTCGGCCGGAAGATCGAAATCCAAAACGACGCGAATTGTTTCGCCATGGCCGAGGCGCTGCACGGCGCAGGCCGGGGAAAGCAGCTGGTTTTCGGCGTCATCATGGGCACGGGTTGTGGCGGAGGAATTGTTTACAAGGGTGAAGTCATCACCGGCCCGCAGGCCATCGCCGGTGAGTGGGGCCACATGTCCATCGCCCCGGACGGTCCGCTCTGCTACTGCGGCCAGCGCGGTTGCGTGGAGACGTTCATCAGCGGCGGCGGATTGGAGGCGCGTTACGCTGAAAAGTTCGGAACGAAACGGCCGTTTAAGGATATCGCAAAAGATTATTACGCCGGCGACGCGAAGACGGTGGAGTTCATGAAAATTTTTTTCCGCAACTTTGGCCGTGCGCTCGCCAATCTCATTGACGTGCTGGACCCGGACGTGATCGTGCTCGGCGGCGGCGTCTCAAATTTTGATGCGCTCTACGCGGAAGGCGTCGCCGAGGTGGCAAAATATGTTTTCAGCGATTGTTTGGAAACGCCCATCGTGAAAAACCAACTCGGCGATTCCGCCGGCGTCATCGGCGCGGCGTTGATCGGGGTTTGAAGCGTCAAACTTGGGACAGGCGTCCGGCCCGTCTCTAATTATTCAAAACCGGGCCAAATGTAAGACCTGCCTTTGAAAACGGACGAGCAGCCATTTGCTTTTTCAATGTTCACCCAAAATTTTTCAATTCGTTCCCTGGACTTGTTTTTGTGATCATTGCAGTGCATGAATCAAACAAGCCAACGGCCAAAGCGTGTAGTCCTAAGTCGCGTCGTTTGGCTGCTGCTGTTGGTTTGTGGTTCACTGTATTTGCTCGGTTGCGTGGTCATGGCCATTGCTCAACGCGCATTCATTTATTTCCCCTCCGTTTTTACCCGGGAACAAGTGGACCAGGTGGCGTACTCGGCGCAGCTCGAACGTTGGACAAATTCGGCCGGCCAGTTCATCGGATTAAAACGTCTTTCACTCAAGCAACCGGCGGAAGGAACGGTCATGATCCTGTATGGCAACGGCAGCACGGCGATTGGCTGCGAGCATTACGTGAATGACATTCAAAGCGTTGCTGCGTTTGACGTTTTTATTCTGGAATATCCCGGCTATGAGGATCGCCCCGGTTCTCCAAACCAAAGCAGTTTGTTCAACGCGGCCAAGGAAGCGTTTGACATACTGCCCATCAACCAGCCAATTTATCTTGTCGGCGAATCCCTCGGCACCGGCGTCGCTTCATATCTGGCAGGCACTTATCCCGACAAGGTGGCCGGCATGGTTTTGATTTCACCTTTCCATCGTTTGACTGATGTTGCACAAAACCACTATCCGCTGCTGCCTGTCCGTTTGTTGCTCGTGGATCGGTTTGCTTCGGAAAACTATCTCCGCCATTATTACGGCAAAGTCGGAGTCACGGTTGATGGCCGAGACACGATTGTCCCGGAGAAATTCGGGCTTCGCCTTTACAATGGCTATGCCGGTCCGAAGAAGCTTTGGGAATTTCCCGGGGGTGGACACTGCGAAATCATGGAGCAACCGTCGAAATTCTGGAAGGAAGCCGTCGAATTCTGGCAAACCAACTCTTCTTCGCAGCGCAGATGAATTTTCAAGTTTCCGGCTGCAAATCTCAATTCCCGCCTGTTATGGTGCGGACGTGATTACGTTGCTCATTGCCACGCGCAACGCCCACAAAACGGGCGAAATCCGCGCCATCCTCGGCGACCGGTTTCAATTTCTTACACTCAACGATTTTTCCGGGGCGCCGAAGATCGTCGAGGACGCCGCCACGTTTGCCGGCAACGCGACAAAAAAGGCCGTTGAACTCGCGCGCTGGCTCTCCATCACGCCACCCGCCACTCGCCACTCGTCACCCATTTTTGTTCTGGCCGATGATTCAGGCTTGGAAGTGGACGCATTGAACGGCGCGCCCGGGGTGCATTCGGCGCGCTTTGGTGCGCTGGGCCGGAGCGCGGGCGGCTCGCCCGCGAGTTCTGCCGGCAACACGCCCGACGCCGACAATAACGCCAAATTGCTGCGCTTGCTCCAGGATGTTCCGCCGGCAAAGCGGACGGCGCGCTTTCATTGCGTGTTGGCGTTGACGCCGGTGTTGTCCGGAAAAATTGAGAGCGCGTCGCCAGTCTGCTATGCGGATGAATTCGAGATGCAGACGGAACTGTTCGACGGCGTGTGTGAGGGACGAATCATTTTTGGACCGCGCGGGAAGAATGGTTTTGGTTACGACCCGCTGTTCGTGCCGTTGGGTTTTGAGCAAACGTTTGCCGAGCTGGGCGAAACCGCGAAAAACAAGTTGAGCCACCGCGCCAAGGCGCTGGAGAAGCTCAAGGAATTTTTCATCGCGAACAAGTTGCGGTAGGGCTGCGCTGCCGCGCAGCTTTAGATTTTGGAGGCGCGGGCAGCGTGTCTCTATCAAAATTATTTCAGCAAGCTTCCCAGTTGCAGCTTCCGGCGGAGCAGGCCGTTGCTGGCGATCATCCGGAATTTCCCGCCCGGCGCGGGCCGCGTGTAAAATTCGCCGCCGGAGCATTCGACCATCAACGCGCCCGCTGCGACGTCCCACAGATTGATGATGCGTTCGATGTAAGCATCAAGGCGACCGGAGGCGACGTAGGCCAGTTCGAGTGCCGCCGAGCCCATGATTCGGACCTTCAACGCGCGTCGCGAAAGACGGGTCAGGTATGGCAGGCTTTTCGCCAGATTTTGTTTACTCTTGGAAAACCCCATCGCGATGACAGCTTTGCCTACGTCCGCGCAGCGGCTGACTCGGACGACGCGCCCATTGAGCCGCGTTGGCCCGCCGCGAATGGCCGTCCAGAGTTCGTCGGTGAACGGGCAGTAAATCACGCCGAGGAGAGTGACGTGTGACGCGTGACGTGTGACGCGACGCCGCATTCGATTTCGGCTACTTTTCTCGACACTCGGCACTCGACACTCGTCACGCTTCTGTAGGGCTATGGACACGGCGGCGTGTGGAATGCCAAAGAAATAATTGACCGTGCCGTCAATCGGGTCCACCACCCAGCGATATTCGGCATTTACGTCGCCCGTGCAGCCTTCCTCGCCGAGCAGTGAAATTTTCGGAAACGCGGCGCGCAGGGTTCGCTCGATGAGTTTCTGGCAGCGCACATCGAGTTCGAGCTTGATATCGTGGGCGTCGGTGGCGTTGACGCGCTTGGGCGCATTCCAGTTGTCGCGCATGAGCTTCCCGGCGGCGCGGGCGGCTTTGACGGCTACGGCCAGGGATTTGTTCAAGGAGACGGTTTTCATAAAAATCGGGTTGTTAGGGAATGACCTCATTGCGTCCAGCGATTTGCTGTTCCTGTTCCTTGCGCTTTTGGTCGAGGAGATTGTTTTCGGCGGCTTCGACGACACTGAGCAAGTTCGCGGCCTCCAACAGGCGCGGCGCGGTGACGTAACTTGCGCCGGCGGCGTAAAGTTTGGGGATGTCCTCCAGCAATTCGGCGTGCACGACGATTTTTGCGTCCGGATTCAGTTCGCGGAGTTGCCGAAGCATTTTCAGATTGTCCGCACCCTTGAGCACGGTGTTGGGCAGCGTGCAGATGATGATTTCGCATTCCGTCACGCCGGCGTGGAGCAATGTGTCGCGCTGCGTGATGTCGCCGTAGACGACATAAATGCCGCGTTGGCGAAGCTTTTCGTGAACGTTCGGATTGAAATCCACGACAACGGTTTCCGCCAGCAAATCGGAGCGGTCCCGGCCAATTTCTTCAAGCAACGAACTGGCCGTCCAGGAAAAGCCGAGCAGGCAGATGCGTTTTGGTTTTGCTTCGCGGCCGGGTTCGGACGCGGTTTGGTCGAGATCGCGCAAATCCAGATGGTTCAGCCACGGTGTGGCTTTGCGGAGCAGTAGATCATTTTTCAGAATCGCGTAGGTCGAACCGATTGCGAGGAACGCGAAGGAAAACGCCGCGATCCCGATGGAATTTCCCGAGACATCGCCGCCGGTCCGGCCGAGCGCGAGCAGCACAAGGGAAAGCTCGCTCAACTGGCAGAGGTTGACGGCTGGCAACAGGCTGACGCGATAGCCCTGCCGCATGAAGTAAAGCGGCGGGAAGACCGTCACGAACCGGCTGGCTACGAGAAACAGGCAGAAGAAAACCGTCCAGAGCAGATACCCCCACGTCGGCTCGGGAATGGTCATGCCGAGCGCGACGAAAAAGAGCGTCACAAAAAAATCGCGGATGCTCGTGACCTTGGCGACCACGTCGAGCGTGTAAGGGAACGTGGAAACCATCACGCCGGCGATGAGCGCACCCATGGCCGTGGACAAACCGAGCCAGTTGGCAAAACCGGCCATCGCCAGGCACCAGGCCAGGGCGCCGACCAGGACCAGTTCCGGCAAACGCGCAACGGACCGGAAGACCGGCGGCAACACAAACCGGCTGGCCAAAAAGGCCACCGCCAGGAGCAGAATCACATTGCCGAAGGCGTGTGCCAGTGGGCCCAAGGCGGGATTTTTCAGGTTCGGCTGGAGGGCGAGAAACAGGATGACGAACAAGTCCTGCAACACGAGTACGCCCAGCGTGACCCGACCGACGAGCGATTCAAGTTCGCGTTTGTCGTAAAGGATTTTGACAATGATGACCGTACTGCTCATCGCCGCCGCCACACCGAGGTAAAGCGCTTCCAATCGCGTTTCCGCCGGGCCAACCCAATCGAACACCAGCCAGCCGAGCAACACGCAACCGAGGATTTGCACCAGCGCGGTAACCGTGATGACTCTGCCCGCGCTCAACATTTTTTTGAGGTCAATCTCCAGCCCGATCATGAACAGCAACAGCGACAGGCCGATTTCGGAAATGGTCTGGATGTTCTGGGTGTTGGTGATCCATTGGAAACCGTGTGGGCCGATGACAAAGCCCGCGACCAGGTAGGCCAGCAACACCGGCTGGCGCGCCACCTGCGACACCACCGCCAGCACCCACGCGGCGATGATGCAAATGGCGATATCACTGACGAGGCCTTGCTCCATGCGCGCGCGAGCTTAAGCGAAGAACCGCAATATCGTCGAGGTTGTAGTATCGGCGCTGTCCGCCGATTCGATCGAGCCACAGGCGCGACGCTACCAATGCTCAACCCAACGCAGCCAAGGCTGCTTTCACGTGATCGCGTTTGCCATGCAACTCGGCGAGACGCTGTTTGTGTTCCTCCAGAACATGCGCGGGAACTTTTTGCGTGAAATTCGGATTGGCTAGCTTCTGTTCGACCTTGGCGGCATCGGCTTCGATTTTCTCCAGCTCCTTTTTCAGCCGCGTTGTCTCGGCTTCCTTGTCAATCAAACCTTCCAGCGGCAGATATAAATCGCCCAACTCGACACGCGCGGTCATCGTGTTCTTTGCCGGTTTGAAGTCCGCATGGCTCTCGACCGTCTCGGCGTTGAGCAGCAGCTTGAGCACTTCGAGGTCGTGCGCCGCCAGTTCGCGCGCCGGTTTGAGGATGAATTTGACCTTCTTGTTTGCGGCAATGTTTGCCGTGCGCCGCAGGTTGCGGCCTTGCGTGACGAGTTCGTTCCGCGCCTCGATGTGCTTTTCGTCCTGCCCTGTCAGGCCGTAGTGCGATTTGAAATCGTCGTTGAGCGGCTTCGGCCACGGCGCGAACATGATGGTCTGGCCGCCCTGGTTTTCCGGCATGTCCCCGGCATAACCCATCCCGTGCCAGAGTTCCTCCGTGATGAACGGCAGGAACGGATGAAACAGCCTCAGCGTGTGCGAGAGAACGAAGTCGATGACGGCGAGAGTGTTGGCCTTGCGCGCCTCGTTCAACGAGGCCGCGTCCATTGCTGTTCCCTCTCCGCCGCGCGGAGCGGGGGGGAGAGGGTCAGGGTGAGGTGGGGCCGTTGCTTTGCGCGAAGCGTCACTTTCCTTCTCACCCCTCACCGCGGCCCTCTCCCCGTTGAGGGGAGAGGGAGACACATCGGGCGCTGGCCGTGTAAGAACCGCTTTGCTCGCCTCGACATACCAGTCGCAATATTCGCTCCAGAAAAAGCGGTAAAGCGTCGCCGTCGCGTCGCTGAATTTGTACTCGGCAAAGGCCGTATTCATTTCGCGAATGGCCGCGTCGAGCTTGAGCAGAATCCATTTGTCGTCAGACGTCAGAAGTTGGGGATTGATTTCGCCCTGAACTTCAAACGTAGCGCAGGCCTCTCGCCTGCCTTCATTTCGAACTCGATGCAGCCGGGACGGCTGCGCTACCAACCATTTGCCGGAAGCGGCAGGCGTTCCAGAGCTTGTTGCAGAAATTGCGGCCCAGCTCGACGTTCTGTTCGTCGAACAAAATGTCCTGGCCGAGCGGCGCGCTGCGCATCGTGCCGAACCGGAGTGCGTCGGCGCCGTATTTGCCGATGAGATCGAGCGGGTCGGGCGAATTGCCGAGGCTCTTGGACATCTTGCGACCCTGCTTGTCGCGGATGATGCCGGTGAAATAGACATTCCGGAACGGCAAATCCCCCATGAACTCGTAACCCGCCATGATCATGCGCGCGACCCAGAAGAAAATGATGTCCGGCCCGGTGACCAAATCGGTGGTGGGATAAAATTTCTTCAACGTGTCGGTCTGCTCCGGCCAGCCCATCGTCGCAAACGGCCAGAGCCACGAACTGAACCAGGTGTCCAGCACGTCGGGGTCTTGGGTGAAGCCGATCTTTTCCAATGCCTTTGCTTCGTGTTCCGGAGAGTGTCGCAACCTCTTCGATACGGACAACCGTTGACTATTCCGCAACGTTTATCCCAATAAGAAAACTCTCCGGCGAATATCCTGGAGAAGCTTATTTCCTGAAAAGGATGAAGTGCTATGTTGGCAGCTCTCTTCGCTTGAACTTCAGGCGTATCAAATGGCGCGAGGTCCTTCTTAACAGCTTCAGCAGCTTTTCTGTCATTTTCAGTCCATTCAGATTGGGGCTTGACCTTCATTTTTCGCCGCCACACCGGGATGCGGTGTCCCCACCAAAGCTGGCGGCTGATGCACCAGTCTTTGATGTTGCCCATCCAGTGGTCATAGACCTTCGCCCAACGCTGCGGATGGAAACGCATTTGGGGGGGAGCGCACGCGCCCTCGCGTGCGGGTTTGTCAATATCATCCGAATCTTGCACGTCCTTTGAGCTGTCGGCGAGGGCGCCGACAGCAGCAGGCGAGACGCCCGCGCTACGCTCCTGCTCCACGCACGCACGGGATTTTTCCACGCTCGGATATTTCAAAAACCATTGCTCGCTCAGATACGGCTCGATGGGCACATGACTGCGCTGGCTGTAACCGACATTGTGGACGTAATCCTCTGTCTTCAATAGCAGGCCCTGCTCGGTTAATTTCTCGACCGCGGCCTGGCGCGCCTTTATGCGGTCCAAGCCCGCGAATTCCTTGCCGGCGTCCTGCGTCATGTGGCCGTCGAGGCCGATGACGACCGTCAATGGGAGTTGATGCCGCACGGCCATTTCGTAGTCGGCCGGATCGTGCGCCGGGGTCACCTTCACGCAGCCGGTACCGAACTTCGGATCCACCAGTTCGTCGGCAATGACCGGGATGGGCTTGTTCTGGAGCGGCAACAGGCATTTTCGCCCGATCAGTTTCGTGTAACGCGGGTCGTTTGGATTTACCGCCACCGCCTCGTCGCCGAGCATGGTTTCCGGGCGCGTCGTGGCCACAACCACGAATTCATCAGCATTGGGCTGGCCTGTGTCGTCGAGCAGTGGGTATTTGATGTGCCAGAGATGCCCTTTTTCCTCAATCATCTCGACTTCCTCGTCGGAGAGGGCAGTGCGCGCAGCGGGATCCCAGTTCACCATGCGTTTGCCGCGATAGATGAGGCCCTTTTTGTAAAGCTCGACGAACACCTTCTGCACGCAGCGCGAATATTCCGGGTCCATCGTGAAGCGTTCGCGCGTCCAGTCGCACGACGCGCCGAGCTTCTTGAGCTGCTGGATGATGATGCCGCCGTGCTTTTCTTTCCATTGCCAGACGCGTTCGAGGAATTTCTCGCGACCCAAGTCATCGCGATGTTTGATTTCACCGGCTTTCTTCAGCGCTTTCTCGACGACGGTTTGGGTGGCAATGCCGGCGTGGTCCGTGCCCGGCAACCAGAGGACTTCCTTGCCGTCCATGCGCGCCTTGCGGGCGAGGATGTCCTGGATGGTGTTGTTGAGGACGTGGCCCATCGTGAGCACGCCGGTGACATTCGGCGGCGGAATGACGATGGAATAGGCCGGCTTTTTTGATTGTGCATTGGCGACGAAAAATTTTCCGTCGAGCCAGAATTGATACCACTTCTCTTCGACGGACTGCGGTTCGTAGGCCTTGGAAATTTCAGACATAATCACCAGGGAAACATTCAACGCTCAACATTCAACACCGAACGTCCAACGACCGAAATTCGATGTTGGGCGTTGAATGTTAAATGTTCGATGTTCACTTCTTTAACAGCGCGTATTCCATGCTGTCCACGAGGGCCTGCAGGCTGGCCTCGATGATGTTCTCGCTCACGCCGACGGTGCCCCATTCGCGCCGGCCGTCGCTGGATTCGATGAGGACGCGTGTTTTGGCGGCGGTGCCGGTCGCGCTGTCGAGGATGCGCACCTTGTAATCGGTGAGCGCCACGTTCTGGAGTTGCGGGAAGAACTTCGCCAGCGCCAACCGCAACGCCCCGTCGAGTGCGTTCACCGGGCCGTCGCCATCGGCCACCGTGTGGGCGGTTTTGCCGCCGACAACGACTTTCACCGTCGCCTCGCAAATGTTTTCGTTGCCATCGCGCCGCATGGAGACGTGATACGCATCCACGTGGAACGATGGATCGCGGTGCTTGAGCGCCTGGCCGATGAGCAACGCCAGCGACGCCTCAGCGGCTTCATATTCGTAGCCCTGGCCTTCCAGTTCCTTGACGCGCGCCGTGATCGCCTTCACCTCCGGCATATCGGGTTTGAGCTTGAAACCGAGTTCAGCGGCTTTCATTAAAATGTTCGTGCGACCCGACATGTCGCTCACGAGCACACGGCGGAAATTCCCGACGGCGGCCGGGTCAATGTGTTCGTAGCTGCGCGCCACGCGGTCAATCGCGTGCACGTGCATCCCGCCCTTGTGCGCAAATGCCGTCTGCCCCACCCACGGCTGGCGCGGGTCGTGCCGGACGTTGGCGATCTCATCCACGAATTCGGAAAGTTCCTTGAGCTTGGCCAGCGAGTTCGCGGGCACGCCGGTCTTTTTCAATTTGAAATGCAAGAGCGGGATGACACTAATCAGATTGCAGTTGCCCGTGCGTTCGCCGTAGCCGTTGATGGTGCCCTGCACCTGGGTGGCGCCGGCTTCAATGCCGGCCAGGGCGTTGGCCACGCCCACGCCGCAATCGTTGTGCGTGTGGATGCCGATGCGAGCCGTGAGTTTACCCTTCGCCAGCGCGGTGATGCGCGCAACTTCCTCCGGCAGACAGCCGCCGTTTGTATCGCACAACGCGATGCATTCCGCGCCCGCCTTCTCCGCTGCCTGCCACGTGGCCAGCGCGTAGTCCGGTTCGTCCTTGAATCCATCGAAGCTGTGTTCGGCATCGTAGATGACCGTTTTGCCGTGGTCCTTCAAAAAACGGATGGTGTCGGCGATCATCGCCAGGTTTTCGTCTGGCCTGACGCGCAACACCTCGATGACGTGCAACAGCCACGTCTTGCCGACGATGGTGACGACCGGTGTTTTCGCGTCGAGAATCTGCCGCATCAACCCGTCCTTTTCGACAGCGACGCCTTTGCGGCGGGTCATGCTGAACGCCGCGATTTGGGCGTTCTTCCACTTGCGCCGGCTCGCCTGCGCGAAAAATTCCAGGTCCTTCGGGTTGGAGCCGGGCCAGCCGCCTTCGATGTAATGGACCCCGAACGCGTCGAGCTTTTCGGCGATGCGGAGCTTGTCCGCCACCGAGAAATTGATGCCTTCGCCCTGCGAACCGTCGCGCAGGGTCGTGTCATAGATTTCAACCTGGGGTTTCATAAAATGCCCGTGAAAAAACGGCGGATAATATCACTGAAATTCGCGGGACTGGCAAATCCCAAAACCGGGAATCAACAAGCAGTCTTTTTCGATTGCCGCGTTGTCCAAAGCCGGTGCTGATTTCAGGCAGGAATGTTCTCCGAACGCGGGGCGCAACCCGGGCAGCGCCCGCAAAATGTCTGACGTAAACTTATCTTGTTATTATTATTACATTTTTAGCTGTTTGCTAACAATTGCGTGACAAGGGGATTACCGGCGGGTAAACTGTTTCCCAACACTTCAGGCATTATATGAGCACGCAAACCCACTTCGCGCTGACCCAGGCTGACATTCCCAAACAATGGTATAATCTGCTGGCGGACTTTCCGGAGCCGCTGCCCCCGCCGCTGCACCCGGGCACCAAACAACCGATACCGCCGGAAGCCTTGCTGGCGATTTTCCCGGAAAACCTCGTCAAACAGGAAATGTGCCCCGACCGCTGGGTCCCGGTCCCCGACGAGGTCCGCGACATTTACGCCCTCTGGCGGCCGACGCCGCTGCTGCGCGCGGTGCGCTTCGAGAAGGCGCTCCAGACCCCGGCGCACATTTATTACAAATACGAAGGCGCCAGCCCCGCTGGCAGCCACAAACCCAACACCGCCGTTGCACAGGCTTATTACAACAAGGTCGCCGGCACCAAACGGCTCGCCACTGAAACGGGCGCAGGCCAATGGGGTTCGGCCCTGGCACTGGGGTGCAGGCTCTTTGGCCTGGAATGCAATGTCTATATGGTCAAGGTCAGCTACGAGCAAAAGCCCTATCGCCGGATGCTCATGCACACCTGGGGCGCCACGGTGCATCCCAGCCCCAGCGACCAGACCGAATACGGGCGCAAGGTTCGGGCGCAGGATCCGAAATGCCCAGGCAGCCTCGGCATTGCCATCAGCGAGGCCATCGAGGACACCGTCAAGCATCCCGACACAAAATACTCGCTCGGCAGCGTGTTGAATCACGTTTGCATGCACCAGACCGTCATCGGCCAGGAATCCATCCGGCAGATGGAAATGGCCGGCGAGGAACCGGATGCCATTATCGGTTGCTGCGGGGGCGGCAGCAACTTTGCCGGGATGGCGTTCCCGTTCATCCACAAGATGATCACCGAAAAAAAGAAATATCGGATCGTTGGCGTCGAACCCACGGCCTGTCCCTCCCTCACCAAAGGCGACCTGCGCTATGACTTCGGCGACACGGCGGAGATGACGCCCCTGCTGATGATGTACACGCTTGGCCACAAATTCATGCCGCCGCCGATCCACGCGGGCGGGCTGCGCTATCACGGCATGGCGCCAATGGTCAGCCACGCGCTGAAGCTGAAATTGATCGAAGCGGAGGCGTATCATCAGACGAAGGTCTTCGAGGCCGGAATCCTCTTTGCGCGCAGCGAAGGCATTGTGCCCGCGCCGGAAACGGCCCACGCCATAGCGTCGGTGGTTCAGGAGGCGATCAAGGCGCGGGAAGCCGGGAAGAAACGGGTCATTCTTTTCAATTTCTCCGGTCACGGCATGCTCGACTTGAGTGCGTATGAAGCTTACTTGACCGGCAAATTGCAGGATGTTTAACCCCAATTCCGAACCCGAAAATTACAACCTATGAAAACTCAACTTTTCCATTACGTGCTGGCAGTCGGTTTTGCCGCATTGCCAGGTTTGCTACAGGCCCAACCCTCGGCCCAATATGTGCCGGGCTCCGAGGGTATCAAGGGAGCCTCGCTGCCGCCGCCCGGGGTCTATGCCCGCGACTACAATTACTTTTACTGGGCTGACCAGTTCAACGACCCCTCCGGCAATGATGCCCACGTCCCCAACGCCAATGTCTTCACCTACGCCACCATCCCCCGTGTGATTTGGATCACCGACACAAAATTCCTTGGCGGATATGTTGGCGTGGACGCCCTGCTGCCGCTGGTTGATCAACACGTGAAGGCCGGGACATTTGACGGTACCACCTTCGGTATCGGGGATTTCTTTGGCGAAGG
The DNA here is from genome assembly GCA_963827205.1 of uncultured Verrucomicrobiae bacterium. Taxonomy (GTDB): domain Bacteria; phylum Verrucomicrobiota; class Verrucomicrobiia; order Limisphaerales; family UBA11358; genus UBA11358. Next base: position 111,663 of record CAWHAH010000002.1, read on the forward strand.
CACGCTCTCGTGGCATCTCAAACAATTTGACTTCGCGGTCGGCAGCGGCGTTTGGGCGCCCACGGGCGATTCCGCCCCCCAGCCCACCACGCGCATTGGCGCGGGCTACTGGACCTTCATGCAAACCGCCGGGGCCACCTGGTATATTGATGAGGGAAAAACCTGGGCCGTGTCGGCGTTGAACCGGTATGAATTCAGCACCGAACAGCGCGACACGCACGTTATTCCCGGACAGGCCTACACGCTCGAATGGGGCGTGAGCAAAACCGTGGCGAAAGTCGTTGATTTGGGCGCGGTCGGCTATTACCAGCAACAGGTGGATCCCAACGGTGGTGCATCGTGGAGCAGCCGCAACCGCGTGGCCGCCGTCGGCCCGGAAGTCAGTATGGCTTTCCCGAAGCAGATGTTCTTCGCTTCGCTTCGATACAACTACGAGTTCATGGCTGAATCCCGCGCGCAAGGCAACGCTGTCACGCTCACGCTCACGAAGCGGTTCTAGGCCGGGTGCGGAAACCATTTCCCTGTCATCGAAGGGCCGGCCAGGAGCCGGCCCTTTTTGCGGACACCGACCACTGATGCCGACCAGTGTAATGATTGCGAATTGCTGGCGCGGAACTAGATTGAGGACGTGGAAATTTCTGAAAACATCCAATGCCCGTTTTGTGGCCAGAAGTTTGAGGTGGTGATTGATACGAGCGTGCCGTTCCAGCGGTTTGTGACGGATTGCGAGGTGTGCTGCCGCCCGTTCGAGATCATCGCAGAATGCGAGCCGGGCGAAATTCTGAGCTTGGACGCGGTGGCGAATTGAGGCAGCCTGCGCGCGATGCATAATTTTGCCAACACGGTTCTCTGGATTTACATCATCCTGCTGCTCGTCGGCGGGCTGATTGGTTTTTTGAAGGCGAAAAGCAAGGTGTCGCTCATCACGTCGGCGGTGTTCGCAGCCGTGCTGGTATTGACCCAAACCGGAATTTTTGAGCCAAGAGTGGCGCACCAACTGGTCAACATCCTCATGGCCGTGCTGCTGGTGGTCTTCGCGCTGCGGCTGGCGAAAACGAAAAAGTTCATGCCAAGCGGCCTCATGCTGGTGGTGACGATTGCCGCTCTGGCATTACAGAATCTTTTCAAGAATTGAAACCGGCGCGCTTTTGGCGGCCGGAATTTGTATTGGCAGCCTGCGCACAACCAATTACCGGATGAAACGCGCCGACGCTTTCTCATTCGAACCCTTTCCCGGCAAACCTCTCCCGTCCTGAGATTTTGTTGCCGCAGTTTTTTGCTGGCAAGGCAGGCTGATCACCGTGTAAACCGCCGCAAAATCCCGGCGGTCAGGAGCGACAAGGTGCGATGTTACCGTTGTCTGGCAGGGCACGTGTGGAGATCGGCGACGAAGGAATTCAGACTTTTCAGATTGCGTTCCGGGAAATGCTGTTTTAACCTGCGGTTCGGTTGAATTATTGAATTATGAGCGCACCAACCGCGTCATACAGTTCTTGCTGCCTGTTGTCTTCTTGCTTGGGTTTGGTTCCGCTGCTTTGTCTCCTTCACCCGCTGGCGCTGAGAGCGGATGACCTTGGTCCGACCAATCAGATTCGGCGAGCGGTGGAAATTCGCGACCTGACCGTGGCGCAGGCCAGTCAGCATTATCCGGTGAAATTGCAGGGGGTGATCACTTTTTTTGATACAAACCTCTTCATGCGTTTCATTCAGGATGAATCGGCCGGGATTTACTTTTTTCCATTCGTAGCCACAAATGGCCCGATCCTAACGGCGGGACAATTGGTGGAACTCGAGGGCACCACAGATCCCGGTGAATTTGCTCCGGTGGTGCAACCGAGCCAGATCAAGGTTCTGGGCCCGGGCACTTTTCCGCCGGCCACGCCGGTGACTTACGAGCAGTTGGCCAGCGGCGAGCAGGATAGTCAGTTCGTCGAAATCCACGGCGTCGTTCGCGCCGTCGATTTCGACCCGCAAACAAAATATTACTCCCTGGAAATCGAAACTGGCTGCGGACGTGTGACGGCGTTGGTGGCTAATTTGCCCGTTGATAACAAGGATTTGCTGGTTGACAGCACCGTCCAGATTCACGGGGTATGCGCGACCCGTTTCACCTCGCGGCGGCAATTATTTGATATCCGGCTTCTGCTGCCACGACCGACGGACCTGGTGGTTGAATTGCTCGGGTCGCCCAACCCCTTTGCCACCACCCCGCTCCGCCCGATTTCACAGTTGCTGCAGTTTGCGCCGCACAGCCCGTTGGGCCATCGGGTCAAAGTTGAAGGGACGGTGATCTACGCGCAGGACGAGACCCTGTACATTGAGAACGAAACAGATGGGCTTTACGTGCAAACCAAGCGGGCCAACTCGCTGATTCCGGGAGACCAGGTTGAAGTTTTGGGGTTTCCCGCCAAGGGCGAATACACTCCCATGCTTCAGGATGCGATTTTCCGAAAGATTGGGAGCGGCGCAATGCCGATGCCTCAGAGCATCACGGCTGACGATGCGTTGAAGGGCACCTACGATTCCCGGCTGGTGCAGATTGAGGCAACCATACTGGATCGGGCACGCCAAAGCCCGGATGAGTTTTTGGTGCTGCAATCGGACAGGTGCATCTTCCTCGCCTATCGAGAGCGGAAAACCGGCGGCGTGGATTTTGCCTATTTAAGCAATGGGAGCAAGGTGGCGGTCACCGGCGTGTGCCGGGTGGATGTGGGTAATGGGTGGCGTGTTGGATCCGACTGGCGCGCCAAATCCTTCAACCTCCTCGTGCGTTGGCCGAGAGACATCGAGGTTCTAACGCAACCGTCGCCTTAGCCCGAAAATTTCATTGAAAGAAGTCGCAACGGTGATCTCGGCCCAATGTCTATTGGGTTGAAATGAATACGAAATACACCGCTGCGACGGGTACAGTTTGTAACCCCGAACTCTTCCATTTTCCAGCCGTAAAAAAGCGCTCGGTCAGCGCCGGCTTCACCGGCGGGGACGTGACCAGCGATGGCGGCATAGTGCTCTTGCGCCAGACCGACCGGCGCATCGGTCTGACCAAAGCCCTGGCCAAAGTCCTGCCCGATCCGCGCGCTCCAGAGCGCATCGAACATCCGGTCTTGAGTTTGGTGCGCCAGCGCATTTACGGGCTGGCTCAAGGTTATGAAGATCTCAACGATCACGACACGTTGCGTCACGATCTGGTTTGGCAAACGGCGGTCGAACGCGACCAACCGCTGGCCTCCAGTCCGACGTTGTGCCGGTTGGAGAACCGTGCCGACCGCCCAGTGGCTTGGGCGGTGCATCAAGTGATCGTCGATCAGTTCATCGCTTCGTTTGCGCCAGCGCCCGCGGAGTTGATCCTGGATTTTGATGCGACCGATGACCGGGTGCATGGGCAGCAGGAGGGACGTTTCTTTCACGGTTACTATGGTGATTATTGTTTCCTGCCGCTCTATGTGTTTTGCGGGGAACAGTTGCTGGTGTCCTATTTGCGGCCAGCCAACATTGACTCGGCCCGGCACGCTTGGGCGACTTTGAAGTTTCTGGTGACGCGGCTGCGGCAAGCGTGGCCGAAGGTCAAAATCATTTTCCGTGGGGATTCGGGTTTTTGCCGCTGGCGTATGCTCCGTTGGTGCGAAGGGCATGAGGTCGGTTACCTCGTGGGGCTGGCCAAGAACGCACGGGTGCTGGGTTTGGCGCAGAGTTTCAGGGAACAGGCGCAAAGTGATTTCCAGTCGCAGCAACAAAAGCAGCGGCTCTTTGGCGAGGTGAAGTATGCGGCGGACACGTGGGACAAAGAGCGGCGGGTGTTGGTCAAGGCCGAGCATACCGACCAGGGCAGCAATCCGCGTTTTGTGGTGACCAACTTGGCCGGCGACGCGCAAAAACTCTATGACGAGGTTTATTGCGCTCGCGGGGAGATGGAGAACCGGATCAAGGAGCAGCAGTTGGGACTGTTTGCGGATCGGACCAGTTGTCATGGGTGGTGGGCCAACCAGTTCCGGCTGCTCTTGAGCAGTTGCGCGTATGTGTTGATGGAGCGGCTGCGGGCGCTGGCGTTGGCGGGCACGGAACTGGCGCGGGCGCAGGTGGGCACCATCCGGCTGAAGCTTCTTAAGATCGGCGCAGTGGTTTTGCGCAATACACGGAAGGTACGTTTGCTACTGAGCAGCAGCTATCCGTATCAGGCGATTTTCCGTCAGGTGGTTGCGGCGCTGGATAGCGGTTGAGTCGCGGTGAGTGCTGTCCCCGGCACGCCGACAAACAACGGGGGTAAGGGGGCGTGTGCCTACGTGTTGAAAAACTGGCTGTTTAGACCGTCATCGGCATCTCTTTGCCAACTTTTGCCGCCGCAAAATTCAACTCGTCAGTCTGATGAAATATGCGGGTTAGCACCTTGTCGAACTGGACTCAATGTACCACGTGAGGCCGTAGTGGCAGTCGCCCTGACGTGGAAGGGGGCAATTTTCGTGGCACAATGCCGCGGGAGGGTTCTCGACCCTGTACAGTTTTGGCTACGTTAGCGAATCTATCTGGGGCCACCCGTTCGATCGTTTCGTCCGTTCCCGTCGCATTTTTCCGTTTGCGCAGAACAAGGAAAGCTCGAACTCAATTCCCAGGAAAACTGCTGTCGGGAAAACTGCTTGCGTGAGCAGACTCTGGCTCGTAATTTCCTAGGTTCCTTGGGCGCACCCATAGCTCAATTGGATAGAGCATCTGACTACGGATCAGAAGGTTTCAGGTTCAACTCCTGATGGGTGCGCCAGTTTGAAGTTTGATCCGGGGAATGCCCGGATACTTTTGTCCGGTTCGCAACGGTGCGTTCCGACTGGCCAGGCCAATGTAGCTCAGCGGTAGAGCAACGGTTTCGTAAACCGTCGGTCGCCGGTTCAATCCCGGCCATTGGCTCCATTCCTCAGTGCTTGTTTACCAGCTCCGTGCACTTGGTTCAAATATGATGGCCGAGTTTTTTTGCAGACGAGATGTCCCCGGTTCGACCTTAAAAGACAGATGACGCATGAGGCTCGGAAATTGGAGGTGTGAAACCTTGGCAAAAGAGAAAATCAGGGAGTAAACGGCGGCAAGGTGGTTTTGCCAACGCTAGCCCGGCGTGTCCACGCAAAATAGACCGGGATGCTGATCAACACGATAATCAGGCCCGGCCAGGTGTACTGTGGTTTGTAACGCAACAGCACCAAATCAATGTAAATCGCCACGATGATGTAAATGGCCGGTAGTACCGGATAACCAATGGCCTTGTAGGGGCGGTCAGCGTGGGGGCGGGTGCGGCGCAGCACGAACAGACCCGCGATGGTCAGAATGTAAAAGATCAATACCGCAAAAATGATATAGTCGAGCAACTGACCGTAGCTGCCCGACAGGCACAGGACACAGGTCCAGACCATCTGCACCATCAGGGAAACCGCCGGGGTGTGATAGCGGGGATGGACCTTCCCCACGGAGCGGAAGAAAAGCCCGTCCTTGGCCATGGCGTAGTACACACGCGCGCCCGCCAGGATCAGCCCGTTGTTGCAGCCGAAGGTGGAAATCAGGATGGCCACCGCCATCAGCGCGCCGCCGACGTGGTGGAACACGACCTGCATCGCGGCGGTGCCCACCCGGTCCTCGGTCGCATACTGGATACCGCGGGCCAGGACGGTCGGGCCGTTGGGATCGCCTGCCAACGGCAACACGCTAAGGTACACCAAGTTGGTGAGGACATAGAGCACGATTACGAGACCGGTGCCCAAGGCCAGAGCCAGGGGCAGGTTACGCTTGGGATTCCGGACCTCGGCTGCGGTGAACGTGACATTGTTCCAAGCGTCGGCGGAGAACAGCGAACCGGTTTGAGCCACGGCCAGGATGGCGATGGTCCCCACCAGCACCATGGGACCTCCGGTGCCCACTTGGATGAGGTGCTGGGCGCCCAAGCCGGCGTTGCGCCAGAAATCGGTGAAGTTGGCGGCCACGGCCTCCCGGTTGCGGCCGATGGCGAAGCCCACCACGACCAAACCGAAGAGCGCGGCCACCTTGGCTGTGGTGAAAATGTTCTGCACCAGTGCGCCCGTCTTGATCCCGAAGATGTTCAGTACCGAGAGGAAAACCACCATCAGGATGGCAGCCAGGTTCTGGGTGTTGAGACCGACATCCATGTTGCCCAGTACCATGGGACCGATGTGGATAGGCGGTGCCTTCCAAAAGTGGAGGAGCCAATGGGCGGAAGAGATAGAGGGAAAGAAGAAGCCCAGGAACTTGCCGAAGGCCACACCCACAGCGGCGATGGTGCCGGTCTGGATGACCAGGAAGAAGGTCCAGCCGTAGAGAAAGCCCCAGAGCGGCCCCAGGGATTCGTGCAGGAAGACGTATTGGCCACCAGCGCGGGGCATCATAGCGGCCAATTCACCATAGGCCAACGCCCCCGTGATGGTCATGAAGCCGGTGACCAGCCAGGCGGCGATCAACAGGGCGGGCGAATTGACCTCCCGGGCGATCTCGGCGGAGACGATAAAGATACCCGAACCGATCATGGAGCCCACGACCAAGGTGGTGGCGCTGGTCAGACCCAGGCCTTTGACCAATTCCGGTTCGGGCGCGGCGTCGATGTCGGCGCGGGCGCGCTGTTGCATGGCGTGAGGATGCAAACAATAAATCCGGGAGGCAAGACGCCGAATCAGGTGAATTAACCGGCCGCGCCGGATTCAGAAGCGTTTACTGAAAATGCACGAATGTTCCAAAACCAGGAACCGGCCCATTCAACTGCAGGCGTTTTACAGTATCCACCGTTTGATTTTCAGGATGCGGCCCGGTCGGATGGCAAATTCTTTGTTCCGGCCTCTCGCCTGAACTCGGTGCCCGCAATATTCGACGGGCATTTCCGGCGATTCCCAGTCGAAAATTTTCACACTCTGATTCAACGCCAGTTGTAGCTGTCCAGTTGAAACGCATTTTTCAGGATCAACCGCCGAGGCTCATCAGAACAGCTGTGAGAAAAAATCCCGCGTTTGAAGTTAAAAATGAATGATTCCGCGTTGAATGGCCACCGCAACAGCTTCAGCTCGATCGGCGACACGGAGTTTCGCCAGGATGTTTTTCAGGTACCATTTGACCGTGTTTTCAGAGATATTCAGAACATCTGCAATTTGCTTATTGGCCAAGCCTTTGACAAGCTCGTTGAGAACTTGCAACTCGCGGGGCGTCAGTTCCTCAAACAAACGTCGTGACGCAAGGCGTTTTGCAACTTCTTCGGGAATCCAACGCTGTCCGGACGCCACGGCCCGGATGGCGGGCATGAGTTTTTCTTCCGTGGAGTCCTTTAGCACATAGCCGGCGGCGCCGGCTTCCAACGCCTTATGAATATCCTCATCTCCGTCAAGGGCTGTCAGCATCAAAATCCGTGCGGCATTGTTGTGTTTGCAAATTTCGGCAGTGGCCTCAATGCCACTTTTGACCGGCATGCGCAAGTCCATCAAGGCAAGGTCCGGATTCCATTTTATGAACAGGGCAATTGCCTGAGCTCCATCAGTGGCTTCCGCCACAACTTCCATGTCCGGCTCGGTGTTGACCATGGCGATCAACCCCATTCGGACAATATAGTGGTCGTCAGCAACTAGGATCCGAATCGGTGACGTTTTTTTCGTAATCGGTCTGTTCATTGACGGATCTTGCCATTTGTGCCTGCTCTAGTGGAAGCTCGACACGAATGGTGGTCCCTTTTCCGGGAGCGCTGGTAATTAAAATTTGTCCACCCAATCGCTTGGCCCGTTCGGACATGCCGAGCAAACCAAAATGGCCGTCGTTTGGGCCGGAGCAATTTTCCGGTGTAAAACCCTTTCCGTTATCCCGAATGTCCAAAATGACATTTTGGGCGCCAAACTCCAATTCAATCTTCGCCCAATTTGCGCCAGAATGTTTGACCGCGTTTGTGACGGCCTCTTGACCGATCCGCAATAAATTCTCTTCAATGACTTCAGGCAGAGGATGGATATTGCCTTTGGTTTCAACTTCGACGCGGATACCCGCGCCGTCGGCAATTCGGTTTCCACTGATTAACAGTGCCTTGGACAAATCAAATTCTTCAAGCTCTCGGCTGCGCAAATCCCAGATGGATCTGCGCAATTCCACCCGGCTCATGCGCACCATATTCCGGACCAGTCCAAGATGATAGCTGGCAGTTTCCGGATTCTGCTGAAATAACTTTGCGACGGTATTTAACTGTAGAGTGACCCCGGTCAGCGTTTGTTCAAGGGTGTCATGGAGTTCCTTTGCCAATCGAGTGCGTTCAGTCAGAATGGCCTTGGATTGCACTTCAGCTTCTTTTCTGGCTGTGATTTGGAATTTTAGTTGTCTGGTTCGCTCTCTGACCCGCAACTCAAGTGTATCGTGAGCTTTTTGCAAGGCCCTTTGATCCAGTTCCCGTTCATGGATCAAGTGTCTCAAAGCCAAATTTCTTTTTGAGACCATGATAATCCAGCTTGCGGCAACAATAATGATGACCAATGCTACGGCAAGAATGATTAATAAACGTTGAGTGGTCAGCCAAGTCGGTTTGGTAATTATGCTGACATCATATGAAGCCGGTAGTAGTATTCGAAAGGATTCGATTCTTCCATGCTCGTCACTTTGAAGAAAACAAATGCCGCCGACCTCGATGATGCTGCCGATAGGGATTGATGCTAATAAAGAATTTGGTTTGACCGTTTCTGCTTCGGCAGTAAAGACAAGATTGGTGGTTTGAAGCACCAAGGTGGTTTTTAAAATGTCAGATTCACCGGCTGGCGATGGGATCTCTTCCGCCAGGCGACCAAGCAGTTTGCCTCTGAGGGTAATAAAGTCTGCATGGTGCAAGCCCTCCAACAATTCCGCTATCGGCACATTCCTTGTCAGCACTTTGGTGCGCGGTTCATCTGTCCTCCGGAAGACAGCATCTTCCAACACCGGGAGAAAATTTTCCACCCCAGGAAATCCTACCGCTTCGATCACATCTCCCGGAGATAAAGAGAGCATCTGGCTGCTCTTGATTTGTAATCCACCGGTGGCGTCTCTGATAAACACATCTTCGCCTTTTCGCTGGTAGGTGACAACCCCTCCAACATGGACGCGGTAACCGAGCGAACGACCTCCGTGGTATTGACCAATATTATTAATGGGCGTCAACGGCTCACTAAACGGGTCTGGCACCACCGGTTGCTCAACGACGAAATCTGTTAGAAAAGGAACGTAAACATCCACGGTTACGAGATGTCTTAATGGCGCATTAAAGGCGGTGGCCGCGGTGCCTTTCACTTGGACCTTGGCGCCAACCAGCGATTGTGGGTCAACGCCGGGCGGGATTGGTTCATACGCATGAACACGGTATCCCCCCGAAGCCAATTCCAGTTCAAGTTGCGTGCCGCTTGCTTGCGCGTTTCTCACGATGCCCGAGATTTCAATCCGTTGACTGTCTTCGGCCCCTGACATCAGTTGTTCGATGGAAACCGGTTTCGCTGCAGGCAGGGGCGCCGTTCCCACTTTTTCCCAACGGGGCTGGCTGACAGTAGGAGCGTAGCCTCCCGGAAAACTTATGCCGGTTACGGTTACTACATCGCCAGGAGAAGGCTGTACGTTGCTGATATTCTCGACAAAAACGCCGCCACTGGAATCCTGCACGAAAAATCTTCCGCCCCAGTCGGGTTCTGCGGCGGTGACAACGCCCTTGATTGTAATTTTAATTCCACGCGATGATTGTTCGGCCGAAAGGGAAAGAACTTGGGAAGCATTGGTCAAAAGCTCGTTTGATTGCTCCGCCGAAACCATTTGCTCTGCATTTGGCAGCGCGAATATGGCACAAAACGGCAATACAAAAAGTCTATTCACTGGCAACGTATAATTCAAATTACCCCGAAAATACCGGGATTCCAAAAGAAATAAACAGACAGCACTCATCCCTAAAAGTGGTGTCAAATCCTTTGGGAAACAGCATTGCGTATCACGGGATAACTCTTTGCTGTTCTGTTGGTTGCATTGATCAACGATCGCTTTTAAGATTTTTGGCTTGTAAGATCGTTGGAATGGGACGCCCACCCGAAAGAGTGGTGTCAAGACTGCTTTGGTTGAGCTATTTTACGGGCCATCCGTTGCTGCCACTGCTGGCGGCCCAGTATAAATCGAATATCAAACCGGAACGAAACATTATGAAAAAGGCTCTATTGATTCTTATTAGTGTAGTCAGTGCCGCGGGATTGGCATCTGCGTCCAACAATTTCTCATATACCGCAACTGCGGCTCCGGGTAGTACGCCGGATGGGGTGGATCAAAGTAATAACCCGGTCAATGTCTGGACGGACGTTCTTTACGCCGGAGGAACCAATGGCATGGGCGATAGCGGTGAAGATGGTTCAGGAGTCTACATCGGTAATCCAGACGGGTCCGGCGGCCTTGCAAATGCATGGCAAGCCTATAGCTACCAGAACGACGGAGTCGCCCTCGGCGGAAGTGTTGACTCCTACAATACATTTGCCGGTGGAGCTTTAGCGGTTGGGCAGACCATTTCAATCAATTTTGAAATGCGGGCCACCGATCCAGCGGCGAATGGATATCCGGCTGGCGTGGTCGGTGTCAGTTTATTAAATGGGACTAACACTGCCATAACATTCTACATTTATGGAGGCGGTCCTGGTTGGTATTTTTATACCGACGCCGGGTCAACTGCCGCAGACGCGGGACCGATGACCTATCAATACCAGGTTCCATTCAACATCGCCTTTACGGTCACTGGCACCAATACTTATAGCGCCATTGTTGGAACCGTGGCGGCCAATGGCGCGCGTGGACAGTTGGACCGGCACTTTTAACGGGCTCGCTTAGCGGAATAGACGTTTTCAATCACGCGGGCGGCAACAGCAGCGACGTGGGGTTCAATAATCTAACGGTCGCCCCCGAGCTGGCCATCAACAACATCTCTCCCGATGATGGCAAGTCGCTTTTCAACGCAACCAACACGATGAGTTTTAGCATCACATCACCGTCCGCCGCCGTCAATGCCAGCGGCATTCAGTTGACCTTAAACGGGGTGAACGTTTCCAGCAATCTGGTGATCAGCGGGAGTGGCAGCGGAAACGTCACGGCCCGTTATACCAATCTTTTGTTGAACACCATCTATATTGGCCAAATTAACGTGACCAATGCCGCCGGTGCCAGCGTCAGCGCATCGGTTCGGTTTGATACCTTTAGTTCGAACTATTTCACTTGGGAAGCGGAGGATTTTGACTTCAGCGGAGGCCAATTCATTGACAACCCGGTGATTTCCACAAACAGTCCTGACAGTTATTACAATCAAGTTGGCGTGTCGAATGTGGACGAATATGTGCTCGATTATAGTGCGACACAACCTCACGGCTGGCGTCCCAACGATCAGGTGTCAACCGATCTTGCAAATGATACTATCCGTGCTCAATTTACCGCCGCCGGCATTCCAGATTATCTAGTAGGATATTTTAATCCACCCAATTGGTTGAACTACACCCGGACTTTCCCCGCCGGCACTTATAATATCTATGGACGCCTAGCCAACGGGAACGGCGGCTTGGCCAGTTGCTCTCTGGCTCAAGTCACCAGCGGTCAGGGCACCACCAATCAGACAACCACCCAGGTTGGCATCTTTCAATTCAGCGCGCGTGGATGGAACAATTTTGATTTCATACCTTTGTCGGATGCTTGGGGAAATCCACTGGTTGTGAAGTTAAATGGACAGACCACGTTGCAGGTGACATCCGGGCCGCTGGGCGGGGGCGTCAACATGAACTTTTTCATGCTGGCGCCGGGGACCAACACCCCGCCGGCAATTGCCAATATTTATCCGGATGGCCTGCAGCCGTTTGAGAACACCAACCTGCTGACCTTTGCCGTCAGTTCCGCGCTCAGCACCGTCAGCACCAACAACATTCAAGTGACGTTGAATGGAGTCAATGTTTCGTCGCAATTAGTTTTCACCGGTTCAGCAACCAATTGGCTGGTTAGTCTCCCGCTGCCCCAACAGGGAAGCTACGCAATTACCATCACGGCGACAGACGTTGCTGGACACTCCCATAGTTATAGCGAAACCTTTGACAACTTTAATCAAAATGACTTCACGATCGAAGCGGAAGACTTCGACTTCAATGGCGGTCAGTTTATTGACAACCCGATTCCGACGGGGTATTGGGTCGGTGGCACGACAGCGCCCTATGGCACCACGGCCACGAACAGTTATTTCTACTTTCCTGCGGGTGATTCGGACAATGCAGCCATTCCTGGCGTGGATTTGACGACGCCCAACGATGATGCCGGGGAAACCTTTGTTTACCGGCCGGCGGAGAGCTGTGGCACGGAGGTTACGTCTGACTTTCTCCGTCAGAAGTTTTATTTTACCAACAATCTGGCGGTGGTAACCAACTACACCGACTTCGACGTGGGCTGGTGGAATCCAGGGACATGGATTAACTATACCCGGACCTTCCCCACGAATACCTATAATGTCTATGGCCGGCTGGCCTCCGGGACACCCTATAGTGGAGCCACGATGGGCTTGGTGACTTCCGGCCAAGGCACGACAAATCAAACGACCCAACTCCTAGGCGCATTTGCTGATCCAAACGCAAACGGGTTCCAATCCTGGCACTGGGTGCCATTGTCTGATACCAATGACAATCCGGTGGCGGTTTCACTTGGCGGAGTGGAAACGTTAAAAGTGACTGCTCCATCGGGGAGCGCCACGGGGAGCCTTAATGCGCACTTCTATATGTTTGTGCCAGTTGTTCAATCGGTGAATATGAGCGGCTCCATCAGCGGCAGCAACCTGTCGCTGCGTTTCGCGACGCAGAGTGGAGTCAGTTATACGGTGCTGCACAACAGCAGCCTGAGCGGGGGCAGTTGGACGGCGGTGGCCGGTCCCATTGCGGGCGACGGCACGACTCACACGGTAACGCTTGGAACGAGCGGGTCGGTGGGATTCTATAAGTTGTTGATTCAGTAGAAATGAATGGTACGTTTGAATTGAGTTAAGCAAGCAACCAGGCCGGCACCGGATTGAGGTCGGTGCCGGCTTCTGGGCCGAGAATAAGAAAATGAACACAAAAGAGTTGACTAAAAAGCCCGCTTTCGGGCGGGGGGTGTCAGGCCATTGTGGTTCAGGGGGTGGATGGGGGTTTCGTTCAAGGGGATTTACATTGATTGAGTTATTGGTGGTGATTGGGATCATTGCGATCTTGGCGGCGATGCTGTTGCCGGCGCTGGCGATGGCCAAGCGGAAGGCGCAGGCGATGCAATGCATGTCGAATCAGAAGCAGATATCGGCCGCGGCGCTGATGTATGCCAATGACAACAGTGACACGCTCGTGCCGGTCGGGAGTTTGAATTATCAACCGGGAGCGTCCGGGTACACCGGGAGTCTGGGTGAAAACCCGCTGACCGATCCCCAGCTCCAACCCGGTGGGAGTCTGGCGCAGTTTTGTCCTGGAAACCTGAGGAGTTCCCAAATGACCAGCGGTCATTACTACACCAATTGGATCATGGCGGGTTTGGTATATCCTTATATCCAGAATCCGGGGGTTTACAAGTGTCCGGCGGACCTGTCGTTGTGTCCGTATGGGGCATCGCCGATGTTTGCGGTGGATTCGGAGCGCACGTATTCGGCGAATTGCTACGTGGGGGGGATGCAGTGGTGGGATCAGGCGTATAAACTATACCGGAAGCAGACGGATTTGCACTCGCCGGGGCCGGCGGACATCTGGTATTTTATCGAAGAGAATCCGGCGAGCATAGACGACTGTTATTTTGCGTTGGACCCGGCGACGCCGACGCTGTGGTATAACAGTCCGGCGGTATTGCATGGACAATCGAGTGTGATGACGTTTGCGGACGGGCATGCGCAAATTCACAAATGGTCGGACGGCAATATGATCAGCGATGTAAATCCCCAAGTGCCGCCGGGATGCAATGTGACGGCTGATCCGAAGTCGTCGGATTTGGGTTGGTTTTTTTCCGTGACCACCGTTCCTAATAAGTAAGCGCATTTTTGCACAAGGAAGTTGAGGGATGGGTAAACTTCCAGGTTTATGACGAGAGTTTGTAATGTCGGTCGGACTGGAAGCCGCGGGATAAGAGGACTGGCTGGAGCGATGGCGGTAGGGCTGCTGATTGGGGGCTTGCTATCAACGAGCCGGGTGGTGGCGGCAAATATCCTGGGCAATCCGGGTTTTGAAGCCGGAAACTTTACCAACTGGACGACCTTCGGGGCTAACAATTATGTCCTGTCCGGCACTCAACCGTGTCGCAATGGGCAATGGTCAACGGATACCGCGGTGCAAAATAGGCCGCTGTTTCCGTGTGGGTGTGGGCAGATTTATTGACGCGGACAATTTGGAATATGCACCGAAGAGAATTCCTCAAAAAAACCTTGGGCGGCTCATTTGCGCTGGCTGCGACCGGCATGTCCGGGCTGACCTTTGCTCAAGATTTTCCCAACACGCCTGTTTCTTCAGACACGGCCGCAGTTGGCAATCGTGCTTTTTCAAAACTGCGCGGAGTAAATCTGGGGGCATGGCTCGTCCTGGAAAAATGGATGGTGCCCGAGGTTTATCATGGCACCGAAGTGTCGGATGAATACGGTCTTTGTCTTACATTAGGCAGCCAAGCCACGGGCCGGCTGGAGCGGCATCGGGAAACTTTTATTACCACTGAAGATTTTCGCTGGATCCGGGATCGCGGTCTGAATGCGGTTCGCCTGCCGGTAGGTTATTGGGCGCTTGAAGCACCGAGGCCATACGTAGAATGTCGGCAGTTTGTTGATTTTGCATTGGACCAATCCCTGCAACGCGGGTTGAAGCTGCTCCTGGACCTGCATGGGGCGCCCGGCAGCCAAAATGGCTGGGATCACAGCGGACGGAGTGGGCCAATCGGTTGGTCCAAAGATCCCAAAAACGTTGAAGAGACTTTGCGGGTTCTCGAAAGCTTTGCGCAAAAGTACGGAAAACATCCAGCGCTATTTGGCATCGAACTGCTGAACGAGCCGAGTGATCAGATTCCCATTGAAATTCTGAAAGATTTTTATCAGGACGCCTATTCACGGATCCGCAAACATGTTGGCCCGGAGGTTGCAATCATATTCCACGATTCGTTTCGCGCAATGGCGTGGAAGAATTTCATGAAAGGCGCGGGGTATGCAAATGTGCTCATTGATACGCATTTGTATCAGACGTTTAACGATGAGGATCGTGAACGTACGGCACAAGAACAAGTCGTCGTTGCGCTGAATCGCAAAGGCATACTTGATCGGATGCAACGAGAAGAACTGCCGACATTTGTCGGGGAGTGGTCGCTCGCGTTGCCGAATCATTCGTTGCGAAACCTGTCACCATTCCAGGGAGATCTGGTCAATGGCGCTTACGCAGACGCGCAATTGTTAAGTTTTGAAAGCACAAGCGGCTGGTTCTTTTGGAGCTATAAGCTCGAATCGGATTCTGAATGGAATTTTCGTTATTGTGTTGAGCGCGGCTGGTTGCCGGATAGTTTTCCTGATTAATCAAAATGACATTATTTCCAAGCTGCTGAATTACAGATAAAAGTTGTGAAAGAATTTCAATATTCAAGCATTGTACCGAATAAGGCAAAAATCGCGTCTTTGCTTTTAAGTGTCTTCCCGGCAGGCCTCCTCTTTTTAAGTGCCAGCCTGCTTAAAGCTCAATTAATTGATGTTGATTTCAACGAGAACAGCAGCGCCAGCTCGGGCGGCGGTCCCAATCCGGGTCCGACCATGTCGGGCGCGGCGGTTCTGGGGGCAGCGGGTGACCGGTGGAACGGAATAGACGCAAGCAGTGGCGGTGGAATTCCTCTAATCTACGCAAATGGCGGCACCTCGGCGGTTACGATGACATTTACATCTGCAGGTGGATATGATGTGAATGACTATGGCGGCTCTACGCCTTTTGCTGGCACTCCCTACGACGCCCTCATGGAGGACTACCTCTATAATGGTGGGACCTCACAAACCATTACACTCTCGGGTCTTGCACCAAACTCGATCTATAACTTGATCCTGTATAACGCCGCGAATGTTCCTGCGGCAGGCCGCACAACCTATTTTACTGTTAATGGTAATACCCAGAGCAGCACTTGGAACGGTTCCAGTAGCACGTTAATCGCGGGCGTTGATTATGTGGACTTCACTTCAGCCTTGTCCGATGGCTCTGGAAATTTGGTTATTACTTGGACTGGAAACGGCAGTGCCGAGGGCGATATTGATGGATTTCAAATCCAAGCTGTTCCGTTTGCAATCTACGCGGGTTACGACGGCACGAACGTTATCATTTCATTTATGACCCAGTCTGGATTGAGTTATCAGGTGCAATACAAGAATGAACTGACAGATGCCAATTGGATTTCTCTTGGCGGTTCTATCTCCGGAAATAATGCAGTCCAGTTGGTTGACGATTCGGCTGGCGGAAACAGCCGCTTCTACCGTGTGCAAGTATCAACCAATGCCCCGGCTGCTTTGAGCCTGTTGCACACCAGCGGCACCAGCATCGTCAATGCCAGCGGCATCACCGTGCAGTTGAAAGGCCTTAATTTGGGTGGTTGGCTCGTCATGGAACCATGGATGTGCCCCGCGGACAGTGGCGGCCTGCCGGACACCTACAGCATTATCACGGAGCTTGACAGCCGTTTCGGCGTCGCCACCGAGCAAAGCCTCATCAGAACCTATCAGACCAATTGGATTACGACCGCAGACCTTGATAACATCACGAATGGCGGTTTCAATTGTGTGCGTGTGCCCGTCTGGTGGGGCAACTTCTATTCCATCACCAATACCACCAGTTCAGGATGGCGTTCGGATGCATTCGCAGTGCTCGATTGGCTGGTCACCAATTGCGCTTCGCGCGGTATTTATGTGGTTATAGATATGCACGGCGTGGTTGGCGGCCAAAGCACCTCGGACGACACTGGTCAGCAAAATCAGAATCTATACTGGACCAGCAGCACAGATCAGAGTGAAACAGCCTATATGTGGACGCAAATTGCCACCCATTACAACGGCAACAACGCCGTGGCCGGCTACGATCTAATCAACGAGCCAATGGGAGCGCCCAATACCGCCGCTGTTTGGGCTGCTTATACCAACCTTTATGCGACCGTCCGTGCCGTGGACCCCGGCCATATCATCATCATAGAGGGAACCTTTGGGAGTTGGAACTGGAGCATGCTGCCCAACCCGTCCCTGTATGGCTGGACCAATGTTGTCTATTCCATGCATGAATACCAATGGGGAGCTACAAATGCAGCTGGGATCGAGGCTGGCTCCGACAATCAAGTGACGGATTTCAATAATCACAAATCCCGGAACGTTCCTGATTACATCGGCGAATGGAACGATATGGGCTATGGCGCGGCTTCCTACGACTATTCCATTAATGACTATAACAGTGACGGCATGAGTTGGACAATGTGGGCTTACAAGGCAACTGCCGGCCTGGTCCCGAATGGCTGGGGCTGGTATGATCCGACCCCTCCTCCCCCTCCGCTGCCGCCGACGCCCAATATTTCTTCAGATTCATCGGCCACCATCGCCAGCGACTGGCACCAGTGGCAGACCACAACGGCATTTGGTGTGAATTCTTCAGTCGGTTTATGAATTGAACCGTGGCTGACAAGTGACGGAGCAAGTCATAACCTGTTGCTGTTTTGAAGGTTGAAGCCAGATGGTCACTTTTCAGATTTTCAGCTTACGGAGAGCTCGAGTGTCATACCCACCCGAAAGGGTGGTGTCAAAGCCATTATGGTTTTGCTATTATTTGCACAGTTCTGTGCTATCAATCCTGATAATAGAGAATAGTCAAATGTCAACGGAACCTAAAAAGTTATGAAAAAAGTCGTATTGATTGTTATTACTATAATTGGCGTCGCTGGTATCGCATCTGCCTCCAACGATTTCTCATACACCGCAACCGCCGCTCCGGGCAGTACCCCGGATGGAATAGATCAAAATTCAAACCCGGTTAATGTCTGGACGATAGTTACTTACGCCGGTGGACTTAATGGCATGGGCGATGGCGGCTTGCAAGGTTCCGGAGTCTATTGGGGTAATCCAGACGGGTCAGGCGGTATTGGAGGCAGTTCCGAAAATTCATGGCAAGAGTATAGCTACGACAACCCTGGGAATGGCAATAGTGGAATTGCTCTCGGCGGAAGTGTCAACTCCTACGATACATTTGCCGGCGGAGCCTTGGCAATTGGACAGACCGTTTCAATCAACTTTGTGATGCGGGCAACCGATCCTGCGGCCAATGGATTTCCGGCCGGCCAAGTCGGCGTTAGTCTGTTGAATGGCTCGGGAACAACTGCCAATGGGCAGCCAACTTCACCTGCAATATCATTTTATATTTATGGTGGTGGTCCCGGTAACTATTTTTACAGCGATGCCGGGTCAACGGGTGCCAGTGCCGGCCCCATGACTTATCTATATCAAAGTGCCTTTAATATTGCCTTTACTGTCACCGGCGCCAACACCTACAGCGCCGTTGCCGGTTCAGACAGTTGGAGTGGCACATTTTCCGGGTCGCTTATTGGAATAGACGTGTTCGATGACGCAGGCGGGAATGGCAGCGACGTTGGTTTCAATAATTTAACGGTCGTTCCTGAACCTTCAACTTGGGCGATATCGGCGATCGGCTGTATGGCACTGTGCGGCTGGCGCCGTGTATTCCACCGTTCGTGATGAGTTTTTAGAGACTTCTGAAACAAGCTGTTTGGGTTATTTGATTTGACATCATGGAGATGGGCTAGGAATTAGAAGTTTACCTGCCAGACGCGGAATCCGCCAAAGTGGACGAGCCGATCCCCCTGCCTCCAAGCAGTTATGTTTTCTACGCTTCAGCTTTGTAATGCCCGTAAAAGCTCCGGTAAAAGACACCGATGGGGCAGTGAGGAGAGAGCGACGCTGTCCGTGCCATCTGCGCACGAATTGTCTTGTAACGGGGCGAACTTTTTATCGTTGCCGGTTCAATTGAGAACGGGACGGAGATAAGGGACTTGCGCCCGTGATCGGGGGTCAATCGGGACGTTCAATCCCGGCCATTGGCTCCACTTTGCGGTGGAGAGTTTCCTGCGTCCGCGTTCGCGGAGGCCTGTCTGTTCCTGCTTGCCAGAATGTGGCGCCCAAGCGCAGACTGGGCCTAACCCAGCCTCCGCCGACAGAAAGGAAATTTTATGGCAATGATACCGGTCATCATTCTGGTCGTCCTTGGAGTTCCCATCGGTCTGGCCATCTGGTTGATTGTGCGCGCCGTCCAGGCCAAAGAACGCGTTGAGGAACTTTCCAGTCGTCTCAGCGAATTGGAGACGGAAATCATCCGGTTGAAACGCGAGCGGGAATCCGCGAGGCCGGCCGAACCGGCGCCGAAACCGGTGACACTGCCGCTGGTGAAGCCGGCGGCTCCGCCTCCTGCCCCGCTGTCCCCCATACCGACGATCGGACCGGAAATGGTTCCCGAATCACCCCCGGAGGAAATTGCCCCGGG
The DNA here is from genome assembly GCA_963827205.1 of uncultured Verrucomicrobiae bacterium. Taxonomy (GTDB): domain Bacteria; phylum Verrucomicrobiota; class Verrucomicrobiia; order Limisphaerales; family UBA11358; genus UBA11358. Next base: position 131,177 of record CAWHAH010000002.1, read on the forward strand.
TGTCATGGGCATCCCGGCGGCGCCACCGATAACTCCAGCCAAACCGGCACCCGAGTCAAAACCTGCTTTCACATTGCCGACCCGGGAACAAATTCTACAAAGACAGCGCGAAGGTTCGCCCCCAAAATCAGCTGAACCGTCCCCGGCTTCCGCCCCGCCGCCCGTGCCGCCGCGAATTCCACCAATCGAGCCGGCCGCTGTTCCGCAATTGCCTCGCCCGACCGGCCCGGCCATCAATTGGGAACAATTTCTGGGGGTGAAGGGCTTTGCCTGGGCTGCCGGGCTGGCGTTCTTTCTCTGTATCGCATTCGCCATCAAGTATTCCTTTGATCACAACCTGATTTCGCCGGAACTCCGGATGGCATTCGGGTTTCTCACCGGCATTGTCTTGCTCGTCGGGGGCGCCTGGTTGCATCGCCGAAAGCAATACACCGTCGGGGCGCAAACCCTGTGCGCGACTGGCATCGTGATTCTTTACGCCGTCACCTTCGCCTGCCGTTCGATTTACAAGTTTCCATTTTTCGACGTGGTTCCCACCTTTCTGTTGATGGCACTCATCACCGTGACCGCGTTCTTGCTCGCCGTCCGCCTCAACGCCATGGTCGTTGCCATTCTTGGCATGCTGGGCGGCTTTTTAACACCCTATTTGCTCGGCACACACGAGGACAACCCGCTTGGCCTGTTCGGTTACATTGCCATTCTTGATGCCGGGCTGATCCTGGTGGCATTGCATCGCCGCTGGTTTTTCCTCACGGCGCTGGGCGCCGCCGGTACCGTCATCATGCAAATCGGCTGGGCGGGTGAATTCTTCGTCGCGGGACAATATTTCGAAGGCAACAAAATCCTGATTGCGCTGGCCGTCCTGCTGGGATTCAACGTGCTGTATCTCGCCGCCGCCTGGTGGTCAAAGTTTCGCGGACTGACGAACAAATGGCTTTCGGGCTCCGCCATTGGACTCGCCGCCGTCGCGCTCGCCTTCACGGCATGGTTCCTGACCTTCGCGCCGCTGGCACAACGGCCGTGGCTCATGTTCGGATTTATTTTCCTGATTGACCTTGTTGTCACCGCCCTCGTCCTGCTGGATGACGAAATTGCACCCGTCCAGCCCCTCGTCGGCCTGGCGGTCTTTGGGTTGCTCGCCGCGTGGACAGCCAAATACCTGACCAACGACCTGTTGAACGCAGCCCTGGCATTCTATTTTATTTTTGCCATCGTCCACTCGGTTTTCCCGGTGCTGTTGCAACGGTGGCGCGGCGTCAACACCGTCATGTGGGGCGTCCAGATTTTTCCGCCGTTGGCGCTCGTGCTCGTGCTCATCCCCATTTTCCAACTCGCGGAGGTTTCGTTCATCGTCTGGCCGTTTGTCCTGCTGGTAGACGTGCTGGCCATCGTGCTGGCCGTGCTGATGGCCTCGCTGTTGCCGGTGCTGGTGGTGATGCTGTTGACCCTCGCCGCCACCGGCGCGCTGATTTTCAAAATTCCGGTCGAACTCACCGGACTGCCCATGTCATTTGCCCTGCTCGGCCTGTTCGCGGTTTTCTTCGTGGCCATCAGCGTCTGGGCGGTGCGCAAGCTGAAACCCGACACGATTACCAAAGCCATCCGCCTCAACGAGGGCGCCTTGCAGCCGGAAAATGTGGCAGCGCTGCTGCCGGCGTGCTCGGCCACGCTGCCGTTCCTGCTGCTCATCATGGCCACGCTGCGGTTGCCGCTGGCCAATCCGTCGCCCGTTTTTGGCCTCGCCCTGCTCCTGGTCGTGTTGATGTTGGGCGTGACGAGAATATTCTCGCATGATTGGCTGCCCGCCATCGGACTGGCCTGCGTGGCGGGACTGGAATGTGCCTGGCACTTCAACCGGTTCGACCCGGCCAACCCCGCGCTGCCGTTGACGTGGTATTTGATTTTCTTTGCCTTGTTCGCGCTGTTCCCGTTCCTGTTCCTGAAGAAGTTCAGCGACCGGGTTAATCCTTGGGCCGCGGCTGCCATGGCCGGCCTGCCGCAATTTTTCCTTATCCACCGGCTCGTGGCTGCCGCGTATCCGAATCAGGTCATGGGCCTGCTGCCAGCGGCATTTGCCATCCCGCCGCTGCTGAGTTTGATCGTTGTGTTGAAAACCATTCCGGCGACCAACCCGGTGCGGATGACACAACTCGCCTTGTTTGGCGGCGTGGCGCTGTTTTTCATCACGCTGATTTTCCCGATCCAATTCGACCGCCAATGGATCACCATCGGCTGGGCGCTCGAAGGGGCGGCGTTGCTATGGCTGTTCCATCGTGTGCCGCATCCGGGGTTGCGGCTCACCGGCACAGGCCTGCTATTCGCCGCTTTCGTCCGGCTCGCGTTGAATCCCGCTGTGCTCGAATACCACACACGCAGCGACACGCCGATTTTAAACTGGTATCTCTACGCCTATGGCATTGTGACCGTCTGCCTGTTTGCCGGCGCGCGCTTGCTTGCACCGCCGCGAAACCAAATTTACACGATCAACGCACCGCCCATCCTCGCCGGGCTGGGCACAGTGCTGGCGTTTCTGCTGTTGAACATTGAAATCGCCGATTACTTCAGTGCGCCCGGTTCGACGCTCACGTTCCAGTTCAGTGGCGACTTTGCGCGTGACATGACGTATTCCATCGCGTGGGCGTTGTTCGCGCTGGTGCTGCTCGTGATCGGCATTCTCCGGGAAATTCCGGCGGCGCGTTACAGCGCCATCGGTTTGTTGAGCGTGACGCTGCTCAAACTCTTCTTCCACGACCTCGCCCGGCTCAACCAGCTTTACCGCATCGGCGCGTTCTTCGGCGTGGCGGTGATCGCCATGTTGGCGTCGTTTGCCTATCAACGCTTCTACGCCGTGAGCGCCAAAGACAAGGAAACCAAAAATGAAACAAGCCAATAGATTTGGAGTAATCCAGTCTGGCGAGACCGTTTTTCCCCTCACCCTGACCCTCTCCCTCAGGGAGAGGGAACAGCAAAGTGTGCCTGTCCAGTCTCCCGATGACGCATGTTTCGCCGCCTGGCTGATGACAATTCTCCCCCTCCCCCGGGGAGAGGGCCGGGGTGAGTCGAAACACGACGTGCGCAGGTCTAATCTCAACCGAATTTTTGGCAACCATCGTTGTCTTGGAGCAGTTTGCCTTTCCACCCTTGCACTCGCTTTCAATTTATCCGTCCACGCCGCCGGTTTGCCCGCGGACTGGCGGCGTGAACAACCATTCAATGTGCCTGCGCCCGGCCTGGTGAAACTGAGTCTGCCGGTCGAAACGCTGGATGCCGCGCGCCCCGCACTCGAAGACCTGCGGCTTTACGACGGCGCGGGCAACGAAGTGCCTTATTTGATCGAACGCCCCGTGCCGGTGGTGAAAGTCGTGCAAAATGTAAAATCATTCCACGTTTCACTGAACCCGAGTAACACCGCCATCGTCCTGGAAACCGGCCTGGCGCAGCCGCTCGACAGCGTCACGCTGGAAACGCCGGCGGGGAGTTTTCTCAAGGCCGTGCGCGTGGAGGGGTCCACCGACCTCAAACGCTGGCAGATACTCGAACAGGGGCAGCCGATTTTCCGGCAGCCGGACGGCGCGAGCCGGCTGCACGTTTCCTTTTTGGCTGGCCTGTGGCCGTGGTTGCGATTGACCGTGGACGATCAGCGTTCGCCGCCAATTCCCTTCACCGGTGCTCGCATCCATGTGGCTGTGACCGAACCGGCGCCGAGCGAGCAGTTGCCGGTGGCGATTACTGAACGCGACGAAAATCCGGGTGAGACACGGGTGGCGTTAAATCTCGGCGCGGCCAACTTGAACATCGTGGCGGTTCAAATTGAAACCGCCGAACCGCTCTTCACTCGGCAGGTGACCGTCGCCGTGCCACAGGTATCGGAAGACACCGTCCGCGAGCAAACCATTGGTCAAGGCGTGATTTATCGGATTGCCGTCGCAGGCCAGCCCGTGTCGGAGGACCTTTTGTTGCCCCTCGACAGCCTGGTACGTTCGCGCGAACTGCTGTTGTTCATCCGCAATCAGGACAGTCCGCCGCTGCGCGTCACCGCCGTGCGGGTTGAGCGGCGACCGGTTTATCTCGTGTTTCTCGCGCGCCAGGCCGGCGTTTATCATCTCCTGACCGGCAACAGCCATTGCGCCGCGCCGAGCTACGACCTTGCCGCGCTGGGCATGAATCTCAAATCCGTGGCGGTCGCGCCGATCAAACTTCCGCTGCCGGCGAACAATCCGAATTATCGCCCGCCCGAAGTGCTGCCCGGCGTTGAGGAAACCGGCGCGGCACTCGACGTGACCGCATGGAAATATCGCGAGCCGGTGAAAATTATCCGTGACGGCGCGCAACAATTGGAGTTCGACCTCGCCGTGCTCGGGCACGCGCAGCCGGACTTTCAGGACTTGCGGTTGTTGCATGGCACCAACCAGGTACCTTACGTCGTCGAGCGCACCTCCATCAGCCGTTCGCTGACACCGGCGGTCATTGCCACCAACGAGGCAAAAGATCCCAAACTCAGCCGCTGGCTTATCAAACTGCCGCAAGCCAACCTGCCCATTACCCGACTGAGTTGTACCACGCGCACGGCGCTCTTCCAGCGTGACGTGACGCTCTACGAAGAACTCACGGATGAACGCGGCGAAAAATACCGGCACAATTTGAGCGGCGCGTCCTGGATTCAGAAGCCCGACCGCAAGAGCAAGGAATTTTTCCTGACCCTTGACGGTTCGCTCCAAAGCGACACGTTGTTTTTGGAAACGCACAACGGCGACAATCCGCCGATTGAATTGGAGGCATTCCAGCTCTTTTATCCGGCCACGCGCATCCTGTTCAAAGCCAGAGCGGACGATGAACTTTTCCTGTATTACGGCAATCCGCACGTGGACCCGCCGCGTTACGATCTGAGCCTCGTCGCCGGACAACTGTTGGGGGCGGACAAAGCGAGCGCTTCGCTCGGCGCCGAGCAACAACTCCGGAAATCATCCTGGCGCGAGCACGAAACGCCGGGCACGGGCGGCGTGATATTTTGGGGAATTCTCGCGCTGGTCGTCGTGGTACTGCTGATCATCATCTCGCGGTTGCTGCCGAAATCACCACCACCAACTTCGTAATTTGAACCATTCGTTTCACATTGAGACCGATGACGTTTGCTTGACTTCCAGTCACTGGCTGTCCATTAAACAGGCTCAAAACGCGCCGAACCCTCCCCAATGAACCTGTTTCGCCGAAGAAGCATCGCCGACCTGCAAGCGGAGGTGCTGACCGACAAAAGCCTCAAGCGCGCGTTAGGCCCGGTCAATCTGACGTCGTTGGGCATCGGGGCCATCATCGGCGCGGGAATTTTTGTTCTCACCGGCCACGCCGCCGCGCAATACGCCGGACCGGGCATTGTTTATTCTTTTATCCTTTCCGGCCTGGCCTGCGCGTTCGCCGGACTTTGTTACGCGGAATTTGCCTCGATGATTCCGCTGTCCGGCTCGGCCTACACTTACGGCTACGCAACGCTGGGCGAATTTGTCGCCTGGCTCATCGGCTGGAATTTGATTCTCGAATACCTTTTCGCCGCCTCAACCGTCGCCGTCGGCTGGTCGGGCTACGTCGTTTCGTTTTTGAAGGACTTGGGCATCACCTTTCCCGCCGCGTTCACCTCGGCGCCTTACGATCACGTGGCGGCGGCGAACCTGCATTGGTGGAACGTCTGGCAACTGTTCGCCCACGGCTGGACCAGCACCGGCGCGGTGCTCAACGTGCCGGCCATGTTGATTGTTGCCATCGTCACTATTCTCCTCGTCATCGGCATCAAGGAATCGGCGAATTTCAACAACGCCATCGTCGCGCTGAAACTGGCGGTCATCCTGACGTTCATCGCGGTCGGCGCCGCTTACATCAACCACGCCAACTGGCATCCGTTTGTGCCGCCGGCCATCGGTCCGGGCCAATTCGGCTGGAGCGGCGTGGTGCGCGCGGCGGGCGTGATTTTCTTCGCCTACATCGGCTTTGACGCCGTGTCCACCGCCGCGCAGGAGGCAAAAAATCCGCAGCGCGACATGCCCATCGCCCTGCTCGGTTCGCTGGGGATTTGCACCGTGCTTTACATCGCGGTCTCGCTCGTGCTTACCGGCGTCGTGAATTACACGCAGCTCAACGTGCCCGCGCCCATCGCCGTGGCCATCAGCACGCTCGGCCCGAAACTCGCCTGGCTGGAATACTTCATCAAAATCGGCGCCATCGCCGGGCTTTCGTCCGTCATTCTGGTGATGCTGCTCGGCCAGCCGCGAATTTTTTACACAATGTCCAAGGACGGCCTGCTGCCGCCGATTTTCAGCGCCGTCCATCCCAAATTTCGGACACCGTGGATTGCGCAAATCATCACCGGCGCGGTCGCCATGCTTGTCGCCGGCCTTTTCCCCATCGGGCTGCTGGGCGAACTGGTTTCGATCGGCACGTTGCTGGCGTTTGCGATTGTCTGCGCGGGCGTCTTCGTTTTGCGTTTCACCGACCCGGGAATCAAGCGCCCGTTCCGCACACCGGTGTTCTGGTTCGTCGCACCGATGGGCGTACTGTCCTGCGGTTATTTGATGGCGAATCTGCCCGCCGACACCTGGGCGCGGCTCATCGTCTGGTTGGCCATCGGTTTGGTCATTTATTTCGCCTACGGTTGCCGCCATTCAAAATTGCAACTGCGGGCAAAGTAAACGGGCGGCAGCGCCATCGGCGCGACATCTTTGTAGAACCACAACCCAAAATAATACCAGCCCTATCGGGGCGGCATATTCCGTCCGTTACTCCGATGATGTCGCTCCTGACGGAGCTTTCATCTGCTTTAAATGGATAACTACAAAGATGCCAGCCCTACGGGCTTTGCTGACTTCGTATCGTCCAACCGTCAGAAATCACGCGCGCCGAAATAGCCGTTTTTACGCGCTCACGGAATCACCCAACGATAGGTGGCGACAGGCGCGCCGTTGGTGGCGGCGGTGACAGCCGAATTCAAAGTGTTGACGGTGGTTTGTTGCACTGAACCGTCGGCCATACCGATATTGCCGACGCCACGATGCCGCTCTTTGGTCCACGCGAGCGAATTGGTTGTCGGAAGATTCAAAATACCGTGCTTAACCCGAACACCGTTGACGGCCAGATTGTCGTCGCCGTCAATAATCATTTGGGGATATGTGTCAATAGCGTCGGGGCTGAAGAAATAACTGATGTTCGCGTCGCTGAAGTTTTGAGTGAACGATACAGCCTCTGTTCGCCGTTTGTCGTCCGGGCAATGCAGAAGTAGCGGCGTAAGCAATTCATTGGAAATGGTTTGCCAGAACAGAAAGGCCTTGCCACTGCCCACAAGTTTCATGGTTTCCTCGTCCCTCAGGACAGTGTCCATCGGATATCTGTCGCCGTGGTCGCCTTCCCAGGTTTTGAAGGCGAGGTTGATTTGGTGCAGGCAATTGACGCAGCCAAGCCTCGAACGTTTTCGCTTCGCCGCAGCGAGCGCAGGCAACAACAGTGCAACCACCAGCACAACAACTACGCCAATGACCACAAATAATTCAGTCCGGGTGAATGCTTTCGTTACATTGCAAGCAGGCTGGGTTTTCATGATGCCAATTGAATCACCGGCATCGCCAATGCCAAGCAGTTTTTGGCAGCACACGCCAAGTCCGGCAGCGCCAGCGGCGCGACATCTTTGTAGGACCACCAACGCAAGAAAAATCCAGCCCCATCGGGGCGGCATATTCTGTCTGTTTCCGGACGATATCGCTCCTAACGGAGCTTTTGTTATTTCGGGTTGGACAAACTACAAAGATGCCAGCCCTACGGGCTTTGCCGCATTCGTGTCTTTCACTCTGTCATGGAAATTGCCGGTCCATGGATTCTTCGTCGGCGGGCGCGCCGGAACGCCAATGGCCTTTTTGCCAGACATAGACGTTGCCTTGCTGCACCCATTTGCCCCGCAGCCAGATGTCGCCCGGATGCGGTCGCGTCCGCCAGTGGCCGGGCACCCAGACCCATTGGCCGCGCCAGTCCCAATGGCCGGGAATGAAATACCACAGCGTCCGCGGGCCGGGACACGCGGGAATGACATCCTTTTGATTGTCCGGCGGCGGTTGTGTGGGTTGTCCGAGATTGACATTGTCCGCGGTCGCGACCTGGGGCGCGACGTTGGTCGGCGCTTTTGACACGCAGCCCGCGAATAGCGGCAATGCGGCGGCGACGAGCAGTATTTTGACTGGAATAGAATTTTTCATGTTCGTTTTCAGTTCTGGAAATCTCCGGGAATGTGCGTTGCCTTTCCCCAATCTGCAACGAATTAAATGAAAGCGGCCACCGGCGTTGGAGGACGCCGGTGGCCATCAAAGTTTTCGCGAAAGATCAGCCCGGCTCACCGCCAGCGTCCGCCAACCCAGACATAACCGTGAGCGCGGTGTGCCCAGTGACCGGCCACCCAAACCGCATGAGGATGCGGGCGCGGCGCCCAGCGTCCGCCCACCCAAACATAGCCGTGACCACGCCATTCCCAGCAGCCCGGCACCCAAAACCAAAGGTCCGACGGTCCGGGAGCGACTGTCACGACGTCAACCTGCGGTGCCGGCGGGGCCTCCGGCTGGGTCACCACGACTTCGGCGGGTGGCGGCGCGCCCGGCGGCGGGGCCGCGGCGACCGGCTGGCGTTCATATACCACGCAGCCGGCGAGCAAAGGCAGGCCAACGGCAATCAAAAGGCTTTTCGTTAAAATTGATTTTTTCATAATCATCCTGTTAGCACTGGTGCGCTTGAATTTGTTACACCGATTATTCAGCAATTATCAAGCCAGTTCCACCTGCCGCGCCGGCGCCTGCCGGATGCGTTTGAACAGGAAGATCAGTGGCAGACAGCACAACACCAGCAGCGTAAATACCCGGAACGTGTCCACAAACGCCCACAGATGCGCCTGTTGGTTCAGTCCGTTGTAAATGAGCGCATAAGCCTGGTGCGACGCCGTCACCGGGTCGGTGTGCCGGGCGAGCGCGGCTTGTGCCGTGTGCAGTTGCCGCGTAAACGCCGGGTCGGTCGGCGTCAAATGCCCGACCATGAGCGCCTGATGCGCCTGCGCGCCGCGCGCAATCATGGTGGTGACGAACGCGATGCCGATGCTGCCGCCGATGTTGAGCGTGAGATTGTAAAGGCCGGTGGCGCTGCCAATTTGCCGCTGCCGCAACTGGCTCATCGCCGCCGTCGTCAGCGGCACAAAAATAAAACTAACGGCCACGCCGTTCAGCACGGTCGGGAAAATGACGCTGCGCATGCTGACCTGGAGATTGAGATCGCTCAACAGGAAAGCGGACAAACTCAACATCGAGAAACCAACACTCAAAAGCCAGCGCGAACGTATGCGCCCGACCAGCACCTGCCCGACGATAAACGTGGTGCAAAACGCCGCGATGCCGCGCGGACTCATCGCGTAGCCGCTCTGCAACGCCGGATAACCCATGAGCGTCTGCAAAAACAGCGGCAACTCCGCCGTCGTGCCATAAAGAATGATGCCGTTAATCGTCATCAAAGTCAGGCCAACGGCAAAATTCCGGCTCTTGAGAATCCGCAAGTCCACCAGCGGATGCTCCACCTTGAGTTCCCAAACGATGAACCCGATCATCGCAACGGCGGAAATCGCCATGAACCATCGAATCCAGACGGCGCCGAGCCAGTCCGCCTCCTGTCCTTTGTCCAACGTGATTTGCAGCGTGGCCAGCCACAGTGCCAGCAGGCCAAACCCGACGAAATCAATGGCGGCTTCCAGATTGCGTTTGATGTAGGGCGGGTCTTCGACCAGCCATTCCGCCAGAGACATCGCCAGAAAACCGACTGGCAGGTTGATGTAGAAAATCCAGCGCCACGAATAATTGTCCGTGATCCAGCCGCCGAGCGTCGGGCCGATGATGGGTGCCACGATGACCGCCAGTGAAAACGTGGCCATGGCCACACCGCGTTTGGCGACCGGGAAACTCTCCAGCAGAATGGCCTGGGCGATGGGCACCATCGCGCCGCCACCAGCGCCCTGCAAAATGCGCGCCAGAATCAGCATCGGCAGGTTCAACGCCATCCCGCACAATGCCGACGCGAACGTGAACATGCCGATGCAGGTGATGAACACCCGTTTCCGGCCAAAATGATTCCCCAGCCAACTGGTCATCGGCAGGATGATGGCGTTCGACACGAGATAGCTCGTCAAGACCCACGTCGCCTCGTCGGTCGTGGCCGAAAGGCTGCCGGCGATGTGTGGCAGGGCAATGTTGGCGATGGAGGTGTCGAGCACCTGCATAAACGTCGCCAGCATCACCCCCACGGCCACCAGCCATGGACCGTGGCGTGGATGCCATTCCTGATGATGCAGGTCGTCAGACATGGATTTAGGAACAGATCGAGAACCCCCGGTTGAGAGCCGATGACAGATCAGCGCCCTGGCGAACGCCGTGCCCGGCTCGGTTATGCTGCACTGTATTTAACCATAAACCTACCGAACGGTAGGTAATAACCATCGGTTTGTCAAACAGTTTTGCGGGCCGCCTTCCGCCGCCGGCGCGAGGTTGACGCCCCGCTTATTCCACATGCGTAACGGCCGGTTTTTTGCCGCGCTGAATGCGTTTGAATAAAAAAACCAACGGCAGACAGCCCAGCGCCAGCCAGCCGAACAGCCTGAAATTGTCCACAAACGCCCACAAATGCGCCTGCCGGTCCAACGTCTGGTAAATGAGGCCATAGGCCTGATGCGCAGCGGTCACCGGATCGGCGTGCCGCACCAGCGCGTGCTGGAGCGTGGCAAGATTTTGGGTGAATGCCGGGTCGGTCGGCGTCAAATGCCCGGCCATGAGCGCCTGATGCGCCTGCGCGTCGCGTGCGATCATGGTGGTGACAAACGCAATTCCCACGCTGCCGCCGAGGTTGCGCATGAGATTGTAGATGCCGGTGGCATTGGCGATCTGGGCCTGGGGCAAATGCCCCACCGTGGCCGTGGTCAGCGGCACAAAAATGAAACTGACGGCAATGCCGTTGATGACGCTCGGCCAGATGACAGCGGCCTCGCTCACCTGGAGATTGATATCGCTCAACATGAACGAAGCCGTGGCCAGCACGGGAAAACCGATGCACATCAGCCAGCGGTTGCGGACGCGCCCGACCAGTTGACCGACCAGGATGGTGGTGCAGAACGCCCCGATGCCGCGCGGGCTGAGGGCGTAACCGCTTTGCAACGCCGGATAACCCATCAGCGTTTGCAGAAACAGCGGCAACTCCACCGTGGTGCCGTAGAGAATGGCGACGACGATGGTAATCAGCGTCACGCCCACGGCGAAGTTGCGGTTCTTCAGAATGCGCAGGTCCGCCAGCGGATGTTGCACGGTCAATTCCCGCACGATAAAGGCAATCATGGCCGCCGCCGAAATGCCGGTGAACCACCGGACCCATTCCGCGCTGAACCAGTCCGCTTCCTGTCCCTTGTCCAGCGTGATTTGCAGCGTGGCCAGCCACAGCGCCAGCAGTCCGAATCCGATGAAATCAATGGTCGCCTTCCGGTCACGTTTGATGTAGGGCGGGTCTTCCACCAGCCACTGGGCAAGCAAGACCGCCAGGACTCCCACCGGCAGGTTGATGTAAAAAACCCAGCGCCAGGAATAATTGTCCGTAATCCAGCCGCCCAGCGTCGGGCCGATGATCGGCGCGACGACCACGCCCTGCGTGAAGATGGCCATGGCGGTGCCCCGTTTGTGGGGCGGGAAACTTTCCAGCAGAATGGCCTGGGCGATGGGCACCATCGCGCCGCCGCCCGCGCCCTGAAAAACGCGCGCCAGAATCAGCATGGGCAGATTCAATGCCGCCCCGCACAACGCCGACGACAACGTGAACAGCGCCACGCACGCTATGAACACGCGTTTCCGGCCGAAATAATTTCCCAGCCAGCCGGTCATCGGCAGGATGATGGCGTTCGACACGAGATAACTCGTCAAGACCCACGTCGCCTCGTCGGTCGTGGCCGAGAGGCTGCCGGCGATGTGGGGGAGGGCGATGTTGGCAATCGAGGTGTCGAGCACCTGCATGAATGTCGCCAGCATAACCCCCACGGCGACCAGCCACGGACTGTGGCGCGGACGCCATTCGTCGGGGGAGACGGCGTCAGGCATGGAAACCGGCTAATGGGGAAGCCTCGCCAGTTTCCGCTGCAGGGCGGAGCGGCATACGAACGCCACTGCTCCCGCCAGAATCAGCGCCAGCAACCCGATTAACCAAGCAGGCATATCAAGCCAACCGACCCGCACGCTGGGGGCTACGGACAATCCTGGCCCGATGGTGTGATCGGCGGGCAGCGGTTCGTCAAAAAGAATTTTCACCGGCACGCGCTGGACGACTTTGACGTAATTACCGGTCGCGTTTTCCGGCGGCAGCAGGCTGAACGCCGCCCCACTGCCGGCCTGAATGCTGTCCACGTGCGCGTGGAATTTCCGGCTGCCGAGCGCGTCAATCTCGATCAACGCCGGCTGGCCGGGCCGCATGTGCTTCAGTTGAGTTTCCTTGTAATTGGCCACGATCCAGACATTGGTAGGCACGAGGGAAAAAAGCGCTTGGCCCACTTCCACATAATCGCCCGGCTCGACCGATTTGCGGGTCACGCGGCCATCGGCGGGCGCGTAAATTTTCGTGTAGGAAAGGTTGAGTTGCGCCATTCGCACGTTCGCCTGTGCCTGACGGAATTGCGCGAGGGCCATGCCAACCGAGGCTTCGGTCGCAGCCAAATCCGCCTTGGCCTCATTGATTTTCGAGGCATCGGCAACGGCCTTTTGTTTCGCGGCGGCGAGGTTCGCGTCGGCCTCTCCGACCGCGGCCTGCGCGGCATCAAATTCCTGCTGCGAAATGGTGTTCTGTTTCCGCAGTTCCTGGCTGCGCTGAAAATCCGCCTGCGCGCGCACATCGGTGGCCTGGGCCGCGTCGGCGTCGGCCTTGGATTGGTCGGCGATGGCTTCGGCGGTGGCCACTTTCACGCTCATCAAATCGAGCGCGGCCAGAAACGCTTTGTAATTGGCCTCCTGCGCGTCGGCAGAGGATTGTTTTTGCGCGGCGGCCGTCGAGTAATCCGCCGGGTCAATTTCGACGAGCAGCTCATTCGAGCGGACCATCTGGTTGTCGAGCACGTGTACGGCGGAAACCTGGCCGGAAATCCTCGGGGCGATGGAAACAACGTGGGCCTCGATAAAGGCATCATCGGTGGATTCGTGCGTGAATGTGGTGATCAGGTAATCCAGACCGAAAAACAACAGCACGGCGAGCACGCCGGTTGCCGGCCAGATGAACCACGGCGAATTCAATTTTGCCAACCGGGCGCCGTTCATCGCCGGCGGATTTGCGGGGATGGATTTATTTTCGTTCATAATAGTTGAAATGACTAATTCCTAAATCCTAATGACTAAAGAATGACGAAGCTCGAATGACAAAACGCATGGCTGGCGATTGCATTTATGATTCGTCATTGGGAATTCCTTGGTCATTATGGTTTAGTCATTCGACATTCGGATGTTGGATGATTCCAGGATTCATGGGGAGGTGGATGGTGGCGATGTCAAATTGTGATCAGGCTGTGGAGAGTGTTCCCGCCAACCGCCGCCCAGCGCCTGGTAAAGATTGATCAAATTGAACAGCCGCGAGTATTGAGACTGAATCAGGTTTTGCCGCGCACTGTAAAGGTTTTGCTGGACGGAGAGCACGTTGAGAGAACTGTCAACGCCGGTGTGAAAGCGCGCCTGGGTCAATTGGTAATCCTGTTGTTGGGCCTTGACCAAAGCCCGGTTGGCCGCCAGTTGCGTCTGGACGGTGACCCGCACCGCGAGTGCGTCGGCCACTTCCCGAAACGCGGTTTGAATGGCTTTTTGGTAGTTGGCAACCTCGATGAGTTTGCCGGCCTTGACAGCCTGGAGCTCGTTCCAGGCGGTTCCCGCCGCGAAAATGGGCCACACAATTTGCGGCGAAAAATTCCAGGCTTGCGAACCGGGGGCGAACAACCCTTCAAGCGTCGAGCTGGCGGAGCCGGCGGAGCCGGTTAGGGTGACGGTCGGGAAAAACGCGGCGCGCGCGGCGCCAATATTGGCGTTGGCGGCCTTGAGCTGGTGTTCGGCCTCAAGAATGTCCGGCCGGCGCGCAATCAGATCGGATGGTAATCCCGCCGGGATGTCGGCCAGACAAACCTGCGGGTTGAACGGCCGGGCCGGGGCAAGATCGTCCGGCAACAGGCGGCCCACGAGCAGCACCAGGTTATCCTCCGCCTGCGCGAGTTGTTGTTCGTAACCGGCCACGGTGGCGCGCGCGGTCTGCAACTGGGTATCAGCGTTGTTCAAATCCAGTTGCGAAAGGACGCCCACTTCGTAGCTGCGCTGGGTCAACTCATAAGTTTGCCGTGCCGCTTTCAAACTTTGCCGGGCCACGGCGAGTTGTTCAGTCAATTCGCGTTCCGTCAGGTAGGCCGCGCCTACTTCGGCCACCAGCGCAATCCGGGCGCTCTTTTGGGCTTCTTCGGTTGCAAAGTAGGTTTCCAGCGCCTGTCGCTTGAGGCTGCGCACGCGGCCGAACAAGTCCAGTTCATAAGAGGCGACGCCCAGATTCACATTGAATTGGTTGAAGGTCGCCGCATAACTGCCGCCGGCGAATCCGGTGGAAATGCGCTGGCGCGAGCCATTGGCGTTGACGTCCACGGTGGGAACCAGGGCATTCCGCTGGACGCGATAAAGCGCGCGGGTTTGCTCGACGTTCAACATGGCCACGCGCAAGTCAGGATTGTTCGTCAAGGCCAGTTCGATAAGTTGTTGCAAGCGCCGGTCGCGGAAAAAGTCGCGCCAGCCAATCTCGGCAGCGGGAACGGCAGCAGTGTTGGTCGGGCTTTCACCGTGTCCGGGGACCTTGGGCCAGGCCGGCGAAATCGCCGCCGTCGGGCGGTGATAGTTCGGCGCGAGCGTGCAACCGGCCAAAGCCAGGACGAACAGGGCAATGAGAGATGAAAAATATTTGCTCATGGCTGTTCTTGTTTGCCGTTGTCTTCGTCCTCCTCAAAGCCGGCCGGTTTGGGCGCCAACATGGTGTGCGTGGGCTTTTGCGATTTGAACATCTGGCGGACGACCACAAAGAATATCGGCACAAAGACAATGGCCAGCACCGTGGCTGAAATCATGCCGCCCGCCACGCCGGTGCCGATGTCGTGCCGGCTGGCCGCCCCGGCGCCGGTGCTCAATGCCAGCGGTGACACACCCAGAATGAACGCCAGCAACGTCATCAGAATCGGGCGCAATCGCAAATGTGCCGCTTCAAGGGTGGCTTCAATCAAACCTTTGCCCTGCGCCTGCAAGTCCTTGGCGAATTCGACGATGAGGATGGCGTTTTTGGCGGACAAGCCGACGATGGTCAGCAGGCCGACTTTGAAGAACACGTCGTTAGGCAACCCGCGAAATGTGGCGGCCAGCAGCGCGCCAAGGATACCGAGCGGCACGACGAGGATCACCGCCACGGGGATGGACCAGTTTTCGTAGAGCGCGGCCAGCGCCAGGAACACGACAATGAGCGACAGCGCATAAAGCAAGGGCGCTTGTCTGGCCGACAGGCGTTCCTCGAAGGACTGGCCGGTCCATTCATAGCCAAAACCGGTCGGCAATTTGGCGGCCAGATTTTCCATGGCGGTCATGGCCTGGCCCGTGCTTTTGCCCGGCGGCGCGGAACCCACGAGTTCCAGCGCCGGAACGCCGTTGTAATGCTGCAACGATGGCGAGCCGTAAATCCAATGCAAGCTGGCCAGGCTGGCCAGCGAAACCATCTGGCCGCTGTTGTTGCGCACGAAAACCTTGCTGACATCCTGGGGCAACATGCGATACGGAGCGTCGAGTTGGGCGATGACCCGTTGCACGCGGTTGCCGTTGACAAAATTGTTGATGTAATCCGAACCGAAATAGGTTTCGAGCGCCGTGTTCAAGTCCGCCAGTGAAACGCCCAGCGCGCTGGCCTTGGCCTGATCAATGTCCACCTTGAGCTGCGGCGTGTCCTCCAATCCCTGGAAGCGCAACTGGACGATGTCGTGATTGGTCGCGGCCAGCGCAAACAACTGGTCGCGCGCGTGCATGAGTTCTTCATGGCCAAGGCCCGCCTGGTCCTCCAGTTCAAAGTCAAAGCCCGAGGAAATGCCCAGTTCGGGAATCGGCGGCGGGTTGATGGGATAAATGATGGCGTCCTTGATTTGGCTCAAGGCCATGAAAGCGCGGCCGATGATTGCATCCACCCCGTGTTGCGCGCCGTGGCGCTGGCTCCAATCTTTCAAATGAACAAAGGCGAGCGCGGCGTTTTGCCCCTGGCCGTTGAAGCTGAAGCCGGCCACGTCCACCATGCCGGCGACTTCCGGCTGGCTCAAATAATATTGCTCCACCTGCTTGAGCACGTCCACCGTGCGTTGCGCGGTCGCGCCGACCGGCAAGGAGATGCTGGTGATGAAATAACCTTGGTCCTCATCCGGCAGGAAGGATGACGGCAGGCGGTAGTAAAGCCAGCCCACCGCCGCGACAATCGCCAGATAAATCGCCACATACCGCGGCGCCTTGCTGATGGTCCGGGCCAGGAAACCTTCGTAATCTTTCCGCGTGGCGGCGAAACCGCGGTTGAACCAGCCGAAAAATCCCGTCTTCCGCAAGTGATGCCCCTTTTCCACCGGCTTGAGCAGGGTGGCGCACAACGCCGGCGTCAGCGACATCGCCAGGAAAATGGAGAACAACATGCACGAAATCAACGACAGCGAGAACTGCCGGTAAATCGCCCCAACCGAGCCGCCGAAGAATGCCATCGGGATGAACACCGCCGTCAGCACCAGCGAAATGCCGATGAGCGCGCCGGTGATTTGTTTCATCGCCTTGATGGTCGCTTCGCGCGGCGGCAGGCCCTCCTCACTCATGATGCGCTCCACGTTTTCCACCACCACGATGGCATCGTCCACCAGTTCGCCCACAGCCAGCACCATGCCGAACATCGTCAGCACGTTGATGGAGAAGCCGAGCGCATACATGACGGAAAACGTGCCCAGCAACGCCACCGGAATGACGATGGTGGGAATGAACGTCGCCCGGAAATTTTGCAGGAACAGGAAAATGATGAGGAACACCATCACGATGGCTTCGATTAGCGTCGTCACGACTTCGTGGATGGAGGCGCGGACGAATTCGGAACTGTCGTAGGGAAAATCCACGCGCACGCCGGCCGGGAAAAATTTAGAAAGCTCCGCGACCTTGGCGCGGACGGCATTCACGGTGGCCACGGCGTTGGCGGAAGGCGCCAGCCGGATGCCGACGGCGGCGGTCGGACGGCCATCCACCCGCGCCTGCAAGGCATAAGTCTCGCCGCCCAGTTCCAAGCGGGCCACGTCGCGCAAATAAACGCGCGAACCATCGGGATTCACCCGCAGCAAAATGGCGCCAAATTGCTTGACCGTGGTGAGCGTGCTCTGGCCCTGCAAAGTGATGTTGATTTCCTGTCCCTTCACCGACGGACGGTCGCCGAGTTGTCCCACCGGCACCTGCGCGTTTTGGGCTTCAACCGCAGCGATGACGTTGTTGGCGTCGAGATTGTAGCTTTCAAGCTGGTTCGGATTCAGCCAGATGCGCATGGCGTATTCGGTACCGAACAAGTCGGCTTCACCCACACCGGTGACGCGCCGGAGGGGGTCGAGTACGCTCGCCGAAATGAAATTGCCCAGCGCGATGTCGCTGATGCTGTTGTTCGTGGTCGAGAGCGTGAAAAACATCAGGAAGTTGCGCGTGGATTTGAGGACGGTGATGCCTTGTTGCTGGACCGTCTGGGGCAGGTTGGGGATGGCTAATTGCAGTTTGTTCTGCACCTGCACCTGCGCGATGTCCGGGTCGGTGCCGGAATCGAAATACAGCGTCACTTGCGATTGCCCGCTCGCGCTGCTGCTGGACGACATATAAAGCAGATGGTCAATACCGTTCATTTGCTGCTCGATGACGGACGTGACCGTGTCCTGCACCGTTTCCGCGGACGCGCC
This sequence comes from uncultured Verrucomicrobiae bacterium, assembly GCA_963827205.1. Lineage (GTDB taxonomy): Bacteria > Verrucomicrobiota > Verrucomicrobiia > Limisphaerales > UBA11358 > UBA11358. Next base: position 149,205 of record CAWHAH010000002.1, read on the forward strand.
CGCGTAAGTGGCATTGATGGCGATGGACGGCGGCGCGACGCTGGGATATTGGGCGACCGGCAGATGCGTGATGGCGAGAATCCCCGCCAGCATGATGAGCAAGGAAAGCACCCAGGCAAAAATCGGGCGGTCAATGAAAAATTTCGGCATGGCGATGTCCCTTTAATTTCCCCGGGCTGGCGCCGGTGGTGTGGAACTGTTGTCGCCAGTGGAGTCGAAAGGAACCGGTTTCGCCATCATCCCTGGCTGAACTTTCTGCAAACCCTCGACGATGACCTGTTCGCCGGCTTTCAAACCGTCGGTGACAACCCATTTGTTCCCGATGGCCTGGCCAATTTTAATCACCCGGGCTTCCACCTTGCCGTCCGCGCCGACCAACAGCACCGTGGCGACCCCGTTTGGACCGATGTTAACGCCGCGCTGGGGCACGGTGATGGCCTGGTTTTCCACCGCCTGCTCCAGCACGCCGCGCGCGAACATTCCCGGCAACAGCAAATGATCGGGATTGGGAAACTCCGCCCGCAACGTCACCATGCCGCTGGTCGGGTCCACCGTGACGTCGGAGAACAACAATTTGCCGGGCTGCGAGTAAGTCGTGCCGTCGTCGAGCAGCAATGTCACCTTCGCCTCACCGGGCGCGACGGTTTTGAACGTGCCGTTGTCCATTTCGCGCCGGAGCCTCAGCAGTTCGGTGGACGATTCGGTGAAATCGCAATAAATCGGGTCCAATTGTGTGACCAGGGCCATTTCCGTGGCGGCGCTTTGGCTGACCAGCGCGCCTTCGGTGACCAGTGCCGCGCCGACGCGCCCGTCAATGGGTGAGGTGACTTCCGTGTAGCCGAGATTAATCGCGGCAATTTCCTGCGCGGCTTTAGCCTGGGCCGCTGCCGACACGGCATTGTCGTAATCCTGCTTGCTCACGGCATGGATGCCCACCAGCGATTGGTAACGTTCCGCCAGCAGTTGCGCCTGCATCAGGCTGGCGTTCGCGCTGTCGAGCGCGGCTTTGTATGGCGCTGGATCAATCTCGTAAAGGACTTCACCGTTTGTGACGTCGGCGCCTTCGCGAAATTCCCGGTGCAGCACGATGCCGTCCACCCGCGCGCGCACCTGCGCCACGCGCACCGGATCAATCCGCCCCGGCAATTCGGTCGTCAAAGCCACAGACTCGGGCGCAATGGTGACCACGCCGACTCCCGGCGGCGGCATCTGGAAACCGCCGGGTGGGCGTTGGCCGCAACCTGGAAAAATCACCGCCGCGGCTCCGACGGACAGTCCCCACAGGATATTTTTCAACGTTCGAGTGTTCACAAGTTTACCGTCTCCTTTTTTTGGCGCCCGCGCCGGCCATGAACAAATCCACGATGCGTTCCGCGGCGCGCCGGTTCAGGCGATAATCCGGCATCAACAAATGTGATGCAATGTAAAGGTGCGCCTGCCCGTAAAAACCGTAGGCCAGATCTCGAGCCTCAAAGCGGTCGTTCAATTCGCCGGCGGCCTGAGCCTGCTTGATGAGCGAACGGATGAATTCGAGGTTGCGCTGGCAGCGATCGAGATAGCGCAAGTCCGGCGGCACTTCACCCGGCGCGGCAAACGCGGTGGCAAACGCAATGCGCGTCAATTCGCGGTTTTTGTGAAAGTAATCAAACAGGGCTGCGAGGATTTCGACCAGTTGCCCGCGCACACCGCGCCCGCGCGCCGCCGCCTGTTGCACCACCTCGAACCGTTCATCATGCGCCTCGTTGACCAGCGCCTGGAACAGGCCGGCCTTGTCGCGGAAATAATAATACAGCGCCGGCTTGGACACCTTCGCGTCACCGACGATTTGCTGGATGGATGTCGCCGCGTAGCCGCTGTTGGCGAAGCGTTTGAGCGCCGCCTGGAGGATCTGCCGCCGCGTTTCAGGACCATGTTTGGCCATAAACCTACCGAACGGTAGGTAATGAGCGGCGAATTGTCAAACGGATATATGCCCGCCGGTTCCCGGCCGACGCATGCCGCGCACTGCCATGACTCCCTCTCCCCGCCTGAGCGGGGAGAGGGCCGGGGTGAGGGGATTTGATCTGGGAAACAACGAGCCTCCTCACCCCGGCCCTCTCCTCCTTCGGGGAGGCGAGGGAGAAAAACAGGGCAGTGCGGGGGTGCGCCCTTCCCGGCCACCGGGATGGCGGCTCGCAATCAGGGCACGAACGGCCGCGGCGTGCAAGGCTGCGATGGAATCGTCACGGTGGCGGGCGACAAGCCGTCCGCGCTGGCCGTCAGTTTGATTTCACCGGGTTCCCTCGTGGATTGGACGAGGATTTGCGCGAGGCCGTTGAACACGCTGCGTTGCCATTCGGGCGCCACCGGTTTGTCCGCGAATTGCAGGGTCACACCTTTGTTGATGCCACCGGGTCCGCTCCAGTTCGCCACCGCCACGGCGATGGTGTTTTCGCCCGGATGCAAAAACGGTTTCACGTCAAAGACCGCCGGCGACTGCCAGTCGTGCGACTCACCGGCGCGCCGGCCGTTCACATAAACAAAGCCCTCATCGTCAATCCGGTTGAACTGAAGTTCCACCGCCTGCGCGGCGAGGTCCTGTTCACTCACCTGAATTCGGGTGCGGAAAACCGCCTGCTCCTGTTCCCCCAGCGGACCGCTGTCCGACTGCACGTTGGCCGCGTCCCAGTTTGCGTCATCGAAATCCGTCCTGATTTCAGGGAGCCGTTGATTGTAAACGTTGGGCAATTTTTTCCAGCGCCAGCCTTCGTTCGCGGGAACACTGCGGATGGGCGATTGCGGCACAAAAATGTCCGGCTCATGACAGCTTGGATCGCCATTGCCGACGCCGAGAATTTTCCCGGGGCCGTTCAAGGCGAAGTGAACCAGGTTGGAGGCGACGGGCACGACCCGGCCTTGCGCATCGGCCACGGAAACGGTGATGACGCTTACGTCCTCGCCGTCGGCCTTGATGGCCGGGCGGTCGGGCGCGAGTTGGACGGCGGCCGGATTTCCGGTCGTTTCCACTTTTGTTTCGGCGACGACCTTGCCGCCAGTGTGACCTTTGGCGCTCAGGACGCCGGGCGCGTATTTCACCGACCAATGCAGGTGCGAATAATTCGTCATCGTCTGCCGGCCCAGGCTCTGGCCGTTCAGGAACAACTCCACCTGCTGGCAATTGGCGTAGCACCACACGTCAATGTCCTTGCTCTCCCTGCCCGGCCAGTTCCAATGCGGGAGCAGATGCAGCACCGGTTTGTCCGTCCACCACGCCTGATAATACCAGAAGTTGTCCTTGGGAAAACCGCAGGTGTCGAGGATGCCGAAGTGAGAATTGATGCACGGCCAGGAGTAAGGCGTCGGCTCGCCACGATAATCAAACCCCGTCCAGACGAACCCGCCGGAAAGCCACGGACGCACCGCGAAGAAGCTGTACCAGCGTTCGGCGGTGTGCGCCCACCGCGGCGCGTTGTCGTCGTAGGCACTCACGTAGCCGCGCACCTTGTCGTTCGCGTAAATGCCGCGCGTGCTCACGGTGCTGCCCTGTTCGGTGCCGACTTCCGGCTGTTGCGGATGTTTCTGGTGGTAATTGTCCATGTCCTGGCCGATGTGATAATTCCAGCCGCGCACTTCGAGCGCGCTCATCAGCCCCGCATAATCGTCGCCGACGCTTTCAGCAGCAGTGACGGGCCGTGTCGGATCGAGCTGTTTCAGGAATTCCTGCATGTGCGCGCCGACGCGTCCGCCGTCCGGCGAGCTTTGCCTTGATTCCTCGTTGCAGATGGACCAGATGGCAACGCTCGGATGATTGCGGTCGCGCAAAATCTGGCCCTTGAACCGTTCGAGATTGGCGGGGTCGCTGCCGAGCAGGCGATTTTCGTCCATCACCAACATGCCGAGCCGGTCGCAGGCATCGAGCAGTTCCGGCGTGGGCGCGTTGTGCGACGTGCGATAGGCGTTGCAGCCGAATTCCTTCAGCCTCTCGATGCGGTAATATTGCAAGGCGTCCGGCAACGCCGCGCCGACGCCCGCCATGTCCTGGTGATTGCACGTGCCCTTGAGCTCGTAAGGCTTGCCGTTCAACAGAAATCCCTTGTTTGCGTCGAAAGCCACGGTGCGGATGCCGAACTCGGTTGCTTTGCGGTCAACAATTTGTCCATCGCTTTCGACCGTCGTCACCAGCTTGTAAAGTTTGGGCGATTCGGGCGACCAGAGTTCGGGCGAGCGGAAAGCGATCTCCGAATGCACGTCGCGTTTCGCCCACGGCTTGAGGTCGGCGGATTCCTTGTCCGACGCAATGGCTTTGCCTTCGGGGCTGATGATTGCGTAACGCACCTTGGCCCGGGCAGAATTGGTCTGGGAATTGAGCAACTGAGTCTGGATGTGAATCTCAACTTTTTCGCCCGGCACGTTGTGTTTGAACCGGCTGTAAACGAAGAGGCCGTCCGGCGCGATGGCGAGCGGCGCGGTTTTCACCAGCCACACGTGGCGGTAAATGCCCGCGCCTTCGTAAAACCAGCCCTCGAATTGCGAGGCGTCCACCTTCACGGCGACGACGTTTTGGCCGCCGACATTGGCCACGTCGGTGATGTCGTAGCGGAAACTGCTGTAACCGCTCTCGTGATGGCCGATGAACCAGCCGTTGACAAACACTTCCGCGTCGCGGAACACGCCGTCGAATTCCAGCCACAGCCGCTTACCGGCGTCCCCCTGCGGCAGTTCAAAGGTGCGGCGATACCACGCGACGCTGTTGGCAGTGAAACCGGGCCCGACCGGCTTGAATCCGTGGCTGCCGTCGGCACCCTGGTCAAACGGCAGTTCGACCGCCCAATCGTGCGGCAGATTCACCGTGCGCCAGCTCGCGTCGCCGAACGACCGGCTGGCCGGGCCGCTGCTGGAGCCGGCCTTGGCCAGGTTGAGGGCGGTGCCCCATTCATTGCCGAGGTGAAATTTCCAGCCGAAATCCATCAGGAGCCGTTCGCGTCCACCCTCCGCAGTAGCACTGCTACGGAGGACGGGCGGCGAATTGGTTTCGGCGGCAAAGAGGGTTGAAGTGAGAGCCACGAAAAGCGCCGTGGCCAGAAAATAGCGGAACGATTTGGCGGCTTGCATGAAGGTGAAGTTAAGAAATGAGGTGGCAAAGGCAACGCAAATCCCATCACCTGAACGGGTGAATACGCCGGACGGGCGGAGCGCGGACAGCCATGTCCGCAAAAATCCCATCGGCCAAAATATGGCTATTTTGCCAAAAACCGGAACCCGCGGACGCAGCCGTTGCACTCCTTTACGGCACCCGCGCGCTGCTTTCCGAATCGGCCAGCCAGACCTCCATCTCACCCTTACCGCGGTTGGCCCAGGCAAAATACGGAATGGCCTTGAAAGCCTGTTCCGTTTTCACGAGCCGGCCGCCCGCGTCCCGGGTCGCGCTGAACGCCTTGCCGGTGATGGTTTCAACACCGTTGAGCAGCGCGGGCTCAAACCGGGCGGTGAGCGGTTCGTCGTCGGGCAAAATTAAATTGCGGACTTTGCCGCCGGGATTGTCCGGCCATTCAGCGCAGAAAACCATCGGTCCGCGCTGCAACGCCACGCGGCCCACATCGGCCTGCACGTTTTTATTCGCCACGACCCGGCGCACTGGCATCGGCAGGTTGAGTTCAATCACGTCCCCGGCTTTCCACGAACGGGTCAGGTGGACGTAACCCCGGTCCAGTTTCACCGGCACGTTTTGGCCGTTGACCTTGAGTGTCGCCGGTTCCTTCACCTTGTCCAAAAATGTGTAGAGGTCGCCGGGCACCGGTTCGTTCCGCGCCCAGCCCGGAATGCGGACGGCGATGGCGAACCTTGATTTTCTGTCCGGCGCGACGGTGATTTTCACCGCGCCGTCCCACGGGTAACGGGTTGACTGCGTCAGCTTGATGGCGCGACCGTCGTCCAATTTGATGTCGGCGGTGCCGCCGGCGTAGAGGTTGACGTAAATCGTTTTGCCCTGCTGCGCATAAACGTAGCCGGGCACGGACGGCAGGAAACGCGTGATGTTGCCCGGACAACAGGCGCAACCGAACCACGGGCTGCGCTCCTGCGTGCCGTCGGATTCGAGCACGTTGGGATAAAAGAATTTCGTGCCGTCGAGCGAGACGCCGGAAAGCAGGCCGTTGTAAAGCGTGCGCTCGAACACGTCCACGTATTTGGCGTCGCCGTGGAGCTCGAACAGGCGCGCGTTCCAGAAATCGTTGGCGACGGCGGCACAGGTTTCACAGTAAGCGGTCCGGTTGGGCAGGGAATAATCAGGGCCAAACCCTTCGATGCGCGGCACCGAGCCAATGCCGCCGGTGAGATAGAGTTTTTTGCTCACCACGTTGTCCCAGATGGTGTCAATGGCGTGAACGTAACTTTTGTCGCCGGTGAGCGCCGCCACGTCCGCCATGCCGCTGTAAAGGTAGCCGGCGCGCACCGCGTGGCCGACGGCCGCGGTCTGGTCCACCGGCGGAATGCGGGATTGATGGTAATCATCGCCGCCCGGCTGGCTGCCGCGCACGTCTATGAAATATTTGGCGAGGTCGAGGTAACGCCGGTCGCCGGTGACCCGGGAAAGTCTGGCCAGACCCATTTCGACGATTTCATGGCCAGGCCAGAGATGCAGTTGGTTCGTTCCGGGGCCGAATACCTGGCAGAGCAAGTCGGCTTCCTTGAGCGCAACGTGCAGCAGATTGGTTTCGCCGGTGGCCTGGTAATGCGCGGCGGCGGCTTCGAAGAGATGGCCGGCGTCATAGAGTTCATGGCTTTGTTGCGGGTCATTCAGCCAGCGTTTCGGGCCGTCCCACGAATTGGGGTGTTGCGGGTCAATCGTGCGGATGGTGTAGAGGTAGCCGTCGGGTTCCTGCGCGGCAGCGAAGAGGCCAATCAGATGATCCAGGTAGGCCGCCATTTTCGGGTCGGGCTGGACGGCCAGCGCGTAGGCGGCGCCTTCGAGGACCTTGTACGGGTCAGTGTCGTCGAACGGGAATTCCGGCAGCTTGCGGTTGGTGATGTTTTCGCCGCGTAATACAGCCCCGGCGCGCTCGAAGTTGTCCATGCGGCCGGACTCCTCGCATTTCCCGAAGGCGTAAGGAATCGTCACGGCGCGGTTGGTTTCCAGGCGCGGCGCCCAGAAAATGTCGTCCAAATGCACCGCGGTGAACGGCACCGGACGGAAGGGATAATCATGCGGGCCGGGAGCGGCGGACAAGGTCAAACCGAAGCCCGCGCCCAGCGTGCCGGCAAGAAAACACCAGAAAGGGAACGTGGTCTTCATGAAACAGGAAACTAAGCCCCGGGAGCGGAGACAGCAATCGTAAAACGGCAAACCAACATGATTCCGGATGCGCCACAACGCGCCTTTCATTTGCACGAACTGTCTTTTATTATCGCCGAAACAGAAATAAACGAATCATCCAAAATCTCATGGCCAGATTATTTCTCGGACTCGATTCCAGCACCCAAAGCCTGAGCGCGGTGGTCGTTGACTATGACCGCCGCAAGGTCGTTTATGAGAAATCATTAAACTTCGACCGTGCGCTGCCGCAGTACCAAACACAAAACGGCGTCCTGCCCCATCCCGACCCGCTGGTCAAACACAGCCCGCCGTTGATGTGGGCCGACGCGCTGGATTTACTCTTCGCCGAAATCAAAAAAGACGGCGTCGCGCTGGGCAAAATCCTCGCCATCAGCGGCAGCGGGCAGCAGCATGGCTCGGTTTATTTCAATAGCCGCGCCGGGGCTGCGCTCGCCAATCTGGATTGCGGGAAAAGCCTGGTCGAAAATCTGAACGGCATTTTCTCGCGCAAAACGTCGCCGATCTGGATGGATTCCTCCACCGCCAAAGAATGCGCGGAAATTCGCCAGGCGCTTGGCGGTATCAAAGCGACCGCCGAAGCCACAGGTTCGGACGCGTTCGAGCGGTTCACCGGGCCGCAAATCCGCAAGTTTTACAAGACCGAACCGGACGCCTACGCGCAAACCGCCGGCATCACGCTGGTCAGTTCATTCATGGCGTCGCTGCTGGCCGGGAAAATCGCGCCGATTGACCACGGCGACGGCGCGGGCATGAACCTGATGGACATCCGCAGAAAGGCCTGGCTCCCGCAGGCTTTGGCAGCCACCGCGCCGGATTTAATGCAGAAACTGCCGCCGCTCGCCGAATCGTGGAAGATCATCGGCGCGGTCAGTCCGTATTTTATTAAAAAATTCGGCGTGAATCCCGATGCCCAGGCCTTGGTCTGGTCGGGTGATAATCCGTGCAGCATCATCGGCCTCGGTCTCATCAAGGCGGGCCAGGTGGCCATCAGCCTGGGCACGAGCGACACGTTTTTCGGCTCGATGAAAAGTTGCCATACCGACGCGCATGGCGAGGGGCATGTCTTCGGTTCGCCGGCGGGCTATTACATGACGCTGATCTGTTTCAAAAACGGGTCGCTGGCCCGGGAAAAAATTCGTGACGCCTACGGCATCAAAAATTGGGAAAAATTCGGCGAAGCGCTGACCGCCACGCCACCGGGCGGCAACGGCGGCATCCTGTTGCCGTGGTTCGAAGCCGAGATTGTCCCGCGCGTGAACCAGCCGGGCATCCGCCGTTTTGACCTCGACGAGAAAGACGCCGCTGCCAATTGCCGCGCCGTCGTCGAGGCGCAAATGATGGCGATGCGGCTGCACTCGCGATGGATGAAAGTCGCGCCCGATCGTATTTTCGCCACCGGCGGCGCGTCAAACGATGTGCCGCTGTTGCAAATCATGGCGGACGCGATGAATTGCCGCGTCGAGCGGATTGAAATTTCCAAAAGCGCGGCGCTGGGCGCGGCGTTGCGGGCGGCGCACGGCTGGCTCGTGCAGGCCGGGGAAAGACCGGAATGGGAAAAAGTCGTCGCCGGGTTCACCGACCCGATTCCGAACAGCGAAATCCGTCCGAACAAAAAAGCGGCGAAGATTTACGACAAGCTGATTGAAAAATACGCCGCGTGCGAACGCGAGGCGTTGAAAAAGATTTAAGTCAGCGCCTCACTGCAAATGATTTTGGGAACCGGTCGCGATGTGACATGGAGACTTCGACGGTCAACCCAATCGCAGAGATTATGCTGTCTATGATGTCGTGCGTGGGCATTTAGCAGTTCATTGCAGATCAAGATTCAGCCGCTGCCGGTATCCGAGATTGATCATCCGGCGTTTCGCCGCCTGAAAATTCACGTCGTACTCGCCGGCCAGGGCCGACACCACTTGATCCACCAGCGCCCTGGAGGGCGTCCGCCGCGATCCGTTCCAGTTCGTAGAGCCGGTAATCCCTGACTTTAACGGCTGGTTTTTTTGTATCGCCCACTTTTGAGGTCCTCGATGATGCCGCGCAATTGTTCCTTCGTTACCTTCTCATACTCCACCGTGCGCAACATCGCCGGCAGGAGTTTGTTCCCTTTCACAATCCGCTCCACGTCCGCCGGAATCTCGTCCCGACCTAGCGCCGACAGATCGTGGAACTTCACGTAGTCCGGCGTGCCCTTTTTCAGGCCGAGCGCCTTCCCGATGCGCTCCAGCCCTTCGGCCGGCGGCGGCGGCAGCACGTCGCTTTCGATGTTGCAGTAGTTGGACGGCTGCATCCCGATCCTCCGCGCGAACTCGCGCAGGCTCAAATCGAGCGCCAGCCGCTTCGTTTTCAAAAACTGTCCAAATGTCTGTTTCATAGCATTGCGCCTTGCGGCGGGTCGAAGTTTGTCTCCGTTCTAATCAAATATAACAAATCGCCGGTTCAGGGCAAGCCCAAACTCACTGCCGCGCGTGAAATCGCCGCTGGCCGCGCTTGGCAGACTGATCAGGTAACGGCAGCGTGCTGGTAAACATCCGCAACGAAGTTGCACAGATGGTGGGGCGAGACTACCGGCGAACCGAACCCAAATTCACTTCAGCCGCAAAAAAGCACAGAACGCGCAAAGACAAACCAAGCATTATCCGTAAAACCGCCAGATTCTGCACAGGCCATAAACCCACTCGCCCAACGCCCCTGTCGCCATTGCCGCATCTGTCAGTTCTTTGTTCTGATGTGCGATGTAATCGTTGCGGAAACTATTGATGCGCGACACAAGTTTGTAGTCGTCACCTGAAAAGTTGGAAAAGCCGGCTTTTACCTCAGCAAAGACGCCGCCCACTGGTGCAACCGATTCCCGCGCATGTTGCAGACACCAGCGCAGCAATCTAATTGGGCTCATGCCGTTGTGGTCAACCAGTGTCCGTTTCAAATCTTTTCCGCGCCGCGAATAATTTTCGGCTTCTTTTTTGGGCAATGCCGTGAAGTCCGGTGCAAAGAACTTCTCTTTCGCCTCCTTTTGGTCGGGAATTTTTGGCCCAAGAAACTTCAACATCACCGCTTTTGAAGCTTCGTCGAGCGGGCCAAGGAGCGGGGTAAACACGGGCGCGAGCGATTGACCTTCCTTGCCGCGCAAATAACCGAACAAACTTACGGCCTGTTGTACCAGCTTTTGATGTGCCTTTGGCAGCGTTCCGAAATCCTTGTCGGAAATGAACTGTCTCAAAGCAGCGTCCTCAGCGCGCGCTTCGCCGAACGGCAACGTCATTTGGGGCTCAACTGCCTCATCGAGCAAATCTTGCAGCGCCGGTTCACAGCTTCGTGCCAGCACGTCGAGGCGGTTATCAGCAAATGCCTCGAAAGTCTCCTGCGGCACGTAGAGATAATCCCACTTGAGCAATTTGTTGCTCGCGGCCTTGCACCAAGCCACGGCGGCGCGTGCTTTCAATGGCACGTCTTTATCTACTCGTCCTTTGGCTTCCAGCAGAACGCAATGGCCGGAGGACAACCGCACCAGAAAGTCGGGAGTATAAAAGGCAAGTTGTCCATTGCTGCTCAAATAATCCACTCGGAGCGATTGCGGCCCGGCATTTTTACAAAAAGCCGCCACGTCTGGCGCTCGGTCGAGAAATTGGCTCATCGCGACTTCCAAATCGCGGTTGCACGTCACCAAGTTGAACAATGTCCGGCTGGCGGGCACTGCCGGATGCGTTGCCGAGTGCGTGACCTGGAATGGCTTCCACAGCGCGACCGAACGGCCAGCGCCTGCTGTTCGCCGCTGTTCCTTGATCGTCGTTCGCTTGAGAATCAAAGGAACAAAAGTCGCCCGGATGTGTTCGCGCACGTCGGCATCACCAATACGACCGAGCAGCAGCGGGTCAAACAGCGCCAGTTTTTTATCGAAAAGAATTTCCGTGATGAACGTCTCCAACAATGGCGCGAGAATCGCGTGCGTTCCTTTCAAGCCGGTGATGTATTCCAGTTCCTCGCGGTAAAATGAAATTGCGCCGATGCCGTTTTCCAGAAGCGGCAACCGGATATTCATCCGCTCGACCACTTCGTTCGTGATGAGATGTCGGCCTTCATAGGGAATTTCCTCGGTGCGCAACTCGCCCACCGGCAGCGGACGATAGCGGGCGAACTGTTTACGCACATCATCCAGAGTCAGCCCTTCCAATGTTGCCGAACGACTGAAGCCAGCGCTGATTTCCGGCAAAACGATGTCCAGCGCGGCAATGTCTTTCTTTTCCTTGTCAGGAAAGATCGTGACCGTCGTTTTCGGAACGTGCTCAACGTCTATCGTCTCAATGAACAATCCTTCCTGCTCCAACTCCTGTTGAAACAGGCTGACAAACATCGGATGCTCGACCGTCGTGACCAGTTCCGCCGCTTCACCCGGCGGCGTCATCCGCCGCAAGCCACGGCCAAGTGTTTGCTCCGGCAGGATATTTGCCTTTGCAGTGTAAGGCCGCAGTGGAACAATCGTTGTCACATTCCGCACGTCCCAGCCTTCGCGCAACATCAAGACCGAGACGATGCACGAGTAAGGATTCTGGTCGGAGTCAATCTGACGGGACAGTTCACGCAATGCCCTTAAATCCTCGTCGCTGATGTCGCTTTCACTTTCTTCAAAAACCGGATAGCCGTTCTTGCGTCCGCCAACCCATTTGATTTTCCCTTTCAGGTTCGTGTGCAGGTTGGTCGTCTTGCCGTTCAATTCGCGGAAAAGCGGGTCGGTGTTCAACCGCTTGGAGATTTGATCGGCAGCGGCGGTGTCCTCCGTCATTACGAACAACAGCGGTTTCTTGCCGCTCTTTTCCCACTCCTCCTTCGACTTCAGCCAACGCGCGTAACCAACCATCAATTGTTCCTGGTAAACTTCTGAGGCGTCATTGCTCGCACGCTGCGTCCACTTCTTACCGCGTCCGATGACGGGAGTTTTTACGATGCCCCCGTCAACCGCTTCGCCCAGCGGCGTATCGCAAACGACGTGCTGGAAAATTCTCCCGTCATCGTCTTTTGGCGTGGCCGAAAAATCCAGTTGCGCCACAAGTCCGTTGCCGGTTCGCTCGGCAATTGTTTCGTGCAAATATGAAATCGCCTCGTTTGCCGCTGAGCCTGGGTCCCACAAGTGATGCGCTTCATCGTTCAAAACCATCACGCGCTCGTGCCCCGTGATGCGCTTCCGCAACTCCGCGCCTGTGTCCAACGCCTTTGCCCGTGACACCGTCGGCCCCATCCAGTCGTAAGTCTCCGGGTCTTTGCGCTTCCGGTCGCTCGTGTCGTAGAGCCGGTGGATGTTCGTCAGGTAAAGCGTTCCGCCTGTCGCCGCGCCGCTCGCCTCATCCTGCAAAATCACCGACAAATTCCAGTCGCCGCGCCATGCGACGGGAATGAGCGGGTCCTTGTCGAAAATGTCCTGCCCCCCCTCAGCCGGTTTGAAATCCGTTTTGAGCCGCTCGAACACCGTGAGATTCGGCGCGGTGATGACGAAATGCCGGGCCATAGGCGAATCGCTTTCACGCAGCGAGTGGAAGTAACTCCACACAATGGCGAGGCTCATCACTTTGGTTTTGCCCGCGCCTGTGGCCAGCTTGAAAGCATACTTTACCCAACGGTCCTCTTCGGGATTCACGCCCAGTGCCGCTGTCTCCGCGCTCGGCCCGCCGAACTCCGCCGTCGTTTGCATCAGTGAACGGATGCCTCGCACTTCGTAAAGATAAATTAGCGTTTCAATCGCTTCGCGTTGGCAGAAGTAATAGCGAAACGGCGCGCGGCTGCCGTCCGGCAGTTCAGTCAGATGATCGCGCCCGAACCAGTGATGCAGCAATTCGCGCGTTGTGTCGGACGCCCCAGGATAATCCGTCTCCCGCCACGCCTTCACGTGCGAACGCAAGTTCTGTGCGATTGTGATTGGCGATGGCCGCCGGCCTTTCTTGGCTTGTGCCGGTTGGTTACCTTGAGCGCGCACGCGATGGCGGTTTGGTTCTTCGTGCGGAGCGAACAACGGTTCAAGCGCGGCAACGTTGTAGATAGGTTCGGTCATTGGCTTAATGTCTCCGGTCTAACCAGACCAGACACACGATGAAGATGAGAATTATCCACATTTGGAAATCCATAGAATCTGCTGTTTAGGACTTACACTATTACCTCCACCGTGATGCTGGTGTCGCAACCGAACACGTCCACCACCTTCACGCAGGCGGTGTATTTGCCGGGCTTGGGATACTTGTCGAAACCGGCGTCGCTCACCAGTTTCAACGAACGGTCTTTGCGCGTGCGGTAATCCTGCCAGTGATGCTCGAACGGTTTGCCATCGCGCCAGTTGAAATCAACCGCCCAGAAATCAATGAAATCGAAGCCACTTTTCACTGAGCGTTCTCGCAACGCCTCCAATTCCTTCGTCGGCACTTCCGCCAACGATGGCAGGAATTTCGTCAGTTTGATGTCCACTGTGCGAGTGCCTTTGACCGTTTTGCACACAGCCTCGGCTTCCAGCACGGCCACTTCGAGAAATGGCGGCGGCTCTTTGCGATTCTTCTCCATGATTTCGCGCGGAATCGGGATGAGCTTGATTTGCACACCTTCGCTCGCTTCCAGTTCGTGGCAGATAAGCCGCAAATCCATCTCAAACTCCCACGCTAGGCAATGCACTTCCTTTGCTCCCGCCTCGCGCGCGGCGCGGGCCACGGAGCGGACTTCCTCCCGCGTGAGCAGGCTGTCGATGCTGTCAACATAGACGAACGCGCGGCCTTTGCGACCGTGCAACAAGCCGTTGCTGGCAGGCAGCACTTCAGCTTTGTAAAAGCCCAGCACGACTTTGCGATGTTCTTCGTCCGCGCCTTTGAGCCGTTCGCGCTGCCACCACTGGCGTTCGTAACGGCCAAGATTGTAAACGTCGAACGCGCGATATGGCTTGCCCTCTTCGTGAAGCGTGCGTTGCAACTCAATCAACCGCTTCCGGCTAGTGTGAATGGCGAACCGGCCAAGGTCAGACATGATCCAGCGCCGCCCCAACCGCTCCGCCACTGCGGCGGTTGTTCCGCTGCCGCCGAAAACATCTGCAACTAAATCGCCGGGGTTTGATGAGGCTAGAATGATGCGTTCCAGAAGCGCTTCCGGCTTTTGGGTCATGTAGTTCTGATATTCCAATGCCATCGAGTTAATCACGTCGATGTCATCCCAAAAGTCCGGCACATAAACGCCCTTAGCTTCGTCTTCATAATATGAGACCTCTGAAAAAGGCCATGTTGGTTGTTTGATTTGATGTCATTGCCCCTGATCAACGGAATATTTGTTCGGCGAGACTCCGCCATCGGCGGTTCCATCCCCCACGATCGGCGGTTTTGTCCGCTGGACTGCCGTTCTGAGTTGTTTGATTCATGCTCCGGTCAAAGTCGCCAGCCGTTTGAGGTTCCAACAGACGCATTTAAACTCCAGTTCCAACCGGTTGGGGTCCCGCCCTACATACCGCACCCGCCGGTAACCCGTGCAGCGTTTCCACCAGCCAAAGATTCTTTCGATCCCGCACCGCAGTCGGCTCAACAGCTGGTTGACCCGCACCGTCGCGTCCCGCAGTTTTTCCCCACGGCTGGGCTTGCGCAAAATCCCGTTGGCGATGCCGTGCTCACCGCACCATTGGCTGCGGGCTTCACTCCAGTAAGCCTTGTCCGCCACCACCATTTCCTCGTCGCCTTGGACCACCGTTTCAAACTCCCGGCTGTCATGCACGTTGGCGGCCGTCAGCGTGACCTGTCGGATCAGTGTGTGCGTTTCATCCGCCGCGACATGTGCTTTGTAGCCATAGTGCGGCTGGCCTCGCTTCACGGTGTAGCCCGCATCGCTATCACCGCCAGCTTTGTCCTCCTTGGTCGGGGCGCGACGAGCCGCCTGCAACAGCGTCGCGTCCACCAGCGTGCAGGTTTTGAGGAGGAAGCCCTTTTGTTCCAGTTGCCGGTTGACCAGCACCAGCAGCTCTTCCTGCAAGCCATGTTCGACCAGCCGTTGCCGGAAGCGGACCAGCGTTGTTTCGTCGGGCACCTTGTCCTGCAAACCCAAACCCACAAACCGCCGCCAACTCAACCGGTCGGCCACCAGTTCCTCGCACTGCGGGTCCGAGAGGCCATAGCAATGTTGCAGCAAACTCATTTTGAAGAGGGCCAGCGGCGGACAGGGTGGGCGTCCGGTCGTCGCCGGATACATCGCCTGCAATGCCTTTTCGATGGGCTGCCAATCCAGCGTGCGGTCGAGCCGTTCGAGAAAATCGTTGCCAG
Source organism: uncultured Verrucomicrobiae bacterium (assembly GCA_963827205.1). Taxonomy (GTDB): domain Bacteria; phylum Verrucomicrobiota; class Verrucomicrobiia; order Limisphaerales; family UBA11358; genus UBA11358. The sequence continues at coordinate 164,781 of CAWHAH010000002.1, forward strand.
GAGTCGTGATCATCAAGCTGTCCAGCAGCCCCATTTGTGCGTTGGTCGTCGTTTGCATATTCCTCTGACGCACAGTCAAATCGTCCGTTCAAAAGAGTTTTGCAGAGGTCTCAATATTTCAGTTCTGGCACGCCCTCGGAATTCCAATAAATCAATTTCTTGCTATCCAGGTCTTCGAGAACGTCGGGGCTTTTCAGCCAGTGCATTCCATTCTTGCCTCGGCCCGCAACATCAACGCCCCGCCACGGCTGCCCTGACACACCAGAAGTCTTCCCGCTTGCCATGAGAGGAACAGTTCGGAAGATTCCCCGCTCGTCTCGCTTGTTGTAGTGCTTTTTTGACGATTCAGAATACTCGCCAAACTGTGGATTAAACGTGTGGTTGCCGGTGGATGAGTAGAAGAGCAGAAAGTCTTGGCTATTCCTCCATTGCGATTTAACGCCTGCGGCAATCGCTGACCGTTTCCATGATATCAAGTTCTCAAAGTGTGGAAAGATTTCGTCCATCAAGACGCGTAAAGAGCCGACCATTCGCCAATCGCAATGGACGTAGATACTGCCCTTGTCGCTAAGCAACTCTTTCATCAGCGTGAGCCGCTCAAACATCATGTGCAGGTAGGAGTCAATGCCTTTGCCCCACATGTCTTTGAACGCCACCATTTCGAGACACGATTGGTCTTTGAAGACCATTTCTTTTTCGTCACCAATCGGCACATCCATCGTGAAGTCCGTTCCCACGTCGAACGGCGGGTCAATGTAGAAAAGATCGACTTTGCCTTTGAACTCGGCCAGCAGGCTGGCCATCACCAGCTTGTTGTCGCCCCAGATGAGCCGGTTGCGGAAGTCATCGCGGCGTTTCTTCTCCTTCTCAAAAAATTCCAGATTGCCGACGGCCGCGGCCCGGCTGCGCGGCTCGTCAATCGTCTCAATCTTCTGCATTGGCATCGCGCACCCGGCGATGTCCACCGCGCGCCGGTTGCCGTATTCATCGTATTTCCCATCCCAAACCAGCTCGGTCTTGAGTTGAGAAAGCGGATGCGGATTGTCCAGCCCGTAGCGGACTTTGGAGGATTCCTGTTGGTTGTTTTCAGCCATTGCGCCCTGGCGCAACCGCAACCACGGAAATTCTGATAACAGAAGGGGCGCGAACCTAACGCACCCTCGTCAGAGGCACCGCTAAGCGCCCATGCAAAGAAGTGACATCAAGCCGCGCCCGGTTGGGCGCGCGCTCGACGCGGTCTCTTTGCATTTGAAAATTAGCGGTTTTCTGACGAGACCCGCAGCCGAAGCTACGCGAAATGATTTTGGTTAAATTGGTTTTCTGGTCGTTTTGTTTTTTTCTCTGACGTGGGCAAGTGTGCGCCGGAAATTTGGCAGCGTCAATCCGTCTTCGCTGCGCTACGACGCGATGAAGAAACAGATGAGGGTTAAGCTCGACACCTCGCCTTTAATTCCAATGACTCGCTCGCGCCCGCTCGCTCGGCCCTCGCGGGCTTTCGCCTCCGGCAAATTCCTTTCGTTGCTTCCCGATCAACTCAAGTCGCGGGTTGTGTCGGAGGAAAAAGAATCTACGTTCATCGGTGTCCAGCAGGGCTTGACGGGCAGCTAACACGCGGCGCTTGCGTCGGGAAATACGTGAGCTTATTTTCCGCGAATGAACTCCCGACGCCGGTTCTTTCGCGATCTCGGAATTTTCAGTGCGCTGCTCACGCTGCCCGGGTTGCGCGCCGCCGAACCGCCGGTCATTTTGGAGAGATCGCCTTCCGTCCCCACGAATGACCGGGATTACTGGCTGGCCATGCTGCAGCGGGTGGCCGACCCGGTGTTGAGCAATCTGGCGGCCGCAAAACTTCGTGAACGGATGCCGGTCGAATGTCCGACCGGTAATGTGGCTGGCCGGCGGAAGGTGACGCATCTTGAAGCGATTGGCCGCACATTGTCGGGCCTTGCGCCATGGCTGGAATTGGAGGAGAAGGCGACGGATGAACTGGCTCTCAGCGGCCGCCTGGCTGACTTCGCCCGGAAAGGATTGACCAATGCCACCGATCCCCAATCGCCGGACTACATCAATTTTACCGCTGGCGCCCAATGTCTGGTGGACGCGGCATTCCTGGCCCATGCACTGTTGCGGGCGCCGCGCGAGCTGTGGGGAAAGTTGGACAAGCCGGCGCAACAACGGCTGGTGGCAGCATTGAAATCAACCCGCGACCTCAAGGCCGGCCAGAGCAACTGGTTGCTGTTCCCCGCGATGATTGAAACGTTTTTGGCCAGCATCGGCGAGGCGTGGCAGCCCGAGCGCATTGACACGGCCATGCGCGCTTTTGAAAACTGGTACGTCGGGGACGGCGTCTATGGGGACGGCGCGGAATTTCACTGGGATTACTACAACAGCTACGTCATCCAGCCATTTCTGATTGACGTGCTGGAACACATCGGCAAGGTCTCGAATCGGTGGGCCGGCGCACACGACGAAGCGCTGCGGCGGGCGCGCCGTTACGCGGCGGTGCAGGAGCGCCTGATTGCGCCCGACGGCAGCTATCCAGTGCTGGGCCGGTCCATGGCCTATCGCTGCGGCGCGTTTCAGCTTCTCGGCCAGATGGCATTGCGCCGTGAACTGCCCGGAGGCGTCGAACCGTCGCAGGTCCGCGCGGCGTTGACGGCGGTGATGCGCCGCACGTTGGAGGCGCCGGGCACGTTTGACGCCGACGGCTGGTTACGCGTTGGTCTGGCCGGCCATCAACCCGCTCTGGCGGAACCCTACATCAGCACGGGCAGTTTGTATTTGTGCGCGTTAGTTTTCCTGCCGCTGGGATTGCCGGTCGGCGATCCGTTTTGGAGCGCGCCGGCGACCGATTGGACTTCGCGCAAGGCCTGGTCCGGTCAAGACCTTCCCGCCGACCACGCGCTGAACGACGCCCGCAACGCGCGGAAATGAATTCAACCTGAAACCCGCGCAGGCCGGTGCTGGAACATCCGGGCAAACTGGACGCGGGCGTGTTTCAATCGGAGCAAGGGAAGTGCGGCGCTGCTGGTCTGCGTGGCCGCCCGGCGGCGTGGCCCTACCGACAGGCAAATCTTACTCGTTAACTCCGGGAACCGGTCTTATTCCACAACGCGTTTGCCTTTTTTGCGGTTGGAATACTGTTCCTTGATCCACTTGTAGGTCACGGCCAGGCCCTCGTCCAACGGCGTGTTCGGTTCCCAGCCCAGAACTTTTTTGATGAACGTGTTGTCGCTGTTGCGCCCGGCCACGCCGCGCGGCGCGGTCAGGTCGTGATGCCGTTTGAGTTTCACACGGGCAATCTTCTCAATCTTTGAAAGCAGTTCGTTGACGGAGACCAGTTCACTGGTGCCGAGGTTGATGGGCGTGGCAATCAAGCGATCGCAGTGCATGATCATGTCAATGCCCTTCACGCAGTCGTCAATATACATGAAGCTCCGGGTCGGCGTGCCGTCGCCCCAGATGGTGATGCTCTTCCGGCCGGTATCAATGGCCTCAATGACCTTGCGGCACAGCGCAGCGGGGGCTTTCTCGCGCCCGCCGTCCCAGGTGCCATGCGGACCATAGACATTGTGGAAACGGGCGATCAGAGTTTTCATCCCGCGTTCGACCCAGTATTCCTGGCAGAACATTTCGGAAACGAGCTTCTCCCAGCCGTAACCGCGCTCGGCCATCGCCGGGTAGGCGTCGGATTCCTTCAATGCGCGGACGTTTGGGTCCTGCTGCAGGTCGGTGTTGTAGGCGCAGGCGGACGAGGAATAAAAGTAGCGGCGGACCCCGGCGCGATAGGCGGCCTCAATCATGTGAGTGTTGATGAGGATGCTGCGCAGGCACTCGACGCGGAAGCGTTCGATGAAACCCATGCCGCCCATGTCGGCCGCCAGTTGATAGACCTCCACCGCGCCTTCGCAGACGCGCCGGCAATTGTCTTCCTGGCTAACGTCGAGGCAGAGCGATTCGACGCCCGGCACCTTGAGATACCATTCATAAAGCGGTTTCTTGTCCACGGCGCGAATCCGCGTGAACCCGTTTTTCGTGAAGTAGAGCGCGAGGTTGCCGCCGATGAACCCGCCCGCGCCGGTAATGAGGATCAAGTCGTCCGTTTTCAGGGGCGGGTCTTTTTCAACGAGTCGTTTTGTTTTCATATTATATTTTGTGTTCGCAAGCCTGTTCCGTTGAACTTATGGAACGCCGGGAATCAGCTTCTCAAATTTTTCCAGACAAATAGGGGAAACCAGCCCATCCGGGCAAGGAAAAACGCTGCGTTGGGGCGCAATATGCCGGGCGTGTTGCCGAAAGCAAAACGGAGCGCGGACAGCCATGTCCGCGTGAGCCGCACCTGCAGAAACAAACTGGAATCACGAAGTCGCCCGAACGCGCGGACTCGGCAGTCCGCGCTCCCAGCATTTGGGCAATATGCCCTTGACGCGGCCACCGCGGGAAACAGCAAATCTGGGGCGCCGATCTCCGATCCGGCGTGAAGTAACAAAGTTGTCCGCCCCGCGCCGGGCTGGCGGCTCGCGCTTGGTTTGATAAATTCGCGACCCGATTATTGCGCCATGACCTTGAAAGGCACGCGCAGCCGGAGGTCGTCCGACGCCCCGCCGATCATGAGTTCGTAGTCGCCCGGTTCGACGGCGTATTGTTTTTTGGCGGTGTCCCAGTAACGGAACCGTTCCACCGGAATGTTTACGGTGACATTCACCCCCTGACGCTGCTCCAGATGGACGCGCGCAAAGCCGCAAAGCGCGAGCTTCGGTTGTGGCAGCGTGGAATGCACGTGCCGGAAATACACCTGCGCCACTTCGTCGCCGGCACGCGCGCCGGTATTTTTCAGAGTGAACGAAACTTTCACCGTGCCGTCGGAACTGTAAAACGGCTCGTCAATGCCGGGGTTGCTGTAATCAAACTTCGTGTAGCTCAATCCGTGGCCGAAGGCGAACAGGGGCTGGCCGTTGAAGTAACGATACGTGCGGTTGCTCATCGAGTAATCGTCAAAGGCGGGCAGATCAGCGGTGGAGCGGTAGAAAGTGACCGGCAAACGCCCGGCGGGGTTCACGTCGCCAAAAAGCACTTCGGCCACGGCACGTCCACCCTGCTCACCCGGATACCAGGCCTGCAAAATGGCCGGCAGGTTGGTGGCTTCCCACGGAATGGCCATGGCGCTGCCGCTGCAATTGACAAATACAATCGGCTTGCCGGTTGCCTTCAGCATCTTCAACAGGTTCTCCTGCACGGGCGGCAATTCAATGCGCGTGCGGTCACCACCGCTGAACCCGTCATAATGCACGGGCATTTCCTCGCCTTCGAGTTGCGGGCTGATGCCACCGACATAAATGATCACATCCGCCGTATCCGCGGTTTCGATCGCCCTGGTCAACGTCTCGGCGTTCGGCTCGTCCGGACCAGTCCGCATCGCCAGCGGACAACCCGGCTCGCAGGTCACCTCAATGTTCGTGCCGGCAACGCGCTGGATGCCATCCAGAATGGTCACCGGGTTCGCCGGCTGGCCGTTGTAATTGCCGAGCAACGCCAACGTTGACCGCGCATTCGCGCCGATGACGGCGATGCGTTTTATTTTTGCGCGGTCGAGCGGCAACAATCCGTCATTTTTCAACAAGACCATGGACTCGCGCGCGACTTTGAGCGCCAGCGCCTCGTGTTCAGGGGTGTTGTTTTCCGAAAATGGGATCTGCGCGTAGGGCACCATGGACGGCGGATCAAACAGGCCGAGCTGGAAGCGCGCCTTGAGCACGTAACCGAGCGCGGCGTCTATTTCCGCCTCGGAAATCAACCCCTCCTTTACCGCGCGCGTCAGACTGTTGTAATCCGTGCCGCAGCAGAGGTCGTCACCCGCCTTGACCGCATCCGCCGCGGCTTCCTCCGGAGTGCCGGCAAACCGGTGATTGCCATAGATGTCGTAGATCGCGCCGCAATCCGAGACGACGTGACCTGTAAAACCCCATTGGTGGCGCAGCAGTTCGGTGAGCAAAAGCGGGTTCGCGCAGGCGGGTTTGCCATAGACGGAATTGTAGGCGCCCATCACTGCGCCGACGTGGCCTTCGCGCACGGCGGCCTCGAAATGTGGCAGGTACGTTTCGTAAAAATCCCGTTCCGGCGGCTCGGCATTGAAACGATGACGCTCAGGTTCCGGGCCGCTGTGCACGGCGTAATGTTTGGCGCAGGCCATCGCCTTGATGTATTTGGGATCATCACCTTGCAAACCCTGAATGAAAGCCACGCCCAGTCGTGAGGTCAGGAAGGTGTCCTCGCCATAAGTTTCCTGGCCGCGGCCCCAGCGCGGATCGCGGAAGATGTTGATGTTCGGCGTCCAGAACGTAAGCCCGAAATACTGGGCGCTGTCGCCCTGATGCTGCTCGCGGTAACGGTTGTTCTTGGCGCGCGCTTCGGTGGCAATGACATCCGCTTCCTGATGAATCAACGGTGTGTCCCAGGTGGCCGCCATGCCGATGGCTTGGGGAAAAACGGTCGCGACGCCGGCACGCGCGACACCGTGCAGACATTCATTCCAGTAATTGTAAGCGGGAACGCCCAGCCGCGGAATTGCCGGGGCGGCGTTGCGCATCTGCTGGACTTTTTCCGCGAGCGACATCCGGCGCACGAGGTCCTTGATGCGGGTGTCCATCGGTTGCGACGGGTCCTTCCAGATTTCCGGCCCCTCGACGACCGGTTGTTTCAACGCAACGCTGTCCTCGACGTTGATCATGTCCGCCGCGCGCACGTAAATAATGGATTGTCCCGAATCATCCTTGAGTTCAAGGGAGTTCAACTTGGCCGGGCCGATGCGGCCCGTGAACGTGAAGGTGAGCGGCCCGTGCAACGCGTCATCCGCGTGGTCAACCCGGTTGGTGAGCAGGAGAACTTTTCCCGCGCCGCCGGCGACGGCAAAAATGTCGAGATTCCTGGCGAGCACCCGGTCGCCGCAGGTGATGTCGAATACGCGCTGACCGGCGTTCGTAAAATCCACCTCCGCCACGCCGATCACGACGCCATATTTACCCGCGGGCAACCCGGACACGCACAGGGTGAAGTTCGTCCCATAAATTTCCTCCCGGAACGCCTCTCCGCCCCGCCACGTCGCGCCTTCGATCGTCGTCACTCCCCAGGCCCGCTGGTGGCTGAACTCGCCGCTGATGAGCACTTTTTTGTCGCAGGCAACGCAAACTTCGTCATTTCCAAACATGGGGAAAGGCGAGAACCAACCACCGAGGGCGGCGATCAAACAGAAAATTTTCAGGCGCATGTGTTTTTTATAGGGTATGAAAGGCCACAGACGCAAGGCCGGGATTGGATGCGATTTGCCTGAAAATGACCCAATGGGAGAATCAGAGGAGATTCACATGGACAAAATGGCGCTGTTTTCATCTTTGCGGGTGGGTCATTTACAGGTTATTCGAGATTTTTCAGGCGTGGGCAGCGGCGCTTTCACGCTTTGCAGTCCGGCCAAGTTTTGCTTTTATCGCGTCATGCCGAAGCCGTCACTCAGCGCCATTGTGAATTATTGCGACCGGATTTTGCGCACGAAAGAAGTCCAGGATTATGAGGGCGCCGTTAATGGGTTGCAGGTGGAAAATCGCGGTGACGTCAGGCGCATTGCGGCGACGGTGGACGCGAGTCTCGCCACGGCGAAACGAGCCATCGCGGTCGGGGCGGATTTGATGATTGTCCACCACGGGTTATTCTGGAGCACACGCCAGCCGTGGACCGGAAAAAACCACGAACTGCTCCGGCTGCTCCTTGAGAACAATCTGGCGGTTTACAGTTCGCATCTGCCGCTGGACGCGCACCCCAAATTGGGCAACAACGCGCAGCTTTGCGCCGCGCTCGGTTTGAAAAAGTTGAAGCCTTTCTTCTTCAGTCACGGCCAAACCATCGGGTTCAAGTCGCAGGCCGGAATTTCCCGCGCGGAGCTGGCCAGACGATTGACGCGCGCGACGGGAGCGAAGCCGCGAATCCTTCCCGGCGGCCAAAATGTTTGCGAAAAAATCGGCGTGGTGACCGGCGGTGCGGGCGGCGATTTGAAGCAGGCCGTGGAAGAAGGCGTGGATACGTTCGTCACGGGCGAAGGCCCGCACTGGACCTATGCGGCAGCGGAAGAACTCGGCCTGAACGTCCTTTACGGCGGCCACTATGCGACGGAAACATTCGGGGTGAGGGCACTGGCGGCCCATCTTTCCCAAAAGTTCAATGTGCCATGGAAATTTCTCGATTACCCGACGGGGTTATAGTCCGATACCGGGCTGCCCAGGTCACTTTGCGTAAAACCCGGCGAAATCGTCCCATGCTTTTTGCTCGTTCCAGTCCGGCACGAGCCGGCTTGCGGGCTCTATGTTCGCGCGGTTCAGCGGCTCGCTGAAGTCCTCCTGTTTCGCCAGTTCCAATTCACAAGCCCAGCGCGTGCGGGCCTTGACTTCGCGGGCAACGCGTTGGGCAAACTGCCCCTGTTTCTCGACGTAACCGCTGGGATTGGTTTTGATGAAGCCGTTTTTCATGGTGGCAGCACGACTGACGAACTGGCTGTAAACCGCCGCGAGCAAATCCACGTGGATGTTGTCGCGCAGGTAATCGGGTGTTTTGACCCCGGCGGGTTTGCCCTCTCTCCAATTACGCATGAGATAGGCGGTAAAGCGCACCTCTTCGAGCGGTCCGAACGGATTGGGAATGACAAACTTCCCGAGCGGCACGCCAGCCTCGTAACAACAATACCGGAAAAACTGAAAGGTCATGCCTTTGGACAGACCATAAGGTGAAAATGCGCGGAGCGGTTCGTCTCCCGCGCCCTCGTCCGGCTCGAAGACGGTGCCGGTGAGAATGACCGCCTTCAACCCGCGCGGTTTCATTACCGCGAGCACGGCGCGCAAATTCAGCGTGTTGTGGTGGAGCGCGCGGGACGCGTCGAAGTCGGGGCTTTTGTAATTCCTGACCTCGGCTGCGTGGTGGCAAAGCAGGTCGAAACGGTTTTCGCGGGCGGCCCGCAGAAAGTTTTCCGAGCCGAACGGCGCCTGGGGAATGAAACGACCGAGCGGTTTCAATTGTTCGACCCGTTGCCGGCGGACGTCGGCGTAATGCTCCAGGTCGCCGGTCAGGGGACAGGCGATTTCGTGCCCGGCGGCGGCGAGGGTTTTGACAAACCAAAATCCCGTGAATGAGCTGGCGCCGGAAAAGAGGATTTTCATCGAATTGGCGCTTTATTTGAGCTGGGTTGCCGGATTGAAATCCGGCCAGTTGCGGTCCTTGTCGGAAATGACGACCGGTTCCAGTGGCCAGCGGATGCCGAACCTTGGGTCGTTGTAACGAATGCCGCGCTCGTGTTCGGGCGAGTAAAATTCCGTGACGAGATAAAGCGTCTCCGTTTCGTCGGCCAACGTCTGATAACCGTGGGCAAAGCCTTTGGGGATGTAAAGCATCGCGCGGTTTTCCGCTGTCAATTCGACGGTGAAAAGTTTCAGGAACGTCGGCGACTCCGGGCGCAGGTCAATGATGGCGTCGAAAATCGCGCCGCGCAGGCAGCGCCAGATTTTGTCCTCGGCCCGGGGCGGAAGCTGATAGTGCATTCCGCGCAGGGTGCCGCGGTGCCGGCTGAACGCGTTGTTGATCTGGACGATTTGGGGGTTGAGACCGTGCCGCTGGTATTCGCGTTCGCAGAAGAAACGCGCAAAAAAGCCGCGGTCGTCGCCGCGCTTTTCGAGTTCGATGACGTAGGCGCCTTTGAGCGGTGTCTCGGTGAATTTCATGGCTGTGGCACGAGCCAGGGCGGATTGCCGGATGCCACGATTTTCGTAAGATGTTCGCGGTCGCGCTGGGTGTCCATGCTGGTCCAGAAACCGCGGTGGCGGTAAACGTCAAGCTGGCCGTCACGCGCCAGGCGCACGAGCGGTTCACGTTCGAGCACGCAGGTTTCATCCTCGGAAAGATATTTCCGAAAGGCGCGCTGGAAGAAAAAGAAGCCACCGTTGATCCAGTGATCTTCGATCTCTGGTTTCTCGGCGAAGGCGGCCACGTGGTTGCCCTTCACCTTGATTTCACCGAAACGCGACGGGGGGTTGACGCCAAGAACGGTGCCGATCTTCCTGCATTCGCGGTGCTGCCGGAATTCACTGGTGAGGTTGGCGTCGGTCAGACCGTCGCCGTAAGTCACGGCAAAATGTTCGGCCACGCCGAGATATTTGCGCGTGGCTTGGGCAACGCGGCTCCCGGTCATGTTTTTCTCGCCGGTGTAGGCCAGCGTGACCTCCCAATCCAGCTTGAGCCGGGATTCGTGAATGGTCACTTCGTTGGTGTTGAGTTTGATGGTGCAGTCGGCGTTGTGCAGGTGAAAATTGTGGAAATAATCCTTCACGACCTCGGCTTTGAACCCCAGGCAAAGGACAAACCGTTTGAAACCGTGCCGGGCATAAATCTGCATGACGTGCCACAGAATGGGATGCTCGCCGATGGGCACCATCGGTTTGGGACGAAACTCGGTTTCTTCTTTGATCCTCGTGCCCAGTCCGCCACAAAGGATGAACACGGGCACCGCCGACAGGTCGTTTTTCTGGTTCATAGCAGTCTTGCCTCCGGTGTTTGCCTCCGGAGTGCCAAGGAGCATAGGCGAAGGTCGCGGCGGTTTTCAACCGCCAAAGTACCGTGCCAAAAACACCTTGAGCCAGCCGCTTAAATCGCCGACGCTGCTTGGAAATTGAACGTGGCCATGCCGCCAGCTAAAACAGCACTCAAAGCCTGGACCAATCCCGTCGTTGCGGAGGACATGCGTTATCTTCGCGACCTCGTGCCGGAAGCCGCGCGGCTGGATGGCGCGACGGTTCTCGTCACCGGCGCGGCGGGTTTTTTGGGCTATTACATCTCGCACTTTCTCTGCCATCTGACCGACGAGGGTGTCCAGCCCAAGGTGGTGATCCTGCTCGACAAATTTGTGCTCGGCCGGCCACCGTGGATTGATCAACTCGCGGCGGCCTATCCCAACGTCGCGGTTCACAGTTTCGACATTGCCACCGACTGTCTGGAAACGGTGCGGGGCGCACGCACAGCGGATTATGTGCTGCACATGGCGTCCATTGCCTCACCGACCTTTTACCGCAAGCATCCGCTGATTACGCTGGACGCCAACATCTGGGGATTGCGTAACCTGCTCGACACCTATCGCGATACAAAACTCAAGGGGCTGTTGTTTTTCTCCAGCAGCGAAATCTACGGCGACCCTGCGCCGGAGGCGATCCCGACGAACGAGGAATACCGCGGCAACGTTTCCTGCATCGGCCCCCGCGCCTGCTACGACGAAGCGAAGCGCTTCGGCGAAACGCTGTGCTGGGTGTTTGCCAACACGCTCGGAACGCCGGTGCGGGTGGTGCGCCCGTTCAACAATTACGGCCCTGGCATGGCACTGACCGACCGGCGGGCGCCCGCTGATTTCGCGCGATGCGTGCTCAACGGCCAGGACATCGTCATCCATTCCAGTGGCGCGCCCACGCGGACGTTCTGCTACGTTGCCGACGCCGTGGCCGGTTATTTCAAGGCGATGCTGTACGACCGGTTCGAGGCATTCAACATTGGCATCGAGTGCCCGGAAATATCGGTGCGGCAACTCGCGGAGCATTTCCAGCGGGCTGGCGGAAAGTTGACCGGTTACAAGGGCAAGGTCGTTTTTCAAGCGGCTGCGGAAAAGGATTACCTCACCCACAACCCCGAACGGCGTTGCCCCGACATCACCCGGGCGCGCACGAAACTGAATTACCAGCCATCCGTTTACGTGGAGGAGGGGGTCGAACGCTTTTTGAAATTTTTATGGCACGAGCAACAAAATCCCGCCTTGCGGTGATCGGTCTGGGCTTTGTCGGCCTCACCACGGCGCTGGGCTTCGCCCGCAAGGGCTTTACCGTCCGCGGCTTTGACGCCTCGGCGCGCATTGCCAAAAGCCTGCGCGCCGGACGGCTGCTTTTTCACGAGCCGCATCTGCCGGAGCAGTTACATGCACTGACCAGGAAGCGATTTTTCATTTGCGGGAGCCTGGCGGAGGCTGTCGCGGACGCAGATGTGATTTTTTATTGTGTCGGCACGCCGCAAAGCCGCAGCGGCGCGGCGGACGTTTCGTTTCTTCAGCGTGCGGTGAGCGACACGTTGAAAGCGCTGCCGCCGAAGCGCAAACCGACCTTGGTCATCAAATCCACCATGCCGCCCGGCACCACGGCCCGCAGCATCGTGCCGCTGTTCGCCCGGGCCGGACGAAAGATTGGCCGCGACATCGGTCTGGCCAACAACCCGGAGTTTTTGCGCGAAGGGCTGGCGTGGGAGGATTTCACCCGGCCCGACCGCGTCGTGATCGGCGCCGGTGACGACTTGAGCTTCAACGCGGTGGCAAAACTTTACAGGCCGTTTCGCACACGTATCTGCCGGGTGACGCCGGGCACCGCCGAGTTCATCAAGTCAGTTTCCAACGCGCTGCTGGCCACACTCGTCAGTTTTGCCAACGAGACTTCGATGGTCGCCGACGCCATCGGCGGCATTGATGTGAAGGCGGCGTTTCAAGCGTTGCATCTGGACCGGCGCTGGTCGGGCGCACCCGCGAAAATGACGAGCTACTTTTTCCCCGGCTGCGGGTACGGCGGTTATTGTCTGCCCAAGGACATTACGGCTCTGCTGCACACCGCCCATGTCGCCGGCGTAAGAGCAGACGTGCTGCGCGGAGTCATTTCCGCAAACGATGCCATTGCGCGACATTTCGTCGGGAAAATTGTCCACGCCACCGCACCAGGCACGCGCATCGGTATTCTGGGTTTGTCGTTCAAGCCCGGCAGTGATGACGTGCGTGACACCACCGCCGCGCGGATCATCGAATTATTGTTGAAACAGGGGCGGAAAAAGCTGGTTGCCTACGATCCGATGGCCAACGAATCCTACCGGCGAGTTTACCATCATCCCATCAAATATGCAGACAGTCTGACAAAGGCGGTCAAGCAAGCTGGAGCGGTTGTGGTGCTGACGGCCTGGCCGGAATTTCGCGCCGCGAAGAAACAATTCGCCGGCAAACCGGTTTTTGACGGACGTTATTGCCTCTGATGTTTCCGATGAAGTCAAAAATCCTCACTGCGGTTCCCGTATGGAACGGCGAACAATTCATCGAGCAAACGTTGGAATCCATCGCGCGACAGACGCTGCATCCCGACCGTGTCGTGGTGCTGGACAACTGTTCGACCGACCGCACGGAGGAAATTGTGCGAAGTTTCAAGGGCATCGCCTGCGAGTTTATCCGCAATCCGGCCAACCTCGGTTTGTTTGGCAACTTCAATCGCGCGCTCGATTTTGCCGACCAGACGGAATACCTGCAGATCCTTCACGCGGACGACACGATTGAGCCGCAGTTTTACGAAGTGATGACCGGCCTGTTGTCGGATTGCGCCGGCCGGGGCCTGAGTTGGTCGCTCGACGAACGCATTGATGAAAACAACCAGCACCTCAGTGACTCCGGCAAGCCGGACGGGAAAATTGAAGTGCTGCCCCGTGACAATTTTTTGAAATGGAAGGCGGAGATTGGCAATCAGGCCTTTTGCGCGACGCTGATGAAGACCGCCGGGCAACCTTCGCCCTGCCGTTTTCCAATGGATTATCCCATCATCGGCGACATGATTTTTTGGGCGGCCTACGGCGCGCATTGTGAGAAGCTGGTTCATGTTCACCGGCTCCTGACAAAATATCGCTGGCATGGCTCGACTCAGACGGTTCTCTGTGGGACCAGCATCCAGTCGCTCGTGCTGGACGAGTGGCGGACGATGGAAGTGAACGAGGCCCTGCGCGGCAAAGGCTGGAGCTGGCATCGAAAATTGAAGCAGAAAGCCCTGCTGGCGGTGCGGTCCGGCGTCAAGGCCAAACGCGTCCGCCAGAATGGAAACGCCACCTATTCACGCGAAATCGCTCAAGCCGCACGCGGCATCACCGGCTGGCCGCTATGGCTGGCGGGGCAGGCGCTGGTCGAGTTGCGGGATTTTTATCTCTTCCGGATTTTGGGCCGAAAACGGCATCCACGGAACATTTACGGCTGAGATGGGGATATGATCATGAAGACACAAAAGATTCGAGTGTGACCGGTGGGTAATTGTCCCCTCTGCCGTGGAACGGCCGGGTTCTTTACGGGGCGTGAAGGATGTGATACGTGCTGCCGACCACGCGACGCAGTTTGATTTCACAGAAATGTTCCTGGTTAAGCCGGGACCAATTCCGCCGGCGGCTCAACGGCGGATTTTCCGCTTGTCACACAATGGTGGAGTAACTCAAAAGCGCCACGGCAATCCAATCCTGATGTGAAATTGAGCAGAGTCTAAAATGGCCCCTTGCCTGTTGTTCGAGGAAGAGGCTTTTTCCGGTTTTCCCTTACAAGTTGCTGAAAAGCTTGAATTTTGGCTTGACAAAGAACATTTTAGTATTTAGAAAACTGATTCGCCGGTTGGTTTACAAATCAATTCAACAAATCAAAACCCAGGAGCACTCCATGAAAAAATACCTATCCATCTCAATCGCAAGTTTTCTGGCCCTAAGCGGCGTCGGTACAGCCAAAGCCCAGATTTACGTTACCGATGAAATCGGCGGCGTTCCCTCTGTGAGCGGCGCTACATTGGAAACGTTTGACGAATCGTCGCCGTCCATTCTCACACTTTCCGGTAACGCCTATCTGGTTACCGGCGGGCGAGGGCTTCCTGATTATTACACTGCGCCTTACTTCTCCGGTTCGACGGCAGCTTATTTTGGGGAATCCCCGACCGTTGGCTACGATGCCAGCCAATATGTCGCCGTTGAGACCGGCGGTTCGGCGACACTCAGCTTTTCAACCCCACAGAACTATTTGGGACTCCTTTGGGGGTCGGTTGATGTAAACAACAACTACCTTACTTTCTACGACAGCGCGCATAACGTCATTGGCACGGTTTTGGGGACGGCCGTTACTGGAGTCGATGGTGGTTCGGACCAGAATGGAACGGCTTATGTCAACATTATGTCCACGACCCCATTTTCGAGTGTGGTCGTCAGCACTACCGGGACCCAGGGCCTCTGGTCATTCGAGTTCGATGATGTTGCTTATGCAATGGTGGTTCCGGAACCGGCAAGCAGCGCTATGTTTGGCGCTGGACTTTGCATTCTTGGTTTGGCGTTGCGACGAAAGTCAGCGTGAGCTGCGGCTATCGAGCTGGATTGAGTCTCCCCAATGTGGTCAATCAGGCCGGGCGGTTTCAACCGTGCGGTAAGGGCTGGAGCTGGCACCCTAAGTTGAAATTGAAAGGCCGCTGGCGGTGCGTGCTGGTGTTAACGCCAAACGCGTCCGCCAGAATGGAAACGCCACCTATTCATGCGAAATCGGTCAAGCCGCACGCGGTATCACCGCTTGGCCGCTATCGCTGGCGGGGCAGGCGCTGGTCGGGTGGCGGGATTTTTATCTTTTCCGGATTTTGCGCCGAAAACGGCATCCCCGGAACATTTACGATCAAGTCGCTGGCCGGGAATGACGGCGTGTTGAAAACATCAGGAAACCGCACAAGAGAATTCCGACCCCGATGGCGGCCAGTGTGATGTAAAGCGATTTGCTCGGCAGGCTGAACTTAAATTCCACTGTGTGAGTTCCGGGCATCAGAAAAACGCCGCGCATGATATAATTGCAGCGCAACAGTTCCGCCGGCTTGCCGTCCACGTACACCCGCCAGTGCGGGTCATACATGTCGTTGAGCAGCAGCACGGACGGCGCGGTGGCCTGTGCACCTAAAACGATCGCATTCGGCATATAACTTTTGAATTCGACGGTGCCGGAATTTTCATTGGTGGCCACGGCGGGCAGGCCGGGGAGCGGCGTGGAAACCAGGACGGTTTGTTGCGGGTCGAAACCGGCACTCGTCAGGGTTTGAAGTGTGGCGGTGTCGTTGGTGCTGACCTGCCAACTGGAATAAAGCTTGGCGCGGGGTAGTGCGCCGGTGAACTCAAAGAGCGCACACCCTCCATTTTCGCTGACGGCGGCGGTCATCTCCTCCAATCGCGTCACCCGGTCAATGCCGGGTTTCGGCACAATGTCAAAACGGTGAACAACACGGAAGCGGTGTTGCGCCGGATCGAGTTGCTCATTCAACGCATTCAAAAGTCCCGCCCGTCCGAGCAGGTAGCGGGTATTGGTCAATTCCCAACGCCGGGCCCATAGATAAATCGTGTCTGCGGAACGTGGTGACAGGGCCGCCTCATAAGCCACCAAATCCGCCGGCATGCGGGGCATTTGAATTTTATCGAGCGACTGGATGTTATAGTAAGGGAAATGATGCTGCGCCCATTCGATGCGGTAAAGGTCGCCAAACCAGTCATCGTAGAATGGCAAATGCTGTGATTCATTAAACGGCAGGTAGGCAACCCGATGTTCGTAGGATTTATCGCGCAGAAAATTAATAATTGGGTTTGTTGAATTGGCCGGATTGGTTGAATCGATGTCGTATTTTTGTGTGTAATTCCAGTGTATGATGTAGGGCAAATCCGCCCGTCCCAAATCCGCTACCAGAAAAATACCCAGCAACATGCCACCCAGCCAGGCGCAACGTCCCGCAAAGACCCCGGCGATGGTGAGCACACAAAGTCCGGCGGCCAGCGCGAACAACAGCATAAACCAGCCGACCTGTCCGACGCTGAATGCGGCAATTCGTTTCGCGGTGTCTTCCTCACCAAAACCAACCGTCTGCAAATAGCGCACGAGGCTGGTCTTTTCCGAGGCGTAAATCAACCAACCGAGCACAGTGACAATAAACGCAACGGCGCAGAAATAAGTCCAAGTCCGGTCGAAGCCGTGTACCTTTGCCCACCAATTCTTAAGTCTTGCCAGCAGTGGAGAATTGGCCGCTGGAATCTCCAAGTAACGTCGGCTGAGGCCATGAACGCCATAGGCAAACAAAATCACAATCGCCCAGGAGAACACGAACAGGAATTTAGCCGGATTTCGAATCGTGGAAGCATACGGCAGCATGTAAAAGAATTTGTAGAATGGCGCGAACCGGCCATAGGCCAGCAGCAACGAGCCGATCAACACGACCGACCAGAACCAGATAAATCGCCGATGGGCTTCAGGGAATGCGGAATTATCCCGCCGCAAGGATTGCGCCATCGTCCAGATAGCCAGTAATGCCACCAAAATGCCGGCGTAATTCTGGCCGCCGGTTTGGCGCATATAATTATACGGCGGAAGTTGGCCTTGCCCGCCACTGTCGAAAAATCGGTCCAGTACCGGGTCACGCCCCATGCCGCCCCAATACTCGCCGCCTTGGTAGGCATCCTGCAAAAAGTCCGGCATGTTGTTCGGTGTGTCCATCTTGTAGCCAAACACGCCGGGCACGAAGAGACTGAGCGTCTCGAGTTTTGGCAGACTCCATTGTGTGGCCCCGTCCCAGTGCTGCGCCTTGGTTTCCACATCCTGTGCCGTACCGGCGATGCCGACGATGGCAGCGCCCACCAGCGCCACAATGGTTTGCGTGGCAATGAATCCGGCGAAGAGCGCGATGATCACCACCCGGCTGATGCCGCGCCCCACTTTTGCCCAAACCGCACCACCTTCGTCCGCGATGGCCTTGAACAGAACGAAGGCCGCAACAAACAAACTGAAAATCGCGCCGATGTCTGCGGCCTCCATCACGTTGACGCCGACGGCCAGCCCGGCCAGCGCCAGTCTCGCCCAGCGAATGAGCGCAGAAGTCTCCGCAGTGTTGGAAACCACCAGGGCCAGCGCAAAGAAATCCATGCCGATGGCAATTTGCTGTGGCGCCACACCCCAGCAAGCGTTCGCAAAAAAGCTGGAATTCAAAGTCGCGGCCAGTGCTCCCAGGGCGGCCGCCAACGGGGAGAGTTTCAGTTGCCGGAAAAAGGCCCATGCGCCAAGCCCCAAAATGAATAATGCCACCGGGGCGAGGAATTTCGCGTAACCGACCGGACCCAACACCCCAAACAAGAGGTTGCTCGGAGCCGGCGCCATCGCGCCGGCACTGCTGCCGATGTCGTTGATGTCGTACCAGCTTCCGGTGAAGGCAGCCGGGAGCTGCCGCCAGGCGGCGTTTTGTTGTCCCAGCGGGCCGTCGTTGGAAAAGTGGACATAGCCGTGCAAAAAACTTTTCCAGAAAAGGCCGGCTAAAATGACCGCCAGCAGCGCCGCGAAGAAAAGTCCGCGGGGTCTCGACACGCCATCTTTCTTTTCAATCTTCACAAATGACGGATAATTAAAAAACGGGGCTTATTCTCGATTGCGCCCAGCCAAGTGTCAAGGCGATGAGTCGCATTGGAAAAACCTCGTCACCAACCGGGCTGCCTGATAGACTCCCCGTATGCGTTCACCGGTTTTGGTCACTGGCGCGGCGGGGTTCATCGGCTCTCATGTGTGCGCCCATTTGCTCCGCCAGGGATATGGCGTGATCGGATTGGACGATTTGAGCGGTGGCTTTCGTGATCAGATTCCCGCAGGCGTGAAATTCGTTGAAGGTTCGGTCACAGACGTGGCGCTCGTACAACAATTATTTGCCAAGCATCGGTTCGAATACGTTTTCCATCTGGCCGCCTATGCCGCGGAGGGATTGAGCCATTTCATCAAACGTTTCAATTATACCAACAACCTGCTCGGCAGCGTCAACCTCATCAATGCCGCCGTAAACCACGACGTGAAATGTTTCGTGTTCACGTCGTCCATCGCGGTTTATGGCCACAATCAACTGCCGATGTCCGAGGAACTGGTGCCACAGCCGGAAGACCCCTACGGCATCGCCAAATACGCGGTCGAACTCGACCTCCGTGAGACGCATGAAATGTTTGGGCTGAATCATGTCATCTTCCGGCCACACAATGTTTATGGTGAAAACCAGAACCTCGGTGACCGTTACCGCAACGTCATCGGCATTTTCATGAATCAGATCATGCAGGGCCAGCCCATGACGATTTTCGGCGACGGCCAGCAGACCCGCGCGTTCAGCTACATTGATGACGTCGCGCCGGTGATTGCCGCCAGCATTGCGCGCCCGGCTTGTTACAACCAAGTGTTCAATGTGGGCGCGGACAAGGCGTATTCGGTTGCCGAATTGGCGCAAGTCGTGGCTGCGGCGATGGGCGCGGAACTGAACGCCAAACACCTCGACGCCCGCAATGAAGTGGTTCACGCCTACTCGGCGCACGAGAAGGTTCGGAAATATTTCGGCGACCTGATCAAAAACGTTCCGCTGGAAGAAGGGGTGGCCCGAATGGCGGCCTGGGCAAAAAAGACCGGTTCGCGCCAGGGAAAGCCGTTTGCCAGGGTCGAAGTGCGAAAGAACATGCCGCCTTCGTGGGCGGCGCTGTTGCAGACTTGAAGGCGCGCCGGTTACTTCGCGTCCACTTTCGGCGGCCCAAATTTGAACAAGCGTTCCACCTCGGCCCAGCGGCTTGGCCGCAGTCGCAGGAAACGCAGCATCCAGAAATCACCGCGCTGCCGGAAACCGCGGATGCGCCGCCGCCATTCACGCACATGTTCGCGCATCCGAAACGCCTGGACGATGGCTGAAAGATACGATTTGCGCATGTAACTCCACCGCCGGGTTAAGACCAGGCTGACTCCTGCTTCCGCAAGCAGCAGCAGCAGATGCGGGATCAGGAGCAACAGCAGGATGTGCTGACTGTTTTTCAACAGAAAGAGAATCCCGTTTCGATTGGTCAAA
Source organism: uncultured Verrucomicrobiae bacterium (assembly GCA_963827205.1). Classification (GTDB taxonomy): domain Bacteria; phylum Verrucomicrobiota; class Verrucomicrobiia; order Limisphaerales; family UBA11358; genus UBA11358. Next base: position 184,478 of record CAWHAH010000002.1, read on the forward strand.
AAACGCTTCGTCTCGCTGGTCCGTGATTCGACAGTTTGAGTTTTTCCCTGCGGGTTTACCACGGCGGCGCCGCGATGATGCAATCGCGCAGCGGGAACGGCGACGACTTTGCCGCCGGCAATCCACACGCGCCAAGACAGATCGGTTTCGTCGGCATAAATCAACAACTCCGGCGGGAAACCGCCGATTTTGCGGAATGTTTCCGCCCGGATATACAGGCTGCAACCGTTGGAAGTAAAAATTTCAGCGGTATGCGAAGGCGGTTGGCCATGCGTGGGCAGGCCGAACAAATCCAGACCCATTCCGCCGCAGCTTTGGAACCTGTCGTTGTCGTAGTCGAGCACCCAGGGTGTGGCTGCGTTTGCACCTGCGGCTGTTACCTCCTCATACAATTTTTCCAGGCAATCGCGCTCAAGCCAGGTGTCGTTGTTCAGAAACAGCAAGAATTCGCCGGTGGCCACAGCCGCTCCATTGTTGTTCGCGCCGCAATACCAAAGGTTCGCCCCGTTTTGCACCAGCCGCCCGCGTCCCAGGCGCTGGAACCATTCTTCGGCGAACCGGTCGGAACCATCCGAACTGGCGTTGTCGGTTACGATGACTTCAATCTCAGGAAAAATGGTTTGGCGCTCCAGTGACTCGAGGCAACGAGGCAGCCACGCCATCCCATTGTAGTTTAAAATGATGACGCTGATTTTAGGACCGGATGGCATGGCAAATTTCTTCGTGACGGGCTGTTGGTTCAGCGCACCCTTCAGTTTCCGAAAGTGTATTCTTGAAATAGATTTTTCAACATAGGAATCTTGTCGCGGTGGCAGGCGAAGATATTCAAACCTTCGTAACGCAAAAGCCGATCTTCCCAGCAGAACGGAGACAACGCCAACACCTCCGTATCCTGAGGGTCGGGGTCAATATCGTCACCGACCAGGAAGGCCTTGCCTTTGGCACGCCGAAGCCAGCCCACCTGGAAAAGGTCATAGCCCAATTCCCGCAAAACGTCCAATGGTTCCAGCGTCCGCCAGGGATCATTGACCTGCCGGCTGTTTTCGAATATCAGCAAGGGTTTATGGGCGGCCAGTAACCCGGTTCCGCCTCTAAAAACTTTTGCCTCCGCACCCTCCACGTCGGCTTTTATCAAAAAGGGCGGGTCGAGATTCAATGAATCCAGCGTTGCCATGGGTGCGATTCCCCCTTCATCTATCTGCGCTTCCTCCATCACCGCCCGGCCGCTCTGAAAGCGATCCGGCAGGTGCATGCGGGCAGAGCCGGTGTGGTCCGAAAGCGCCAGATTGTGAGCGTGAACACGTTCGGCCAGGCCTGCTTGTGCAATCAAACTGCAAAGGTCCCGATAGGTGGAAGGAAACGGTTCGAAAGCGTGAATTACGCCGTGAAATCCCGGTTTGGATGCCAGAAGGAGTGAAAACCAGCCCCAGTTGCTTCCAATGTCATAAAAAACTCCATCCGCGGGCAGCAACAAATCCATCAACGCTGAAATTTGCGGCTCGAAACCTTTTGCGAAACTCTTGAAATAAAGTGCGTGGAATTGCGTATTGAGGCCGTTGAAGCGAATGAGCTTTTCCCGCCCGTCAATGGCGTATGCAAACCGGCCTTGCGGCTTGAAGGGAGAAATTTTTTGGAATAGAAGGAACAACGCGAAATTCGGCGCGCCAAAAACCGCCTGTGTACCCAAGGATGGCCAGCGGTCGAAGGGATACGCATACACCCTGGCAATCCAAGGCACCTTTTTGATTTTGAACGGATTTCGCCGTGTGATTTGGCGAATGAGAATCGGTTGCATGTCGCTTGAATGAAAGTGACGCGCGGCGTAAATTGCAAGCGCATTCAATTCCGTGTTGACTCACGGATAAATGTTACCCGGGGCGGGAGTCAGTCATGACAACGTTGCCTCAGGTTGGAGGTTACTCTGTGCAGTGAAGAACAGGCGCAATTTCTGTTCAATGTTTTTCTTCAAAGCAAAGGGGTTGAGTTGAGCGTGTTGAGCCTTCAGGTGCGCCTTGACCTTCGGACTGATCTGGGGACTGGCCAGCAGCCGAGCGTAGGGCGTCTGCGGTTTTTCATACCGACGCACAGTGCGACTGCCGCGTTTGTCCCGGCTGCGCAGCTTGAGCGTGGGGCGGAAGTGGTTTTGGAACTGGCTCCATTCCCGGACGTAGAGGTCGTTCATGAGCCCGACCAGTTGGGGATGTTCGAAGCGATCGTGACCGAAGAGTTGGCGCACATGGGTCCAGTTCTTTTGCTCGACGTGGGCGTTGTCATTCTTGCGATAGGCCCGGCTGCGGGTAAAGGGTACCTGGCGCCATGGCCGGCCGGTGAGGTATTGATAAAGCGGCCAGTTGAGGAACTCGCTGCCGTTGTCGGCATGGAAGCTTTTCAAAGCAAAAGGCGCCTGGTTCTCGATGTCCCGCAAGTGGTCCAGGATGGCGCTGGAGCTTTTGTTCCAAACCGCGCGCAACTCGGTCCAGCCGCTGTAAAGGTCGGTAAACGTGAGGGAATAGACGAAATTGCCGGCCGTGGTGTCGCCACAATGCGCGACGGTGTCGGCTTCGATATGACCTGGCGTGGTGGTATCCGGCGGACCGCCGCGGGTGGGAATGCGATGGCGCAAGAGGGTGCCCGGTTTGGTGGCCGACAGGCCTCGGCGTGGATAACGCACGCGCACCGGCCGCAACAGCCGGTCGATCTGGGCCGGACTGATGGTCAGCAACTGCTGACGCAGCGGCGCAGATAAGGCCCCGTGCGTCTGTTCATAGAAGTCCAGCCATTCGGGCAAGGCCGCCTGCAAAAGCTTGGAGCACAGTTGATCGCTGGCCAGCCAGATCGCTTTGAGTGGCGGCAGCACCACCGCTGGCTTATAGGTCGGCGGGGGACCTGGCTTGCGCCGGGGCGGCTGGAGCACTGAGCGGTTAAGCAGTCGCAGCGCTGCTTTGCGGTGATAACCGCAAATGGCGCAGAACTCGTCCAGAATGCGGCTTTTGTGCTCGCGACCGGCGCGCTGATAACGACCGTGGATTTTGGTTAAATACTCCCGTTTGCTGGGCCGACTCATGTTCGTTGCTTGGGTAACCACGATCTTGAGTCAACGAAGAGCTAAACCCCTCGTCCAGCTCCCCGTCCCGGTAACATTTATCCTGAGTCAACACGATTCCGCGCAGAACGCAATTTTTTCATTGACACCCAATCCCGACAAGCTAAAATCCTATGGCTCGAAAGGCGTAGCAATCGTAACAATCATAATCACTCAACCAAATTCTATGAAAACGTTCTCCCAGCTATTAGCAATCACCGGTTTAATTACAACTTCCCTCGTGTCGCAAGCCCAGATTTACACCCTGGGGTCACCCGTTGTGAATCCAGAAAATGGGGACACCGATTACCTCCTCTCATCGGGCTCTTGGACCGATTCCGAAGCGTTTGCCCAAACCCTTGGTGGCAACTTGATAACCATCAATGATGCCACCGAGAACCAATGGATATTCAACACATTTACAACCTTGGCTACAACCCTGACTGGCAACAGCGATCCAAGTTTGTGGATTGGCCTCTATGACCCTGTGCTAAACGACGGCTCCGGTGCGCAACACGCCGCGGATTTTATTTGGGCTGACGGTGAACCGGTGACATACACTGACTGGTACCCCGGTGAACCAAACAACGGCGATGGTGGCGAATACTATGCTTCCATGAGAGGCCCGCAAGACGCGTCGCCGCTTGCATCCTGGAATGATTTATCGAACACCGGTGGGGGCGATGCTGGAGGCATTTATGGCGTAGTCGAAGTTGTGCCGGAACCCCAGGCTTATGCGTTCCTCTTAGTCTGTGCAGGACTGTTTTTTGTGTCCCGTCGGAAGCTGTTGGTGACCGGATAACGTGGCTGTCTGGCACATAGAAAGTGACGCCCGGCTCAAAGCGCAAGCGTATTCGATTCCGCGCGACGCGGCAAAGTTTAACTGGTGGTTCGACCTGTCACCGCCCCGTTAGCGGCCAGTTTTTGTAGAAGCGAAAGGAAACTTTTCTGGGCGGTTGACCAGTCCATCGCCTGCTTCAGTTTGCCGGGATTCAACGCCGCGAGATAATTGCGTCCCGCACGCTGCCGGCGCACCTCGTCCTCGACGGCGCGTTTGAAGCCGTCGCTGTCGAAGCATTTCACATAGCGCACGAAATCTCCGAAAACGGGCCGGTAACAGGGCAAATCGTAAGCCACCACCGGCACATCCGACGCGAGCGCCTCGCCCACGACGATGCCCCAGCTTTCGTAACGGCTGGGCATCACAAACACCCGGCTGCTTTTGAGCAGACGAAATTTTTCCTCCTCGGAAACCAGCCCGCTAAACGTCACATGTTCTGACAGACCCATCCGGCCAATCACGGGTTCGAGCTTGTCCTGGCTTTTGCCGATGATGACGGCGCGGAAGTCCGGCACTTGTTGTTTCAGCCACGCCAGTGTAGCCAGCAAATCATCAATGCCTTTCTGCGGGTGCACGCGTCCCATCCAGGCCACGTCGTATTGTTTCGGCTGCCCCGGCACACGGTCGGCCATCGCTACATCACTGCCATTGGGTATGTACCACAAGGCGGACTCGCGGTGGCCAAACTTCATCAGATAATCCCGGATTTCAGGATGCGGATAAGTGATCACGCCGCCCCGGCAAAATCGGAACAATCGCCCCGAAAACTGCTGGCTCAACCAGAAATAAAACGCCGGCAACCGCAGCGTCGTGACATCCGCCCGGGATTTGAACAAAACTTCACGCAACCGTGGCGCCATCATGCCCAGGTGAAATGCCTTTTGTCGGGCGCGGCAGCGCATCACGGGAATCGTGTCAAACCAATACTCGGATACACCGTAAGCGATGTCGTCCGGCTGTACCTCGGATAATAATCGCATGGTCCGGGCAAACCGCCGGCTGAAATCCAGGAACAATCGCAATTGACCGCTCAACCGCCCCGCGTCACCCAGCTTGGCGATGCCGTGGTCTGTCAACGTGAGATTGAGTGGAAGACCTTCGCGTTGGAGGTACCGCTTCAATGCGTGGCCACCGAAGAAGTGTACGGGATAACCCGCGTCCAAGGCCGCGCGCGCAAGGTACGCAAAAAAAATATCGCCACCGCCAATTTGCTCGGAAAAAATGCCATTGACGAAAAAGACCACGCGGGGGCGGCGCGACGAACCGGTGGCGGCGGGAGATTTCGCGTTGGAGGATGAAATGGGTTCTTCCATTTAACTCAAGATTTCAGGTTCTGTTTCACCTGCAATTCCGCAATGAGCTTTTTGTCCTTGCCGCGGCGCTTGTAAGTCAACACGCCCCACGCGTTGCCGAGGACGCTGCCGAGGCACGCCGGCAAATGCCAGAGCCAGCGCGCATCGCGGTCCCGAATGACGCCGCGCAACGTGTGCCAGAACGGGCCGATGAAGGTAATGCAATAAACCGTCGCCAGCCAAAGCGGCACCAGTGGTCTTTCCTTCATCCAGTTCACGGGCATTTCCTCCTGCACGCGCAAAAAATGCACCGTGGCCCGGCGGCGCTTTTTCACGAAACCCCACCAGGTTTGCACGTAATAATGATAGACGCCGCGTCCGCGAATCCGCAGCCATTCGCGTTTTCCATTTTTCATCAGGAACAGCGCGACGTGCGTATCCTGAAATTTTTCGTCCGCCTTCACGGACTGCAAATCGGCGCGGCGGAAAACAAAGCCGTTGGCGCCGAGCGGATAAGAAAGCGAATCACCGGGCAGGGCCCAGCGTTCGACCTCGCCCTCGCGCGCGACGAGTTGTGGATGCGCGCTCATCAACCAGGCCATCGGGTCGCTGATATGCAGCAAATGCGTGAGATAGGCGCAGAATGAACTCATTTTTGGCGATGGCAGATAATAACCCTCCACGCCCAGTGCCTGTGGATTGGCCGCGAGCGCCGTCACCGCCAGTTCAATGTAGTCGGCGTGGGTGATTTCGTTGTCGGCGTCCACGAACACGATGAATTCGCCGGTGGCATGGCGGAGCGCGAGACGTTTGCCTTCCTCCATGTTTTTGCCGTCGTCGTCAACGACGAGCGTGCCGTATTTTTTGGCGATTTCGCGGGTCGAGTCCGTCGAATGCGCATCGGCGAGGATGATTTCACGGCAGTCCGGCGGCCAGGTCTGGCGCGCGATGGAGGCGAGGCAGTTGTCCAGCAAAGCTCCGGCGTTCAGTGTCGGCATGATGAAACTGACGCACGGCGGATGTTTCGGACCGGACGGCATAAGGCAAGTTTGAACGAAACCCAGGCCGAATTCAAATCAGCTTTGTTTCGGCGCGCCAATTTTGTGGGCGCGCATCGCGATGAACCAGGCCAGAAATAGCGCACCGAAGGCCAGCCCGGCGGCGATGGGCATCGTTTGCAGCAAGGCATCCGGAGATTTTCCAAAGGCAAAAAGCGCGAGCCAGTAGGCGAGTCCGAGTCCGCCATAGAGCAGGGATATTTTTATCCAGCGGCTGGCCAGCGACCAGTAGGCAAGCGCCTGCAGCAAGCCGACGAAGACCATTGTCACGGAAAGCCGGCCAATCATATCGGCGGCTTCCGGCGTGTTGCGGCTGAGCAATCGCAGACAGAATCCGCGCAGCAAAAACAAGCAGAGCGCACCAACAACCAATCCAGTGGCGTAGAGGCCCATCAATTTCAACTGTTCGCGCAAGGTGTCGTCATCATGGTGGTGTCGCTTGGAGCGGTGGGTGAACAAAACGGTCAGCAGCGGCCCGACGACAGTGGGCAGGGCGCGGGCGAACAGGCCGGCGGAGCCGTAGGCGTCGAGTGCGCCTTTGGCAAAAAACTTATTGGCCACCAGCAGATCGCCCTGGGTGCAGAAGTATGAACCAACCGCCCACGCGGCGCTGACGACGAGGAATTGTTTAAACTCCGGCGTCCATGGGGAAGTTGCGGTGTCCGTCCGCCTGGGGAATTCCTTTCGCCAGAGCAACAAAACCAAATTGGCCGACAGCATCACGGCCGAAGCGGCGACGGCACATTCGGCGACCGGCCAGAAGCGGGTGGTCAGTCCACCGAACAAGACCCGCAGCACTGCGGCCAGCAGGCCGATGAAGGCGAGCCGCTTGAACCAGCCGAGTCCTTGGCACAGTGCCGTCGCGTAGGACGCCCACAGGCTGCCTAACACGCAAGCCAACGCGATGAGTGTGAGGCTGACGCGCGGAATGTGAAAAAAATCGCCCAATGGCTTGACGAGTATGGCGGCGAGGATCGAGCCGGCGATGGTGACATGAAAAAGAAATTTCTGGCAGCCGCCGAGCAGTCCGTGAAGCCGCGCATCGTCGCCGCTGAAATGAAAGCGCGCGATGTAATGCGTAACCGCCTGGACAGCAATGTTCAATGGCAGGCCAAGAAAACCGACGAACGCGAGTGTGGCCAGAACAAGGCCGTATTCGCCGGACGTGCCGCCGAGTTGCGGGCTGACAATGGCTTGAAAGAGGTAATGGACGCAGGTGGCCAAGAAACCCATCGCGGCGAAAATGATGCCGCTTTGCAGCAATTTCCCTGCACGTGGATCATCTTTCATACGAGCGGGCGCAATGCCTTTTCGTGTTTACGCGCCCATTCAAGGACGTCCGTGACAGTTTGGGTCACGCTGCGTTTGGGCCGCCAACTGGTGCGCGCGAACAATTGCGAGCAGTCGGCGATAAAAATCCGCAAATCGGCCTGACGGTTCTCCGGTTCGGCGCCAACCGGCACTTCGTGTCCGACAATCTTTTGACAGGCAGCGGTGAGTTCTCGAAGTGAAACGGAAATTTCCAGCCCGCCGCCGATGTTGCCGAGCCAGCCGTCCCAACGGTCGAAGCTGGAGATTTGCTCTTCGACCAATTCGCAAAGGTCGGCCACGTGCAACACGTCTCTGACCTGCTTTCCGGTCCCGCCGTAACCGATGTATTGAAGCGGCCGGCGGAAAAAATGCCTGAGCACCCAGAGCGCCACCACGCCTTGATCCACCTTGCCCATCTGCCATGGCCCGGCGATGACGCTGCAGCGATTGATGGCGGCGCGCAGGCCGAAGCCATGGCGATATTCCTCAATCAAACCTTCGCTGGCGAATTTGGTCAGACCGTAAAGCGAACGCGCTCCGGTCATCGGACAATCTTCACGGACGCCGTGCGAGGAAATCGCCGCGCCGGACACATCGGTCCACGCAAAACGCGTCGGTTGCTCCTGCCACGGATGCTGTGCCAAAATTTGCAGGGGATAAACCCGGCTGGTGGAGAAAAACAGAAATTTGCTTTTCCAGCGGCGGGCCTGCTCCAGACAGCGGTAGGTGCCCAGGAAATTGGTTTCCATCAGGTAATCCGGCGATTCGCCATAGCCCGCCAGCACGGACGGTTCGGCGGAACATTCCAGGAAGAATTCAAACGGGCCGGGCGGAAAATCCTTGGCGAAGCGGATGTCGCCTTTCACAAATTCCACGCCGGCCGCTTGGAATCGGGGCAGGTTCAGTTCCGAGCCGCGCCGGTAGAGATTGTCCATGCACACAATCCGCGTGCGCGGTTGGCGGCTTTTGAGGTGGAGCGCCAGGCTGCTGCCGACAAAGCCTGCGCCGCCGGTGACCAAAATACTTTCTGGAAAGGTCGGTTTCATTCAGCCAGCCCGGCAGGCGGCGTGGATTTCCTCCAAAATGTTCCACAGACCGTAGCTGAATTTCCAATTGGGATAATGCGATTGGAATTTTCGCACGTCACTGATCCACCAGATGTGGTCACCGATGCGGTTATCTTCGACGTAGGTCCATTTCAATTTGCGGCCGCTGATTTGTTCGCACAGCTCGATGGCTTCAAGCATGGAGCAGTTCGAGAGGCGGCTGCCGCCGGCATTGTAAACTTCGCCGGCGCGTGGCTTTTGAAAAAATTGCCAGAACATTTCGACCAGATCATGGCTGTGAATGTTATCGCGCACCTGTTTGCCTTTGTAGCCAAACACGCGATAGGGCGTGCCATCAACCGTGCAACGCATGAGATAGGCGAGGAAGCCGTGCAGCTCCGTGCCCGCGTGCGCCGGGCCGGTCAGGCAGCCGCCGCGAAAGCAGGCGGTTTTCATCCCGAAATAACGGCCATATTCCTGCACCAGCACGTCGGCGGCGACTTTGGACGCGCCGAACAGCGAGTGCTTGGTCTGGTCAATGCTCATCGTTTCCGAAATGCCGGGTTCGTATTCGTGGCCGGCTTTGATTTCCCAACGCTTCTCCAATTCAACGAGCGGCAGGCGGTTCGGCGTGTCGCCGTAAACCTTGTTCGTGGAGGTGAAAATGAAGACCGCTTCGGGGCAAAACTGGCGGGTGGCTTCCAGCAAATTGAGCGTGGCGGCGGCATTGACGCTGAAGTCCGCGTGCGGGTCGCGCGCCGCCCAGTCGTGCGACGGTTGCGCCGCAGTGTGAATGATCAAGGCGATGTCCTTGCCCAGCCGGCGAAACAGATTTTCGACCTCTTGCCGGTCGCGGATATCGAAATCGTGGTGTTCATAACCCGGCACGGTGGCGATGAGTTTTTGCCGGTTGGCCAACGTGGACGCTTCCTTGCCGAAAAACCATTGACGCAGGTCGTTGTCAATGCCGACGACCTTGAAGCCTTCAAGAGCAAATCGTTTGACGCTTTCCGAACCGATCAATCCGGCTGCGCCGGTGACAATCACTGTGCTCATAGAAATGTATGAGCAGACAGCTTCAGCGGGAGCAGGCTTCAGGCGCAAGCGGATTCTTTGTGTCCGCAGACTGGCTGGTTCGTTTTGCTGCGTTGTGAAATAAAATTGTTTTGCACGCCCGGATCAAAAAATAACGTCCGTGTTGTTGGAAGCGCTTTTGAGGTTCGGCGCAAAAGCCTCCTGAAAGGCGACAGGCCGTTTGCGCGCTTCGAACGCGCGCTGGCACGAAAAGATCCTTGGCCTGGCGCAGGTTGGATGCGAGCCAATTATCCGACGATGTCCCAGTATCAGGCGTTGGCGTGGTGAAGCCGACAAATAGCGCGCGTTCCGAGCGAAACGACGTGGAGTTAGTCCCACCGAGCGACTGGAGAATTCGAGGCGGTTTCTCTTTCTGGTATTCTTCGGGACTGCACTTGGACGACAAAAGGCGCGTCAAATTTCGATCACGCCGATTCCAAAACCGCCTAAGTGCGGATTCTCAATGTATTCCCACGTTTTGTAGCGCGACCGGATCTCGCTCCAAAACCGGTCCACGTGGCAGTCCATTTCCGGCGGATGGGCACAAATATCGTGCAAAACCACCAAACCACCCCGGCGCACAAGCGGTGAATACAATTCGAAATCAGTTTTCACCCCATTGTAAGTGTGGTCTCCGTCAATGAATAGAAAATCAATTCCATCGGGCGGCAGGATGGCCTTTAAATTGTCACGGGTGCCCGGTTGATGCGAATCCGCACGGAGCAAATGCAACGATTGCTCCGACTGGGCGAAATGACGGTAAACCAGCGTTTTCCAATAAGGATAGCCGCCGCCGTGAATTCCACCTGGTAGATCAATGCTGATGATCACCGCCTTGGGGTCTGCCAGTGCGCACCAGATGGATAAAGTTCCACCGTTGGCCGTGCCGATTTCGACAACCCCGCGCGGCTTCCTTTGCCGGACCAATTCGGCCAACTGGAGGATCTCGGATCGAACTTGTCCTGGATATATCAGTCTCCCGGGTGTATTGAAACTGAAATCCACAACTTCGGCTGGTGGCGCGCCATGCGGCATACGCGTTACCAAAAAACGCGGTGCGCAAAGCAGTTGACGAAAATAAAGGAAGATTTTTATCAAGAGCGGCTTGACGCCTTCTTTTCGCAGGGTCTTAATGGTAATCTTTAATTCGTAGATCATTTGCAGGTTTTGAAAAAATCTAAATTTGGTAGTCCTTTCCCATCACGTTGCTGGAACCGTTGTCACCTGTCAGGGATGTAATACCGGCGCGAGTTTTACCTGATCAAAAACAAGGCCTGCGCTTGTCCGATCATCAGGAGTAGTGTTTATGAAACTGACGGTTGCGTCTTGAATGCCGTCAGGCAGGGCGAATTTTAATTTGTGGTGGCGGAAACCGAATTTGCCATGAAGTGAGCCAATACTTTTTTGCGTGTAGCTCCGCCGGGTTATTTGTCTCCCGTCAGCGCCGACGACCACGTCCCAAGTCGCGCGGGAAGGCGAGTTGGTGCCCGCGTAACTTGCACTGTCGAAATCAAGCCGGTAAAGGCCTGGCTGGGGACAGTTAAATATTTGTGAAAGAACCGCTCCGGTCGAGCCTTCCCTGCCGAGGCTGGCGGAAAAATACCCGTCCGTGCCAATGGGTCTGTCGGGTTTGTGGCCAACAATTGAACAATCGTCATCTGCATTCCACCCATCCCATTTGCGCTCGAAGCTGGAGTTTATAAGGCAATTCCCATCGCGGCGCAGCGGGCGAACACCCGCGTGATCCAATCCGGTATCCACGTGTAAGCCGCCACCGGGTGTCGTGTCAGTGAAACTGACCGTGGCGGTGGTGGTAGCCGGCCCGGTGTGAAACCTGACCGATCGCGGCACAAATCCGAAATTGCCCGCCGGTTGCCCGACATTTTTCTGGGAACAGGACTTTTCTGCGAGCACCGTGTCACCGTCGGCGATTTTAACCTGCCATTGGGTGATTTGGGTCAGATCATCACCCGCGTTGCAGACGCTATCAAATGTCAGGAGGTAATCGGTGTCCGGTTCGCAATTGAAAGTCTGTGACAACACCGCGCCGGCGATGTCACCCCCGCTCAGATCCGCACACACCTGACCGTGTGTGCCAATCGGCTCTGTTCCGGGATGGCCGATGATAAAACAACCGGGAGTTGTTTTCCAACCGGCGAAGCCATTTTCAAAGCTGCCATTGACAATTTGCGAAAATGAATCAACAGCAACCACGCAGGCTAACGTCATCGGCAGCCATGTTTTTTTCATAGGCAGAACATGGAGAAGGATAGACTTCTTAACTTTGGCAGCCAACTGGAAAGAACACGACGGGGTTGCCAACGGGCGCAAAAACAGCCTCTTCCATTCCACGCCCGCTCATGTGAAGTTCTGCCTTGTCAAGGCGGCATTGGCTCGCTTGACAAAATCATTGGCAGACCTCCCGCCGTTTGCTAATTTGAACCAAAGCCGGAATTATGAAGCGTTGGATTTCCCTCGCAACCGCCGGGTTGGTTCTTGGCGCGGCCCCGGAAACGTTCGGGGCGCAAGTCGGGCTGATTAAAATTGACGGGGCCATCGGCCCGGCCACGGCCAGTTACGTTGGCCGCGCCCTGGAGGTAGCCGCGGCGCAGCACGATGAGTGCCTCATCCTCCAGCTCAACACGCCCGGCGGCCTGCTGGATTCGGCGTCCGAAATCGTCCGGGATTTCTACGACTCGAAGGTGCCGACGGTGGTTTATGTGGCGCCGGCGCCGGCGCGGGCGGGCAGCGCCGGCGTGTTCATCACCATGGCGGCCGACGTGGCGGCAATGGCACCCTCCACGCGCATCGGCGCGGCGCATCCGGTGGAATTGGGCACCGGCGGCGAGGTCGAAAACCCCGGCAAGACGATGGAAACGAAGATCGAGAACGACACGGCCATTTTCGCGAAAACCATCGCCGAGAAACGGCACCGCAACGCCAACTGGGCCATGGCCTCCGTGCGCGAAAGCGTTTCCACCAATGCCGAGGCGGCACTTCAGTTGAACGTCATTGACCTGATCGCGAACGACCTGCCCGATTTGCTCAAGAAACTGGATGGCCGCAAGGTCGGCGACAAAATCCTTCACACCGCCAACGCGACGGTTGTCGAAATTCCCATGAACGCTTGGGAACAGTTTTCCCGCTTGTTTCTGCGGCCAGAAGTCATGTTCATCCTGATGTTGGTGGTGATTTACGGCTTCATCGGCGAGTTGAGCAGCCCGGGCGCCATCCTGCCGGGCATCGCCGGCGCCATCGCCCTCCTGCTCGTGCTTTACATGTCGTCCATCCTGCCCGTCAACGTCACCGGACTCGTATTGATCGGGCTGGCGATTACATTGTTCATCGTGGACATCTTTGCGCCAACGCACGGTATCTTGACCGCGGGCGGCATCGTGGCTTTTTTCCTCGGCGCGATGATGCTGTTCAGCCAGGCCGGGCCGGGCTTCGGATTGTCTCCCGCCTACGTCATTCCGGCGACAATCCTCACGGCGGCGTTTTTCATTTTCGTCGTCGGCAAGGGAATTCGCGCCCAGTTCAGACCCGTCCAGTCTGGCAAGGAAACGATGCTCGGCCGGACGGTGAAGGCGCTGTCGCGGATTGACTCACAGGGCGGCAAGGTGTTTATCGAAGGCGAAAACTGGAACGCCGTGAGCGAAACACCGGTGGAAGCCGGGCAACCGGTCGAAGTGACCGGCATCGAAGGCCTGACGTTGAAAGTGAAACCCAAAATGTAGAAACGGAGAAAATTATGAACGACCTCATCATTAACATAGTGCACACCCTCGGAGCGTGGGTGGTCATCGCCATCGTGCTGGCAGTCATCATTTTGCCGCAGGCGCTGCGCATCCTGCGCGAATACGAGCGCGGCGTCATTTTCCGGCTTGGCAAACTGCTCCGCGCCAAGGGGCCGGGGCTGATCTTTCTCATTCCCATCGTGGACAAGATGGTGCGGATGGATTTGCGCGTCGTGACCATTGACGTTTCCAAGCAGGAAATCATGACCAAGGACAACGTGCCGGCCACGGTGGACGCGGTGGTTTATTTCCGCGTGATCAACCCGACCGACGCGGTGATCAAGGTGGAAAATTTCTGGAAAGCGACCTCACTCATCGCGCAAACGACGCTGCGCAGCGTGCTCGGCCAGGCGCCGCTGGACGACTTGCTCTCGCAACGCGACGTGATCAACCAGAAGTTGCAGGAAATCATTGACCGCCAGACCGAGCCGTGGGGCATCAAGGTTACTGCGGTCGAGGTAAAAGACGTGGCGCTGCCGGACAGCATGAAGCGCGCGATGGCCAAACAGGCCGAGGCCGAGCGCGAACGCCGCGCAAAAATCACCAACGCGGAAGGCGAATTTCAGGCCGCCGAAAAAATGGTGCAGGCCGCCGCCTTGATCAGCAAGGAACCGATTGCGCTGCAATTGCGCTATCTCCAGACCATGCGCGAAATGGCCAGCGAACACAACACGACCACCTTCCTGCCACTGCCAATAGATCTGTTCAGCGCGTTTTTGAAGAAGTAAAAATCGGCTCCGCAAATTTCGCGCTGTTTCGGGTTGAGCAACCGGGAGTCTCTCCCGGTGTTGGAATTCCAATATGAACTCGCGCCGACAGTTTATCCTCGAAGGTTTGAAACAAGCCGGCTGGATATTCGGAGCGTTCTTGTTGTTGGGTGTTATCGGCTGGATTGGCCTATACACCGTCAGGGCATTTCACAATCATGTGGTCTTGGTTTTGTTCGGTTTAACGACTGTTTGTAGCGCAAGCGTCTTAATCGGCCCAGTTCCCACGCTACTGAGTTTGTTCGACATTAGCGACAAACAACTTCTAGTATTGTCGTGCGTGCTCATAATTCCATATTGGGCTTGTCTTGGAACAATCACCGGACTCCTTCAATGGCCAAATCAAAGTTTAGATGCAAATCAGCAACACAATTTGTCCGCGAGACAAACAGCAAAACAGATTCGTTGGACAATAGGAATTGCTGCTTTTGTTATCGCAGCTATCTTTTTTGTGAAAGGACCGATCGCCGGACCAAAATACGTCTCGAACGGTCGTTATTCTGCCGGTGCATTTAAATACGCTGTCATCAATAATCTCCGGCAGGTTGATGCCGCTAAGAACGAATTCATCTTGGAAAAGAATCCACCGACCAATTACGTTCCGACGGAAGCCGACTTGACACCTTATATCAAATTGAACGCAGAAGGGAAAATTCCGCATGTTGGACCGGAGCGTTACGTTTTGAATCCCTTAAACCAGCCGGTTTATGCCATACTTGATTCGGATTGGAGAATCCGCAGACGCGGCTGGCATGAGGGATTTATGTTTACAAACGGCACTGTTTTCCAACTTCCTTGAAATATTTGTAACTTCCTGCAAAATTGATCTTGGATTTTGGTTGAAGCGAAATCATGCCTCTTTACGAATACGAGTTGTGCGAAGGCGAGTGCAAGGTGTGCGGCGGCAAGTTCACCCTGCGCCGGCCGTTGAGCGCGCCGGAGTTGACGAAATGTCCGGCTTGCAAAAAGCCGGTGCGCAAAATCTTCTCCGCCTTCAGCACGCCGCACAAGCTCAAGCCGCTCTCCATCACCGACGCCAAAAAAGCCGGGTTTACCGTGCTCAAACGGCTCGGCAAAGGGGAATATGAGAAACAGTGAAAGTGGAAGATTGACAAGAATAAGATAAAACGAATTTTGACGCGGAGTGTCTATTACATTAGCATATCACCCTGACAATGAGTTTTCGTCGGGCAAATTTCAGAATGCCGCTGTTGGCCAGCGCATTGGCGGCGGTGGTTTTGTCCGCCGCGGCGCAGAAAGACGCGCCGCCCTCGAGCAAGCCCATCATTTTTTCCGCGCCTGCGGGGGAGAATGCCGTTTCCAATGCGCCGTTGCTTTTGCCGCGACTTTCAGAGCCGCCGAATTTCGGCAACGAAGTGCGGGCGCCGGTGTCAATTTTCGACGCCCAAACCCCGGACCTGCCATTGCCCGTTTCCCCACCGGCGCCCGCGCTTTCGCGCGCCGACGTGCGGCGGCTGCAAAAGATGCTGGATGAGCGGGAAAACTGGGCGCTGCTGACGCCGGAGGAAATTCTTGGTGTGGACACATCCAGGAATACGCTCCGAACGCCGGAGCAGGAAGCCGCCGATGATCAAAAAAAACTGACCGTCGTCGGGCGTTTTTTGGAACGACAACAGCAATTGCACACGGCGGCCACCAACGAAAACTATGGCGGCAATTCTTCATCAGGCTGGGATTTTTCACGGAACCGGGGCGGCGTGACAAACGGCAGTGCATCCGATCCCGGGCGCATCGGGTCGCCGACCGCGGCGCAAATTTTGGATCGGTTTTTCAATGGCACGTCGGCCAACAATCAGTTCGGGGGACCGGACGGAAACCGAAGCGCGGGCTGGTTCAAATCGCTCGGCCTGCCCCCGCAGCCGGCACCGCCAACTCCCGAACAACTGGCGGAGCGGGCCCGGTTCAGCCAATTGCTGGATCCAAGCTCGTACTCCGACACGGGGGCGAAATCCTCGCCGGACGACAAATTCCTCTCCGTACTGCAGCCATTGTCGGACACGACACCCAATCAAGAACCGACAGCGAGTCCGGTAGGCGCTTCGTTCGCACCGTTGAGCAGTGGGATTGGCCGGCCGATGGGTTTGACGCCCTTGCCGGGCATTGCCGGAGCTACCAACTGGCAATCGTCCGCCGCCCCGGCTTGGGCGCCGCAACCGCCTCCGTGGTTGGTGCAAGCACCTCAGCCTTTCACCATACCACAGCGGAAATTCTGAGCGCAGTCAGTGCGCCGAGGTAATCAACAAAACCTGTTCCAACGTGGAAACGCCCTCGCGCGCGCGATCGAGGCCGATCATGCGGAGCGTGCGCATTCCTTGGCTGATGGCGACCTTGGCCATTTCGCGGCTGCTGGCGCGGGCGATGATGAGTTTGCGAATCTGATCGGTGATGGTCATGGCCTCAATGATCGCGAAGCGGCCGGCATAACCGGAATTCTTGCAGCGCTCGCAGCCGCGTCCCCGGTAAAGTTGCACGCCGTTGAACATGGCGATGTCAATGCCGAGGTCTTCATACATTTTGGGCGGATACGTCACCGGTTCGCGACAATGCGAACAAACGCGGCGCATGAGGCGTTGCGCGCAGGCGAGAATCACCGAAGAGGAAATGAGGAAGGGCGCAATGCCCATGTCGTCAAGGCGCGCGATGGCACCCGGCGCGTCGTTGCAGTGCAGTGTGCTGAGCACCTGGTGGCCGGTGAGCGCCGCTTCAATGGCAATCTCCGCGGTCTCGGTGTCACGGATTTCACCGATCATGATGATGTCCGGGTCCTGGCGCAGGATGGACCGCAGCGCATTGGCAAAAGTGAGGCCGATTTCCTTTTTGGTCGGCACCTGGTTAATGCCGGGAATTTGATATTCCACAGGGTCCTCGACCGTAACGATGTTATAAATTGGATTGTTGAGTTCATTCAACGCGGAGTAGAGCGTCGTGGTTTTTCCCGAACCGGTCGGCCCCGTGACCAGAATAAGTCCGTGCGGCGCGTCAATGGCCGCCTTGAACTGCCGGAAGGTGTCGGGATCCAAACCGAGTTTGTCAACACTCGCGGAGAGAGAGCTCTTGTCGAGGACGCGGAGAACGATTTTCTCGCCGTGAACGGTGGGCAGGACGGAAACACGCAGGTCGTAATCCTTGCCACTGACACGCACGCGCATGCGACCGTCCTGCGGCAGGCGGCGCTCGGCGATGTCGAGGCTGCTCATGATTTTGAAGCGCGAGGCGAGCGCCAGTTGCAGTTGTTTGGGTGGCGGCGTCGCGTCCAGCAGCGCGCCGTCAACGCGATAGCGCAGCCGCATGCTTTTCTCGAACGGCTCCAGATGCACGTCGCTGGCGTGGTCTTTGATGGCTTGGACGATGATGAGGTTTGCGAGCTTGATAACGGGCACTTCTTCGCTGGAAGCGGCGAGCTTGTCGAGGTTGACCTCTTCGAGAGCTTCCCGGACGGTTTCGATACTATCGGCGTCTGCATCCGCCTCGCTTTTTTTCTGCGCGTCTTGAATGATGTCTTCCATCGAGCCGCTTTTGGCGGCGTCAAGGGCGTTGAGTTTGTCAATGATGGCCTTTTCGGACGCGATCAGCGGCGTGATTTCGAGCTTGGTCATCCGCTTCACGTCGTCCAGGGCGAGGACGTTCAACGGGTCGGCCATCGCCAGGAACAATTTGTTTTCCAGCCTCGAAATGGGAATGACCTTGTGGTTGTGCGCGGTGTCATGCGGCAGCAGTTCAACGATCTCCGGCAGAATGTTCACGCGGGCGATGTTAATCGGCAGGACATTGAGCACACGGCCCATCGAAACCGCCAGGTCCTGTTCGCTGACATAGGCTTTATCAACGATGAGCTTGACGAGACGCGCGCCTTCCTTCTTTTGCTGTTCAAGCAGTTCCTGCACTTGGGCCGCGCTCAACAATCCGTCCTCGACGAGGGCGTCGGCGATGCGTTCTCCGAATGATTTGACTTTGGCCATGGCTTAACGAAACGCTTTGCGGAGGTTCACAATTAATTCCGTCGGCGCGGCCAGATACCACAACAGCCGGTGTGAGGTGGCTTCGGCCAGTTCCTTGGCCGCCTGCTGGTTGAACGGGTTGGCCGTTGCCACCAGAATCGCCTTGCTCATCCGGTCAAACGGCAGCACGCACCAGCGCCGGCAAACTTCCGCCGGAAAACCCCGCGTCAAGTCAATGTCCACGTCATAACGATCCAGTGGCATGAACGCCGTGCGCGACTTGTCGCTCAACAGCTTGAGTGATTTTTCAATATGGAACAGGTTTTTTTCGTGCAGCATGTGGATGAACGGTTCGCACACGTCCGGCAGCGCCACCGTCAAGTCCGGCGTGCGCCAGCACAAGTCAAAATCCCCCGCGCTGATGAGCTTGCTGTCAACGAAAATCTTTTGCATCGCCTGACGGCCATCATTGATTTCCGCCGCCTCCGCCGTGCGCGCCTTTTTGCGCAGTTTCGTCTCTTCGGCCGGGGCCGCCAGCGCCGCCGGCTCCACGCCCGCCGCCTCCACCGCCACGTTACTGGCCCGGTCTTCAATTTGCTTGAGCGCCGCCTGCACGTCCGCGTCGTCCGGGCGGCGTTGCAACACCGTCTCGTATTCCAGGATCGCCGACGAGAGCTGGCCTTGCTGCATGTACGCCTGCGCAATCCGCTTGGACGTGTTGATCACGTCCTGCTCGCGACCCAGCTTCGAGTAAGCCTCCTTGAGAATTTCCAGTGACTGGCAATCGTTCGGCTGCGATTGCACAATAACCTCGAACATCTCAATCGTTTGCAATAATTGAGCTTCTTCGCCCTGCGTTTGTGTCAGCGTTGCCATGTTGTTGGATTCCCCCGCGCAGAGGGATTAATAGCAATCTTTGCGCCATTTTTAGGCGTTTTTTCCTGCAAACTAGCGTTGCTTTCCGCCTGTGTCTGCGGAATCGTAACACCGTCCGGCAGTCAACCCCGGAGTTAAAATGGCGTATCCGACACTCGTTATGGCACCGGCACCCGGCGAACGCCTCCTGCGCTTCGTCGGTGACCGCGTTCGCTTCTCCGTCCGCGGTGCGGGCGCGTTCTCCGCCCGGCGCACCCTGCTGCGCACCAATCTCGGCCGCGCCGCCGCGCGCCGCCGCGAAATCATCGCCGCCCACGCGGGTGGTGCCGCTCACGCCGGGGCCTCCTGGCGCGATGTGCCAATGCAAAAAACCGGCAACGGCTGGGAAATCGAATTGCCGCTGGCTGAAGTTGGTTTCTTCAAGGCCAAGGCTTATCTGCTGGACGAAAAAAACTGGCAGCATTGGCCGGAAGGCCCGGATGTTGGCATCAGTGTTCATCCGGATTTTGCCCGCACCGCCAACACCATTTACTGCGCCTTCACGCGGTTGTTCGGTGCAACAAGGACTCTGGCTGCCACGCGCGACGAGAAACTCGAAGCGCAAATCAAATCGCTCGACAGGAAAAACTTCACCGTCATCCCGCCCTCCGGCAAACTGCGCGACCTCGCACGCCGGCTGCCGCACATCATTCACACTCTCGGCTGCCGCATCGTTCACCTGCTGCCGGTGCAGCCCGTGCCAACGACGTTCGCGCGGTTTGGCCGCTTCGGCAGCCCGTATGCGAGTCTCGATTTGACGGCGATTGACCCGGCGCTGGTCGAATTAGACCGCCGCACCACCGGCGTGGAGCAGTTTTGCGAATTGGCCTGCGCCGCGCATTCGCTCGGCGCGCGGGTTTTCCTCGACATTGTCACCAACCACACCGGCTGGGGTTCGTCCTTGCAGGAAAATCATCCCGGATTTTTCGTGCGCCAGCCCGACGGCACCTCCGCCAGCCCCGGCGCGTGGGGAACCACCTGGGAAGACCTGGTCGAACTGAAGCAGGGCAGCGTCGCGCTTTGGGACAAAATCGCCGATGCGCTTTTGATCTGGTGCCGGCGAGGCGTGGATGGTTTCCGGTGTGATGCCGGATACAAGATTCCCGTGCCCGCGTGGCAATACATCATTGCCTGCGTGCAGGATGAATTTCCCGAAACCATTTTCCTGCTCGAAGGCCTGGGCGGCTCGTGGGAAACCACCGAAGCGCTGTTGACCGACGGAGGCATGCAGTGGGCTTATTCGGAACTTTTCCAAAATTATTCCGGTCGCCAGGTCGCCGATTACCTCGATTACGTAAACCGCCAGAGTTCGCGCGTCGGTACTTACATTCATTACTCCGAAACGCACGACAACGACCGCCTCGCTGAAAAGGGCCGTGCGTGGTCGCTGCTGCGAAATCGTCTTTGCGCGTTGGCCAGCGCCAATGGCGGATTCGGCTTCACCGGCGGTGTCGAATGGCTGGCCGCCGAAAAAATCCGCGTCCATGGCTGCACCGGACTGAATTGGGACAGCCGCGATAACATCATTCCCGAACTCGCACAACTGAATAAACTGCTCGCCGACCATCCATGCTTCTTCGATGGCGCAAAGCTCACACGCCTGAGCGCGCCCGACTCGGTGGTCTATGCACTGCTCCGCGAATCCGCCGAGGGCAAAGATTCCGTTCTCGTCCTCGTCAACACGGACGTTGGGGAGGGAAATTTAATCACGATTTCCAATTCCGAATTCCGAATTCCGAACTCCGAAATTGATTTGCTCGGCCAGCCGTTGCCAGAACCGTCTGCCGAAAACGACAAAATCACCTTTAAGCTCGCACCCGGTGCCTGTCATTGCCTCGCGCCGACGGCGGAACCGCGCGGTTTGAGCGGCGATGCCTACCGCCGCGCCCGCGCGCAGGCCGCGTTTGCGATTCAGGCGTTGAACCAAATTTTGCCGATTGAAAACGTTGACGGCTTGGATTGGCGCTGGCTCGCGGAACAGGTCGAAGCCTCGCCCTCAAATTTCCTCGCTGCCGCCAGCGCATTTGCCGCGCAGGGAGCAAAGAGTTCGCTGGCCGAACTGTTGCGCAAGGGTGCACAAGGAGAAAATTTCCCCCGCGTTGTCACTTGGACCTTGCTCGACCATCGCCGGGTCACGCTCGTACCGCCAGGTCACTGGCTGCTGATTCAAGATTCGACGCCATTCCGCGCCACGCTCTCTCCCCGGACGCCGGACGTCAAACCCCGGAACCCGATCCATGTCCAGTCCATGCCTGTCCGCGACGGCCACGTCGCCTGCTTCGCGCCGCGCGAAATCGCGGCGGATGCCGAATTGGTTTTGGAACGCTATGCCACCATCTCGCAAAAAGTTTCTGCGACCATTCGCTTTCTTTCCACCCTTCCGAACTCCGAACTCCGGACTCCGAGCTCCGACGCCCTCGTCCTGCTCACGAACGGACGCGGCGGCATGGCGCGGATTGGCGTGGACTTGGGCCGCGTGAATTCCAAATACGACTGCGTGCTCGGCGCCAATCTCGATGCAAACCTTCCCGTGGACCGTCACATCTTCGTCAAACGCCTCCGCGTCTGGGTCAACGCCGACGGTTTTCTCTCGCCGCTCGATTTCGAAAATCTCGCGGGCTTCAACGTCGGCCCGTCTGCGCACTGGCGGTTCGTCGCCAACGCTGGCGATGGCCGCACGGTGGAAATAGAACTGCGAGCTGAAATGCTTGAAGGCAAAAATACGACGGTCTTGCGCTTCAGCCGTCCGGACGCCGACCACGCCGCCGGTAAACAATTGCCCGCCGATGCCGACGTGCGCCTGACGGTGCGTTTCGACATTGAAGACCGGAATTTCCATTGGGAAACGAAACGCAACGGGGGCGCGGACTATCATTTTTCAACGAACACGCACAAATTCCCGGACCCCGGACCCAAGCGCCAGGACTCGATTTGCGGTTTTGACTTCAACCCCGCGCCGGATCGCCAGCTTCGCGTCTTTGCCGATAGCGGCGAATACCATCCGCAACCGGAATGGTGTGAGAACATTCCGCACCCGGTCGAGCAAAGTCGCGGGCAGACCGGCAGCGGCGACGCGTACAGTCCCGGCTGGTTTGAATTGCCTTTGCCGAAAGGCGCAAGCGTCACCCTGGTCGCAACGGCGGAGGCAGTGGATTCGTGCTCCCTCACCCCGGTCCTCTCCCCGGAGGAGAGGGAGAATCGTCGTCAGTCGGTTGGCGAATCGGGTGGGGCTGGAACTGACGCGGGACGAACTTTGCTGTTCCCTCTCCCCGAGGGAGAGGGTCAGGGTGAGGGGAAACCGGCTGGTAATTTCTTTGAAGCGCAGTTAATTCGCGGCGCCAAACAATTTGTCGTCCGCCGTGACGAAGGCAAAACTGTCATTGCCGGTTATCCGTGGTTTCTGGATTGGGGGCGTGACACGTTCATTTGCGCGCGCGGTTTGCTGGCCGCGGGGATGGTCGAGGAGGTGAAGCAAATTCTGCTCACGTTCGCAAAATTTGAAAAGGATGGCACACTGCCGAATGCAATTCACGGCCAGGATGCCTCCAACCGCGACACGTCCGACGCGTCGCTGTGGTTCGCGCTTGCGTGTGAAGAATTTTCACGCGCCGCGCAACGCGATTTTTACTCAGCGCCCGTTGATTCCAACCGCACCATTCGTGATGTGCTGACAAGCATCGCGGAAAATTACGCACGCGGCGCGCCCAATGGCATCCGCCTGGACGCGGATTCAGCGTTGATCTGGAGTCCGGCTCATTTCACCTGGATGGACACAAACCATCCCGCCGGCACGCCGCGCGAAGGGTATCCGATTGAAATTCAGGCGCTGTGGGTCCGCCTGCTGCGGTTGCTTGAAAAAATCGGCGCCGCCGCCGACCAAAAAAGATGGCGCGACCTCACCAACCATTCGCTGGCTTCGCTGGAAAAATATTTCTGGCTCGAAGAGAAAGGCTGGTTCGCCGATGTGCTGCTGGCCGAACCCGGTGTCACTGCGCGTGAAGCCAAACCCGATGATGCGTTACGCAGCAATTATCTGTTTGCCGTCAGTCTCGGCCTGGTGACCGGCGAACGCGCCAAACGCTGCGTCACCGCCGCGCAAAAATACCTCGTCGTGCCCGGCGCGTTGCGTTCGCTGGCGCCGCTGCCGGTTTCCGTTCCGCTGCCGGTTTACGGCAACGACGGCCGGCTTTTGAACAATCCGGTCGAACCGTATTGGCCGCGGTACGAAGGCGACGAGGACACACACCGCAAACCCGCGTATCACAACGGCACGGCGTGGACATGGACTTTCCCCGGTTTTTGCGAAGCACTGGCCCGGGCTTGGGATTTTCACCCCGACGCGGTGGCGGCAGCAAAGGCGTACCTCGGCAGCATGGAACAGTTGATAAACGCGGGCTGTCTCGGCCAAATCCCGGAAATTCTCGACGGCGATGAACCACACACCCAGCGCGGTTGTGACGCGCAAGCTTGGGGAGTGACGGAAGCGCTGCGTGTCTGGAAATTGCTGTCGGGAAAGCAGGAAATCATCCCTTGAGCGCACCGTGCACATTCTGATCGCCCCCAACGCCTTTAAAAACAGCTTGGACGCTACTGCCGTGACCGAGGCCATCCGCAAGGGATTGCAACGGAGCAAACTGAAATGTACCTGCGAATGTTTCCCAATCGGTGACGGGGGCGATGGCACGGCAAGCCTGTTAATCCAAAGATGCCGTGGCAAAGTTGTGCCCGCCCAAGTCCACGATCCGCTCGGAAGAAAAATCCGCGTCAGGTTCGGATTGATTGACAGTGGCGCCACGGCGGTGATTGAAATGGCCGACGCCTCCGG
This sequence comes from uncultured Verrucomicrobiae bacterium, assembly GCA_963827205.1. Lineage (GTDB taxonomy): Bacteria > Verrucomicrobiota > Verrucomicrobiia > Limisphaerales > UBA11358 > UBA11358. The sequence goes on from CAWHAH010000002.1 coordinate 208,445, forward strand.
CTTGCGGTTGCTGCGCCGTGAAGAGTTTGATCCGTTGCATGCCAACACCTTTGGCACCGGCGAGCTGATAAAATGTGCGCTGGACCGGGGCGTCAATAAAATCATCATCGGAATTGGTGGCAGCGCCACGGTGGATGGCGCCACCGGTATCTTGCAGGCATTGGGCGTGCGTTTTCTAGATGCCGGCGGAAAAAATTTATCGAACCTGCCGGCAGACCTTGCTGACTTGGAATCCATTGATCTGTCCGGCTTGGACCAAAGGATATCGCATTGTGCCCTGACCATTCTTTGTGACGTGGAGAATTTTCTGCTGGGTGAAGAAGGCGCGGCAAAAGTTTTCGGCCCGCAAAAAGGAGCAAGCAGACTGGTCATAAAAAGGCTGGAAGCCGCCCTCACAAAATTGCGTGACGTCGTGTTGCGGCAAACCGGCAAAGATCTCGCCGCGATTAAACATGGAGGCGCGGCTGGCGGCGTGGCCGCCGGATTACACGGATTTCTGAACGCAAAGCTGGTAAAGGGAATAGACTATTTCCTGGATGTCACCGGTTTTGAGGATGCTTTGCAAAAAGCCGACCTCGTCATCACGGGTGAAGGGCGCTTGGACAAACAAACGTTGCGCGGCAAGGGACCGTTCGGGGTTGCGTTGAGAGCCAGCGGAAAAAATATTCCGGTGATTGGCCTGGCCGGCCAGGTGGCGCTGGCGGCGAATGCACCATTGCGACAATATTTTGTCCAGTTGTTGGCCATCGGCCATGCGTCCGTTGAATTGGACAAAGCCATGAAGAATACCGCGCAAGACCTGCGGCGGACGGCGATGGAACTGGGGAACCGGCTGGCTGTGAAATAAGTCTGGTCACCTCGTCTCCGACATAAATAACGGATGGTAGAGCGGGCACTCCGTTGCCTGCCGATGGGTTGCGAATGGACAACGGCGCGCACGGACTGCCGCGCCCTGACAAGTAACAGCGAGGGTGGATCTGTCGCGCCGTAGCCGGGCGAACGCGGAAGGGAACTCTTTTCCTGAAATCATTATCCTAATTTGTGTAGCTGCTGCTGTGCAAAGGCGACCTCGTTGTTTTGGGGTGGTGCCACTGCGATGTAATTACGGTAACTCTGTCTCGCTTCCCGTAAACGTCCGAGAGTCTGTTCTGTTTTTGCTTTCCACAACCAGGCATTGGCGTAGTGCGGATTTATTACCAAAGCGTTATCGAGGCATCTAATCGCCTCACGATCCCGGCGAAGCTTAAGCAAAGCGTTGGCTTTTTGGAACCAAGAGATAGCGTTTCTGGGGTCGAGTGCTAAAGCCTTGTCGAAATTGGTAATTGCCTCGTCTAGCCGGCCAAGCTCGCAGAGCGTCACTCCGCGGTTACTCCACACGGCGAAGTCCTTTGGATTGATTGCGAGTGCCTTATCATAACACCGAATTGCCTCCTTGTGCGTTCTGAAGCGGGAATAGCAGTCACCCATTCCACTCCAAGCTTGAGCGAAATTTGCATCAAATCCCAGTGCTTTCTGGAAGCAAGCTCCTGCTTCCTTGTAACGCCCCAATTTATAAAGAGCGCTGCCTTTGTTATACCAGTTATCCGCCGCTAATGGCTCGATTGCCAAAACCCTGTCGAAACATGCGATTGCCTCATCCGCCCGGCCGAGGGCGACGAGAGAGCACCCCTTGTGGTTCCAGAAAATGACTGACTCTGTGTCCGTTACCGGCGCTTGAACTGTTCTTCCGGTTCGTTCGCGTAGTATCTTTTCGAGGTCAGAACGCAAATCGCGAAAACCGCCATAGCGCTGCGATGGTTCCGCTTGGAGGCACTTTCCAATTACCGACCGCAGCGGCCCATTAACACGAGGCAATAGGCCAGACATCTGCTGTCTGTAAATAACCTCCAGATAGTTTTCGATTTCTGGACAATGTTGACCAGCAAAGGGAGGTGCGGGACTTCCGTTAGCCATTTGCGCAAGGACAAGCCCAAAACTGTAAACGTCACTTCTTTCATCTGCAGATTCTCCACGATAAACTTCTGGAGCTATGTAACCCGGCGTGCCGCAGACCTGCCTCCCGCCCACTTGAACCAAACTCAAGCCGAACTCGCCTTCCTTGCCGCTGGTAGCGAAGGAATCGCCTCCGGCTCCTTGTGCATGCTTAGCCATCGCCGCACCAGCGGCGAGCCCAAAATCAGCAATTTTGACCGTTCCCTTGCCTGTAATTAAGATGTTCGCGGGTTTGATGTCTTGATGGCACCTGACTCCGAGGGCGCTGGCATGCTCCATGCCAAAGCAGAACTGAATTGCCCAGTCCAAGCTCTGATTTGTATCCAAAGGACAGTTACTCCGCTTCAAGTGGTCTCGAAGGCTTATCCGTCCGTTCTGATCAACGACACACTCCATCTCCACGAACAATCGTCCGGAGTATTCAAAAACTTTATACGCTTCTAAGATGTTGGGGTGTTTCCCCAAACTCACCCGGACCGATAATTCCCGCTTAAATGCTTCGCGCGTGGCAGCACTTGCCAGAAATTCATCACGGAACGTCTTAAGTGCGTAAAATTGCTGGTCCGATAGGCGTAAGACGAGATACACGACGCCACCACCCCCTTTTCCTAGCATGCCGACAACTTCGTACCCACCGCCGATACGATCTCCCGCTTGGTAGATTGCCCCAGGCTCACATGGAAATATTTCTCCAAGCCCCTTCTTCAGATTGGGTTTCTTGGCGTCTTCCCTGCCACCGAAAACGTTGCCAAAGAATTTCTGGAAACCTTCCATACAAAATTGATAGGTAGCATGAAAGCTGCCCGAATCGCAAGCAAGTTACCGTGTTGTCGCTCAACCGTAAGGTTTCCTGTGAAACGCGTCCTGGCAATGCGCACCCCACACGTCCGAGGGGTATAGGCCGATGAGCCGCGCGGCCCCATAAGCATCGAAATCCGTGTGGTCCGCCACCCAAATCTCAGCGAAACCAGCGGATACAAAATCACCGGCAAGACACTGCTCCGAGAACCAGCGCAGCGATCCAAATGTGTAATCAACCAGCTTAACAACCAAAATGGTGTTCGCCAGCAGTCGCCAGTGGCCGCGCAGCCGCTTTCGTGCTTTCTGGGCGACTATGCGTGAATGCATCGGGAAGATCATAGGTATCCATCGCCATGCTCTCTGCCCAAATGCGGTCCCGCGTCGCTATCTCGTAATCATGTTGCGGTCGGGTTAGCTCGACACCAACAAGCTCTCCCGTGGGTCGCCTGCAAATGAAGTCCGGACGCTCTCCACACCCAACGACCTCCAGCGCTTGGCCGGTAACTTCCGCGTATGCGTCTAGAAAGTGATATAAATCCTCTTCCTCAACCATTTTCTGTCCAATATATTGGTCTGACATTTTCGTACTTTCTGCCGACGAACCTAAACCTAAACTCGGAAAAATCCACCCCATCCTCACGTTGTCACAGATCAACGCGCTCTTTGAAGGGGTCAGTCGGTGGTGTCCTAACTCACTATTGCTGTTAATTTGACATTCTCTTCTTTTAGGCGGTGAATTTCCGCAATCAATTCTGGAATGTCTGTCCGAGAGTGTGCTATAAGTTCGCAAGTCCTTTCGAACCGTTTGCCAATGTCAGCCTCCGAGCATGAGATCACGTATCCATTATCATCTCGAACAATCAATTCACTGATTCGCTGGTGTTTTTCTGGCGGCAAAAGCTCCGGCAAAATTCGCACTACAGATTCATCATGCGTGGCAATTACAATCCGACCGTTTTTCCCTATACCAACCATCCACGGCCCACGCTGCGCAGTATTACAACGACTTTCGATTTCTTCGAGTTTAGCTTCAGTCAACATAACTTTACCTTGTTTTGGAACATGCCCCGACTGGCTTGGTAGGAGCTGCCAGTCTCACCCTCCGCCGGACGTATCAGCCTACGTTGCCCTTGCGGGGGATGGAGAAATAAAACACAAAATTCGCAATAGTCAAACTACCCGCCCGGAGTTGTCGGCAATGGTATCGGACAATACGCCCGCAAAATGCGGAGCAAATAATAGGTATTCGGCGGTAGAGCATGCACAACGGCTTGCACAGTTGTTTTCGCCGTGGTCTTTGTGAGCATAAATTTATGAAAACAAATTTGCGAATTTCATTCAGGAGTTATTGCCGGAACAAGCCGAATGCGTCGGCGGCGCTGGCGGCGAGCGGAGCGTTGCCGGAGAATGTGAATTACGCGGTCAAGAGCAGTTTTCTGTTGAGTTTCCTCGAGTCTGTCCCAGACGTGGCAAACAAGCTGAAAGCGCCAGTCACGGTTGACCGGAAGTTTGAAGACGTGGTGAAGTCGGCGCAGGATGCGGCAGTGCTGGTGCTGGTGTATTGAAGATTTTTGCCGCAAAAGAACGCAAAGAACACATAGAAAAGAGGATTCACAAAATTACAACCAAGTTCTTCTCTTTGCGCTCTCTGCGTTCTCTTGCGGCTCAATTTTTTCGTGTAGTTCGTGTGTTTCGTGGTTTAATTCTTTTTACTGCATCTTTGCTGTTTTCAAAATCGTTGCCAAGTGGCGGCGGGTGGACAAGAATTGCGCCGTGCATTTCCGCGACAAAATCATTGCCTGGGACAAATTAGCAGCCTGGCGTGCGACGTTTCGTGCGACCGGCAAAAAACTGGTCGTGACCAACGGTTGCTTCGACATTCTGCACTTGGGCCACGTGAGTTATCTGGAATCGGCACGCAACCTCGGTGACGCGCTGCTCGTTGGCATCAATGGCGATGCCGCAACGCGGCAGTTGAAAGGCCCGGGGCGCCCGGTGAATTCCGAGGCCGACCGCGCCGCCGTGCTCGCCGCGCTGGCGAGCGTGGACGGTGTCTGCATTTTCGCGGACAAGACGGCGACGGAATTCCTTTCGGCGGCCAGGCCCGATATTTATGTCAAAGGTGGCGATTACACCCCGGACACGTTGAACCATGCGGAGCGCCGCTCGGTCGAATCGGCGGGCGGAAAAATAGTGATTCTTCCGCTGGTCCCCGGCAAATCCACAACGGCGATGCTGGAGAAAATTTCGCGATTGTGAGGAACCACGAAACACACGAAATGACACGAAAAAACGCCGCGCTGGCAATTATGTCTTTTGTATTCCGTTTGTGTGTTTAGTGTATTTCGTGGTTTCATCTGAATGAAAATTCTGGTCATTTCCCTGGCGGGCATCGGCGACGCGCTGCTGGCCACGCCGCTCATCCACGAGCTGCGCGCGAATTTTCCTGACGCAACGGTTGACGCGCTGGTATTGTGGGCGGGATCGCGGGACCTGCTGGAAAACAATCCGCACCTCAACCACATCCACCAGAAGAACCTCGTCACTGCTGGCAAATTGGACACCGCCGGCAAGCTGAAAGCGCTGCGATTTTTCTGGTCGCTGCGGCGCGAGCGTTACGACGTCTCGATCAACACGCACCCGCAGAGTCAGAGGCTTTACCGCATGGCGGCACGCATCGTCGGCGCCCCCACGCGCATCAGCCACGAATACGAATGTTTCGGCGCCCCCGACCGGCGGCTCGTGAACCGCACGTTGCCGCAGGATTATACGCGGCACTCGATTGAAAATAATTTTGATGCGCTGCCTCTGCTCGGCGCGCAAAAAAAACTGCCGGCGCACGAAATCGAAATTTTCCTGACACCGGAGGAGGAGGAGTGGTCGGGCAATTTTCTGGTAAACCATAAATTGACGGGACAAAAACTGCTGGGCGTTCACGTCGGTTCCGGCGGCACAAAAAACCTGCCGCTCAAGCGTTGGCCGCTGAAAAATTACATTGGACTGGTCCGGCGCTTGAACCGGGAGCGGCGCGACATCAGCGTCCTGCTTTTTGGCGGCCCGGATGAAGCCGTGGATCATGAGGTGATTTTGGCGCAAACCGACCGCGACCGTGTATTTCAAGTCGGGGCGAAAAATCTTCGCCAGGCAGCGGCGTTGATAAAGCGTTGTCATTCCTTTCTCAGTGTGGACACGGCGTTGATGCATCTCGCGGCGGCGGTGAAAACACCCGCACAGATTGTCATCGAAGCGCCGACCCTGAATGTGACGAATCTCCCGTATGGCAATCCTTTCACGCTCGTGAAAAATCCGGTCGTGAACGGGCGCGGGCTGGATTTTTACCGTTACGATGGCGGCGACATCAAGGGCACGCGCGAGGAACTGCTGGCGTGCATGGCAGCGGTAAAAGTTGAGGATGTGTTTGCGACAGTGACAACGCTGATCAAATGACTAAACCACAATGACGAATGACTAAAAAATTCCGAATAACGAATGACCCAATTCCAATTCAAGCGGCGGGTCGCGCATTTGTCATTCGGGCTTCGTCATTCTTTAGTCATTAGGTTTTAGTCATTCGTCATTACAGTGAAAATCCTGCCGCCTTCGCGTCCGCGGCAAACATTTTCACCGTGTCGAGCGACATCTCCTTCAAGCCAATCCCCGCAAGCTTGAAGGCCTTGTTCAGGATGTCGTGCGTAACGGTCACGATGTCGCAGCCGCAGGCATCAGCCTGAAAAATGTTCAGCACCTCGCGCACGCTGGCCCAAAGCAGCTCGGCTTCCGGCAGGCCAGCCAGCTTCTTTTTGGCCTCGCGCATGTGGGGCATCGGGTCCACGCCGGTATCAGCGATGCGTCCGGCGAACACGGACACGACGGCGGGCACCTTGGAGTTGAGCGCCTGCGCGACACCGGCGATCTGCTCCTGCGTCAGAATGGCCGTGACATTGATTTTTACGCCCTCCTGCGTCAGATCGCGCACCAGCGGCAATGACGATTCGCCGCGTGTGTTGGTGATGGGAATCTTGACATAGACGTTTTTCGCCCAGCCGTTGATTTTGAGTGCCTGCCGCCGCATTTCGGGAAATTCATCGGAAAACACCTCAAACGAGATTGGCTTCACGGTGATGGTTTGCAGAATGTCCTTGGCGAACGCCTCAAAATCCGTCAGCCCGGCTTTGCGCATGAGCGTGGGATTGGTGGTCATGCCTTTGATGAGCGGATTGGCGTTCAATTGGAGCATCCCCGCCCGGTCCGCGCCGTCGGCGAAAAGTTTTACTTTTAAGTCTTTCAATGTACTCATGATTCAAAGCAGCCGGTGAACTTCAGTGATTTTTCGATTCGCGCAAGATAATGTCCGCAGCCTGGGCCAGATTGCCAGCCGAAAAGTGCGGTTTTTGCCGTAGTTCCTCCGCGTAACCGCGATCAATGAAAATCGTCCGGCACCCGGCGGCGTGCCCGCAATCCACGTCGCGCCAGCGGTCGCCGACCATCCAGCTTTGCGCCAAATCAATATGCAGTTCGCGCGCGGCGCGCAGCAACATGCCGGGTTTGGGCTTGCGGCAATCACAATCCGATTGCCCCTGGCCGGGGTGGTAACAGACCTCCACCCGGTCAATCGGAAGCCGGCGGCACATTTCGGCATGAATCGTTTCCACCGTTTCCCTTTTGAGCGTGCCGCGGCCTACATCCGGCTGATTGGTCGCCACGACCAGCGAAAAGCCGGCCTGCTTGAGCCTGGCGCACGCAGTGGCAACGCCGGGCAAAATACAAAATTCGCTCAAATTCCCCGGCGGATACGGCTTGCCGTCGCGCTCCAACGCACGGTTGATGACGCCGTCGCGGTCGAGGAAAACCGCGCGGGCCAGCTTGGACGATTTTTCCGAATATGGGGGCACGGGTGGCAATGACTAATGACTAAAACCTAATGACGAAAGAATGACGAAGCTCGAATGACAAATGTGCGCGCCGCCCAATTGGAGTTTTTGTCATTTGGAATTCTTTAGTCATTAGGATTTAGGAATCAGGGTTTCCTCCTCATGATTTTCTCCATATAGCGGCAAAAATAAGATGCAATTCCTTCGCTTTCTGCCAAAGTCTGCGCGCTTCAATTTTTAATTCCGGTTCGGCGGTCGCAAGCATTCGCAGCCATAATTTGGTTTCGCGAGATTCCTTGCGGCAAGTTCCGATCTTGTTTTTGAAATCCTTTTTTGAGACTGCATCATCCGCCTCGCAGTAATTTGCTGCTACGCTCGTTCCAGAACGGACGATTTGATCAATCAGCGGCAATGTGACCGGATTCCTGGGGATCGTTTTTGCAAAATGAACCACAGCCTCTCCGAACATCGCAGTCCGCTCCTCCAAATCGAATGATGCCCGGCTATTGGATTCGCCATTCGGATTTAGAAATTCGTTAGTCATTAGGGTTTAGAAATTAGTCATTTCGTAGATTCCCATTTCGTCTGGCCGACCTTCAATTTCGGATGCGACACGAGCAGATGCCAGATGACGGCCTGAAATGCTTCGCTATGCGGCGTCACGTGCGCTGGATTTACTGTCGGCACGATGACGCAAGCGGTCGCTTCCTTTGCAGTATAGCCGCCGTCGCGCCCGACGATGCCGATGATTGCGGCGCCAGCTTTTTGGGCGAGCTGAATGGCACTGACGAGATTCGGACTGACATTCTTTTCCAGATTGCCGCCGCCGACGGAGAAAATAAGCAGGCCGTCCTTCGCGTTGAGCCGGCTGCCTTTGAGCCACTCGGCAAAAATCGTCGCCCAGCCTTCGTCGTTCGTGCGCGCGGTCAATTCGGAAACGTTGTCGGTGGGCGCGTAGGCTTCGAACCCGCAGATTTTGCGGAAATCATTGACGGCGTGGCTGGCGTTGGCCGCACTGCCGCCGACGCCGAGGATGAACAGCCGTCCGCCGCGTTCGCGCACGCGCGCCAGTTCATCCGCTGCCTTTTCGATGGCGTCGGAATTCAGTTGCGCAACCAGTTTTTGGACTTCGTCGAGGAATTGTTTGGCAAAACTCATGGTTTGTTGTGGCGTGAATGAAAACACAGTTGCGGGAAAAATGAAACCCTAATTCCTAAATCCTAGTGACTAAATAATGACCAAATCTGAATAACGAACAAAAGGCGACGGTTGTTTTGGGGATTTTGTCATTGGGGATTATTTAGTCATTCGGATTTGTGGTTTAGTCATTCCGGCTGTTCCACCCTGAAGTAATTTCTCAAGCTCGGTCAAGCCGGCCGGCGAGCCGATTTCATAAAAGCGTTCGCACACTTCATAACCGGCCAGTTGTCTTTCATGGACGAGCCTGCCCATGACTTCGGCCAGATCAAAAGGCTGGCCGGCCGGGTATGCGTCAAACGCAGTGGCTTGGAACAGACTCAAGCCGTAATCAATATGGTGCATTTCCGGCAGGCGGTTCTTTTTGTCATAAACCACGATGCTGCCGTCGCGGAAAACGACGTTGCTGGTGTCGTAGCGGCCTTCGTTGCGGTAAACGGTCATGCAGCCGAGCTTGCCGCTGCGCCGGAAAAATTCCGCGATGGGACGATACTCAATCGGCAAATACGAATCGCCGTAGAGCACAAAAAATTCCATGCCGAGCAACGGCAACGCGCGCTTGAGCGCGCCGCCGGTGCCGAGCAATTGGGGGCCGTCCGCCTCCGCTGCGCTACGGCGCGACGAGTCGAAGGAATAATCCAGCTTCACGCCAAAGGCACTGCCATCGCCAAATTCGCGCTGAACCATTTCGCCGAGGTACCCGACGCAGAGCACAACGCGGCGGATGCCGCGCGAACGGAGCAATTCAAGTTGATGCGCCAGAAACGGTTTGCCGGCGACGGGGATGAGTGATTTTGGAATTTTTTCGGTGATGGGACGCAGCCGCGTGGCGAGTCCGCCGGCGAGGACGGCAACGGGAATTTCCAGCGGCGCACTCACGAAATCACCAGCTTTGTGCCCTCGAAATCGAACCGGAACCGGACTTCCTTAAGCCCGGCCTGTCGCATGGCGTGGCGGAGCTTGGCCTTGTCCTCGGCGTAAAACATGAGAAAACCGCCGCCGCCCGCGCCGATGAGCTTGCCGCCCAGTGCGCCATTAGTCATTGCAAGGTCATACCATTCGTTAATCTTCGGGTTGCTCATGCCACCGCTGCGCTGTTTTTTGCGCTGCCAGTGCACGTCCATGAGGCGCGCGAATTCGCGGAGGTCCCCGTTTTCGAGCGCGTGTTGGCTTTGCCGCCCGAGCTCTTTGACAAAGTGCAGATTCTCAATCATGGACTGGTCGTCCTGTTTCGATTTCTGATCCTGTTCCTTCAAAATGGCGGAGGCCGAGCGTGAATAACCGGTGAAAAACAGCAGCAGATTGTCTTCCAGACTGTCCCGCGTTTCCCGGGAAAGCTTGAGCGGCCAGGCCTCGACTTTCCCGTTCTCCAGGAATTTAAAGCAGGTGATACCGCCGTAGGCGGCAATGTATTGGTCCTGCTTGCCGATCGGCTCCTTCAGCCGGCCGAGTTCAATCTCGCAGGCTTGTGCCGCAAGGTCGGCGGGATGAACGAGACTGTTTTGGTGGGTATGTAATGCCTTAAGCAGGGCGGTCGTGAAACTGCCGGATGAACCCAGCCCGGTGCCCGCCGGAATGTCGGCCATCGAGGCCAGCTCCAGCCCGCGACCGTCCATGTCGAGCAGCGCAAACGCTTCACGGATGATCGGGTGTTCAAGTTTGCCGGCCTCGCTCACGCGCTCCAGTCGCGAATATTTCACAATCAAGTCGGGCGTGAAATTCTCATGCAGCGTGATATAGACATACCGGTCAATCGCTGCGGCGATGAGGAATCCGCCGAATTTTTCGTAATACGACGGCAAATCCGTGCCGCCGCCGCCCAAAGTAACGCGCAAAGGTGAACGAACAATAATCATTTCGATTCCCGGATTTAGGATTTCGGCCGCGCGGAGTCAAAGTGAAATCCGCATTTTCGGTAAATTTTTTCCACGACCCGCAGCGCGGCGCGGACTTCCTTCAGACCCGTACCGGGTTTCCGTTTCAATTGAATATCCTTTTCGAACTCAATCATCTCGTTTCGCCACGATTCATCCGGGCCGGGAAATTCATATAACTTCGTGTCCGGCGGCCCCATTTCCGGCTTCATCTGGTAATGATAAAGTTTCTCGACCCCGTAACTGCCGCCCAAGCCTTCAATGTGCAGCTTGGCATTGCGCCCGTAAATTTCAAACGAGAACAGATTCTTCCATTCCGTGCAACTGACGTGCAGCCACGCCGTCTTTCCTTTGGCCGTGCGCAACTCCAGGAAGGCATTGTCGTCCACCGGCATGTTCCAAAAAAAGGTTGCCGCATGGCCGTTGACCTTTGTGAAGCGGCCCAGAAACCAACTGGCAAGATCAATCAAGTGAACCCCTTGGTCAATCAGTTCCCCGCCGCCGGAGAGTTTCGGATCGGCGCGCCATTCCTGGTCGTAGCCCACGCGTCCACCGTGGCCGTAACGCGCACGAATGAACATCAAATCGCCCATCACGCCGGATTCGAAAATCTCCCGCGCCTTCCGGAAGGCGGGATGATAACGATGATTGAAACCGGCCCGGACACAAACGCCGTGTTCTTTGGCAAGCGCGATCAATTCGTCAATCTGGCGGACGGAAACACCCGCCGGTTTTTCCACCAGCACGGGTTTGCCCGCGCGAATCGCCGCAGCCGAAACTTCCGCCAGCGCCGCGTTGACTGTGGCCACGATCACCGCGTTCACTTGCGGATCGGCGACGGCCTGCCGGTGATCGGCAACCGCACGCCCAGACCCGGCCAGTTTCACGAGTTCTTCGGCGCGCGCCAGGTTTGTGTCGCAGGCCAGGGCGAGTTTTGAACCGGCGGGCAGGCCCGCCAGCCGCTTTTTTCCAATCAGTCCGCAACCGATGATGGCGTAATTCATTTGTCTCCCCATGTCTTTCCGCGATCCTTGGGCACGATGCGGCGCAGCGTGTAGATGTCACTGTCCAGGTCCTTCTTGAATTGGTGAAGTTTTTCCCAAGGGTCCCAGACCGCGCTGATGAGTTTGCCGGTGATGCCGTCACTTTTTGATGACAAAAGAAACTCGATCAACCCCAGAACCTTCTCGAGTTGCGTGTCCTTGTCGCGCGATTGTCTGGCGGCGCGCTCAAATTCAATCTTGCCGGCCGCCGCCGCCCCGCGCGCCAGAACCTGCTCGGTCATGCGGGTGAAAATGGCGCCGGGGGCCACGGCATTGATGTCCAGCGGCTGGTCCTGCCATTCAGCGGCGAGCGTTTCCACTAATCGCACGACGCCGGCTTTGGACACGCCGTAAGCCGCAAAATTCGGACGCGGCCTCGTCGCGCCACCGCCTGAAAAACAAACGATTTTTGCGCGCCGGTTCGTTTTGCGCAGCAACGGATAGAACGCGCGGATGGCGAAGAACGTGCCGTCGAGATTCGCCGCCAGCGTGGGACGCCAGGCGGCCGGATCAATCTCCATGGCCGGCCCGATGGGTTCCTGAATGGCGGCGCAACAAATCAATCCGTCCACCGCCCGCCATTTTCGCGCCGCGCTTTTCGCGCAATTTTGCAGCGCCAGCCAGTCGGCGACATCGCATTGGAAGCTGAATCCATCCTGCGGCGAGCGCGCGAGGCGGCACACCGCATGGCCTTTGGCCGCCAGCGAGTCCGCGAGGAATTTGCCGATGCCACTGCTGCTGCCCGTGATGACGAGGTTCATCGGCGTTGGAGAACCCACTGGTTTTTTTGGAGCCATTGGAGCGTGCGAATGATGGATTGCTCGATGGTGAGCGTCGTCTTCCAGCCGGTCGCGCGGATTTTTTGGGTATCCAGGAAGATGAATGGATTGTCGCCCACCCAGCCTTTGTTGCCGCCGGTATATTCCAGTTCCGGTTTCACCCCAAGCGCGCGGCAGATAAATTTCACCGACTCGTTGACTTCTACGTATTCGTCCGTGCCAAGGTTGTAGGTCTCGACATTATGCCCGGCTTGCCTGGCCGTGGTGCGATTGACCACGTGCAACATCGCGTCGAGGCAATCGCCGATATAAAGATAGGATTTCCGCTGGGTGCCGTCGCCGAGCACTTTCAAACGGTCGGGATGAGCGAGCAGTTGTTTGTAAAAATCCAGCACGTGGCCGTGGGTGTAGCGTTCACCGAGAATGGAAACAAACCGGAAAATGTAACCCTCGAAGCCGTAGCCCTCGCAATAGGCGTGGATGAAGCCCTCGCCGGCGAGTTTCGAGGCCGCATACAACGAAGTTTGCACCGGGAACGGATGATTTTCCGGCGTCGGGATGATTTCCGCCTCGCCATAAACACTGCCGGTGGAGCTGAAGGCGATGCGTTTGATGCCGTTGTCGCGCATGGCCTCGAGCACATTGAACGTGGCGACGGCGTTTTGCTGGAAATCCTTGTGCGGATGATCCAAACCGAAGCGGACGTCCGCGTTGGCGGCCAGATGAAAAACGAAATCGCATCCCGCCATCGCGCGAATCAGGGCGGACAAATCCAAGCAATCGCCCTCGACCAATTTGAAGTTCGGGTGCTTCAGCGCCGATTCCAGGAATTCACGCTGGCCGGTGGAAAAACTGTCCCAACCTACAACATGCTGGCCGTCGGCGAGAAGCCGGTCCACGAGGTTGCTGCCAATGAATCCGGCGGCGCCGGTCACGAAGATTGTGTTCATCTGTGAAGGCGGAGTGTAGCCGCCATCGCCGGCCATCGCCAGCAATTACTGCCCCACCAACTGCACTTGCGCGGCGGGCGTATCACCCGGACATGTCAAAAAGTGGATTGACCGTGCCGGGGGTTCGCTGTCAGCGTTGGGGTGGTTTGCCCGATGAATGCATACCTGCCAACCCACATGACGGTTGACGATCCCGACGCGGAACTCGTGCGCCGCGCCAAGGCCGGTGAACTGGCCGCTTTTGAAACTTTGACCACCCGTTACGAACAGCGGGTCTATTCCCTGGCCATGCGCATGTTGCGGCAGGAACAGGATGCCGAGGATGTCACCCAGCAAACCTTTCTCAGCGCCTTGGAAAATCTGAACCGATTTCGCGGCGAAGCCAGCTTTGCCACTTGGCTGCTGCGCATTGCTACTCACGCGGCGCTCAAAGTCATCCGCAAGCACAAAGGGCTGAAAACTATTTCACTGGAGGAGGCCACTGAAGAAACGGACCGGGTTGATTCCGTTCCTCACCCCGACTTCATTGCAGACTGGCGGCAATCCCCCGAGCAACTGGTGCCAAAACGCGAAATCCAACGGTTGCTGGACGAGGCGCTGGCCAGACTGGACGAAAAACACCGGCTCGTCTTCCTGTTGCGCGACGTTGAAGGATTGTCGGTAAAGGAGACGGCCGAGGCCTTGGGCCTTAGCGAGGCCAACACCAAGGTGCGCCTGTTGCGGGCCCGGCTCCAGTTGCGCGAGCAATTGACCCGCACCCTTGGCGACCCGGACAAACGAGTGGCGCAGAAACGTGACCATGCGCATTGAACCATCATCCGCATGAACCCGGAGAACATCCAACATTCAACATCGAACGCCCGGCACCCAATGCTGATCCGGATGGAACCCTTGGGATGTTCGATGTTTACCAGCTTTGTAACTTTCTTGGAGCTGACGGCTCAAAAGAATCAATACGACACACCATGAAGTGCGAGGAACTGTTGGCGATGCTGAATGAATACGTGGACGGCACGATTGATCCTGCCGTCTGCGAAGATTTTGAGAAGCACATGGCCGGATGCAATCCCTGCCAGGTGGTCGTGGACAACATTCGCAAGACCATTACGCTTTACAAGGCCGGCAAACCCTACGAATTGCCGGTGCAGTTCCGCGAACGGCTCCACAATGTCCTGCGGCAGCGTTGGAAGGAAACCCATGCCAGGCCAAAGCACGGAAAATAACAGCCATGCACTGGGGTTTTATATTGATTGCCGGGTTGGTGGTGGCGGCGACACTGGCGCTGAAACGTGTGGGATTGGTTTCGGCGGAAACGGCCCGGGCTTATCTGAAACAAGGTGCGCTCGTCGTGGACGTGCGCAGCACTGAAGAATTCAAAGCCGGACACCTGTCCAGCGCAATCAACATGCCGCTGAACGAATTGCAAACCAGCGCCATCCGCCGCGTGCCGGATCAAGACCAGGTTCTACTGTTGCACTGTCTGAGCGGGACACGCAGTGGTTTAGCGAAACGGAGGCTCAAGGGCATGGGCTACAACAACGTCTTCAATCTCGGCTCGCTCACTCGTGCTCGGAAAATCGCCGGCACCAGCAGCGGTGTCGCGTAAAATGGAGTCACAATGGACGCCGCCTTTTGGAACAACCGCTACGCCGTCGCCAGCCATGTTTATGGTGAGACGCCTAATGCTTTCGTGGCGGAAGTCGCGCCGGAAATTCCCGCCGGGCCGGTGTTGTGCCTGGCCGAAGGCGAGGGACGCAATGCCGTTCATCTTGCCACTCTTGGCCACCGTGTGACCGCCGTGGACCAGTCAGAGGTCGGACTGACCAAAGCGCGGCGGCTGGCCAAAACGCGCGGCGTGAAAATCGAAACGGTGATGACTGATCTGGCCGATTACACCATCGCCGCCAGCGCCTGGGCGGGCATCGTCGCAACGTTTGCGCATCTGCCGCCGGCCTTGCGACGACGGGTTCATCGCGACGCGGTGGCGGGGCTGCAGCCCGGCGGCGTGTTCATCCTCGAAGCCTACACGCCGGCGCAACTGGCGTTCGGCACTGGCGGACCGAAATCACCCGAATTGCTCATGACCCTGGCCGGTCTCCGCGACGAACTTTCAGGATTGGACTTGCTGATTGGACGCGAGATTGAACGCGAAGTCATCGAAGGCGGCGGGCATACCGGCCGCGGCGCGGTAGTGCAAATTCTCGCCCGGCGGCTTTGAAGGCAGCCGCTTTCGGGCTGATTCTCATCAAACCGCAATTTGAACGCCGCTTAACGCTCAAATTCAAACCGGCGGCCCACGCCGGGTGCGGCGCAGCGTCCGGGAAAACTTTCCCACAACCGCGCGACAGCCGCTGCGCCGGTGCAGTGCGCCGGCACGAGCAGCGGAATCTTCCGTTGTTGCAGCGCCTCGACCGTTGCGGCCAGCCGTTCCGGCGAAGCGTTAAGCAGGTGCAGGCCGCCCAGCACGGCGCGAACCGGCCGGCCGGGATGGAATCCCTGAATATAATCGAGCGTGTTGACCACGCCGGCATGGGCGCAACCCAGCAACACCACGACGCCGTCGGACGTGTCAAAAAACACCGCCTGATCGTCCCGCACCAGATCGGGCTGCGTGGCGCGTTCGTCCAGAAAGAAGCGTCCGCCCGGATCCTCGTAAGGTGTGTGGCGGGGAATTTCTCCAGTGACGAACAAGCCTTTGACCACCTCCGTGCAGGTTCGCGTTTCAATAATCCGCGCTTGATGGTGCATGAGAAAAGCGTGGCTGGCTTCGGGCAGACCGATAAAACGCGGCGTGCCATCGGGTTGAAGGCTGAATTTCGGTTCCCGCGCCGCCGGGTGCAGGAAAACCGGAGGACACGACGAAGCTGCGACCACTGCCGCCAGACCGCCAGTGTGGTCGTAATGGCCGTGGCTCAAGACGATGGCGTCGAGCCGGTCCAGGCCAATGCCGAGCTGGCGGGCGTTTTCGACCAGCAAATTCGTCTGCCCGGTATCGAACAAGACCTGATGCGATCCGAATTGAATGTGCCAGGCCAGTCCGTGTTCGGCCTTGAGGCCGCGCTCGTGGACCGAATTTTCCACCAGAACGGTGATGCTGATTTTTTGGCTCATGCGGGTTTCATGAATTTGCCGGTGGCACTCGCCTTGACCGTGCCGCCCTGCGAGAGTTTGGCGTGCAATTGAAACAGCCCTTGAGAGTCATCCTCCACCCAAGCCCGCAGCAGCGACTCTTCAGCAGCGACAACGCCGGCATGGTAACGGACTTTTAATTCTACGGTCAAACCGCGAATTCCCCGCGCGAAGAGGCAGTTGGTCATTGCGCCGTCGAGCAACGCAGCAATCACGCCTCCGTGCAGTAAACCCGGATACCCCTCCAGCGCGCAGTGGCCAAGAAAATTTGCGCTCACGCTGCCGTCCGGCTGTGGCGTGTAGCGCAGCGCCAGCCCCATCGGATTCGACCCGCTGCACACAAAACAAAACGGATGCGCCTCCGCTTGCATGTTTTGGAAGCGGGTTTGAATGCTGTCGGGTGCAGGCGAGTTCGTCATGGGGTTGAGCAAAGCAGCGGCAATGCCATCGGTGCAAAACCGTTGTTGCCCGTTGAAAACCCGCCATTTCGCACAAACTGCGGCATGGTTAAGCGTGCAAGACCCCACGATTTCCCCGACTGACCGTGGCAAAATGCCATTGCGAACCCGGCCCCGATGGCGGATGATGGAATGGCGGATTCGCCTCCGCGCCCAAATGCAGGAAACGCTTCATAACCAGTTGCTCGATTCGGTGCCCGACGGTGTGTTCACCGTGGACGCCGATTGGCGCGTCACCTTTTTCAATCGCGCCGCCGAGCAGATCACCGGCATCCGCCAGCAAGAGGCGCTGGGCCGGCGCTGTTGTGGTGTGTTCCGCGCCTCCATCTGCGAAACCGCCTGCGCGTTGAAGCAAACGCTGGCCACCCGCCGGCCCGTGGCCAACAAGGTCGTCTATATTGTGAACGCGCGGGGCGAGCGCATCCCGATCAGCATCTCCACCGCCGCACTCACGGATGCGCGCGGCAAAACCATCGGCGGCGTGGAGAGTTTCCGCGACCTGCGATTGGTGAACGAACTGCGCCACGAAGCCGAGCAACAGGATTCGTTTTCGGACATCATCGGGCGCAGCGCAGCGATGCGGCAATTGTTTGATCTGCTGCCGCCCGTGGCCGAGAGCGACAGCACGGTGCTCGTGGAAGGCCCCAGCGGCACGGGCAAGGAACTGTTTGCCCGGGCCATCCATCAGCTTTCGCGTCGGCACGCGAAGAAGTTCATCGCTCTCAACTGTGGCGCGCTGCCGGACACCTTGCTGGAAAGCGAATTGTTCGGCTACAAAGCCGGCGCGTTCACTGACGCACGCAAGGACAAACCTGGCCGCTTCGCGCTGGCCGAGGGCGGAACCATCTTTCTGGACGAAATCGGCGACATCTCGCCGGCCATGCAAACACGGTTGTTACGCGTATTGCAGGAGCGCGTTTATGAACCGCTCGGCGGCGTGGAAACCCTGCGCTGCAACGTGCGGGTGATCGCCGCATCGAACAAGCCGCTCCAGGAGCTGGTGAAGGAGGGAAAGTTTCGTGAAGACCTGTTTTATCGCGTGCATGTGGTCCGGCTGGAACTGCCGCCGCTGCGCGAGCGCCGCGAGGATATCCCCCTGTTGGTTGACCACTTCGTAGCACGATACAACCGCCTCAAGGGACGGGACGTTGCCGGTGTGTCCGATGCCGCCCTCGCGCGGCTGATGGAACATGATTTTCCCGGCAATATTCGCGAACTGGAGAACATCATCGAACACGCCTTCGTGCTCTGTCGCAGCGGCCTGATTGAGTTGTCGCACCTGCCGCCGCATCTGCGCGGCGCGGAAGACGAAGTCCGCTCCGGGCTGCCGTCCGGCCTGACGCTGGTGGCGATGGAAAAGCTGCTCATCCGCGACGCATTGCGGCGGCACGAAGGAAATCGTGCCGCTGCCGCCCGCGAACTGGGCATTGACGTGAGCACGCTGTTTCGGAAAATCAAGGCGCTGAAATTAAAAGGCTGAAAGCCCAAAAGATGATAACATAGAACCATGCTGAACGAGCACGACCAGGATCTTCTTCTGCGTTGCCGCCGCCTCGGCCACGAGGTGACTTTCGGCTATTGCCCGCGAGAAACAGGCGGAAAGCCCTGCCGCCTGATTCTGGACTGCTGGTGGGAACAATTTGACGTGCGCTCCTTCCTGCAGGCGCATCTGTCGAAGGAGGACATGGCCCAAGTCGAGCGCCGCCAGCGCCTCTCCCCCTCCCAGCAAGATGTTGAGCCTGGTGGAGATAATCCAGCAGGCAAAGGATCGGCTGAAGCGTAAACCATGACACTCCCCCCGGCGGTGACGCAGATTGCGCTGGATCGCTCCCGTTACCCGTTGCATTTTGCCACTAAGCACACTCTCTCTGCTTGGATCAATAATTACAGTCCCCCCTGATTTCAAAGGAAATTTCGATTTGTCTGCCAGCCAATTGGGGGCTGGCATGAATCCCGCACTACGGCAAGTGTGCTGATTGCCATTCCCGTTTTGCAGGAACGCATTTCGCCGGTGCTCGACGCTGCGGCGCGGTTGCTTTTGGTTACCCACCGGCGCGGGAAGGAAGTGGCGCGGCGCGAATTTGTTCTTGGTCCGCTTACGCCGGAAGGACTGGCGCGGAGCGTAGCGGAATTGCGCGTGGATGTGCTGCTCTGCGCCGCACTGTCCAAACAGTTGCTGCGGGCTTTGGAACGGCGCGGCGTGCGGGTCAAACCGCATCTCTGCGGCGAGGTGGAGTCGGTCTTGCGCGCCTTCGACTGCGGCCATCTCCAGCGGGATGAATTCCGCATGCCGGGCTGCTGGGGACAACATTCGCACGGCAAATACTGCCGTCATCAGCGTGTTGCTCAGAACGGTAAGCCCAGTGGGAAAGAAACACGAACCCAAATTTCGGCATGACAGCATCACCATCAAATCATCGGCCTGCTGGAAAGCGCAAGGTTCGCAGCGGCAAACGCCACCGGTTCCAAATCACCGGATTGCCCGGCTGGAAACGCGCGCAACTGGGTGGGCCCGCGTTTGGCGAAGCAAACTGCAATCTTCCTCCGAAATCACGGAACGCCGAACTCCGGCCCGGCGCGAATGTGTCCGTTGAACCATGAACTCGCCCCAGCCCAACCTCACTTCCAAAGCGGACCCGCCGTCCGAAGGCCGCATATCCCGGCACCGGCTGCATCCGTTGACCCTTGTGCATTACCCGGACCCGATGTTGCGGAAGGAGTGCGTGCCGGTGGAACGGTTCGACAGCACGCTGCGGGACATCGCGGACGAGATGACTGCGCTAATGCAGTCCCATTCCGGAATCGGCCTGGCCGCGCCGCAGGTTGGACTCGAACAACGGCTGCTGGTGTGCGGCATCGAAACCCAGCTCATTGCCCTGGCCAACGTGCAGATTCAAGAAGGCACCCAGACGGGGGAATTCGTGGAAGGCTGTCTAAGCCTGCCCGGCATCAAGGTCAACGTCTGGCGTCCGGAGCGCATCCGCGTGAGCGGTTATGACGTTCAGGGGCACCGGAGGAGCTTCGCCGCAACCGGCCTGTGGGCGCGGGTGATTCAACACGAACTGGATCACTTGAACGGCGTGCTGATTTGTGATTATGGGCATCCGTTGGCCGAAGGCTGCGGGGAATGCCCGCTCACGTTGCCAGCGGTGCTGTTGGAAGAGCGCAAGCACCGGTCACGCCCCTCCCGTTCACATTAACGCAACTGCTATGACCAATTCACAAATCGAGAGCCGCCGAAACCATCGCTTGATGAAACAGCGCGAGGCGTTGTTCCGACGCTTCGGCTACGATTCGGTGGCAAGCCGCAAGTTCGTTCTTAAGAAAGTCATGCCGTTGCCTGGGCACGTGCTCGAAATCGGCACCGGCAAAGGCCGCTTTCTCGCCGTGCTGGCGAAGCACGCGGATCGTATCACGACGTTGGACGCGGACGCGAAACAGCAACGCGCGGCAAAGCTGCACATCCGTCAGACGCGGGCTGGCCACCGGATTCGATTTATCGTCCATGATGCCGAACATCTGCCTTGGCCTGACGCCAGTTTCGACACCGTGGTCACTGTGAACACTTTTCATCATCTGGCGCGCCCGATGCGGGTGTTCAAGGAGATGTTGCGGGTGTTAAAGCCGGGCGGGAAACTTGTCTTGAGCGATTTTTCTCCGCGCGGCTTTCAAATTTTCGACAGGATTCACCAATTTGAAGGCGGAACGCATCCCCGCCTGAAAAATGGTTTGGCTGGGTTCGCGCACCGGCTTGGCCGGCCCGGCTGGAAAACCAGACGATTTAAAGGATGCAATCAAGAGATTCTGGTGGCGACGGCGCCACCCGTCCCAACGAAAGGCAAAAAGCACACATGATTACCATCGCAATTCCCTCAGCCGAAGGCCGGCTTCACGGACACTTTGGCGGCTGCCGGGAATTCACGCTCGTGCAAGCGGACCCCGAGCACCGAACAATTGTCAGCATCCGGCCAGTGACACCGCCGCCGCACGCGCCGGGACTTTTCCCGCGCTGGCTGCGCGAGCAGGGCGCGAACGTTATTATTGTGGGTGGCATTGGCCAGCGTGCGCTGGCCATCTTCGCCCAGGAAGGCATCGAGGTTCGCGCCGGACTTCCAGACGCGCCGGTGGAACAGTTGGCAACCGCTTATTTGAACGGCCAGTTGACCGCGACGCCGGAAGGCTGCGAACACCACGGCCATCGGCACGACCATGAGCATGGTCATCATCACCATCGCGAGCATGATCACGACCATGAAGGTTGTGACCACGGAGCCGAAACGGGGCATTGAGCGATGAAAAGCGCCTTGGATTGCCTGCCTTGTTTCGTGTCGCAAGGACTGAACGTCGCGCGCATGGCGACTTCGGACCCGCGCGTTCAGGAACAGATTCTGCGCGAAGTGCTGCGCCGCGCCAGTCAGTCGGATTTGGCCAAGTCGCCGCCGCTGTTTGGCCGGAGCCTTCACCAGTGGGTGCGCGAGCTTGCGGGCCAGGCAGATCCGTATTTGGCCGTCAAACAGGAATCAAACCGGCTCGCGCTGGCGCTGTTGCCCGCCTGGCGCGAGCGGCTGCGGACGGCGGAAAACCCGCGCCAGACCGCCGTGAAAATGGCCATTGCCAGCAACGTCATTGACTATGGCATCAAGGGCGATCTTACGGCGGAAATAATTCCCGCTGCGCTGGAAAGGTCTTTTGCCGGGCCGTTCATGGGCGACGTGGACGGATTTTTCGCGGCGGCGGAGCGCGCGACCGAGATTCTTTTTCTGGCGGACAACGCGGGGGAACTGGTCTTTGACCGGCTACTCCTCGAATTGCTGCCGCGCGAAAAAATCACCGTCGTGGTCAAAGGCGGCCCGGCCATCAACGACGCCTTGCGCGCGGACGCCACGGTGGCCGGCCTCGACGGCTGGGTGGCGGTGACGGACACCGGCTGCGACGGCGCGGGCATTGAGCTGGCAGCGTGCAGCCCGGAGTTTCAGCGGCGGTTTGCGCGGGCCGATCTGATCATCGCCAAGGGACAGGCGAATTTCGAGTCGCTGGACGGCTGTGGGCAAAACATTTTTTTCATGTTCAAGGTCAAGTGTTCCGTCGTGGCCCGGCATATCGGCCACGCGGTCGGGAGCCTGGTCTTGCACCGCAATGTTCCCGAGGCGGCGGAACTGGTCCTCGCCAAAACAACAAAAGCTTGAGCCATAAACAGGCAACGAATGACACCATGAAAAAGAATCAACCAACAAATGCTGCCTCTACTACCGACGGCCTGAATCTCGTCGCCCAAGCATGGGAGAACCGCGAAGGACCGGCGGTATTCGCGACCGTGGACGCGGCGAAAACGCCCAACGCCATTTACGTCGGCGAAATCCGCCACGTTCCCGGCGAAGGGTTCATTGTGGCGGACAATTATTTCTGCAAAACCCGCGCCAACATCAAGAGCGGGACAAAAGGCGCCGTTTTGTTGCTGACGAAGGACCGGAAGTCGTTTCAGGTGAAAGGTCCGCTGACCTATCACACTCAAGGCCCCGTCTTCGATAACATGCGGTCTTGGCATCATTCGAAACTTCCAGGCGCGGCGGCGACGCTCCTGCGGGTTGAAGAGGTTTACAGCGGCGCAGAAAAATTGTATTGATGCATTCGACATCCCAACCGCGCGGCCATGTTTTCGGCCCGGTGCCCTCCCGCCGCCTCGGGCGTTCGCTGGGCGTGGACCTGGTGCCGCTCAAGACCTGCACCTTCGATTGTATTTACTGCCAGTTGGGCCGTACGACGAAAAAAACCGTTGAACGCAAGGAATGGACGCCGACGAACGCGGTGCTGGATGAGTTGAAACGCAAGCTCGCCTGCCGGCCGGACTACATCACCTTAAGCGGCTCGGGTGAACCGACACTGCACTCGGGCCTCGGCGACATCATCGAGCATATCCAGGCCTTGACGGACGTGCCGGTGGCGGTATTGACAAACGGGTCGCTGCTGTGGCAGCCGCAGGTGCGCGCCGAACTGGCCCTGGCCGACGTGGTTCTGCCCTCGCTCGATGCCGGCGATGCCTTCAAATTCGAGTTCATCAACCGGCCGCACGCCAGTCTTTCGTTTGACCAGGTGGTCGGGGGCTTGGTCGCGTTCCGACGCGAATTCCCGGGGCAGTATTGGCTGGAAGTGTTCCTCTTGGCGGGTTGCACAGCCATCCTCGCCGACGTGGATCGCATCGCCGCGTTGGTCAAAAAAATCAGGCCTGACCGCGTGCAACTGAACACCGTCGCGCGTCCGCCAGCGGAGGAATTTGCCCTGAGCGTGGCGCCGGCGGAACTGGCCCGTTGGGCGCGCCGGTTCTCTCCTCGCGCCGAAGTGGTGGCCGAGCGGCCCTCGCGGCTGGCCCACAAGTCGCGGACGCTGGACGCGCGCACCGTGCTCGACCTGCTATTGCGGCGTCCCTGCACCGCCGAGGACATCGCGCGGGGCTTGGGCGCGAACCGGCTGGAGATTCTCAAGCGGCTGGAGGCGCTCGTTGCGCGAGGCGCACTCGAAATATCCCGCCATGAAGGTGAAATTTATTATCGCGCCAGTGCGATCCCATCCGGTCATCCACCGGAGGGTTCATTCCGCTGCTCGAAGAAACGAACAACCAAACAAAAGAATCATGAATAAAGACAAATTGATCCAAGGATTAAACCAAGATCTCGCTGCCGAACTCGGCACCGTCATCCGTTACACCTATCAAGCCGCTAAATGCTACGGCCTGTTGGCGGCGGAATTGCGCGAACTGCTGGCGAAGGAAGCACAGGACGAACTGGGCCATGCCGCCTTTCTGATGGACGTCATTCAAGACCTGGGCGGCGAACCTGCCACCACGCCAAAGCCGTTCGAGAAGCCCGCCGACCTCAAAGGAATGCTCGAACTGGACGTGAAGATGGAGGCGGAGGACGTGGCCAACTATCTGGCGCACGCCAAACTGGCGGAACAGCTCAACCTTCCCGAACTCAAGATGAAGCTGGAAGAGATGGCCGCCGACGAGGCGGGTCATGGCCGCGAGCTGCGCCGACTCGTGAAAGGACTCTAAAGACATGAACAGTGGAGACAAACCTCTAGCCGGCCAGCGCATTGGCATGTTCGGCCGCGGTGAACACAGCGACACCCTCCGGCAGAAAGACTATTTCAAGAAAAACAGGTTTGACCGCGACCTGCTCGCCCAACTGCCGCCGGGCAACTTCACCGTCGCCGTGCGCGGCGCTCCGGTGCTCAATGGCGCCACGCTGGCGGACGCCGAGTGGGCGGGTTTGGCCGGGTTTTGCGAGATCATCACCAACGGCTCGGACGCGCCGGGCACGCTGCTCGGAGATTGTTCACCGGAATTTCGCGCGCGGTTTGCGGCGGCGGACGTGGTCATTGCCAAGGGCCAGGTGAATTACGAATCGCTGGCCGGCGTCAACCAGAACATTTTCTTTCTGCTCAAGGTCAAATGCCCGGTAATCGCGGAGCGGTTGCAATGTCCGGTTGGTGGCCTTGTGTTACACCATTTATTGCCGACCACGCTGCTCGAAGAAAAGAAACGCCGGGCACAGGATTCAGGTTCAAAGAAAGGCAAGTTTTGATGACCAACTCATTCTCCATTTCGGTCAAAAAAGGAAAACACAAACTATGAAGCCCACTCGCATTCTCATCATCGGCGGCGTGGCCGCCGGCGCCAAGGCAGCGGCCCGCGCCCGACGCCGCGACCCGCACGCGGACATCACCCTCGTCGAACGGGGACGGCTGTTGTCCTACGCCGGTTGCGGCATGCCCTATTATATCCAAGGCCAAGTCCACGATTTTCACGAACTCATGTCCACGCCCGTGGGCGTGATCCGCGACGGGACGTTCTTCCAGAACGTGAAAGCCATCCGCGTGCTCAACCAGACGCTCGCGGAGAAGATTGATCGCGCCGGCAAAACGCTCAACACCGTCAATGTTGCCACCGGCGAAAAGACCGATCTGCCCTACGACAAACTCGTGCTGGCCACGGGCGGCATTCCGGTCGAACCGCGCATGGAAGGCGCGGACCTCAATCGCGTGTTTCGCCTGAATTCGCCCGACGACGCGCTGGCGATTCGCGAGGCCACCGAGCATGGCAATGTCAAACGGGCCGTGCTGATCGGCGGCGGGTTGATCGGTTTGGAAACCGCCGAGGCGTTTGTCGCCCGCGGCATTCAAGTCACCATCGTCGAGATGTTGGACCAATTGCTGCCTGCCTTGCTGGACTGGGAAGTGGCGGCGTTCCTGGAAAAGTATCTGCGCGGACGCGGCCTTGACATCCGGCTCGGCCAGAAGGTTACGCGGCTGGAAGGCGATGCGGACGGCAACGTCGCGCGCGTGCAGGCCACGGCCGGCACAATCGAGGCGCAAATGGTGTTGATCGCCATCGGCGTCCGCCCGAACGTCCAGCTCGCCAAAGACGCCGGTCTGGCCCTCGGCACGACTGGCGCGATTGCCGTCAACGACCAGCTTCAGACGAGCGACCCGGACATTTACGCTGGCGGCGACTGCGTGGAATGCACGCATTTGCTCACCGGGCAGAAGGTGTTCGTGCCGCTCGGCTCGACGGCCAACAAACATGGCCACGTCATCGGCGACAATATCACCGGCGGCCAGTCCCGTTTCCCCGGCATCCTCGGCACGACGGTGTTCAAGGTGCTCGATTACAATCTCGCGCGCACCGGCCTGACCGAAAAGCAAGCGCGTCAACTGGGTTACAATGCGCTGACCGCGCTGGTGCCTGGCCCCGACCGCGCCCACTACTATCCGACGGCGGCCACCTTGCTGGTGAAACTTGTCGCCGACGCCGCCAACGGACGCTTGCTAGGTGCGCAGGCTCTTGGCCCCGGCGACGCGGTGAAACGCATTGATGTGTTGGCGACCGCGCTGACGTTCGGCGCAACGATTGATCACTTGCCGGACTTGGACCTCGGCTACGCCCCGCCATATTCGTCGGCCGTTGACCCGCTGGCTCATGCCGCCAACGTGTTGCGCAACAAACGCGACGGCTTGGCCAAGGCGCTCACGCCGCAAGAACTGAAAGCCAAACTCGACACTAACGCTCCCGTCGTGCTGCTGGATGTGCGCACGCCGCCGGAGCGCGACCAGGGGCAACTGCGCGACCCGCGCGTGGTCTGGATTCCGCTGGGCCAGTTGCGAAACCGGCTGGCCGAACTGCCGCGCGACAGGGAGATCGTCTGTTTCTGCAAAGTCAGCCAGCGCGGTTACGAAGCGCAGCGGGTGCTGGATGGCGAAGGATTTGCCAACGCCAAGTTTCTCGATGGCGGCCTGGTCGCATGGCCGTATCCGCTTCAAGCCGGCAACCACAAAGAAAGGCAGTGAGTTATGGGAGAATACAGCCTCTCTACACTCGTGGAATTGCCCTTCGAGCGGGCACTCCGCGAAACGCGCCAGGCATTGGAACAGGAAGGTTTCGTCCTCATCACTGAAATTGATCTACAAGCGCAGTTGGCGGTGAAATTGAACCGGCAGATTCGTCCCTACACCATCCTGGGCGTGTGGGTGCCCGCGTGGGAATACGAGGCATTGAGTCGCGAACCGGACATCGGGCTGCTCATGCCCAGCCACGTCTGCCTGTGGGACAACGGAGATGGCACTTGCACGTTGGCCACCGCCGACCTCAAACACCTGTGCCACACGGAAAAGAACCCGCCTCTGGCCGAAGCCGCCCGCGCCGTCAACGCCCGGCTGCGGGCAGTCGTGGCTTCGGTGCAGTTTGCCCGGACGACGGACACGCCCCAGCCGTCTTCGCCCGCTGAACGTTCGGACACCGAATACAACAAATGAAACTGAAATTCACACCCATCGGTCTGATTCATTCGCCGCATCGTCAGGCGGAAGGCACCCCGATTCAACCGCGCTGGGCGGCGGTGAGCACAGCGACACCCTCCGGCAGAAAGACTATTTCAAGAAAAACAGGTTTGACCGCATCCCCGCTCTGTTTGAGGAATGAATTCTTTGACCACGGTATAACCCATCGAAGCGCCGTGGCTCAGCAATAAAAGGCACGTGCTTATGAATAACGTGATTGAAATCCCGGGCGCGCAGTTTGAGCTTGAAATGCGAACTGCGACGCAGCCTGTGTTGGTGCATTTCTACACTTCGTCGTCAGGTCAATGTCGCATTCTGGCTCAGTCACTGGAAACGCTCGCCAGCGAGCTTGCCGGCGGACTGAGCATTCGCCAGGCAAACCTGGATGACCACGCTGAACTGGCGCGGCGTTACAGCATCACTGATGTTTCGACGTTGATTCTGTTCGACAACGGCGCGCCGATCGCGTGCTTTGCCGGGTCAATCTGTCCACGCGAGCTAAAGGCGCATTTGCATGGCCTGCTTGCGGACTATGCGCCGCCGCGCGGGAGGGGGCAGCGGCACCTGGGACGCGCGGCCCCGCAATTAACAGATGACGCGGCCAGAACCGGCTGACGCTGCTTGAGCAACTGAAGGTGCATCTATGAAAGTGATTGGACTGATTGGCGGAATGAGTTGGGAATCTACGGTCGAATACTACCGCCTGATGAACGAATCCGTGAAAGAGAAGCTGGGTGGGCTGCATTCTGTCAAGTGCGTTCTTTACTCGGTTGACTTTGCCGAAGTGGAGGGGTTGCAACGCCGGGGGCAGTGGGCGAAGGCGGCTCAACTCCTGGTGGACGCCGCCCAAAACGTGGAGAGAGCCGGTGCTGACCTGGCGCTCATTTGCACCAACACGATGCATAAGCTGGCCGACACGGTTCAAGCCGCCATCGGTATTCCCCTGTTGCACATCGCCGACGCCACAGCGGAAAAGGTCAAGCAGGCTGGAATTCAGCGAGTCGGGTTGCTGGGCACTCGATTCACGATGGAAGAAGATTTCTACCGGGGCCGCTTGACCGATCAATTTGGTTTGGAAGTGGTGATTCCCGACCCCGAGGACCGGGAAACGGTGCATCGCATCATTTACGAGGAACTCTGCGTCGGCACGATCCGGCCCGAGTCGAAAGCGCGGGTTGCCGGCATCATGAGCCGACTGGTTGAGATGGGCGCCCAAGGAATCATCCTGGGATGCACGGAACTGGGTCTGCTACTCGATGCCCAGGACAGCCGCGTGCCGCTCTTTGACACGACGCGCGTGCATGCGATGGCCGCCGTGGAACTCGCGTTCAAATCATAGTCACCCATGAAGCTCGAACTCACACCCATTGGTCTGATCCACTCGCCGCATCATCAGGCAGCAGGCACGCCGATCCAACCGCCATGGGCGGCAGGCATCGAAGGCACGGTGGTTTTACTCCCTGAATTCGCGCCGGGCTTGCGCGACCTCGCCGGCTTTGACCGCGTCTGGTTGATCTACTGGTTCGACCGGGCGCGCGCGGCGCAACTTGAAGTCGTCCCCTACCTCGACACGCAGACACGCGGAGTCTTTGCCACGCGCGCCCCGAGCCGGCCCAATCCCATCGGGCTTTCCTGCGTGCGGCTCTTGGCCGTCGAAGGGTTGCTGCTCCGCGTGGCGGATCTGGACGTGCTGGACGGCACGCCGCTGTTGGACATCAAGCCTTACGTGCCGGATTTCGACATGTTTCTGACCGAACGGATTGGATGGTATGCCCGCGCTCGCGGAACGCGGATCGCCGACGGACGCTTCGCGAAAGGTGCAAAGAACCAATCAACATGAGCACCCGGAAAGCATCCTCATTCGACAAGGCCCTGGCCAGGGTCTGCGCGAACTGCCCAGTCGGCCGGCGCGCCCGAAAGCGGCAACTCGGCCTCGCCTTCTGGCTGGTGAAGCACGTCGAAGCCAGGCTGTGCCCCTTCTGCCGCGCATACGAACGGGTCTATGGACGCCCGGCACACGAGGCGTCAACAAGTCATCAATCATCCCCGCAGGCCAAAACTCCAACACCATGAAAGAAAACTCCAAAGCCTTGGCGGCGGGGCGGCGCATCGTTGGGCGCGCGCTGGGGTGGCTGCTGATCTGGCTCGCCGGCGCAGGTCTGGCGTTATGGTTGAAGTCGTCGTTTATCGCCGTCGCACTGGCAGTTGCCGGCATGTGGATTCTGTTTTCAGCGTTCACGTTTTACTTCTTCCGCGATCCGGAACCGCGCGTGCCCATCGCCCCGGAAGCAGTGATTGCTCCGGCGCATGGTTTGGTGGATTGCCTGGACGAAACGACGGAGCCGGAGTTTCTGAACGGCCCATGCCGCCGGATTTCGATTTTTCTCTCGGTATTGGACGTGCATGTGCAAAACGCGCCTGTGGCCGGCAAAATTGTCTTTGTCAAACATCGTCCCGGCCGGTTTCTGAGTGCTCTGAAAACCGAGTCGGCAGAATTTAACGAGAGCGTGCTTATTGGGATTGAATCGCTCGAACAGCCCGGCGAGCGAATGGCCGTGCGCCAGATTGCCGGCGTGATTGCCCGGCGGATTGTGTCCTGGGTTGGCGTTGGCGACACGGTCGCGCGCGGCCAAAGGCTGGGATTGATTCAATTCGGCTCGCGCTGCGATTTATATCTTCCGTTGACCGCGCGAATCCAGGTCAAGCGGGGCGACCGTGTGGTCGGTGGTGAAACTGTGGTGGCCACGTGCGGCGGCGCAAAGGCCCTCTCAACCGACCCGACGCTTCTTTGCGATTTCTGACACTCCTATGACTTCCCCAAATACGCTCATCGAAGTCACCGACAGTTCATTTGATGAACAGGTCATTCAATCCAAGACACCGGTTTTCCTGGCGTTTTGCGCCGACGGCTGTCCCGCCAGCCAAAGGCTTTTGGCGATGTTGGCGAGTGCGGTTCCGCGTTGCCGTGGCTTGGTAACATTTGCGAAAGCCAGCCCCGCCAAAGCTCCCGGACTGGGCGCCCAACTCGGTGTCGCGTCAGCCCCCAGCCTCCTGTTATTGCGTGGTGGCGCAGTCAGTTTCCAATTTGTCGGCGATTTGTCCCCGCGCGAGTTGGACGATTTGCTGGCTCACGCCGCTGGAGAAAATTTCATGAACCATAACCATGCTATAACTGCCAAGCCATGCTCCTGAAAATTGCCATCCCGGTGCTCGATGGCCAGTTGCTCAGCCATTTGGGGGAAACCAGACATTTCGCGTTGGTGGACGCGGATTCCGGAAACCGCGTCATGTTCCGCACGCAAATCGTCGCCGCGCCGCCGCACGAACCGGGTTCGTTCCCGCGCTGGTTGCGCGAACAGGGCGTTCAAGTTCTCATTGCCGCCCGCAACGGCAGTGGCCAGCGCGCGCTCGACAATTTGGTTCATCACGGCATTGAGGTGCGCGCCGGGCGGCCCGGTTTGCCGGTTGCAGCACTCGTGGTCGCCTGTTTGGCAGGACAGTTGCCTCCGATACGGGAAGGCTGCGATCACCGGCACGATTCAACCGCCGGGAAGCACGAGTGCCAACTCGCCGGCTACTTGAAGGGACAAACGTCCGTTCGCTGAACCCGCCGCTATGAGATTCGTCAGCGCTATTTTGGTTGGCTTGCCACCGGTGAAAACAGTCGGCGAGCCGGCATGGGACAGATTATGAGCATGAATTTGAGCGCCTGCGAGTTGTTGGAAAAGGTGCGCCGGGTCAGCCCAGTGGTGCATCACTTGACCAACTGGGTGACGATTTACGATTGCGCCCAAATCGTTAAAACCCTTGGCGCGTCACCCATCATGGCCCATGCGCCGGAGGAAGCAGCCGAGATGGCCGGGATTGCCTCGGCACTCGTGCTCAATATAGGGACGTTGACCGTCGGCATGGTGGAAGCGATGAAGCTGGCAGCGGCCCGCGCGAATCAGAAGGGCATCCCGGTGGTTCTGGACGTGTGCGGCGCGGGCGCCACGGAATTCCGCGACCGCAAGGCGTTTGAGCTGCTGGATCAGGCCAAAATCAACATCATCAAGGGAAACACTTCCGAAATTGCCCGCGTCAGCGGAGCCAAAATCCGAACCAAAGGCGTTGATGCCACTGAAGTCACGGCGGATTTGGAGACGCTGGCTCAAGCACTTGCCGTTCGCCGCCAAACCACGGTAGTGATCACGGGCCAAGTGGACATTGTGGCCGATGAGCAAGGAATTTATCGCGTCAAAAACGGGGATGCACTGATGACGCGCGTCGTTGGCACGGGCTGCATGGCCACGTCCATCATCGGCGCTTTCGCCGCCGTTGAGCCTGATTGCAGCAAAGCCGCCGCCTGCGGTTTGGCCTGTTACGGGATTGCGGCTGAACTGGCCGCGAAAAAATCGCGCGGCCCGGCGTCATTCAAAGCCGCGTTGTTTGACTGCCTCTACAACCTTGACCCGCCAACCATCGAAAGGATGCAGCGCATCGAATCATGAAGGAGGTATCCGCATTGACCAGCCATTTGCGAGAGCAGATGTGCAAAGTCACTGGCCCGCGTCTGGCGATTCTGAAAATTCTGCGGCAACATCCGCATCCGCTCGCAAACCGGGACATTCTCTGCCTTCTGCCCAAGGGTCTGTGCGACTTGGCTACGATTTACCGCACGTTGCATCTGCTGGAGAGAATGGGCATGGTGAAGCGGTTTGATTTCAGTGATGGCGTGGCGCGGTATGAATTGCTGGGCGAGGGCGACGACGGTCATCATCATCACCTGGTTTGCACGCACTGCGGCAAGGTGGTTAGAATTGAAGAATGTTTCGTGCGGGAAATGGAAGCCCGTATTGCCGCCGCCAGCGGTTTCGCCGCCGTGACGCACAAGTTGGAATTTTTCGGGCTATGTCCGCGTTGCCAACTGAAATGGCCGTCATGCCGAAAAGACGTAAGAGGTGAGAAAAACGCTTGCGCGAGAATTAGCCAGGACTGAAAACCCTGGCACTTATCCCGGCCGACACATTCCGTAGCCGACTAAAGGGCCATCTTGTAACTTTTCCCACCCACGGGGCTCAATTAAGACATAACATGGAAAGCTTAATCTGGATTTTGGCAGGCGCACTGATAGTCATCAGTGTCTGGCCGGCACAATGCGTCAGTCAATGGTGGCGGTTGTTTACGATCCTTGTTGGTGGATCCTTGGTTGTGTCGGGCTTCACTGGCTTTTGTCCGGTGAAGAGTTTTTAAAGAAAATGCTTGGCGAAAAGGAGGATGATCGTGAAGTCATTGATGATTAGTGTGCTGATTGGCGGCGGATTGGGAGCGCTGCTCGGCCATTTCGGCAAATGTTCGTCCGGGACTTGTCCGCTGACTTCGACGTGGTGGCGCGGTGCCATTTACGGGGCATTGTTGGGCGGCTTGTTTTATTATGTCTCCAGCGGAAGCAGTCCCGCTTCCCTGAATAAATCCACGGCGAACGTGAAACTCATCACGGAAGGCCAGTTTGACGCGGAAGTCATCCAGTCGCCTTCGCCCGTCGTGGCGGATTTTTACGCGCCATGGTGTGGGCCATGCAAAATCCTGTCGCCCATGCTGGATGAACTGGCGGGAACGCTGACCAATAAAATCAAATTCGTCAAAATCAACGTGGACGAGGCACCCCGGTTGGCACAACGCTTCAATATTCAGGGCATTCCCACGCTCTTGTTTTTCAAGCACGGCAAGGTCATGGATAGTTTGGTCGGATTACCTCCGGCTGATACGTTGAAAACGCGACTGGAATCCTTTGCGGGACCAGACACTCCTGCCAAAAACTCTGGTTGAATGGCAAGAACCGGGTAAAGTCAGCGTGCCGTTGGTGCAGCCAGCACCGCGGCTGTTATGAGCAGCAATTTCATCCAACGCGGCGGGCTGTGGGTCGCAGGCCAGAGCGGGCTTCTGTTCGCGGTTATTATTCTCGGCGTGGTCTTCCACGGCGGCGGAAAGAACCTTCCGATCATGGCCTGCGGCGCGGGTTTTTTCGCGATAGCCCTTGGCTGCGGCCTCGCGGGTGCCGTTGCGTTGGGCCGCAACCTTACCCCTTTTCCCAAACCATTCACGCACACGCAATTGGTTCAAGGCGGCATCTACGGTCTGATGCGCCACCCGCTTTACACCGCGGTGTTTTGTGGATCGGTCGGCTGGGCGCTGGTCTGGCAAAGCTGGCCGGCCTTGGTCACTTCATTGGCGCTGGGTGCGTTCTTCGACGCCAAGGCCCGACACGAAGAGCGTTGGTTGCGGCAGCAATTCCCCGATTATGACGGTTACGCGCAAAAAGTTTGTCGTTTCATTCCCTGGGTTTATTGATGGTGCGCGGAGTTGAATTGTCCGGCGGGCCAGATGGCTTGTAACTTTTCGGAGTCTGGCGGCTCGGAATACAGTGAAGCGCCCATGAAAAACGAAGAATAAAACTTATGAAAACACCAACGGCCTTTCATCCCGCCAGCATTCTCTGCCCCGTAGATTTCAGCGAGCTTTCCGATCTCGCCTTGAAATATGCCGCCGCTGGCGCGCGGGTGTTTGACGCCACGCTCGTGGTGTTTCACTCGGCGCGGTTCGAGTTGCCTGCCTACTTCACCAGTGCGCAGTCGGAGGCGTTGAAGCGACAACATCGGGAGCAACAAAAGCACGTGAAAGACTTCCTGCGTCGCCACGCCCGGAAAGTGCTCGGCCAGGCAGCCAGCCGGATTCACCTTCAGTTCGACACGAACGACACGCATCCGGTGGACGCCACCCTGGCCGCCGCCAGGAAGAGCAAGGCTGGCTTGATTGTGATGGGCACACATGGCCGTGATGGCGCCAAGCGGCTCTGGCTTGGCTCGGTCGCAGAAAATGTGGTCCGTCAGGCGGATGTCCCGGTATTTATCGTGCGGCAGAAACAGCACGAATTAATCAACCCCTCTGATCCGCAGTCCGCTCCCGGTTTGGCAACCATTCTGTGCCCGGTCAATTTCAGCGAAACGTCGCGTTCTGCCCTTTGGCACGCCGTGTCCCTGGTCCAACAGTTCAAAGCGCGGTTGATCACCCCGTGCGTCATTGAACCCGACGATGAACGGGGTCTTGCCGAAGCCAAACGTGAATTGGCCGCGTGGCTGGATGAAACAACCGCCGGAAAGTGTGATGCTCAAATCGTGACGAAGCGAGGGCAGGCCGCCGAACAAATCGTGTTGCTTGCGGCCAAAACGAAAGCCGATCTGGTGGTCATGGGCGCACAACGCCGCGCTTCACTTCAGACCTGGCTTTCAGGTGACACCACGGAATCGGTACTGCGTCACGCCCCGGCCCCGGTGCTCGTCGTGCCGCATTGAACTCATGTTCGGTTTGACAACCCGAAGAAAGAACCGGCAGCAGGCGTGATGCGGTGAATCAGTTTTCATGCAGCCGCGCCCGGCGGACGGGGAGTTCGCGCGTTCAACACCTCCAGAAATTTTGCCAGCGCCGGGCTTTGGCTCCGACCGCGGATGCGCTGCAAATGGAGCGGACGCTGGATGGTCAAATCTTTAAGCGGGAGGGTGCTCAAAGAGCCGGCCTGCAATTCCAAGGCGACAATCAGTCGCGACACAATGGCGATGCCGGCTCCGGCGGCGACCAGATTCTTGATTGCTTCCGGGCTGGCGAGCGACAGCAGCGGCTTGATCTTGAGGCCATGCCGGCGCAAGGCCCGCTCCACCACCGCGCGCGTGCCGGAACCTTCCTCGCGCAAAATAAACGGCTCGCGGCAAATTTCCCGGACGGTCACGCGGCGTTTTTTGAGCAGCGGATGGCCGGCGGGCGCGATGGCCACCAATTCGTCCTTGAAAAACACCGTGGATTCCAGTTCCTCGGATTCCACCGGCCCCTCGGTCATGCCCAGTTCAATCGTGCCGGCCAGCAACGCTTTCTGAATGTGCCCGGTGTTGGCCATTTCGATTTGCAATTCGATTTCGGGAAACCTCCGGTGAAACTCCGCGAGCACGCCGGGCAGCAGATAGCCGCCAATCGTCAGGCTCGCGCCGATGGCCAGCCGTCCGCGTTTCAAGCCGCGATACTCCTCAATCGCCCGCGCCGCGTCGTTTTCCAGCGAGCGCCAGCGTTGCGCGTAGTCCGCCAGGATTTTTCCCGCCTCGGTCAGCCGGCAGCCGCGCGGCAGGCGTTCCAGCAGGCGCACGCCCAGCGCGTCCTCCAATTCGGCGATTTGTTTGGACACCGCCGGCTGGCTCACGCGCGCCGCCTCGGCGCCGCGACTGATCCCGCCAGCTTGGGCAACCACGTGAAACAAGGCCAGATGATTTCGATTCATGGCATAATTATAAAGTATGGCTGGCATATAAACAATGTATTTGTGCTATGTATAAGACCGGCTACCTTTGACCGCAATATGA
This sequence comes from uncultured Verrucomicrobiae bacterium, assembly GCA_963827205.1. Classification (GTDB taxonomy): domain Bacteria; phylum Verrucomicrobiota; class Verrucomicrobiia; order Limisphaerales; family UBA11358; genus UBA11358. The sequence continues at coordinate 243,754 of CAWHAH010000002.1, forward strand.
AGGTTTCACTTACGATCAACGCCAACAACGTGACGCCGCACGAACTCTACGAACTGCTCGACGAAAACGCCGATGTCGAGCTGCTCGATGTCCGCACCCCCGGCGAACACGCCGCCGCCCATGTGCCGGGCGCAAGGCTCCTGCCGCTCGACGATCTCCACCCGCCGGCCTTTTTGAATCAGCGACGCGCGCCGGAGAAACCCATTTATGTGATTTGCCAGACTACCCGGCGTGCGCGCAAAGCCATCAAAAAATTTCAGAGCGCGGGTTTTGACCGCTGCGTGCTGGTCGAAGGCGGGACGCAGGCGTGGCTGGCCGCCGGCCTGCCGGTGAATCGCGGCGCCAGCACGGTGCTGCCGCTGATGCGCCAGGTGCATATCGCCGTCGGCCTGATTTCCGGCACGGGTGCGGTGCTGGCGCTCACGGTGAATCCGCATTTTGCATTCGTGCCGCTGTTCACGGGCTACGGATTGCTGGTGGCAGGCTTGACTGGTTTCTGCGGACTGGCACTGTTGCTGGCCAAAATGCCGTGGAACCGTTTGGGCAAGGCGCGCGCCAATGCCGGCTGTGAACCGAAACGCTGACAATTCCAAGCAATCGCGTTTCGTCGCGCCATTGAATTTATGTTCAGCCTTGCGCTTGTTTTGGCGGCGTTGATCGGTCTTTCGCTGGGACTGCTCGGCAGCGGTGGCTCGATCATCACCCTGCCGGTGCTCGTTTATGTCGCAAAAGTCCCCGCGCAACAAGCTGTCGGCATGTCGCTGGTCATCGTGGGCGGCACGAGCGCGCTTGGCACGCTGCTCAATTTGCGGCAAGGCGCTTTCGATTGGCGGGCGGGGGCGTTCTTTTCCGTGAGCGGAATGGCCGGCGCATTCGTCGGCGCAAAATTCACCCATCTGGTTTCCGCGCCGATGCTGATGTTTCTCTTTGGCGCGCTGATGCTCGTCGTCGGCATCCGGCTGTTGCGAAAAGGCGAGGTGAAGGCGGCGGCGCAGGAATGTCGTCCATTGCGCTGTCTCGCGGTCGGCATCGCCGTGGGCGTGCTGACGGGATTTCTCGGCGTTGGCGGCGGGTTTCTCATTTTGCCCGCGCTCGTTTTGTTTGCCGGGCTGGAAATGAAGCCGGCCATCGGCACGTCGCTGGCCATCATCGCCATTAATTGCGTTGGTGGTCTGGTCGGCCAACTGCGCTATGCAAACTTTGACTGGCGACTCACGCTCGGATTTCTGCTGGTGGCGATGGCGGGAATGATTGCCGGTGCGGCGCTCACAAAAAAATTATCCGCCGCCGTCTTGCGGCAGGGCTTCGCCTGGTGTGTGGTGCTGCTGGGCGTCGCGCTGGTCGCGTGGAACTGGCTGGCTTTGATCGGCGCGCGTTAAGTCCTTCAGAAGGCGCCGACACGCGTTCACAGTCTAGTAACTTTCTCGGCCCTCCCGGCTCAATACAATCGAAGCGACAAATTGCTCGCAGCCATGAAATCAATTCGTCCACTTTTGTGGTTTTTGTGGATGGCCGCAGTGCTGGCTTTGAAGGCGGCTGATCCGGCGGTTCAATCGCCGCCAGTTGATTCGCTGTCCCCAATCTTGTCCGCACCGGAACCTTCACGTGCCGACATCTGGCAGGGCGGAATTGGCGAGGGATTTCGATCCACAACGCAGACCATAAACTTCATTGCCGGGGCCAGTCAGGGGGTGGCCGCTTTCGGCAGCCGACTTCAGCATGACCTCGTCCTGGTCAGCCTTTCCTATGGTCATATGTTCGGTCCGGTGAGGGGCGAGGGCCACTGGTATCGCGGAAATTGGGAATGGCGCGGGGAGCTTTTCACCGGCGCCGAATTCTCGCCCGGCACGACTTGGGGCGTGGGGCTGACGCCGCATCTGCGCTATGATTTCGCCACCGGCACACGCTGGATTCCGTTTGCCGACATCGGCGCGGGTGTGACGGCGACCGGCGAGCGCCCGCCGGATTTGGGCGGCGCGTTTGAATTCAATCTCCAGGCCGCCACGGGCGTGCAATGGTTTATTCGGGACAACGTGGCCGTAACGGTTGAAGCTCGCTACCTGCACGTGTCCAGCGCCAGCATCTACACGCCAAACTTGGGCTTAAACACCATTGCCGGACTGGTCGGCGTCACGTGGTTTTTTTAACGTGGAAAGCTTGCCCTTCCGCCCTGTTCCGGTTCCCACTGCCGGCTTCCGCGTTTTATCGCAGCCGGGGAAGAAGAGATGCCCAACCTTTTCAAGCCGGTTTAGCTCGCGCACATACTGTGTAACTTTTCCGGCTCTCGCGGTTCAGTAAAAATAGCAACGATGGAATCTGCCATGAAAAACATCATCGAACTGACGGAAAAAAGTTTTGAAACAGAAGTGTTGAAAGCCACCGGCCCGGTGCTGGTGGATTTTTACGCGCCGTGGTGCGGGCCGTGTAAAATGCTCGCGCCATTGCTTGAACAACTGGCGGGAGAATTCGCCGGCAAGGTGAAGTTCGTGAAGTTGAACGTGGACGATGCGCCGGAATTGTCTGCCGACCACGAGATTACCGGGGTACCGACGCTGATGTTGTTTTGCGGCGGCAAGGTGGTTGACCAAGTTGTGGGGTTCCCCGGGCCACGTCTGCTTAAAGCGTGGCTGGACAAAGCGGTCGGCCCGGCAGTTTCAACCAAATGATCCAATGAAAGGAAGGACCATGATCTTGCGTATTCTCATCGGAGCAATAGTTGGAGCCGGACTCGGTTTCGGCTGGTATAAACTCGTGGGTTGTCCCACCGGTGCCTGTCCGCTCACCAGTCATCCTGTCATCACTATGATTTATGGCGCGGTTTTTGGCGTGCTGGTTACGGCCAGTTTTCACTAAAAATCCAAAACGCAAACTATATGAAAATGCACATGCTCATCCGCCGGTTCGCCGGCACGTTTATCCTCATCAGCCTGCTGCTCGCGCATTATTACAGCCCAAACTGGCTCTGGTTCACCGCGTTTGTCGGCTTCAACCTGCTGCAATCGTCGTTCACGAACTTTTGTCCGTTGGAAATGGTGTTGAAGAAAATGGGCGTCGGCGGGTCTTGCTGCGCCACTGAAAAATCAGGAGACTCCTGCTGCACCAAATGAAACTGTGTTTGGGAATTCTTGCGCTGTCGCTGGCCTTTGCGCGGACGGTCATTGCGGATGAACCGTGGACGCTTGAGCGCGCCTTGGATTATGCACAATCCCACAACCCGGACGCACGCATCGCACAACAGCGCATCGCGGCCGCCCAAGCCGGGTTGGAACAGGCCGATTCGGCCTTCTGGCCGCAGTTGCAGGTCCAGTCCGGCTACACGCGCACCGACAACCCGATGATGGTCTTTGGCGATATTCTGGCCCAGCGCGCCTATAACTACGCTTCGCCACCGGATTTCAACAACCTGCCCGACGTGGATGATGCCAACGTGCAGGGCCTCGTCACCGTGCCGCTCTACGCAGGCGGGCGCAATGCGGCGAACCGGCAGGCCGCCAAGGCGAACGCCGAGGCGGCGAAGCTGGACAGCGCGGCCGTCCGCAATGCGCTGGGCTTTGAGGTTTCACGGGCATTTTTCACCGTGTTGAAGGCGCGGCAATTTGTTCAGGCGGCCGAGGCGTCGGTTAATTCATTTCAGACCAATTTGGTTGTCGCCCGGAAGCGACTGGATGGCGGCACGCTGCTGAAATCCGATGTGCTGGACATTGAAGTCCGGCTAGCGCAAGCGCAAGAAGACCTGGTTCGCGCCCGCAATGCCAACACGCTGGCCGAACGCGCCCTGCGCAATCTGCTTGGCATCGAGGACGGCGACTTCACCGTAGCCGACACCGCACCCGTCGTCCGCGCTCCGTATGCGGACGATTTTTCGCAACGCCCGGAACTGGCCGCCGCGCGCGATCGCGAAAGCGCGGCGCAGGCGCAGGTCCGGGGCGCAAAGAGCGGCTACCAGCCGCGCGTCAGCGCCTTCGGAAGTCTGGACCGTGACTACGGCTGGGTGACGGGCGGAAATGGAAACAGTTACACCGCCGGCGTGATGTTGCAGTGGGATTTGTGGGACGGCTTTTCCACCCGCGCCAAGAAACGCGAGGCCGAGGCCAATTTGGAATCCGCCCGCGAGGCGCAGCGCAAGTTGCGGCTGGCGCTGGATTTGGAAGTGGAACAGGCCCGGCTCGATCTCAACGCGGCGGACGAGCGCCTGGCCGTCACCAGCAAAACCGTGGAGCAGGCGGAGGAAAGCGCGAGCCTCACCCGCAACCGTTTCGCGCAGGGACTGGCCCTCTCGACGCAACTGATTGATTCCGAAGCCGCGCTGGTCGCGGCCCGCGTGCGCCGTGCGGAAGCCGAGTCGGACCGGCAAATCGCCATTGCCGCGTTGCGCAAGGCGCTCGCGCTGCCGCAACTGGATTCTGGCAAATGATTATGAAATGCACGTTCAAAAGCAATTTATCCGCTCCGTTCCAGCACCGTCTGAACTGCCGGCAGGTTTTGGACTGCGCCAGCCCGCTAGCGCTTTGGGCGGGTGGTCAGTCGTGGCCAAAGCGGTGGAGGGCCACCGCAGTCCAAGACGCTATCGCGCCAGCACCAGCCCCTTTCATTGCGCAAGCCTTGTTGCTCGCGCTCCTGCCGTTCGCAATTTTATTGGCTGGCTGCGGCGCGAAACACGAAAAAGAGAATGCTGCCACTCTTCCGACGGCCCGGGTCCGCGTGCAGACCGTTGAAAACAAATCGCGAATGGTGGCCAACGACGAGGTGGGCACCGTGCGCGCAAAACTGCACGCGACGCTCGAAGCCCGGTTGAGCGGACGCATCGCGGAGCTGCCGGTGACGCTCGGCGAGACGGTTCAGCAAGGCCAGTTGATCGCCCGTTTGGACGCCGCCGAAGTGGCCGCGCGGCTGGCACAGGCGCAAGCGTCGCTGGAGGAAGCCGACCGGGATTGGAAACGCACTTCCGCCCTGTTCGCCCAGCAGAGTGCGACCCGCGCCGAATACGATTCCGCGCAGTCTCGCCAACAGATTGCCCAAAGCGCCGTCGCCGAGGCCCAGGCCATGATGAGCTACGTGGAAATCAGGGCGCCGTTTGCCGGCGTGGTCACGAAGAAGTGGGCCGACGTGGGCGATCTCGCCGCGCCGGGCAAGCCGTTGGTGAACCTCGAAGATCCTTCCGCGCTGCAATTGTGGGCCGACGTGCCGGACGCGCTCGGTGGAAATGTGAAATCGGGTGACCGATTGGCCGTGCGCATTGGCACCGCGACGAATGAAGTGGAAGGCACCGTCGCTGAAGTTTCGCCCGCCGCCGACCCGGACAGCCGCACGTTTTTGATGAAGCTGGATTTGCCGTCCGCGCCGGGGTTGCGCTCGGGTCAGTTCGGTCGCGTCGCCGTGCCGGTGGGTGAGGCGAACGCGATCCGCGTTCCTCTCACTTCGGTGATCCAGCGTGGACAGATGGAGCTGGTTTTCGTCGTCGCAAATGGCCGTGCGGAATTGCGTCTCGTCAAAACCGGCGATCGCGTCGGCGATGAAGTCGAGGTGGTCTCCGGCTTGAATTCCGGGGAGCAGGTCGTGACCGAGGGCGCGACCGACTTGGTGGACGGGCAACCGGTTTCAATTCAAAATGCAAAATGAAAAATTAAAAATGAAGTCATTGGCGCGCGTCGGCTATTTTTTAATTTTGCATTTTTATTTTTAATTTCCGTGAAAAATTCACCTAACCAGCCAGATCAAACGCCGCCCGGCATCGCGGGCCGCATCGCGCATGCGTTCATTGATTCCAAATTGACGTTGCTCATCGTGATCGCGTCGCTGCTGCTGGGCGTGTTCGCCGTGATGATGCTGCCGCGCGAGGAGGAGCCGCAGATCAAGGTGCCGATGGTGGACGTAATGGTTTCCATGCCCGGCGCCGGCGCGAAGGAGGTCGAGGACCGCGTCACCCGCCCGATGGAAAAACTGCTCTGGGAAATTCCCGGCGTGGAATACATCTACTCCACCTCCCGCGAAGGCGAGTCGCTGGCGATCGTGCGATTCAAGGTGGGCGAGGACATGCAGACCAGTCTGGTGCGGCTGAACCAGAAGCTCCAATCCAACTACGACAAGATTCCGCACGGCGTTTCACCGCCGCTCATCAAGGCGTGGTCCATTGACGACGTGCCGATTCTTTCCCTGACGTTTCACAGCGCGCATTACGATCATCTCATGTTGCGCCGGCTCGTTGCGCAGGTGGATGACGCGGTGAAACAGGTGCCGCTGGTCGCCGGGACGACCATTATCGGCGGCGAACACCGGCAGATACGGGTGCTGCTCGACCCCGTGAAACTCGCGTCGCGCGGCCTTTCCGCCGTCGGCCTGGTGCCGATCATCCAGCAGGCGAACCGCCAGAATTTCGCCGGCGATCTGACCGGCGACAACCACGAGGTGATCGTGGAAACCGGCGCGTTTCTGCGCAATGCCGAGGACGTGGGCAACGTGGTCGTGGGCGTTTACGTCGGCAAGCCGGTTTATCTCCGCGATGTCGCGACCATTGTGGATGGCGGCGAGGAGCCGAGCCAGTATGTGTTCTTCGGCTCGGGCGCGGCGAACGGAATTTCCGCCGATCAGCCGGCCGTCACGCTTGCCATCGCCAAGCGGCCGGGGGCGAATGCCATCACGGTGGCCGATGAGGTGCTGAAGAAACTGGACACGCTCAAAGGTTATATCATCCCGTCCGATGTTCAGGTGACGGTCACGCGCAACTACGGCCGCACCGCGGAGGAAAAATCCAACGAGCTGCTCTGGCACATGCTGCTTGCCGTCGTGAGCGTGTCGTTCCTGATCCTGCTGGCGCTCGGCTGGCGTGAGTCGCTCATCGTGCTGCTGGCGATTCCCGCGACGCTCTCACTGACGCTGCTGGTGTTTTATCTCTACGGCTTCACGCTGAACCGCATCACGCTCTTCGCGCTGATCTTCTCCATCGGCATCCTCGTGGACGACGCGATCGTGGTGGTGGAAAACATCGTCCGCCATTTTCATCTGCCGAAAAATGCCGGGCGCAGCCGCATTGCCGTGGCGGTCGAGGCTGTTGGCGAGGTCGGTAACCCAACTATCCTGGCGACCTTCGCCGTGATCGCCGCCGTGCTGCCGATGGCGTTCGTCGGCGGACTGATGGGGCCGTATATGCGCCCGATTCCGATCGGCGCGAGCGCGGCAATGGCTTTCTCGCTGGCCATTTCCTTCATCGTCACGCCGTGGGCGGCGGTCCGCGTTCTGCAATGGCGAAAGAAAATTCATGCCGCCGCTGACCACACGCCCGACCGCGAGGCGGCCAGTGAGAATTTCTTTGGCCGCATGTATCGCGGCTTGATGAACCCGCTGATCGCCCATGCGAAACGGCGTTACATATTTCTCGCAGCGCTCGTCGTGCTATTGCTCGGCTCAATGGCGCTCGTCGGCGTCGGCTGGGTGAAGGTGAAAATGCTGCCGTTCGACAACAAGAGCGAATTCCAGATCATTCTCAACATGCCGGAAGGCACTTCGCTGGAACGCACCGCCCAATGCGCGCGCGAAATCGCCGCCGCCGTCCGCACCGAACCGGAAGTGACGGACTATGAAATTTACGCCGGCGTCGCGTCGCCGTTCAATTTCAACGGCCTCGTGCGCCATTACTTCCTGCGGCGCGGCGCGAACGTGGCGGATTTGCAAATCAACCTGGTGCCGAAAGGCGAACGCAAGGCGCAGAGCCACGACATCGCCAAGCGCGTGCGACCGCGCGTGGCGGAGATTGCCGCTAAATATGGTGCGCGGGTGGCCGTGGCCGAAGTGCCGCCCGGCCCGCCGGTGTTGCAGACGCTGGTCGCCGAGATTTACGGGACGACCGAGCAGGACCGCCTCGCGCTCGCGCACAAGGTCATTGATATTTTTCACAACACACCCGGCGTCGTGGACACCGACTGGTATATCGAAGCCGACCAGCCAAAGGTGGAATTCGTGATTGATAAGGAAAAGGCGGCGCTGAACGGCATCAGTGCGGCGACGATTGCGCAGACGCTCCAGATCGCCGTGGGCGGCGACTCGGTGGATCTGCTGCATGTGCCACGCGAGCGCGAGGACGTGAACATCGTCCTGCAACTGCCGCAATCCAGCCGCAGCAACCCCGAGGAATTGCTCGCGCTGCGGGTGCGTTCCGGCAACAACCCCAACGCGCCGCTCGTGCCCTTGCGCGAACTCGTTACGCTCAAGCACACCATCATTGACAAGAGCATCTACCACAAAAACCTCATGCCCGTCACCTACGTCATCGGCGATGTCGCGGGCGTGGTGGAAAGTCCGGTGTATGCGATTCTAAAAATGGACAAGCCGCTGGCGAAGCTCGACACCAAACAATTCGGCGGCGACGGCTCGCCGTTGAAAATTTTGAACTATGACATGCCGTTCACCGATCATCAGCCGCTGTTGAAATGGGACGGCGAATGGCACATCACCATCCGGGTGTTCCGGGATTTGGGCATGGCGTTCGCCGCCGTGCTGGTGCTGATTTACATTTTGATGGTTGGCTGGTTCAGGTCGTTCCTCACGCCGTTGATTGTCATGGTGGTGATTCCCTTTTCGCTCATCGGCGTTTTGCCGGCACACGGAATCTTGCACGCCTTTTTCACCGCCACTTCCATGATTGGCTTCATGGCCGGTGCAGGTATTGTCGTTCGCAATTCCATTATTCTCGTGGACTTCATTGAAATGCGGCTGGCGGAAGGGCATCCACTCGCCGAAGCGGTGGTTGAGGCGGGCATGGTTCGTTTCCGCCCCATCATGCTCACGGCGCTGGCGGTCGTGGCGGGTGCTAGCGTGATCCTAAGCGACCCGATTTTCCAAGGTCTGGCGATTTCGCTGATGGCCGGCAGTTTGATTTCCATGTTCAGCGCGCCGGTGGCCGTGCCATTGCTTTACTTCATGGCTTACGGACGGAAGAAGAAAGCTTGACAAACCGCAACTTGGAGTGCGGACCTATCCCCGCTTCCACACGCGCATCCAGCGGCTGGAAGCTCACGCCGATCGCATCGGCTGGGGCTACGGGGATTATCTGCGGGCGCAGGTTGGATTCCTCGAAAACGAACTGGGGGCCGAATCGCAATAAATCCCATTCCGCCCAGGTTTCTGGCCAAAGCCTTCCGGGGGAGTTGTGGCCACGTTTCTCAGGCAAACTTGGAAAGCGCGGAAAAATTTCTGAATCCAATGGAGACGACAATTTATGGCCGACAGCACCTATCTCGGGCAAGCGGTTGATCCGGCTATTTTTCCATTCCATACACCAGGATCTTGAACGTGCCCGGGACCATCCTCGGCTGTCATAGACCCGGCCGGCGTCCTTCACACCCGCGCTGCTGGCCAAAGCCTTCCAGGGAGAATCATGAGCGCGCCCATGTCGGCGCGCGGTCCCGCTTCCCGGGACCGCTTCACCGTCCGAACCGCGAACCGCCCCCTGTTTTTTTCCGGCGCCCAGGAACATTGCACATTGAAGCGGAATATATTCCGCGCTCCGAACGGCACGTTGGCAAAACTTTTTGACACCATGGAGATCAGCCTTTAACTTTGAGCCATGAAAGTTTTGCTCACGCCGCATCAGCGGAAATTCGTCGGCCAAAAGATGAAGGGCGGCGGCTACCTTTCCGAAGACGAGGTGGTCCGCGAGGCATTGCGGGTGTATGAACTGGTCGAGCAGGAGGACAACGATCCGCGGCTGGAAGCGGCGTTGCGTCATTCTCTCCGCAGTCCGCTGAAGAAATACAAACGCGGCCACTTCGCCGCGCTGGCCACCCGCAACGGTCGTCGCGCCCTCGCCGCGTGAACCGGATGGAAATTTTTGTCCGGCACGACGCCGAGTTGGAGGCCTTCGGTTACTTCCAGCGCATCTTGGAACACAACCCCGCCGCGGCCACCCGTTTTTTTGGAAGCGATTGACCTGACGATTGAGGGACTCGTGCGGCATCCGCTCAAAGGCCGGTTGCGAACATTTCGCGGCAGGGATTTGAAAAACATCCGCTCGTGGCGCGTGGATGATTTTGAGAACTACCTGATCTTTTATCGTTTCAACGGAATGCGATTGGAAATCCTCCGCCTCAAGCACGGCGCAATGGATTTCCCCCAAGCATTACGGCAAGATTAACCCGGCAGCAGCCCGGGTCAGCAAGCAAGACTTGCCATGCCTCGCGTTTCACCAAAGCAGATTAGGGCGATTCTGATTCCGTTGCCGTCACGCGGTAAATCTTATTCGGGCAACCCGTTGGACCGGCGAGGGTTCGCATCTGTTGGGCGGCGAAATTTTTCAAATGAGCGCAGGATGTAATAGGCCACCGGCGTCGCCACGAGTGATAGCAGCACGGAAATACACAACGCGCCGATGACGGCAACCGCCAGCGGCCGGAGCATGTCCGCCCCCGCGCCGATGCCGTAGGCCAGCGGCAACATGCCCAGTGCGGCGGCCAACGATGTCATCAGCACCGGGCGCAGACGGCGGTGGCCGGCACGCACGAGCGCTTCTACCAACTCCACGCCGGTGTCCTGCAAATGGCGGGAAAAATCCAGCATGAGGATGCCATTCTTGGCGACGATGCCGACACCGATGATGGCGCCGAGGTAAGAAACAATGTTCAGCGTGATGCCGGTGAGCCATAACGCGGCGACGGCGCCGAACAGCGCCAGCACCGAGCCGAAGACAATTGCCACCGGCTCGTAGAACGAACGGAATTCAATCACCAGCACGCTAAAGACCAGGAGGATGGCGGCGGCAAGAACCACCACGAGGTTGCGGAACGATTCCTGTTGCAACTGGTAATGCCCGCCGTATTCCACCGTGCCGGGTGGCAGCGATTTGTCCCGGCTCAGTTTCGCCTGGATGTCCTTCATTACGCTGCCGAGGTCGCGGCCCTCGAGTGCTGCGGACACGATGATGTCCTGCCGCAAATCGTCGCGGACCAGCTCGACTTGACTGGGTTCCACGCTCACCTCGGCCACCTGATCCAGCCGCACCACCGCGCCATCGGGCGCACGCAGCGGCAATTCGCGCAACTTGGCGACGCTGTTGACGGACGATGGCTCGCCCAGCACGCGAATGCTGACCACGCGGTCGCCTTCGAGCATGGACGACGCGACGTTACCCAACAGTGCGGTGTTGGCGGCCTCAGCGATGTCCTGTGCGGTGAGGCCGAACCGCTCGGCGTCGGCAGGGCGGACGTGGACATTGATGGAAGGGCCGGTTTCGGTGAGGCCATCGAACGTGTCCACGACGCCGGGGACGTTCGTGATTTCGTTCTGAACGCGCGGCGCGGCCTGTTGTAGCCATTTCAAGTCCGGCGAAAACAATTTGATTTCAATCGGATTGGGCGCCAGTTGCAAATCGCCGATGACATCGGTAAGAATGCCAGGGAATTCCCAGCGCATCATCGGAAAGCGTCCGGCGAATTCATGGCGCAATTCCGCGATGACTTCGTCTGTGGAATGTTTTCGGTTGGGCTTGAGCTTGACCGCGAAGTCACCTACATACGGCTCGGTGATGAACATGCCCATTTCCGCGCCGAGCCGCCGGGAATAACCCTCGACATCCGGGTTGGCGCGGAGAATGTCCTCGGCTTCGTTGAGAATGCGCGACGTTTCGGTGAGGCTCGTGCCGGGCGGAGCCCAGTAATCAATAATAAAACCGCCTTCGTCGAAGTCGGGCAGGAAATCGGATTGCAGGTTTTGGTAAATGAAAATACCGGCGGCAAAAACCAGTCCGCATGCCAGCAGCGTCAGCCAGCAATGCCGCAACGCCACGCGCACAACGCGTTCATAAATCCGGATGACCCGCGTCAGCAGAAATCCGCCTTCCAATCCCGTGGGCGTGTGGCCGTGCTCCATTTTTTCGCGATCGCGGATGAACCACGCCGCCAGCGACGGCGTCAGCGTGAGCGCGAGGACGAGCGACACGAGCAGCGACACGACCATTGTCAGCGCCAGCGCGCGGAAAAACACGCCGGCGACGCCGGTCAAAAACGCAAGCGGGATGAACACCACCACCGGCGTCAGGGTCGAGCCGATGAGTGGATAAAAAATTTCGCCGATGGCCTCCTGGATGCCCGCCAGTCGCGGCGGCCGGTGGCAATTTTCACGCACATTGCCTCCACGACGACGATGGCGTTGTCAATAATGAGACCGATGCACGCGGCGATGCCGCCGAGTGTCATCATGTTGAAAGTCATGTGCGCCAGTTTCATGGCGACGAACGTGATGAGCACGGTGATGGGAATGGTGACGATGGCGGTCCACACGCTGCCCCAGTTTTTCAGGAAGAAATACAAAATGAACACCGACAGGATGAGGCCGAAGAGAATGGCGTCCCAGACGCTGCCGACCGAGTCGCGCACGAATTGCGATTGGTCGTAGTAAAACGAGAGGTGCATGTCCAGCGGCAATTCCTGCCGGAGCTGCTGCATCTTCGCCTTCAGCGCGGTGGCAATGTCCAGCGTGCTGCCGTCCGGCTGGCTCTGAATGTTCAACAAAACCGCCTTCTGGCCCTGCGCGGTAATGTCAGTGAAGGCTGGCGCCGGCCCACGCTCGACGCGCGCCACGTCCCGGATGCAAATCGGATGGCTGTCGCGGACGGCAATCACTACATGGCCGATGTCGTCCGGCGAATGGACGCGCCCATCCACCGTGGTCAGGTAAAGATGATAATTTTCCTCGATCATGCCGGCAGGCGCGACAAGGTTGTTTTTCGTTAGCGCGTCGCTCACGTCCGGCAAGCCAAGGCCGGCAGCCTGCAATTTCAGCGGGTTCACGATGACGTGATATTCCGGCACGTGGCCGCCGAGGATTTCCACCTTCGCAACGCCGGGGATTTGCAGGAAGAGCGGCTTCAATTCGTAATACGCCGTCTCCCACAAATCCATGAGGTCGCGGTTCGAGCTGGTGAGGCTGATGCCGATGATGGGAAACGCCGAGAACGTCACGCGCTCGACTTCGGTGCCGGCGGTCGCGGGCAAATCGCCGCGGATTTGCGACAACCGGCCCAGCACGTAAAGTTCCGAGCGCTCCATGTCCACGTGCCAGTTGAAGAAAATGTTGATTTGGGCCGAGCCGCGCTTGGTCGCCGAGCGCACGGACACCGCGCCCGGAATGTCCTTCATCGCCTCCTCGATGGGCCGCGTGACCGTGGCCATCATTTCGTCGGCGGGCATGATACCGTTGTCCACGAGAATGACGATGCGCGGAAAATCCGTTTGCGGAAAAACCGACGACGGCGTGTGCAGCGCCGCGAGAACGCCCGCCAGGCACAACGCCACCGCAATGAACGTGATGGACAGCGCGTGCCGCGTGGCGAACCGGCCCAGAGGCGAGGAGGGAGTGGCGGTCATTGAAATTTTACCGGGAATGAACCAACTGAACTCGAGGAATGACTAATGACGAGAGAATGACGAAGCCCGAATGGCGAATGGCAGTTTGAGCAGCGAAATTCCATTCGGCATCTGTCATTCGGCATTGGAAATTCTTTAGTCATTCGGAATTCGGAATCAGTCATTTTTGCTCGCCGCCATTTGGGTTAACCACGTTAATTTTTGTCTTTTCCGGCAACCCGTAGGCGCCCGTTGTCACGACCGACGCGCCTTCTTTGAGTCCGGCGCCCGCAACTTCCACCCAGCCGTTCTCGCGCAAACCGGTCTGCACTGGCGTTTGCGTGGCTTCATCGCCGTGTACCAGCGCGATGACACTTTTGCCGCTTTCGTCGGTCACCACGCTCTCCGCCGGCGCGGCCAGGCAATTTGTGTGGACCGCCGTGACAATTTTCAATTGCACAAATTGGCCGGGCCGCAGCCCGCTGTCCGCCGGCAACAGCGCCCACGTCAGGACCGTGCCGTTCTTCGCATCCATCGCCGGACTGACGAACGACAACGTCGCCGTCACCAGCGTTTCACTTTGCACCTGCACCTCCTCGCCGATTTTCAAAGCCGCCGCCTCCACCGCCGGAACATCCGCGCTGACGGCGAGCCGGGTCAAATCAATGACCTCCGCGACCGGCATATTCACGTCCACCGCCTCACCCGGCTTGACGGCAAGCCGCGTGACGGTGCCGGACAAAGGCGCGACAATTTCAAGCGCGGCCAGTTGCGCCTCGGCGTCCTGCAAACTTTTCAGCGACGTGTTGTTTTGCGCGAACAATTTTTCCTGGCGTTCGGCTTCGGCCTGCGCGGAATCAAACGTCGTCACGCCGGAATTCAATTCCACCAGCGTATCGCCTTTCTGAACCTGCTGGTCGGCGATGACGTTGAGTTTGGCCACCACGCCGGCTGCCGGTGCGGCCAGTTGCGCGCCCGCCGCCGGCGCGTCCGCCGTGGCCGGCGCGGCTTCGACTGTGCCATAGCCGCTGACGTAGCGGCGCAATGTCATTTGTTTGAGCGCGCCGACCTGGACAGCGACGACGGACGGCACATTTTCCGCCGGTCCGCCTTCTTCGTCCGAGTCCGATGACGCCGCGTGGGGCGATTTAATAATCGCGTAAATGCCAAGCCCAAGAGCAACGATAATCACGCCGCCGATGATGATTTGTTTGCGCTTCATTTTTCAGTTTTGGAAAGATTGTTTTGCGCCGCGTCGAGCGTTTCCGCCGGCAGCGTCAACGGGCTTTGGACGGCGTCCTCCAACTGGCCGAGCGCCTGCCGGGCTTGGACCAGTGCGTTGAGGCGGTTTTGTGCACCAGTGGCAAATTCCACTTCCGCGTTTGCCACAGCCAGCGGATCCGTTTCACCCGCCTGTTCCCGGGCGCGGACGGAATCCAATTGTTTCTGTGAATTGTCCAGCAACGCTCTCGCCGTGGCCACCTGTTGCAACGCCGCGCGATAACCGGCCAGGGCCCCGTCAATTTCAGCGATGGCGTTAGCCTGGACGGCCAGAAAGTGCGCGGCGGCCTGGGCGCGTTTTGCTTCCGCCTCGGCGACCGGCCCTTGATTGTGATTCAGCACCGGCAGGGTCAGCGTCAATCCCAATTCCCATTCGTTGTCGCCGGCGCTGCCGGTGTTCCAACCGTAACCCGGATCGAGGTGGATGTCGGGATATTGATTGGCGATTTCAAGCTGGAGCGCGGACTGGCTGGCGGCGTATTCGGCCAGCGCGCCGCGCACGTCGGCGCGGTTCAACAGTGCCTGCTGGCGGATTTCCGGCCGGGTCAGTTCGCGTGGAAACCGGTTCAACTCCGCGAAGGACAATTTCACGCCGTCCAGCGCGCGTGTCGGCACCCCGAGTGCGTGGGCCAGTTCCACACGCGCTTGATTGGCCTTGCCAACGGCGTCCTGTCGCGACAGTTGCACGGTGGCCAGAGCGGTGCGGGCCTGAGTGACTTCGAATCCGGCGACCGCGCCGGCGGCAAGCTGGCCTGCCAGGAGCCGGACGACGTTGCTTTGCGCCATTTCTTGGCGGGCCAGCAGCGCCTCGGTTTCGCGTGCGGAATAAAAGTTGAGTAGCGCGGCGCGAATCTGGCTTCGCACCTGCCAGGCCGTGCCGACGAGGCTCCAGCGCGCGGCTTCGGCCAGATGTTCCGCCTCGGCGATGCGTTTGCCGCGTTTGCCGGCGGTTTCGATGGGCAGATCAAAGCTCACCGGCACAATCCAGGGACTGGGCGTGTCGGGAATCTGGCTGTCGTATCCCGGCGTCACAGACACAGACGGATTTGGCCGTTCGCCCGCGGTGATTTTCGCCGCCTGCGCGGCCAACAACTGCGCGCGCGCCTCGGCCAGCGCCGGCTGGTAATAAAAAGCGGCGAGCGTGAGTTGCTTCAAATCCCAGGCATCGTGCGGGCCGGGAACGGTGACCCGATTCGTTTCGAGAAACGCGCGCAATCTTCCGTCCGTCAACGTCCGTGCGTCAAAGGCAGCGGCGGTTTTTTCCGGCGAAATGGGTTGTGGATGGAAGGTGGCGCAGCCGGCGACGAAAACGAGGATGGCGGGGAACATCCAACATTTAACATTCAACGCCCAACGCGCAAGGAAATGTTCAAATGACGCGCGCCGGACAATGGATGTTCGGCGTTGAACGTTGAATGTTGAATGTTTCATTTTTCAATTGTTAAGTGGCAGGCGAACGGTGACGGTTGTCAGCTTCGCCGGCGCCGACTCGATTTGGATGGTTCCGTGGTGGGCTGAGACAATCCATTTGGCGATACTCAAGCCGAGGCCGCAGCCGTCCACTTCGTTGCTGTGCGCCGGATCGCCCCGGTAAAACCGGTCGAAAACGTGCGGCAACGCTTCCGGCGGAATGCCCGGCCCGGTGTTGGCGATGGTGAATTCCGCCGCGCCACTTGCCCGGCGCAGGTTCATCGTTACCCGGCCCTGTGGCTGGTTGTATTTGACGGCATTGTCAGCAAGGTTGAGCAGCAATTGGCGCAGACGGTGCCGGTCCCCGCGCACAGTGACTTCTTCGCAAGCGGCCAGTTCCACCTGGATGCCCTGCGGTCCGGCAAGAATCTGCGCGTCGGCGTAATTATCCCGCACCAGTTCATCCAGTCTCACCGGTTCCATCGCCAGCGTGATTTGTCCCGCATCGGCCTTGGCCAGCAGCGTGAGCCCATCCACGATGCGCGCCAGGCGGCGCAATTCATCGAGCAGGCTGGCGGCGCGGTCGCGCTCGGCGGCGGAAAGCGACTCGTCGCGCAGCATGGTTTCGGTTTCGCCGCACAAAATCGTCAGCGGCGTTTTGAGTTCGTGCGAGGCGTGCAGCGTGAATTCGCGGGTGCGATTGAACGAATCGTCGAGCCGCGCCAACATGCCGTTGAAGACGCCGGTGAGCCGGTCCAGTTCATCGCCGTTGCCGGTGCGCGGCAGGGGCTCGCGCAGGTTGCGCGCATGGATTTTGGTGACGGCGTCGGTCAATTTTTTCACCGGCGCCAGCGCCCGGCGGGTCAGCCACCAGCCGCCCAGCAGTCCCAGCACCACCGCGGGCAACCCGACTTGCAAAACCAGTTCGCTGGTTTCGTCAATGGCGTGCTCCATCGGCTCCTTGCGGTGGGCATGGCGCAACTGTTCGGAGATTTCCCGGTACGTGCCGTAGCCAATCACGAGCAAGGACGCGACCAAAATGCCCGCATACCACAAAGTCAGGCGGGTGCGGATGGTCATGCCTGCTCCTTCAGCATGTAGCCCGCGCCGCGCACGGTGTGGAGCAACTTAGGCTCAAAACCGGCGTCAACTTTTTCGCGCAAGCGTTTGACGTAAACGTCCACCAGATTGGTGCCCGGATCGAAATCGTAGTCCCAGACTTTTTCGAGAATCATCATGCGGCCGCACGGCCGGCCCGGCGAGTGCATCAGAAATTCCAGGAGCCGGTATTCGCGCGCGGTCAGTTCAATGTCCGTTCCGCCGCGTTGCGCCCGGTGTGTAACCGTGTCCAGCGTGAGGTCCGCCACGCGCAGGACGGTGGATTTATTCTCGCTGCTCCGCCGCGTCAAGGCCCGCACGCGCGCGACCAGTTCGGCCAGTTCAAAAGGTTTGGGCAGGTAATCGTCCGCGCCCGCGTCCAAGCCTTCGACGCGTTCGTTGACCTCGCCGCGCGCGGAAAGGAGCAGGACGGGCGTGGCGTTTTTGCGCTCTCGCAACTGGCGCAGCACGCTCAAGCCGTCGCGGCCGGGCAACATGATGTCGAGCACAATGCCGTCGAAGGGCGTGGCACGCGCCGCAGCCAGAGCGTCGTCGCCATTGTAGCAGACATCCACGGCAAAGCCTTCGGCCTGCAGCGCCTTGCGGACGAACGACGCCGTCTTTTTTTCGTCTTCAACAACCAGCACGCGCATGAGCGGATTAGTTCTGCACGAAGCCGTGCCGGACGAGTTTCAAATCGCCGTCCTGCACGAGGCCAATGTTCGGGGCGTAAAGTTTATACTCGACGTTGCCCGGTTCCAGCGGCGTGGTTTCCTTGACCTTGAGGCAATTCTTGAACGCGCCCCCCGAGGTCTTAAAAGTTTCATTGGTTGAAACATTTTCCGCACGGTCTTGCGCGACGCCGGGCGCTTTTTCCTGATAATAGCGGTCACCGATTTTAATCGCGCCCGGCAACATCACCCCGTGTTTGGCGCCACCGTTACCTTCGCGCCAGGCTCCTTCGTGCGTGACCTTGCCGTCCTCGCCATACATATCCACGTCCTCGCCGAAGTAATAGGCGTTCTTGGTGTTCGCGCCGATGACGTAGAAATTGCGCGATACTTCAACGAGTTTGCCGTCGGCGGTTTCACGTTCCTCGACCACGCGCGTGGGCACATCGGCGATGTCCTGCGTTTCCTTGAGCACGGTAATCGTCACTTCCGTGTTCCTGCCGCCCTCATCACCGGCGAGGACCAGTTGATAACCAGGCTCAAGAATGAAGAGGGCATTGCGACCGACATTGGTAAACGCTTCGTCCGGGCAGACGAGCGTTTCCATCCACGAATCGGTCGCAATCATTTTGTCCTTGGCGAATGACCCCGACGCAACGAGCAACCCGGTCAGCGCCAAAACAAACGCGAGTTTGGTTTTCATAGCACGCGGACCAGCCGGCTATTTTTCCATTCCATACACCAGAATTTTGAACGTGCCCGGGACCACCCTCGGCCGCTGGCGCGGCCCGCCGGCAACCTGATTGGTCGAAGACTCGAATTGGGCGGTGGGCAGGTAGATTTTGTGCGTTGCCGGATCGAGCGCCATTGTCCGCGCCCCGCGCTCGGTTTTCAGCGTTTGCACGACGGTCAGTTTGTCGCCGTCTTCGCGTGCAATCGTGACGGTTGCAGATTGGCCGCAGGAAGCGAACGCGAGTTGCGTGCCTGGATCAAAGGCGCTGCCGTCCACACCCTGCCCGATCGGCACCGAAGCGAGCACCTTCCCATCCGTGCTGTCCATCATCACCATCAACTTGTTGTCGCAGCCGAGAAACAGACGATGATTTTTCACGTCAATCCCCATACCCGATGCGGCTTCGCCTGGCGCAATCGGCCAGCGTTTCGCGACCGAATGCGTTTTCGTGTCAATGGCGGCGACTTCGCTTTTATCCTCCAGATTGTCAAAAACGCGGCCCGCTTCGGGATCGGCCTTCGCAAATTCCGGCTTGCCGCCCAGCAGAATCGTGGCGACGACTTTTCCGGCCGCCGCGTCAATGACCGTTGCGGACTGGCTGCGTCCGTTGAACGCATAAACCTCATTTTGCCCCGGTTCAAAAAGAATCGCGTCGGGATTTTCGCCCGTGTCCACTTTGGAAATCGTCTGCAACGATTTGGTGTCCGCGACGGCGACTTTGTTTTCCCGGCCATCGCTGATGAACGCGCGATTCAATTTCGGCGCGACGGCAATGTCATGGACCCCGGTTGTGTTGGTAATTTCACCGCAGACCTGGTCCTTGGCGAGGTCAATCACCACCACTTCGGTCCCGTGCGAGACGTAAAGGCGCTGCGCCGCGGAATCCACCGTCAGCGCGTCCCAGCCGCCTTCACCGCCGACGGGAATCTCCTTGATAAAATGATAGGGTTCGTCCGCGCGGCAGGCCGCAACGGCAAGACTGAACAGAATTGGCAGAATAATTTTTTTCATTGAGAGCTTGGTTTTGGTTGAACTGGTCGTGGGAACTTTTGCGCTTTGCGCCGGTGGCGTCAACCGACAAAGGCAGGACGTTTCGCAACGCCTGCCTCTGCCGGTTTGGCGGAGCCGGAAATTTAGTTTTTATCCTTGTCGTTATCCTTGTCCTTTTCGCCCGCGGCTTCCTTCGCTTCGCTTTCCGCGGCTTCCTTCTCCACGGAGACCACGTTGCCGGTGATGGCGTCCACATTCACTTCAGTGATGTCCTTGGCGTCCGGTGTGGCCACGTCAAACGACCAGATCAATTTCCCATGCTCTTTTTCAATTTCGGCTTCCTTGATGGTGCCGTTGGGCACCTTGGCCAGCGCGGTTTGTTCGGCGGTTTCCTTGCTCACCTTGGCTTCAGCCATGAGTTTGGCTTCCTTGTTTTTATGTTTGGCTTCGCCCTTTTCCGTGCAGCAGCCGGCCAGCAAAGCCGCAGCCACCGCCGAACAGATAATCCAGTTAATTTTCATGGTTTGGTTTTAAGTTGATGTTGGTTATTTTGAAATTGCAGCCACGCCATTGAACAAAACGAAAATGAACGCCGGCTGAACGGCGGATGACGGTTCTGTCATTTGTGAACAACCGGCGTTTGACTATTCCACCCCGATTCACTAACGTCAGCGGGCTGATAATCAAGAACCAACCAACGCAAAATTTTATGGCACCCAAAACTGCTGAAAAATCCGTTGCCGAGACCAAAACCGCCACGTCGCACTCGCGGGAACTCGAAGCGGCCATTTCCACCATCACCAAAAGTTACGGCGAAGGCAGCATCATGCGCCTCGGCGATGCCCGGGCGCTGGTCAAAATTGACGTCATCCCCACCGGCTCGCTGGCGATGGACCTGGCGCTCGGCGTCGGCGGCATCCCGCGTGGGCGGGTCGTGGAAATTTTCGGGCCCGAATCGTCCGGCAAGACCACGCTCATGCTCCACGTCATCGCCAATGCGCAAAAGACCGGCGGGCTGGCGGCGTTCATTGACGCCGAGCACGCGCTGGACCCGGGTTACGCAAAAAAACTCGGTGTGAACCTCGACGATCTGCTGGTGTCGCAGCCGGATTCCGGCGAGGAGGCGCTGACAATTTGCGAGACTCTCGCCCGCTCGAACGCACTGGATGTCGTCGTAATTGATTCCGTGGCCGCGCTGGTGCCCAAGGCCGAGCTGGAAGGCGAAATGGGCATGGCCACGATGGGCATGCAGGCGCGGCTGATGAGCCAGGCGCTCCGCAAACTCACGGCGATTCTGGCCAAGTCGAAGACGACGTGCATTTTCACCAACCAGTTGCGCGAAAAGGTCGGCGTGATGTTCGGCAATCCCGAAACGACGCCCGGCGGCAAGGCGCTGAAATTTTACGCCAGCGTGCGCATTGACATCCGCCGCAAGGACACGCTCAAGGACGCCGCGGGCAACGCCGTCGGCAATCACGTGCGGGTGAAAATTGTGAAGAACAAGGTTGCGCCGCCGTTTGCCGAGGCCGAGTTCGACATCCTTTACAATCACGGCATCAACCAGGAAGGCAGCATTCTTGACGTGGCCATCGAAAACGGCGTCGTGGACAAAAAAGGCGCGTGGCTGCAATTCGAGGGCGAGTTGATCGGCCAGGGAAAGGAAGCCGCGCAGAAGGCGCTCGTCGAAAAACCCGCACTGGCAAAAAAAATTGTGGATGCTATTCTTACCAAACGCGCGGCAGCCTGATGGCCGCCCGCCGTTCGAAGCATGAGCAGTATTTCTGACGTCGAAATTGATCTGGAAAAGCTTTTCCTGCCCGCGTGGGCGCAGGAATCGCCGTCGGCGAATCGTTACGCGAAATTCGCAGGCGAACCCGCCGCGCGCGATGATCGCCAACGCGAAGGCCGCCGGGGCGGCCCGCCCCGCGAACCGTTTGGCGAGCGCCGCGGCCCGCGTCCGCCGCGTGCGGGTCCCAAATTCGGCGAGCGCAAACGTGGATTTTCCCAGCGCGATGACCGCCGCGAACGCGAGTTGCGCGAGCCGCCTCCGCCTTTGCCGGAAATCACCGTTACTTTCCTGCCTGACGAAAGAGGCGTCGAGTCACTGGCGCGCCAGATCAAGATGACCGGCCGGGCGTTTCCGCTTTTCCAGATTGCGCAAATTGTGTTGGCGAAGCCGGAGCGTTATTCCGTCCAGTTGAGCGGGAAGAAAAAAGTGGCACAGGCGTCCCCGCCTGTTCGATCCGAAGAAACACACGGGCAGGATGCCCGTGCCACTACCGCGATTGTCCAGCCGCTGTTCGTTTGCGCGCTCGACGACACGCCGTGGTTGAGCGAGGACGATGCGGTGGCACACGTGCTGAGAAATCATTTCGCCACGTTTTACCAGGCTGAACGCACGGCCATCGAGCCGCCCAAGGGCAAATACACGTTTGTCGCGCAATGCGGCATGAGCGGCGTCATTCTCGGCCCGCCGAATCATCACGATTACCAGAACCAGCTCCGCAAGCTGCACACCGAGCGTTTTTCCCGGATGCCATTTGAGGTCTTCAAGGCGCGCATCAAAATTGTGCGCGACGAGGCCGTGGTCAAAAAGTGGGTCGAGGAGCAAAGTTTCCGCACCGAATACATCTGCCTCAATGTGCCGGAGCCGCTCAAACTTCCGAGCCGGGAGGAAGTGGAGAAGCATTTCCGCGCGGTGCACAAGGACGCGATCATCAAGCCGGCGGAATCACACACGATTGGCGGCGTGTTGAGCCGCAACCTGCGGTGCCGGGAATTGCAGCGGCTCGTGCGCAACGATTGGGAGCGGCAGAAATATTTTCCGCTGCAACTCGCCACCGGCCTCAGCCGGCGATTCACCACCCACGGCCTGCATTTCTTCAAAGTCAACCGGACCTTCACCCACGTTTCCGTCGCCCGCCCGCAATTTCTCGACCTCGAAACCACGCCGGTCTCGGAAAGCATCAGGCGCATCGTCGGCCACATCAACGCGCATCCGAAATGCACGCGGCGGCAGTTGATCGAAGCCCTCGCGCCGACGCCGATAGTGGCACAGGCGTCCCCGCCTGTTCAATCCGAAGAAACTCACGGGCAAGATGCCCGTGCCACCACCGAAGCCGCCGCGCCGGCAAAACCGGCTGAACCGCAGGCGCCCGAACCAACATCGGAGCAGACCGCGGTCATCGCCGATTTGCATTGGCTCGTGCATCAGGGGCACGTGATTGAATTTGCCGATGGCCGGATGGACACGGCGAAAAAGCCCGCGCCCAGACCACCGACCCAGGCTGCGCCGGAGGCTTCGCCGAGGCGAGAACCGGAAAAGAAAGCCACCGGGGAGAAACCCGCCGCGGAAGGCGAAGCCGCTGCAACTATGATTGAGCCGTCGTCCGAGATTCCGGTTTTGACGGAAGCGGAAATCCCTGCTTCCGAACCTGAGCCGGCGGTTGAACCGGTCTCAGAAGTTCCACCGCCAGCCGACGCTCCGGTCCCCGCAACCGAACCTGCGGCTGAAGCCGCAGTTGAAACTCCGCCTTCAGTCGAATCCGCCGCCGCAGCGCCGGTGGACGAGCTGGCCGCCGGGGCGCCCGCGAGTGAATCCGCGCCCGCGGTTGAAACCGCACCGGCTGAACCGGGCGCTACGCCTGCCATTGAACCGGCTCCTGCCCCTGCGACCGAACCGGCGGCGGAGGACAATCCGTCGCCTTCGTAGCCGCCGTCGTGACAATTTCATCGGAGGGTCGAGTTATACGAGACCCTGACTATTCAACTTCGGCAGATGGGGGCTCGTGTAACTCGCCCCTCCGAACAAAATCCCTGCTTTCTTTAATCCTCCACCCTGCTAAACTACGCTATGCCTTTCACAAAGTTAGGTCTTTCCCCGGCAGTACTCGAAGGCGTGCGCGCGGCGGGTTACGTCACGCCCACCCCGATCCAGCTCCGCGGCATTCCACTCGTGCTGGCCGGACGCGATGTCATCGGCAGCGCCCAGACCGGCACCGGCAAGACTGCCGCGTTCGCGCTGCCCATTCTTTCGAAGCTCGGCCAGCACGCGCCCGGCCCGCGCGCGCTCATCCTCGAACCGACGCGCGAACTGGCCGCGCAGGTGGAAACCGCCATCCGCGATTTCGCGCGCTTCACCAATTTGAATGTCGCCGTGGTTTATGGCGGCGTCGGTTACGGGCGGCAGATGGACGCGTTGCGGGCGGGCGCGGACGTGCTCGCCGCCACCCCGGGCCGTTTGCTCGACCATCTCGAACGCGGCACGGTGCGGTTGGACAAGGTCCAGTTTCTCGTGCTCGACGAGGCCGACCGGATGCTCGACATGGGATTTTTGCCGGACGTGCGCCGCATCCTCGACCGCTGTCCGCGCCAGCGCCACACCGCGCTGTTTTCCGCGACGATTCCGCCCCAAATCGAAACGCTCATTCAATGGGCGATGAAGAATCCGGAAACGATTGAAATCGGCGCGCGCCGGACGCCGGCCGAAACGGTGAAGCACGTCATCTATCCCGTGTCCGATTCGCAAAAATCCGACCTGCTGCTGGAACTGTTGAAGCGCGTGGATTACAACTCGGTGCTGGTCTTTTGCCGGACGAAGCACGGCGCCGACCGCATCGCGCAATTGCTCAAGCGCAACAATCACGCCGTGGCGGTCCTGCACTCCAATCGCACCCAACGCGAACGTGAGCAGGCCCTCAAGGGTTTCCGCGACGGACGATTTGAAGCGCTGGTGGCCACCGACATCGCCGCGCGCGGACTCGACATCGCGGACGTGAGCCACGTCGTCAACTACGATGTGCCGCAGCATCCGGAGGATTACATCCATCGCATCGGGCGAACCGGGCGCGCGGAGGCGAGCGGCGACGCCTTCACCATCATGACCGCCGAGGACGCCAGCCACGTTTTTGCCATCGAACGTTTCATCAGCCAGAAAATCCCGCGCGTGAAGCTGGAAAATTTCAATTACACCTACACCACGCTGTTCGAGGAAGGAAAACCCGGTCAGCCCAAAGGCGGTTTTCCCGGCAAAGCCCGCGGCTCACGTGTCCACGGCGGCTACCACTTCGCCATGTCCAGGCGGAGAAGGTAATTGTTGGAGTTCAATCTTCAGGTTGCCTTCGACACGCTAAAGCGTGAACTCCAACGCAAACGCTCCCGAAACGGCACAATTTGTGCGGTGTTGGATTGGGTAATGCGAACTTTCAAACTCATTTTGGGGATTGGTTGCCTGCTTGTGGCAATTAATTTTGGCTTGTTCGTGTTGGGCGGATTCGATTGGCCGTTTGTGGTCTGCGCTCTAAGTTTGACGGGCGTCGGTTTATTTCTGATTTCAAAACGAAACCTACCGTTGTTGTGGAAAGCCAGAATATTAATTGTCGTCAACTTTGTTTTTATTGGCGGATTGATCGTGCTTTTTGTTATCCCGAGTTTTGTCCGGGCCCGGTATCAAACTTCAGCGAATGCTTGCATCAACAACCTTCGCCAGATTGATGCTGCCAAACAGGAATGGGCCTTGGAGATGAACAAAACGAAAGGGGCGGTTGTCACCGAAGCTGATATCACCCCATATATCAAACTTGATGCTAACGGGAATCTTCCGAAATGTCCGGCAGGCGGCACATATATCATTGGCCGGATCGGCGAAAATCCGAAATGTTCCATCGGAACTTCCGCTTGGCCGAACGAACACGTTTTGCCCGGTGACGAAACCCATGACTGGTGGACTGATTTCAAAGCCGCTTACTCCATCGTGTTTGGCCTGCATCACACGTTGCCCAAAATCACACCTCAAGCGCCGTAGGCGCGAAATCTTTGTAGCCTCCAAACCAAACAACGTTTCAAGCTCCGTGGGAGCGGCATATTCCCAGACTATTTTGCTCCTACGGAGCTTGGTTCATTTTTGATTCCGATTCTATAAATATGCCGCGCCTACGGCGCTCCGAATTGCCGCTGCGGAAAATGTTGAGGAGCGCACGTGCCGTGTGCGCCGTGTCCAACGCCGTGTCGAGCATATTCCATCCAAACCATGCAACGCCCATCGGCGGAGCGGCTGTGCTCTTCCTGTCCAAACTGATTGTTTGAGAAATACGCCAGCGATATTTGCCGGGGACATTCTCAAAACGTCGCGACCGAATGCCAATTGTTTTTGACAGATCGGCTTCGACAGCCCACTCTCTGTTTCAAGTTACCGAGCCATACCCAGCAGCAGCAAAAATAGATTGCGGTTTGTGCGTGCTGCGAATTCAACGAATCGGCCATGTCCAATCGCCGTAAAAGGAGCACCGGTTCCGCCAACTTTCCGAAGGCGCCAACCCAGGACCAAGCGGCTTTCCCGGCAAGGTCACTTGCCAGTGGCTGGCGGCTTTGGGTCTTCCGGCTGCTGGCCTTGGTTGTGGTCCCGGCGCTGTTCCTGGGTCTGGTTGAACTGTCATTGCGACTGGCCGGTTTCGGTTATCCCACCGCGTTTCTGTTGCCGGCCACGCTGAACGGGCAGAAGGTTTTCGTGCAGAACAACCGATTCGGCTGGCGTTTCCTGGGGCCCAAACTCTCGCGGTTGCCATGGCCCATTTCCATTCCCCAAACCAAAGCTCCGGATACGGTGCGGATTTTTGTCTTCGGCGAATCCGCCGCCCAAGGCGATCCACAATATGTGTGCGGTCTGCCGCGGATGTTGCAGGCGATGCTGGCCCTGCGGCATCCGGGGGTGCATTTTGAGGTGGTGAATGCCGCGATGACGGCGATCAACTCCTACGCGATCCTGCCCATCGCGCGCGACTGTGCGAAGGCCGATGGCGATCTCTGGGTTATTTACATGGGCAACAATGAAGTCGTGGGGCCGTTTGGTCCCGGCACCGTTTTTGGGCCGCAGGTGCCGCCGCTGCCGCTCATCCGGGGCATCCTGGCCCTTAAAACCACGCGCACCGGGCAGTTGCTGGATTTCGCGCGCCAGTGGATCCGGAAGCCACCGGCGGGGAGTGATGAATGGGGCGGCATGAAAATGTTTCTCGACCAGCAAGTGCAGGCCGATGATCCGCGCATGAACGCGGTCTATGACCACTTCGAGCGGAACTTGGCGGACATCCTGCGGGCCGGACAACGGCGCGGTGTGGGCATGGTCGTGAGCACGGTGGCGGTCAACTTGAAGGACTGCGCGCCGTTTGCTTCGGCGCATCGGCCCGGATTGTCCGGAGCGGACCAGGCGAAATGGGAGGCGCTTTACCAATCGGGCGTCCAGGCCCAGGCCGCCGGCAAAGAACAGGAAGCAGCGGACCGGTTCCAGGCCGCGGCCCAGATTGACGACCGTTTTGCCGCATTACGCTTTCGCCAGGGCGAATGCGCGCTGGCGCTGGGCCAAACGCAGCCAGCGCAGTGGCAGTTCCAGGCCGCGCGGGACCTGGACACCCTGCGCTTTCGTTGCGACAGCAAGCTCAATGACTTGATACGGCAAGTCGCGGCGCAGCTCAAGGGCGAGCGCATCTTGCTGGCGGACGCCGAGCGCGCTTTTGCGGAGCAAAGTCCGGACGGCCTGCCGGGTGAAAACCTGTTTTACGAGCACGTGCATTTGAACTTCAACGGCAATTATCTTTTGGCCAGAACCATCGGGGCGGAGATCGAGAAATTATTGCCGGGTTGGGTCGCGGCGCGCGGCGTCACCAACCGGCCTTGGCCGTCGGCGGCGGATTGCGCGCGGCGGCTGGGCTGGTCCGATTTGGACGAATTGAGTAGTTTGAACATAATCCTCGCCCGCAGCAGCGCAGCCCCGTTCACGGGGCAACTGAATCATGATGCGCAAATGCTGCGTTTGCAGGCATCAATCGAAAGACTGGCCCCGGCGATGCAGCCGGCGGGGTTAAAGGAAACGGAGAGGATTCGCGAAGCGGCGGTGGCAGCAAATCCTGACGACCCGGCGCTCTACGGCCTGTTGGCTGCGGTGCAATCGCAGGTCGGCGACCTTACCGATGCGGCAGGTTCCTTGCGGCATGAATTGGCACTGCTCCCGGACGACTCGTTGCATTGGTTCCAGTTGGGCATAATTCTCACACAAGAGCACCAATTTGAGGAGGCCGCCGCCGACTTCCAGCGCGCCCTGCAACTGGATCCAACGGATGTGGAGTCGGTTAACAATCTTGCACAGTCATTGTGGATGCTTGGCCGGCGCGAAGAGGCAATCCGTGAATTCCGGCGCATGACGGCGATGAGCCCGGAATCCAGCCTGGCCTGGATCAATCTCGGGCAAATTCTCGAAGAGACGGGGCGCAAGGCGGCGGCGGAAGATTGTTATCACAAGGCGCTGGCCATCCACAGCAACCGCGAGCCGGACCTGCTCGCACTGGCGCGTTTCTGCCGGAGCCGTGGCTGGCTCGAAGCTGCGGTGACGAACTACAACGCGGCCATCGAGCTGAAGCCGGGGGACGCAAATCTGCGCGCCGAGGCGGGGCAAAGCCTTTTGATCTTGCGGCATTACGCCGAGGCCGCGCAGCAACTGGCGGAAGCAGTGCGGCTCAACCCGAAATCGGCGAAGGCGCATCTCCTCTACGGCCTGGCGGTCGGACAAGAGAACATGACAGTTGCGGCCGAGGCACAGTTCCGCGAAGCGCTGCGGCTGCAACCGGATCTGCTGGAAGCGCGGATCAACCTGGGCGTTGCGTTGATGAAGGAGAGATATCTCCGTTCGAAGCCCTCTCGCAATTCGAAGAAGTTCTCCAACAAAGTCCCACGAACAGTCTGGCGCTCGAATACGCCCAAGCCTTGCGCGCCCGGCTTGCCCGACAACCGGCCCGTTAACTTCAGAACCGGGTATAGATGAACGGGTCACACCCCGGTGCTCGACAACGGATCCGCACCCGATAATCAGAAGCATTGCAGTGATGGACACGAGCCACTACTTCCTGTTCGTTTTGAGGAAGTCCCGGAGGCCGCGCTGGAAGCCGCCGTTCGGATTGTTCCGCCGCGCTTTCCGAAAAATCGCTGGAGGTCGGAAACCCGGCAGGTTTCGCGGTGTCCGCTGGCAGGCTGGTTACCAGCATCCAGGCGCAGGCAAGCAGCGAGCCAATGGGCTACCGCGCCAGCGCCGCCAGCTTTTCGTTGGCTTGGGCGACGACGGCCAAGGTGCCCTTGTCCGTGTCGAACACCGAGTTCAGCCCCTGCGGTTCGCAGAACGGATCACCCGTCAGCGCGGTGGCTGAATCCGGTTTGCCGGTGCCGGCGCGGCCTTCGCCGCCCCAGGTCCAGAAGTTCGCGCCCTGCAATGCCCGGCCGGCTTTGCACGAATCCGCCACTTGATTGAACATGCGCCCAAAATAATCATCGCGGGCGGTCACCGGGCTTGCGGGGTCGTATTGCTCGTGGTCGCGCGGCAGGCCGAATTCTTCCAGCACCAGCGGCTTGTGCAATGTGTCGGTGGCAATGGCGGTGTGTTGTTCAACGTGTTCTCTGGCTCGGGCCGCGGCGTTCTCGTAATCCGGTCCGAGGTGGGGGTCTTTGAGCCACCCCCAATTCTTCAGCCACATGTGCACGGTCACATAATCAATCGCCGGTGTCTCATGCGCCTTGATGAAAACTTCGGGCTTTCGCAAACAACCCCAGATGCCTTCCGACCCGGTGCAAACGAGGTGGTTCGGGTCCTGGTCATGGATGAACCGCGCGGTTTCATCCACCCATTTGGCGTAAATGGCGACGGAATGATTGCTTTCATCGGCGCCCGGGCGCGGTTCGTTGGCCAGTTCCCACGTCATGATGGCAGGGTCATCGCGGTAAAGCCGGCCGTTGATGGTGTTGCGGCGTTGGATGAGGTGCGCAACGTAACCACGATAAAGTTCGACGGCTGCTGGCGTGGTGTAAAAGCGGGCGGAGAATTTGATGAAGCCGCCCCAATCGCCGCGTTCCATGATCGGGCGGTCGGGGTCCGGAATCTCCTCGCCGGTGATCCAGCGGACGTATTGCGCGAAGCCGCCGGACCACTGCCAATAGTTTGAGAGGAAAAGAACTCCGCGCATGTCGCGTTTGGCCATTTCATCGAGGCAGAAATCCAGTCCCCGGAGCAAATTCTCGTCCCAGTCGTGCGGCGCGCGGGTGATGCCGCGGGGAATGGCGCCGACCAGCGGCGATGTTTCCGAACCCGCCAGCAGGCGGAGGTTGTTGACGCCGATGCCCTGCAATCGGTCGAGTTCGCGAACCAGGCGCTGGCGACCGCCAGGCAATGCCGGGTCCCCGAGGTAACAGCCATACCAAAGGTTGGTCCCGACATAAAAATAAGGACGCCCGCGCAGTTCGAAGCGTCCATGGCGCACGCGGGCAAACTCGCCGGCGGTTTTCCGGGTACGCCCGGAATGGGTTTGGGCGCTCACGCAGCCGGCGGCGACGATCGGCAATGCGAGGGCGGCGGTTTTGATGAAGTCTCTGCGCCGGATTTGATTATTGCTCATGATCTGGTAATTCCCGGATTAATCTGCGCGAACACGTTACCCTCGCGGCGAGGGACGCCTCAACCGTTTTGCGTGAAACACGGGAACAAGGGTGCGAGATTACCCGAGGCCTGACAAGTTTGCTGTCGCAATTTCAGGTGACAAGACCCGCTTTTCTTGTCATCCTGACGCGCTCAAAGTGAAACACGACCGCCGCCAGATGACCCCAAAATCCTTCCAACAAAAACTAAAACAGTTGCAGCGGGCGCACCAACAGCTTTTGAAACGACCCAACCGCAAACAGACACACGGCAACGGAATCTTCGACCGTTACGAATTTCCGGTGCTGACCGCCGAACACACCCCGTTGTTCTGGCGATATGATTTCAACCCGGCCACCAATCCGCACCTGTTGACGCGGCTCGGCATCAACAGCGTTTTCAATGTCGGCGCGATGGAATGGAACGGGAACATCGTTCTGATGGCGCGCGTTGAGGGTTGGGACCGCAAATCCTTTTTCGCGGTCGCCGAAAGCAAGACCGGTGTGGACGGTTTCCAGTTTTGGGATTACCCGGTGCGGATGCCGGAACTGGAGGAGCAGGAAACGAATCTGTACGACATGCGCCTCGTGCGGCACGAGGACGGCTGGATTTACGGGCTGTTTTGCGCCGAGCGGCATGACGATGCGAAGCCCGGCGATCTTTCCGCCGCCGTTGCCCGTTGCGGCATTGCGCGCACCAAAGACCTGGTGCAATGGCAGCGGCTGGCCGATTTGAAAACAGCGGGTTCGCTGCACCAGCGCAACTGCGTGCTCCATCCCGAATTTGTAAAAGGCAAATACGCGTTCTACACACGGCCCATGGCCGATTTTGCCGCCACCGGCAGCGGCGACGGCATTGGCTGGGGCTTGTGCGATGACATCGAAAACGCCGCGATTGACAAGGAACAAATCCTTGACCGGCGTTTTTATCACACGATTAAGGAAGGCAAAAACGGCCTCGGCCCGGCGCCCATCAAGACCCCAAAAGGCTGGTTGCACCTTGCGCACGGCGTGCGCAACACCGCCGCCGGCATGCGCTACGTGCTCTACCTGTTCCTGTGTGATTTGAAGAATCCGGCCAAGGTCATCAAGGCGCCCGGCGGTTATTTCATGGCCCCGGAAGGTGAGGAGCGCGTGGGCGATGTTTCGAATGTTGTGTTTGCCAACGGCTGGGTGGCGCGGGCCGACGGCGACGTGTTCGTCTATTACGGCTCGTCGGATACGCGAACGCACGTCGCGACCAGCACGGTGGACCGGTTGCTGGATTACGTGTTGAACACGCCGGAAGACGGAATGCGCTCAAAGATTTGCGTTGAGCAACGGTGCCGGTTGATTGAGAAAAACCTGCGGCTGGCCCGGTAGAAAGCCGACGACGACAATCCATTTGGCAAAAGGGCTGTCGCGTCATGAATAAACAACCAATCCTGTTCGTATTGCTGCTCGGTATGCTGTCCAACGGTTGCAGTTCCGTCAGACCGGTGACGCCCCACGCGTCGCCGGAAGCGGTGGCATTGCTGAAATACCTGCACCGCATTTCCGGCAGGCACACCCTCACCGGCCAGCACAATTATCCGAACACGCACGACACCTCCACCCGGCGGGCGGCCGCGGCCTGGGGCAAGACCCCGGCCATTTTCGGCCAGGACTTCGGTTTCGCCGCGCCGGGCGACAAGGATGCCGTAGCCGCCCGGCCCGACATTATCGCGGAGGTCAAGCGGCAGTACGCGCGAGGTTCAATTATCACGTTGTGCTGGCACGCCGTCCCGCCGACGGCGGATGAACCGGTCACCTTCCGGCCCAAGCGGGGCGCATCGTCGAACCAACTCGCCAGCGTTCAAGGTCGTTTGACCGACGAACAGTGGCAGGACCTCATCACGCCCGGGACGAAGCTTAACCAGCATTGGTGTGAGCAGGTAGATGTCATTGCGGGTTACCTGAAGCAACTTCGTGACGCGCATGTTCCCGTGCTCTGGCGGCCGTACCATGAAATGAACGGCGACTGGTTCTGGTGGGGCGGACGCCAGGGAAACCGCGGCACCTCCGCGCTCTACCGCCAGTTGTTCGACCGGCTGGCGAATTATCACCACTTGAACAATCTGGTCTGGATTTGGAGCGTGGACCGGCCCGGCACGAACGCCGGCCCCTTTGCCGATTATTTCCCCCGGCAAAAAATATTTTGATATTGCCGCTCTGGACGTGTACCGGAACGACTTCCAAAAATCCTATTACGACGACCTGGTCAAGCTGGCGGCCGGCAAGCCGGTTACCCTGGCCGAGGTGGGACCAGCGCCAACACCGGCAGTCCTGAAGCAGCAGCCGAAATGGACCTGGTGGATGCTCTGGCCCGGCATGGGCGGAAGAAACCCGGGTGCCAGCAAAGCCATGCAAACTCTGGTGAACGACCCTCGCTCGTTGAGTTTGAACGACCCGGCATACCTCAAGGGGATTGCCCCGATTCGCGCCGCTTCCGGCCTGGCGCCGTTGCCATTGCCACCCGCTTCCCGCCCCGCGCAAAATTGATTTGCGCGGTCACGGCTGCCAGACGGCGCGCCAGAAATTTAATAAACAAAAAGGGCACCGACCTTGAATGCCGGTGCCCCTGATAAAACCACGGACTTGCTCGCTACGGATGCATCATCCGGAAGAAGGCTGCGTTGCCAGCTGGCAGGCTGGCGCTCGGAATCGCTCCGAGGGTGTTGGTCCCTGTAGTGTCAACATAGGTGTAGGTCACACCCGCGTCGGCCCAACTCGTCAGGTCTGGGGCGGATTGCACGCTCCAACCGAGCGCGGTCGCATCCCACTTGATCCACCAAGCGGTGCCGGCCGGTATCCAGATCGTTCTGTCGGCGGCGTACTGGTAGTATTCAGCGACCTGCCAGTTGTTGTTGGCGTCCAGCCCGGGGCCGCCGAAGCTATCATTATAGATTGTGCCAGTCGAATTGGCCACCGTGACATTGTTAATGGTGATGCTCTGGCCGTTGTTCAGGACGTTGCCATTCTTGAACACGCCGAAGGAGATCGCCGAAGTGGCGGGGTTGAAGTTTGCCGTGTAATCCGGGTCGCTGGAGAAGTCCGGCACGGTGAAACTGTTCACGGACTGGTCAGGCGCCGTTATGTTTCCGTGAGTGTTATCAGTGAAGTTTAACGCCCAGGTTCCATTCATACTAGCCATGGTGGGGAACGTAAAAGTAGTAATCCATTGGTTGGATTCAGCGCCATTGAACAGATTGGTCTTCCACCCGAATTGAGCAACCACCCCGCCATTGGTGCCATTTTGAACGTCCAAGCTGATCATGTCGCCGGCGTTCCAGTTGACGCCGCTATACGTTTGGTTATAACCAAAGTCGTTCTCGACCGCGGTAATCGAGTCTCCATTCCAAACGTAGATGTGGGCATCAAACGAGGGGGCCGCGGCCGGGGCCGGGCAGTTGGTGAGACTGAAAGAATAGGTCGCCGGGGTCTGCCCGATCCAGAAAAAGTCTGCCGCGGCATTGTTGGTAGTAGGAGTGCAAAAACCCTCTTGATCGTCGAGATTGAGTGTGCCATCCGCATCCACGGTCATTTGCACACCCGCCGGACTGCCCGGCGTGATCCCGGTAATTGTCGGAATCGTCTCGGGATTCCAAAGCACAATGTTGTCAATGTGAAAATTAAAGGGGGTCGTGCCGGGTTCTCCGCCCGGCGTATAGGCTTGAATCGCGAAGCCAGCCCCGCTGGTCACGCCCGAGGCTGCACAAGGGAAGTTAAAGTGAGTCCACGTCCCAATCATGCTCGCATTAAAACTGACGTTTCCGATGTTAACCCAATTATAAGGTGAAGCAGCGTTGGCTATCGAAAACTGCATGGCGCCATAGTCGTTTGTGGTCGGCGACTGAGGGCCATCATAAAAGACATCAACTCCAACCCATTCGTACAGGGCGGGACTTAACGAGAGATAAAGTTGCCCACCCGGGTAGGTGCCATAGGGTGGGGTGGCTTGAAGCTCCAATGAACCGGCCGGGGTGATGCTGGTCGGTCCAGCACCGGTAATCGGATTGTAATAGGGTGCATCCTCAGTGCCGTCCCATGAGCCGGCCAAACCATAGCTGGTATAAGTCACACCGGCGCTGTTGGTGAAGGCGTCCAGCACATAGGGGTTGGCCAATGGAGAAATTACCACATTGGCAAATTCCACTGTGGTCGGGGCGGAATAGCTAGAGCTGGAGTCGGCCATAATTTGGAAAAACATTTCTCCCACCGGGTAACCCCCGGCGACATAGGGAACGGAATAGGTATAGTGTTGCCACCCAGAATCGTAAATTGTAGCAAACCCCGCAGTATGCCAATTGTAGCTGGTATCCTGAAAAACTATTTGCATGTAACCGTAGCCGCCGGATCCGCCGGGGCCCTCCGTGCCGCCCGAAAAATTCACGTCCACGTCCACGGTGGCGTAGGACAAGGAATTTATGCTCGGGGAAAAAGCCACGCCCGGTAGGGCCAAGGTGCCATACTGAGAAACGGAACCCGTGCCATCAAAAGTGTACTCCGCACAACCACCGCCGGTCGGGCCACCGGTCGCGTTCCATGAAACCGTGTTGCCTGCAATGCCGGAAAAGTCTGTCCAGCCTTCGAGACCGGAGCTGAAGTCATAGGTGATCGGACTTACTTGCGCTTGGCACAAACTGGCGAAACCAGCCAGCGCCGCGGCGGTTATCAGCGCAGGAATCCAACGCTGCATTTTTATTTTTGTTGTCATTTTCATATTGCTTGGGGGTTGGTTTTTATGGACTTGATTTGGACTTACGAAGATAAAAGGGCCATCACCTTGCCCGCAGCAGGGTGTTTTACCTGACTACGGCTGGAGATGAACGCTTTATCGCACATTTGTCTAAATGGGCTTACTAAGTTGAGTGTAACACAAACAGACTGTTGTGCATGTCACCAGTATGGGGGACATGACACTGCGGGAGTATATCTTTCCCAATTGCAGAGATTGGCAAAAACCCAATAAATAGTGGTCAAAACGTCATTTTTTGCGTCGGGGCTTCCTGGCAGTTCTTTCTGAGGATTTGCACGAAATGTCGGGTGGTGCCCTGAGCTTAACCTTTAGCTTCATCCTCATCTTTTTCAGTTGATTAAGATTATGATAATGAATCCAGATCAGGAGAGGACCAAGTCCTGACGCGGCTCGCCGAAATGTCCGGGCCAAGGTAAGCCGGTCCATAATACCCTGCGCGAAAACAGGAAAAGGCTCAAGCCCGGGGAGGGAAGAATCAAAGCCCCGACGTGCGATGAACCGTTTTTTACTCGTCACCTTGCCCAGGTTTCCTTCATCCTGTGCGCTACCCCATGAGCCGAAGATCGAAGGAAAAAGTCCCCGCCGTGCGTTCAGATGCGCCCGGTTCGTGGATCGGTGAAAGGCCGGGAGCAGCAGCCTCACACGGGCCGGAATCCGCACGCCGCCCGGCGGGTTTGTCTGACCGCTGGACGGTCTTTGGTGTTTGTCTTTTTCTGGCGGCGGCCATCTGGGTGGTCTTCGGCCAGACGCTGCATTACGCGTTTGTCAACTTCGACGACGATGATTATGTCTATGACAACCTGGAAGTGGCCCGGGGTCTGACGCTGCCGGGGATTGTCTGGGCCTTCACCCATGTCTATGCCGCCAACTGGCACCCGCTGACCTGGATTTCCCACATGCTGGACTGCCAGTTATACGGGTTGCATGCGGGTGGCCATCATCTGACCAACATCCTCTTGCACATGGCGACGGCGATTCTGCTTTTTCTGGTATTGCGCTGGATGACGGGGTTCCTGTGGCGCAGCGCGTTTGTGGCGGCGGTGTTCGCGCTGCATCCGTTGCGGGTGGAATCGGTGGCCTGGGTGGCGGAACGCAAGGACGTGCTCAGCGGCGTGTTCTTCATGTTGACCCTCTGGGCGTATGTGCGGTATGCGCGCCGTCCGTGGTCGGTTGCCCGTTATGGATGGGTGGTGCTCGCGTTTGGGTTGGGGTTGATGTGCAAGCCGATGCTGGTGACGTTGCCCTTTGTGCTGTGGCTGCTGGACTACTGGCCGCTGAATCGCGTGGCGGCGGGCGCAGGCCGCGGCCACCCTTTGCCGATTTCACGGCGACTGATCCTCGAGAAATTGCCCTTGTTCGGGATGGCCGCCGCGGCGTGTGTGGCCACGCTTTTTGCCCAGACGGTCACCCTGGCGTCGGTCGCGCAGATTTCCCTTCCCATGCGCGTGGGGAATGCCTTGATATCCTATGTGACCTATTTGGGCCAGATGTTCTGGCCGTCGGGTCTGGCGGTTTTATATCCGTTCACGGTAAGAAGTGTCGGGGGTTCAGCGGTGGTGCTGTCACTGGCGGTGTTGGCCGGCGTTTCCGCGGGCGTATTTGTCCTTGGTCGTGGTCGCCCGTATTTTCTGACCGGCTGGCTGTGGTATCTGGTCATGCTGGTGCCGGTGATTGGGATTGTTCAGGTGGGGGACCAGACGCGGGCGGATCGTTACACGTATCTGCCGCAAATCGGGTTGTACATCCTGGTGACCTGGGCGGCAGCGGATTGGTGCGCGGGTTGGCGACATCGGCGCGTGGTGCTGGGCGGCCTCGCCACAGTCGTTCTGGTTGCTTTGACTTGGTGTGCGCACACGCAAACGTCTTACTGGCGGGACAGTGAAAGCTTGTGGACGCACACGCTCGCCTGCACGTCTGGCAACTTTATTGGCCAAAACAACCTCGGCAACGCGCTGCTCCAAAATGGCGATGTGGACGATGCCATCACCCATTTCCAAGAGGCGCTGCAAATCAATCCGGGCTATGTGGAAGCCCATATCAACCTTGGCAATGCGCTGTTTCAAAGGGGCAAGGTGGACGAAGCAATCGCCCAGTACCAAAGGGCGTTGCAAATCAATCCCGACTACGCGGGAGCCCACTACGATCTCGGCAACGCGCTGCTCCGCCAGGGCAGCGTGGATGAAGCGATTGCCCAGTACCAAAGGGCGCTGCAAATCAGGCCTGATTACGCGCTCGCCCACGGCAACCTCGGCAACGCCCTGCTTCAGAAGGGCAATGTGGATGAAGCGGTCGCCCATATCCAAAGGGCATTGCAAATCAAGCCCGGCAACGCGACCGCCCACAACAACCTCGGCAACGCCCTGCTCCGAAAGGGCAGCGTAGGTGAAGCGATCGTCAATTTCCGAAAGGCTCTGCGAATCAATCCTGACTACGCGGAAGCCCACTACAACTTGGGCAACGCTTTGGTCAAAGAGGGCGATGCGGACGAAGCGATCACCCATTTCCAGAAGGCCCTGCAAATCAATCCCGATTACGCGGAAGCCCACTATAACCTGGGCAACGCGCTGCTCCAAAAGGGCCGCGTGGACGAAGCGATTGCGCAATACCAAAAGGCGCTGCAAATCAAGCCTGACTACGCGGAAGTCCACAACAACCTCGGCAACGCGCTGCTCCAAAGGGGCGGCGTGGACGAAGCGATTGCGCAATACCAAAAGGCGCTGCAAATCAAGCCTGAATACCTGGAAGCCCACAACAACCTTGGTTTCGCGCTGCTCCAAAAAGGCAGCGTGGACGAAGCGATTACCCATTTCCAAAAGGCGCTGCAAATCAATCCGGACTACGCGGAAGCCCAGAAGAACCTGGCATGGGTGCTGGCAACCTGTCCGCAGGCTTCGCTGCGCAATGGCAACAAGGCGGTGGAACTGGCCGAACGGGCGAATCAACTTACGAAGGGTGTAAATCCGGTCGTGCTGGTCACCTTGGCCGCCGCTTACGCCGAGGCCGGGCGATTTCCCGAAGCGGTGGCAACCGCGCAGCGCGCGTTGCAACTGGCCGAGACGCACTCCGCGCCCGCACTGGCCGAGGCCATTCACTCACAACTGAAACTCTACCAGGCCGGCATCCCGTACCATTTACGCTGAACCCACACCTTGAAGGTGCAAGTGAAGGGAGTCTGGCCGCTGGAAGGTTTCAATGCCATCCGTCGCTCCGCTTCGGAGGCCAAACTCTGCGTGCCGAGGGGAAAGCTTCACGTCCGCGCAGGTCACCCCCCCTTCCAATGTCGGGGTCTTCGATTCAAATAGTGAATCAGAAATTCAAAAAGCAGCCCGCGGCCGGAAAATCAGTCTCCCACCCTGACGCTCCACATGCCTTCGGGAGCGGTGAGGGTTCCGCTTCCAACCGTATCCTGGATCCTGAGAGATTCGACGTGGCCATCGTGGAACGCATAATTGAAACGGTTGTGGTGCGCCGCGTACAAAAGCTGGCCTTCATTTACGCTGTCTGTAGAAGTGGGATCTTGGGGCTTCGCGCTAGGATCTATCTGAAAGAGATCCCCGGATCCCTGCGGGCCGATGCAACAACAAGTCCAGACGTTGCCGGCAATCTGCTGGCCATGGGTGTTTTCCACCAGCATGAAGGTCCCCGACGGGTCGCGCACAACGTTGGCCGGATAGCCCAAGGGATTCCAGTTGGGAGTAGATGCACTTGCAGCTTGCCAGTATATGCCGACGCCCAATTTCCCGACCTGATTCAAATTCTCCAGCCCAAGCGCCGTACTGCGTTGATAATCCGTACCCTGCGCCTGGCCGCACCCCACCATGGAGTAAGAGCGCAGTGAAAACCAAGGCTGGGTGCCGCCCACCCAATTGACTTTGGGGAATTGATCTGCCGGACAAGCCAGAACCGCCGGGGCCGCGTCCGCGCCGGCGAAATCTCCTTCAAAAAAAGTGCCGTCGCCCTGCAAAATTTCAGCATCCGTCAGAGTACCGCCGAGGTATCGGTTGAGGTAGCTATCCCAAGTAAGTTGAATTGATGCAGCCGTGTCCGAACCAGCTGCCCAGGCCGCGGCCGGAAATGTATCGTTGTTGTCACCGACATAACTGGGAAAGCCCAAGGCGCACTGGCGCATATTCGACGCACACTGCATCTTGAGCGCCCGGGCCTTGGCGGCGGCCAGCGCGGGCAGCAGAATCGCCGCCAGGATGGCGATGATGGCAATGACGACCAGCAGCTCAATCAAGGTGAAGCCGGCCGGGGTCGCTGCGCGGGCGGCACGGCCTTTGAGAGCAGTCCGATTTGGGTTCAGGGGAATGGTTTTCATGGAAAAAAGCGGTTCGGTTAGCGGTCAACCAGTTGGATTTGCATGCGTTTGGTGATGATATATTTTTTGCCCGGGGGCGGCGGCGGAATGGTTATACCGGCTGTCGCGGCAAATTCTTCAAAATTGGCGGGCGTTCGGCGGTTGCTTACCAGCCATCGCCCCAAGGCGCGTTGCATCTGGCCCAAATCCGGCGCGGCGTTTGCCGCGGCATTCGTCGTGACGTTCGGCGGGGCGGGCATTTCCGGAGGCGCCGGTGGTGTATTGACTGCCGCCTGGCTGGCTTCGGCTTGATTGGTGTCGGCTTGTTGGGCGCTCGGGGCGGGAGCAGGAGGCGTTGGGGTGGCGGGCGCTTTGGACTTGCCACAGCCGGTGGCAAACAGCGCCGTCCCCAAAACGAGCGCGAGATAAATCACTCGCGCTTGCGTTGACTGACCATCGGTACCCCAAGCCAAGCCGGAAAACGGTTTCATATCATTGGTAGTTGTTGAACGGCTGTCTTCATAAAGCTTAACCTATGCCTGCCACAAGAGAAAAGTAACCAGAATTGGGGACAAAAGCAAGCAATTTCCGCCAATTTCCGCCAATCCCTACTCACTTCCAACGAGACGCAGGGCGCAACTTGAGAGCATCTTGCCAAAGGCCCGGAGCGCGGGACCGCAGAGTTCGCACCATCCATTTTGCAGGATTGGGAGACCTTCAAACGCGTTCGCAATGCGCGGACATGGCTGTCCGCGCTCCTGTTTGATTTGGGCAACACGCCCTCGATACTACCGCTGTAGCGCAGGCTTCCAAACCTGCGG
Organism: uncultured Verrucomicrobiae bacterium; assembly: GCA_963827205.1. GTDB lineage: Bacteria > Verrucomicrobiota > Verrucomicrobiia > Limisphaerales > UBA11358 > UBA11358. The sequence continues at coordinate 283,612 of CAWHAH010000002.1, forward strand.
TGCCACCGCTGCCGTCCAGTCAGGCCGTTTTCCGGAATTCGACAAAATTCCCCGCCGGCGATAACATCTCAGCGTGACGAACCTGCAAGTCAACGGCATGAATTGCCAGAACTGCGTGCGCCACGTGACGGAAGCCATTCAAGGCGTGCCCGGGGTCCGCAGCGCGTCGGTGATTTTGGAAACCGGACGTGCTGACGTGCGTTGGAATTCCGGTGCGCCACCAGATGTCTCCGCCGTCATCAAGGCGGTCCAACAGGCTGGTTACGGGGCGAAGGAAATCCAGGCCGAGACTTCCGCCGGCGGCGAAACCAAACACCGGAACTGGCAACTCAACTTGTGGCTGGGCGTCGTCGTCACCGCTTTTCTGATGATCGGCGAATGGGTTTTCAACCTCGGCCTGAAGCCGTGGTTTCAGTGGCTTGCCTTCGCGCTGGCCGGCGCCGTCCAGATTTTTGCCGGCGCGCCATTTTATCGCGGCGCGTGGCACCAGCTCAAAATCGGCAGCTCGAACATGGACACCCTCGTCGCGCTTGGCTCGACGACCGCGTTCGGTTACAGCGCGTGGGCGCTTTTGAGTGGCGTGGGCCTTCGCTTGGGAGCTTCGGCCCCACAAGCCGGCGGACACGTTTATTTCATGGAAGCCGCTGCCATCATCACGCTCATCAGCCTCGGTCATTGGCTGGAAGCCCGTGTGAGTGACAAGGCGGGTGGCGCGCTGAAATCGCTGCTCAACCTCGCCCCGCAAACCGCGCGGCGGATTGATTCCGGTAGGGCCGACCTGCCGGTCGGCCAGGACGCGCAGGACACCCCGACATCCGATGTCGGGGCAGGTCGCGTCCGTACCGAATCAAGCGAAATCGACGTCAGCGTCGTTGAATTGCAAACCGGCGATCTCGTCGCGCTCAAACCCGGCGACCGCGTGCCGGTGGACGGCGTCGTGGTCGAAGGCGATTCGGCAATTGATGAATCCACGCTCACGGGCGAGTCTCTTCCCGCCGACAAAAAGGCGGGCAGCGAACTATTTGCCGGCACGGTGAACCTGAACGGCTGGCTCGTCATGCGCGTGACCGCCACCGGCGAATCCACCGCGCTGGCGCACATCATCGCCGCCGTGCAACGCGCCCAGACCAGCCGCGCCGACATCCAGCGTCTCGGCGACCGCGTGAGCAACGTGTTTGTGCCGCTGGTCGTCGCCATCGCCATCGCCGCCGGACTTTGGTGGGGACTCGCGCCGGAATCAGCCGGCAGGATGCACGACGCACTCGCGCGATTTTTCTGGCACGCGCATCCGCCCGTCGGCGCGGCGGCGGGGTTCATCATCGCAGCGGCCATTTTGATTGTGGCGTGTCCGTGCGCGATGGGTCTGGCCACGCCCGCGGCCATCATGGCGAGCGCCAATGCCGCCGCGCGGCGCGGTATTTTGATTCGCGATGGCGTGGCCTTGGAGAAAGCCGGCAAAATCACCGCCGTCGTTTTCGACAAAACCGGAACCATTACCAAGGGCAGGCCGGAAGCGGCGCAGGTCTGGGAAAACGCGCAATTGGCCATCTGCAATCCGCGATTTCTCGCCGCTTCACTCGCGCGCAACTCCACCCACCCCGTCAGCCGGGCGATTGCCAAAATTTCGGACGAGAAAATCGAATTGGCCGGCTGGCAGGAAATCCGCGGCTGCGGCGTTGAGGCAAAACTCCCACCCTCGACTGTCCGCCTTGGTTCTTTGCGCTGGCTCAAGGAATCGGGCGTGGTTCTGGCGGCGGGCGAAAAATTCATCGCCGAATGGACGAAACAGGGCGCGACCGTCGTCGGGTTGGCCGCCGATAAAACCCTGCTCGGCCTGTTCGCCGTGCGCGACACGGTCAAACCGAACGCGGCCAGGGTGATTGAGCAGCTCCAGCGGCAAGGATTTAAAACCTTTCTGGTCACCGGCGACATTTCTTTGGCCGCCGCGAGCATCGCCAAACAGGTGGGCATCGCGACGGTAAATGTGTTTGCCGAAGCGCAACCGGAACAAAAGGCGGCGTTTGTGAAAGAACTTCAGGCGCAGGGCGAGCGCGTGGCGTTCGTGGGCGACGGCATCAACGACGCGCCGGCGCTCACGCAGGCCGATCTCGGCATCGCGGTGAGCCGCGCCAGCGACATCGCGCGCGAGGCGGCGGACATCATTTTGCTGAAATCGGAAATCGAAGCCGTGCCGGAGGCGCTGGGTCTGGCACGGGCGACGTTGCGCACCATCAAACAGAACCTGTTCTGGGCGTTCTTTTACAACGCGCTCGGCGTGCCGCTGGCCGCATTGGGCTTCATCAGTCCGATTTTCTGCGCGGCGGCCATGGGCGCGTCGGACTTGATTGTGATTGGCAATGCGCTACGGTTGCTGCGGTGGCGTTGAGAAATTTTAATTGCGCCATCACAATCGTAGCGGCATAAAACATCTCCATAGGCGAATTAACCTTTAAACCAAGCAGCAAATGAGTTTGGGAAGAAAAATCATTGCTATGTTTCGGACCGCTGTTGCATCCACCCGTTCTTCTGCTGGGTGGGAGCGAGATTTAGCAATGCTGCAATACCGCGAATCGGATTTGCCACGGGCTGCAGAAAAGGGGCATCGCCGAAAGGAACACTTGAGTATGCGCGAGGGATCATAGAAATGAAGATTCAGGGAAAATCCGTGGCAAAGACGCGCTGGGAATGGGCAAATTATCTTTTGCCATATCGGAGTTACGACAGCAAGAGGACGAAAGGAATCAATATTCACGCCACACTTTTAAAGTTAGAGTCACTAAAAGAAGTTAACCTCGATGTGTCACTTGAAGAATTGAAATTTTGGATTCATAAGAAACTTCATGTTTGGTAACGCATTAACTTACTTCTGATATCCGGTTTGCATGCGATTCGACACATTGAAACAATCTGTCTGCGAAATCAAGCGTCCAACACGGAAGCGGAAGTTTCCAGCCACCTTGAATTTTGTAATGAAAATCTTTGCTCTGATAAACAAGCGAAAGCTTTTCTAAACATTCACGTTCGTGTGGTCCTACCTTGAAGTATTTAGACAGGCTATGTTTTTCAGCCGTTTCAAGAGCTGGTTTTAAATCCAGATTTCCCGGATTGGCTTCACAAGACAATGTTATTGACTTACAATGGAGCCGTATAAACAAACGCTGTCATCTATGTTAACACAACGAAAAACGAAGAATCCAATGGATGCAGGCAAAAAGCAGGCTCTGCGGGTGACTTTTGATAGTCGTTTGAAGCTGGAGTTTCACGGCGCAAAGGTCACGTCAGACGCCGGGTTGTTGGCCTTTCGGGAACTGGATGAGGCGCTGGGTCTGACCGATCGGGGGGAGCATCTGCTGAACGATTGGCGCACGGGCCGCGTCAACCGCGCCGCAACGCCGACTGGCTTCACCTTGATTGAACTGCTGGTGGTCATTGCCATCATCGCCATCCTGGCGGCGATTCTGCTGCCGGCACTGCAGGCAGCCAAGGCCCGGGCGATTCAGACGCAGTGCGCGTCGAATATGCGCCAGTGCGGCCTGGGATTTCCCAATTTTGCCAATGACCATGGCGATATGTACCCGCCGGCGGGCTGGGCGGGCGGGTCTTTTCAATTGTCCTGGGATAGCTGGATTAACCGATACATCGGCGGCAATCTGTCGGATGATGAAATTGCGAACGGCGGAGGCGTTTTTTTCGACGGAGATTTCCCCGGAGCGGACGCGGCCCCGCATATTCTGGTATGCCCGGGAGATCAATTCCCAAAAGTGAATTGGATGGGCGGCATCAGTCCCTGGTTTTCACTGCGGTCTTACGCCATGGTGGCGTGCGGCCCCAACTGGCAATCGCAGTGGCAGGTTCCCACGACGCAGCCGCTGCCGGACCTTACCAAGCCCGGATCGTTGGGCGTTGGCATTTATTGGCAGGACAGCGGTTCACCCAGCTCGCCAAACTGGGATGCCAAAGGTTATCTAACAACCGTGGTGCGTGATCCGGCGGGAACCCTCCTGCTGGTGGAAAACACCAGCGGACAGCAATGCGCGGGCAATATTTGGACTTGTGTTTGCTACGGGTGCCAGACTTCGGCCAATGGCACAGCCGAGATGTATCAGGTTGACACCACCGCGCCGCCACAGAACCCGGAATCCGGCACCAGCGTGAATCAAGGCAATCTTTTGTATAAAGCGCATCAGAACCATTTCAGTTATGCGTACCACGACGGCCACGTCGAAACTCACAGGATGGAGGAAACGATTGGAACCGGAACCCTCCTCGCTCCCAAAGGAATGTGGACCGTCGCGGTGGGAGATTGATTTTCCGGCAGCGGGCTGCTTTTTGAATTTCCGATTCACAATTTGAATGGCAGGGCCGCGACCTGGCTCGACATCGGATGTCGGAGTGACCTGCGCGGTCGCGGACGACCATCCCGTCCGCAGCAGTGCTGCGGTGGACAGGTTGTCCCTGCCAGCCCCCCCAACAGCTCATAACTGGTTATTCCCCATTAAATTGTGTCCAATGGATTTTACATCTTTGAGGCCTTCGCCTTGTGCCCGCAGGTATGCCTTGAGGTAGAGTTCTAATGCTTGCCCTACCAGCGCATAGCCGGGAAAGCTGCCCAAACCTTGTTTTTCAAAAACCACGCAGGCGGCATTCTGAAAATCTGAACCGAGTTTCAAGAAGTCACGTGCGGAATTAGACGGAACGCGAAACATAATTTTTACAGCAATATTGGCGCAAATTTATTTCAACACTCGGATAAATTATATCTTTCCAAAACCATTCCGCAACGCCGCTCGACAAAACTTTTTGCCCGGGCCATGCTGCGGCCATGGCATTTGAATCGGATTCGCCGCTCGACCGGCTCTGGCAGGAATATGGCCGGGCGTTTCAGGAATGGGACGACCTCACGCTCGCGCGCTGGCTGGCGCAAACGCTCGGTGAACTCGAAGGCAAGGCGTGGCGGCTGTCGCACCCGCTCGTCGGCGCCTACCGGCTGGCGGCGCAACTGGCGCACGACCGGCAGATCTGGTTCAAGCGGCTGGCCACGCCGCCCGCCGCCTACGCGGAATCGCCGTGCTGCCGGGCGCCATTCCTGCCGTTGCTCACGCGCGACGTGCGCGAGTCCGGCCTCATCTGCCAGCATTGCAACGAAACCCTCGTGCCGTTCGAGGAAATCCCCGCCGAACTGCGCGCCGAACTCGAAGTGTGGGCGCAACAATACGAACCCGTCCATTCCGTCGCGCACTGGGACGACCGCCAGCGCCGGCGCGTGGGGAATTACGATGCCGCCTACGAAAACGCCGCGCAACAGGCCGAGCAAATGCTCGCGCGCGCCGGACGCGACCTCGCGCCGAAGCTCTTGCATTCCTACGCCGCCGCCGTTTGGGAAGACCAGGACGAATGCCTCGAAGTCCGGCCGGAAGACGTGGCGGTGTGATTTATGATTTGTTCCGCGGTAGCACGCGCCGCACAATCGTAAATCGTAAATCATAAATCAAAAATGTTTAAATGGCTTTTCAAATGGCTGTTCCGGCTGTTCCTGCTGGTGGTGGTGCTGGTCGTCATCCTGTTGCTGTCGCTCAACTCAATCCTGCGCGTCGCGGTGGAACATCGCATCCGCGCACAGACCGGCATGGAAGCCGAAATTGGCAAGTTTTCACTCAGCTTTGTCGAACCGACGGTGGAGATTCAAAACCTCAGGCTCTACAATCCACCGAGTTTTGGCGGCACGCCATTCCTGAACATCCCGGAAATCCACGTTGAATACGACCGTGCCGCGCTGGCCCGCCACGAGATTCATGTCACGCTCCTGCGCTTCAATCTCGGCGAACTCGACATCGTGAAGAACGAGGCCGGGCAGACAAATATCTTCGCGCTGGGCGTCACCCTGCCAACCCGGGCGTCGAAAGGGAGCGGCGCGGCTCTGCTCAAACAACAAACCGGTTACGACTTCAAGTCCATTGACGTATTGAACGTGTCCATCGGCACGGTCAGATTCATTGACCTGAAAAACCAGCGGAACAACCGTGAGCAGACCATCGGCCTTGAAAATCTGGTGCTCAAAAACGTGAAGTCGGAAGCCGACCTGGCGGGACTGGCTGTACTGGTGGCGCTGCGCGGCGGGAATTTTTTCGGCTCGCTGCTGGCGCCGCCAAAACCGGGAGCTGGTGGGAATTGATTTTTGCATTTTCCGCGCGCGGATTTTTTCCTAACCTCGGCGCGTGCATCGTGACCCGCTCAAGACCGCCGTCCGCCTCGTCGTGAAACTCGGCACGGGCGTGCTCACCGACAGCCACAAGCAGCCCGACCCGGCCCAACTCGAGCAGGTCGTCGCGCAAGTCGCCGCGCTCCGGAAATCCGGCAAGGAAGTCGTCCTCGTCACCAGCGGCGCGGTGGGCGCGGGCATGGGCGCGCTCGGCCTGGACAAGCGCCCGACGGACCTTGCCGAATTGCAGGCGTGCGCCGCCGTCGGCCAGTCGCGGCTCATGGCCACGTATGCGGACCTGTTCGCCCGCCACGGCCTGAACGTCGCGCAGGTGCTGCTCACGCATGACGATCTCGAACATCACGAGCGCCATCTCAACGCCCGCAACACCCTGGTCACGCTGCTCGGCCGCGGCGTCGTGCCTATCATCAACGAAAACGACGCCGTCTCGTTCACCGAAATCAAGTTTGGTGACAACGACAAGCTGTCCGCCCTCGTCGCATCGCTGTTGCCCGCCGATTTGCTCGTCATCCTCACCACCGTGGACGGCGTCATCGAAAATTTCGGCAGCCCCAATTCCAAAACCATCTCTGTTGTCGAGAAGATTGATTCCGTCTTGGAAAAACTCGCGCGCGGCACGGACAGTGACACGGCCGTGGGCGGCATGAAATCAAAAATCGAGGCGGCCAAGATCGCCGTCCGCTCCGGCATCCCGCTCGTCATCGCGTCGGGCAAAAAAAAAGGCGTGCTGGCAAAGATTCTCGGCGGCGAGGACGAAGGCACGCTTTTTGTCGCGGAACCCAGGAAATTGCAGGGGCGCAAACGCTGGATTGCGTTTTTCCATCATCCCCAGGGCGCGTTGTTCGTGGATGACGGCGCGAAACGCGCGCTGCGTGAAAAAGGCAAGAGCCTGCTGCCGCCGGGCGTGGCGCGGTGCGAGGGCGAATTTGTCACCGGCGACGTGGTACGGATTTGCGATCTGGACGGGACGGAATTCGCGCGCGGCATTGTGCGGTTCGATTCCGCCGCCGTGCGCGCCCGCAAACTGCCCAAGGAGGAACTCGTGCATCGGGATGATTTGGTGATCCTCTGATTTTTGAACATCGAACATCCAACATTGAACGCCGAACATCGAAATTTTTCCGTGCCGACGTTATTTTCAATTGGGAGTTCGATGTTGGATGTTGAATGTTCGATGTTTCCCAAATGAAAAAATCTCCTGCCATCAATGACCTGCTCCGTGTCATGGCGCGGTTGCGCTCGCCCACGGGCTGTCCGTGGGACCGCGCGCAAAGCCACCTGACGCTGCGCCGCCACGCCATCGAGGAGGTCTATGAATTAATTGACGCCATCGAGGCGGGCGACGACCGCGAGATGGCCGAGGAACTGGGCGATTTGCTGCTGCAAATCGTTTTCCATTGCCAGTTGGCGCGCGAACGCGGTGCGTTTGATTTTGAAGAGGTCTGCCGGCTGCTCGTGAACAAGCTCATCCGCCGCCACCCGCATGTCTTCGGCAAAACGAAAGTCAAAAACGTGGACGAAGTCTGGGCGAACTGGGAAAAAATCAAGCGCGCCGAAAAACTTGGAACCAAACATGCGCGGCATTCCGCGTTCGACGGCATTCCGAAACATCTGCCCGCGCTGCTCCGGGCCGAGAAACTGGTAAAAAAAGCCCGCAAAGCCTTTGCCGACGGCCACGGGTTGGCCTGGCTGCGCCGCCGCGCAGCCGCGCGTCCCTACCGGAAAAAAACAACAAAAGCCGCCTTGGCCGGAGAACTTTTTGAACTCGCGGCCTCTGCCCAGGCTCGCGGCTGGTCGGCGGAGGAATTGCTGGGCGACGAAATCAAGAGGCGGGAGCGCCGGTTCCGCCGCCGCGAAAAGGTTTGAAAATCGGAGCGCGGACGGCTCGTCCGCAAGTTCCACGGTTTTGCATCGCGCGGACGATGCCGTCCGCGCTCCCATTCCAGTTGACAGCCGGCGCAACCGGCGCGAGTTTGTGGTGTTGAATCTTTAGATACTGTTTTATGAAAACGCGAAATCTTCAAAATTTGGCCCTGACCCTCACGGCCGTCGCGGCGGTGACTTTTTTGGCAGCGAAAGCTGCGGCCCAGGATTCCACCACGTCCACAACCACGGCGAACACCACTCCGGCGGCTCAACCGGCGGCCGCGAGTCCAGTCGCTCCGCAATTGTCGTATGGCGTGTCGCAGGTCATGCAACTCGCGCACGCGAACGTTGGCGAGGATGTCATCGTCAATTACATCCAGAATTCCGGCAACGGCTACGGGCTGGACGCGGACCAAATCCTCTACTTGAAGCAGCAAGGGATTTCCGACCGCATCATCAACGCCATGTTGAACCAGCGCAGCCGGCTGACGGCTGCTCAAACCGCGCCGCCGCCGAATTATTCGGACGCCAACAACAGCCAAATTCCGACTCCGACCCCGGCACCGGCGGTTTCGTATGCCCAAACGGCTCCGCCTCAGACAGTCTATGTCATTCCCGATACGCAAACGTATGATTACTACGCGTATTCCTACCCATATTACTATCCATACTATTATCCCTACTACGGTTACTATGGCTGGCCGGGGGTGTCGCTTTCGTTTGGTTGGGGCGGTTACTATGGTGGTTATCGCGGTGGTTGGCATGGCGGTGGCGGCTGGCATGGTGGTGGCGGGGGTGGGTGGCATGGTGGCGGCGGGGGCGGGCATCACTGACACGGAACGCCAGGTGTAATTAACCGCCGATAACGCGGATTCGAGGCAGGTCGTCTTGTCGGGGTGTTCTCCTTGCGGCGGTCGGCGCAAAAAACTGCGAGGGTCATCCTCCTGTGCGTTCTGAATTTCAGGTGGGCGTTCCACGCTCGTCGCATTCCAAGGATTTTCGGCCACGCGCGGGGCCACATCAAACGCCCGGTTGAAACGTGCTTGGACTTGCCGCGCTTGTCCTCCAGTTTTGAATCGTCCGGTTCAGGTAAAGAACCGAAATGGGAAGGACATCCAAAAATTGACGAAACTCAAAGTCAGTGCCCGCTAAAACACACGCCACAGTCAGTCCCGCGAAGAATACGACCAGCACCAGCTTGGTTCCCCTGTCAATCAGAGTCCTCATGGGCAGGAACAGCGCCACGATGAATGTCCCGGCATTGACCCAGATGACATGATTCAGATGGGGAGTAAATAATCCTTTCAATACGTGAAAACTGAGATGCCCGCCCGAATCGGCCGTAAAAACCCGGGCCTGTCCCATGACCGCATAGGTGATCCATAACTTGAGCAACAGGCACGCAACAAAGGCCGCGCCGAAAAGTGCCCACCGCTGGCGCCAACTTATTGTCGTGAAGAAAAAGAGCAGGGCCATCACCGCGACCGTTTCCTTGAACATCGTCCCCAACACAATCGTCGCCAGCATCCACCGATAATTCTTTCGCTGCCAGAGCAGGAACGAGAGCGTCCAGAAAAACATGCTCGGCAAATCCCACGGAAAAAACGTCACATTATCGGGCGGCGTGAGCGAGTAACACAAGCCCGCAAACATCAGCGGGATGACGAACATCGGATTGTCCGCCAGGCAGATCAGCGTGGCAAAAATCAGCAACAGCCACCCGGCGTGGTACGCCCCGAACACGTTCTGGTAGGCGGCTTTGGTCAAGCGCCCATCATCGGCAAAGGCATCCGCCAGCCTTCCCGCAATCCAATTGCCGCCGATGCGCGGTTTCCAGACATCCGCCAGCTGGTCGTAATGACCGTGGATGTGGGAATCCGCCACAAAGACATACAGCGTGAGGCTGTTTTTGCTGTTGCCGTTCGCCGCGGCGCGCATCAACGAAAACCAGGTCGCACACAGCGAAAGCGCAATGAAGGCTGCGATCAACTTCGTCCTGGTTGTGGTCGTCATCGTTTTTCGTCTCCAGGCTGAACCAGCTTGAGAATCATGAACCGCTACCAGCCTAGAAAATTTGAAGCACGATGTCAAAAGCGCCACCAGAGCGCGCGCCAGGATGTGTGACGAGAGCAATGTTAATCCCGCAAAAAAATGCTACAGCACGTAATCTTAACCGCGGTTTGTCGTGCCGAAATGAAATGAAGACGGGATGGACGCCGATGCCGCGGATGAAATTCATGGCTGCCAAAAGGCACAAAAGGCCTTTCGTTGATTTGTGTCTTAGGCGCTTCTTTGCGGCCATTTGAGTTCGGATTCGATGTTCGGCGTTCGATGTCTTGCCGGGGCGAAGCGTTGCGAAGACCGGTGGATGTTGGATGTTTTTCTTTCTGCCATGTCACCTGCCACTCGTCGCCTGTCACATTGGAATGTTCTTGAACGGCGGCAAATCCCCCGCCAACATCCCCGCGCTTTTCCATCACAAAATGAACGCGAAACAATTCGTCCCTCTGGCCCTGGCGCTTGCCTGCCTCACCGCATTCGTCGGGTGTCGAACCAATTGTCCATCCACAGCCTCGCGGTCCGCCGCCACCGGCAAAAAATTCACCTATGTCATCGTGCACGGCGCCTGGGGCGGCGGTTGGGATTGGAAACACGTGGACGCCTTGCTCACCGCCGACGGCAATAAAGTCTATCGCCCGACGCTCACCGGCCTCGGTGAACATTGCAACCTCGCCAACACGAACATTGACCTCGACACGCACATTCAGGACATCGTCAACGTCATCCTCTGGGAAAATCTGCGCGACATTGTGCTCGTTGGCCACAGCTACGGCGGCATGGTCATCACCGGCGTGGCCGACCGCGTGCCCGACCGCATCAAGCGCGTCGTTTACATTGACGCTTTGCTGCCTGAAAACGGCGAGTCCGTGGATACTGTCCTCCCGCCCAAAGTGCCAAGGAGCATCAAAGACGGCTTTGTGATTCCGATGTGGGTCACGAACAATACGCCGCCGCCGCACGACGTTCCGCAATCGGCCAAAACCTTCAGCGAAGCCATCACCCTGACCAATCAGGCCATCGCAGCAAAATTGCCCACCACCTACATCCTCCTGGTGGCGAAGGGCCAAACGCCGGAGCAGGCTAATTTTTATCGGTTTTACCAGCGGGCCAAGGCGCGCGGCTGGACCACGCACATCATCGAAAGCGACCACACGGTTGAGCGCTCGCATCCAGTGGAACTGGTCAAGTTGCTTGAGCAAGCGCCGTAAACCGTGAATGACGCAGATGAACGCGGTTAAAGATATCACGGCCAGCGGACGATAATTCTCCCTCTCCGCGCAATCCCTCGCTCGCGGGAGCGGGAGAGGGTGGTCGCAGACCGGGTGAGGGTCGTGGAGAAAACTATGGGGAGAGGGCCGGGGTGAGGTGATCGTCAAATTCTTGTCACCCGTCACTTGCCACCTTCAAAATGCTCCGCCTTGCCACCGGGCAATCGCTTCCGCCAGCGCATCCATCGCCTTGCGCTTTTGTCCCATTGTCCATTGCCCTTCCGTGTGCAGCCGGATTTGCCGCACGCTGCCATCGGCCTGTTTGACATGCAAAATGACGTGGGCGATGCCGCCGAGCACCGACGTGCTCCGGTTGTCGGCCTTGCGTTCCATCTGCGCCAGTTGCTCCCGCGCGAGGTCGAACTGCTCATTGTCGCCCCGGTACATCAACAGCTCCGGCTCGACCCACAAGGCGCCAACGTCCTCTTCAATCGCCCCGAACCGTTTGGCCAGGCCGCTCGCTGGATTCGACAACCCGACCAGTGCCGCCGACTGCCATTGCGCAGGCGTGATGCCCAGCGCCGCCAGCCGTTTTGTAATGATTCGCTTTTCGACCGGCGACCAGACCAGCACCCACAACTGCACGATCTGCACCCCGACCACCATCACCAGCACCGGCAGCAGATTGGCCATCCCCGGATCCAAACCCAGCGCCGTCAACACCGGCGCCAAAAGCGCCGCCAGCACAAAGCCCGCGCCCAGCGCCAGCAGCACGGTGACGATAATGTTGGCGATAAATTTCCTGGTCTTCACCGCGCCCCAGACCGGCTGGCGGAAATTGAAGGTGAAACAATCGCTGAATATCACCGTCAGATAACTCCCCACGCCCAACACCAGGAAAAATCCCCCGACGAACAGGAAGAAGATTGAATGCACGATGGCCCCCGCCGGTTCCTCCGCCGTCTCCTGCGCCGGCATCGGGCGGTGATTCCACCAGAACGCCAACATTGCCAAAATCACGATGGCCACCACCATGAGCAGCCACGTGAGGACGATTCGCAACTTCGAAGGCCGTTGATTTGTCGGTTCCATAAAATTATCCGGGTTTGAAGCTGAAGCCATGCTTGCCCGGATGATTTCCTTCCCGGCGAAAAAGGCAAACCGAAATTAATCGCCCCGTGCCCGGCTTTTAACCGCGGATGATACGGATGACGCGGATAGGCACAAAATTGATTCAACGCAGAGACACAGCGCGGCTCAAGCCGCAACCCAAGGAGCGCGGACAGCTTTGTCCCCACGTTTCTATCCCAATGCAGGCGTTTCGCGGACAAGGCGGTCCGCGCTCCTGGAAAGCCTTTGCCGGACGCGACGATGTCATGAGATAGCGCTGCAGAGCCGCAAAGTGCGCAAAGAAGAATTGGAAATGACGGATTTTAACAGAAGCTAACCAAGGCAACAAAGACCCTGACGGATTTTGGAAAAAATTTCTTCGGTTCCCGCGTTTCCTTCTGTTCAGGTTGTTTGCTGTTCTGCGCGTTGTGTGCCGCTTTGCGCGCAAAATTCGGCGCTGGATGTTCAACGTTGGTGCATAAGTTCAACCGGTTTTATATTGACATGCAGTGGGCTGCACTGATAGAATTCACTGCCGTGAACCCCAAACGATTTTCCCCAAATTTCTTCAGATCGGTCTCCTGGTTGCGGTTTTTTCCGGGAGGAGCGTCGTTAGCCGTGTTGTTGGCGGCCGCTCCGGCGCCGGGACAGATCTACGTCGTAAATGCTGGCAGCGGCACCATTGGTGAATACTCCCTTTCCGGACAGACCATAAACTCCGGTTTCATCACGGGTTTGAGCAGTCCGACGGGCTTGGCTGTGTCTGGCGGCTATTTGTATGTGGCTCAGGAGAATGGGACCATTCGTAAATACACGACATCCGGGGCGCTCGTGAGTGCCTCATTGATTACCGGCTTGTACCTCCCGTGGGGAATCGCCATATCCGGCAACGATCTGTTTGTGGCCAATGCTGGCGGCGAATCGAGCACCATCAGCGAGTACACCACCAGCGGGGTCATGATCAACGCATCGTTAGTGACCGGTTTGGATAATCCCACAGGATTGGCGACGGACGGGAATTATTTATACGTGACCTGCTGGAGTAGCGGCAATGTCGGCGTCTATACGACTTCCGGAGCCACGGTAAACTCGTTCGGCGCCCCGGGGGCTTATCCCGGTGGCATTGTGCTGGATGGAAGCGGGCACGTTTACGTGTCCACAATCGGTGGCGTCGGTGAATACACCACCGCCGGGGTGCCCGTGAATCCTTCGCTCATTTCCGGCGGATACAACAGCGGCATCGGGATCGCGCTGGATGGAAACGGCCATTTGTTCTGGGCGGACAATTACGGCGGCGCGGGCGGAAACGTCATCGGCGAATACACCACCAGCGGACAATTGATTAACGCCAACTTCATCACCGGCTTGAGTAATCCCGTTGCTATGGTCGTAGTGCCGGAACCGTCCTCGTCGGTTTTGGTTCTGGTCGGCCTGCTCGGCTTGAGGCTCAAATCATCGTCCCGGCCTTGGGCGCGCAACCGACAATTTTTCATGGCCGCCAAAAGCCACAAAACTTGAACCGCGGAGCCGCCGAGCCCGCCGAGTGGAGGAATTTTTCAACAGAAGCTAACCAAGGCAACAAAGACCCCGACGGACTTGGAATAGATTTCTTCGTTTTCTCCGTTTCCTTCTGTTCAAGTTCGTTTTGGCAGTTCTGTGCCTTCTGCGTCTCTTGACGGCCATTCGTGTTTTGATTCGATGTTCGGCGTTCGATGTCTTGCCGGGGCGAAGCGTTGCGAAGACCGGTGGATGTTCGGTGTTTCCTTTTGCTCATGTCACCCGTCACTTGCCTGCCGGGCCATAGCTTCAAAGCGAAGGCCGGTCACGTTGAAATGGCTTGATCCGGATCGCCGATCTGTCAATTCACCCCGATGAAGTCGGGGTTGATCCCGGTGTGCCGGAGCGGGCCAGACCGGCCTGATACTTGCTTCCCTGACAGCGCATGGGAATTGGGCTGCATTTTTTGCATTAGAAAGGTTTGGACATGAATACACGTTTACACAAATTGCTTCTCGCGTCTGCCGCTTTGGCGGTGACGTGGCTCGGTGGCGGCGCAGCATCGGCGGCCACGCTCACGGTCACGCCGTCGGTCACCAGCAACACCTATCCCGGCGTCATCACCCTGAACATCGCCGGTCTGACCAACGGCGAGCAGGTCAACGTTCAAACCTGGCTCGATCTGAACGCCAATGGCGTGGTTGACCGCGGCGAGCCGATGATGGACGCCTTCAAAATCACCGACGGCGGAGCCATGATCATCGGCGGCATCACCAACATCAACGTCCCGTTCGACAGCAATTCCGCCACCGGGGCCATCACCACCACGCTGAGTTTCGCGCCGCCGATGGTTCTGGAAAATATCGTGGGCCAAAAAATCTACCGCCTGGTCAGTCCTTCGGGAAATTTTTCGCCCGTGACCGCCACCCTGACGGTGACGAATGCAGTAACCGCCCAGACCTTGAGCGGCACGGTTTACAGCAACGGCATCACGCCGCTCCCCAATGCGGTGGTCGTGGTCCTGCCGCCGGGCGGCAACGGCTACGTCGGCGCCGTGGTGGCCGACAGCAACGGACATTACAGCATCAATGTCAATCCGGGCAGCTACGTGTTGCTGGCGGTCGTGCCCAATTATTTCATTGACCAATCCAGCGCGCCGCAGGTGACCCTGACCAATGGCATGTCCGCCACGAACGATTTCTCCCTGACCAACGGCACGGTCACGATTTCGGGCAACCTTTATGACGCCGGAAACAGCAACGGCGTGGGCGGCCTGATGTTTCAAGCGCAATCCGGCACTCTGTTCGGCGTCGGTTTCACCGACACCAACGGCAACTACTCCATCGCCGTCTCACCTGACTTCTGGACAATCAGCCCGAACAAGGAACGATTGCCCCGCCGCGCTTATGTTATTTCCCAAAATTCCCTCCAGGTGGACACCACCGGCGGCGACGTGACCAACGCCAACATCGCCCTCTACAAAGGCGACGCCCTGTTCTACGGCCGCATCACCGACAATGCCAACACGCCGTTTGCGAACATCATATTTGACGGCGGCGACACGAACAACCAATACGGCGCCAAGGGCTACAGCGATGCCAACGGCAATTACGCCGTCGCCGTGCTGGGTGACACCAATAACTTCTGGGACTCCAACCCCAACGACTCGGACAACACGGTGCTGGCCAGCTACATTATGAACAGCTTCAATCTCACGAACATCGCCGTTGGGCAGGCCGTCCAACAAAATTATGTGGCCCTGCCCGTCACCGCCTCCATTTCCGGCCAGGTCCTTGACAACTTCGGCAACCCGGTCGTGGGCATCTCGCTCAACGCCAACGCCGTTCTCGATGGCGCCAGCTACCAGGCATTGAGCGGGCAGACCGATGATTCCGGGAACTACACCCTCGGTGTGGCGCCCGGCGCGTGGCAGGTCGTTTTCGGCATCGGTAACAACGATTTGGCCAGCCTTGGCCTGGTGGATTATTTTGAACCTTACAACGTGTCCATCCCGCCCACCAACGCGATGCTGAACATCACGGTCTATCAATACGGCACCCCGGTGCTCGGCCAGCCCCAGCGGTTTTCGCCGACACAATTCGGTTTCAACATCTATGGCGGCGTCGGCGTCAATTACAACGTGCAGGTCGCCACCGACCTCGCCGCGCCTGACTGGTCCACGCTCTTCTCTCTCCAGTTGACCAACAGCCCGTTCTTCGTGGTGGACCCGAATGCGACGAACAGCGCGGGCTTTTATCGCGTGCAGAAAGCTTTTGAAACCGATGTCCGCCTCCGGCCGTAGCCGCCTCCACGACGCGTGACAGGTGACAGGTGGCGCCTCAGCCGGCGAGGATAGAAGATTTTGAAAATGGAAGATGGAAGAACCGCGCCTCGCGTCCTGGAGGGTGGCGGCCATGACGCCGCTTTTCGAACCCGCAAAAACCGCGAAAGCTGGAGCGGCTACAACTTTGATGTAGCGCAGACATTCTGGTCTGCGGGTTTGCGGGACATTCTTGTCCCGTGTTTGATCAGCACGAAAGAGGCGACTGGAAAGTCGCCTGAACCCGCAGGCTGGAAAGCCTGCGCTACATGATAACTGGAAACGCTCGATCAGCCGCAAAAGAACACAAAGCGCGCAAACTCATTTAACGCAAAGGCATAGCGCGGCCAAGCCCCAACCCAAGGAGCGCGGACAGCTTTGTCCGCACGTTTCTATCCCAATGCAGGCGTTTCGCGGACAAGGCTGTCCGCGCTCCTGGAAAACCTTTGCCGGACGCGACGATGTCATGATACTGATTTGCCTTCAATCGGACACAAATGCCCCTCACCCGTCCTGCGGACACCCTCTCCCCGCCAGGCGGGGAGAGGGCCGGGGTGAGGGGCAGTACAGACGGCTCGTCCTTCGTTTCTCGACTGACCTGCGTCAATTTCCTCTGGACACGAGGCCCGGCGGGGAGCAATGTCGAAACCATGAAGACCAGATACTTCCTTGTCTTTGCGTTGTTCATAACCGTTACGGTTCTGGTGTCCGGTTGCGGAAAAACGGATAAGAATCTGGCGTCGGAGAATGCCGACCTCAAAGCGCGCGTGCAACAGTTGGAGCAGCAGCTTACAGAGTCCAGCAACCAGGTCGCGTCGGCAGGGGCGCCAGCGTCACAACCGGCTTCCACCCGGGACACGAAAAGCCTGTTGGATGAAGCGCAGAAAAGGGTCGAAGCGGCTGCCCATGAATTGAAGTCGCTCAACGACCAGCTCGAAGCCCAAAACAACCAGCTCGAAGCCCAAAAGCAGAAAATTGATGAGTTGACGCGTGAACTCTCGAGTGCTCAACAGGCCAGGGAAAAAGCCGAGCAGTCCTTGCATCCATACCAGCAGGCCGCCGCCGCGCTCATGCAACTCCAGGCGCTGCGCTGCACCTTGCCCGACAACACGCTGAAATTCGACGGCTATCAGCAAAGTTATGCGGCCACGCAATCGGCCGTGAAAGAACTGGCTGACGCGCTTCCCGAGTCCGGAGTCAGGCAGGCGATTCTGGATGTTCTGGCCACGTTCAAGCGCATCAACGACATCTGCGAAACGGCCGCCGCGCAAATGGAGGCACGGACCAAAACCGCCCGGGCCAATTATGATAAATTTGTGGACTTCGGCGGACTCGGCCCGAACGACTATGTGATCGAAATGGGGCAAGACAAAATTTTGGCGCCCGCGGAGAAGGACAATGCGGCCACGGCGGCCCTGCGCGACCAACAGGTTGCTTCCCTGAGAAAGGATCTGGACCTGGGACTAAAAGATCTTCAGGCCTTGGTGAGCGAACCCGGCACCTGAACCACCTGAAAGGGTGTCGAGTGACGGGTGTCGGGTGACGGGAAAAGCAAAGCGGTGGGGCGAGTTGGTGGCCGTCCGCAAGGACCGCGAGCCGGGCCAGGAAGAAATCTGCGTTAATCGGCGCAATGTGGGGACCAACCTGTTTGTGCCGTGGCGCCTTGGCGTGAGGCCCGGTCTTCATCGGTGTTCCGTGCGATCTTTGCGGTTAAACCCTTTCGTGTCGTTCGTGTGTTTCGTGGTTAAAAACGCTTGATCCGCCCGGCTGCTCTGGCCATCCGCCCGAACGCTTTCAAGGTTGCTACCGGTGTGCCGCAGCCTCAGGCGGATTGAGGGGTGGATTCAAATGCCTGCTTGCAGGCCGGACAGACACTGTGGGTGATTCGCGGCAGGCGCACCTGTTCAAACAGCCCCAACTGGCGCACCGCCTCCTCCACCTCCATCCACCCGGCCACCTTGACCCTCTTGCACCACGCGCACTGGGTAAGCCATTGTTCCGTTCGCGGGAAATCAGGGTCGAGCAAGTCCACCCGGGGACGCGCTTCCTCGCGCAACAACGCGCTGCGAAACTCCAAGGCCCCCGCGCCCAGACTTATAATGGCCATCTCCATGAATCGCCGGCACTCCGGCCCGTCGCAGCGAAAGGGTACAACGATCGTCCGGCCCGTCGCGCGCACCTTCCGCATGAAAATCCGGTAGAATTCCTGCGTCACGCTTTCGGAAATATAATTCCACAGCGAAACCCCCCGCACGGATTCCGCGGTCAGGGCCGGTGTGCCATTTTCTTTTGCAAAAGCCACCCAGCTTGCGTCCACAAACGCAATCCTGTCTTCCGCATCAACCCTGCAAATGAACTGGCGCATGCCGGGATTCCAAAGGCAGTGTCCTTTATTTGCCGGACAATGCAACCACTTCATCGGCTTTGCCCCCGCCGCCCGGCGGATGGTTGAACTTGCTGACGGAAGGAAGGATTTTAAACAGAAGCTAACCAAGGCAACCAAGACCTTGCCGGGTTGGAAAAATATCTCTGTTTCCTCCGTTTCCTTCTGTTTAAATAAATCTGCGTCCATCTGCGTCCATCTGCGGTTAAACCCATTCGTGTCGTTTCCGCCGTCGCCGAGGCTATGGCGGACAGGCGTGTGTTTCGTGGTTGATGCTTTCCGCCTTTCCAATCTTGTCACCTGCCTGCCGGGCCGTAGCTTCGGAGCGAAGGCCGGTCACCCGTCACCTGTTGGCCGTTTTCCGCCCCCCATCTCCTAAATCCATTTCCGCCGCCGCCTCTGCCTCCGTTTCCCAATTTCAGCTTTCGCCGTTTCAGCTTTTTCTTTAATTGCTTGATCCCAATCCGTGATCTGATCAATTGATCTGGGCGTGTCGAAAAAAGCGCCAGCCAAGCCAAAACCCCTTTATCGCCGCCCTGCCCCGAAACCACCACGGAGCGCGGACAGTTTGTCCGCGAGAACCAAGGCCCTCAACTTGCGGGCTGGCAGCCCGCGCTCCAATGATTTGCCCCACGCCCATCCGCTTCCACCGTCCCATTTCACCCTGCGCGAAGACGGCAGCGTCGTCCCGACGCCAGAAGTCAGAAGTCAGAAATCAGAAGTCAGCCCTCCGACCTCCGACCTCCGACCTCTGACCTCTGTCCTGCCGCGCCTTGCTTTTTCCGACCCTGCACGCGGCATCTGGCTCTACCACGGCAACTGCCTCGAACTGCTCGACGCTATCGCCGCCAAATATCCCGATGGCCGCTTCGACGCCATCTTCGCCGACCCGCCTTATTTCCTGCCTGCCGGGCCGTAGCTCCTGAGCGAAGGCCGGTCCAACGGTGGCATCACCTGCCATGCCGGCAAAATGGTCAAGGTGGACAAGGGCGACTGGGACGTCTCGCGCGGACCGGAACTGAACCACGAATTCAACACCGAATGGCTGCGTCGCTGTCAGCGCGTGCTCAAGCCGAACAGCACGATTTGGGTGACCGGCACGCACCACGTCATATTCAGCATCGGCTACGCCCTGCAACAACTCGGGTACAAGATTCTGAACGACATCGCCTGGGAAAAGCCCAATCCGCCCCCGAACCTGAGCTGCCGTTATTTCACCCACTCGACGGAGACCGTCCTCTGGGCCGCGAAGAACGAGAAAAGCAAACACGTCTTCAATTATCAGGAAATGCGGAAGGTCACCGGCAAACAGATGAAAACCGTCTGGCGGAAAAACGAATTTGAACCGCAAAGAGCACAAAGAACACAAAGTGAAAATGAAATCTCTGCGCTCTCTGCGTTCTCTGCGGTTGATTCAAGCATCTGGACGTTGGGTGCGCCGGGGAGTGACGAGAAAACCCACGGCAAACATCCTACCCAAAAACCCGTGGCCCTCGTGGAACGCTGCCTGTTGGCCTCGACGAACGAAGGGGACCTGGTGCTGGACCCGTTTCTGGGCAACGGCACCACGGCCGTTGCGGCCATCCGATTGAAACGCGGCTGCGTCGGCATCGAACTCGATTTGCGTCACGTCGAAATCGCGGCCCGCCGGGCCAACCGCGAAATCATTGAAATCTGGCTCCGCCACTTCCGCGTCCGAATCGAAGTCAGTGTTTGCGGTGGGGCGCCCGTCCTCCGCAGTAGCTCCGCTACGGAGGGTGGAAGCGTCCCCGCGAGCCGCCTTAGTTCTTGTCACCCGTCACCTGTCACGCGTCACCCTCAGAATGATCTTGATCTGGATTCCGATTCGATCAATGGATCACGCGACATGGCCGACGTGCCCGAATTCCCGACCGAACGCATTTTTCATGAGACGAAATTCGTTTTTCTGTCCTGCGGCGCTGGCTTGCCGCGTCGGAGTGAAACGGAGACGGGTGCAGTCGTCCACACGACGGTGGACGTGAGCTTGCAGGAAGGGTGGGCAAAAACGCCGAACGGCAAGAAACGTGAGACGACGCACGTTGTCCGCTGCGAGACGGAAATTCTACGGGTCAAACCAAGCTGATCCTTAGCCGCCAGCGACGTAAAGTCGCTGGCGGTTGGCGATCCCTTTAAGCGACTGCGAGCTTGGAGAATTTCTTATACATCTCGGCGACTTGCTGGACCTGAGAGTAACACGCCTTGGTCTTACCCATCACGTCCGGCTTCGACTTGGCGATCTCCATGTAGGCGGTCTTGGCAGCTGCGATCAACTCAGTCTCGATGGGCGGTGCTTTGATGCGCCACCCTTGCTTCGTCCTTACCGCGAATTCAGATAAGGCTGCAAGGACTGGGAAGACCAAGCCGTCGGGCACTTCAACAATACTTCTGCCTTCCCGTTCGATGCAGCGCAGTCCGCAGCCTTCGAACTCCGGATGCGCCTTCCAAGTTTCGTAAAGGTCGAATGCCTGCCCGACTACGTCCAAGTAGAACTGATACACAGCTTTGAATTTATCATGGTCTTCGTCGGTTTTGGCTTTCGCTTTCCGGTAGATCGTGTCGAAGTCCTTAAGGCACGTTGCCTTTGAGTTGTACGTGTAGGCCCTGTTGATCTCGGTCGATTTGAACCAAAGCTCATCGGGCAGCAGAGCCGCGATCACTTGAAGGAGCTTCTCAGTTTGAACAATGTTTGTGTCCTCCGCAGGCCACTCAGATTCGGATTTCTGCAGGCGCAGCCGCGGATGCGTTACCATGAAGTTTTTTTCCAATTCATCGAGCTCGCCTCTTGTCCCGACAATTGACAAACTTCTTACGGCGTTTTGGAAGTTTCGCGCGATTGTGATTTCGGCAATCAGATCCTCGTCGTCCGTGATGATCAGTTCGAACTTCACGGATATGTCGTCACCGAGTTGGCCGGCGTCGAACATATCCTGTAACACGCCTTGAGTTTGCGAGCCATTGAGGATGCTCGCCTTTTTGAGCTTGAGGACCTTCTCCTTTTCATCCACCTCGGAGTCACGAGCCACGACCACGACCCCGCCGTTCAGAATGCAGAACAAGTCTGGCCTGTTTTCGAGTGTGTCCTTGATCGCCCGGTGAACTGATGTCGGTGTCTTGCGTTGCTTCCCCTCCGCATCGACAAGGTAGTCGCGAACATTCTCGTCGGTCGGGAGATTGAGGATGGCCTTTGCAGGCATGTGTCCCGCAAACACTTTGCGGCCCGCTACTACGTCTTCGGGGCTGCTGATGTTGCGGAGTGAGTGGAAGGGAACTACTAAGTTGCGGTTTTTGGCCGCGCTGTTATGAACGTTGCTCATATGTTTTCTGTACGACCACCCGTTGGTTTTGCCTTCCGCCACTGGCAGAGGCACGGATGTAATCGACAGACGAATAGATACGTGATTTCAGCAACGCCGTCAAGCCCGTTTGGGGGTTGATTCAGATTGAAGCGGCAGATCGGTGGTGATCTAATCGCCGCCGATGAACCTTTCCATGACCGGCGAATTGGCTACGGCTTACCACAGCGGTGCACAGCGCGCCCGCGTCGTCACGGAATCCTGGGGCGAATCCAATCTTTACTGCCCGAACTGTTCATCCCCAAAACTGACCTGGCTGGAGCCGGGGCATCCGGCCAGTGATTATTCATGTCCGTCGTGCAGTTTCTGGTATCAGCTCAAAAGCCAGAAATCGCGCCTCGGCGACAGCATCACGGACGGCGCGTATGCGGCGATGATGAACGCCATCCGCCACGACGAAATGCCGAGTTTTTATTTCATGCAGTATGACCTCGTGACCTGGAGCGTCCGCAATCTTCTGCTCGTGCCGCATTTTGCCTTCCCGCCCTCCGCCATCATCAAGCGCAAACCACTTTCACCCACCGCCCGCCGCCACGGCTGGATTGGCTGCAATTTCGATTTGAACCGCATCCCAGCGGATGCCCGGATTGCGGTCGTACGCACGGAACGAAGTATGGCCGTTCGCGTAGCGCAGACATTCTTGTCTGCGGGTTCAGGCGACTTTCCAGTCGCCAGACCGAAACACCGGCCAGGAATGTCCGCTGAACCGGCAGGCTCGAAAGCCTGCCCTACCATCATCGTCCCGCCGGAAGAAGTCCGCGAGCGATTCAAGCGCGTGAAGCCGCTCGGTGAAATCAAAGCCAAAGAGCGCGGCTGGACGCTGGATGTGCTGAACGCCATTCGCCACCTCGGCAAAGTGGAGTTTACCACGGCTGACGCTTACGCCTTCACCCCCGAAATGGAACAATTGCACCCCGGCAATCGTCACGTTAAAGACAAGATTCGCCAGCAATTGCAGGTCCTGCGCGACCGTAATCTACTGTTGCATGTTGGGCGTAATTGCTGGCGTCTGCCGTGATTAAGCAAACAGAGTAATTTTCCTCGACGAGCAGCCACCACGCGGGTTTGATTTGGGTCGATTTTCCTGTTGCATGAAACGCTGTTCATACTGCGGAAAGGAGTATTCCGACGAAGCCACGCTATGCTCCGTTGATCACGAACCCCTTGTGGAAATTGGTCCGCATCCGCCGCTTCCCGAGGAGCAAATAGAAACAACAGTTAGAGACACACTTTATCTGACCTTTCCCGATTATCAATGGTCCGCGCGTGATGCCTGGAAATGTGTGGCCTTCCTCGTGTTCTTCGGACTCGTGCTCTGGTTTGGGGTTAATATTTTAATTTGGCTGCTGGTTCCTCCGTTTCGCGCGTGGTATGCCAGCGGGGCCGGCTTTTTTTCCCGGTCGCTATTGCGTTATGCCATCGAGTTGTTGATTGCGGCCTATTTTGCCCGCACCGAAACGCTCGCCGCTTTCTGGCAAGGGTTTAGTCTGAAGATCAAGCCTACCGAGTTGGTCTGGTCTGGTATTGTGTGCGCCCTGGCTATCCGATTTTTCGGCCACATTATGAGCGTGCATGGCTGGTCACATGGTGTTCCATTTTACGATTTGAAAGCCTTCCAAGAGGCCGCCGGCCCGGAAAGATACTTCTACCTGGGTCCGTTGTTGTTGCTGGCGCCCCTGTTTGAAGAATCCATCTACCGGGGCTTTCTCTACAAGGCCTTTCGCGGGTCGTACTCGATGGCCACCAGCACGGCCCTGATCGTGGTTTGGACGACCTACACGCACTGGTTGTATTACTCCCATTCCTGGGCGGCGGCGGTAGATTTGAGCCTGCTCACCGTGGTCCAATGTTATCTGCGTGAAAAATCCGCCAGCTTGTGGGACTGCATTTTCTGCCATTTCGCCTTCAATTTCTCGTTGTTATTTGTTGGCGATCCGCTCCGTTGATTTCCCCGGTCACCTTGCCGGCGACGGGCTGAGCGACATAATCCCGTTGGGATGTTTTCCCCATCGTGTCCATCCTGTGAATCCTGTCTGATCACTTCGCCAGCGGCGGGGCAGTCAGCCGCATTTGCTGCAACATTTGCTTCTGTTGAGCCTTCGGCTTGCCATTCATGGCGGCCAGCACGTCCAGCAACAATTTTTGCTGTTCCTGATACGCCTTGGACAGTTCGGCCCGGCACTCACCCGGATTTGAGTTGGTGCCACAGGCGTCCCAATGCGCGCGATACCAGTCGGAAAGCATGGCAAGCTGACTGGCCACTTCCTTTTCCATCGGCGTGCAGGCGGTAATCTCGACAGAACCGCCAACAATCCCGGTCGCCGCGTTTCCGTCGGCGGAGAGCATGGTTTTGGTCGTGCAGCAGCCGGCCAGAAGCAGGGACAACATCAAAACGGCGGTCGCGATTGGATGTGGTCTTTTCATAAATTCAGATGTTTAGCGTTGTGGGGTTTGGGTCTGTTCAACGGCAGGGATGACCTGCTGGTCGTCCGAGGCCGCGCGGCAGCACGGCCCTACCAACAACAGATCGAACTGACCCACTATTTTCATTTTGGAGTTTGAATCAATTTGACGGTAGGGACGACCTGCTGGTTGTCCGAGGCCGCGCGGCAGCGCGGCCCTACCAACAACAGATCGAACTGACTCACTATTTTCATTTTGGAGTTTGAATCAGTTTGACGGTAGGGACGACCTGCTGGTTGTTCGCAGCCGCGCGGCAGCACGGCCCTACCAACAACAGATCGAACTGGCTCACCATTTTCATTTTGGATTTGAAATGAAGACCCGCGCGCCAGAAGAGCGGTTCGATGCTTGAATGGCGCGCGGGTGAGGTGCAGCTTGCTGCCTGCTCGCGATTCATCGGAGTCGCAGCAAGCCTCGGCGCGGGAAAGGTACCGCGCCTCACCAAGTTCAGGCCGCTTGCTTGATTTCACCCGCCGACTGCGGCGCGGGTGTCGGCGCCGGCGTCACCTTGGCTTTACCCGCGGACTCCACAATCAGCCGCGCATTACGGTAATCGGTCACAAAGACGGGATTGGCGGATTTGAATTGCAGTACCAGGGTGTCCATCTGGTCGGTCAGGACGGCGTCGGCGGCAGCGAATTCGTCGGCCAGTTGGCTGGTGGCGGTGGCCCCGGAGGCGCGCGCGTCGCGCGGCCTGGCGATGCTGGCCACGTAGGCGTCAATCGCGGCCTTGAGCGAGTCGAGCTTGGCGGTCGTGACGCCATAAGGCCCCAGATTGGCGAGGTTGGCGGTGGCGGCAGCGTGAACACTGCGCGCCGTATCACCGGCGGCGGTGTCGCGTCCACCGAGGATGCTGGAACGGTTCACGTTCACCTTGGCCGCAAGGTCGTTGTTCCGGGCCTTCCGGGCGCAGGCATAGACCGCGTTGGCAACCTCGACGGTTAAATCCGCCATCTCTTCGCGGAGCTTTTGTTTGTCCGCAGAAAGGCCCGTGGAATCGGCGGCCTGGCTCTGTGCGATGTTCTGGATGTTTTGGACATGCGTGCCGAAATCAGCGTACGCGTCCCCGAATGCCTGCAATGCTTGCCAGGTGGAATTGTTGCGGTCGCAAACGGCCTTGACCGCAAGGTACATGGACAACTTGTTTTCTTGTTTCGCATTCATAGTGTGAAAAGTGCGGCTCGGCCATTAGCCAAATGCGTGCCAATGTTGTTAAAGCGTTAGAAATGCTTTACCTTGGCGGCGCCCAAATCGGTTAAGTAATTGTCAGACAGGCAAAAATAATTGGCGGGTTGAGTGTGAAAGCCAGGAGCTACGCCAATGCCGGTGTCCAATAAGTCACGACGGCTGAAAGAAGCTGGACAACGAGCGTAAGATATTCCGTGACGCCTGACGGATGCGCTTGGTTCGCCCATAGATGCGCCATGATGACTGGCAGTCCGTCCAAGTCCGCCGCCAGACACGCCACGGCGGGTGACAGTGACAATAAATCAAGAGGACGCGACGCCATGACGATTACCAGACGGGCCATGACACCCGACAGCCGCATCGAATCGGGTGGAAGACTGTCCAAACTGATCCCTCTCCGCTTCCGTCTTCATCTGACTCCCGCCGTCGCCGTGCTTCCGTCTTCACTGAGTTACGCCGCGGCAAGTCGCGTGACAAGTCGGCGCGGCAAGTTGGCGCGGCAAGTTCGGAACGCGGCAAGGCGGGTTCGGGGAGCGCGACCGTCGCGGTCGCCGTTTGCAACGTCCCGTTGCAAACATTCTCCGGAGCGTCCGGCGCGACGCCGAACGCAGCGCGCGGGACCGGACTTCGCTCGGAAGCTACGACCCGGCAGGCGCACGCGCTCCCCTTCCGCCATGACGAAATGCCGAGTTTATATTTCATGCACCCGCCTTCGTTGCACTACGGCGCGGCAAGCTACTTCATTGTCAAACCGCCTGTCGCGACGAAGCCTTGGCGTAGGCGGATGCCCCAGCTTCGCCTTCCCGCCCTCCGCCATCATCAGACGCAAGCCGCTTTCATCCACCGCGCGCCGTGCCGGTTGAATGAGTCTGGTTGCCGCCGACCAAAGGATGATGCCGATGGAGCCGTGGGTTTCGATGCCGAGAGATTCAGCCATCAGCCGTGCGCCCGCGTCGTCGGTGAGAAACCAATCAGGTTTTGTTTCCAGCGCAAGGGCGAGAGCCTGGGCTTCGCCACCTTGCAACAATCCGGCGTGCTGCCATTCGGTGGCGCGCTGCCCGGCGGCGGGCGACAGGGTTTGATTGTTGGCCCAGCGGGGAAGTTGTCCCGGCCAGAGCGCGGGTGCGTGGACGCGGAGTTCGGCCAGGACGAGTGGTGCGAGCAGGACTTCGCCGATGAACTGGAACAGATGAAGCGCGCCGGCTTCGTGCAAATGCAAAATCGGGCCGGTGTCGGCGACGAGGCGTTTCATTTGCCGCCGGATTTTTCGCGCAACGCCCAGGCAACATCGTCCAACTGCTGCCGTTCCATCAGTTCAAAGCGGCGGCGGGAGATGAATTCGCGCAGCGCCACGCGCACGACTTCGGCGGTGTTTTCGAACACGCCGGTTTTCACGGCTTGTTCGACTTCACGCGCCATCTGGTCGGGCAATTCGACTTGCAGCGTTTTCATGGTGATTGAATAACACATTTTCCGGCGGTTTGCACGGTAAATTCGATAGTCATCGCGAGCAGGCGGCATCGGAGCAGGCTGCCCCAAGTGCGGGTGTAGCGGCTTTCGGCAGAAAGCCGCATTTCTATCGGCGGCGCTCTGCCGAGACGCCGCTACGCCAGAAATCGCGCATCGGCGACAGCATCACGGACGGCGCGTATGCGGCCATGATGAACGCCATCCGCCATGACGAAATGCCAAGTTTCTATTTCCTGCACCCGCCTTCGTACCTGTCACCCGTCACGCGTCACGTGTCACCCCGACTTGGCTGGGTCGGTTGCAACTCTCCGTAAAAAACAACACGGGGCAGGTTGCTTTGAATCGCGTCCCCGCGGATGCGCGGATTGAAGTGGTGCGGACGATTGGGCCGCAGGGTGGCGCAGCCGTCCCGGCTGCTTCTGTGAATTTATCGGCGGGCAGGCGAGACGCCTGCGCTACGGTAATTGCCCCGCCGGAAGAAGTCCGCGAGCGATTCAAGCGCGTGAAGCCGCTCGGCGAAATCAAAGCCAAAGAACGGGGCTGGACGCTGGATGTGCTGAACATCGTGCGGCGGCTGGTGGAGGAAAAGCGCGCCAGCGCCTTGGAGTGCAGTGGCACGACACCGCTTTCCCTCTGGATCATCTGCCTGAAACAGCCCCGCCCTTGCGCGCAAGAGCGGGGCGGAATATGCCGCTCCTGACGGAGCTTGAAACATTTGTTGGCGGGTGATTCTACAAATATGCCGCGCCGACGGCGCTTCCAATTCCATCTCCGCGTCTTTGCGCCCTTGCGTTAATTTCCCGGCCGGCGTCTGGCGATTGCCGCGATTCCCCTTTCGCGTGGTTCGCGTCCTTCGCGGTTGCTCACCCGGCGGCGGTTAGTGGTGACGTTTCTCGGTGATGGTCAGCGCCGGGTTCGAAACATCAACGCTCTGGACAATCCCGTGGGCGTGCAGGCCGGTGGCAACATGCTTTTTGGTGGTTGACGTGGGGTTGGTGTTTTTCGAGTGCTTGACGGGATTGGGACCGGCGTCCCGGATGTGAGTGGCCGTCAACACGCCATTGGCCTGCGTGTAGGCGATGCTGACGTGGTCGCCGGCCTTGATGTCGGCCAGCGTGGCGGACTTGTTGCCTTCCGCGGTGATTTTTGCGCCGGCGGCGATGGTGAAGGTCTGGGTTTCCGTGGCGTGCTTGCCGCCTGCCTGGGCCGAGAGCGTGACCGCCAGCAGCAGCGCGCCGGCAAGGGAAGCGGTTCGGGTTCGAAATCGTGATGTTTTCATAGTTAATTTTTGTCTTATGTGCCCAACCTCTGTGGGCTTGCTTTATCAGACGCCGGGCGAAACGGTCTGGTTACGCAAAGTCCTTGCGGACGACTCCGGCGGATGGCGGCTGCCGGAGTTGGAGCCGGGCCATCCGGCCAGTGATTATTCCTGCCCCCATTGCAGATTCTGGTATCAACTCAAAAGCCGGAAATCGCGCATCGGCGACAGCATCACGGACGGCGCGTATGCGGCGATGATGAACGCCATCCGCCACGACGAGTTGCAGGTCTAGCGCGACGCGGGATTATTGATGCATCTCAGTCGTGGCGAATGGCGATTGCCATGAGAAGTTCAGGTGCGTAAATTCCGCTGGTCAAAGCGGCATGAATCCACCCCCTGAGATGATCGAGGCCTTGGGCCTTCTGTTTTATGGAAATAGCAAGCGGAACCCGGTTGAAGGTATTGCACTGTTCGTACTTTGTGTCATCGCTATTATCTGGCTGAACAAAGTTCTTGGTAAAGGCACACAAACGGAAGCGAACGTTTCTCCAAATCAAATTCCGAGAGAAAAACTCCCGTTGGCGAAAAGATTTTGGCGTTCTATTTTACAGATGATTGATTTTTTCTGTAGTATTTATTTTCGGTGGGGCTTTCGTCCGAATGATGAACCTTTTCGCAGGGCGACAAAATCAGAGAAACGTGTGGGCGGATGTTTTATGGCGTTGTTGCCCGCCTTTTTTGCTGTTGTCATGACCCACACCCAATCCTTTGATGCAATGGTTGATTCAATGATGTATGGGCATGTTTGGATGGGGTGGTTCTATTTGGGGTTTATCGCAGTGGTTGGCGGTGGAGTTTGGTTTGCTATAAAAGTTGCGCCGAAAATTCCGTTGTACGTCTCGGTCCCGGTGGCAATGGTAACCTGGCCGATTCTAGCGTGGTTCTTGTGGAGGCATAATCCATGAATCTTACGCGCGGTGGCATTACGGCTGCACGCCGGACCAGGCATCCGACGTCTGCCGTAGCTGGAACCGGGGCATCCGGCCAGTGATTATTCCTCCGATATACTCCGATGAATCGCGAGCAGGCGGCATCGGAGCAGGCTGCCCCAACTTCCGCCTTCATTTGACTCCTGCCGTCGCCGTGCTTCCGCCTCCATCGGATTTCCGTCTTCGCCGTGCTCCCGTCTTCACTGAGTTACGCCGCGGCAAGTCGCCGAGACAAGTCGGCGCGGCAAGGCGGTTTCGGGGAGCGCGACCGTCGCGGTCGCTGTTTGGAACGTCCCGTTACGAACATTCCCCGGAGCGTCCGGCGCGACGCCGTCCGCAGCGTGCGGGACCGGACTTCGCTCGGAAGCTACGACCCGGCAGGCGCACGCGCTCCCCATTTCACCCGCGAACTGGAAGAACTCCATCCTGATAACCCCGTAAATAACACGGGGCGTAAAACACGGGGCAGGCCCCGTAAATAACACGGGGCAGGCCCCGTAAAATAACACGGGGCAGGAATCCGCCAGCAACTCCCGCCGTCGCTCCCACCTTCGTTTCACTCCGCCGCGGCAAGTCGCTATGGCGCGGCACGTCAGGTTTTCCGCGATGCCGGATTGCTGCTTCACGTCGAGCGCGGCGTCTGGCGCTTGACGCAGGCCTCAATTTTCATCGCCGGACCTTCAACCATTTTGGCTAGTCCCGTTGCAGAACGAAGTGACGAGCGCCCGGCGCATCGAAACTGGAGGGCACATCGGAAGTGCCAGGCTCGTACCCGGCAATGGTCAACGTGTCTCCGTTCAACTGATAGATTCCGCAAGCGGCTTTCCCAATGTATTCGCGCTGGTGACATTGAGTAATGGTGCCAACTATCTGCCGCGGATTTGTATCTTCCCGGACGGTGAAGGTTCCTCGACACCAATCGTCATTGTTGGCTCCCTGGAACTCAACCGTATTCCCGGAGAAGATGAAGTAACGCGTTCCTCCGGCGTTGCTGCCAATTTCCTGGCCTTTCCACGTTCCTTGAAGCGACGCCGCCTCTGATTGATGCAGCGTGGCGCATCCCGAAGTCCAAAACAACGCCCCGAGAGAAACCACGCCCAGGATGACTCTGGTTATTTTCATAGTTTTCCTTTCGTTTTTGATTCGACAGGGGCAACAACTGATTGTCACGTCTAAAAATGGGCCTGGCGGGCGGGGCATCCGGTACTCGAAGGCTGAGGGCTGCCCGTCCTCCGCAGTAGCCCTGCTACGGAGGGTGGAAAGGCTAAAGGCTAAAGTGAAAATCCGCCAGCAACTCCAAGCCCTTCCGCCTTAATCTGGTTTCCGTCTCCGCGTGGCTCCGACGCGACGAGTCGGCGCGACAAGGCAGGTTCGGGGAGCGCAACCGTCGCGGTCGCCGTCCCGCCGTGCTCGCGCCCGTCGCGGCAGGTCGGAACGTCCCGTTACGAACATCCTTCCGTAAAAGCGTCCGGCGCGACGCCGAACGCAGCGTGCGGGACCGGACTTCGCTCGGAAGCTACGACCCGGCAGGCGCACGCGCTCCCCATTTCACCCGCGAACTGGAAAAGCTCCATCCCGATAACCCCTTAAAAAAACACGGGGCAGGCCCCGTAAATAACACGGGGCAGGAATCCGCCAGCAACTTCAAGTCCTTTCGCCTTAATCTGGTTTCCGTCTCCGCGTGGCTCCGACGCGACGAGTCGGCGCGACAAGGCAGGTTCGGGGAGCGCGACCGTCGCGGTCGCCGTCCCGCCGTGCTCGCGCCCGTCGCGGCAGGTCGGAACGTCCCGTTACGAACATCCTTCCGTAAAAGCGTCCGGCGCGACGCCGAACGCAGCGCGCGGGACGCACGCGCTCCCCATTTCACCCGCGAACTGGAAAAGCTCCATCCCGATAACCCCGTAAAAAAACACGGGGCAGGCCCCGTAAATAATAGAGTTCCACGGGGCTGGCCGGCCGTGGTGAATGGAGATTGCCGTGAGTTGTCTGGTGGTAGGGCGGTGCTGCTGCGCCGCCTTGTAGATGGGCTGCGGAGCACCGCAGCCCTACCGTTGATTGCACATCGAGCGCGGCGTCTGGCGCTTGCCGTCGGGGCGCGGGCTGCCGGCCCGCGAGTTAAAAGAAAAACGCGGACAAGCTGTCCGCGCTCCGAAATGAGTGATAATTGGCGTCATGCGCGGATAAAAAAGTCGCGGCTGCCGTGACCCTCAACTCTCAACCCTCAACCTTCAACCAATCAGTTCGGGGCAATGACATGGACCGCGTTTGAGGTCACCTCCACATCCAAGCCCGCATAGATGCTCCCGGCGGAAACCTCGCCGCCCGGATAGGTCTTTAATCTCTCCATTTGCGCCTGGAGCGCCGCAAGATTGTAGAATTTTCGCTCCACAACGAGCCGTTCAGCCACGTCCCGGCGCAGACGGTTTTCGAGGAGGGCATAGTCGTTATTGGCCTGCGCCAGATTGGTCTCGGTCGAGGCGATTTGACTCGTGAGGCCGGCCATCTGGTTGGTCAAAGCCATCACGCGCCGGCTTAAAGTTTGATTCTCCGATTCCGCCCCCGCGACCTGCCGGGTCAGGTGGGTGATTTGTTCCGTGTCGCGAGCAATGGTGGATTCGGTTTCGGTCAGCAGGTTTGAAAGCGTCAATGACGCAGATTGGTAAACGTCGAGGCGGTTGGACAGTGTGAGCATCGTTCGGTTGCAGAGGACGATTTGCAACTGCGCCACGTCCAACCGGTTCGAAAAATCGGCAATCACGCCGGCATCATTCTCATGCTGCGCACTGTCACCCCGCTTCACCATGACCAGGGCGATGACCAACGCGGCGCAGGCCAACACGAGGGCTACAGGCAAATATTGTTTCATACGGCGAGCAGCGCGCTCAAATGAAATTCGCGTCCGCTCATCGTCGAAAACTTCGCAAAGGCGAAACCGGTTGGACAAGAATGGATTTGTTACGATTCCGTTACACCCGGATACAGCGTTCATGGCGCCAGTGCACACGAATTGAATTGCAGGGTTGGCGGGATTGAATTCAAGGGAGAAAGCGCGGCTGGACGCAAAACGGGCTGAACATTGTGAGATGACTTTGCGAGGCAGGGACGCCTCGCCGAGACTGTCTCAAAACTTGTAGCAGCGGACGTGAGTCCGCTCCAATCTTATGCGAATCCCAAGAAAAGTGAGCCGGCTTACGCCGGCTGCTACGACAAGGGAGGGTTTTGAGACAGCCTCCGCCAAGGCGTCCGTGGTCATCGTGTTGAAACAGCTCCACCGGAGCGGAATCTTTGCAGCGTCCGAACCCCAAAGGTTTCGGTCGGTTCACGCCTCCGCTTTTTCCTGAGTGGAGCGCTTGGGGCTGGTGATGACGAGGACCAGTCCGATCCAAAGCAGCAGGGCCAGCGTGAGCGCCGGAATGAGCCACATCGGAAACAACCGGGACATTTCGGCGGGGCCAATTCCCTGCAGGCAGGCCGCCCACGCCTCGAGACGGCAATTCAATAGCAACAGGATTATTCCCCAAACCGCAGCCATATGCCCCGCGACGGTGTGCACCACGGTCACTCCGGTTTTGCGGCGAACCTGGAGGAAATGCGAGCCGCCGAGTGCGACCATCGTGGCCGTGATGATGGCGGCGGACACGACGTCATGCGCGCGCCACGCGAGATCAATCAGCCACCCAAAACACGCCAGGTACAAGCCCACGATCACAACGAGACTACGACCGGCGGTCAGCGGTTTCCGGACCGGTGGCGGTGCGTCGGCGGCTGCCCCAGGCTGTCGGCGGATGGCGAGGATGCGCCGGAACATCACAATGCACAACGTGGCGACGACCACGGCATAAAACCACCAAAAACCCGCCAGCACGGCAAAAAGCGTGTGGTCGTTCCACGCCCAATGCCGGCCCAACGCCCGCAGGCCCAGTTGCCCGCCAATGCACCAGGCCAGCACAAAAACCCACAGGCTGAGGAACGCAATCTTTTTGATCCGGCGTTCGGCGGCCGTAGGCGCGGCCCGGAAAATCATCCAATGGGCCAGCATGCCGCCCAGGATTCCGATAATCGGCGCCAGCCACGCCCCCCAAAAACCCCATTTGGCCGCGGCGGCGCCCTTGCCGGCCAGGCCGACCCCAACCGCGGCGGCCGGGGCGGCGGGCAACGCCGCGAGGACCGCACCCGAAAACGCCGGGCTCGGCGCCGTCCGGCGCAAGGCGCTTTCCACGAATACCTGCACTTCCTCCTGCAACAGTTTGCGGCCGCGCGACAGCCGCTGTTTGACGGCGTCTTCGGACAATTCCAACGCCGCCGCCACGTGTTCGATGGATTGGTGCTCGCGATAAAACAGGATGAGTGGTTCGCGATAAAGCTCGGGGATTCTTTCCAGCGAGCGCCATAAAATCGCCGCCTCCTCCCGACTGATGGTTTGTTCGGACGGCAGCGCCTCCCGCGCCGGCGAGTCATGCACGACTTCGAGCGGCTCGGCGTCGTGCGCGGGTTCGCGGCCCTCCCGTTGCAGGCTTTTGTGAATCCGGTTGCGGACAATGCCGCACAACCAGGCGCGGAGTTTGTCCGGCTCGCGCAAAAGCCGGAGGTGTTTCCAAGCGGTAATGAACGTTTCCTGCGCCACATCCTCGCTCTGGCCGAGATGGCCGATGCGGCTGTAGGCCAGCGAACAAATCAATATTTGATAGCGCGAGACAATGCGGCTGAAGGCGTCCCGGTCGCCAGCCAGGGTGCGTGAGACCAGTTCCGCATCGCTGTATTCCGCTGCTGCCATGGTTTCGTTTGTCATCATACTGCTAAAGATGTCCCTGCAAAGGGCAAAGAGGTGACAACAAATTTCGTCTGGTTGCCGGGACTCCCAACGGTCAACTGCTTCGCGGCCTCCGGCGGCTGGCGTGAGTGGTTTTACAGAAGGGAACCAAGGGAACCAAGGTGGTAAACGGCTTCGATTGCTACGTTTGCTCCGTTTGCTTCGGTCAGGCTTCCTCCGGGCGGCGTCACCGCCGCCGCGGTCCCCAAACGGCCGCCGGGGCGACGGGTTGCGAAAGGGGAAAAGAAATTTGCGATTTGTCGTGGTGGTGCGCGGGAGTCTGTTAAGCTGTCCGCCCATGAACATACTCATCGAAAATCACGACACCCTGGAATATCTGGCCCAAGCCGGGCAGTGGACGAAAAATCCGCTCGAAGGCAAACGTTTTCCGGCAACGGTAACTGCGTTCCGCGAGGCGAAGCTTGAAGCCATCGGCAAATTCAACATCGTCTGTCACATTCCCGGAACGAACCAGTTCGTCAACCTGGATCATGGACGCGGCAAGGGGCTGCCGGCGGTCAGCCCGCCGCAGGCTCCGTCCGGAACGGGAGCTTTGCAGCAACCGGATGGCAGCCGCTCACCTTAAACGCCAGACGATGCGCGCCTTGTCCAAATCGTAGGGAGACATCTCCATTTTCACGCGGTCGCCAACCGTCAATCGCACGAAGCGTTTGCGCATCTTGCCGCAGATGGTGGCCAGCACCAGATGTTTGTTGTCGAGTTCGACGCGGAACATGGTGCCGGGCAGAACAACCTTCACACGGCCTTCCACTTCGATGTGTTCTTCTTTCATGGGATGACGGGCAATCAAACGGTGGCATCCGGTTCATCCGAACCTCGCCGTGAGGTTGCGGCGCGATGATGACTAACGGCTGCGATTGCCGCCGCGATCACCGCCGCCGCCGGCGCGTTCTTCGCGCGGCCGGGCGACGTTGACGGTGAGGGCGCGTCCCTTCAATTCCTTCCCGTTCAGGGCGGCGATGGCTTTCTGCCCTTCCTCGTCGGTGCTCATGGTCACAAAACCAAAGCCGCGCGGGCGATGGGTGGTGCGGTCCATCACCAGGCTGGCTTCGGTGACCGTGCCGTGCGCGGCGAACGCGTCGTGCAGGTCCTGTTCGGTGACATCGAAAGAAAGATTGCCGACGTATAATTTATTGCTCATGTGATGTTGAATTGTCTGATTTAACCGCGCTTTCCCAGACTGTTCCCGGACATCGGGTTTAAAATCATCACTGAACCAAGTTCACCTGAGATTCCCAGGCTTTGAAAGAGACGAGCTATTCTAGACACCGGCAGCATCGCCGGTTCCGGGACAATAGCAACCACCATCTGCAATTATTTTTTACCCGCCATCCATCTGGCGTTTTGCGGCGCCGACGGTCCGGCGTAAAGAATAGCCCCGCGCCGGCCCGGCGGAGATGAGTGAGGAACGGGAGCGACACCCTCAAGTGGGAGCGACTTTGAGAACGTGCGGCAGGAATTCGTGGCTGAAGAGGTCCACCCACCTGCCTTCCCGGTCGCGAAAGGCCATGCCTTTGAAGCCATTGCATTGGACCAGCACCGGCACGCTCCCGACCGGCAAAGGCCCGAATTTGTCCAGTTTGAATTCCTGCGCTTTGTCCTGCATAGAGCATCCTGCACTCGAATCAGGAACCGCGCCCGCTTTATTCCAAGATATCTTCTCCGGGGAATGCCTGAACGATAAGGGGCATAACCGGTCTAATAAGCATCATGTCAACCAAAGGCGCTCATGCTGGCAAATTATGTCGGTAAATTGCTGTTCCCGCGATTGCAGTCCTCACAATACGGACAGAAGTTCAAAGTCATCGCGGCCGCCATATTACTAGGCCTGGCGGTCGGCGGCATTGTGGCCTCGGTAATGATCTGGCAAGGGGCCGTCGGCAAATAGCGATTCCCAGGGAAAACCCATGAACAACCCGAGACAAAAGTATTCCCTCTACCGGGATGACGATTTGGTCGCCTCGGATTTGCCATCCCTGCCCTCCATCATGGAATTCGTCCGGAACGATGCCCGGCGCGAACATGCCGGGGGGCGGCCGGCCCGCTATCTGATTACCGGCTCGCTCGGATTCAAGCGCGCGGGGAGTCATTCGAAGGGCCGGATGGTTTGGGACGGTCAAATGCCCGGTCTGCACGCGGCCCGCTCCGGCGCCTTCCGGCCTTGAGCGACCAACCCCAACCCGGCGGCGGGGTGCGTGCGGTTGAAATAAAACTTGCGCGAAACCGCATCCGGGCGGAAACTGCCTGCAACAAGCAAGACCGATTAGAGTTCAACCATTGTCGGGAGCGGGTCGGAGGTTCTCCTTCAGTCTTCAAAAGAGAAAGTTAAAAGTTATCTATGACTATGTTCCTGTTTTGGTGCGCGGTCGGGAGTGTCGCCGGTGTCGTTTTCGGCTCCTTCTTCGAATGGACGTTACACCGTTATCTGATGCACCGTTCCTTTCTGGTGAAATTTTTCCGTTATCCGTACGAACGGCACACGCTCGTGCACCATCACATTTTCAAGGCGGACCACACGTATCATCTGGTGCATGAGCCGGACAAGAAGACCATT
Source organism: uncultured Verrucomicrobiae bacterium (assembly GCA_963827205.1). Taxonomy (GTDB): domain Bacteria; phylum Verrucomicrobiota; class Verrucomicrobiia; order Limisphaerales; family UBA11358; genus UBA11358. The sequence goes on from CAWHAH010000002.1 coordinate 320,407, forward strand.
CCCATGGCGTGGTGGAACGGCCCGGTGCTGGTGGCGGTGGGTTTGTTGCCGTTCTTGCTCTGGGCGTTGTTTTCGGAAAAGTGGGGCATCCTGTGCGGGGCGACGGTGGCGTGCACGCTGTATTTCACAGCCTACGAATACATGCATTGGTGCATGCATCTGCCAAAGAAACGGCACGTGGAGCGTTCCGGCATCTTCTTCCGGCTCAACGGCCACCACCTGTTGCACCACCGTTACATGGGCAAAAACTTCAACGTGGTTCTGCCGCTGGCGGATTTATGTCTTGGCACGTTGTTGTTGCGCGCGAAGGTCGCCTTTGCGCAGGCGAAGGGGCCGTCCGTGCCGGACGTTCCAGCCGAGAAATCTGTATCCGGTGACAGCGCCGAGGGGCATTTAAACGCGCCGGAACCTGATCCGTTTCAAGGAAATTTCCAGCGGCGGAGTTTGACGCAGGTTGTGTTGAAAATCATGCGGCGCATTTCCGGGGCAGGGACGGGCGGGGTCAGCCATCCCGGCCAGGCAAGAAATTGTTTTCATATCCTTTGTTGGCTTCTGTGGGTCTGCCCTTCGGCGCCTTTACGTTAAAACCTTTTCCGTCTTACCAGACAAACGGGACGAGCCGGAAGCGGGTGTGCCGGCAGTATTCAGAATAGCCGGGCAGGTCGTGGCGAAGGATTTTTTCCTCGTTAAGCAGCCGGAAAACGACGACCGGGATGAGGAGGGCAAAGGCCGGCAACGCGATGAACGAGCCGAGCGCCAGGGGAGCGCAGAGATACAGCACGACGAGGCCCAGATACATGGGATGGCGAACGAGCCGGTAAGGACCGGTGGAAGCGACGGTCTGGCCCGCCTCGACCTGAATCACGCGCGCGGCAAAGCGGTTGACGTTCAAGACCTGGAAGAACAGGAATTGACAACCCACAATCAGCGCCAAGGCCAGCAGGGTGAGCCACAACGGCACCGGTCCCGGAAAGGTGCGCGACCACCCGAAACGGTAATCCAATCCGGGCAGCAAGAAGGACGGAAAGAAAATCAGACCGCCCAGTTTCTGCACGAGCCGTTGCTCGCTGATTTTTTCCCTGTTCAGCAGGCGGCGTTCGAGCAATTGCGGGTCGCGTTTGAAGAAATAAATCACCACCAGGGCCGAGGAAATGAGATTCGAGATCATGAAGGCCCAGCCCTGCCAGAATTTCAACGTGCCGGCGGGAATAAACAGCATCGCCGCCAGAAGAAGCACGGCCAGCAAACCACGGCGAACCAATCTTGATTTGAGGCTTTTCCCGTCCGGCATCACTGTTTGATAAAACCACTCAACGAAATCCTCGTCAAGCTACGCGGCCAGACGTTGGACGGGTTGAACGCTGGAGCGGCGGTCTATGACCGTCGCAAATCTTCCGGCGCTCACCGGGCGCCGCTACAATCATGGAAAGAGTTCACCGCCGACGCATACACCTTCACCCGTGAACTGGAACAATTGCGTCCTGACAATCGGCTTGTCCGGCCTGAAATCCGTCAGCAGTTGCAAGTCCTTCCGTCTCCACTACGTTTCGACGCGACAAGGTGTGACGCGGGATTATTGCTTCACATCGGTGGCGGCATCCGGCCTTGGCCGGGATTCGGTTTTACAGAAGGCAACCAACCAAAGGCTGAAAGCCACCTTCGCTATTCCGTTTCGTTTGCTTCTGTGGAACTTGCATGGTTTGTCATCATTGCTGTTTGGGGAGCCTCACTTCGAATGTGCCGGCGACGCAGCTTTTGGAATCGTCGGGGAAACACAAATAGATCTTCCCGGCGACCTTCCGATTGATGGCTTGATCGAATTGCAGCTTCATTCCATAGCCCCGGTTAAAGGTCGCGGTCTGAATCACTCCGCCTTCATTCCAGGTCATCTTGACGTGCGGATTGGCCTTGCCGCTGTCCACGGACTGGATTTCATAACTGTGGCCTTCAATGGAGGCGCCCAGACGATAAACGTCCAGTTGCATTCCGTTCGTGGACCTCATTTTAAGGTCGCCATTCCGGAACGACATTGTCTTGACGGCGAAATCAAGGCCATGAAGTTTCCCGCTGACCGGATGGTTGGGGAAGGAAACTGTGCTGAGGTCGGCTGTCCACCCGGATTGGTCGGGTTCGATTTGCGGGTTGGCGGGGGCGACGGTCGCGGGCGTGACCGGTTCAACCGGTTGGCTGTTTGTGACCACAACCCCGCGTTTGAAAGGTTCCACCGGTTGAATGTCATTGGAAACAGTTGTGGATTGGGTCTGCGTCACAATCAGATTGTTCGTAGCCAGGTTTTGCCGGACGTTTTCGTATCCCTGTTTCATCGCGGCTGAAAAAGACCAGATGCGGTATGCGGCGGTGCTCACTTCGAGCGTCAAAATCAAATAGCCGATGATGAGACCCGACGTGGCGAGACCATTACCCTTGAGCGACGGATTCCGGCGAAGGCGTGATTTGGCGAGATGCCCGCAAATGATTCCCGGGAGCCATCCAACGCACGTGATCAACGATGACAGGGAGCAGACCAGTGAAGCAATGGCCAAGCCGGAAGTCCGCTGAACGGGGGTTGCCGTGTTGCCCGGCGACGCCGGCGGCGCGCCGGCCCGGGTGGAGACATTGACAGTTCCGGCCGTTTCTTCTGGCACAGCGATGGTGGCATTGCAGCCCGGACAGGCGATTTGCGTTCCCACCTGAGTCGTGTCACACAAAATGTCCTGGCCGCAAGCCGGGCATGAAAATTTGAATTCACTCATAGAGTTTCCCGTTCGTTGGATATTGAAGCATATCGCGTAAAAATTCTGGTTCAAGCCTTTGCCACGCGTTGAATGTGGTTGTTGGTCGGCACGAACGCTTTCGGTGATGAGGAAGAACGCAGGCTGTCTGGAAGCTCTTCAAACGCCCCCACCGGCGTCTCCCCCACCTCCAATCCCATCTCCAATGATACGGATGAGCGGCAGGAACATGGCAATCACGATGCTGCCCACGACGACCGCCAGGAGAATAATCATGATCGGCTCAAGCAACGCCGTCGTTGCACTGACGGCGTTGTCCACCTCTTCGTCGCAGGTGTCGGCAATTCTCATGAGCAGGTCCGGCAGCGCGCCGGTTTGTTCGCCCACGTCCACCATGCCGGCAATCATCGCGGGGAAAATCCGGGATGCTTTCAGCGGCCCGGCGATGCTCCCGCCCTCTTTCACGTTGTCATGAACTTTGGCAATGACATCCCCCACGATGACGTTGCCGGCTGTTTCCTTCACAATGGTCAACGCTTGAAGGATGGGCACGCCGCCGCCGAGCAGGGTCCCGAAGGTCCGGGCAAAACGCGCGAGCGCCACCTTGCGGAAAACTTTGCCGAGCACGGGCAGGGACAGTTTGAGACGGTCAAACCACCGCCGGCCGCACGGAGTGCGAACGAACAATCGGAACGCAACAACCAAGGCCAGCACCGTCATTCCGGCAGCCGGAAAGTGGCTTTTGAACCCATCGCTGATTTTCAGGACCAGGAGCGTGAAGGCCGGCATCTCCCTCCCGTTGAGCAGTCCCTCAAACACCGCTTGGAAACGTGGGATGACAAAACTCAGCAGGAGGGTAAGGATACCCGTCGCAGTCACCAGCACCGCCGCTGGATAAAACATGGCGGCCTTGATCTTGCCTTTGATTTTCAGCGCCTTCTCCATGAACTCGGCCTGGCGCCGGAGCACCACGTCCAGAACACCGCCGATTTCGCCGGCCTTGACCAGATTCACGTAAAGTGGGCTGAATACCCTGGGATGCGCGGCCAGCGCTTCGGACAACGTTCCTCCGCTTTCAACATTTATGGCCACTTCCATGATGACACGCTTCAACGCCTGATTTTCCGCCTGTTCTTCCAGAATGCGCAATCCGCGCAGGAGCGGCATGCCCACGTCAATCAGTGTCGCCAACTGGCGGGTGAACACGGTGAGAATGGCCGGTTTGATTCTGCCGCGCGGCATGCGAATCGGGGATTTGAATGTTCGGGGAACGGCGGTTGCCCTTGACCGGCGCTGGAATGGCATGGTTGGCACAACCTTGGTCGGGAACAACCCCATTTCCTTGATGCGCTTCAGCGCCTCGCTTTGATCGGTGACATCCAGCGTCCCCTGGCTTTTCAGCCCGCCGGCATCCACAGCCTCATAACAATAGCTGGACATGGCAGCCTCATTTCCGGCCCTGCCGGGTTGGCAGGTGCCCTTGCCTGGTTGGACAGTGTCCGGCAGGGTTTGTCACGCCGGACGTTTCATCGGGTCGAGGGAATGAAATGGTTTCCACACGACGATCCAAAGGGGGAACAGGTTGGCCACCAGCAGGCGCCGCGTTTCGTCCCGTTCCCGGTGAAACCGGGAGCCGATGCCAGACGCGGTCTTACAATTTTTTGGGAGCCGTCATGGCGCGATAGGTCACCGGCAGCTGCCAGTCGGCATAATTCGCGTCGAAGGCTTTCATGGCGCTGATGATTTGCTGGCGGAACGTTGTTTCAATCAAATTCCCCTGGCCCGGCCAGATTTTGAAGTGGACGCGCAGAAAATCCCAACCACCGCCCGCGACCGTTTCCACCGGGCCGATGACCGGCTCACTCAGAATAATCGCGCCGAATTGCCGCCACATCCCCCGGGCGACCTTCGCGACCGTCGCCACGGCCTTTTCCCGGTCGGCACCCTGCGGAAGCTGGATGTCCGCATACGCAAACACCCCGCCGTGCGGGAAGCGGCTCACGTTGGCAATGGTGCGATTGGGAATGAACACAATCTGGTTGTAAAAATTGCGGAGTGTTGTGAAACGCAGGCCGATTTCCTCCACGCGTCCGACAACGACGACTGTACCGGCAATCTCCACCATGTCGCCCACGTCCATGACGTTCCGAAAAAATCAGCGTCAGGCCGATCACCACGTCCTGCACCAGTCCCTGCGAGCCAAAGCTGATGGCCAGGCCGACGACGGACGCGCTCGCCAGATACGCCGTCAGGCTGACACCGAATTCCTGCAGCATAAATCCGATGGCAATAAAATAGACGGCAAAGGTGACGCCGCTGGCAATGAGCCGGGTGAGCGTGATGAATTTCGGCTGCTGGGTCATGAAGCCGAGCGGGTTTTTCTGCGCCTGGCCTTTGTTGATGAGCCATTCGGTGATGTGCCGGATGACTTTGACTGTGACATGCACAAGCGCGGCGAGGGCCACAATGAGCAGCAGGTGCGTTCCCAAGGATGACTCATGCCCGGAAAAGTAACTGTAAAGGCGGCCCATCACTGTTTCATCCATGTTGGTCGAGTTCATCAAATTCCTTTTGGCAAATCATGCAGGCACACAGGCTGCGTTGTACGTTGCCGGGCGCATGGTGCACCGGCCGGAAGATGATTAAACACCATTTGGGGAACTTCGCAAGATTGGGTGCGCCGCGCCGGCCTGCGGTGGACGCCAACGGGTCACTAAAGCGCAAGCAACTTGACCGCCTCAACCATGCTTTCACAAGTGACCGTCCGGGGACGATGCGGGTAATGAAAAACCGTCAGGATATTCATCCCGATGTCCTGGCCCGGTTCGGGAATGACCCGCACCACCAAATCCACACCCGCCCGGCCAATCAAATCCATCATCCGGCCCAGCTCCGGCGCGCAATCCAGCCCCATTGACTCCATCTGGCTGAAATCCGCGAGCAAACGAAACCCCGGCGACAACTCCCCCAGTTGCTTCGTCAGCTCCTCCCGGTTGCGCTGAAACTCCTTCAACCGCACCGGCCCGATGTAACTGATAAGCAGCAACTGCTTCGACTTGTTCGAGGTGACCAGCAACATTGAAATCAGTCTAACCGGCCATCAGTGAAAATTCGAGCCAAGAGTGGAGTGAAGAACGGCAGGAACGCGCATGAGTCCGCGTAAATCTGAGGTGTTTGCGCCAGTTGGCGTCGGTGGCGGCAAAGCCCAGGCAGGTGCCAGTGGTTCAGGGAACTGCCAAACGGTAAAATCGAAGCGGGCCAACGTTCGGATCGGTAAAGGTGAAGTTTGTCTGGCTGTAGGAAACATTTCCAAGCGTCGCCCAAGTCGCCGTCAAATTGGTCGCGGCTTGGACGTTGTAAACCACATTGGTCAGGCCAGCCCATTGGAGCGTGGGGGTTGCGTTCGTAAAGGTCATACTCATGACGGGCTGCGGCACACTGAAAACCGTCCATTCCAGCCGCACCACGGAATACTCCGGGATCGTGACTGGATTGTTGGTCAACTGCGATTGGATTTGGATGGCGCTATTGGGCGGCGGCGCGTTGGTCGTGCTGGGGTCGCTGCCGGTCACAAAGGTTTCCAGAAATTGATTCGTTACCGCCACGCCATCTTGGATGATTTGCACCGGCGTGTTGGTTGCGCCCTTGTTCGTGAGCACTACATACCGTTTTCCGTTACCGCCCTGATAGGCCTGCGCGTAAATCGCCGGAATCGTCACGATGCCATTGGTGTCGGTGAAGACGGTCGGGCCATTGGTGCCGACGGTCGTGGCATAAACCGCCGTGGACCGCGTCAACGCCCAATCCGCCACCGCTTCGCCCGCCGCCTGCGCGCCCAGAAAGAAACCGAACGGCAAACCGGCGGTGTTGGTTGAACGGCCCGCATTGTAAGCGGTGAGGACAGCTTGATTATTGCTGTTGGTCTGGTCAATGCCATTGGGATTCAGCAATTGATATGGCCCGACAAAGCACATTTGCGGAAGGGTGGACATGCGCAGGACGTATTCCGCGGCATAGATGCCGCCATAGAGCGTCGTGCAGGGCGGATTCTGGAGGCCCGCGCCGTTACCCCGGGCGGGCGCGTATTCCGTAATGAGAAAAGTCACGTTGCTGTTGTTGTCGGGTATCAGGTAATTGAGCATGCGTGCGGTCGTGTTACTGGCCAGCTCCCAGTTGTCCAAGGCCATCAAGTCGGAAAAAGGCACGCCGTTCGTGGGCAACGCGGGATAATGATGATACACCACCGCATCCCAGTATTTGTTGGTGTAGTTCTTCAAATCATTGTCCCAGGTGTTGGGTTCCGAATAACCGGCGTCGTTGAAATAAATCGCCACCACGGCGTTGGAATCGGCGGCCTTGATGGCGTCCCGGTAGGGTTTCATCCGCGCAACATAATCCGTCGCGTCCAGGAAAAAATCATAAGCGCCATTGCCGGCGAAGACATAAGGCTCGTTGCACAATTCCCATGCGGCCACGGGAATGTGATTGGTCAGGGCGTACTCGGCGAAAGCGCCGGCGGAATTGGTAGTGTCCGTGAAGCCGTTGATGCAGACGACGATCTTCGCGCCGCCCACGTTCGCGCACATCGCCGCGAAGTCGCGGAACAGCGCCCCGCCCTTGCCGGGCAGGAGTTTCACCGTGTCATTCAGCAGATTGGTTTCGAACGGCGGAAATCCGAAAATCCAGTTGTTCACCGTCACCCCGTTCGTCCACGCGAAGGCGTCGTCCATCGAGCCGCCCGGATAGCGCAGCCAGCCCGGGGAAAGCGTCGCGGTGATCTGTTGAAAATTGGTGTCGGAATATTCCACCGCGCTCGCCAGCATTTCGGTGCAGAAGCCGGCCAATCCCGGATTGAGCGGCGTCGCATTCGTCGTCGCAAAGGAAACCGACACGACGGTCTGTGCCATGGCTCCCGCCGGGCAAAAGAATCCGGCCGGGAACAACAACCATGCGACGGTCATGGCAATCCTTGCACGCAACATGAGCGCATCTCCAGCAATCTATACGCCACAGTCAGGTGGTTTGTTACCAGTGCCCGTCCATTTTTTTCGGGAAATCGCGCTCTTCCATCACAAAAACAGCCGGGCTCACGACCTTTGCCGTGGGGAAATCCTTTCGCCATTTTCCCAAGCGCCTGCATTCCAAACGGCTCACGTGTCCGAATGGAGTTTTTCCAATCGCGGGTGAAGCCGCCGGCAGCCTGCAATGTTCTGTTTTTGCACCCACGTCGGCAAACCTTGGGGTCCACAGCACAGGACAGTCTGGGACTGCTGCTGTCATGCTCCATGACCGCGGCGTGCTCAAACCGATGGGCATCCGTCACCAACTTGAACCTGTGGAGTTGACCGATTTGATTTACCGGTTGCGTCGGAACAACCGCCAGAGTATTTAAACTGTCGTGTATAGTCATATAGCCAAACAGTCCGTGACGCAGGTGCGTCCCGGTCTGCCTTCATGTTTTCCGGCCCGTCGCATGGCAAGGCCGGAATCTTCAGGGGAGAAAGGCAGGCTATGAAAAGAATGAAATCGCTCGGCATCGGCGGCACTGCCGCCGCGCTGGTGCTGGCGGCGGGTGTGGTGGTGATGCGCGGCGCGGGCGACGGGCAGCCGGAGGACGTTTCAACCAATCAGGCACTTACCATGAAGGATTTCAAGAAACCGGATGCGGCGCAGTTGAAAAAAGAATTGACGGCGGAACAGTTCGCAGTCACACAGAAGTCGGCCACGGAACCCGCCTTCCACAACGCGTATTGGAACAACACCCAGCCAGGTATTTACGTGGACGTGGTGTCGGGCGAGCCGTTGTTCAGTTCGCTGGACAAATTTGATTCGGGCTGTGGCTGGCCAAGTTTTTCGAAGCCGCTGGACGATTCAAAAATCACGGAGAGAGCAGATCATTCCTATTTCATGGAGCGCACGGAGGTGCGTTCGAAGCTGGCAGATTCGCATCTCGGCCACGTCTTCGACGATGGCCCGGGACCGACGCATCTGCGTTATTGCATCAATTCGGCATCACTGCGATTTATTCCGGTGGAAAAAATGGCGGCCGAAGGTTATGACGCCCAGCTTGCGCCCTTCATCAAGGCGGGCCTCTACAAACCGCCGGCCGGTTCTTCGCAAACCAATAGTTTGCCCAAAACGAAATAAGGTGGGGTTGTGGCGGGAGCGGATGGGCGGTTAGTGCCTCCGGCGATGTCGAAGTGGCATTTAATATGCTTGACGACTTTACCGTCTAATTGGAACGTTGATCGAATTATGAAAGCTATGCCTTCTGTTATCGCAGCAATCGTAACCACACTTTGGGCCGTTACCTGCCAGGCCGGGCCGGCACCCGCGCTCCCGCCGGCGGGCGCCCGATCAGTGACATCGCCACCGACCATGAGCACGAACGAGCCGGCCAATTATGTCATCAGCGTGCAATGGAAGGATACCAAGCTGGGTAATATTTTCGTACAGATGATGACCGCCGAAGGCCCCTTCAATCTCGACGCGTTCGAGCACAACACGATGAAGATTAAAGGTCCGGACATCCCCACCACCCTCAAACTCTCCGGCAGCCTCGCCCTGCTGAGTCCGGAAAAAGGCCGGCTCAAATTGTTCATTGGCCGCACTGTGCCCTACATGACCGATGCTTCCCCAGGACCGGGTGGAACAAGCACATCGTCCTATCAACAGCTTTCAGTGGGACTGGATTCCACGTTCATCGTCACTTTCGGTAAACCGCTGGTGATTCAGGGGGATGAAAATGGACAGATTTCCATTTTGGTGAAACGCGACCAGGGCTAACGCCCGTTTCTCCCGGCGTCATTCCTTTGGTTATCTGCGTTTCAATCCGACGCGGCAGGTAGCGTCGGAGTGATCCTGCGGCGCGGAAATGATTCCCCGATCGCGTTCGTCCCCAACCGCTGCGGTCAGACAACCTTCAAGCACACCGGGATCGCAAAGGTTGTGGATTCTTCCATAAAAATTCGCACACACGCAACACGACTCGAGGCGACGCCCAATACAAGCGTCGCCCCGGCCAAAGCGGTTTGAGGCGATGAATCAGTAACGGTCGCGGCGTCCGCCGCCGCCACCGCCGAAGTCGCGGCGTGGCCCGCGGTCACCCCGCGGACGTTCCTCTTTCGGACGGGCAATGTTCACCGTCAACTGCCGGTCCCCCAGCGTCGCCCCGTTCATCGCCGCTATCGCCTTCTGCGCTTCCTCCGGCGTGGACATCGTGACGAAGGCAAAGCCGCGCGAGCGGCCGCTCATCCGGTCCATCATCAGGTTGGCCTCCACGACCGTCCCGTGCGCGGCAAACGCCTCCTGCAGGTCATTCTCCGTCGTGTTGAAGGAAAGATTTCCTACAAACAATTTCGTGCTCATATTCGATGATTGGCTGTTCAAGACTAACCGTTTTTCCGGACTGTTCCCGACCGTCGGGTTTCAAATCATCACTGAACCGAGTTCACTTGAAGATTTGCCATGACCTGAAAGGACAAGTTATCTCACAGACGGAAGCAATATAACCGGCTCAAAAACCGGTGCAAGCAAATTTCGGTCGAAAGCCGCCGTTGCCGGCGCTGTCGGGCGGCCGTTTCCACCCGGGCTTCGAACCTTTGGCCCCCGCGCCCAAAATCATTTTGCGTTCCGGGCTTGCGTCCGGCCGGTTCCCCTTCGATAATTTGGCCTACTATGGGAATGAATTCGACCCGGAGTCACGCGTTGCTGTCGCGGCAAGGCTGGTTTGGCCTGACGCTGCTGGCCGTGTGCTGGCCGTTGAACTGGACGTTGCCCGGCATGCGAACGGCCTACCTGTTCTTCCCGCTGTGGCTCGGCTACATCCTCGTGGTGGACGCGCTGGTGCTGGCGCGCGCCGGCACGTCGCTGTGGACGCGTTCGCGCCGGGACTTCGTGCTGCTGTTTGTAGCGTCGGCGCCGGTGTGGTGGCTGTTTGAAATGGTCAACTGGCGCACGGGCAATTGGGAATATCTCAGCACCAACACCCTCACGCCGCTCGAATATTACACGCTGTGTACCCTGTCGTTCTCGACCGTCATGCCGGCGGTGTTCGAGACAGCGGAACTGGCGCGCACGTTCCGGTGGATGGAAACGTTTGCCTTGCGAAAACCCGTCCAGCCGACGCGAAGGTTCTCACTCGGGCTGCTGCTCACGGGCGTGGCGATGCTGGCGCTGACGCTGCTCTGGCCAAGATTTTGCTATCCGCTCGTCTGGATTTCGCTGGCGTTGATTTTCGAGCCGCTGAACCGCCGGCTGGGGCGGCGGCATCTGCTCGAATGGTTGCAACGCGGCGATTGGCGGCCGGTGCTGGCGCTGTCGCTCGGGGCGCTGGTGTGCGGGTTTTTTTGGGAGATGTGGAATTACTGGTCGTGGCCGAAGTGGGTTTACCACACGCCGGGCGCGGGCTTCCTGCACATCTTCGAGATGCCATTGCTGGGCTACGGCGGCTACATGCCGTTCGGTCTGGAACTCTTTGGGCTGATGAATTTCCTGTGGCCGCGCGCACCGCAATTGCGGATTTGAAGCAGGCGGGCTGATCTTTCAAATTCGCGCAATCCAGGGTTAAAACGTGGAAATTCGAGCTTTCCCAAGTCAATTTTCCCAAAATCCAACATTGACAGCCCGGCGCATTTCTGGTCATATCTAACCCCTTTTGCGGGAAATTTTATGTACGCCGTATTGGAATCGGAATGCAATAACAGCAAGTAAAAACCCGCTTTAAATTCCCAACGGCTTCTGTGCGCTCCCGCGCTGGCCCTTCTTCAAGCGCGGCGCACCGACAATGGAGCAGGCAACGTATGGCCTTGCTGACGCTGGCCCACGGGAGTTAAATCTCACCACATGGGAACGCGGAACGCTTTTGGCCATCAGGACGATTGGGACGGATATATTTTTTGACTTCACGGACGAAGCCAAGATGCTCACCCATTGCGCGCCCATTTTCTTTATGCCGAGCGTCACGTCCCTTCCCATCAACATCCACGCTAACGGCACGGTCGCGCTTGTCGATACCGGCAGTAGAAAAATTCTGGTTACTTGCGCACACGTCTGGTTTGGGTTCCTGAAGTTCCGGGAGAAAAACAACGGCGCGATTTTGTCGATGAAGTTTCGGTACGGACGCGGTGCACTTACGGGGATACTGGACGCTGCATTGATTGACTGCGATGAACGGTTGGATTTAGCGGTGTTTGCGACGAACCTTCCTGAAGACATTCTGGGCTATAAAAAGTTCTTCCAAATCCAGAGCTTTCCAATTGCCGATCCAAAGCCGCGACCGCCCATTTCGTTTGTGGGGTTTCCCGGTGAGGCCCGCCGCGTATCGGAGACTGATATAAACTTTGGGTACGCCTCTTTCGGATTGACCGTTTCAGACGTTTCCGATTCGCGAATTCTTTTAGCCAATAATGACCTTAGAGTTTTGCGCGACGGCACGGGGAGCTTAGCCGCGCCTGTCAACGTTGGAGGCATGAGCGGTGCTCCCGCGTACACGCGTACAGCTTCAGGCGGTTTCAATCTCGCGGGTTTTGTGCGTGCCGGGAATAGCTCCGATTCTGACATCTGCCTTAGTAAGGCATCATTTCTTCGGCAGGATGGCCGGTTGCTCCGTCCGAATTGGCATCCCCATGCCGATGTTTGACCAAGCAGTTATTTGCCCCGCCCGCCTTTCGATTTACGCGGTGTGCCAATGTCCAGTACGCCAAAGAACAACTTGTTGTAGTGGGTCAGCCCCGGCCTTTTGGCCGGTATGCCGATACCGTTTGTCCATCCAGATCGGTGCATGAATCCACCAGCGCGACGCCCGCATTGCCCGTTGTGACGGCACGCTCAATGACTATGGCACCGAACGGATGCGCCAGAAATTATTCGTGGTTGCGTCCGGCGTATTGGTGAACACCAGCACTCCGCCCGCACCGGCGGCATTGGTCAACTGTGGCACCCAGTTGGCCGGGGACAGGCTGAATGTGGAGTCGAGCACGTAATTCGTTCCGGCGATGCCCGTATAGGACAAACTCACATTGCCGCCGCTCAGAAGCTGGATGGAGATTTGATTGTAGCCCGGCGGCCCGGCGACAATCTGCTCGGGAAGGTTGGTATTGTTGTAAGTGCCGTCGCCCAACTCGCCATCCTGGTTATATCCCATAGCCCACAGGCTGCCGTCGCTCTTGAGAAAAAGGCTGTGGAGTTGTCCTCCGGCAATCGCCGTGACATTGCTGGCGACAATCTGCTCGGGCAAGTTGGTGCCGTTAAAACTGCCGTCGCCCAAATCACCCCAAACGTTGTCGCCCATAGCCCACAGACTGCCGTCATTCTTGAGAAAGAGGCTGTGTGCAAGCCCTGCGGCAATTGCCGTAACGTTACTGGCCACTATCAACTCGGGCTGATTGGTGTTGTTATAAGTGCCGTCGCCCAACTGACCAAAGTCATTGCGACCCATGGCCCACAGGCTGCCGTCGCTCTTGAGAAAAAGGCTGTGCTCGAATCCTGCGGCAATCGCGATGACGTTGCTGCTCACAATCTGCTCGGGAAGATTGGTGCTGTTGTAAGTGCCGTCGCCCAATTGACCTGACGGATTGAGACCCATGGCCCACAGGCTACCGTCGCCCTTGAGAAAGAGGCTGTGCATACCCCCTGCGGCAATGGCCGTGACGTTGCTGGATACAATCATCTCGGGGAGGTTGGTGTCGTTATCGCCGATCCAGCCCATCCAGCCCATGCCCCACAGACTGCCGTCGCTCTTGAGAAACAGGTTGAAGCCGTATCCTGCGGCAATCGCCGTGACGTTACTGGCCTCAATTTGCTCGGGAAGGTTGGTTCCATAATACGGGGCATTGGTGGAGTAAGTGCCGTCACCCAACTGGCCGCCTTGATTTTGGCCCATGGCCCACAGGCTGCCGTCGCTCTTGAGAAACAGGCTGTCGAAGTCTCCTGCGGCAATGGCCGTGACGTTGCTGGCCACAATCGACTCGGGCCGGTTGGTCCTCATGTTGAACGTGCCGTCCCCTAACTCACCAGCACCGTTGGCGCCCATGGCCCACAGGCTGCCGTCGCTTTTGAGGAACAGGCTGTGCTTGCTTCCTGCAGCAACCTTCGTGACGGGTTGCGCTCCGCTGGTCACCGCTTGCAGCATTGCCGCACACAGCAGCCCAATTTGGATCAGATTTTGTTTGGTTTTCATAGCTATGTATCGTTTTATGCTCAACCGCTTGTTTTCTCCCAAAAAACAATTCATCCACACATAACTCGTGGGAAGAAGGACGGTTCTTTCAAAAATCTTCCATAAAATTATTTTGTTTTAACTTGCCCATTTGGAAGGACTTGCAAGGAAAGTCCCGGATGCCAGTCGCGCAAACACTCAACCTGAGCGAGAGCTTGTGTGAAAAGTCGGTCATGAGGTTGAATGGATACGGCTGTGACATGTCGGTGACAGCACCAGCGCCGCCGCGTCCTGCGCCGACTTCACCACGTCCTCAAACTTCCGGTCATCTGGGTTTGACGACGAAGGGAATCGCGTTCGACTGCTGGTTGGAAGACCAGCGGGCGTAGCTGTAAACATTGACCTTTTTCCGGTTGCAACTTTGCTTTTCTTTCGTATAATTTTCCATTCCCGAATAGAACGGGATTTTTATCGTGAGCTACTGCATCTTAGAAACCGGAAGCAAACAGTATCGTGTGGCCGCAGGCGACACGGTGGAAATTGAACGCCTGGCCGTCGAGGCCGGCCAGCCGGTCACGTTTGACCGCGTGTTGCTGGTGAACCGCGACGGCAAAATTGCAGTCGGCTCGCCCACGGTCAGCGGCGCAAGCGTGGTGGCCGACGTGGTCGAGCATAAACGCGGCGAGAAAAAGCTCACGTTCAAGATGCGCCGCCGCGAAGGTTATCACAAAAGCATCGGCCATCGTCAGGAACTGACGGTAGTGAAGATCAAAGAAATCAAAGCTTAAAATCGGGTTTGGGATTTGGTGTCTGGCATCTGGGAACCCCGGAACCAGGACGCCAGAACCCAGCCCCCAAAGATTATGGCACATAAGAAAGGTCAAGGCAGCGTCCGCAATGGCCGCGATAGCGCCAGCAAGCGGCTGGGCGTGAAGGAATTTGGCGGGGAATTTGTCACCGCCGGCAGCATCCTCGTCCGGCAACGCGGCACAAAATTTGTCGCCGGCCAGAACGTCGGCACGGGCCGCGATTGGACGCTCTTCGCGCTGGTGGACGGCAAGGTGAAGTTCGACAAAAACAGCACCCGGGTGAATGTGGTGGCCGAACCCGCCGCGAAAAACTAGGCAGCGCAATTGAATTTCAGGGCGAGGCCTGGCGCCTCGCTTTTTTTGTTTCCACTGGTCTTAATCGTAATCTTACTCTTAATCTCATCCGGGGCCCGAGATTAAGATTAGGATTACGCGCAAGATTAAGAACACTGACGCATGTTTGTTGACGAAATCAAAATTTACGCGCGGGCGGGGCACGGCGGCAAAGGCTGTGTCGCGTTCCATCGCGAGGCGTTTGTGCCCAAAGGCGGGCCGAGCGGCGGCAACGGCGGGCGCGGCGGCAGCGTGATTTTGCAGGCCGACCATGACCTCAACAACCTCATCGCGCAGTATTATCAGCCGCGCCTCATCGCGCCGGACGGACGGCCCGGCCTCGGCAAAGGCATGGACGGCCATGCCGGAAAAGATCTCATCGTCAAAGTTCCCTGCGGCACGCTCGTGTGGCGGCTCGCGAATGAAAATCCCCTCACCCAGCCTTCGGCCACTCTCTCCCCGCCCGAGCGGGGAGAGGGACAGGGTGAGGGGCGCGTGATTTTTTCCACGAGCGCGAGCAAACGGCCATTGCTTCGCAGCGCGAGTGGCGCGCTGGCGCAGGAAATTGATTTGAGCCGGGAAGGCGCAGAGGAATTTTCCGCCATTGAAACGGGAAAAGGCGAACTGGTCGCCGATCTGACGAAACAAGGTCAGCAATTCGTTCTCTGTAAAGGCGGGCGCGGCGGCCTGGGAAATCGCAATTTTGCCACGGCGGCCCGCCAGACACCGCGTTTCGCGCAGCCGGGCGAACCGGGCGGAGAAGGAGATTATCTTTTCGAATTGCGCATCATGGCCGAGGTCGGCCTGGTCGGCTATCCGAATGCCGGCAAGTCCACGCTGCTCACGGCCATTTCCAAGGCGCGTCCGAAGATTGCCCCGTATCCCTTCACCACGCTGCATCCGCAAATCGGCATTGTGGAATATACCGACTTTCACCGGCTGACGGTTTGCGATGTGCCGGGATTGATTGAAGGCGCGCACCAAAATGTCGGCCTGGGCCATGCATTTCTGCGCCACATCGAACGCTGTAAAATCCTCGTCCTGCTGCTCGACATGGCCGGCACGGATAACCGCGCGCCGTGGGATGATTACCACCAATTGCTCAACGAGCTGAAACTTTACGACCCGGCCTTGCTCGAAAAACCGCGCCTCGTCGTCGCAAATAAAATGGACGAGCCGGTGGCGGAGAAAAATTTGAAACAGTTCAAAAAGAAGCTTCGCAAGGTGTCTGTGCTGCCCATTGCCGCCGCGTTCGACCGGGGCGTTGAGAAATTCAAGAAGCTGATTCGCAAGGCCGTGGAGGGAGCGGCGAAGGCCTGATGCCAGGGTCTTGTTGAACGAGCCCCTCACCCCGTCCCTCTCCCCGCCGGGCGGGGAGAGGGTGTCCGAAGGACGGGTGAGGGGATGTTCAATTACTTTTTGAAAAATTAACCGCGCTCCAGGAATCGCATCACGCTGTCGCCGTGCTTGAGCGCCTTTTTCTCGCGCCACGGCGCGACCATTTCCAGCGTGTCGCGTCGGGCGTGGCCAAGCACGAATCGTCCGCCGGGCGCGAGCAGCTTCGGCAAGTTCGCATTGTCGAGCAGTTGCTGCGCAAACGAAGTGGAACGGTGGCCGATGTTTTTCTCGCCGTACGGCGGGTCCGCCAGAATCAAATCAAACTGCCGGCCGCTTTCCGCCAGGTGATGGATTACTGTGAAAACATCCTGCATCCGGATTTCAAGAATTTCGCCGTAGCCGGCGGTGACGGCGTTACGGCGGATGAATTCCGCGTGTTTGTGCGATTTTTCGACACACACCGCCGACGCCGCGCCACGGCTCAGACAGTCCAAGCTCAACGCGCCGGTCCCGGCGAACAATTCCAGCACCCGCGCGCCGACGACCCGCGCGCCGAGACTGTTGAACACCGCCTGTTTGACAAGGTCAGGCGTCGGACGAACCGCGAGTCCTTTGGGAACTTTCAGAATCCGCCGCGCCGCTTTGCCGCCGGTGATGCGCATGAATTAAAACTCCAAATTCCAAGCTCCAACATCCAGCGAAATCTCAAACATCAACATCCAATTTTGTCGTGCGCTTTTTGGGAGCTTGACGCTTGAAGTTTCTCTGGAGCTTGGCGGTTGGCGCTTGGAGGTTTTTCAAGTCACTTGAAAATTTCGGCGAAGAACCGTTTCATTTCTTCCCAAGAACGTTTGTCCGCCTTTTCGTTGTAGGCCGCGCCTTTGGAATTGTCGTTTCCGGCCATCGGCTGGGTGAAGGAATGGACCGCCCCGCCGTAGAAATTAATCTGCCAATCCACCTTCGCGTCGCGCATTTCTTTTTCAAACGCCGTCAAATCCTCCGGTTTCTGAAACGGATCGTCCGCGCCAGCGAGCGCGAGCACCTTGCATTTGATGTTTTTGCCATCGTCCGGGTTGGGCGAATCGAGCCCGCCATGAAAACTGACGACGCCGTTCAGGTCCGCGCCGCTGCGCGCCAGTTCCAACACCGTCGTGCCGCCGAAACAATAGCCGATGGCGGCGATGTGTTTTGAATCCACCAGCGGCTGTTGCCGCAACGCATCCAGACCGGCATTGACGCGGGTACGCAGAAGCTGGCGGTCATTTTTGTATTTGCCCGCCAGCGCGCCGGCTTCGGCGGCGTTTTGCGGACGGACGCCTTTGCCGTAAATATCCGCGCAAAATGCAACGTAGCCGAGTTGGGCGAGCATCCCCGCGCGTTTCTTTTCGTAATCGGTCAACCCCATCCATTGATGCACCACGAGCACGCCGGGGCGTTTGCCTTGAATGGCGTCGTCATAGGCGACGAAGCCTTCGAGCGTGGTGTCGCCCTGTTTGTATTCAACAGTCTCGGTATGGATGGCCGCGCGGACGGTCATGGTGCAACTTAACGCCAGAAAAACAGGAATCAAATTTTTCATGCGGGTTTACCAATAAATCACCGCGCACAAAATTGCCAGTTCGTTTCAAACGCTTTCTAAGCGTGACCATTACAATCCTAAGCCGATAAACCTATTCTTGACGTTTCAAACCTTGCAACGCCGCACGCTTCACGCGGTTGTTGCGCCGTGGACAGCGCACGCTAAAATTTCTGCGCGTGAAGCCCGGTCGAAAACTCGTCGAAAGCGGCGCATCTGCCTGCACCGACGCCGAAATTCTGGCGATTCTTATTGGCACGGGCGGCAAAGATTACACCGCGCTGGATTGCGCCAATGACATACTCGAACGCCATGGCACGCTGGCCAATCTCATGGACAAACCGCTGATTGGATTGACGGAAACGCGCGGTGTGAATACGGTCAAAGCCATTCGCATCGCGGCGGCATTTGAGCTGGCCGCGCGCATCGTAAAACATCTGGAAAACCACGGTTGATGAAAGCCAAAGAACTCGCCGGTCAACGAATCAGCCGCGCTTTCGCGCCCGCGCAGCATCTCAACCGGCAAATCCCGCCCGAGCCGCATACGGCGATGTATGTCTGGCACAAGTACTGGTCGCGCAAAACGTGGAATGTCGTCGCCGAATTCATCCGCCATTACACGCGCGAACAGGAAGTCGTGTTTGATCCCTTTGCCGGCAGCGGCGTGGTGGCCACTGAGGCTTTGCGCCACAAACGCCGCGCGATTGTCTGCGATTTGAACCCCGTCGCCGGTCGTATCACTGAATTGACGCTCCGGCCGGTCAAACTGCTGGCATTGCAGCAGGCGTTCGAGCGCGTGCGCGAGCGGGCGCAGAAGAAAATCGAGGCGCTCTATGAAATCCATTGTGTGAAATGCGGCGCGCCGCTCGTCGCGGCCTGTTTTGTACGCGAAGGCGATGAGTTGACTGAAGTGCGTTATCCGAAATGCCCGGCGTGCGAGCATCGTTGCGAAACCGGCTGCAAACCACGCAAGGAAGACATCGAAAGCCTGCTGGCCATCGAGAAAAAGCGAATCAAAGAATGGTATCCGAAAAACCAGCTTTATTACGACGACGGAACACCGTTCATGAAAAAAGAGCATTACGAATCGCTCGACCAGCTTTTCACACGACGGAATCTGCAGGCGGCGGCTTGGCTGCACGAAGCAATTCAGGAAGAAAGCAGTCCATTGCTCCGAAAATTCCTGACTGGTGCATTTACTTCAATGATTCATTTATGCACGCGGATGTGCCCGGCGCTTGAGCCCGGCGAGGGCAATCATCAGACGGCGTTCAGTTCAACGTGGACGCAACACAGTTATTGGTCAGCCAAAGAATTCATGGAGCAAAACCTCTGGTTGAAATTTGAAAGCGCCGTCACAGGGCATCAAGGTTTGCTCAAGGCGAAGGAGGAATCGAATCGGGTTTTGGACGGTGTGAAGATCACGGAAAATTGGCGCGAAGTGCTTGATGGCAAGGCGGATGTGGCTGTGCTGACGGCGGACTCGCTCGAACTGATGGACCAAATGCCAGAGAACTGTGTGGATTACCTTTTTACCGACCCGCCTTATGACGCCTCGGTGCAATACGGCGAGCTTTCTTATCTATGGAATGCATGGCTGAAGGAAGATTTCCGCTACACGGAAAAGCTCGTCACGCATGAAGTCGTCCGCAACGAGCGTCAGCGCAAGCCGTTTGAGGTTTATCACTCACTCCTGAGCAACAGTTTCAAGGGCTTTTTCGAAGTGCTGCGGCCGGGGCGATATTTGACGCTGACGTTTCATAATCCGACGTTCAAAGTCCGCAACGCCACTGTGCACGCAGGCGTCTTTGCCGGATTTGATTACCAGAAAATCCATCACCAGCCGCTCGGCCAGGTTTCCGCCAAGGCGATGCTTCAGCCGTTCGGCAGCGCGCAAGGCGATTTTTATTTGCGCTTCGCGAAGTCCGGCGGCAAACCGGCGCGGCAAATGGAGGAAGTGACCGAGGAACGTTTCCGTCGCATTGTCATTGAAACCTGCAAACAAGTCATCGCCGAGCGCGCGGAGCCGACGCCTTACACCATTCTCATCAATTTCGTTGACCCGGTGCTGGCGAAAATGGGCTTGTTCGGCACGTTGCACACCGGTCTGGATGTCAAAGAAGTTTTGGAGGAGGCCGTCGGCAAGGAATTCATGCTGGTCAAAACCAAACTCGGCGGCGCAACGGGCGAGTTGTGGTGGTTCAACGATCCGGTGTTCGTGGCGCGGTTGCAGGAAGTGCCGCTCACCGAACGCGTCGAGGAAACGGTCTTTCGCTGTCTGAATGAGCGCGGGCGCGTCACGTTCACGCAGGTCCGGGACGCCGTCAGCCAGGAATTTCCCAATTCGCTCATGTCCGATTCAACCAGCATCAAGGAAGCGCTGGACATTTATGGGCGCAAAGTCAGCAAGGGTTACTGGATTTTGCGGGATGAAATCAAAATGCGGCTGGATTCGCACAGCGAGATGATTGCGCTGCTGGCTGCCATCGGAAAGAAACGCGGCGACGACATCTGGATTGGCCGGAATGAACAAGGCCGCGGCGCAAGCGGCTATGCGCCAGTCGAAAAGTTGCGGGAACTGGTGACGGCCAGGCCCGCCCGATTGGACAGCGTGACCAATCTCCGCACCGTTCTGGACATGGACCTGCTCTGGCTGAAAGGAGACAAGGTCGTCACTGCATTTGAAGTTGAATGCACGACGACGATGACCAGCGGTTTGCAGCGAGGCTCGAATCTGCCCGCGAATGTTCTCAAAATCATGGTGCTGCCCGAAGAACGTGAAGCCGATCTCGAACGTAAAATGCAATCGCCACTGTTCCGCCAGCATTTCGAGGGCGAATCCTGGCGGTTGCTTTACTTCGATGCCTTCCGCAATGCGTTCAGCAAACAACGCGAGAAAACGGATTTGGAATCGTTGTTCGGAACAAAGAAAATTTCGCGGAAAATCAGCTATGCCTCCCGCAAGCGAGACCCGAATCAGCAGACGTTCATGGAGTTTACCGGCAGCGACCGCACCCATCCGGAAATTTTGCAGGACGATGCCGCAGAAACAACGGCGGGTCGCAAGCCATGACGCGCACGGAAAAACTTCTGGCTGAACTCATCGCTCTCCCCAGCGTGAATCCCGCCTTCGCCACGCAAAGCGCGGCATCGGCGCGGCAAGCCCGCCTGACGAAATTTGGGGAAAAGAACGTAGCGGATTTTCTGGCCGCCACCGCCGCGCGCGCCGGGCTCGAAGTGGAATTTCAAAAGGTTTTACCGGGCCGTCCCAATCTTATCGTGCGGCTCCTCCCGCGGAATAAAATCCGGCGGACCATCCTGCTCGCGCCTCACCTGGACACGGTCGGCGCCGACCAATCGCAATTCGTTCCGCGCCGGAAAAACGGGCGGCTGCACGGCCTTGGCGCGTGTGACACAAAAGGCTCCGTCGCCGCCATGCTCACCGCTCTTTGCGAACTGGCGAACGCCCAATCGCGTCCGAATGAAACCGAAATTGTTTTTACCGGTTTGATTGACGAAGAAAACGCGCAGGCCGGTTCCCGCGCGCTAGTGGGACAGGCTTCCAGCCTGTCTCCGTTCTTCCAGAAAGCCCGGGACAGGCAAGCTGCCTGTACCGCTTTGGCCATCGTCGGCGAGCCGACGCGATTGCAGGTGGTCACTGCGCACAAGGGCAGCCTGTGGCTGCGGCTTGAAACGCGCGGCAAGGCGGCACACGGCGCGGCGCCGCAGCTCGGCAAAAATGCCGTCCACGAAATGGCGCGCATCGTCTGCGCGCTTGAAACGGATTACGTCGCGCGGTTGCGGAAACGAAAACATCCGCTGCTCGGCAGGGCGACAGTGAACGTCGGCACCATCGGCGGTGGCACGCAGCCGAACATCGTGCCCGACCGCTGCGTTATCACGATTGACCGGCGGACGTTGCCGGGCGAAACGGAAACCGGCGTTCGCCGAGAAATTGCCGCGTTCCTGCGCTCAAAAAAATTGTCGGCGAAAATTTCCAGCACGAAACTGGAACCGGCGCTGCCGCTGGAAACCAATCCGAAGCTGCCGCTGGTACGCCAGTTCCTGCGCAGCGTCGGCCAATCGAGGCCGGCGGGCGTGGATTTTTTCTGCGACGCGGCGGTGCTGGCAGAGGCAGGTGTTCCGAGTGTGGTGTTCGGCCCCGGCGATATCGCGCAGGCGCACACGACGGACGAATGGATTTCACTGGCGGAATTGGAACGCGGCAAAAATCTGCTTTTGAACTTTCTGAAATCGCTTCCCTGAACCGTCCGCTTCTTTTATTGTCCTACACCCATGTCCGCCGCCACAACCGAGAAGCCCCCGGCAGGTTCCGCTTCGCATCACGCCGCCTTTTTCCGCCAGAGCGGCTGGCTGATGTTGGCAACGATGGTGAGCGGTGTGTTGATGTTGGGCATCCATTTCCTCTCCCGAAAAATCCCCGCAGGCGAATACGGCGTGCTCATCACGCTGTTCTCAGTCGTGAACATCGTGCCCACGATTCCCTTCCAGATGGTGTTCGCGCAACAGACCGCGCACGCGCTGGCGACCGGGGGCGAGCGCCGGCTGCGGAGCGCCATCCGCGCGGCCGGGTTGGGCACGGTATTGTTCTGGCTGATTGCCTCCGTCGTCACCTTGTGCTTCCAGAAACAGATCATGGCCGACTGGCACTTGTCCAATCCCCTTGCGCTTTGGCTCCTGTTGCTGGTCATTTTGTTTTCGTTGCTGATGCCGCTGTTTAACGGCGTCATGCAGGGGCAGCAGAATTTCTTGTGGCTGGGCTGGGCCAATATCTTCAATGGCGCCTTCCGCGTGGGAACGGCGGTGGTTATCGTGCTCGTGTTGGAAGGGTGGGCGACGGGCATCATGACGGCCGTTTTCATCGGCCTGCTGGCGGCGACGGTGGCGGGCGTCTGGCAAACGCGGACGTTATGGCGCGGCACGGGGGAACCGTTCGATCGGCGCGGATTTTTGCGTCAGGTCATTCCCTTGTTGCTCGGTTTTGCCGCAACGCAATTTCTCTTTTCGGCGGACACGAGCTTTGTGGACGCCTATTTTGGCGCGGACCGGACGGCGCCTTATGGCGCGGCGGGAACCCTGTCGCGGGCGCTGCTGTGGCTGGTGCTGCCGCTGGCGTCGGTCATGTTTCCTAAAATCGTGCATAGCACGGCGAAGTCGGAAAAAACAAACCTGCTCGGTCTGGTGTTGCTGGGAACCGCTGTTCTGGTCATTTGCGGCGTGTTGGGTTTATGGCTTTTGGGGCCGTGGGCGGTGAAGTTTGTTTATCCGTCGGAATACCTTTCGCCGACGCTCGCGATCCTGCCGTGGTATGCCGGCGCGATGGTGCCGCTGGCGCTGGCGAACGTGCTGGTGAACGATTTGCTGGCACGCTCGCGGTTTCAAATCGTGCCGTTCCTCGTGCTGCTGGCGATGTTTTACGGCCTCGCGCTGACGCAGTATCACGACAGTTTTGTGACCGTCCTCAAAACGCTTGGCATTTTTAATTCCATCTGCTTCGCGATCTGCGCCTGGTTCACATGGGGCAAAAGGGGAAAGGCGCTGATGGAGGATGGCGAATAGAAGATGGCAATTGCGTCAACGCCATCTTCTATCCTCTATTTTCCATTCTCGTTGCGTTTGGAATCAGGTCCGGGCAACGGCGGCGGTGCGCGGAGGTTTTTGTAAATCCAGCCTTCCAGCGGGCGCAACGGGCGGAGCCAGCGGTAAAACGGCGAATATATCAGCCGCACGCGCAGCGTGGAGAGAAACATCGTCAACGAGGAATGGAACAGCACCACCTTGGAACCAACCTGGTCCGTCCACTCGGTCGGTACTTCGAGAATTCGAAAACTCGCGCGCTTGATGGAAACCAGCAGGTTGATGTCAAACGCCATATCGGCGATGCGCAGGTAGGGATGGATTTTTTCGACAACCTCACGTTTCATCACCTTGGCACCGCACTGCGTGTCGTGGATGTTCATCCAGAAGAAGAACTGCACAATCTTGTGAAACGCCCGGCTGGCGAATTGCCGGTGACCGGCTTGTGACTGATGGATAATCGCGCCCGGCATCCAACGCGAACCAATGACGCAATCGGCCTCGCCGAGGTGCCGGACCAGATCCAGAAAGGCGCGCGGCGGCGTCGCGCCGTCCGCGTCCGTGTAACCGATCAAATCCGCGTGTGCCGCAAGTTTGAGGCCTTCGATGAGCGCGCCGCCCTTGCCGATGGCCTCGCGAAATTCCAGCGCGTGGACGGTGGGAAATTCCGCCGCGACGCGCCGGACCACGCCGAGCGTGTTGTCGGTGCAGCCGTTGAGCACGACCACGACGAGGAATTCGCCGGAATAATTCTTCCCGAAAAATTGCGCGTAATCGCGCAGCACCGGTTCGATGCGCGCTTCTTCGTTGTAAGCCGGGATCAGGATGAGCAGGCTGGGATCGGGCACGCGAATTCAGTAACAGAAAAGCAAAGGGCAATCAACCTTGGGAACAAAAGGAAGATTCTTTGGAGGCCAGCACTGGATTAGACCTCATAGCCTAGCAACCCTCTCCATCTTCCGGCAATCGCTAAACGCACCGTCCAAGCGTCCACAAGCCAAAACAGAAACGCGGTTACGACAACCAAAGATATCGCTGCAAAGATAGGCATCCCGAGTAGTGGCGAGAGTCCAATCAGTACACAGAGGCCGAGCCAGGATAGCCAGACGAGGAAAAACTGAGCATCGCGTCGCCGATTTAGTCGAACGCCGCAACTCGGACACGGAAGGCAACTCCACTGGCTGATCCGCCAGACACGCCAAGGAACAAAATGGTGACCACACGCCGGGCAACATCTTGGATGACTTTTCGCAGTCATAAGGTCTAACCTTTAATCTAGCTACGCATCTTGCAGCCAAACACTTTTTGCATTTGCGTCTCTATTTCGCGTTCACGCTTCTGTCCAGTGCGGAACTATCTCCGCAGCCCACGTTTTCAGGGCCGTAGGCGCGAAATCTTTGTAGAATCCTACCCCCAAAATCCAAAGCCCTGTAAGGGGCGGCATATTCGGCCGCGATGCAAGGACGATGCCGCTCCTGACGGAGCTTGAAATTTCCTTCGCCACATTCTACAAATATGCTGCACCTACGGCGCTGGAGTTTGCATTTCGCACAGCAACTTGCAACTTGCAACTTACAACCAGAAATTCTTAAATTAGCGCATGGATTCACGCGAAGCCCTAATCGCGCTCAACCTCATCGAACACGTCGGGCCGGTGCGCGCCCGTATGTTGTTGGAACATTTCGGCGACGCGGCAAAAATTCTCGCCGCTTCCCGATCCGATTTGCTCCGCGTCCGCAACATCGGCGAAGAAACCGCCGACGCGATTTCCGGATGGGAAAAGACGATTGACCTGGCGGGTGAGCTCAAGCGCATTCAGGAGTTCGGCTGCCACGTCTTGATTCAGAGTGACCAGGATTACCCTGAAATGCTCCGGCAGATTTACGACCCGCCGCTGGTGCTTTACATCAAGGGCACACTGACCACGAAGGACAAAAACGCCGTGGCGATGGTCGGTTCGCGCATGACGACGCATTACGGCCTCGAAACCGCGCGCAAGCTGGCCTACCAACTGGCCTATGTCGGCGTGACGGTCGTGAGCGGCGGCGCACGCGGCATTGACACGGCGGCGCATCAGGGCGCGTTGGCGGCGAAAGGCCGGACAGTTTGCGTGCTCGGCACGGGCATCAACCTCGTGTTCCCGCCGGAGAACCGGGATTTGTTTGAGCGCATCGCCACGGCCGGCGCGGTCATCACCCAGTTCCCGTTCAACCGCAACGGTGACAGGCAATCCTTCGCCATCCGCAACCGGATCATTGCCGGCATGACCCTGGGCACGGTGGTGGTCGAGGCCGACCTGCACAGCGGCGCACTTATCACGTCGAATTTTGCGACGGAATATGGCCGGCAGGTTTTTGCCGTGCCGGGCCGGATTGATTCGCCGCGCAGCAAGGGCTGCCATGATTTGATCAAAAAAGGCGCGAAATTGTGCGAAGACGCGGAGGACATCTTGAGCGAGTTCGAGTATCTGTTCCCGGCCAGCAACCGTCCGCCTTCGCCGGGCGAAACCGGCGTGCTGCCCGCGCTGGAATTGTCCGAAAACGAAAAGCTGGTTTTTGATTCTTTGAGCCACGAAGAATCGGCGATTGACGAGGTGATCCGGCGCAGCGGCCTGCCGAGTTCAGCGGTAAGCGTGGCGTTGCTGGGTTTGGAAATGAAGCGCGCGGTCAAGCAACTGCCGGGGAAATTGTTTGTGCGGAACACCTGAACGTTTCCGGGCTTGCACGGCCGGGTGCAATGGGCTAGAACACGACTTAATCCAGCGCGATTATGGCAAACTACACACTCATTGGAGGTGACCAAAAACAGTATGGCCCGGTGACGGAGGAACAGTTGCGTCAATGGATTCTGGATGGCCGGCTCAACGCGCAGTCTCAAGCCAAGGCGGAGAGCGATGCGGAATGGCGTCCGCTCTCGGCATTTCCCGAATTCGCCGCCACGCTCGCCGCCAAGTCCGCTGCCTCCGGCGCGCCGCCGCCATTGCCATCCACCGTGCCGCCCATGCCTGAAAAAACCAATGGCTTGGCCATCACCTCGCTGGTGCTGGGGATTTTGGGCCTGTTCACCTGCGGCATCACGGCGTTGTTCGGGTTGATTCTGGGAGTCATGGCCATGGTCAAGGCGAAGTCACCGGGGCGCGGCGCGGCGGGTGGCAGCGGCATCGCGCTGGCCGGCGTGATCGTATCCGCAATCTTCCTGCTCATGATTCCGATTTTTGCCGCCATGCTGCTGCCGGCGCTGGCGGCGGCGAAGCAAAAGGCGCAGATGATTAACTGCGTCGCTAACGAAAGGCAATTGGCCTTGGCGGTGCGCATGTATTCCGGCAACAACAAGGATCAATTCCCGCCCGCTGCGACCTGGTGCGATGCCATCAAGGCTGATGTTGGCTCGGAAAGGGTTTTCAAATGCGCCGCCGCGAATTCCAGCAGCCGTTGCGATTATGCCTTCAACGCCAAATTGGGCGGAATGGAGACAGGCAAAGCGGCTCCGGACACCGTGATGATTTTTGAGTCAGACGGCGGCTGGAATGCGAATGGCGGCCCGGAACTGATGATTGGCAAACCGCGTCATGACCGGCTGTTCGTGGTTGCCTTTGCGGACGGCAGTGTCCGGCAGTTGCGGGAATCCGAACTTAACTCACTGCGTTGGGACCCATGAACCGGAAACAACCCAATTCCCCTGTAACCTCAAATGGCAATCCTGTATAAAATCATCGGCGGCGACCAAAAGGAATATAGCGCGCTCTCGGCGGACGACCTGCGCAAATGGATTGCCGAGGGACGGCTCAACGCGCAGACATTGGCCAAGGCGGAAGGCGACGAGGAATTTCGTCCGCTCGGGGGGTTTCCGGAATTCGTGGACGCGCTGGCGGCGGCGGCGGCGGCGGAACCACCGTCACCGCCAGCACCGGCGTCTGTCGCCCCGCCCAACCTGCTGGAACGCGATTACGAACTCGACATCGGTGGTTGCATCAGCCGTGGATGGCAACTCTTCAAAAATAATTTCTGGCCGATCGTGGGTATTACGGCCCTGGTCATGGTGATTACCGCCGCCATCAATCAAGCGTTCGGATTGTTCACCAGCCCGGTGATCAATGGCATTATCCTGCAACACCGAATTTCGCCAGGTGGAATTCTGGTGTTGCTGCTGGTCATCGTGGTCAGTGGCCCGATTTACACAATTTTTTTGGCGGGTTTGTTCAAGTATTATCTCAAATTGATTCGCGGTGAAGGCGCGGGGATTGGTGACGCATTTTCGGGCTTCGGTCCTTCGATCGGGCAGTTGATTTTGCTCAACCTGGTCATGAACATTTTGACATTGATTGGTTATGCTCTGTGTCTGGTTCCCGGCATTTATCTGGCCGTGGCATGGTTTTTTTCCATTCCCCTGGTGATAGACCGGCGCATGAATTTTTGGGAGGCCATGGAACTCAGCCGCAAGCGAGTCACCAAACATTGGTTTCTCGTGTTTGCATTTCTGCTGATTTATGGTTTGTTGAGCGTGTCGGGGCTCGTCGCGTGCTGTATTGGAATTTTCGTGACCATGCCCATCGGCTTGGGGGCATTGATGTATGCATATGAAACCATCTTTTCCTCAACCGAAGCGCACACCGGTTGACATGGTCGCCGCGCGAAATGCCGCGCTGGTCAATCAACTCGCCACGCCCGGGCTCGGCTCGCTGATGGCCGGACGCTGGATTGCCGGCAGCGGACAACTCGCCCTGGCCGTGGCGGGTTTCGTACTGGTCATCGTGTGGTTTTTTAAAGTGATGATTCAGTATTATGGCCAGATCACCGGTGACGTGCCGCCGCATCCGGTCGGCTGGATCGGCGCGACGGGCGGCATTTTGTTTCTCGCGTCATGGTTCTGGGCTTTGGCGACGAGCATCAGCCTGTTTTTTGAGGCGAGACGGAATGCCACGATGGAGCCTTCCGGAAAAATTAATGCCATCGGTGGTCCCGCCCCGCCAAAAGCTTGAAGCCGGGTTCGTCCGGCAGGATGACAAAACTCTGGAGAACGTCGTATGTATAAAATCATCGGAACCGATGGCCGGCAATATGGCCCGGCCAACGCGGAGCAAATCCGGCGCTGGCTCGCCGAGAACCGCGTCCACGCCCAAACCCTCGTTCAGACGGAAGGCGCCCCGGACTGGAAACCGCTGAGTTCCTTTCCTGAATTCATCGCGGATTTGAATGCCGTCCCGCCGCCGATTATCCCGGCACCCGGCGCTGTCGCCGCGCGGGCCTCGCACAAAATCGCGGCGGGCATCTTCGGAATTCTGCTGGGTTCGCTGGGCATTCATAAATTCATTCTGGGCTACACCGGCGCCGGTTTGATCATGCTGCTGGTCACCGTGCTTTCCTGCTTCATCCTTTCGCCCCTCATGCACATCATCGGTCTCATCGAAGGCATCATCTACCTGTGCAAGCCCGACGAGGAATTCGTGCGGGTTTACGTGGATGGACGCAAGGAATGGTTTTGACCATGAAAAAATTCTCCGCCGCTCAAATCAAAACCGCGCGCGCCGGCGTGCCCGACTGGAAATTGCAGGGGGCGACGATGGCGCGGACGTTTCAATTCAAGGATTTCCCCGCAGCGATAAGATTCGTGGACGCCGTCGCCGAACTCGCCGAACAGGCCTGGCATCATCCGGACATTGACATCCGCTGGAACAAGGTGACGCTCACGCTCACGACCCATGACGCGGGCGGGTTGACGAAAATGGATTTTGTGCTCGCGCGGAAATTCGACGAATTGTCACTTCGTTGAATCATCGCGCGGCGCCGTCGCCGGAATGGTCGGCGCCGGCGGCGGCGCATTGGTGCGCGGCAACCGCCCGATCCAGATGCCGCTGACGCCGTAATTCCATTCGAGCTGCGGAATGTTGGGCGGGCTGCCGCGTCCGCCAAAGATGACCAGCCGGTCTGCCGGCCGCATTTTCTCCACCCACGGCGCGTAGGCTTTGGCGTCGCCGAAATTCCACAGGATTTTGTGGAACACCTGGAAATCTTCGTCGGGCATCAGCGCCGGTTCATAACCCAGAATGTATCGCCAATCGCCGTTGGGATTTTTGAAAAAGGTTTGATAGAAAATCGCCATCTCCGAAGAATAAAGGATGCCGCCTTTGTCCGGCAGCCAACCCGTGAGGTTTTTGTCGTCCGGTGTAAGATATTGCTGGGTTAGATTAGACGTCCAGCGGCTGTCGCAGTCACTGGTGGTGGCCAAAAAGGTCGCTACCGCCAGCCCACCGACCAGCGCCAGGCGCTTGAACGAATCCGCCGCCAGACGCGTTTCCAGAAGCAACTGCAAATCGCACGTGATTAAAACCATCAACGCCGGCCAGCCCCAGTCGGCCGCGAAACGCACCGCTTTGAAACCGAGCACCCAGGCCAGCACGGCGAGCCAGAAAGCCGGATTGGTGGCCAGCGATCGCGCTTTCAATCCGGCCAGTTGGCGCAAAATCAGCAGCCCACCCAGGAGGATCAGCCCGAAAACATCACCGGCCGACGGCCGAAATTCGGTGACCATGGTGCGTTGAGTCAGGTGCATTCCAAAAGCGCGATAGGCCATGACGACGGCCTGGTACAGGGATTCAAGCGGATGACCGGTAAAGGAGGCGCCCAGAAATACTCCCACGATCCATCCTGCCATCAACGTCAATCCCCAACGAAATTGTCCGGCGAGGAAGAAGGCTGCCACCGGGAGCGCCCAGAGATACCACACACCATGCACAAACGAACAAATCGCAATCAATAGAGCCATCCACACACCCGTCCACCATTTCGGTGGCGTTGAACCCCGAACCTGCCAGACGAAAAGAATGATCAAGAGTCCGGCAATCGTCAGCAGAAACGGACGGCCGAGCATGAGGCGCCCCAAAACTCCCGAAGTGAGGGCGATGGCGATCAACGTCATCAACCACGCTTCCGGTCGTTTTAACCACGGCAGCGCCGACCAACCCACCAGCGTGAACAGGGCCACGACGGCGAACACGACCAGTCCTTCGGTGCCACAGTGGCTCCAAAGGTAAATCTGCCGCAGCAGGAAATGCCAGCCATAGTTGTGGTCAATCTGGAAGGCGGGGCCAAGCACCAGAATTTCCGGCCAGGGTTTGCCGCTCACGGCTTTCGCCGCGTGCCGCAAGGCGTCGTCTGGCGGCAGATAGCCGTAGCTGATGATCTTCAAAGGGATGGCCAGAATGACCAGAACGACCATCACCCAGACCGCCAGCGGAACGTAATGCCGCAGCGCGTTTAAGCGCGTCGCAAAAAAATTGTTCTGGTCGTTTGTCATCGGCGCATCACGTGAAAAAATTTACCGGGGCGCTGTGGCCGGAATGGTCGGCTTCGGCGGCGGTGCGTTGGTGCGCGGCAATCGCCCAATCCAGATGCCGCTGACACCGTAATTCCATTCAAGTTGCGGAATGTTGGGCGGGCTGCCGCGTCCGCCGCGCATGACCAGCCGGTCTGCCGGACGCATTTTCTCCACCCACGGCGCGTAGGCTTTGGCGTCGCCGTAATTCCACAAGACTTTGTGATAAACCTCGAAATCTTCCTTCGGCATCCACGTCGGCTCGAAACCCAGCATGTAACGCCAGTCGCCCCTGGGATTTTTGAAGAATGTCTGGAAAAACAAAGTCACGTCTGCCGAGTAAAAAATGCCGCCTTTGTCCGGCATCCAGCCGTTGAGGTCGGGATTGTCGGCCGTCAGGTATTGACTCACGAGTGTTGAGGACCAGCGGCTGTTCAGATCGCTGGTCAAACACAAAAACGCCGCCGCCCCCAGCCCGCACACCAGCCCCAACCGTTTGAACGAATCGGCCGCCAAACGCGCCTGCAACAGCAACTGCAAATCGCATGTCATCAAAACCATCAATGCCGGCCAGCCCCAATCCTCCCAGAAACGTGAGATTCTGAAGGCGAGCACCCAGCAGAAACAAATGAGCCAGAATGCCGGGGTCGCGGTCAGCGGCCGCGCGTTTAATTTCGCCAGTTGGCGCAAAATCAGCAGGCTGCCCAGAATGATCAACGCCAGCACGTCACCGCCAAACGGTTGCAATTCCGACGCCATCGTGCGCGTCGTGGGGTGCATACTGCCGGCGAGCAGCGCGAGTTTCACCGCTTGCACCGGATAATCCACGGGATGTCCTGTAAGCGCCGACCCGAGCAAAACCCCCATGACCCAGCCCGCCGTCAGCGCCAGCCCCCAGCGAAACTGTCCGGCAAAGAAAAACGCGGCGATGAGCAACACCCACAAATACCAGGCTCCATGCACAAATGTCGAAATGGCGAACAAACCGGTCATCAACAAAATCATCCGCCATTTCGGCGACGATGAGTCGTGCATCTGCCACAGCAGCAGGGTCATCAAAACCGACAATGTCACCAGGAATGGCCGTCCGAGCGTGAACCGCTGCGGGAGGTCCGAGACAATCATCGCCGCCACCAACGTGATCAGCCACGCCTCCGGCCGCTTGAGCCAGGGCAGCACCGACCACCCTGTCAGAACGAAAAGCCCCACGACGGAAAAAATCACCAGCGCTTCGGCATCCCAGTTTTCCCACTGATGGATTTTTTCCAGCAGCAGGTTCCAGCCAAACTCATGATCAATCTGGTAGGTGCGGTTGAGGACGAGGATTTCCGACCACGGCTTGCCGCTCACCGCCTTCGCTGCGTGCCGCAACGCGTCGTCACCCGGCAGATAGCCGTAGCTGATGATTTTCAAGGGGATGGCCAGAATGACCAGAATGACAATCACCCAGACCACCAACGGAACGTAACGCCGCAGCGCCTCCAGTGGCGATGCGTGGTAATTGCCGTTGTCGTCGGTCATGTTGGCGCGGCGCAATTTTGCCAATCAAAACACTGTCGGCACGCCCTCGTCAAGTATTCGCAACTTTTGCGTGAGATTTTCCTTTGCGGCAATTTCACGCAGCCAGCGCGGCGGCTCGTCCATTTCCTCGAACGACAACTTGAAGGTCCCGTAATGCATTGGCACCAGCCACCGCGCCCGCAAATCCCGGAATGCCCGCACCGCTTCGTCCGGTCCCATATGCACCCGGCGGAACGATTCCGGGTGATACGCGCCGATGGGCAGCAGCGCGATTTCCGGGTAAAGATGCCTTCCGATGTCCTTGAAGCCGTCAAAATAAGCGCTGTCGCCGGCGTGATAAATCGTCCGGCCTTGATGCTCCAAAACGAACCCGCCGTAACCGCGGTGGTGATCGTGCAGCGTGCGCGCGCCCCAATGCCGGCTCGGCGTGAACGTAACCTTCCAATTGCGTTGCCAGAAGCTTTCCCACCAGTCCAGCTCGATGATCCGCGCAAAGCCGAGGTTCTGGGCCAGATCGCCGACGCCCCGCGGCATGATGCCGATTTTCGGATACGGCAGGCGGCGCAAGGTGGGCTTGTGAAAATGATCGAAATGCGCATGCGTCAGCAGCACGAGGTCAATCGGCGGCAAATCCCGGATTTTCAGGCCGGAGCGTTTCAGGCGCTTCAACAGAAACAGCCAGTTCGCAAAGTTCGGGTCAATCAACACGTTCAGGTCCGTGAACTGGATCAAAAATGAGGCGTGGCCGATCCACGTCACGGCGACCTGGCCGCGTTTGAGTTTGGGAAAAATCGGGTGGCGATGCTGTCCCGTGCGCCGGGTCAGCAGCGCCTTCCAGACCAGTTCACGAAAAAACGTGCGCGGGTTGAAATGCTTCGAGGGCGTCAAATCCTTGAACGAACGCGGCAGCCGCCGCCGGGGCAACGGGGGATCTGGTAACAACTGTTTCGTCATTCGGACGTCACTTTACCAAATGATGCGCCTTGAACAAATTTGAAAAATCCGGTTTTCTGTTTTTTAGTTGCCTGTCGTCGGAATTGCCGCCGCCGGAAACGCACCGACTGAAAAGTTACATGCCCACTTTACAGTCGGCATAAATTGGGCAATTTAGGACCATGAAAGAGAGCTGTTGGCTTATCACCTTCATCCTCCTCGGCCTCACGTCGTTCACGGCGCAGGCACAGACCACGGCCAGTGCCGGTTCCGGCGGGCAATCCCTGTCCGGCCAACAAATCGCCCAGAATCTTTCGATGATCACTGGCGTGGCCATTTCGCCGTTGCTGGGCGTGAGCGTCGTCGGGGCGTACCAATTTTACGCGGCCAAAACGCCCGAGGCGCGGGCTGGGCTTTCGTGGTACTCCAGTCCCTGGTTTTTCGTGCCCGCGCTACTGCTCGTCGGTTTGTGCTTCGTCAAGGACACCGCCGGGATCGCGTTGCCGACGGTGCTGAAAAAACCGTTTGACGTGCTCGAAGCCATGGAAAACAAGATCAGCGGCCTGGTTGCGACCGGCGCGTTCGTGCCGCTCGCCGTCTCCACGTTCCACGCGCACATCTCGGATGGTGCATCGCTCAGTTCCATCGGATTGGCGACGATTGACCTTTCCTGGCTGTACAACGTCCTGATGATCCCGATTGCCATGGCCGCCTTTTTCATCGTCTTCCTCGCGGCCAACACCATCAACATCCTGATTTTGCTGAGCCCATTCACGATTGTGGATGCCGCGCTCAAGACCTTCCGAACCGCCGTCCTTGCCAGCGTCGCCGCCAGTTCCCTGATAAATCCGTGGATGGGCGCGGCTTGGGCGTTGGTTATCATTCTGTTTTCCTACCTGATTGCCGGCTGGTCGTTCCGCCTGTCATTCTTCGGGCTGATGTTCATTTGGGATTTTTTCACCGTCCGTCACAGCCGTTTCACACCGGACAAAACCGAAAACCGCATGTTCCTCGGCCGTAAAATCAACAAGGTTCCCACCCGCTCCTACGGCCGGCTTTCGCGCGATGAAAAGGGAAATCTCATTTTCAAATATCGCCCGTGGCTGGTGCTGTCGGGACGCGTCCTCGCCCTGCCCGAGGCCGAATACGCCGTCGGCAAGGGCGCGTTCTTCTCGGAAATTCTCCAGCTCGACGGTGACAGCGCCCGCACCGCCTTCCTGTTGCCGCCCCGCTACCGTTCGCACGAGGAACAACTCGCCTCCATCTACGGTTTCGCGGACGTGCGCCCCACCGGCCTTCGCGCCGTCTGGCAATGGATCAAAAGTTTGTTCGGCGGCAAAACCCGCATGGCAGCGGCCTGAACTGGATTTGACAGGGGCTTGGTGGGGCGAGCGTACCCGCGAGCTGGCTCGTCAGCAGCCTCGCCCCACCAGACTTGGTTACAATCCGGACGGGAATGTTTTGATTTTGTAGTGGCGCGGCAGCGGCGCACCAAGCCGCGGGCCAAGTGAGGACACTGCTTTCGAATCCGTCCGCTTGACCGGCAGGTATGCCGAAGGCAGCCTTGAGCCGTGCAGCTCAAAAAAACCAACGTTTCAAAACAACTGGACACCTTCCTGCGCAAACAGCCGAAACTCGGCCGGGGCGTTTACATCGCCAAAACCGCAGTCGTGCTCGGCGACGTGACACTCGGCGCGAATTCCAGTGTGTGGTATGGCGCCATCGTCCGCGGCGACATCAACCGCATCGTCGTCGGGCATCATACGAACATCCAGGACAACGCGGTGCTGCACCTCGCCGACGACTATGCGTGTGTCATCGGCAACTAGGTGACCGTCGGCCACGGCGCGATTGTCCACGCGTGCAAAGTTGGCAACGAAGTGCTCGTCGGCATGGGCGCGGTGATTCTGGATGGCGCGGTCATCGGCAAACAATCCATCATCGGCGCGAAAGCCCTCGTAAAACAGGGAATGAAAATCCCACCCGGTTCACTCGTCCTCGGCGCACCGGCGAGGGTTGCGCGCAAATTGACCCCCAAAGAACGCGCCGGACTGAAATGGTGGGCGGAAAAATACGTGGACAACGGCGCGTATTGCCTGAAGCACGGAATCAAAGTCGGCACCCCGCTGTGAAGTTAAGCCGTTCAACTGTAAATCGCAGCCATCAGAAGTCGAAAACCACGAATTTATTTTTGTAACTCTTTAAGAATTTCTGGAGAAAGCTGTATCGTCTTTAATTCTGTTTTAGATAAAACGAAAGGCTTGTGGAAATCATTTGTCCCAAAAATAGAATTTGGCAAAAAGCATAAATCGAAATCAACCGCTGTGTCTGACCAATCTTTTGCGCGCGCTTCGATAATCACCACTTGTGGCATTTGGGGTATTGCAAGTGGTAATTGGAGAGGACTTAATTTTATAGGCGGAAGCTCAGTGCCATCTTTTGGAAGCAGCCCATTGGGGATGCGATATCCGAACGATTCCATCTCGTTTGTTTCAATGGCGCCAATTTTTTCGGTATCCGAGAAGATCCAGTCTGGCGCCACCCTTGACCATGCGGGGTCTGGAATACACTGCGTTGTTTTGGGAACAAAAATCGCTGCCTCGATATTCTCGGCTGCGACTTCTGAATTGTTTTTAACAAAAAATTCAAATTCAGAATTTGATTGTCCCATTTGTATTGGAACAAACAGAAATCCCAAAACACCTTGAACTTTTCCAAAATCGGTATAAGCCAAGAAGTCGTTGGTAAGTTCAACCCTATCAATCAAGGGGGCACCATCCACTCGCAATTTAAATGTAAAATGCGGGCGTGGTTTTGATCGTTCAGGCAATAGCAAGGTAACTACTGTTAAAATAAAAGCTAGAATTCCTACAATTGAAGCAATGACTCCAAA
Source organism: uncultured Verrucomicrobiae bacterium (assembly GCA_963827205.1). GTDB lineage: Bacteria > Verrucomicrobiota > Verrucomicrobiia > Limisphaerales > UBA11358 > UBA11358. The sequence continues at coordinate 356,609 of CAWHAH010000002.1, forward strand.
TTTATTCCAGAGAGTTAATCGTTTGTATCTTTGGAATAGCGTCATTTTTAGTTCCGGAGGTTCACAAAATGGACGGACACGGCGGCAATAATGTTCTGTAATTCGTCGTAGCCATTGCAATTCACCTCCGCAGCATCCCCGGCAGGCCGCCGCCCATCTTGGCCATCATGCGCTGGAACTTGCCCATCTTCTTCATCATCTGCTGCATCTGGCCAAACTTGTTCAGCATCGTGTTCAGCTCCGTCACGCTCACGCCGCTGCCTTTGGCAATGCGGATGCGGCGCTTGGCGTTCAGGAGAGCCGGGTTTCTGCGTTCCTGCAGTGTCATCGCGCAAATCATCCCTTCCATGCGTTTGAATTCCTTTTCCTGCTTTGACAAATCACCCTGCTTTTTCAACATCTCCGTGCCGCCCGGCAGCATCCCGACGACGCTTTCGAGCGAGCCAAGCTTTTTCATCTGGCGCAGTTGTTCCAGAAAATCCTCCAGCGTGAACTGGCCTTTGCGCATCTTTTCTTCCAGGCGCTTCGCGTCATCCAGATCCACGGCTTCAACAGCCTTCTCGACGAGGCTGACGACGTCGCCCATGCCGAGAATCCGCGACGCCATGCGCTCGGGATGAAACGGTTCGAACTCCTCCAGCTTTTCACCCACGCCGGCGAACTTGATGGGCTTGCCGGTAACGGCCTTCATGCTCAACGCCGCGCCGCCGCGCGCGTCGCCGTCGAGCTTCGTCAGAATCGAGCCGGTAATTTGCAGCGCCTGATCGAAATGCGTGGCCACGTTCACGGCTTCCTGGCCGGTGGCAGCGTCCAGCACGAGCAGGATTTCCTGCGGCTTCACCAGGTCGCGCAGGCGGACGAGTTCCTGCACCAGTGGCTCGTCAATCTGCAAACGCCCAGCGGTGTCGAAAATCAGAACGTTGCGGTTGTTGGCTTTCGCAAAATCCAAAGCTTCGCGCGCGATTTTCGAAACATCCGTTTCGCCGCGTTTGACGAAAACCGGCAATTCAAGCTGTTTGCCAAGCGTATCCAACTGGTCCATAGCCGCCGGACGATAGACATCCGCCGCGACGAGCAACGGCTGGCGTCCTTGTCTCTGGAGCAACCGCGCGAGCTTGCCGCTGGAAGTCGTCTTGCCGGAGCCGTGCAAACCAATCATCAGGATGCAAGTTGGATTGGCGCTGAGATTCAACGCGGCGTTTTGCGAACCGAGCAATTCGACGAGTTCGTCATGGATGATTTTTATGATCTGCTGGCCGGGCTGGATGCTTTGGACGACCTCGGCGCCGATGGACTTGGTTTTGACACGCTCGATGAAATCGCGGGCGACCTTGAAATTCACGTCGGCCTCCAGCAATGCCATGCGCACTTCGCGCAGGGAATCGGCGATGTTGGCCTCGGAAATTTTTCCGAGTCCGCGCAGGTTCCGGAAGGCGTTCTGGAGCTTGCCGCTTAATGAGTCGAACATCACACCAAGCTAACAAGCGCGGGCGAATTGACAAGCGCGCGGCGGCGTGGCTTGCTGTCCAGCCCACGCACTGGCAGGGCGGCGCTGTTGAACGTTGTCACCACATCGCTAACAGTTGTTCTCACAACCTGGTTTACACTTTTGGCGGGCGGTGGAGTGGGAATTGAAGAAGTGGCGGCGAGCGGTGGCGCTTTTTTGGCTTCAAATCTTTCGTCTGATTACGGCCCAGCAACCGTTCTTGACATCTTCACACTTCCGTAAAAGAATTTTTCAGCGCAACTCAAGGCGGCGTCTGTACACGATAGAAACGCTGTGGCTGGCTGGCTGCATCAGGGTCAACAACCTGGAGAACCCCGCCAGGACCAGATACGTTGGTGACGGCAAGCGTATTCCAAACATTGCTGGTCAAATCGCCAGTCCATTCCACACCGTAAGAACCCAGCGGAAGGCTGGTAAAGCTCAATTCGATGTCCCCACCGAGGTTTTGGATAGTGATTAGACCTGGCGTAGCCAAAGCCTGTTTGAGTGCCTGTAGCAACGGATCCGGCTGTCCCGTCTGATGATCCTGGGCAAGTTCCCAAATCATCACGCCGCCGAGGTCGTGGTTGCGGGCGTAACTGACTTTCGCCTGGCACGTACGTTGATCATCATAGGAAACGAACATGTCGTTGGTCGGGTTGGCATTGGTAATACTGAGATAGGCAGCCTGCGCGCTGGTATCCCAGTGGTACAGGTTTGATTGATAATAACCGGTCATGATCGTGGTATACGAAACGGCGAAATTTGTTGGCGCAACAGTCCAGGATTGCCGTGGTTGGGTAACGCCCCCGGTTGAGGTACCGCTGCCGCCGGTCCAGATATATCCATAAAAGGCGATGCCGATGCCGAGTTTGGCGGCCAACGCGCCGTTGGCGATGAAATTCCCAACCGCACCGTCCACCGATGGGACCAGACCGCCGGTGCTGGGAAAGCGGTAGCCACCGTCGTAGATGGGCGAATTGAACCAGGTCACCCAACCCGGCCAGGGTCCGGACAGGTCGTAAGTCATGATGTTAATCTGGTCGAACTGATTTTGCAGCGCGGCGAACATGGTGTATTCCGCAGTCGGAGAGTCTCCGTAAGGCGGATACGCGCCCGCGGCGACAGTCAACAACTTGTGCTGGGGAAAAGCATTCAACGCAGAGCGCAGACTATTCACCAAATTCGTAAATTGTCCGGCGTCGGCGTCCGTGAGCGGCTCCCAGTCAAGGTCCACGCCGTCGTAACCGCGTGCCGCCATAAAATTCGTAAGGTTACTGATGAACGCAGATAAATTGGCGTTGCTCGTGGCTGCTTGAAAAGCGCTTTCACTGCCGCCACCGCCTGCACAAATGAGCACGGGTTTGCCGGCGGCGTGCGCCCGCGTAACAATGTCCGTGGAATTGGCGAAGGTGACACCGTTGTCGCTGCTGTTCAGGGTGCCGTCTGGGTTGGGAATGACCGAAAAATGGATGATGTGAGTCAGTGCGGTGAAATCAATATTGGAAGCGGGCATGGAACTTTGCTCCCATCCCGGGTAGTAAGCCGTCCGCCAAAGGTCAGCGTGGGCGCCTACAGAAAAAAGTGACCAGACACCAATTGAAAGAGCCAGCCGTCGTTTCCAGCTAAATTCCTTGCACTTAAAACCCACAAGCCATGATAACATAAAAAGCTTTATCTGCCAGTTCCAAGCTTACTTATGCACCGTGGTCACGCTTTGCAGCTTGGCGAAATCAGGGTTTGGAGGCGAGTTAACGTTTGATGGAACCGGGTAGGCGGTGCGACCGTCCAGCAGTTTGTATATTTCAGAATGGCCATCGCCGAATGAGAGTCCATAGCCCCGGCCGTGTCGGGTCGCCGGAAAGTCAGAGTGAAGCCCAGAATTAGCCCAAGGATATTTGCCGGACACATCCACCCAAAAGAATCCATCATTGATGCCAAAGCCGCTGTTGACCGTTTCATATTCATCAATCAAGTACCACGTTGCGACCGGCGCCCGCATGTCACTTTCTTTCAGGTAGCAGACATAATTTAAGCCACCCGATCCAAAAATGCCGGTGTCCTGTGCATGAGTGGTTCCGATCCAGGCATTCATTGAATAACTGCGCACTTTGGGAACACCTTTTGTCATGCTGAGATCTGCCGGGCAATGATAGAGGTCTAAACTCTGGTTGTAAGGCCAGAAGGTTCCTGTGGTGTTACAAAGGGGATTGGTGGAATCAAGCACACCCGGGGTGACTTGTCCATATTGTGAAACGGTGTCACTCATGTCTCCCTGAATCCAGGAACCCTTAGACGCGCTGGCAGTCGGGTTGTTTTGAGCGAATACTCCATTATTATCGCTGGCATACATAATCCCGCACAAATTCAATTGCTTCAAATTGTTCAGGCATTGAAACGCCTGCGCCCTCATTTTTGCCCTGGCTAGTGCCGGGAGGAGCATGGCTGCAAGAATGGCGATAATGGCGATGACCACGAGCAGTTCAATCAAAGTGAAAGCCGTTTGGCCACGGTGAATGACTTTGGAATGAGAAACCCTCAAAGCTCGGTTTTCCATCATTTTGCTCATCATCTTGCCACTGCTTTGCATCGGCCGGGATGACGCGCCACCCCGGCCGATGAATTCAAATAATTACTGTAGCTGGGCTCGATAAAAGAGGCGCTGCGTCCCGCTCACAGAATTCGTATAAGGCGACGTGGCCGGGGGGACAACATTAACATATGGCCCGCTGACATTCGTTGCCGACTGAAGTGTGCCCGTCGGCCAAGTAATCACGAATTCGCCGCCGGAAGTCACAATGGAAAGGTGCGTCGTGTTCAGGTAATGGTTCTGGATCTGTTGCGGGTTGAGCGCATAGTTGTACACCGCCACATCGTCCATGGTGCCGTCGAACGGATTGAAGCCGGAGTCCGAACGCCAGCCGAGAACCGCCGGGCTGCTGCCGGTGGGCAGGCCGGGGGTGGTGTTGTAGTTGTAGTTGTAGCTGGCGGCGCCACCGACAGGCACATTTCCGTTCTGTGCAAATCCGCTGTCCGTCCCGGAAGCTTTCGCCACGCCGTTAACGTAGAAGGTGAACGTTGTGCCGTCATAGGTGAGCGTCAGGTAATACCACTGGCCGGCAACGATGGTGTCTGGGTCAGTAAGCTGGACGCCCGTCCAGAAACCATTATAAGGCCACCAGGACCAATTGTTGCCGCCCGTCTGATACACCAGCCAGCCAGTTGGGCCGGCACCATAGGGATTGCTCATGGATGACAACGGCGTCCGATAATCGTTGCCATCGGCTGCGAGTGAGGCGGGCTGGAACCAACCTTCCACCGAGAACGCGCCCGGCGGATTGATTTCAATCGCATAGGGAATGCTAACCGTCGCCCCGTTTGCGACGCCCAAGGCCCCGTCGGTTTCGTTAGGAATGCCGGTGGTTGCGTCGAAAGTAAAGCTGCCCGCTCCCGCAATGTAGGCTCCGTCGAAGCTGCCAACGGCATCAACCGCAGTGCTGCTGCCATCCGGCTCGTCCAGACGCCAATAAGCAACGGGGTTGTCGGCCACAACCACTTTGGCGTATTTAGTAATCGGGACATTGACCGCACGGGCTTGAACGTTGAGGGTGGCCGGGCCGCTGTCTTGGGAAGTATAAGGATTGATGACACTGACGTAATAGGTCGAGCCATCGTTGGTTAACTGAACATTTGACAACCACAAGATCGAATTGGTGGCGCCGGGAATCAGCGACCCGTCTCCATTGTGCCATTGATAAGTTATCGGCAGCGCGCCCTCGGCCACGATTTCAAACGCCGCCGCGCTGCCGACGTTGCGAATAATGGAAGTCAGTGGGGCGTCGATCTGGAGACCGGTTGAAACGGAGAGGGTTGCCACGCTGCTGGTTATAGAGCCGACGTAGTTGGTGATAATCACCTGGTAGGTCGAGCCGTCGTCCGCGGGAGTACAAGTAAAGGTCAGAACATTATCGGCGCCTGAGGCTACCAAATTCGTTCCCAAAGACGTTCCCTTGTACCAAAGGTATGTCAGTGGAGCTGTGCCGTCAGCGACGACGTTGAACTGCACGGTTTGTCCGGCGTAGGCGTTGGTTGACATCACATCCGTCAGGATTGTGGGCGCAACAGCCGCCACGCGGAAAGAGTTGGTTCCGACCTGGTAGTGGGTCAAAACCTGGGCCGGCGTCAGCGCGTTGGTATAATAGGCAAATTCGTCCAAGCCCCCATCGAACTCTCCATATCCGGATGCGTCGCCACGATAGCCCAGAGCAATAGGATTAACCCCAGCATTATTGACGGAATTGGCCGTATAACCACTGGCGTTCTGCGTTCCGATCAGCACGCCATTCACGTAAAAGCTCATGTTCGTTCCATCGTAGGTTCCGACCAAGTGGTACCAGTTGAACAGCGTAATGGCCGGCGAGGTAATCCAGACCCCACTCGCGGTAATGCAAGCAAAGGTGCTGGGCGCCCCCGGCGACTGATAGATATACCAGCCAGACTGGGTGGCCGTCCCCCAACCGGAAAAGTTGCCGATCGGACAGCGCCAGTTAACTGAGTCGATGCTGGTCGGCCGGGCCCAAATCTCGAAAGAAAACGGCGCTTGCTGGTTGAGCGCGTCATAATAGCCAACGGTGACGGCAGCAAACAATTGGGCCACTGACAAAGTAATAGAGTTGGTGTCTATGCCAGGTTGACCCAGCAATGGGTAGCCGCCGACGAAATTGTAAACGCCAGGATACGCACCGGAGGCACTGCTGTCGGCCGCCGTACTGCCGGAGGTTTCCTCTAAACGGAGGTAGCAAATGGGGTTGTCCGCCAAAATTGTTGTGGGATAATCCGCTGCGCTGGCGGCGCGAATGCCCAGTAATGCAAATGCCGCCGCGAATGGCAGCACCGTGTGTTTCCACGTGACAGGCTTTTTTGTTGATTTCATATTTCGTTTGGGTTGTTTGGGTTAAATGAACTCCCAGTCCGTTTGGTTTCGCAAATCAAATCCAGGCGCTCGTATTGCCTGTTTTGTCTTTGTCATTCATTTGCTTACGTTAGCCAGTATAGAATAATTTTTCCGATTACGTCCATCCCCTGTTTTGGGGGTAAAGCCGGGGTGATTTCGGATCGCACGCGCCGGTCTTCGGAATGTTTTTCTCCGTCTGGTCCTTTCCCGAAGGTTCAGGAAGCGCGGCGGTGGAAATTATTTAATTGTTCCGCCGGACAGGGTTCACTGGATGGCCACCCGGACTGGAAGCGTTTCATCCATTGCGGTAAGACTGCCATGGCGGTTCATTCTCAAAAATCCGGCGTTAATCATCCGTTTCGTGCATTGCGCTGCTCATCCACCAGGCCCTCTCGACGGCCATCGACGCCAATTTTCTTCCGACCGTCGGCAAATATGGCAATTCGACGATGTTCATTGCATTCACCGGCTCCACCGTGATTTACTTCATCACGGTCGCGTCTCTTCTGCCGGAAACCAGGGGAAAAACCCTGGAAGAAATTGAGGAACATTGTGAAGGCGGGAAAAAAATTGACCGATCAACCACGACATGATGAAATTAAACATGAAAACAAAACCTGCAATCGCCGGAATTTTTATCTGCCTGTCAGTCGCAACGGCCTGCGCCACCGAGACAAACAGCCCGGCCGTCATTCCGTTGCCACAAAAAATGACCCTTCACGCTGGTGCGTTCAAACTCACACAGGATACACACATCTTTGTGGATGCCGCTTCACGCGAAACTGGAAAATTTTTGGCGGAGCGACTTCGCAAATCCACCGGCTATCCGCTCAAAACCGACACGAAATCCTCTTTTAAGGACGGCATTCGGTTGACGACCAAGGATGCAAATACGAATTTGGGGGCGGAAGGTTACGAACTTACCGTCGCGCCGGATTCAGTCGTGATTCGCGCGCGGACGCAAGCGGGTTTGTTTTACGGCGTGCAAACCTTGTTCCAATTATTGCCGCCGGAAATTTTTTCTACAAACCTGGTGACAAACGTGGACTGGCAAATGCCGTGTGTTCAAATTGAAGACTGGCCGCGGTTCAAATGGCGCGGATTGATGCTCGACGTAAGTCGCCATTTTTTCAGTAAATCCGAAGTCGAAACCATTCTCGACGCGATGGCGTTGCACAAGTTGAACACGTTTCACTGGCATTTGACGGATGATCAAGGCTGGCGGATTGAAATCAAAAAATATCCCAAGCTCACCCAGGTCGGCGCGTGGCGTTCGGGCGTTGGGTTCGGTCTCGATCCAAAATCCACGACGGCCTACGGCCCGGATGGACGTTATGGCGGATTTTATACGCCAGCCGACATTCGTGAAGTCGTGGCTTACGCGGCAGCGCGGCACATCATCGTCGTGCCGGAAATCGAAATGCCCGGCCACGCGACGGCGGCACTGGCGGCTTATCCGCAATTCAGTTGCACCGGTGGGCCATTCACCATTCCGCTCGAAGGCGGGGTCTTCAACGGCATCTATAACCCGGCCAATGACGAAACATTCAAGTTTTTGGACGACGTGCTGGCCGAGGTGTTTCAACTCTTTCCCGGCAAATACGTTCACGTTGGCGGCGATGAGGTGCCGAAAGATACCTGGAAAAACAGTCCGGAATGCCAGGCACTCATAAAACGGGAAGGGTTGAAGAACGAAGAGGAATTGCAAAGCTGGTTCATCCGGCGCATCGAAAAATTCGTCAGCGCCCACGGACGTACGATGATTGGCTGGAGCGAGATTTTACAGGGCGGACTCGCACAAAACGCAGCGGTCATGGACTGGATCGGCGGGGCAAAGGAAGCGGCGAGTGCCGGTCACGATGTGGTGATGACGCCCACGGCGTATTGCTATTTCGACTTTTACCAGTCGAGCAATCATGAAACCGAGCCGAAAGCTGCCGCTTGGGGTGGGCCGCTGACATTGAACAAAATGTATGCTTTCGAGCCCATGCCCACGAATGTCCCGCCGCCGTTGCAATCGCACATCCTCGGTGCCCAGGGCAATTTGTGGACGGAACAGGTTCCCAACTTGAAACACGCGGAATACATGATCTTCCCGCGCGCCTGCGCGCTCGCGGAAGTTACCTGGTCGGCCAAAGATTCACGTGACTGGGACGACTTCACGCGGCGGTTGCAAACCCACGCCCGGCGGCTCGCCCAACTCGGAATCAATTATCGCCGCGCGTCCGTCGAAAATCCCGCTTCCGAATAATTTGCCGCAACCCCGCCCCAATCCTGCGCTGCTCGATTCCGACTTCTGACTGGCGGCGCTTGTCATCGGCGTCGGACGCGAAGGTGGTTTCTTTCGCGTGTTGAAACGGTCGTGAACCCAAACACGGGTGCCGACACGTTGCGTTACGCCCGGCGGCTTCGTCTTGGCCGCTCGCGCTTTTACAAATCAGCTTGCCGTTGATTTTAATTCGTCCAAAATACATTCTGTTGCAGGCGGATTGCAGCAATTGCGGAATCCGTGGAAGTGACCGCCATTTGCCGTCTATGGAGAGGCGATTGGCGTTTTTTTCCACCCGTGCCGTGCAGATCATTGTGTGCGTGCGCATGGCAATTTGCGTCGCGAGGGATAGAATGAGCAAAAGAACAACAGCTAGAACAGTCGGCAAGTGGTTGCTACTGAACTGGTGGGATACTCAAGTGGCCAACGAGGACAGACTGTAAATCTGCTGGCTTACGCCTACGAAGGTTCGAATCCTTCTCCCACCACCAGCCTTCGCTCTCCGCTACGTACCGAGCTACGGCTCGGCATGCCAGCTTTTCGAGCGGACGGCGAGGGCTGTCGCGCCGGAACGAAGTGAAGGCGGACCCGCGGAACCTTCTGAGACCCATGCTCCGCGCTACGACCCGGCAAGCCTGCAAAACTATGGGAGACGAAAGCAGACTGCCATCGCGCCCCGAAAAAAGAAAATCCCACGGGTTGGGCCATGGGATTTGTTTTGCCAGCCAACCGCGGTTTACTCACTCACGGCAATCCGGCGCGGCTTGACCTCCTCGGACTTGGGCAGTGACAAGGTGAGCAAACCCTGATTGATTTTCGCGTTGATGCGTGCGGTGTCAATCGCCGGATCCAGTTCGAAGGTGCGCTGGAATTCCAACCGCGAACGTTCGCGGAAAAGCAATTCCCCGTCCGCGTTTTCGACATTCCGCCGGCCCGTGATGGTCAATTCGTTGCCTTCGAGCGTGATCTCCAAACCGTCCTTGCCCACGCCAGGCATTTCGGCCTCAAGCAGGTAGCCGTCCTTCATTTCGTAGATGTTCACCCCGGGTGAGACGAATTCCGCCGCCGCGGTGCGTTCAATGCTCTTGGGAGCTTCTTTTTCCAGTGTCTGTTTCATGGTTTCGTAAAAAAGGTTTTAAGATTCTTGAGCCTTCCGGCGGGGAAATCCCCGCCGGCGGTTTTCAACTGACCGAAACGTCAATTTGTTTCGGTTTCGCCTCCTCGGTCTTGGGAAGCGTCACCGTCAGGACACCATCCTTGTATTGCGCCTTGACCTTGTCCGCCGCTACTGGCGCGGGCAGCGTCACGGCGCGTTGGAACCGGCCAAAAAACCGTTCGGCGCGGCACACCTCGGCATCTTCGTGTTTGCTTTCGCTCTTGCGTTCGCCGGAAATGCTCAGGCTCCCGTCGTGAAGCGACACTTCGATGTCCTCTTTCTTCATGCCCGGCAGCTCGGCTTTGACGATGAAGTTTTCCTTGTCCTCATAAACGTCGAGCGCCGGTGTCCAGCCACTCAACAGTTGTGAAGTGCGGGTCATCTCAGCAAACGGCGATTCAAACAGCCGATCCAGTTCGTCCCGCAAACTAGACAGCCGCCCGAACGTCGGCCAAACCAAATCAGGTTTTTGATATCGTATCAGATTCATAATTATCCTTTCGTTAATTGTTTCAATGAACAATCAGCGCAGAACATGCCAAAACCAAGTCAGAATCATATCAAATTGATTTGCAGATGGTTAGTGCATTTTAGCTGTTTGATAAGCCGCCGAACATAGCGCCCAAATGACACACATGGGATTTAATAGCTAGCGATGTGTGTCATAATGGCAGGCCGGAATTTAAACCGGAAAGTGCAAAATGTTCCAAGCAGTTTGCCTTGGAGCCGTTCGAAATTTTTTTTGATTTGTGACTAATCAAACGCGTGACCGGCACAGCAGAGCACGTCTTTGATTTTGTGCCGGACAAGTTCTTTTACATGTGTCCGAGCCGGGCCGAGATATTTGCGCGGATCAAATTCCTTCGGATTTTCGAACAACGCTTTGCGGATGGCCGCGGTCATGGCGAGGCGCAAATCAGTATCAATGTTCACCTTCGTGCAACCGGTGCGGCGGGCGACTTCGATGTCGGCCTCCGGCACGCCGGCGGTGTCTGTCCCCAGTTTGCCGCCGTATTTGTTGATTTCCTCGGCCAATTCCTTCGGAACGCTTGAGGCGCCGTGCAGCACCAGCGGGTAGTCGCCCATGCCGGCATCCATGAGCGCCTTCTTGATGAGCTTGAGGCGTTCGAGATCAAGGTGTTGTTCGCCCTTGAATTTGTAGGCGCCGTGTGAGTTGCCAATGGCGACCGCCAGTGAATCGCAGCCGGATTCCTTGACGAATCTGACCGCGTCTTCCGGCACGGTGTAATGACCGCTGACGGAATGGGCGCCGCCTTCCTCGCCTTCGTCGAACTGGGCGCCGACGAGATGGCCAAGTTCGGATTCCACCACACCATTGTGTTTGTGGGCGTATTCCACCACTTTCTTGGTGATTTCAACGTTTTTCTCGAACGGCTCGTGGCTGGCGTCAATCATCACGCTGGTGAATCCCTCGTCAATGCAATCCTTGCACAGCTCGAATGTATCGCCGTGGTCGAGGTGCACCGCGATCGGGATCGTGGAGAGGCCGACTGCCGCCTCAATGAGCTTCTTGAGATAGACCGGATTGGCGTACTGGCGCGCGCCCTTGGAAATCTGGAGCATCACCGGCGCCTTTTCCTCTTCGCACGCCTCGACGATGGCTTGAAGCAGTTCCATATTGTTGACGTTGAACGCGCCGAGGGCGTATTTGCCTTTCAACGCCTTCGCGAAAAGTTCCCGGGTGTGTGTCAGTGGCATAAGCTTTCCATGTTGTTTGTTGTTGAATCGAATTCGGATTTTTCCAACAGCGGGCAATCATAGTCCAACTCGCTCAAAAGGAAATAAAAAACACAACCGCCCACGGCACGTCGTTGGATGTTTTTTTGGATAAATTGCTTTGCGACCGGGCGACTTTGGGCAAAAAATCCCATGTGCAAGCGCGCTTTCTTCTCGGTCCCGCCGGCAGTGGCAAGACATTCCGCTGCCTGACGGAAATCCGCGACGCCTTGCGCGAAAATCCCGAAGGACCGCCGCTGATTTTACTGGCGCCCAAACAGGCCACGTTCCAGCTCGAACGGCAGTTGCTTGATTCCGAATGGTGGGGTGAGCGGCCGCGCGAGCCGAACGCGACGTCAACCGCTGGCGCGCCGGGCCTTCGCCGCGACGAAGCGGCTTCGTCCGCGCAGGCGGGAGTCTCGCCGCACCCCCTTTCGGGTTACGCGCGGCTCCGCATTTTTTCATTCGAGCGGCTCGCACAGTTCGTATTCGAAAAACTGCAGGTCGCTGCGCCACGCCTGCTCACCGAGGAAGGCCGCGTGATGGTTTTGCGCGCCTTGTTGATGCAATACGAGGACGAATTGAAATTGTTCCACCGCAGCGCCCGTCGGCCGGGGTTCGCCCAGCAACTGAGCCGGTTGCTGGGCGAACTGCAGCAACACCATTTCACCCCGGCCAAACTCCGCACCCTCGCCTCCCGCCTGGCCGGCCACCGCGAGTTGCAGGATAAACTCGACGACCTCGCGCTGTTGCTCGAGGCCTATGCGCGCTGGCTCGCCGAACATGAACTGCAGGATGCAAACCGGCTGCTCGATGCGGCCACTGACGCATTGCAGTCCCCATCTTCCATCCGTCGTCCGCCATCCGCGCTGCCGATTTCCGGTTTGTGGCTCGACGGTTTCGCGGAGATGACGCCGCAGGAATTGGATTTGCTTGCCGCCATCCTGCCGCATTGCGAGCGCGCGACGCTGGCGTTTTGCCTCGAAAACGAACCCCAGGTTGAAACTTCCTGGCTTTCCATCTGGTCTTCCGTGGGAAAGACTTTTCAGCAATGCCGGCAACGGCTTGAAAACCGGCCAGATTGCAAAATCGAAGTCAAAATGCTCCCGCGCGATTCGGGGGAAAATCGCTTTGCCAACAACTCTGAACTCGCGCACCTCGAAAAAAATTGGGCGTCCTCAATTACTCCGAATTCCGCGCTCCAGACTCCGCAACCTCGCTCGCGCGAAGCGGAGTCCACAATTTCGATGGTCGCTTGTGCAAGTCCCGAGGCCGAGGCCGTCTTTGCCGCGCGCGAAATTTTGAAATTCGTCCGGGCTGGCGCGCGGTTCCGCGACTGCGCCGTGCTGGTGCGGAACCTTGACGATTACCACAAACCGCTGGCGCGCAGGTTTCGTCGTTATGGTGTCCCCTTCTTCCTGGATCGCCGTGAATCCGTCGCCCATCACCCACTCGCTGAACTTACCCGCAGCGCGTTGCGCACGGTCGCTTTCGACTGGCCGCACGACGACTGGTTTGCCGCGCTCAAGGCCGGATTCTCCGGCGTTGACGAAACCGAAATTGACCGGCTCGAAAATGCCGCGCTTGAATTCGGCTGGCGCGGCGCGAAATGGCGCGAACCTTTGCCGGCCGGTGACGCCTCATTTGAACGTCTGCGCCAAAGGATTGTCCCGCCATTTGAAAATTTCGCCAGGCAGTTCGCGCGACACAAAAATCAGCCGTCGGGCGGGCAATTGGCTGAAGCCTTGCGCGAGTTTTGGGATGCGCTCGACGTTGAAGAAACATTGGAGCGTTGGAGTCTGGCCGGTCCGGAAAAGCCCTCAATCGTCAATCGTCAATCGTCAATCCACTCGACGGTTTGGGAACAAATGAACGTGTGGCTGGACAACGTGGCGCTGGCGTTTTCACGCGAAGCGCTGCCCTTGCGCGATTGGCTGCCGATTCTGGAGGCGGGCCTTGCAAACCTGACCGTGGGCGTGATTCCGCCCGTGCTCGACGAGGTGCTCATCGGCGCCATTGACCGCGCCCGCAATCCAAACTTGAAATTCACGCTGGTGCTCGGCGTGAACGAATCCGTCTTCCCCGCCGCGCCCGCCACGCCGCCGATTCTGACGGACACCGACCGCGATGAATTGAAACGAAGCGGCATTGCGCTCGGCCCGGACCTGCGCGAACGCCTGGCGCGCGAACGCTACTACGGTTACATCGCCTGCACCCGCGCCAGCGACAAACTGGCCGTGACCTTTGCCCGTCATGATGCCGACGGCAAATCGCTGAATCCATCGCCGTTTATCGCACAGTTGCGGGGATTTTTTCCGTCGCTCGAAATTGAGGAATTTCGCGCCGACGCGGACTGGCGTGCGGCGGAACATGCCGGTGAATTGATTGTGCCGCTGATGAAATTGAACTCCCCTCACCCGGCCTCCGGCCACCCTCTCCCCGCCCGGCGGGGAGAGGGACTGGGCGAGGGGCGCGACAAAAATTGGGCCGAACTGCTCGAATTGCCATCATTGAAATCGCTTGCCGCAAGCTTGCGCCAGTTGCAAGAGCCGGATCCGGCGGAAAATCTGTCGCTGGCACTGACGGAAAAACTTTTTGGCCCGGTGCTGCGGACGTTGGTGAGCCGGCTCGAGGAATTTGCCCAATGCCCGTTCCGGTTCTTTGTCCGCAGCGGTCTCCGGGCCGGAGAGCGGAAGATTTTCGAACTCGACGCGCGGGAACGGGGCAGTTTCCAGCACGACGTATTGAGGATTTTTCATGAACGTTTGGCCGCCGAAGGCCGGCGCTGGCGCGATTTAACGCCACCCGAGGCGCGTGAACGGATCCGCGCCATCGCGGTTGAATTAACGGAAAATTTCCGCGGCGGATTGCTCCAGGACACGGCGCAGGCACGGTTCGAGGCGCGGGCGATGACCGGGTCGCTGCAGGATTTCATCGAGGTCGTAGTGACGTGGCTGCGGGAGCAGAATGAATTTGATCCGGCGGCGGCAGAGCTGGATTTCGGAGGTGGTGAAGCCCGCGCCCCGGCGCTGGAATTGGATTTGGGCGATGGCCACCGGCTTGCGCTACAGGGACGGATTGATCGTGTGGATTTGTGGCGCGAGCCTGGCAACGATACTGCACTCGCGCTGGTGATGGACTACAAATCCGGCGGCAAAAGGCTTGACGCGGTATTGGTGGAGCATGGCGTGCAGTTGCAGTTGTTGACGTATCTGAACGTGCTCCGGCATTGGGCAGACCCGCGCCGGGCACTCGGCGTGGCACGGCTGACGCCGGTGGGTGTTTTTTACGTGAACTTGCGCGGTCAATATGAAAGCGGCGGCACGCGGGCCGAAGCGCTGGGCGATGCCGGCGACGCGCGGAAACGCGCTTTCCGCCACACGGGACGATTCGACGCCAGCGTGCTGCCGAAACTTGACCGCCTGGGAACGGCGGATCAATTCAGCTATCAGCGGAACCAGGACGGCTCGCTGCGCAAAGGTTCGGTGGAAGCCCTGTCACGCGCGGAATTCGAAAAACTGCTCGACCGGGTGGAGACGCAATTGCGTGAAATGGGCCGCGCGATTTTTTCCGGCGAGGCAAAAGTGGACCCGTATCGTAAAGGCAACGAAACGCCGTGCGAATTCTGCGACTACCGCGCGGCATGCCGGATGGATCCGTGGGCGCACCGCTATCGGGTGTTGCGCGCAGTAAAGGAAAATCCCGCATGACGCGATTGGTTCGGAGTTCCGCTTTCAGGCGGCCCGAAACCGCGTAAACGCGGGACTCCAAACTCAAATTAGAACATCACCAATGACGATTCGCGGAAAATCCGATCCAGGCTGGTCAACGCTTGTGGAAGAATGGAAGGCCGAACAATTGCGCCTGTGCGAACGGATGATTGTCGCACCGCTGGAATCGCTGCCGCGCTTTGTCGCCGGGGCCGACTGTGCGTTCTCCGACGACAAACAAACCATTTTCGCCGCCGCCGTGGTTTACGACCGCGAAACGCAACGCATCGTCGAAGTCGCGCGCGCGACGCGACCGGCGGAATTTCCCTACGTGCCTGGTTTTCTCAGTTTCCGTGAAGGCCCGGCAGTGATGCAGGCGGTTCGCGCGTTACGACACGAATTCGGCGCGATTCTTTTTGACGGACAAGGTTTCGCGCACCCGCGACGTTGCGGCATTGCGTCGCATCTGGCGATTCAAATGGACAAACCCGGGGTCGGCGTTGCCAAAAGCCGGTTGTTGGGAACATTTGGAAAACTGGCAACGAATGCCGGGTCAACCACGCCGCTCAAGGACGGTGCTGAACAAATCGGTGTCGTGTTGCGAACGCAAAAAGGGATACGGCCGCTTTTTGTGAGCGTCGGGCATCGCGTGGATTTGATATCGGCAATCAAACTGGTTCTGGCCTGTTGTACGCACTGCCGGATTCCGGAACCAACGCGGCAGGCAGACATCGAAGTGGCAAAGTTGAAGCGGGCGAATGATATTCCTGCAACGTCTTGACGTCGTAGCCGCGTTGTTTGAGCGCCGCGATGCCAAGCACAGCCGCCTTGGCGCCACTCAACGTCGTCATGATCGGCGTGCCGGTATAGACGGCGGTGGTGCGGATTTTGATTTCATCGGCGCGCGGCGTGGCGCCGCTCGGCGTGTTGATGACGAATTGGAGTTCCCGGTTCTTGAGCAGGTCAATCGCGTTGGGCCGGCCTTCGGCGAGCTTGAAAATGCGCTGAACTTTCAACCCGGCCTTTTCCAAAACCGCCGCGGTGCCGCGCGTGGCGACCAGTTCAAAGCCCAGTTCGACAAATTGTCTGGCCACCGCCGTGGCCTGTTTTTTGTGCGCGTCACTCACGCTGATGAAAATCTTTCCGCTCAACGGCAGGGACGCGCCGGCGGCGATTTGCGATTTCGCGTAGGCGATGCCCAAATCGGCGTCTAGGCCCATGACTTCGCCGGTTGAGCGCATCTCCGGCGAGAGCAAAATGTCCTGCCCGTGAAAACGGTTGAATGGGAAAACCGATTCCTTCACGGCCCAATACTTGGGCCGGACTTCCTTTGTGAAACCCAGTTCCTTGAGCGTCTTGCCGGCCATGACTTTGGCCGCGAGCTTCGCCAGCGGCACCCCGATGGCCTTGGATACGAACGGCACGGTGCGCGAGGCGCGCGGATTCACTTCAAGCACAAAAACCTTTTCGTCCTTCACCGCGTATTGCACGTTCATCAGGCCGATGACCTTCAACTCGCGCGCCATGGCGTGAGTGTGATTGCGGATCGTCTCGATGACCTTCTTGGAAAGCGTGTGCGGTGGCAAGACCATCGCCGCATCGCCGGAGTGGACGCCGGCAAACTCGATGTGCTCCAGTATTCCGCCGATGACGATCGTGCCGGCATCCTTGGTGAGGCGCGGCACTCCGTGCGCGCCGTTTTTCGTTTTCGCACCAGCGGCGGGCAGAGGACTGCCCGCCCCACCATCAAAAAGGCCGACGTCGGCGATGCAATCCACATCCACCTCCGTGGCGTCCTCCAAAAATTTGTCCACGAGTACTGGCCGCTCCGGCGAAGCCTCGACCGCAAAGCGCATGTAATGTTGAAGTTCGGCGTCGGAATAAACAATTTGCATCGCGCGGCCGCCCAGCACAAAGGACGGACGGACCAAAATCGGGTAGCCAAGTTTTTGGGCGACCTTGAGCGCCTCGGCCTCGTTGGTGGCAATGCCATTGGGAGGCTGAGGAATTCCGAGCTTGTCAAGCATCGCGGCGAAAAGCTTGCGATCCTCGGCGATTTCTATGCCCTGCGGTGAAGTCCCGATGATGTTGACGCCATGTTTCTGGAGGCCGAGCGCGAGGTTAAGCGGCGTCTGGCCGCCGAATTGCGCGATGGCGCCCCAACATTGTTCGCGTTCGTAAATGTGCAGCACGTCTTCGAGCGTGAGCGGCTCAAAGAAAAGCTGGTCGCTGGTGTCATAATCCGTGGAAACGGTTTCGGGGTTGGAGTTGACCATGATGGTTTCGAAGCCGTCTTCCTTGAGCGCAAAGGCGGCGTGGACGCAGCAATAATCGAATTCAATGCCCTGCCCGATGCGGTTCGGTCCGCCACCGAGAATCAGCACCTTCTTCTTCGGCGTTTCCCTGACCTCGTCGTCGCCGCGGTCGTAGGTCGAATAATAATAAGGCGTGTAAGCCTCAAACTCGGCGGCGCAGGTGTCCACCAGCCGGTAACTGGGCACGAGGCCGAGTTTTTTGCGCCGCGCGCGGATTTCATCCTCGGTGGCGCCGGTCAAATGGGCGATCTGCCGGTCGGAAAAACCCAGACTTTTTGCTTTGGCCAACAATTCAGGATTCAGTGGCGCCATCTCGCCCGAACAGTAAGCCGCAAAGTATCCGTCGTGTCCAGCGCGATTGGCCAAATCCGCTTGCTGCCCGAACCTGTTTACGCTACGAAAACGGCGATGAAAAGATTCGGGCGCGCGCTGTTCTGGTGGATGTCGTTCGCGCCCCTCCTTGCCTCGGCGCAAATTGATCCGGTCAAACGCGATCTTATTCAGGTGGGCTACAACGCCGCGTTTGAAGGTCATGCCCCGCTGGCCGGGTACGCATTTTTTTATCACAACCAGCCGGATTTTCTGGAAACGAACCTGACGTTGCGGCTGGCGGTCGCGCCGGTTTATCTGGACTCCGAACTCGGGTTCGTCAATGGCCTGGGGCCGCACACGGATTTCGCCATTGGCGTGGCGGGCGGCGGTTTTGCGGACAGCTACAACGAGATTCGCGGCGGCACGTATTACCCCAGCGAATCATTTGACGGCAACGGCGGGGAAATTTCCGCGAGCCTTTATCATCTGTTCAATCCCGGCGACGAAATTCCGCTGAACTTTGTCTTGCGCGGCACGGCGCATTATTCCTTTTTCAACCGCGACGACAACACGGCGGCCAATTTTAGACTGCCCGACGACCACGGCGATTTCAGCGTGCGCACCGGCCTGCGCTGGGGCGGTGTCGAGCCGACTTTGTTTCCGCCGCTGGCGATGGAATTGTCCGTCTGGTACGAAGGCCATTTGCGCAGCGATTCCGGCGTGTATGGTTTTGGCGGCGACCGCGAACTCAAGGAGCAATCGCATCTGTTTTGGGCGGAAGCGGCGCTGGCTTACACGCTGCCCCAAAGCCAGCAAAGTTTTTACGTGCGCCTGACCGCCGGCACCAGCGTGGACGCCGACCGTTTCAGCGCGTATCGGCTGGGTGGATTTCTGCCGCTCGTCGCGGAATTCCCGCTGTCGCTTCCCGGCTATTTTTATCAGGAAATCAGCGCGCGCCAGTTTGTGCTGCTCAACGCCAATTATTTTTTGCCGCTTGACCCCAAAAAATGTTGGAACCTTGACCTCAACGCCGCCAGCGCGTTTGTGGATTATCTGCCCGGCGAATCGCAACCTGGCAACTGGCTCAACGGCGTCGGGGGCGGCATCCTGTACCGTACGCCATCGCAACGGCTCAAAGTCATGGTCAATTACGCGTACGGCGTGGATGCAATCCGCTCGCATGGGCGCGGCGCCAACAGCATCGGGGTTTTCCTGCAATTGGACCTGGCGCGTCCGCATGGCCCGGCCTTCAATCCGGCGCATCCCAGCCCCGGGCTCTGGCGCGGGTGGCAATGGCTCTTCGGCAGTTAAAATCGCTTGCGCGCGGGCCCGTGGCTTGGTTCATTATGAAGGCGGGTGCGCATATGGTGGAATTGGCAGACACGCTACTTTGAGGTGGTAGTGGGGCAACCCGTGCAGGTTCAAGTCCTGCTATGCGCACCAATAATCCTCAAAAAACTGAGGGTTGCAGCAAAGTCCGCACAGATTCCGCACAGATTTTGGCCGAATCTGAAATAAAGAAAATGAGATTTCCGAAGGTCATCGAGCATCGGGGTTTCAAGGTTAAAATTTACGGCAAGACCCCAAAAAACCCGTCTTACCGCCTCGATTACCGAAGCGCAGGCGTTCGCCATCAGCCCAATTTCCAAACCTATAGCGCAGCCAAAACGAAAGCCGAGGCCGTTGTCCGTGATTTGGCGGCAGGTTCGCAGGCTGCTGTTTTGAGTGCTCTACAATCACGCGAAGCCCTCGCCGCGCTACAAAGAGCGCAAGACTTTTACAAAGAAACTGGACGCCGTGTTTCAATGTCCACTGCTTCCTCAGAGTATTTTGACGCATTAAAAAGATTGAATGGGCACAGTTTGAACGAAGCCGTTGAGGGTTTTCTTCGTAATGTTGCCACCGTGAAGCCCAAAGACATCAAGGAAGCAGTCGAAGAATTTAATCAAGCCGAAGAGCCGCGCACAAAGGCCCGTGAAGGGGAGAGACCCCAATTGACAGAGAAAGCATATCGCGGGCCGCTGCGCTCCCTTGGACGGCCAGCGTTTCACCTTGAACAACAGGCACCGCTTGTCCCCCGAACTGGCGACATGTGAAATTCAGGGTTCGGGGTATCTTCATCTCGGTTTTGATAGTTCTCTAAAGTGTGTAAGGAAAGGCCGGTCGTGGTGTCCGGCCTTCTTCTTTTTAATTTCCTAACTTTTCCGGTCAGAGATTTGGTCAGCAACGCCCAAAATGATTCGCCGGAATGTTTGAAGCCAGCTTAAAGCCGATTTTCCCCCGTGTCAGCACAGCCGAGCAGCCCGCGAACGCCGCTCTAACGCAATCCTGACGCGAAATTTTCGCCCGCCCACCCCCCAACACCGGCAAAATCATTCTGGCAGGCATTTCACCACGAAAATCAGGACGCTCCAAAACGACGCAGGACGCGCCGGGACAGGCATCATTTTGCCAAAGTTGAGACTCGCGCAAAAGGTGGTTGCAAAAAAAAACTGGCAGTGCTTCAATTCATTGTCGGTCAAAAATAACGACCGGAAAACACATAACCATAAATGAGCCGTGAAAAGTGGCGGTGCTTTTATTGTCACGCTTGCTGCCTTGCAGTATTTTGTTAACCCGTTCGCACCACCCGCTGGTAATCCGTTGAATGGGTTGTCTGGAACTGCCTTGGCCGAACAGCAGGCCGCCGATGCCCAGCAGGAACGGGAGCGGGAATTCAAAGCCGCAGCCATAGCCGCCCAGCAACAAGCCTTGGCAAGAATTTATTCAAAAGACCCGTGGAGAAAAATGGGAGAAACCACGAATCTGGCGCGTGGCGCGGATTGGTATGAATTTCAAGGCAGCCCGCAGGAAATTGTTAGCAATGGTGTAATTTTCACAGGAGCTTGGGGCAAGCCTTTAAGCCTTACTACGTCCGAGGGGCGCTTTGGAACCGATTATGGAAATAATTTATTCTTGGTTGAGAATTTCCCGTATCCCGTTACGGGCGGTCGGGGCTTTGCCGAGATGATGGCATATTATGAGGGTGTTTATGATTACACAACCACAACTGGCCCAATCATAACCTTGCCAAAACTGGATTACGGAACGCCTTGCGTTAAAATCTGGTCGGCAGCGGAAATCGCGGCAGCACAGCAAAAAATTGAGGCGCAAAAGAGGGCTGTTCAAGACCGTGTGTTAAAGAACAATCAAGCATTGGCTTATCTGGGCGACCCCTACGGTTTGCGGCGGATGGGCGAGCGGTATCGGGATGGTGACGGTGTGCCGAAAGACTTGGCCAAAGCCCGCGATTATTTGATGAAAGCTGTGGCAGCCGGTGACCCGTCCGCCGCTGACGAGCTTTCAAATCTCGAACCATCCACAAACGCGCCAGCGGGCAAATAGCCCAAGGCTGGCCAATTCTTGGGGTTAAGGGGGGCGAGCCGTAACAGCGCGTGGGGTGGGGTGAATTTGGGGTGGTGAGGGGGTGGGTTGTAAACATACAGCCCGGCACACCCGAAACAACGTAGTTTTTCAACACGGAATGTCTATGGAATCAACGGCTTACGCCGCTGGCCAGTGTGGATTTTGGTGGGGTCGTTGTGGTTCACGTGTATTGGGGTGTGGGTTGAATCGCTTTCGTGCAGCCTGCCCGAATGAGCGGGCTTTGGTGCCTGGCTCAATCAGGCGGCTGGATCCACTTTGAGTAAGCGCGCCCGCCGAAATACTCGTAGCCTTTGTCCTCGTCCGCCGTGCCGGAAAGCAGTGCCTGAATGAACCCGTTCCGCTCGACTTGCACGGTGTGAAGAATCTTCCGCTCCGGGTTTTCCTTGAGCAGAAATTGAATCCGCCCGGCGAGCGCGGAAAAGGTCTCCAGTCCGTTGTTCGTCCGGCTGGTGAACTGAAATTGCGCGCCGAGGTCGTCCAGCATCGCGTGACTGCGCGCCCAGGTTCCACCTTGCCCGGTCACAAACGGTTTGCCGTTGAGCAGCGCCAGATAATCCTGATACGCCAGCACGCAGAGATGGCTTTGATCGGAAGCGGCCAGCCAGCTTTTGATTTTGTCCGCGTGAAGCTTTGAGTCGTAATCGTAATCGCTGTCGAGAAAGGTGATGCGCCGCACATCGTCCGGAATTTTTTTAACCGCGTTCAGATAACCGAAAATCAGGCTTCCGCCGCCGCTATGGCTGGCGAGAACCACTTCGGTTCTGTTCGACGAGAAAATGCCGCGCACGCCGTCAAAAATGTCAACGATGACGCGGTCATCGTGGGTTTTGCGCCACGCCGGCCAGTTCTTCGCTCCAGCTTCAAGATACGCGACGACGATGGTGCGATTAGTGATGACGCTGCGCAGCCAGCGCGTTTGCGCGCCGATGTGCTGAATGTCAAAATGCCAGTCGTCGCCCGGTTTCAAGGTTTTGCCGACGGTCTGCTCGATCGTGTTGCCATTCGGCAATGCATAGAAAACCAGGAGCACGGGTTTGTTGGTGGCGAATGATTCAGGTGCCGGCGCGTTGATGAGAATCCGCACCTCTTCCGCCAGCCGAATCTCCCGAATCATCTCGCCGAAGTTTGTGCTGGCGGAAAACTTCTGCGGCCACGGCAGATTGATTTTTTCACTGGCGACGGGCGAAGGCAAGGGCGGTGGCGGGTTGGTTGAGTAACGCGCATTGGTGAGGACGCCTTCGTCGCTGATGAGGCCGCAAAGTTTTGGATCAGCCAGGACCTCGGCGACCGTTTTGGTTTCGCCATTTACCAGCATATTTTGCGAAACCAGCCGGATGCCGTGGCTGTAATCCACCCAGGCCGCCGCGTGCCCGGTATAAAGCGGCTGAATCGCCGTGCCGTTCGTCTGATGCCAGCCGTAAATGGCGACCCGGTTCGTCACGTCCGCCAGCCGCGCGGAAATCACCACGTCCTTTTTGTGTCCGGCCACAAGCGCGCCCAACGGATGCGAACTCAAATTCGCCTGGCGCTGCGTGCGAATCATTTCGTTGATTTGCGCAAAAATGGGAACGGTCGTCATCGCCGGGCCGGGCGGAATCGGTGAAGGCGCGAGTTTCACCTCGGCGGCGGCGTAAATCTCATCCACCATTTTGCGCGTCGGCAGAACGCAGCCAAGCCGGTCGGCGACGCGTTGCGCGGTGTTGGGCGAAACCGGCATGAGCAGATAATCCTTGTCCGAACCGACGGCGAGATAATCCGGGGTGACGAAGAACACGGCGATATTCGTTATCCCGTCAGCGACGTTCGTAACGATCACGGGGCAGAGCCGGCGTTGGAACGCAGGAACGTTGCCCGCCCAAACCTCCTGCACTACGGCTTGTTCACGCCGCGTGAAATCAAGCGGGGAAATTATTTTGATGAAGTCCGTGCCGCCGGGTGCATTGGCGGCGCGCGGCGGCCACGAGATGGTCTGGGCGATGGTGCTGCCGGCGAAACAAATCAAAACGATTTGCAGCAGCGCTTTCATCTGCCCCGTGCCGCGAGAAATTGCTCCACGTATTTGCCGAGCAGGTCGGCTTCGAGGTTCACCGCGTCTCCAACCTTGCGCTCACGCAACGCCGTGATTTCGTAAGTGTGAGGAATGATCCAGATGTGAAAACTTTTTTTGTCCACGCCTGCGACTGTCAGGCTGATGCCGTCCACCGCAACCGAGCCTTTGAAAATGACGTAGCGCATTACCTCCGGCGGCGCGGCGATATCGAGCACATGGTCCTGGCCGGCGCGTTCCCAGCGGATGATCTTGCCGACGCCGTCAATGTGGCCGGTCACAAAATGGCCGCCGAACTCGCCGCTGGCACGCAGCGGCCGCTCCAGATTGACGAATGAACCCGCCTTCGCAAATTGCAGGTTGGTGCGCCGCCACGTTTCCTGGAGCAAATCAAACTGCGCGAACTTGAAATTCCCCCACGCGGCAACTTTGACCGCCGTCAAACAACAACCGTTCACGGCCAGGCTGCCGCCAGGCTTCAGCCCACGACCGGTCACGTTGGCGCGCACGGTCAGTTTAATGGATGCCGCCGCCGGTTTGATGCGCTCGACGACGCCAGCTTCTTCGACAATGCCTGTGAACATATCCACCAACTTAAAGGTGCGGCGAGACCCCGTCGAGCCGTGTTTACGCCACCCGCGCGGTCAGCAGTAAGTCCGGCCCGATCCGCTTCCACTCAACGTCGCGAAGTTGAATAACCTCCGCCAGGGACTTCGCGCCGTCGCCGGCGACGGCCTTCCGCGAATCCCATCCGCCCAGAATTTTCGGCGCGTAGAAAAACGCGACGCGTTGCGCGAGTCCGCCAAGCAGAAACGACGCATTCACCTCGCTACCGCCTTCAACCAGCAAACTTGTCACATTTCCCGCGCCGAGTTTTTTCAACAACCAATCCAAGCTGATGTGGTGGGGCGAGGCTACTGACGAGCCGGCTCGCGAGGACGCTCGCCCCACCTTGAGTGTGGGCGCGACCAGGATATTTACCCGCTTGGCTAATACAGCGATGCGGTTTTGGGGCGCGCGTTTGCTCACGACAATCGTCGTCAGCGCCGCGTGTTGGTCGCTCACTACTTTCGCGTTCAACGGCGTCCGCGCCAGCGAATCGAGGACAATGCGGCGAATCTGTTTTCCCGCCTTCCATCTTCCATCTGCCAATTTCGTCCGCACCGTGAGGCTCGGATCGTCCGCCAGAATCGTATTCACACCGACCAGAATCGCATCACTGCCTTGCCGCAATTTCATTCCATAGGCACGCGCTTGCTCTCCGGTAATCCATTTCGATTCGCCACTGGCGGTTGCGATTTTGCCGTCGAGCGTCATGGCGGCTTTGACCGTGACAAACGGAGTGCGATGGACAATCCAGTGGTTGAACGTTTCGTTCAAACGGGCGCATTCATCCGCCAGTTTGGCAGGGACGGCGCGCCGCGCCGTCCGGTTATCGCGGCGCGATGACCCTGCCACTTTAATTCCCGCCCGCTGCAAAATTTTGAAAGCCCGACCGGAATGTATCGGGTTCGGGTCCGCTGTGCCGACAACGACACGTTTGATTCCCGCCGCGATGATGGCATCCGTGCAGGGCGGCGTGCGGCCGTGCGTGGAACACGGTTCGAGCGTCACGTAAAGCGTCGCGCCGCGCGGATTGTGGCCGCGCTTCTGCGCGTCGCGGAACGCCTCAATTTCTGCGTGCGGTTCGCCTGCGCGCCGATGCCAGCCGCGTCCGATGATTTTGCCATCTTTCACGAGTACCGCGCCCACCATCGGGTTCGGCGAAGTCAGGCCATAGCCGCGCCGGGCAAGCCGGAAGGCAAGGCGCATGAAATTCGAGTCAGACATCGTCCCGCATCGTAGTGGTTGGCCGGAACCGGCTCAAACGGAAAGGGTTGCCCGCCGGGATGAAAAAACATCACCCAAACCGCGCCGAAGCCGAACGAAGGCGAGGGATGAACAAGGATTTTAACGCAGGCGCGGAGCCAGCGTATCAAAACAAACCCATCTTCCGCAGCAGGAAGTACTCGTTGAAAGGGTCGTCGTCAGTGATTTGAATTTCGGGATCGAGGACTAGATTTTTCCCGATGGACTTCTCTCGTGAAACGACCCGCCCCAGATAGCCGGGCAGATCCGCAGAGTGACTCCATTCCAACAAATCCTTTTTTGCCTCCGGGGGCATGCGTGCCGCCAATTGTTGCGCATCAAGCCGTTCGATGGGTTCCAGGGAGGCCAGTATGTGTATGCCGTCTCCCTCGACAGCGTTAAAGCAACGCACATAAGGGAATGATTCATAGGCCGAGCACAGAACGGCTTGGGCAGTCAAGAAATCCCCGCCGGGAAACCAAGCTTGAAGAATGCCATGGGGTCTTAGGTGCTGTTTGGCGAGTTCGTAGAATTCTTTGGAATAGAGCAGACTGGATCCAGCCGCTTCCACCGGTGGGGGAGGATCTATGACGATGACATCAAATTTTTCGCGGGTGCGCTTGAGGAAGCGCCGCCCATCATCAATGACGATATGGCCATTGGGGTTGTGGAGGACACGTTCCGCATCTGCATGATAAAATCCAAACAGCTTTGGGACGCTGGGCACCAGTTCCACAACCGTTGTGTCAATATTCCAACTCAGGGCCGAACGGTAAGTGGTCCCCATGCCAAAACAGATAACCAGCGCGGATTCGGGCGGGCCATCGTGAAATGCCAGGGGCAGATGAACCATGAACTTGGTGATGGGAGTCAGCGCCGTCATGCCGATGCCATTGACCATAAGCAGCTTGGTGGACCCATCATCGGCGGCAATGACGTAGGCAGCATAATCCCGCCGCACCTCGGCCTTTTGAGCAAGGCCGGTAATCCACCCCTGAAAATCTTTGACAAAGAACAGTGAACAAACCAGAACCGCGCTGGCAGCCAGTCCGGATCCCCAGCGCAGCCGCCGGGACAGGAATCTCCAGCCCAGGAAATAAAACACAAAAAACGGCAGGCCGAGGAGCACCAAGGCGTATCGCTCGCTGATCCAAGGCAACAGCGCATAAGAGGCAAAGAGCGGCCCCAGAATACAACCGAGGACATTGATGGCATAGGCTTTCCCGGCGACAGCCGGATCGCCGGCGGCGTATTCGTCAATCAAACTTGGAGTCAAATATCCCAGGACCGCGCAAAGCGGGCAGATGCTGACCAACACAACCATCGCACTGACGGCATCCATTGCATACTCCCAGCCCGCCTTTACGAATCGGGGATCGTTGGCCAAAATCGGCAGAAAGGCGGCAACGGTCAAAAACGAAATCAGTTTTACCGTGGGACGGGGCGATTTTTTCTTGAGATCACGACGATACGCCAGCGAACCCAAAGATGTGGCGCCAAGATAGGTAAAAACAATCAAGGCAAAGGAATACACCTGTGTTTTTAAAACCGGCGTGAACGCGCGTGTCCAAACCACTTCCATGCCCATCGCGCCAAAACCGGTCGAAAACAAAATCCATTTCAAAAGCGGTCGGCGGAAATTACGCGGCGGGAACGGGTTGCCCGGACAGGCTGGCCGTTCCGCTTCCGTCGGGGGACCGGCCTTGAAACTTCGTTGGTGCCAGCCCAGATAACCGCCGATGACGGCGATGGTGAAATTGCCTGCGGCAGCCACCCACAGGGTGTAGTGAAACCCCATCAACTCCAACAGCACCACGGCCGCCAGCAGCGTGCCGGTCATCGCGCCCAACACGTTTGCCACGTAAAGCAGGCTGAAACTTTCCGCGTTTTGACTGTCCCGTTCCCGCACGTAGGCCATCATCCAGGGAAACGTTGCTCCCATGCACACACACCAGGGCAAAATGGAAACCGCCAGCACCAGTGCCGAGAGGGAAAGGTAGCGGAGGGAATTGGTCTGGCCCGTCGCCAGCAAGACCGTTTCACCCGCCGCGAACAGCTTCGGCACGGCGAACGCCCCCAGCCCGATTAGAAATTCCGCGCCGGCATAAAAGACGACCGCCGAAAGGCCGGTCCTTTCCACCAGGGAAGCAATGCATCTGCCGCCCGCCCAGGAGCCGACGGCGAGTCCCAACATGAACACGGACAATACCACCGAAAGCACCGGCGTGATGATCCCGAATGAGGCGAACGCCAGGCGCGTCCAGACCACCTGGTAAACCAGACTGCAAAAGCCGGACAGAAAGAAGAGCAGAAACAATAGCCGGCGCAACGGAAGATTCATGACGCGGGAATCATACCGCAACCGGTGTTTTGTCCAAGTCCAGTTGCAGGGCCAGCCATGTCAAAACAATCCCATCTTCCGCAGCAGAAAGTATTCATTGTAAGGACGGTCGTCGGTGATTCGAATTTCCGGATTGGGGTTGAGGCACGCTTTGATGTCCAGCTCGTTGGCCAGCACGAGGCCGAAATAGTCAGTCAAGTCAGGAGAGGGGCTCCACTCCAGCAAATCCTTCTTCGCGTCGGCCGGCAGACGCGCCGCCAGTTCTTTGGCGGTGCACGGCTCAATCGGATCCAGCGATGCCAGGATGTGGATGCCGCCGGGATCAATGGAACCAAAACATCGGATGTAAGGGAATGATTCATACACCGACCGGGCGATGGCCTGGATGGATGGCAATTCAGCGCCAGGAGGGCTCCAAACTTGCAGGATGCCATGAGGTCTCAAGTGTTGCTTGGCCAGTCTGTAAAATTCCGTGCTGTACAGGAGGCTGGAACCGGCCGTTTCCACCGGTGGTGGCGGATCAATGACGATGACGTCATATTTCTCCCGGACACGCGCGAGAAAACGCCGCCCGTCGTCAATCACAATATGCCCCTTGGGATTGCTCAAAACTTGCGCCGCATCGGCGTGATAAAATCCGAAGGCCTTCGTGACGCTCGGCACCAATTCCACGGCAGTCGTGTCAATGTTCCAACTCAACGCCGAGCGGTAGCTGGTGCCCATCCCGAAACAGATAATCAATGCTGATTGGGGCGGGTCTTTGTGAAAAGCCAGGGGCAGATGAACCATGAACTTGGTGTTCGGCGTCAGGATGGTCATGCCGATGCCATTGACCAAAAGTACCTTGTTGCCCTCCGGGTCGGCGGAAATAACCGAGGCGGCATAGTCGCGCCGTACTTCAATCTGGTTGGAATGGCTCGCCAGCAGGTCTTGAAAGCTGTTAGAGAAAAACAATGAACAAACCGTGAGCAGGCTGGCGCCCCAACCCGAAACCATGCGTAGTTCAAAGGGCAATGCTCTCCAGGTGAGAAAATAAAATCCCCCAAAAGGCAGGCTGAGAATCAGCAGCGCGCTTCGTTCGCTCATCCAAGGCAACAGGACGTAGCAGGCGAAAAGCGGCCCCAAAATGCAACCGAGAACGTTGATAGCGTAAGCTTCACCCGCAAGGCCAGGATGGCCGCGAGCGTATTCGTCAATCAAACTCGGCGTCAAATACCCCAGGATGGCACAGAACGGGACGATGCTCGCCAGCGTGATAACTGCAAAGTTGACGTAAAGTGTATATCCATAGCTCATCGGCACAATTCTGGGGTCGCAGACCACACCGGGAAGCAAGGCAGCAACCACCAGCAGCGCGAGCAGTGTGGCCATCCGACAGGGCGAATGTTTTCGGAGATGGTGACGATACCATAGGGAACCCCAAAAAGTTGCCCCCAGATAAGTGAAAACAATAAAGGCAAAGGAATACACCTGCGTTTTCAAAACGGGCGTAAAAGCGCGGGTCCAGACCACTTCCATGGCCATGGCGCTGAAGCCGGTCGAGAACAGGATCCATTTGATCAGCCGGTTCGGGCGGTGGCCGGGCAGGAGAAGGGCCTTGGATGTTTCCGACCTTTGCGTCTCCGGCGTGCCTGGCGACACCGATACCCGCTGTCGCCAACCCAGACCGAAACCGATGGCGGCAATGATGAAGTTGCCAGTGGCTGCCAGCCCGAGCGTGTGGTGGAAGCCAAACACTTCCACCAGAAGAATGGCGGTGAGGAAGGTTCCGCTCATTGCCCCCAGCACATTGGCAAGGTAGAGGAAGCTGAAACTTTCCGCGTTTTGACTGTCCCGTTCCCGCACGTAGGCCATCATCCAGGGAAACGTCGCTCCCATGCACACACACCAGGGCAAAATGGAAATCGCCAGCACCAGTGCCGAGAGGGAAAGGTAACTGATGGAATTGGTCTGGCCCGTCGCCAGCAAGACCGTTTCACCCGCCGCAAACAGCTTTGGCACGGCGAACGCCCCCAGCCCGATTAAAAATTCCGCGCCGGCATAAAAGACGACTGCCGAAAGGCCGGTCCTTTCCACCAGGGAAGCAATGCATCTGCCGCCCGCCCAGGAGCCGACGGCCAGCCCCAACATGAACACGGACAAGACCACGGAAAGCACCGGCGTGATGATGCCGAACGCGGCGAACGCCAGGCGCGTCCAGACCACCTGATAAACCAGACTGCAAAACCCGGACAAGAAGAAGAGAAAAAACAAAACGCGGCGGGTGAATGGATTCATGCCGGCGGTTAATTACCCGTCGCCTCCGATTTAGACAAGTGTGAACACGGATGGCCCGGGATTTTTAATGTCGAGGCGCGAAGCTCCCGTTAAAATTTTTTGCGCCTTTGCGATCTCATGACATCGTCGCCTCCGGCAAAGGTTTTCCAGGAGCGCGGACAGTCTTGTCCGCGAGACGCCTGCATTGGGAAAGAAACGTGCGGACAAAGCTGTCCGCGCTCCTTTGGTTGGGGCTTGGCCGCGCTATGTCTCTGCATTGAGAAATTTATTCCTCAAACAGCGCCTGGGCGAATTGTTTCGCGTCGAAGGGCTGCAAATCATCCGCGTGCTCGCCGAGGCCGATGAATTTGACGGGCAGGCCGAGTTCCTTCTGGATCGCCACCACCATGCCGCCTTTGCTCGTGCCATCGAGTTTCGTCACGACCAGGCCGGTGAGCGGCACGGCCTTGTTGAACTCGCGCGCTTGGTTGAGCGCGTTCATGCCGGTCGTCGCGTCGAGCACCAGCAGGACTTCGTGCGGCGCGCCGGACAGTTGCCTGCCGATGACGCGATGCAGCTTCTGCAATTCCTGCATCAAATTGTGTTTCGTGTGCAGGCGGCCGGCGGTGTCAATGAACAGGTAATCCGCCTGGCGCGCCTGCGCCGCGGTGACGGCGTCGTGCGCCACGGAGGCTGCGTCCGCGCCGTAAGCGCCCGCAACGACTTCGACTTTCAACCGTTGTCCCCACAATTTGATTTGTTCGATGGCGGCGGCGCGGAAGGTGTCGCACGCGGCCAGCAGCGCGGTTTTTTTCTGCGATTGGATCAAATGCGCCAATTTGGCGGCGGTGGTAGTCTTGCCCGTGCCGTTGACACCCACGACCGAAACCACGGTCGGGCCGTGCGGCGCCTTGACCAAATCGGTTTTGTTCGAGCCAAGGACTTTTTCCGCTTCGTGCCGTGCGATGGCGAACACGTCCAGCCCGGCGCCGCCCTGAGTTTCGTAGGCTTGCTTGACAGCGGCGATGATTTGCGCGGTCACAGTCAGGCCGAGGTCGGCGGCGATGAGCGCGGCTTCGAGTTCTTCCAGCGACGACGCGTCCAGCTTCGGCGAGCGCGTGACAATGCGTTTGATTTCGTGGGCCAGCTGGTTATGCGTTTTTTGCAGGCCGGCTTTGAACTTGGCGAAGAGGCCCATGAGTCAGTGACGGGTGACAAGCGACGAGTGACGGCTGGCGGCGGCTTGTTTCAATTTTTCGACGCGTTCGTAAGGCAGTTTGACGGTGCCGATAAGCGGCTTGCCCTTGCTGAAGCCGTGGCAGTCGGAGCCGCCCGTCACGAGCAAATGAAATTTGCCAGCGATTTCCAAATAGCGCCCGGACGTCGCGGTCGAGTGTTTCGTGTGAAAACATTCAAGGCCGTCCAGCCCGGCCTCCACCAGTGCCGGGATGACGTCATCCGTGCGATTCAAACCGGGATGCGCCATCACCGCGAGACCGCCGGCCTGGTGAATCAACTCGATGCCTTCGAGCGCTGACATCTTGGCCTTCGGCACCCATGCCGGACGGCCCTTTTTGAGAAAACGCTCGAAGGCCTCGTCGAGCGATTTGCAAAGCCCCGCTTTGACGAGGGCGCGCGCGACGTGCGGACGTCCAGGTGATTTGCAATTGGCCAGCGCAAAAACGGTTTCCACTTCGAGCGGCACATTCAATTCGTTGAGGTGCGCCGCCATTTCGCGGATGCGGTTCTGCCGGACGGCCTGGAACCGGGCCAGGTTCGCCAGTAACTTTTCATTTTGTGTGTCCACGAAATAGCCGAGGAGATGCAGTTCGGTGTCGTTGTGTTCGGCGGTGAGTTCCGTGCCGGAAATAAACTCAATGCCCGCCGCGCCGCATACCTCCGCCATGCGCGGGCAACCTTCGACCGAATCGTGGTCCGTCAACGCCAGCGCCGCGAAGCCGAGCCGCCGACCGTGCCCGGCCAGTTCCTCCGGCGAAAACGTGCCGTCGGAAAAGTGCGTGTGCAGATGAAGATCCGCGAATTTCATTTCACCATTCTTGCGGGGCGCATCAATTCGCCCTTCACCTTGTCCAGAATGCCGTTGACGAACTTGCCGCTGTCCTGCGTGGAAAACTTTTTGGCAATGTCCACCGCCTCGTTGATGCTGACCACGGGCGGGATGTCCTCCCGAAACAGCATTTCGTAAATTGCCAGCCGCATGATGTTGCGGTCCACCGTGGCGATGCGATGGAACTCCCAGTTTTTCGCGTGCTGCCGGATGCGCGTGTCAATTGCCTCGCGGTGTTCGATGACGCCGCGAATGAGCGGGTCGGCAAACAGGCGCGTCTCGGCCTCCTCGGCGGTCGGCGGCGGCAGTTCGTGGGGCTGGCCCCACGTCGCCGGGCCTTTTTCCTCGGCGATGGCCGCCGCGCGCTGCGTGTCCCAGAATTCATCGAGCGCCCGATCCAAATCCTCCGGCGGATTCAAATCGTGCTGAAACAGAAACTGCACGGCGCGTTCGCGCGCTTCACGGCGTTTGCCCATAAAACTCATTCTAAGGTCAAACGCCCAAAGTCAAAAGTCCAAAGTCAAACAATGCGGCGCGACTTTGGCCATTGGACATTGGACATCGGACTTACTAAATTTCCCGCATGAGCAAGGTCACGAAACTGTTGCACACGCGCTATCGCGTGAACGATTTGGAACGCACCGTCAAATTTTACCGCGACGTGCTGGGCCTTCAGGAAATCCGGCGGCACAAATCGCCGCGCGGTTCGGAACTGGTTTTTCTCAAGGCGCCCGGCAGCGAGGAGCAGATCGAAATCACACATTTCCCCGGCAGCGGCGCGGTGCAAGTGCAGCCCGACCTCACGCATCTTGCCTTCGAGGTGGACAGCCTCGAAGAATTTGGCAAGCACCTGGCCAAACATGGCCTCAAATATTCCGACGGCCCGACGACCGCTTCCACGGGCACGGTCTTCGCGTTCATTGACGCGCCGGAAGGTTACGAAATCGAATTGATTCAAAAAGGCAAGAGCGGCTGTTGATCGCTGGCTCCTTATGAAACTAAAATCCCCTCACCCGCCGCTTCGCGTCACCCTCTCCCCGCCCGAGCGGGCGAGGGAAGGAGGTTGTGCGGCGTCATTTTCTTCTCCCTCTCCCCGCCAATCGGGGAGAGGGCCGGGGTGAGGGGCTCGTTCCCGTTGTTTGAAATCGCGGGCAATTTCCAAATTTTCAACTAAACATGAGCGTATTAATAGTCGGTTCCACCGCGCTGGATTCCATCAAAACTCCGAACGCGGAAAACCCGCGCCTGCTCGGCGGGTCGGCCAGCCACGCTGCCGTGGCCGCGAGCTTTTTCAGCCCGGTCAAATTGGTCGGGGTCGTCGGTGACGATTTCCCCAAAAAATATCTCCAGCTCTACCGGCGGCACAAAATCAACCTTGAAGGTTTGCAGATCCGCCCGGGCAAAACATTTCACTGGTCGGGCGAATACGAAGAGAACATGAACCGCCGCCGCACGCTCGAAACCGAGCTTGGTGTGTTCGAGACGTTCACACCCACGCTGCCGGAATCGCATCGCCGCGTGGCGTTCGTCCTGTTGGCGAACATCGCCCCCGCGCTCCAGCATCACGTGCTTGACCAGATGGCGCGCCCGCGCTTCGTCGCCGCCGACACGATGGATTTGTGGCTGAACATCGCGCTGCCGGATTTGCTGCGCCTGCTCAAACGCGTGGACCTGTTCATCCTCAACGACAGCGAAGCGCACCAGTTGACGAAGGAAGACAACGTCATTGCCGCGCTGCCACGGCTCCACACGCTCGGCCCGCGCTACGTCATCATCAAAAAGGGCGAACACGGCGCGATTTTGTCATCACCGAAAGGCATGTTTGTTGCGCCGGCCTATCCCTTGAAAAAACTCGTGGACCCGACGGGCGCGGGCGATTCATTCGCTGGCGGGTTGATGGGTCATCTGGCGGCGGCGCGAGGCCCGATCGAGGCGAACCTCCGCCGCGCGATGATTTACGGAAGCGTGGTGGCGTCGTTCTGCTGCGAAGGATTCGGCCTGACCCGAACCACCAAAATCAAGCGCGCCCACATTGACCGGCGCGTCCGGGAACTGGAAAAGCTGACGCGATTTTAAACGCGGCGGCATTTGCGATTTACGATATACGATTTACGCGGTGAATTGAAGTTGGTAAACAATCGTACATCGTAAATCGCATATCGTAAATTCATTTTCCATGAAAGCCGTGATTCTGGCCGCCGGCAAGGGCACGCGCATGCGGGAACTCACCAACGAGCTGCCCAAGCCCATGCTCCGCGTCCAGGGCAAACCCATCCTCGAACACATCGTCGCCGGAATTCTGGCGGCCGGCGTCCGCGACATTTTCATTGTCACCGGCTGGCACGCCGAAGCCGTCGAAAATTATTTCGGCGACGGCAAAAAATTCGGCGCGCGCATCACATTTGGCCGGCAGGTTGTCCAGGACGGCACGGGCAAGGCGCCGGAAGCGGCAAGAGAATTCGTCGGCGACTCGCCGTTTCTCCTGACGTACGGTGATATTCTCGTTCCGCCGGAAACCTACCCGCAAATGCTCCGGCGCTTTGGCGAGGGAAACTTCGCCGGCGTCATCACCGTCACGCGGGGCGAGGATGTGACGAAAGGCGGGCTGAATTTTTTTGACGGACAATTTTGTCTGAAACGGCTCGTGGAAAAACCGTCACCGGAACAGTTGGAACAATTGCGTCGCGACGATTGGCTCAAGCCCCACGCACCGGTCTGGTATAACGCGGGCATTTACATTTTCCGCCCGGCGCTTTTCGAGTTCATGGCGCGACTGCAAAAATCGCCGCGCGGTGAATACGAATTGACCGATGCCATTAGCGCGATGATTGCCGCCGGACAAAAGCTGGCTGGCCTGGAGATTCAGGGTCGCTGGGTGGACGTGCGCGACCCGGAAGTACTGGCAAGGCTGGAGAAGGGAATGTAGGAGCCGACGTGAGGAGGCTCTGACTTTAATTCCGCACTCCGCACTCCGCATTTGATTTGAGACTCGTCACCTCGTCTCCTACGAAACATATTTCGGTTCAAACACCGGCCCGAGCCCGTGTTT
Source organism: uncultured Verrucomicrobiae bacterium (assembly GCA_963827205.1). Classification (GTDB taxonomy): domain Bacteria; phylum Verrucomicrobiota; class Verrucomicrobiia; order Limisphaerales; family UBA11358; genus UBA11358. Next base: position 391,583 of record CAWHAH010000002.1, read on the forward strand.
CTGGAGCAGTTCGGCGAATTTCGCAATGGCGCGTTTCTCGTCCGAGGCAAGGTAGTAATGAACGTGCCAGCCGAAGTAGTCCTTGCGGAAATCGAGATCGTATTCCTCGCGGGTTTCGACCAGGTAATCCAGCGTGTCCATCCCGAAATCCTTCGCGTCACGGAGTTCCTGCCGCAGCGCTGCGTTTTCAACACCGCGCCGCAATGCCCACACGGCAAACACAAATGGCAATTGGGTCAGTTCGAGCCAGGCTGCGCCGAGATCCCAAATTTCGTGTGGCGTGCCTGTCGCGCCGGAGCCGTGCGAAGGCGGACGGGAGCGCTGGAAATCAATCGCCGGATCGCCGATGAGCAGCACCGCGTCGTGCTCCGCCGCCGTTTGCGGGTCAGGCAGCGGCTTGAACTCCGGCTTCAGCCCGCGTTCAGCCAGCAGGACTTTCAAAAGATTCAAACCCGACAACGAGGCGGTGTGGCAGAAAATCTCCTTCAATTCCGCCAGTGGACGGCGATGCGCCAGCAGCACGCTGTAAACCTCGCCCAGCGACGCGATGGCAACGCCGTCGAGGATGTCATAGCGGTCGGTGAGCAAAACCTCCGCGGTGCTGACGAGCGCGGCGTCGAGTTCATCGCGCCGGAGCATTTCGGCGAGTTCGGCGGGCGTAGCGAAAATGACCTTGTCCTCGATGCCCCGCGTGAGCGGCACGGCGTTGAGGTATTGCACCGAACCGATGCGGAATTTTGGAACTTCGGCGGCGGACATTTCGGGCGATAAACGGTTCAAGGGATGTACCGGCTCTTGGAATAAGTGATCAACTCGGTTTCTTCCTCGGATGTCGGAATGGCCAGCGTAAACGTCGTGCGCCGGTTCAAAATGACGGTGGTTTCCTGTTTGCTGAAATCGTCGAGGTAGTAAACGAACAGGTAAGTCCCGGGTTGGGGTCCGCGCTGGATATCAATTTTCTTGTAGCCGTTGCGCCAGGTCGGGTTCTCCGTGCCAAGCATAAACCCGACAAAGTCCCGGCCCGGTCTGGAAGTGTCTCGCATGATGCCGATGCGATGGGGAACCCGTCCGAACGTATTCCAGACGCCTTCAATCGGATCGAGGCTCCGTTGATTCGCCTTGAGGTAGGCGGCAAACTGTTGCTCCGTGATGGGAATGGTTTCCCAGGCGTCTGTGTAGCGGAGCAAATCGGCCACCAGACGAAAATTCGCGTTCGCAAAATCCGGTTGTTCCATGGTTTTCATCTGGATGGCATCGGCGCCCTTTTCCCGGGCGGTTTGCATTATTTTGAGCATCTCGCTCTCGGCCGAGCCTCCCCGCATTGTGAAATGGCCGCTGCCGACGGTGACGGTTCCAATCACTTCGCAAGGCCGGGGAATCGTCATGTCCTCCGTATAGACGAGGATGGGATAATCAGCCGGTTTTGCGGGTCCTGCGGCCATGTTGGATTTATAAGTGGTCACGGTTGAACAACCGGCCAGCAGCGCGACCGAAAACAGGGCCAGCAACAGATAACGGCCCGGCGCGGCGTCCGGGTTTTTCACCGAACCAACGCAAAATTTTGTGTCATTGGATGACATGGTATGACAGTTTGCGTTGTCGTCGTCCGATGCGCGAGTCATTTTAAGAGGAACGTAAAAACAGAACTCCCGGAGGGTGCGCGCTGTGGCCACAGCGCAGCGTCGGAGGCGCGGCACCGTCGTGGAACGCTGTCTGCAACCGATCGCGCTGGGATCTGTTTCACGCTGTCGCCAGATTGTCTTCCAGCACTTTCGAGCACGCGGCATTTTCAGCGGTTTCAGGCGCAGGCGCATTTTCCAAAATCCGAATCGGTTCGTAAAAGGTGTTGCGTTGAACGGGCGTGCGGCCGGCTTCGCGGATGGCTTTGAGCATGGCGGATTGAACTTGCTGCAACACCGACTCCGTCGCGTGCTCGCGCGGGCGGAGTTGCGGCGGATTCGCTCCTGCCATTCGGAAAATGTGTTCCTCGATGATGGTGCCGTGCAAATCGTCCGCACCGTAGCTTAATGCCACCTGCGCCAGCTTCAAGCCGAGGCCCACCCAATACGCGGTGATGTGGTCGAAGTTGTCGAGGTAGATGCGGCTCACCGCAATCGTGCGCAACGAATCGAAACCGGTCGGCGGGTTTTCGACGGGGATGTCATTGTTCTCCGGCTGATATGCCAGCGGCACGAAGCCGACGAAGCCGTGTGTCTCATCCTGCAACGCGCGCAATTGCCGCAGATGATCCACGCGGTCGGCGAGCGATTCGACGTGGCCGTAAAGCATCGTGCAGGTGCTGCGTCCGCCCAAGCGATGCCACGTGCGGTGCACGTCCAGATATTCCCCGGCGGATTCCTTGCCTTTCGCAATGGCCGAGCGGACTTCCGGTCGAAAGATTTCCGCGCCGCCGCCAGTGAGCGAATCGAGTCCGGCGGCTTTCAACTCGCGCAACGTCGCCTCGACCGATTTTTTGGCGAGCCAGGCGAGATGCAAAATTTCAATGGCCGTAAAGCATTTGAGATAGAGGCGCGGTTTGGTTTCGGGGAGCGCGGGCGTCGCGCCCGCAGGTTTCAGCGTCTCGCTGAAACCATTCTGCTGATCACGGAGTCCGGTTGGCGAGACGCCAGCCGATGCGACCGGGACGGTCGCGCTCCCCATCTCATCATCCAGCGCCCGCAACGCCTTGAGCATGTCGGTGTAATAGCTGAACGGCAAAGACGGATGCAGTCCGCCGACGATGTGCAGTTCGGTGATGCCGAGTCTGAGCGCCTCGCGCGCCTTTTGAACAATTTCGTCAACCGTGAATTGGAAGCCGTCGGCGTCGCGTTTCTTGCGCGCAAACGAGCAGAACTGGCACGACAGGATGCAGTAGTTCGAGTAGTTGACGTAGCGGTTGACGATGTAGCTGGCGCGGTTGCCGGTTTTTTTCTGACGCGCCAGGTCCGCGATGGCGCCGACGGCGTTCAGGTCTTTTGATTCAAACAGCCGCAGCGCATCGGTTTCGGAAATGCGTTCGCCCGCGGCGACCTTGTCGTAGATGTCGCGCAGTCCGCTGCGTTGAATGAAAAAATTCATTCCACATATTAAAGCAGATTTGCGAACGTCATTAGGCAAACGCTCCGAACAACGCACGCATTTCCTCGTCCACGTCCGCGTGGTCGGCGAGGGTTTGCGCAATCTCGTCGCGGAGCAAATGGCGGTAACGCTTCCGCAGGCGATGAATCGCCACGCGCACCGCGCCTTCCTCCATGCCCAGCGCCTTGGCCACTTCCGCTTGCGCTGTGCCGTCCTTGCCCGCCGTGAGAAAAATCTTCAGCTGCTCGAACAGCGTCGCCTTGGCGTCCGACTCGCATTCCTTTTGCAACCGCTCGATGACTTTGGCCAGCAGCACCAGCGCCCATTCGCGGTCAAACGCCTTGTCGGGACTCGGCTCGTTCACGGCGACCTGGAACTTCGTGTCCGCCGTCTGCCAATCGAGCGAGAGCGGCGTTTCGCCGCCGCCGCGCTTCAGGCGCTGTGACCTGTCCCATTCGTTGGCTAGGAAGTGTTTCAAGTGCCGCCAGCAGGAACGCGCGGAAGCGCCCGCGTTCGGCGCTCAAGCCTTCGAGATAATTTTTGGCGAGAAAGCGCGCGAAGAACGCCTGTGTCAAATCCTCGGCGTCCTCCTTGGTGTGCCCGCGCCGTCGGACGTAGGCGTAGAGCGGAAACCAGTAAGTGCGGCACAGTTCCTCCAGCGCGCCGTTAGATTGCGGCGTGGAACGCCGGCCCGCCGCGAGCACAACCGTCCAATGCGTCGTGGCGAAAATGTCGCCCGGCGCGGTCGAGGCTGGCGTAGAATGTTCGGAATTCAAATCAGGTCAATTGTCTTTTGTCTTGAACGTGAGCAGGTCTGGAATCTCCGTATGGCCTTGCTGTCGCGAAAGCCATGAAATTTCTGGCTGTTAATCCACCAGCGATAGGTTTTGCCCGGCTCCCCAGCGTCATATATTTCATTCCAGCTTTCTGTTGGCTTTGAGATCGTCCACCAGCAGATTGCCGGCGTGGTCAATCGCGCCGGGATACTTGCTTTTGATTTCGCTGAACAATGCCTCCGCTTTTTCACGCTCGCCGTTGTTCTGTAAATCCTCGGCGAGCAGGAACCGCGCATAAGCGCCCACTAGCACGCCGTCGTCGTAAAAACAATCGCTGTAATTATCAATGCAATCCTGGAGATATTGGTCGCGCTCATCACCCTGAGACATCTGGGCCAAATTAAGCTCGGCTTCGCCAGTGAAGTTGATGCCCGGATATTTTTGGACCACGGTTTTGAGGCTCGCTATCGCTTCGGGAGTGCCCCATTTCCGGTTGCCGACCAGGTATAACTGTTCGGCTTCGCGCAATTGCTGTTGACTATATTTTCCCTGGTCTTGCGCCAACCGCTTCATATATCTATCATGAAGTGGTCCCTGTCGTTCGGCGCTGGCCTGCTGTGCTTTGAGGGGCGCCAGGGTTTGCGACATTTTGTGGATTTGAACGGCCTCATACGCCAAAGCAATGGCGAAAATGGTGGCAACAATGGAAAGCAGGACAATTGTTTTTTTCATAGACATTTTAAATTTTGAGTTTGGTTTGGAATGGGAAATTGGATCGGCGTCAGCCGCAATCGTCTCCACCTGCGTCTTGAGCACGCTGGCCTGCTGGTAGCGCAGTTCGGGTTTCCTTTCCAACGCGCGTAGCACTACTTCATCCAAGCGCACGTCAATTTGAATCCCGCCCATGCGGGACGACGGCGGAACAATTGGTTTGCCCGGCAGTTCGCCGGTGAGCATCTGGTAAAACACAACACCCAGCGCGTAAATGTCCGCGCGATGATCCACGGTATCGGGATGCTCCTTCTGCTCCGGTGCCATGTAATTTGGCGTGCCCATGACTTTGCCGGACTCGGTCAGTGCGGGTGAACCGGCGGCAGTTTCCACGCCAGGCAATGATTCATTCCCGACACCAACCAGTTTCGCCAGCCCAAAATCCGCCACTTTCACCCGGCCGCGGCGGTCGAGCAGAATGTTCTCCGGTTTGATGTCGCGGTGGACAATGCCTTGGTCGTGCGCGAATTGCAGCGCGTCACAAATTTGCGGCACGATGGCCAACGCCTCGCGCGGCGAAATGCGCCCGGCGTGGAGCAATTGCCGCAGGTTCACGCCGTCCACGAATTCCATGAAGAAATAAAACAGCCCGTCGGCCCGGCCAAAGTCGTAAATCGTCACGATGCCGGGATGATTGAGCTTCGCCAGCGCTTTGGCCTCGCGGGCGAAACGCTCGGCAAATGCGGGATCGTCGCCGATGCCGGGCGGAAGAATTTTCAGCGCGACGATGCGGTCCAGTTCCTTCTGCCGCGCCCGATAGACCGCGCCCATGCCGCCTTTGCCGATCAGTTCGAGGATTTCGAGCTGCGGAAATTTCGCGGCGAGTTCGGCGACGGTCGGCGGCTGAAACGGCGGCTGTTTGGCGTCCGTGACGGTGTCCGCCCCGACGCCCATCTTCAGAAGGCAGGCGGGGCAAAGTCCGGCCAGCGCGCCGGCCGGCAGCGGCGTGCCGCATTGCGGACATTTGCTTTCGTCGGGCATGGACTGATTCATTTTTACTGTATCCATGCCTCCTTCAGAAGCAAAACTGGAAAGATGTTACAGGTCATTTGCACAGTAAAAATCAGATTTGACATAGCGGCCAGGGTGCGCCATTATATTGGCGAGTTGACTGCGAAATTTCCCTTGCCGTATTGAGGCTGCGTTGCCTCGAACGCTCGGTTGACGTAAATCCATTTTGAACTTTTCCGGCCATCGGGCGTCCAATGCGAGACGGCCTTTCTGTCCGGCAATAGGAATCCGGTCAATCCAACCAATTTTATTATGCCCAGAGTCTCAACCAAAAGAGCCAAAGCGAAACCGGCGGCCGAAATTCCCGTGGCGGAGTCGCCGGATTTAAACAACGGCGCCGCCGCCACCGAAACCGCCGTCGCCGAGCCGTCGGGTTCCGCCGACTTGCAGCCGCCGTCCACGCCCGTCGAACTGGCCGAAGAGCCCAAGGCGGAGGAACGCCGCGGCCCGCAGCGCGACAAAATCGTCGCGTCGCTCAACATCGCCAAGCTGCAGGCGATGCAGATGAGCGAGTTGAACCACATGGCGCGCGATCTCGGCGTCGAGAATTTCGGCACCATGCGCAAGCACGAGGTCATTTTCCACATCCTCCAGAAAAATGCCGAGCGCGCCGGCGTGCTGTTTTCCGAAGGCGTGCTCGAAGTGCTGCTGGAAGGCTTCGGGTTTCTGCGTTCGCAGAGTTTCAATTATTTGCCCTGCCCGGAGGACATTTACGTTTCGCCGTCGCAAATCCGCCGGTTTGACCTGCAGACCGGCAACCTCATCGCCGGTCAGATCCGGCCGCCGAAGGAAAAGGAAAAATTCTTCGCGCTGCTCAAGGTCGAGGGCGTGGATGGCGAAGACCCGGACAAGGCCAAGGAAAAGACGCATTTCGACAATCTCACGCCGCTGTTCCCGGACAAGAGGTTCATCCTGGAAACCGTGGCTGAGGAAGTGAACACCCGCGTGCTGGACCTCGTCTGCCCCATCGGCAAGGGCACTCGCGGTCTCATCGTTGCGCCGCCGCGCACGGGCAAGACCGTGCTCATGCAGAAAATCGCCAATGCGATTCTTAAGAACAATCCGGAAACCTATTTGTTCATCCTGCTGATTGACGAGCGACCGGAGGAAGTCACCGACATGGAACGCACCTGCAAAGGTGCAGAGGTCATCAGCTCCACGTTTGACGAGCCGCCGGAACGCCACGTACAGGTGGCCGAAATGGTCATTGAAAAGGCGCGCCGCATGATCGAACACAAGCGCGACGTGGTGATTTTGCTCGATTCCATCACGCGCCTCGCCCGTGCCTACAACACCATCCAGCCGCACTCCGGCAAAATTTTGTCCGGCGGTGTGGACGCCAACGCGCTGCACAAACCGAAACGCTTTTTCGGCGCGGCGCGCAACATCGAGGAAGGCGGTTCGCTCACCATCATCGCCACGGCGCTCGTGGACACGGGCAGCCGCATGGATGAAGTCATCTTTGAAGAGTTCAAAGGCACCGGCAACATGGAAGTCCATCTCGACCGCGCGCTGGTGGACCGCCGCATTTTCCCTTCCATCAACGTCGAACGCTCCGGCACGCGCAAGGAGGAACTGCTGTATCATCCGGACGAGTTAAGCCGGATTGTCCTGTTGCGCCGCGCGCTGACCGGGGTGCCGCCCGTTGAGGCGATGGAACTGTTGTTGGGCAAGTTGAAAAAGACCAAGAGCAACATCGAGTTCCTCCTGAGCATGGGTGTGAGTTGATCAGGGTAAGCAGCCCAAGGTGAAGTTGAAAATTACTGCTGGCGCACGGGTTTCCAATCCATGCTCTCGCGGATCCCGTCAATCAATTGTTCGATGGTCCAAAGTTGGATGGGACCGATGGCGCCATAGTCGGTGACGGTCTTCTGACTTTTCCCCGTCGAAACCGTGATGATGCAAGCTTCGTTATCCGTCAGGTCGGCGCGGTACTGGTCTTGGAAATCTTTGAAGCCGCTTGAGTCCAGCGCATAGCAAAGGCGCGCAAAGGTCGGCAAGTCAACCTGCCCGGTGAATTCGCCGGTTTTGGGCAAGAACGCTTTTGCGTCGAGTTCGGCCCTGCCGGAGCGATACAGGGTCACTCGATAAACCGGGCAGGAATCGGAACAAGGGGTGCGCTCCAGGGAGATGCTCTCGTACGGCAGAGCGGCGCGGAATGCCTCCATTTTTTCGGCGGGAAGATTTCCCAGATACAAAGGTTTATAGACATCGGGTACGTTGGTAACGGTTGTCGGCGCGAAGAAAACCAAAGGCTTTGGGGCGTCCGTGTCCGCTTTTCGGGAACAGGCGTCAAGGAACACGAGCATCGCGCACATAGCGCTGATGGACCCGAACAACGCGGGCCTCGCCCAGAGCATTCTACTGTCATTTGGTTTCAAAGTAACTCCAGCTGGAGCAGAATTTTTGCCAAGCGTTCCGGCTTGTCGGCGAGCCGTGACCAGAGGCAATGGCCGGTCAAAATGTTTCAAAAGCCCAATAAACAAGCCTGTTTGATTGGGCTTGACGGTTTGAGGTGAAAAACCTAATATGTATGTTCAAGAACGGTAAAATTTGCTGGGTTA
>CAWHAH010000003.1:0-111919 GCA_963827205.1 uncultured Verrucomicrobiae bacterium
GGCTAGCGATGCAGCAATGCTGCTGCCGGAAGATTAATGGCCATCCAACGACTTGTTGCGCAACTAGAAGCGCGTTGGGACTAATAGCGAAACCTCAAGGGGCGTCATTGCGCCAAGGTCGGTTTGATAGAAGAAGTAATTGTAGGTGCGGGGCCAGAAAGTCGTGATATCCAAAGTGTTTTCCCATTTGATCCAGTTCACGGAACCATCCACTGTCAAATGGTTGCCCCCGTCGGGGAATTGCGAGCCGGGCCGCTGGTGGGCAACAAAACCTTTAGTACTCCCTCCCCACGGGTTTAGCGGCGGATTATTATACTTGCATATCAAATCCGCCGCCAGTGCCCAATTGGCTCTGGAATTGGCTAGCTTTATCGGACTGCACGACTTAATGCCCTCCGGGCAAGCCGGATTAAACCACCAATAGATGCCGCCAAAATACTGATATCCGATTTGCCATTGAGGCCCCCCCGTGCCGCCAGGGTTGGCATTATAATAGGTCCCATAGTCTAAAAGGTCCGGGCAACACCAGATCGAAGCGGTATTGGTATCGGTCACATCCAGGTTGACATCTTTGGCCATGCCTGCTTCCGGCGGGTTAATGGCGGTTTGGTTAAACACCTGCAGTGTGGTCGGGGGAGAATTAGGGAGGGCTGGCAGCGCCGAAACGACATAATCATTATTATTGCCGGCATAAACGGTCATGCCGATCCCGATCTGCCGGAGATTGTTGCTACAGGCAATTCGCTTTCCCCTCTCCTTGGCCTGCGACAACGCGGGCAGTAACATTGCGGCCAGAATCGCGATGATGGCAATCACCACCAACAGTTCAATCAAGGTGAATGCCCGCCTGCGACGTGAGTCCGCCTCGAATGCGCCGCCTAACATGGGCTTCAAGCTGCGCATCTTGTGTTTGGCAGAACGACACCTTGAGTTGGAGGGAGCAGACACTCCATCAACTCCAGGTCGGATGACACGGCGTACATATGACGGCATGTTGCGACATTTGCTCAAGCCGTGATATATTTACTACGCTTTTGTCAACATTACCAACATATTTACTACATTTTGTCACAAGTAGCAATAATACATGGCGGTTGCTGAAACCAAGTCGTCCGTTATCGAATGAAGTATTTTGCCATCCTGTATATCGTTGTGCTTGGGGTGATAACGGTTTCAGCCCAGACCGCAATTCCAGTCGGCGCCGGCTCGTATGCCTCGCTCCCTCCGGCCTCGGCTGGCGCAATCGCCAGCGCGACGGCCTATCAGTCGCTTTATGTCGTGTCCAACAATGTTCCGATTCCATCCAATAAGTGGTGGGCCGATCTCATCATCTATCAGTATGCCGGCAACCTCTGGGCATCAAGGCAACACGTCACATTCACAATCAAACTGAAAAAACGTTCACCTGCCCTGAGCCCAGGCTTGGAAGTTGGAAGCGTTTAAACAAGACAATTGATTCGCAAAGTCACCGATCGGGCGGCAGCTTTTGATGGTAATCTGGATAGGGCGGCCGCGGATATTCCTGCAGCGGATGCTTGTTCAGCAGTTCGAGCACAACCTCGACCGCCTTTTCCAGTTGGGGATCGTGTCCCTCGCGCACCAGCCTGGGGTCCATGGGAACCTCGTAGTCTGGCTCGATGCCGTGGTTCTCGACTTCCCACTTCCCTTCAAGACCGTAAATCGCCCAACGCGGGGCCATGACGGTGCCGCCGTCAATCAAGCCGGGGTAACCGCCGATGCCGACCAACCCGCCCCAGGTTTTCATCCCGACGAGTGGACCGATTTTCAATTTGCGGAAATACCAGGGCAGCGCATCGCCGCCGGAGCCGGCAAACTGATTGATGAGCATGACCTTTGGCCCATAGATGCCCAGCGGTTCGGAAATGTCGTGGCCTTCCCGCGTCGCAACCCGGTTCAGAATGGGGCGCCGGAGATAATCCACAATGTAATCCGCCAGCCAGCCACCGTGGTTGAATCGTTCATCAATGATGGCTGCCTGTTTCTCGTTCTGGGAAAAGAAATATCGGTTGAAATTTTTATAACCGCCAAACAAAGTGTCGGGCAAATACACATAGGCCACCCGGCCTCCGGTCATCTCATCCACTTTGCGCCGGTTGTCTTCGATCCACGCGAGGTTCCGCAACGCAAACTCGCTTTCCACAGGCACCACGGTCACTTCACGCGAGTCCGAACCATCCGCGTGCGGGCCGACCTTGAGCACGGTTTGTCTGCCGGCGGCCTCCTGAAAAAAGCTGTAAACGTTGTCGGTGGCGGCAAGCTCGCGTCCGTTGACCGCCAGGAGATATTCGCCGACCTTGACGTTGACCCCCGGCTGCGTGAGCGGCGCCTGCAAGTCCGGATTCCAATTCTCGCCATTGAAGATGTGCTTGAAACGGTAATGTCCATTGGCGATTTCGTAATCGGCGCCCAGTAGCCCGACGTTGACTTTGTGAATCTCTGGCTCCGCGCCGCCACGCACCCACAGATGGCCCACAACCAGGTTGCCGATCATTTCGCGGAATAGATCGTTCAGGTCGTCCCGGCTGGCCACCCGGTCCAAAAATGGTGCGTAAACGCGTTCGGCCTGCTGCAAATCGAGTCCATGGAAGTGCGGATCGTAGAAGAAGTCGCGTTCGATGCGCCAAACTTCGTGATACATCTGCCGCCATTCGGCTGGGGGATCCACATACACTTCCATGTCGTCCAGCTTGAGCGCGCCCTTGCCGTCTTCCGGCGCTTTGGCAGAATCGGCGATATAAAAAGTGTCGCCTTTGCGGTAGAGCATTTTCTCGCCGTCAGCGGACAAAGCAAACGCCTTGGTGTCGTCCAGAATCTTTTCGATCTTCCGCTTCTCGAGGTCGAAACGGTGGAGAGTGAACGACTGGGACCCGCCGGCGTTCACCACCGGCGGTCCCTCCAGCAGAAACAGTATGCCGTTCGTTCCCGCCCGCAAATCCACATAGTTCCTGGCCGGAATGGGCAGCGCCACGATACGCTGCCCGATATTCTCGAAATCAATCGTGACCGTGGCCGGCGTTTCAGGCTTCTTTTTGCCTTTCTCATTTTTCCCGGCAGAGTTCGCCGCCTCATTGTTGGTCGAAGTGGAACACTCGTCGGACGCCTGCTCGGAATCGTCGGCCTTGGCTGGCGCTGCAGATTTGTCGCTGGACTTCGAGCCTTCCTCGACCTTTTCGTCGTCGCTTTGCGGGGCGACGGGTGAAGGCAAATTGGTGCGGAGCACAACGGCATAAACGCTGAAGGTCACCGGACGCGCGATGCCCGACATGTCGCTGTCGCCTGCGGTGAGGCCAAAATCGGTGCTGGCGGCAAAATAAAGATACTTGCCGCTTCTATCGAATGCCGGATAGCGCGCGTCGCTCATGCCGTCGGTAATCTGCGTGGGCTTTTTCGTTTCCAGCGAATACACGAACACGGCGTGCAAAAAGCTCGGCAGAATCCGGTTGTAAGCCAACCACTGGCTGTCGGACGACCAAGTGATGTTGAAGGGCGAAGGCCCTTCGTCGTAGTAATCGGTATCCACCTTCACGGGAATTCCGTTGGTGAGGTCCAAGTACCAAAGGTTGAGCCGCTTGTCGCTGTAAGCGATTTTCTGGCTGTCGGGAGACCACGTCGGGCTGTAATAGAACGACGGCGGTTGGTCGAGGGTGATTTTGTGGACTGGCCCCAATCCGTGCTGGTCCCCGATATGCAGCGCGTATTCGCCCGATTCGTCGGAAAACCAGGCGACCGATTGCCCGTCGGGCGACCATGCCGGGTCACGGTCGGCCACGGCGGGACTGCGGGTCAGGTTGCGAATGTCGCCTTTCTCGGCCGGGACGGTCAAAATTTCACCATGCGTCTCGAACACGGCGCGCTTGCCGGTTGGCGAGATGCCGAGGTTCCGGATGTCGTCGGCCTTGATCTTCTCGAAGTGCGGGCTCAATTGTGGCATGTCGGCGGCAATTCGCACGTGGACCTCGTGCTCGGTGCGGGTGGCGAAATCGTAGAGATGGAGCGAGCCAAACTGTTCGTAAACGATTCCTCCGGGACCGGCGCCGGCGGATTTGATGTCGAACCCGGTGTTGTGCACGGCCTCCGTCACCTTTTTAGCATTCACGTCGTAGGCGAACAATGTCACCGGTCCATTGCGGTCGGAGAGGAAATAAATGGTGTGGCCGACCCACATGGGATTCTTGTCGTTCGAGTTGTCGCGCGGGATTTTGGTAATGCTTGAGTCCGCCAGATTGGCAATCCAAATGGGCGTGGTCTGGCCGCCGTGATACTGCTTCCAGTCAGGCTCCCACTGAAAAATCGGCACGTAGGCGAGGTGTGTGCCGTCTGGTGAATAGGAACCGGCCGCTCCCATGGGCAGCAGGAGTTCCACGGGAAATCCGCCGCTGACCGGCACCGTGAAGAACTGCCTGGGGTCCGAATAACTGGCGCGCTGCGAGGTGAAAAGCACGTTCTTGCCGTCCGGGGTCCAGCCAACGGCATCATCCGCTCCAGGATGATAAGTCAGCCGGCGCGGTTCGCCGCCGGCGGCAGGCACAACATAAACATCGTCGTTGCCGTGATAATTGCCCGTGTAGGCAATCAACGTTCCATCGGGTGAAAAGATTGGTCCACCGAGCCGGTCGCTGCCCGTGACCAGGCGGCGGGCGTCACCCCCGTTGCGGCTCACGATCCAGATCTCGCCGCCGTAGGCAAAGGCGATTTGGGTCTGGCTCAACGTCGGAGACTGTAAAAGCAGCGGCTCGAACGATTTGGCGACCGAGAAATTCGCGCAGGCCGCCAATGGCAAAATGAGAATCCAATTTCGTAACATGGCCAGTCGGTGTCAGCAATTCCAGCTTTGTTGCCTCTGGGAGGGAGACTAACCGCCGGGCCGACTTTTCAGCAAGCTTGATCGGTCCGGGTCAAAACTGCTTTGGGCCAAACGACCATCCGTTCGGCATTCAGTTGGAGCGATATTCCGGGTGCCGATCCGCGCGGCGTGCCATTTCATTCGTGCAGTGACGGCGACGCCGGCTGAGCCTCTGCTTCGTCCTGGATGGAAGTTTTGCCCCGATAGAATTGACTGACGAAAAGGAACAAGACGGCCGTCACCAGCATGACGATGACAAAGAAATAGAAATAAGCCGACCCTTTCAGTTTTACGCTCCCGTCCGGATTCTGAATGAAGAAATTCACCGCGGCCGTGAACACGTTGCCGAAGGAAATCGAGCCGAGATAAGTGCACATCACCAGCGACTTCATTTTTCTCGGCGCCTGCGTGTAGGCAAATTCCAGGTGCGTCACCGAAAGCATCACTTCGCCCGCGGTCAGCACGACAAAGGCGAGAATTTGCCAAAGGATGTGCGGGTGCTGGCCCGCATCAATGCGCGTCTGGATCAAGGCAATAATCAGGAAGGCGGCGGCTGGCCGCCCACAGCCCCGCGCCAAAACGCCGGAGCGGGGTCACCTTCACGAACCGTTCAAGCGCCGGATAAATCACGTAGGAAAACAGCGGCAGCAGGATGAGGACGAAGATGGGGTTGACGGTCTGGATTTGCGCCGGCAGCCAGTCGTGACCGAACAGGTGCCGGTCCATCTTTTCTGCCTGAACCACCCACGAGGAAAAATTTTGCTGCCACAGTGCCCAGAACATGGCGGCAAACGGGACCAAAATCAGCAGGTTCAGCAGCGCCTTGAGGTTCTCGCGTTGGAAAAGTTCCCGCGCGTAGTTACCCAATCCAGCCGGAGGAATGTGGACGAATTTCCGGCGTCCCATCCAGAAAACCACCGTGGCAACCAGCATGGCAATGCCGGGCACGCCAAAGGCAATCCTCGGTCCCACCCGATCCAGCAATTCGGGAATCAGAATCGTGGAAAAGGCCGAGCCGAAGTTGATCGCAAAGTAAAACCAGTTGAACATGCGTGGCAGCAGGCGCTGGTTTGCGACGCCAAACTGGTCGCCGACATTGGCGCTGACACAGGGTTTGATGCCGCCGGCGCCCAGAGCGATCAGACCCAGCCCGAGTGTGAGGCCGAGCCGCGTGTCGTTCAGGGCCAGGGTGAAGTGGCCAAAGCAATACACGATGGATAGCAGAAGAACCACAAGATACTTGCCGAACAGCGCGTCAGCGAGGAACGCGCCGAGGACCGGCAGAATATAGGCGGCGGAGACGAACGTGTGATACCAGGCGTCGGCCTGTGCGTCAGTCATGTGTGCCGGCTGGCTCCGGGCGTTCATGAGATACTGCGTCATGAAGATCACCAGGATGGAATTCATGCCGTAATAGCTGAACCGCTCGGCCGCCTCGTTGCCAATGATGTAGGGAATGCCGGGCGGCAGCCTGTCGGTCTTGAGCGGCGCGGTCAGGTATTGCGTTTTCACCATAAACGGTCGAACGAAATCAGTTTGTTGAAATGCCAAGAGGTGCGCGAACCTATTCTGACAGGTGTTTCACCGATACGTCGGAACTGGTCAGCGCGTTGGTTCTGCAGGCACCGTGCGAAGCCGGCACGGAAGGTGTTTTTTCATTACTCTTCGCGGGGAAGGAGCTTCTGGACGTTGCATCACCCTGTCCCTTTCCCCATTGCTTCGCAACGCGCAGAGGGAAATAATATTTTTCGGTTGGACAGGCATTGTCCGGGGCGTGTGATAATGTGGGGGCATGTGTGGGCGATATACGGCGGTGAACAGCCCGAAGATGGATGATGCGCGTTGCATCGAGCCGGTGCGGATTGACCGGGATTTATTCGAGCGGCAATGGCGGGGGGATGAGTGAAGGCTGAGGGTTGAGAGCGGAAACAGTGTAAGAAGTGAGGACGGACCCTTTCTCCTTTTGGTGATCAACTTTTTTAAGAATTAGGCGAAAATGCTGCTGGCAAAAATGGAATTAGCATTTAGCCGCTTCCACCTTACCTTCAGGCAGTTTTGGGCTGGCATGTAAAGTTGCCTGCGCTTCCTGAATAACTTTCGCAAAATTGAGTGATGGAATACTAAATGCCCCATAAAGCGAGCGAGCGGTTACATTAAGCAGCATCTCTCGACAGGCACTGTAGAGCAGGCCAAGTCCGTTGACGGCTACAATCGCGTCCCGCTTGTCTGCCGGCACCTCACCTATAAGCTCCACAACACCGATGGCAACAATTTCAGCTTCATAACAAAAAGGATTGTTTGCGTCCGTGCTGTGCAAGGATATTTGCAACTGCAAATTCCAATGGTTCGGAACGCCCTCCACCGGCCCACAGGCAACTTGCTGATCAATCGCACTTGTTGCTGTTGCCTTTCCGCCCGGGTTGGCTCTGATGGAGACAACGGGAAAAGAGTGGGTCTTTAGCTGGAGCGGGGAAAGGGATGTTGGTTTCAAGGACATTGAATGAAATCAGTATCACAGGTTTTAGAGTGTCTCTTGCGCCACTCTTTGGAAAGTGCAGCAAGCTGCCCTTCGCTAGTCACACGACTTGTGAATCTCGAAACATTTGACCGAACCCCCACCGCCTGCACTGGATAATTTGACATCGCATTTAACAAATGCGTGCTGATGGAAAATTGCCCCTGCATAATAGAAATCCCCTGTGGTTTAAACACAAACCCTTTCGCGGATGCATACAGAAACACGCTGTAATCGCATTTCATGCGAATGAGTTGATCGCTGCTTTTTTCCTGCACCAACCAGGTTTCCCACCGCTTCACACTGGCTTCGCCCACGCCCAAGAATGCGGCAAATTCCGGCTGGTTCATTCCGAGCATTTTGCGGAGTGCTTTGATCTGCACACTGGTGAGCAGGCCGTGCTTTCCGCGGTAAGCATCAGCGGTGAGCCGCCGCAGTTCCTCTGTCTGCCGCAGGGACAAAGTCGTCCAGCCGCACCGGGTGCATGCCGACGCCGTCATCTTCACCTTCAACCTCTCGCCCCTGAACTCCTGTTCAATGACGGCGTTCGGTTTTTCGGCAAAAACCTCGTTTTCGCATTTGATGCAGATCATATTCTTAAACACCGGGTGGATTGTCCCGATGACAGTCCACATAAATATACCACTCTTTCCTCATCGCGAACTTCAGATACATCTGCCTTCCCAAGCGTTCACTGTGCCAGCTGTAAGCCCAAAGCTCCAAGCCAGCGAGTTCAGGTTCGTGTGACCGTTGTGGTGGTTTGCCGCCAGCATAGCATTCAATTGGGCCGATGGTTTGAATTTCTTCTAGTAATTCGATTAGTAGGCCGGGAAGTTGTTGCTCTGCCGAATCCAGCTCCAGGTCTGCCAAATCGCCATAAATATGCTTGGTAACAACCTGTGTAAACTTACCATCGCGCAAGGCCGTCAACGCATCTGCAATTTTCTTGCAAATTTCGTGATTGGATGGCCGTGGATGCATGTCGATGGCGTCTCATTTGCGGTATCATATGATACTTTTTGAGACAGATGCAATAATTATTTTACTCAACCTACTTAAGCTGTTTGAAATCAATTGGTTATTGACCAATTTTAAGGGCGTTTTACAATTCAAGTCAGTTTTTCCGTTCTTCTATCCAAAAAGCCGGCTCGCCCCCAGACGACGGCATGGCGGGCGGCTAAATTGGCTGCCGGGTGGGTTTGAATTATTTGCATTTTCACACTTTAAACACTTTCATTACCTCGTCGGTGAGGTGGTTGATCACTTTGCGGCTCGGGAATTTCTCAAACTGCATACCGATGTGCATGGCTCAGGATGCCGCCAAGCGAATCTGGCCGCAAGCGTAACATCGAACAACGGCTTTTTCGGCCTTCAATCGCATGACGGTTCGTGGCAGGCTGGGGGCATCGCAAATGATGTGAAATCGAAAAAGAATCCAGCGGCGGTGGCGTCGAGGTTTTTTGTTATGTTGAAATGACTTTAACAGGATCGTTGTTTATGGGAAAAATATGACGTGGCCGCTGGCAAACCTGAATGGAATAACTGGCTGGACCGGCTTTACAATCTCCGGCGGGACAAGCGCGGCGCGCATGAGCGTCCGCATAAGCCGGCGTTGCTGCTCAGTCTAATTGATTTGCTCGATCGAAAAATTGTCGCCAAAAACCTGTTCCCGCTGTCGGAGGAGCTGGTCGCCACGTTCAAGCGGTATTTTGCGATCGTGAAAAAGCATGACGACCAGCCGACGATTCAGAATCCTTTTTTCCATCTTTGTGGCGACAAATTTTGGAAGCTCGTGCCGATGGCGGGTGAGAGCAGCATTTATCGCCAAGGCGCGACGTCTGGAGCGCCGAGCGTGGCCGAATTGAGACGACGGACAGCAGGGGGACAATTTGATGAGGGTCTGTGGGCGTTGCTTTCCGAGCCTGTGGCCCGGCACCAACTGCGCGAGGCTTTGATTGCCCGATATTTTCCCGATGAGCGTGAACAACTGGCGGCAGTGGCCGCGACGAGCAGAACTGGCGCAAGCAAGGCTGGCGAGTTGAAAGAGGAGTTGCCGCCAGGACGTGACGGTGCGTTCCGGCGAACGATTTTGGAAATTTACGATTATCGCTGTGCGGCCTGCGGTGTGCGGGTCTTGCTGGATCAAAGCATTTCCCTGGTGGAAGCCGCGCGTTTGATTCCGTTCAATGTCAGTCGGAACGACAAGCCGACCAACGGAATGGCGTTGTGTCCGAATCATCATTGGGCGATGGACCGGCACCTGATAGCGCCGGTGCCAGACAATAAAAAGCGTGCCGGTGTCTGGCTGGTGAACGAATCGCGATTGGATGAGCGCATCGAGGGGCAACGCGACCTAGTGGCCATCGCGGGGAAATCGGTGATTCCGCCGGGCGAAGAAAAGTATTTTCCAGCAATCGAAGGTTTGCGCTGGCGTGAGCAACATTTGGTCACCGCCTACTGACATGATTTCACCTTCCTGCCAGCCGTCTGCCGGCGAGAAACTGACGTTGCCGGCATTTGGCGTGATTGAATCCGAACGGGTGCTCGCGGCCGACAATTTGTTTGCGGTGGTCAGCGACAAGTTAATGGGGGTGGCGTGCGTTGCTGTGGCCCGGCAGGTCGAGGCCAGCACCCCGCCAGGTTGTTCAGCGGCCCGGTCAGTTTGGATCTAATCTCAGCGCTTCCCGGTATTGGGCAACCGCTTGCCGGGTGCGACCCCATTCTCCAACTTCCCCGCCCATGGATCAGCGGTTCGCCGGAGCGTTCTTCATTTCCAGTGCGCGATTCAGGTTGTTGTGGGCGTCGGCGTCATCCGGTTTCAGGCGGATAGCTTCCTGGAATTGGCTGATCGCCTCGTCCATTTGTCCTTTCTTGCCGAGGGCGACGCCGAGGTTGTTGTGGGCCTCGGCGAAATCGGGTTTCAGGCGGATGGCTTCCTGGAATTGGATGATCGCCTCATTGGTTTGACCTTTCAAGATTAGCGCGTTGCCCAGGCTGTCATGTATGTCGGCGTCATCGGGTTTCAGGTGGATGGCTTCCTGGTATTGGCTGATCGCCTCGTCCATTTGTCCTTTCTCATCGAGGGCGATGCCGAAGCAGTAGTGGGCCTCGAAGTCATCGGGTTTCAGGCGGATGGCTTCCTGAAATTGGTTGATCGCCCCGTCAAGGTCGCCCTTTTTAATCAGAGCGCTGCCGAGGTTGTCGCGCGCGAGGGGATTATTCTCCGTGACTGCGAGCGCATGCCGGAAAAGGGTTTCACTGTCCTGCCAATACCCGAGTTGTCGCTGCGTTAACCCGATGCAAAGGACAATCGCCGCCAAACCCGCCGCCGATAACGCAATGATACGATGCCGCCAGTGTCGGGTCATTTCGTTCGCGCCCCAGATTGCCAGGATCAGCAACCCCAGCGACGGAAGATAAGTATGCCGATCCGCCATCGCCCAAGCGCCCGACTGGACCAGTCCGATCATGGGCACCAGCGTCCCGCAATACCACAGCCACCCCATCAGCAAAAAAGGATAGCGACGACGCTTCACAAAAAAAAGCACGGAAATGACGACCATCACCATACCCGCCAGTAGCACCTTCGCCAGCGGCCAATACCCGGGGTGCGGATAGAACACGGCCAAATCCGTTGGCCAGATCACCTTCCCCAGATAACGGCAATACGAGACCAAGGCGTTTCCGCCACGCGCGCCGAGTGGCAGGGCTGAAGCCGGCGCCACAGCGCCGGCCTGCTTTTGCACCACGAAAGTAACGAAGCCAGCCGCTGCCGCCAGGACAAAGAACGGGACTTTCTCCATGACCAATCGCCATGCGCTTCTGGGGTGGAAGCGTTCCAATGGCCAGTAATCCAACAGCAACATGACGAACGGCCATGTCACCAGCATCGGCTTGCTCAGCAAGCCGAGGGTCAGGAAGAACAAGGCCAGCATGTAGTCCAGAGTCGCCGGCCGAGGGTCGAGCGCCGGAGCTATCTTCGCCTCAGGCGCCTGATTTGCGATTGTTGACCGCTTTCGCGCATAGCGGGTGTAAAAAATTAACGCGAGAAGACCGAAGAAGGCGCTGAGCACATCCTTGCGTTCAGAGACCCAGGCCACCGATTCGACGTGCAACGGGTGAAAGGCAAAGAGCGCCGCTACCAACAAGCTCCGCCACGTTGCGCCGGTTAACTGTCGCAGTAGCGCGAATACCAGCGCCGCGTTGAGGGAGTGAAACAGCACGTTGACCAGGTGATGTCCCCATGGATTCAAACCAAACAGTTGACAGTCCAACATGTGGGACATCACCGTCAAAGGATGCCAATTGACCTCCACAGGATGGGAGAAGGCCCATTTCACCCCCTCCCAGTTCAAACCGCCCTGAACGTGGGGATTCGCTGTGACATAGGCCTGGTCATCGAAGTTAATGAAGTCACAGCGCGTCGCCGGCCAGTAAAGGTCAATCGTCACCAGCACCAGCAATACGGTCAAGAGCCACACCGGAATACGCGGCGGAGCCGTCCCCGGGGCTGGTGATGTCGCTGGTGCGGGGTTGAATTTTGTCTCTGGCCTGCCCATGGGACCCGCCGAAATTACTCGGAGGTCAGTGGAGTGGCAACATCTATGAATTCACGCCGGACGGAGCGCAAAGCACGGTTGCCTCCGGGTTGCCTTTCCTGTTGGCCTGGCCTTCCAAGGCGGCACCCTGCCTGTGCCTGAACCCTCGGCTTCCAGTGGCTGTGCTTGGGCTTTTACGTTGATATGGCTGCACGCCAGCATTTGGGAATCTCCTTCGTGGACTTGTGCAGCCGGTCCTGGTCAGCCGCGAGTCGAATCATCTCGACGGCGGCAAACCATTTCGGCGCGTTGGGGGCCGGATCGCTGAGTGGCGTCAACCTGCCCATGCCATCAAAACCTGAAGATCATGCTCCGCGAAACCAAGCAGTCTTGCCGTCGCCGCAACATCAAGACGTGCCGGTAAATCTTTGGCAAATCCTCATCTTGTTTCTGGATGTCATTCTTGTGGCCGATGAGATTGTCGCCATGCGTTGCCTGGCGTAAGCAGCACGTACACCGAGGCTCAGCGCACGATACGGAAACCAGAGGGCAAATTGCAGTTGAAAACGCGGCTGGACATCGCAGGGAGAAGTTGCATTTTGGATTCACCGGCGATTGAAAACAATCGCCGACGCCGTGTTCACGCGGCGTTGGCCCAATCGCCGTGATGCAGTTCATGGCACAGCAACAATTATGAATTCTCGAAAACTTCCCGCAACGCTGGTCGGATTGGGACTCCTGGTGACACCTGTTTGGGCGCTGCCTCGAACCGTAGATGAGCCGCTGCCGATGGTCGGCACGGATGCTCATGGACACACCTATCCCGGCGCCACCGTGCCGTTCGGCATGGTGCAACTCAGCCCGGACACCCGGACCGGGACGTGGGACGGCTGCTCGGGCTATCACTACTCGGACAAGGCGATCCTCGGATTCAGCCACAGTCATCTGAGCGGCACGGGTGCCACCTGCTTGGGCGACGTGCTGTTGATGCCGACAGTGGGCCAGCTCTATCTGGAGGCCGGTTCGCCGGGTGATGGTTATGCTTCGCGCTTCTCCCACGCGCAGGAGCAAGCCACCCCCGGTTATTACCGTGTGTTCCTTGAAACCCCGAAAGTCCAGGTGGAACTGACCGCTACCGCCCGTTGCGGTTTTCATCGCTACACGTTCCCGGCCTCGGACCAGGCGCACCTCATCCTGGATTTGGTGCACGGCATCGGGAACGAGCCCACTGAGGCTTCACTGCGCGTGGAAAACGATCATACCATCAGCGGGTCCCGCATTTCGGATGGCTGGGGTGGCCGGCGGGCGATTTATTTTGTGATGCAATTCTCCAAGCCGTTCGAGTCGTTCGGCATTGAGCGGGATGGCCAGTGCCTCGCAGCGGATGCGCATGAGGCCCAGGGAAGGAGCATCAAAATGTTTTTCAATTACAGGACAGCCACGAATGAAGTGCTCCTGGTCAAAGTGGGCATCTCCGGTACCGGCATCGAAGGCGCCCGGAAGAATCTGGCGGACGAAATGCCCGGATGGCACTTTGATCGCGTCCGGGCCGCAGCGGCCGGGCAGTGGAAGAAAGCGTTCGATGCGGTGCAAATCAAAACGTTTGACTCGCACATTCGCGCCGCGTTTTACGCGAACCTCTACCTGACCGCCGTGGCACCGAATATTTTCAACGACGTGGACGGGACCTACCGGGGTTATGACCATCAAAACCACGCCGGCGCCGGTTTTCAAAATTACACAACTTTTTCGATCTGGGACATTTACCGGACCGAGTGGCCGTTGCTCACGCTCCTGCATCCGGCGCGCATCAACGACATGGCTCAATCCATGTTGGTCGAGTATCCGCAACTGGGGCAACAGACGTTGCCGATCTGGCCGCTCTGGGCCAATGAAACCTGGTGCATGATCGGCTACCACTCGGCGGCCATGCTCGCGGAGGCTTACCTGGAGGGCTTCCGCGGTTTCAATGCCGAGACTGCCTATGCGGCCATGCGCGACACGGCGATGCAGGATCGGAATGGTCTCAAGGCTTACCGGGAACTCGGCTATGTGCCTTCCACTCCACATGGGACGGCGACATCGCGGACACTCGAATACGCTTTCGACGACTGGTGCATCGCCCGCATGGCCCAAGCCTTGGGCCATGAGGAGGATGCCCGGTTGTTTTATCAGCGCGCGGCCAACTATCGCAACCTGTTCGACCGCACGACGGGCTTTTTCCGCGGGCGGCTGGCCGACGGCGCCTGGCGCGCGCCCTTTGTCGCCAATGGGATGGTCAACGACGAATACACCGAGGCGGACGCCTGGCAATATGCCTTCGCCGTTCAGCAGGATGTGCCCGGCCTCATTGCGCTCTATGGCGGCGACGAGGGATTTGTTGACAAACTGGACGAGCTTTTCACCACCAACTCGACGATCCAGACGGGCATTCCCGATCTGAGCGGTCGGATTGGGCAATATGTCGGAGGCAACGAGCAAGCCTGCCATATTGCATATCTCTACGATTACGCCGGCGCGCCTTACAAGACTCAGTACTGGGTGCGGCAGGCGATGTCTCAATTGTATAATGACACGCCGGCGGGCGAACCGGGCAATGTGGATTGCGGCCAGATGGCGGCTTGGTACGTCTTCAGCGCCCTTGGCTTTTACCCGGTGAATCCTGACAGTGGCATCTTTGTCATCGGCAGCCCGGTGGTCAACAAAGCTGTCATCCATTTGGACCGCGATAAATATCATGGCCGCACGTTCACCGTCGTTGCCGAGAACAACCGTCCGGAAAATATTTACATCCAGTCTGCCGCGTTGAATGGCAAGTCGCTGACACGACCGTGGATTACCTGCGAGCAACTGACATCCGGCGGCACCTTGCGCTTTGTGATGGGTCCGAAGCCGAATCTTCAGTGGGGCAGCGCGCTGGCTGACCGCCCGACGACGACCATGCCGGCGAACTTTGAATATCCGCCGTTGCCGGCGCCGGCGCCTTTGAATCAGACGCGTGAATAGAAGTCCTCGAAGATTCGAGTCGCGTATGTTTCGCCGGCTTTCAAGGTTGCGCGCACCGCCGACGACAAATCAAACCGCCGTCAATCACCCGACTGCGGCATGACGAGATAATCCCGCCCCCAAAGGTCTGAGCGAACCTGTCCCGCGCTTTGCCTCCCTCGCCGTTCAACGCTACGCTGGAGACCAGCAAGCGGCGCGTTCAGGATCCGTCCCAGCGCGTCGAACCCGGAGCCAGGCACGAGCAAAGGATGCCGTCGAAATCGCGCGGACCAAGCGATCCTCGAACGAATCAGGCCTTGGTGCCCTTCGGCAAATACGTGTCCCAAGTGTGGCCGGATTCCGGCTCCACATGGGTAAAACCGGTGCCCGCCGGCGGATTGGGAATGCGGATGAGATGCTGACAGGCCGGGCATTGAATCTGCCGGCCGGCATGGCATGGGTCGCACTTCAACGGTTGGTCACAGTGTGAACAGTAGAATTTAAACTCGGACGCGCTCATAGGCTTCATCCTCATCATGCGCAAACGGGGCAAGAAAAGTATATAAAAAAATTATTAACACTTTTAGTTGGCCGAATGCCCGTGTAGGATTGAATGAGCGAGTCCCAATCCGCCATGCCATCACCGCAAAAACACGAAGAAGCGCTGTTTCGCGCAGCGGTCGAGTTGCCGCCGGACAAACGCTCCGCCTTTCTGGACGCAGTATGCGAAGGCAACGCGGCCCTGCGCCAGCGCTTGGAAGCCCTTCTCGCTGCGCACGAGCCAGCGCGTGAGTTCGTAAATTCTCCCGCACCCCCCCGGGGTGAAAAGAAGACGATGGTCGTTTCACTGCCCCCGACCGAGGAACCCGGCGCCAGCATTGGCCGTTACAAGATTCTGGAAAAAGTGGGCGAAGGCGGGTTCGGCATCGTTTATGTCGCGGAGCAACGCGAACCGGTCAAACGCCGGGTGGCTCTCAAAATCATCAAGCTGGGCATGGACACCCGGCAGGTGGTCGCCCGTTTCGAGGCCGAACGCCAGGCCCTGGCGATGATGGACCATCCCAATATCGCCAAAGTGCTCGATGCCGGGGCCACCGACGCGGGCCGGCCCTATTTCGTGATGGAACTGGTGCGCGGCATCAAGATGACCGAGTACTGCGACCAGAACAAACTGTCCACGAAGGAGCGACTGGATTTGTTCATCAAGGTCTGTCAGGCGATTCAGCACGCGCACCAGAAGGGCGTCATTCACCGGGACATCAAACCCTCGAACATTCTGGTCACGCTGCATGATGGCGTGCCGGTGCCCAAGGTGATTGATTTCGGGATTGCCAAGGCGACGCAGCAGGAACTCACCGACAAGACGCTTTACACCCAACTCCAACAATTCATTGGCACGCCGGCTTACATGAGCCCGGAACAGGCGGAGATGAGCGGGCTGGATATAGATACGCGCAGCGACATTTACAGTCTGGGCGTGCTGCTTTACGAGCTGTTGACGGGAAGAACCCCGTTCGATGCGAAGGAGCTGATGTCCTTGGGCATTGACGCAATGCGCAAGACGATCCGGGAGAAGGAGCCGGTAAGACCTTCGACCAAGGTGGCGACATTGCAGGGTGAAGAACTTTCCACCACGGCGGCCCGCCATTCCGTGGAAGCGCCCAAACTAATCAGCCTGTTGCGCGGGGATCTGGACTGGATTGTGATGAAGTGTCTGGAGAAGGACCGGACACGGCGTTACGAGACAGCCAATGGGCTGGCCGCCGACCTCAAGCGACACCTGAATAACGAGCCGGTGGTTGCCCGTCCGCCCTCGACGGCTTACCGGTTCCAGAAAGCGTTTCGGCGGAACAAACTGGTGTTCACTGCCGGGACCGCCGTCGCCGTGGCTTTGTTGCTGGGCATCATCGCCAGCACCTGGCAATCCGTTCGCGCCACTCGTGCCAAACACGAAGCGCTGGCAGCGCAAGCGCAGGCAACCGCCCAACGCGAGCAGGCCGAAGCCAACGAGCAGAAGGCCGTCGAGGCGCAAGCCAACGAAAACAAACTGCGCCAGCAGGCGCAAGCCGAGGAACTCGCTGCCCGGCAGCGGGCCTACGCCTCGGACATGAATGTCGCAGCCCAGGCATTGGCAGGAAACAATCTCGGCCGGGCGCTGGACCTGCTCAACCGGCAGCGGCCGAGGCCGGGCCAGAAAGACCTGCGGGGCTGGGAATGGCGTTATCTCTGGCAACAAACCCGCAGCGACGCCAGCTTCACCCTTTACCAGGAATCCGCCGAGGTCAATTCGCTGACCGTTTCACCCGACGGCTACTGGGTGGCGGTAGGCGCGTATCATAAAGGCGGCCTCTCTGTGTGGGATATGCGGACGCGACAAGAGTTGGTGTGCTTGGCGAAAGACGAAATGTATGTCCGCGCCGCCTTTTCTCCGACGGATCCTCTGGTGGCCTTCACCAGCTCCACCGTTTCATCGTCAGGACAGGAACGTAACACCTTACGGCTTTGGAGTACCTCAACGCGACAGATGGTGGCCGAATTGCCATTGGATGGGGAATGCCTGGGTTTGGCGTTCGCCAAAGATGGGCGGACGCTGGTCACTTCCACCTCTCATGGCCAAATTACTCTCTGGCGTATCCCCGAAGGAACCAGGCTGGCCGGTTATCCTTCGGAACAATCTGGAATTGATGTGGGGACCGACTTTGCCGCCACTTCCGACCTGAGTCTCGCAGCCTACGGGTTGTTGGGCGGGCGGATGCGTGTCATTGACTTGCGCACCGGCAAGGAGCTTTGGACCGCTGTGGCTTCGAAAGAATTTATCACGGCCCTGGCATTTTCACCCGACGGAAAAACGCTGGCATCCGCCGCTGGATTCGCCGAGTCGGACATCCGCTTATGGGATGTCGCCACTGGCAAACAAATCGGGCAATTGGAAGGGAACGGCTCTTGGGTCAGTTCCCTGGTGTTCTGGCCGGATGGCAAAAAACTGGCGACGAGCAGCGCCGACCAGACGATTCGCACCTGGGACGTTGCGAGTCGGAAATGTCTGGACGTGCTGCGGGGTCATCGTCAGGAGGTGTGGCGGCTGGCCTTGCTGCCCGATGACAAAACGCTGGTCAGCGGCGGCAAGGACGGCACAGTTTGCTTCTGGGACACGTCCGTCACGCACTCGCATCAGCTCCGCATCACTCTCCCAGCGGAGAACGTTCGCAACTGGAATTTCGCACCCGACGGCCGGTCCGTCCTGACTCTGGATCAGCAGGGTCAGGTGGCGCAGTGGACTGGCCCTTAGTTTCAGCGGAAGACACCATTGCTGGAAGTGGGGACAAATATTTATTCATCCTGTTTTTCGCTGGATGGACGTTTCCTGGCGCTCTGCTGGACCAACGGGATCCTTCAGGTTTGGGATCCTTCACAGCGGGTTTTGTCGCATCAATGGACCAACACAACGGGCAAGGTGCATGCAATAGACTTCCTTGCCGGCGGAAAGAAGCTGACAACCTTTTCCGTGAGCGACAATTTGTTTCACGAACGGGATCTCACGACCGGTTTGGAAATACAGTCGTGGCAGGGGCCGGCGGCATTTGGCGGCACGTTCGCCCTTACGCCTGACGAAGGATCATGCATGGCCATTGGCTCTGAGGGAGACGTCATCTTCAAAAACCTCACTGACAATAGCAATACAAAAGTGGATCTGGACGTTCTGGAAGCTCCCAGCGCCAGTTTCTCTCCTGGCGGAAAGCTCTTCGCCGTTGCCAGTCATCTTGGTTATGCCCGCGTGTGGGACACCGCAACCTGGCGACAGGTGGCGACCTTGGGCGGCTTTCTCAACGGCGCGGAATCGGTGAATTTTTCACCCGACGGCAAACGGCTGGCGATTGCCAGCGTTGGCAAGGAAGCGGTGAAACTGTGGGACACGGATAGCTGGCAGGACGTGTTTACCTTGGAAGCTCAGGGGACCGGATTCATGGGCGTGTGGTTCTCCCCGGATGGCAACACCATCGCTTGGGGAAACCGGACCACCATTTACGTCTGGCGCGCGCCGCCGTGGGCGGAAATCAACGCGGCGGAGGCGAAGTAGAAAGCGGAGATCCAGCGTATGCGTTTCATACGGTTTCCAAAGTTATTCTTCGGGTGGCGAGGAGAGCGAAAATTGCACCTCGCTGCCGCTCTTGCGCAAAGGCAAGTCATCAAGTTCGAACGCGCCGTTCCTTTTCGGAAAGGACCCGGGCAATTACTTTCCCATGTGCGAAAGCTTGGCAGAATGGCGGCCGGCTTCTTCGAGGGTCTCCTCGGAGCCGATGTCGAACCAGATGGCCAGCACGCCCTGCGCAGGATTATCCAATAGCTTCGCAAGATACCGGGTTTCCAGGGCGAGCCGGCCGCAGGTCCTTGCCGCTGGTCGCACTCAGGCAATCGCTGTGCCTTCGTTTATCCGATCGCGGGAGCGGTCGGAGACGCGCGAGACCATGGCTACGAAACACCAGAGCACCAGAAACGCCCCCGCCACCGTCAGCCCGCGCTTCGGCCAACTGACAGCCTGGGTGTTCGCGGCCAGCATTGAAATCGTCATTGGCCTGCCGGTTTCCGTCTGCAACACCTGGGTGAAGGCGTAATGCGCGCCGCGCACCGGCAGGTTCACATGCAAGGGCTGCACCGGGGCGGCCACGATTTCCTGCGCCTGCTGCAACTTTGCCGACTGCTGCTCGGCTGCCGCATTGTCGTATGACAAATTGAGATTTTGACCTTGCACCAGCCCGTTTTCGCCAACGGCAATTTGTCCGGAGTTGCGAATCGTGAAATCACTTTGGGCGTTGATGAGATTGCTGGCCTGGGCACTCTGCAAATCTTTTTCGAGTTGCTTGACATCCCGGTTTTCTCCGTTTCCTTTGGGAGATTTCACCTTGGCCCGGTAGAAACTCACGCTGGCCTCGCGCACGTTGCCGCTGGCCAACTGGCGTTGCGCTTCGTTCACGTCCCGCAGGGCTTCGACCTGCGCCTGCGCTTTGCTGGCCTGCTCCATGCGCGAATAGTCAAGAATGGAAAAATTCCATGAGGACGTTTCCGGCGCGGCAACGATTTCGCGGGTCATCGTACCGTGAAAATCCTGATAATCGTAATCCGGCGGCAGATAGATTTCCCAGCGCGCATTCTTCAACGGCACGTCGAATTTGGGGGAAACAAATTCCACCGTGCCGCGGGCGCGCGGGAAGGTGTTCGTGCCGACATAAGTCAACTCCACCGACAGCGCCCCGTCGTCCGCGCCGGATTGCTGGATGGGCAGCAGCAACTTGCCTGCGCGCAGACTCGGTCGCACCGGCTGGCCAGCGACGAAGGCCGACCAGTTCGTCGCGCCCGCGGGCAATTCAACTTCCAGGAACTGCCGGCCATTGTTCCGCACGGACAGCGACACCTCCGTCATCATCTGGCCGTCGTTGGCCACCACACTGGTGAATTGCGCGTTGTCCACGAGCGCCTGCAGAACCTCCGCCTCGCCAAACCGCTGCACGTCGAGCGCGAGTTTGTAACCCGGCCGCGCATAACGATACGCCAGTGCGGTTGCCGGGTCGGGGCTGCCCGCCCAGTCGGGAAAATCGTCCGTATCCACGCGTTGTAAATCCGCCGCGCTCAATTCGCTCACCTGTAATGGCGCCTTAGCCGAGATCGCGAGCAGGCCGGTTTCGCGTTCCACACTTTCCGCGGACACGCCGATGAGTTCCATCGTGCCCGCCTTTGCCGGACGCGGCTGGTCCCAAGTGACCGTGACGACGTAGAATCCGCGCGTCGGACTTTGCAATTCCACGCGCCAGATGACGTAATTCGTATCGGAGGGACGAGTTATACGAGTCCCTGGCGGGTTTGAATTTTGGGGACTCGTGTAACTCGTCCCTCCGGAAATTTGTTCCCTGGCGCGGATGTTCGGGCCGGAAATCTCGACGTTCTTGAATTCCGCCGGGACTTTCACGCGCAGTTCCTTCACGGGCGCGTTGGCGATGTCATAACGCACCAGCGCGCGTCCACTCAGGAGCGTCTCGCCGAGTGTGAACGTGTTGACAATCTCCGCGCGCACCCAGGCGGCAACAGCTTCGGTGGCCACGCTCAGATTCCATTCCGGCACGGATTTCGGCTCCGATGAAATGAATTTATAGGCCAGCACATTGCCCGAACCGGCAACGGTTGCGTAATCCGGCAGCGACACCGCCGGAATCTCCGTCAGATTGTCGAACGATTCCGTTTTGACGGCCACACCCGGCTCGGCGGAGACTGCGACAAAGCCGGTGAGTTTCGCTGTGTCGAGCGGATGCACCCCGGCGATGGCCAGCGATTGGGGCAACTCCTTGAAACTGCGCGTGAGTTCGATGCCCAGCGTGTAAGTGCCGCTCGTGCGGTCTTTTAACGTCACTTCCAGCACGCGCGACCCATCGTGGCCTTTTTCCATCCATTGCAAAATGTTGTTTCCCGTGACCCGTTCGACGCGGTAGCCGTCGGGCAAGCCGACCCGCAACGCGAACAAGCCGGCGCGCTTGATGGTGTAATCCATCGTGGCTGAAAGCGCGACCTGTTCGGCGCTCACGCGGAAATTGTTCCTCGCCACGGCTTCAATCTCCGGTTGGACGACTTCCGCCCGCACACGCAGGGCAAATTCCGGATTGGAAAACCGGAACACACTGAACAATTTGCCCGCCGTCGCTTCGCTTTGGCGCGGTAAGCCGGTTTGGCCGGCGGACACGCGCGCGAATTCCTCGGCGTCCACGCGCTCCAGGCCGGACACAGACTCTACCGACAATCCCAACTCCTCGGTTCCTTGCAACGCCACCAGACCGGTCTCGCGTTTCACGTCGAGCGCGTGGGGCACGGCCACCGGCTCGGTGGCGGGCAGCACATCCAAAGCCATTTCGGTTTCGATGGTCAACGTCCACGACGACAAAACTCCCTTGAGCAAATCAACAACGAGGATTTGCCCCTCACCCGGCTTTACGGCCACCCTCTCCCCGCCGGACGGGGCGAGGGGAGCGTTTTTAATTTCCCAGGTCCGGATTTCTTTTCCTTCAACCCGCAGCAGGCGCTGGCCGGCGGGCAATTGCACCCGCGCCTGGCGCAATTCGCCCTGCGTGATCTGGTAGTCCAGCGTGGCGCGCACGTTCGCCACGCCGCCGCCGAAGGTCACAAGCGAGGCGTTTTGACAAAAAATCGTTGCGGCCACCTCCGTGGCCCGTTTCATCCGCGGCGTCCACAGCAATTCAATGTGGTCGCCGGAGCCAATGATGGCTTCGACGCGCGTTTTGTCCTTGTCCAGAATGCGTTTGAATGAAATCGCCGTCGGAAAATCCACGTCGGCCTCGGATTCGCCCAGCGCGAGCGCGACCTGGCTGGACAACGCTGCCGGAATGCCGAACGTGAGCCGCCGTTTGGTAACGTCACCGGCGATTTTGACCAGCATTTTGATTTGCAGCGTCACGTTGCCGCGATGGTTGAGTTGCACGGCGAGGTTGTTGCCGTCACGGACGAGTTCGGCGCTGCCATTTTTGACCATGAACTGCTGCACTGCCACGTCGTCGCCGAACAGGGGAACGATTTCCCCGGCTTTCGCGGCGGAAATTTGCAATGTCGCGTCCAGCGACGCCACGCGGTCGTTCACCGTGCCGGAGTAACTGGCGGAGACAATTGACGATTGACGATTGACGATTGACGGATTGTCAACCGGTGCGGCGGACAGGAAATTTGCGCCGAGGAAGAATGCGAATACAATCGCGGCCATCACCGGCGGCAGGTTGGAATCCGCCGTGGGCGGTTTGACGGGCGGCGGTTCGGGCACTTCCGGCTTGTGGCTGCGTGGCCAGTAACGCCAGACCACCCAGGCAATGACCGCCAGCGTCACCACCGGGAAACCGACGATGAGCGCATCGTGCAACGCACGCCATTGGACGAGCAGGCTGCACACCGAACCGATGATCAATGCCAGCGTAACCGTCAGAATAAAGCTGCTACGGTCCACCCGCCGCCACTGCCACCACCACACGATGAGGCCGAACAAAAACGCCGCCGTCTGCCAGGTCATTTGCAGCGTCTGGAACGTATGCAGCGGCATGATGCGCGCGCGAATCGAAAGCGGTTCGTCGCGGATGTTGAGCACTTTGGTGAACAGGAACGGCTGGCCGATCTCCGGCAACTCGATGCGGAGCGAGCGAATGCCGGCAACGGCGGGCTTGAGTTGCGGAACAGCAACGCCTGAAACTCCTGCCGACGGCGCCGTCATGGTTGTAGGTGCGCCACCACCGCCTCCGGCGAAACCGTTGACGGTCACGGATTCAACCAGTGGCGGAGTCGCAGGCGCCGCGTTCGCAGGCGCGGGCACTGCCCCCAAACGCTCGGCGAACTGACCGCGCGCAATCGCTTGCCGTTGCTGTTGCACAGCGATTTCCTGCGGCGTGGCGAGCTGTACCAGGCCGCGTTGCGACAATTCGGCGAACCTCGTGGCTGTCGGCTGTTCCACGCTGCCGTCGGCGTAAAGGACTGTGCAATGGCCGTTGACCATCGGGCTGTAGGCCAGCACGGAATCCGGTTTAAGCGCGTCCAACGACATGCCGCCGCCGAGGTAGGTGTAACGCTGGCCGGTTTCGGTGTCGTACGTGACTTTGTCAGTGCCCAGTTCGCTTTTCATTTCATCGAACGAAACCGGCAGGCGGTCGCCATTGTCACCGGCAAAAATATGCGCGGCCAGACCGACCTGCCTGAGATTGTTGACCGAGTTAATGCGCATGGCCCTGCTTTTGGCGGCGGACAGGGCCGGCAACAGCATGGCAGCAAGCACGGCAAGGATGGCTACCACGACCAGCAGAACGATGACGCCGTTCCAGCCGCGCCGGACCGCTGAAACCACCAGCGCAATGACAAGAAACGCCAGCAACCCGATGAACAAAATCGCGTCACCCGCTTCGCGCAACACTTCGCCATAAAACGCGAGGAATTTCCACCACGCGTCGAGCAGTCCGTAGGTGGTGCCCTGCGCGATGCTCATGCTGCCGCCGAAATGGGAAAGCCGGAAGGACGGCGGCACGAAAAGCTGCCATTCCGCGTAGGTGTTTGGCACGTCGGTGCGGGGCGCATTCAGTTCCAGCGTTTTGGACCAATGCGCCGCGAGCGCGCCGTTCGTCTGCGCATACACGATGTCCACGGCAAAGGCCTGGTCGCGGTCCACGTCGCGCGGCAACGGAACCAGCACCCAATCGTTGTCGCGCTCCGGTTTGGCCGGCTGGTTGTTGACGTAGCAGCCCCACAGCCTCGCGTCCTTCGGCAATTGGAAGCGCTGGAATTGTTTCTCATTGTTTTTCACCATGAACGAGGCCTGTGTGAGCATCTCGCCGGCTTCGGTGAGCACGGAGGTAATTTGCGTGCGGTCGGCCACGGCTTCGAGGACCGGTTCCGTGGCGTAGCGGTTCACATCCAGCGCCAGGTCGTATTGGCTGCCAGTGTATTGCCAGGCTAGCACAACGGCGCGGGTGATGAAGGAACGGTCGGCGGCGGACAATTCGGTTTCGTCCACGCGATGCAATGCGTCGCCCACGGTCTTCGGACTGAGTTGCAGATTGGCAGCGGTGGTAACGGCGATGGACCCAGTCTCGCGTTCCGCGTCCATCGTGTGAACGCCCCCGACGGACAGCATCGCATCGCCGTTCGCGGGATCAAATTGATAATCGTAGGTGACCACCAGCGTGTAACCGCCCCAGACCTTGTCCTGCAAACCAATCGTCCAGACAACGTAATTTGTGTCAGATTCGGAGGGGCGAGCTATGCGAGTCCCTGGATTATTCTGGTTTGAAGGACTCGCGTTTGGATTATTGGGACTCGTGTAACTCGTCCCTCCGGATATTTCCTTCCGGCGGATGTTGGGTCCGGTGAACTCGACGTTTTTGAACTGCGCCGGGACCCGGACCTTGAATTCCTGCACGCCCTGGTTGACCAGGCTGTAACGAATCGTCGCGCTGCCACCCACGATGCCGTCACCGATGGTGACGAGGTTGAACACATCAGCCACAATGCGAGCGGCAAGTTTTTCGCTGGCGATGGCCAGTTGCCAGTCAGGCTGGTCAGCGGTGTAGGCCAGGATTTCATCCGCGCGATCCGGCAGCCGGTTCACGGGAATTTCGCGCAGGCCGGAAAGCGTGCCCGTCCTCAACCGGATTCCTGGAGATGAAGCCGCGCCAATCTGCGCCGTCTCCTTCGTTGCGCCGGTCACGCGCAACGGCGTGACGCTGATTTGCTCCGGAAAGTTTTTGAACGCCTGCTCCAATTGCACCTCGAGCCTGCGCTGGCCCAGCACGCGCGCTGAAAAACTCACCCGCAGTTTGCCTTCGCTCACCTTCCAATCTTCAACGCCTTCGCCGCGCACATCGGCCACGGCGGATCCGGACTGCGGTCCACCCTCCGCAGTAGCATTGCTACGGAGGACGGGCGTCAGTTCGAGCGTGTAGATGCCGGCCCTTTCGACGTTGAGCGCGAGGTCGTGGGAAATCAGCAGCTGTGTCTCTTCCAGCCGGGCGGTCACCCGGTCGGCGACGTTGATGACCGGTTCGATGGGTTTGAGCTTGAGCGCCAGTGTGAATGGCCGCGCATTGAACTGGTAGGCGGCGACGGCGTTGTCCGGCGCGTTGACCTGGCGCAGACCGGTGAGCGAAGCGATTTCAATGAGCGTGTCCTCGGCGGAAACCGTCAGTGAGCCGGTTTCGCGTTCCACATTCAGCGGCTGCGGCGGGTTCAAGGAGGAATTGGCCGCGGTGCTCTCGACGGCTTGTTCGGAATAAAGCGTGAGGTCGTAGGCGTTCTCAACCGGCTTGATGAATTCGATGGTTAGCGTCTGGTGATCGCCTTCTGCCACCGTATGCCAGTCGCGGATTTGCCCGCCTTCCAACCGCGTGAGCGCCTGGGCCGCCGGCAGCGTGAGCGTGAGCTGCGCAGCGTTGCCCTGCACAATGTCGTAATGAAACTTGCTGGTGTATTTGATGACGGTCGGCGTGATTTGCGCGTTGATGGTGGAATCCACCGTGAGCAGCGCCTTGCGTGCGACCTCGGTCACCCGGCCCTGCCAGCGCAAGGCGACGGTCGGGTCGGCGCCGAGAAAACCGGTCACGCGCGAAACGCCATTGGTCCGGGCGGCTTCCAGCAACGTCCCGTTGAGCAATTGCACTTCCGTGTTCGTGCCGGCGGCCTGGGCGGTGATGGAGGCAATCGTCGCGGCCGGACCGGTAAAGGAAATTTCGTTCCACGGCTCCCCGTGCTGGATTTTGGCGACGACCTCGAGCTTGAATTGAAAAAGTCCCGGACGCGACGCGACCAGCAGGTAACGGTCGCCTTCGCGGACAATTTGCAGCGCGTCCGGCAATTTGGTGGGTAATACCGCCACGTCGCCTTCGAGCAATGGCGCGGAGCTTTCGCCGTTGGCCGTGGCCTCGGCGTCAACGTCCAAAGTAAATCGCGCTTCTTCATCGGCCAGCCTGCCATCGTAGTGGATTTGGCGGAAGGTCAACTCGCCGGAGGGCGAAACGGTTTCGCGAGGAACCGGTCCGCCGGCATTGCCGGCATGGTAAATGGACCGGATTTCGCGCTGGCTCAAGGCGCGCGCATAAAGCGCAATTTCATCAATCAAGCCGTTGAACGGTTCCTGGTAGGAAGTGCCTCCGATGTTGCCGATGCCGATGGCCGGATTCTGCGTCGGGTCCAAATCGCCCAACGGCCGGAGCGTGGTGTTGGTTTGCACGGCCAGTTTTCCGTTGACAAAGAGTTTCAGGCTTCCCTTTGCGCCGAACGTCGCGGCGATGTGCTGCCATTGATTGAGTTGAACCGGCGCTTCGATGCGCGCGGTTCGATTTTGGGCGTCTGTGATTTGGAAGCCCACAAAGCCCGCCGTTCGCAGGTCTATTTGCCATGGATCCAAACCCGGGCGGTCATCGCCGCGAAAGAAAATGATGCCGCCGGATTGCCGCGGGTAAATCCAGCCTTCGATGGTTAATGCCCGCGTCAATTTGAAATCCGGACTGTCGGGGATGCTGACGCGCCGGCGGCTCGTGCCGTCGAAGTCGAACGCCTGGCCGATTTTGCCGCGGGCATAGTTCATGCCAAAAGGCAGCGTCCCATCGTGCCTTCGGGCGCTGTCCTGCGCATTGCCCTCCGCCCGCCACCAGCCAACCAGACCGGATTGGGGAATGGACTGGGCAAAAGTTGCGGAACTCAAAAATAGAAACGCCGTCAACGATGCGAGTGATTTCATAATATCTCCCTTT
This sequence comes from uncultured Verrucomicrobiae bacterium, assembly GCA_963827205.1. GTDB lineage: Bacteria > Verrucomicrobiota > Verrucomicrobiia > Limisphaerales > UBA11358 > UBA11358. The sequence goes on from CAWHAH010000003.1 coordinate 27,178, forward strand.
GAGGTTTGAATGGAAACGGCGTCCAACAAACGCCGCCCGAAAGCCTGTTGCTTCGCGCCCAAGTAGTGTGCGCCGATGAGTGCATGGCTGTTGGACGGGGAACAGGACAAAAAACTCCCGGCGAAAATGAAAGCTTGGGTGCGAGTCCGTAGCCGGCATTAACCCCTTCATTTGCCAAGGGTTCCCTCTGCACTCCACCGTAGAAATCGGTGTTGATTCATGCCCGTCACCGGTCAAAGATGTGCGCGATGATTCCGGCGGAGGAGAGCGAATTGATCGCGCGCTGCCGTCGCGGCGAAGCGAACGCGTGGGATGAACTGTTTGACTTTCATTACGCGGCGGCGGGGCGATTCATTTTCCAACTCTCGTCCGATTTCACCCGCGAAGACGCCGAGGAAATTTGTCAGGAAGTCTTTCTGTCCGTCATCAAAAACCTCGATGCCTTCCACGGCGAAAGCCGGTTCCAGACCTGGCTTTTCCGCATCGCCACGAACAAGGCGCGCGATTACCGCGAAAAACGGGTCGCCGCCAAGCGCGGTGGCGGACAGACGACCGTCTCGTTGCAGGCCGAAGACCCGGAAACCGGGCTGGCGCCCGATCCGCCGGGCAATGCGCCCGGCCCGGATGAACTTTTGATGAACGCCGAACAAATGGCCGGCGTGCGTGCGGCCTTGGACCAACTCGGCGAACCGTGCCGCGAAATCATCGAATTGCGCTATTTTGGCGACTTGAGTTACGAGGAATTGAGCGCGACGTTGAAGCTGAATCCGAAGACGGTCAGTTCACGCCTGAGCAAATGCCTGGACCGGCTGGAGGAAATCGCGCGCGGAATTTTTGCGCGGGAAAACCCAAGTGTTTTCCCGTCTAACATTTGAGATGAACGAAAGCATGAATTTGCAGTTTAGGGTAGGGCCGCGCTGCGGCGCGGCCGCGGACGACCAGCCCGTCCTCCGTAGCAGTACTGCGGAGGGTGGACAGGTCGTCCCTACCAAATGCCAAAATGGAACCGGAACGTAAAATTGAAAAGCTGTTGCGGGCTTACGCGCAGAAACGACGCGCCGAGGCGGGCGATCCGCTGAAGCTGCACGCCGCGAACCGCCGTATCCTGCAGGACGAAGCGGCGAAGCGCGCGCCGCCCCAGGCTGCGCCGGGGCAAGAGCCGGGCGAAGGCAGCCTTTTTCTGCTGCTCCTCGCCGTGTTCCGGCGCAGGCTGGTGTTTGCGCTGTGCGTCGTGGCCATCGCCCTCCTCGGCACGTCCATGTTGCTGCCCGCCTTGAGTTCGGCAAAAAGGAAAGCGCAGAACGTCAGCGCCATGAGCAATCTCAAGCAAATCGGCATGGCGACTCGCGAATTCGCTGAAGATAACAAGGACGTGCTGCCGGCCTCGCTCAACGAGGTGACAAACATGTTAGGCTCGGAGCGGGTTTTATTTGACCCGGCCACTGGCAAGCCTTTCGTTTATGCCGGTGGCGGAAAAAAATTGGATGAGTTGCAGAGCAACACCGTGCTGGCGTATTCACTGGCCGATAAAAAAAGCCATGCCGTGTTGTTCGCGGACGGGCGCGTCGAGATTGTGCCCGGCGCGCGTTTTGCGGAACTCACGAATCAAAAACCTGGCGAGTTTGCTTTGGCAGATAAATCCGCGCGCGAACGGCTCGTGGAAACTCCACCCGTCGCGGCGCCGGCTGCTGCGGCAATTCCCGCTCTTCCGCCTCCCAGCCCGGAAAAAGCGAAAATCAATCTGGCCAAGAATGAATCCAATGCCAGTGAATTGGGGATGAATGCCCGGAGGCTGGGTGAACCGGCGGGCCAGCGACCCGAACTCGCTGAATCGGAAGCAAAAAAAACGGAGCCGGTTGCTGCGCCCGCGCCAAGTGTTGCAACCGCAGGTTCCTTCGGCGGTGTTGGGCAAATGACTTCAGCGAACGGTTTGGTTTCGGGAAAATTGCCAGCAATCGAAAATTCCGATGCCCTGGCGCAAAACCGGTTTTTTGACCGGCTCGCGTCGCAGACGAACTCCGGTCAACTGTTTCTTGCCGCTTCCCAAAATTTTGTTCAGGCCGGCGTTTACAATTTGCAAAACCCTTTCAAGAACAATTCCGTGTCGGCTCGAGCCACGCCGGTTTTGCAGTCGTTCCAGGTGCAACAAAACGGCGGAGCCATTTCCGTTGTGGACCGGGATGGCTCGATTTACCACGGCTCATTGCAACTCGCAAACGCAGCGGCTGGCAACGAACCGGCCCCGACAGAATCGGCTGCCGCCCCAGCCACGCCGCCGCAAAGCCAGACGAAAGCCGCTCAATTGGCTGGGAACCAGCAGCAGGCTGTCCAAAATTATTTCTTCCGCGTGGCGGGAATGAACCGGACTTTGCAGCAAAACGTCGTGTTCACTGGAAATTTTCTGGCGAACAGCGGCGCCCCGCCGACGGCCCAAACCAGCAATTCTTTCGGAGGAGTTGGCGGCGGCGGCGGTGGTGCGGGAGGAAACCAATTCCGGCAGGCCACCGCGAACGCATCGCAACAACCACCGCTCTTTAACTCGCGCATCGTCGGAACCGCGGTGATTGCCAGCACCAACCAGATCGAAATCAACGCCGTGCCGGTCACGCAGTAAGTACTTACTCCCTCTCCCCGCCCAAGCGGGGAGAGGGGCGGGGTGAGGGGATTTGAGCTTGAACCTAACCTGCCTCCTCACCCCCTGCCCTCTTCTCCGTGGTGGAGGAGAGGGAGAAAAATTGCGGCGGTGGGTTACGCCATAAGAAACCTGATATTTTGTCGTGGCACGCCATCAAACACATCGCGGGCTGGCCCCGCAGGACGAGCGGCTGTTCGTCGCCCGGCAACTCCCCGCCTTGCGCGCCGCCGCCGCCGATCTCTGCTGGCTCCTCGACCGTGGCTACGCCTCGCGCAGCGCCATCGAACTCGTCGGCAACCGTCATAACCTCACCAGCCGCCAGCGCAACGCCGTCGCCCGTTACGCCTGCGCGGACGAAGATGTCCAACGCCGCCGGCAACTTCGCGTCGAACCCGGCCAACTCGCCGGCCACGAACTCTGGCTGGACGGCTATAATGTGCTGACCGTCCTCGAAAGCGCATTGGCCGGCGGGATTGTTTTGCTCTGCCGCGACGGCTGCTGCCGCGACATCGCCGGCATCCACCGTCGCTACCGCAAAGTCACCGAAACGCCTCCCGTTTTGCGCCTGGTGGGTGATGCTGCTTCGGCCTGGGGCGCGAGTTGCTGCCGTTGGTGGCTCGACAAACCGGTGTCGAACAGCGGACGCCTCAAGGCAGCCATCCTGGAAGCGGCTGCCGATGCGGGCTGGAAAATGGAAGTGGAACTCACGTTCAGCCCCGACCACGTCCTGTCGCACACAGACGAAATCATCGCCACGTCGGACGGCATCGTCCTCGACCGCTGTCAACGCTGGGTGAATCTGGCCCGGCTGCTCATCGCCGAACACATCCCGCAGGCGCGGCTCCTGGATTTGTCACTGGCCGAAGGCTGAACGAATCGCCTTCCACAAGGATGATCTGCATCAAGCCAACGGTTGGCGCACAAGTTCATTAAACTGGCTGACCGACACAATTTTTGTGCGTCCGAGCTTTCGAGCTTCTGTGAAATCCTTGTCGCCGGTAACGAGGAAATCCGCGTCGGCAGCCAGTGCGCACGCCAGAAACTTCGCATCCTTGACATCGCGTGGAAATGAAACTGGAATTTCCACCGGCCAATCCGCAATCGCCGAATTAAAACGCTCATCCCATTGCAACAACACGGAATCCGGCAACGCGAACTTCTGGCGGCGAAGCACCGCGCGGTATTCCGCCAGAATTTCCGGCGAAGCCACCCATTCAAAATCCGGGCGGGCGACGATGAACAACAAAACTTTTTCGGGAAGCCGGTCGCGGAGAATGGCGGAGACAACGACGTTCGTGTCAACGACCACCCTCATTGGCCGGAGCGGTAGGCGGCGATCTCGGCGGCAATGTCATCGTCCGTGACACGCTGTGCGGCGGACAGGGTTTGGGTGTCGCGCAACAAGCGTTGCCACTCAGCGGCCTCGGCCTTGGCGGCGCGGCGGCGGGCAAGATATTCCACAAAGCCCAGAGCCTCCGACTGCAGTTTGCCCGGAAGCGACTTGGCCTTTTCGTAGATTAAATCCACCGTGCTCATGCCGGAACAGTAACCTGCCAACTCGCAACTTTCAACCTTCAACTATCAATCCGACATCAGCCACAGATTGCGCGGAGAAATTTTAGGCCAAAGCCCTCCGTTGCAGGCGCGGCTCCTGGATTTGTCACTGGCCGAAGGCTGACACTGGCCTGGAAGACGAAACCGGATGCATGGCTTCAGGCGTGCGCCTTGCGAAGGTCCGGCCACAATGGGGTCAAGTCCGGGTCTTCCAGTGCCATGAGTTTGACCTTGCTGGCGTCACCCAGCGCGCAGGCTTTCTTCAGCCACGACCTGGCCGCGTTCAAGTCGCCCAACTGACATTCATAACACGCGAGGTTGTAGGCGATGGTTTGTTCCCTGGGAAACGCCCGTCGGGCTTGCACCAGAATCGCCCTGGCTTGGGGAATTCCACCGCCGGTTTTGCGTCGCACCGCATAGGCCAGCGAAATCCACGCGCCCGGCTGGTGCGGTTCCAATTCAGTGAGCGTGCGGGCAATTTCCGCCGCTGCATCCCAGTTCCTAGCCGTGGCGCAAATTTCGTACCGGATGACGAGCACATGCGGATGAGAATGAAATTGCGGCGCAATTTTTCCCAGCTCCGCCCCGGCCTCCGCAGCGTTGCCCAGTTCCAGCCAGCCCATGGCGGCTGACAGATGATGGCTGTCCGGTGGTTCCAACGGTTTCATACGCGATTCACAATCCGAATCCGGGACGCTCACACCCGCAGCATATCACACCTTGGAAACAAAATCTCTCCGAACAAAATCGCGGTGATGGCACTGTTTCAGGATGTTTTTGCTGTAGCGGCGCTCTATGATCACCGTTTTCAGCGGGCACAGACCGCCGCTACAATCAAACCGTACCATTGCCGAAATCGTGGTGGTGAATGGTTTCAGGAAAACGGCACCGGCCAGAGGCTAAGTGAGACATTTACACGGGGCTAATCCAACTCGTCCCGATTAAGATTAAGAGCAGGATTAAGATTGGGACGAATTCTGCCCTTTTCTGTTTCAATCCCACAAACGAAAGGGAAAGCCGTTCTTCTCGAGGTAATTGCCGCAACGCGGGCACCGGCCCGGGGCATTCCAGATTTTAATCCGGTGAAAACCGGCCACGGGACAAACCGGTTTTACATTTTCCCAACGCCATTGCCGGGGCGGTGCTGAAGAACGTCGTCCGGGCGAAAAGACGCTCCACACGTTTTCCATCAGCCGGAGCGGCGGGATGAGGACGACGTTGGACAGCAACCCGCGTCTGGGTTTGGTTTTGACCTCGGCGGAAGGCGGCTTCTCGTCGCCTTCGCGTTGGCGGAGACGGGTGAACACGTCGAAAAGTTGGCGGCAATCAAGACAAACAATGGTTTGGACGGCGCAATTCAGGCCGGTGTCGGCGCCGCCGGAAACGCGCGCCTGGTAATGGCAATACGGACAGTCGAAATGATAAGTCCGGCCCATGTTTTTCAAATACAATTTTGGCTGCCGTCTGGCAATCAAGGAAAAGTGACGAGTGACGCGTGACAGGACAAAATGGGTGGTGGGGCGAGGCTACTGGCGAGCCGAAGAATTTTTGGAGGGTTTGGGGTGGGTAGGGACGACCTGTCCACCCTCCGCAGTACTGCTACGGAGGACGGGCTGGTCGTCCGCGGCTGCGCGGCAGCACAGCCCTACCGTTCGAACTGTAGCCGGATTTTCTTTTCGTGTCTTTGGTGTGTTTCGTGGTTCTCCCTCAAGTCGGACTTGCCTTTCAGCCATATTCCGCGCAAGAGAAGGACATGATTTACCAAAAACAAATCCTCCTGGAAACCAAGGGACACCGGCAACTGCACGACCTGACGGCAGACGTGGCGCGAATCATTCATGACTCCGGCGTGCGCACGGGGACGGCGCACGTGTTCAACGTCGGCAGCACCGGCGCGCTGGGCACCATCGAATACGAACCGGGCCTGCTCGAGGACCTGCCGGACCTGCTGGACAAACTGATTCCACCGAGCCGCAGTTATGGACACGAACGCGCCTGGCACGATGGCAACGGCCATTCGCATTTGCAGGCCACGCTGCTCGGGCCGTCCTTGACCGTGCCGGTGGCCGGCGGGGAACCGGTGCTGGGCACCTGGCAACAAATCTTCCATCTGGAATGCGACATCAAACCGCGCCGCCGCACCGTTGTCGTGACCGTCTCCGGCGAGTGACGGTTTGAGAATGCCGGATTGCAAATAAGCCCGCTTTCCATCGAAGCCCACTGAAAGACCCGGTTTCCCGGCGGTTTTGGCCCGCAAAAAAAAGACTTGACACCCATGTCATAGTGTATTAATTGTATTAGTACAGTAACGATGATGAACCTCAGCATCAATACCGGGTCGAACACGCCGATCTACAGGCAAATCACGGATCAGGTGCGCATGGCTGTCGCCGCCGGGAAACTGGCCGTGGACGACCCGTTGCCGAGCATTCGCGCGCTGGCGGAACGGCTGGTCGTCAATCCCAACACCGTCGCCCGCGCCTATGCCGACCTGGCGCGGGAGGGGCTGATTGAGTCACGGGCCGGCCGCGGGGTGTTTGTCACCCGCAAACGGAAGATGTTCACACGCGAGGAGGGCTGGCGCCGGCTGGAGCCGCTGATGGACGCGGTGATCGGTGAGGCGATGGTGTCGGATTTCACCCCGCCGGAACTGCGGGAGGCCTTTGAGAAAAAACTCGGCCAATGGAAACCCCGGAAAGGAGGGAGCCGGAACGATGAATGAACAACCTGTTATTCAAACACGCGGCTTGACAAAGTATTTTGGCGCCAGGCCGGCCGTTTATAACCTGAATCTGGAGGTGCCGCGCGGTTGTGTGCTGGCGTTTCTGGGCCGGAACGGTTCCGGCAAAACCACCACCATCCGCATGCTGCTGGGACTGCTCGAACCGACCCGCGGCGAGGGCAGCATCCTGGGTCATGACATCCGCGCCCTGCCGCCGGACGCCCGGGCGCGCATTGGTTATTTGACCGAGGAACACCAGCTTTACGGCTGGATGAGCGTCAAGGAATGTGGCGGGTTCCAATCGCAGTTTTATCCGCGCTGGAATGAAAAAATCTTTCGCGGGGTCATCGGACATTTCAGCCTCAAGCCGGCGGCGCGGGTGAAAGACCTGTCGCGGGGCGAGCGGGCCGGCCTTTGCCTGGGCCTGACGCTGGCGCCGGAGCCGGAGCTGTTGATTCTGGACGACCCGGCGATGGGATTGGACCCGGTGGCGCGCCGGTCGCTGGTCGAATCTATGATTTATCTGACCCGCCGGTCGGACCGGACAATCTTCTTCTCCTCGCACCAACTGGCCGATGTCGAGCGGGTGGCGGATTACATTGCCGTCCTGGATCATAGTGTCCTGCGCGCCTGTTGCCCGGTCGAGGTGTTCCGGGACAACGTCAAAGAGGTGCGTCTCCGATTTTCAGGCGTGCCGCCGGCCCTGCCCAAAATACCTGGCCTGCTCCAAGCGTTTCGAGCGGAGCAGGAACTTCGCGTCACTTGTGTGCATTACAACGGAGCCACCGAACAGATCTTGCGAACACTCGCGCCGTTACAGATGGAGCAGGTGTCCATCAGCCTGGAAGACGCGTTTATCAGCTATCTGGGCGAACGCGGCGAAAAATCGTTCATTCTGTCGGAAACGGAGGTAGAACCATGAAAGCACTGATTCGAAAGGAGTTGCGCGAGAATTTGAAGCTGGCTGTGCTCGGCTTCGTTCTTTTTACCGTGCTGGTGGTGTGGGCGTGGTGTGACTACGCCAGGATGATGAAGGATTTACTCTTGGGATTAGGGAGCCCAGCGGGCTCTCGCCTACAGCCGGTCCAGTCGGGACTTATCTTGGTGGGAACCGGCTGGTTGTGCGTCATCTTTGGCGCCGCGCTGGGGTGGATGCAGATTTTCAACGAGAGGCATCGCGATCTGTGGGCGTTTCTGGTCCATCGTCCGGTCAGCCGCACCCAAATCTTTTTCGGCAAAGTCATTGCCGGTTTGGGCATATACATTGTGGCGGCGGGCTTGCCGCTGTTGTGCTTTATCGCCTGGGCGGGGATTCCGGGGCACGTCGCGGCGCCTTTTCAGTGGGCAATGGCACTGCAAATCGCCTGGTTGTTCCTCGCAGGAATCGCGTTTTATTTTGCCGGAATGTTGACCGGTCTGCGGCAGGCGCGATGGTACGCCAGCCGGACTTTCGGTCTTGGTCTGGCCTTCATGGTGCTTCTAATGATTGACGTACCGATCTGGCGATTCTGGCAGATTCTCGTGGCCATGCTCATCGGCATCGCAATCCTGGCCGCCGCCGTTTGGGGCGGTTTCCACAGCGACGGCCGCTACAACGGCCAGCCGGCACTGGGAAAACTGGGATTGACGGCCTCCATCACTGTGGGCGCCGGTGTCGTCGCTTTCATCTTGTTGGCGTTGCTTGCCAGTTTGCTTCCGAACTTACTATTCAACAACGACCGGTGGGCGATGTATGTGATGACCAAAGATGGCACCATCTACAAAGAAATCCAAGGAGGCCGCCGACCGCCGGAATTCGTTGGCCTCGATGGCACGCCGCTGACAGACGCAAAGACCGGAAGCATGATCAAATCCGAGGAGTTTAATCGGCTTGCCTGTAATGCGATCTCCATTCAGATGGACTGGAAAAAGCCGGGCCTGAGGAGGTCGAATCCCCCAACCTTTTTCACTTTTTGGCAGGCAACTCCGGACACGCTTTGGTATTATTGGAACCGGTACGGACGGTTGGTCGGCTACGACATCGCGACCCGGCGGTGCATCGGAAGTCTCGGCCCGAACGGTTTCGCAAACGACCTCTCGGGGGGCGGTGATCGCTTCGATGCGCCGGATTCGCGAACCTTGCAAGCAGCCACCGCCATTTACCAGGCCAACGTCCAGAATCGCGCGACCAAAATCCTGTTCACCACTGAAAAGGACGAAACCATTCTTGGCGCAACCGATGTATTACTAAATGGTAACGACTGGGATTATACGGTCGTGGTCACCAAACGTTATATCCGTCTGCTCACACCCGAAGGCAAAGTGGTCTGGAAGACGCCCAACGAACAGGCCTATCCGGACTACGGGAGCGTCCGGGTTTCTTTCCTGGAAAAACCAGGGCAGTGTGCGCTCTGGTTTGCTCCGCCTTATGGCGCGAACAAAAAGGCGGGGTGGAAGCTTCCGACGCATGTAGCCTGGATTGACAGCGAGCAGGGCCTGTTCAAGAGCATGGATTTGCCGAACTTGAATCCGCCTTGGAACCGATATCCTCTCAGGGCAAAACTATCGAGCTTGCTCATGCCTCCGGCGCTTTGGGCAGGCATCTATTTGGGTGACCGTTCGGAGCCGCCGGAGATGCCGTGGAAGCTGGTGCTGATCAGCCTCGCGGTGGCGGCGGTGGTTTGGGTCCCGCTTGGTTTATGGCTGGCTTGGCGCCACAACTTTGACATCAGGGCGCAACTGGGTTGGGCGGTGTTCCATTTGCTCTGCGGCCTCCCCGGATTCCTGGCGTTCGTGAGCGTCCAGGAATGGCCGGAGCGAACGCCTTGCTCGAACTGCGAAAAGCTCCGGTCCATTGACCGCGAAAAATGCGAACACTGTGGCGCGGACTTCGCGCCACCCGAAAAGAACGGCACCGAAATCTTCGCACCCCTTGAAATCACGCGGGCCTGACTCACGGCGTGGGCGCTTCTGCTCAGACGTTCGGTCAGCCCGCGCGGCTTCTCCTTTTTGAATAGTGTCCCGATTCGGCATGGGAACGCGGCTTCAGCCGCTTCAACACACGTTTGCGTTGGACAATGAGGCGGCATAAATGCCGCGCCTCACAAAATCACGACACGATTTTTTCGTTATTTGTTGTTTCCGACTCCCCGCCTTTAGCGATTCATCTTTGTGAGGAAGCCGGACGGATTTTGTTCCCGGAAAATTTTCCAACGCGAAGACGCGAGACGCAAAGCTCCTAATCAGGCAAACCCGTTGATTATTTTGCGCGGAGCGGCGAAAACGCCATCACCGTGGCCGAATACGGCGGAAATTGGCAGGCAAATTCCGCCGCCGCGCCGGTAAAATGTGTCTGCGCGATGTCCGGCGAACCGGTGCCAGTGCGGGCGGCCTCGTCCTGCGGAATGCCGTAGGAATACATGAACGCGCCGGATTCCGGCTGGAAACCGGCGATCGAAAAATCCGCCTTCAGCGTGGCGTCCGGGCTCTTGTTGATGACGAGCAGTGCCAGGGTGCCGGCGGCGCGCCGCGCGGCATAAACGGAAAGCAGTTTGTTGTCGCTGGTTGCGCGCACTATCCGGTCGCTGCCGCGCACAAAATATTTCAGCAGCTTGAACGTGTAGAACGTCGGGTAACGCGTGTCGTTGCCGGATAAAATTCCGTGGTCGCCATATTGCCGCCAGCCATAAAGCGCAGGACTGTTGTTGCTTTTTCGATCCTGAACGTTCCGGAAATCCCACCAGAGGAATGAATTGAATTCCGTCTGCGCAATCTGCCCGAAACTGTCCGCGAGATAAAGCCCGTTGACGAGGCTGGTGGTCTGTTTGCCCGTCTTTTCGGAGATGGAATTATTTTCCGTGCAAATCAGTTCCACGTTGGTGTTCGCGTCGCCAAAACACTTTTTCAACTGCCGCCGCAATTCCGCCGCCGCCGCCGTCCATCCAGCGGTGGACTGCAAAAGCCGCGCGTCATTTTCCGCCCCGGGATTCTGCGGGTAGAGATGGTAAATCACAAAATCCGGCCTGACGCCCAGCTGCTTCAATTTCTTCAGCATTTTGGATGTCCAGCCCGCGTAGCCTTCAGTGACGACCACGCCGATTTTGATGGCCGGGTCGGCGGCTTTCATCTGGCTGACATAATCCTTGGCGCGCGTCGCGTAAGTCACCGGGTCGTGCGCCGGTGAATTTTCGTCGTGCTCCCACCAGCCGAAATTTTCATTGCCGATTTCCCAGTATTGAAAGCCGCAGTGATTGGTGAGGTTGGCACAACGAACCCACGCCGCCGCCTCTTCCGGCGTGCCGGAACCGTAATTGACGGTGATGAAAACCTGCGCGTGGACGTTGGTGGCCACGTGGACAAAGTTTGCAAACGAAGTCGCGCACGGCCGGCTGTTCGTGCCAATCGTATTTGACGCCCAGTGATAATCATCCGAAAGCGAACCGCCCGGAAATCGCAGCGCCTGCGCATCCAGCTCGCGCAGGGCGGAAACCGTGTCAGGCGTGTCGAAAAGCGAATCCCAAATCGCCGTGTTCACGCCGAAAAGCCGCGCGTCCACCGTTCGCACCAAGTGCGCGGTATCCACGCGCACCTGCACTTCGCCGGTTTCGGCCCGCAGCCCGGCCCGCGCCCAAAAGCCTTGTGCGACAAAGACGATGATGGCAATGGCAACTCCAATTCCCACTTTGTGCCAGCGGTTCATGTTTCAGAGTTTAACCACGAAACACACCAAACCAATTTCCCGCCTCAGAACAGATGAGGGCCGGGGTGAGGAGTCGAAATTATTTCTTCCAGCCGCGCAAATAAAGCAATTCTTCGAACTCTTTGAATTCTGGAGTGCCAGCGATTGTCTGCTTAAACTTACTGTGCAACTGAGAATATTGCTCGTGGAAAAAATGGGGGTGCTCTTCGCCTTTCAGAACTGCATTAACGTAACGACAGCTTTCTCTGGGAAAACTTTCTAGCACTGGACTCTTGAGCAATTTCTCAATGATGCCGTATGCGAATACATCCTTTAACCGCATTTGGACGATACGCTGAACTGCGTCGGGAAAAACAGGGACGAGGCAAAGACACCAATCAGCCATTGCTTTTGTTTCGAGATCTGACAGTGCCACCGGCACTCCGACTAGGCGCAAATCGAGGTATTCTTTCAACCAAAGGTTCCAAGCTTCACCCGCTTTCTCGGGGGGCGTCGCTTCCAGAAAATTCCCCATGCCTTGCGCCAACGATCCACGCACCTCTTCTGGTAGAGGATTCTCGCCCCAACTGCGTGAACGTCAGTTCCATTGCGCGCCAATTTGCCAAGCACTTGATTTTCCTTGCCCGGCGGAACTGAAGTGAGGCCACAGATTTGACAGGCAAGTCCATTGAATGAGGGAAGGTTTGATGGTGGCGGCACTGATATTCCTGCCCCTGCAAAAATAACTAACCGGCCTTCTTCCAAGGCTATCCTGATTTGATCTGGTAGTCGGACACCGGCAAAAATCATAGTCAGGGGTTGGCTTTCTTTCGAGCAACCACCAGCACATCTTATTTCATTTTGGCCTGCGAGTAATCAAAAATCCGGCGCGGCGTTTTGTTTCAACTCCTCACTCCGGCCTTCCACTCGTTCGAGGAGGAGCAACGGTATTTAATTTCGTGTCGCCGGATTCATTTTGCGTGGAGACGAAGGCGCCGTAGCCCACCACGCGGTCGCGCTCGCCCGCAGTGTCACCGGAATTTCGTAAATCCACGGCGCGACACCGCATCCCCCGCTCTTTCGCTGCCGACAGCAATCCGCAAATCGGCCGGCAGCCGCATGCCCGGTTATCGCCAAGTGATTTCCAATTCAGCGATTCAATGATGCGCGCCGTGTCGGAATCGGTTTGTTGCGCCGTTTCATAATCGTGGTAGTGGCTCAGGTCCGAGCTGATAACAAAGCGTGTTTCGTCGCCACCCCAAAGCGCTTCAATGACAGCCGTGACTTCGTCATCATTCGCCTCGCCGACAAGGAGCGGAACGATTTTGAAATCGGCGAGCACCACTTGCAGGAACGGCAGTTGGACTTCGAGCGCGTGTTCGTCGGCGTGCGCCTCATCCCGCACGCTCACCTGCGGCAGCCGCGAGCAGAGGTCGCGAATGGCGGCGGTGTCCACGGGCACCGTGCCCAGCGGCGTCGCGAAGGCCGCCGCACCTGACGCCGCCAAGCCATCGAACGCAACAAAATGCGATGGGCCGAGCAGGACGATGCGTTTGACGGTGTCGCGTGCGTGCGCCAGTTGCGCGTAAGCCGACGCGGCAATCGGTCCCGAATAAACGTAGCCGGCGTGTGGCGCGATGACGGCCTTTATAGTGGCACGGGCGTCCCGCCCGTGAGTTTCTAAAGTTTTCGACCGGGTGGAAGCGCACGGGCGGGACTTCCATGCCACTACTGCTTCGCGCAAGAAATTCTCGATCATCCGGCGCAATTCGGCAGCGTTGTCGGGATAAAATCGTCCGGCGACCGCGGGGGGGCGGACATTGGCTGAGTCATTACGAAACAATTTCCGCATCTCAGATTTGAATTTAACCGATTATTCCGCAGGACAAACCACGAAATACTTAGCGCGGCAATAGCCGCAACCAAAGTAGCGCAGACAGTCTGTCTGCTGTATCGCGGATTGGTAATCCGCAGGCGCCAACCGCTTCAGAAGCCCGCCGACTGCCAGTCGGCGATACAGCAGGTTGCCAACCTGCGCTACGAAAAAACATTGCCCCGCCACAACATGAGGAGGGGTTCAAATTTAACTCGGATTCACCCGGCGCGGTCCGCGCTGGGAAAAGTCCGCCGTCGAATCGCCCATGTTCACTTCCCCCGCTCCGCCACCCGGCCAGATGCCGGGAACCGTCCGATGACAGCGCGGACACTTGCCGTCGCGGGTGATTCGGTAATCGCGCACAAGGTAGCCGGTGCGTTCGATGAGCAATTCGTCGCAACCCGGACAAAACGTGCTTTCCCAATGACCCACGTGTCCCGGCAAATTGCCGGCATAGACAAAGTGCAATCCTTCTTCCACGCCGATTTCCGCCGCGTGGATGAGCTGGTGCACAGTGGTTGGGGACGGTTCAGTCATTTTGTAATCGGGATGAAACGCGGTGACGTGCCACGGAATGTCGCGGCTGACCGAGGCGATGAATTTCGCGATGGCGCGCAGTTCCGCTTCGCTGTCGTTGAATCCGGGCACGACCAGCGTGACGATTTCCAGCCACAAGCCGCGTTCGTGCACCATGCGGATGCCGTGGCACACATTTTCCAGTGTGCCGCCAAGCGTGCGATAATGTTTCTCGTCAAAACCTTTCAGGTCAATTTTGTAAGCCACAATCCACGGACGCAGAAAATCGAGCGCTTCGGGCGTGGCGTTGCCGTTCGACACAAACGCGCAGGCCAACCCGGCCGGTTGCGCCTGTTGGAAGACGGCAACCGCCCATTCGGCAGTGATGAGCGGCTCGTTGTAGCTGGACACGACCAGTCGCGCGCCGTTCCGGCGCGCCGTGTTCACGACCTGGTCCGGTGTCAATTCAACGATGGGCGTGCCGGCGGTAGCATCGCGCAGGGCCTGGCTGGTCATCCAGTTCTGGCAATAACCGCAATGGAAATCGCAGCCGAGCATCCCGAACGTGAGCGCGTTGCTGCCGGGATAAACGTGGAAAAACGGTTTCTTTTCAACCGGATCGCTCGCCAACCCGCCGGCCACGTAACCGAACGGCACGCGCAGTTCGCCGCCTGCGTTGAACCGCACCTTGCAGATGCCGCGTCGCCCCGGCGGGATGAGGCAACGATGACCGCACGCGACACAGCGCACGCGGTCTTCTTCGGCGTGCCACAGTCTGCCGACGATGGTCTGCCGGTCGAGCGTGTCGGCGAGGGCCGGGTTGACCACCGGCGCCTTCCACGGCGCGCCCGCGGGGGAACCTTGTTCCCGTGACTCATTTGAAGGCGCAGTCTGCATGGAACCTGGATGTGATGCCGGACGCCCCGAAATGCTTAACCCCTGTCCAGAAAAAAGTATCGCCGCCTGCAAATTTTCGATAAAGTTCAGACATCGGACCTGACAAAACAGGTCATCGCTTAAACCATACCAAAAATCGCATGGCGTTCAAACATTTTCCCGGGCAGATGCAGGGCGTCCAATTGCTCCAACGTTCGCTCGCGCGCGGGCGGCTCGGCCACGCCTATTTGTTCACCGGCCATCAGCTTGAGGAATTGGAATCGCTCGCCCGCACGCTGGCCAAGACGTTGAATTGCCGGAAACCGGTCAAGACCGGCGGCGTGGCGACGGATTGTTGCGATGCATGCCCGGTCTGCCGGAAAATTGACAACGACACCCACGCCGACATGCATTGGGCGCGGCCCGAATCCAAATCGCGCGTCGTGACCGTCGAGCAGATGCGCGACCTGATGCGCGAAATTCAACTCAAACCGACCGAGGCCGAATACAAAGTCGCCATCATCACCGCCGCCGACCGCCTGAACCCGCAGGCGGCGAACGCCTTTCTCAAAACGCTGGAGGAACCGCCGGCCAAATCCGTTTTGATTTTGCTCTCGACCGAGCCGCAGCGGATTTTGGAAACGATTTTGTCGCGCTGCCTGCGCTTGAATTTTTCCGGCGAGGCCGTGCGCCCGCTCGACGCGGCGCAAACGGAATGGCTGGCGCAGTTCGGCGCGCTGGCGGCCACGGAACAAAAAAGCCTGTTGGGCCGATATCGCCTGCTCGACGTGCTGCTCCAAAAACTCGGCGAAATCCGCGTCGCGCGTGGACGAAACGCTGACGGCGCGCTCGCCGTTGCAACGTTACGATGACGTGGAAAAGGATTTGCGCGAAAAATGGGAGGACGAACTGACCGCGGCCATTGAAGCGGAATATCGGCGGCAGCGCGCGGACTTGCTATTGCTGGTGCAATGGTGGTTGCGCGACGTCTGGTTGCGCCACGCTCGCGGTCGGCAAGCGAATTGCTGAATTTCCCGCAGATCGCCGGCGCGGAAGCCGTGGCGCGCCGGATCACGCCGCGCCAGGCGCTGGAAAACTTGCAAATCCTGGAGCAGACGCAGCGACTGTTGCACACCAACGTGCAGGAAGCGCTCGCGCTGGAAGTGGGTCTGCTGAAATTGCAGCTTTGAATGGCCAGTTTTCAAATGTGAAAAATTTGCGTTTGTGAAAGAACGACCCCTCTCCCGTCCTGCGGACACCCTCTCCCGCTTGGCGGGGAGAGGGGGGGGGACGGGGCGAGGGGGGCACGTTTGGCGCGAACACACGTTTGCGCTGGTGTTCGGATTATTTCTCGGACTGGCGATCTGGAAGTTCTGCATACCGGTCATTCTCGACCATAAAATCTTTCCCGCCGGCTTCGTTTGGCGAGGTGGTGGGCCGACGCGTGGCCGACGCATTGGGGGAATTGGATTTTGCTGCCGCTGGCGCTCGCCGGCGGCTGGCTGGCGCTTGCCGGCAAATCGCGCTGGCCGGGAACGCGCTGGTTGTGGGTGCTGCCGTTGCTGTGGTTCGGCTGGCAATTGCTCGCGGCCAGACACACCGTGGACGCCGATCTCGCTCCGACCACGCTCTGGCAATTCAGTGGTTCCGCGTCGCGTGTTATTTCATCGGCGCGCTGGTGCTGGGACGCGAACGCGTGTTGCCCTGGCTGCTGGTCGGCGTGCTGGCGGCATTCACGTTCTGCCTGGTGCGCGCCGGGGCCGGCGGCTCAAGTTTGCGGAAAGCCGCAAGATGCTGTTGGAAGGCGAGCATAACGGCTGGACCAATTTCCCTTCGGAACTCGTTTTGGAAATGAAACGCGATGGCACCATCATCAACACCAACGGGGTGGACGTGGTCAATCCCGCCATGCTCGCCCGGGATTACCAAGGGCCGCGTGATGGGCACGCTGGTTTATCCGAATGCGCTGGCCGGGGTGATTCTGTTGTTATTGCCGGTTCCGCTGGCGCTGGCCTTCAACAGCACCCGGCAGATGAAACCGCCTATCCGCAGCGCAGTCATCGTCATGACCTGCCTGCTGGGCGCGCTGGGCCTTGTCTGGTTCGGCTCAAAAGCGGGCTGGTTGCTTGCCCTGGCGCTCATCGGGGTCTGGCTGTTCCGTCTGAACTGGCCAGCGCGATTGAAGTGGACGACGCTGGCGACGGTTCTGGTGGTTGGACTGGCCGTGTTCGCGCTGCGATTTCACAATTACTTCGCAGCCGGCGCCACCAGCGTGGGCGCGCGTTTTGATTACTGGCGGGCCGCCGTGCAAATCACTCGGGGGCGTACCCGTTGTTCGGCACAGGGCCTGGCACATTCCAACGGCCTTACGCGCAGATTAAATCGCCCGACGCCAAGATGGCCCGGATGGCGCACAACGATTATCTCGAACAATTTTCCGATTCCGGAATCATGGGCGGCGTATGCTACGCGGCGTGGATCGGATTGGCGCTGGTGACGGTGGGCCGGCGCGCGTGGCGGAGCGGCGGCTACCTTCAATTCGGTCTCTTCCTGGGCTTGCTCGGTTGGTTTGTGCAGGGACTGGTAGATACGGCTTAATTGCCGGCACTGGCATGGACGGCGTTCACTTTGCTCGGATGCCTGCTGCGGATGTCCGCAAATCAATTCGACAAGGGACCGGCGACCGGCTAATCTGGCCACGGCTTATGAAAATTCTCGTTCTCAACGGGCCTAATCTGAACCTGCTCGGGCAACGCGAGACGGATGTCTATGGTCGGGCGACGCTGGCCGACATCGAAGCCAAGGTGCGCAAACGGGCCAAACAGCTTCGGGCGGAAATTGATTTCCGCCAATCCAATCTGGAAGGAGCAACTCGTAGGCTGGATTCAAGAAGCCAAGGGAAAGTTTGATGTAATTGTCCTGAACGCTGCCGCTTATACCCATACCAGCATCGCCCTGCGAGATGCGATTGCCGCCGTGGCAGTCCCGACGATTGAAATCCATCTTTCGAACATCCATGCCCGGGAGGATTTCAGGCAAAAATCAGTAACCGCGCCGGTTTGCTGTGGTCAAATATCCGGATTTGGTCAAGATTCGTATGTTTTGGCAATTGAAGCATCCATTAACGTTACCGGCACTAAAAAACAGGATTAAACTGGTCATTTTTGGGTTACTTTAATGACCGTTAATTTATTGACTTTGCCGCTTGACGGCGTGTTTTGGACCTAATAAACTCGGCGTCAGATAAAAAATGCTATAAGCAGAGTTCGGATCCGGCTGCTGCTCTTTTTACTTGACAATAGCTGAAATGTGGCAGTTGCTTTTTTGAAACTTTAACAAAACCGAATTGTGGATTTAAAAGACATAAAGGCCATCATTGACCTTATGAGGAAAAACTCCGTTTCGGAGTTTGAGCTCGAGAAACAGGATTTCAAAATCAGGCTGAAGCGGGGGCTCAAACAGGATGGTGGCGCCCGATCTACATACGAGGAGGCCCCAGTCTTGACCTATTCCTCACCGTGGCGGCAAATCCGGGAATGCCTGCTTCTGCCGCGGCGTCTCCTCCCGTCCGCTCCGTGAAGTGGAAATAAAATCGCCGATGATTGGCACTTTTTACCGGGCGCCTTCTCCGGAGGCGGCGCGTTATGTCGAAGTCGGCCCGGAGGTGAATCCGGAAACCGTGGTCTGCATCATCGAAGCCATGAAAGTGATGAACGAGATCAAGGCCGAAGTCAAAGGCGTCATCACCCAGTTATGGTTGAAAACGCCAAGCCCGTGGAATTCGGCCAGCCTTGTTCAAGGTGCGTCCAGCCTGACGGCTCCGGCGTTTTGCCGGTTTGAATTTTGTCCGAAGCTCATTAACAGCCCATGTTTGAAAAAGTACTGGTCGCCAATCGCGGGGAGATTGCTGTTCGCATCATTCGCGCGTGCAAGGAACTGAATATCCGCACGGTGGCGGTTTACTCCGAGGCGGATGCCAACTCGATGCACGTGCAGTTGGCGGACGAAGCGATTTGCATCGGCAAGGCCGCGGCGGCCGAAAGCTATCTGCGCATTGACCGCATCGTCAGCGCCGCGGAGGTGTCGGACGTGGACGCGATTCATCCCGGTTAGGTTTTCTTTCCGAGAACGCGCACTTCGCCGAGGTTTGCGAGAGCTGCAACATCCATTTCATCGGTCCGCATCCGCGCACATGCAGGCCCTGTCGGACAAGGCCGTAAGCCGCGCGCTCGCCAAAAAGGCCGGCGTGCCGGTCGCGCCCGGGTCGGACGGCGTCGTTGAGAACGAACAGGACGCGCTCGTCGTGGCCAAACGATTGGCTATCCCGTCATCATCAAAGCCATCGCCGGCGGCGGGGGACGCGGGATGCGCGTGGCGCATAACGACATCTCACTGGTCAAAGGTTACCACACGGCGCGGACCGAAGCCGAAAAGGCCTTCGGCAATTCCGGTGTTTATATCGAAAAGTTTATCGAGAACCCGCACCACATCGAGTTCCAGATTCTCGGCGACCACAAGGGCCACATCATCCATCTGGGCGAGCGGGATTGTTCCATCCAGCGCCGCAACCAGAAGGTGGTCGAATAAACGCCTTCGCCGTTCATCGAACACAAGTTCCGCAAATTGCGCGATCGAATCGGCAAGGCCGCCATCAAAATCGCGGAAGCGGCGCATTACACCAACGCCGGCACAGTGGAATTCATCGTGGACAATCACGGCAATTATTATTTCCTCGAAGTCAACAAGCGGATTCAGGTTGAACATCCCATCACCGAGGAGGTCACCGGCATTGACCTCGTGCGTTACCAAATCCTGCTGGCCATGGGCGAAACGCTGCACCATTCGCAAGGCGACATTCAATTCAAGGGCCACGCCATCGAGTGCCGCATCAACGCCGAAGACCCGTTCAATGATTTCTGTCCCAGCCCCGGCCGCGTCGAAATGTATTTCCAGCCCGGCGGCCGCGGCGTGCGCGTGGACACGCATACCTACGCCGGTTACAGCATCCCGTCAACCTACGACTCGATGATTGGCAAACTGATCACCTACGGCAAGGACCGGCGCGAGGCGATGGACAAGATGAGCCGCGCGTTGAGCGAATATCTGATCACCGGCATCAAAACGAACATCTCGTTTCAGCAGGCCATCCTGCAGGACCCGAACTTCCGGCGCGGCGTCTATTCGACGAATTTCATCGAGCAACTGCTCGGCGGGGCGCGGCGCGAGTTGATCGAGGATAAAACCTGATTCCGGGTGGTATCCTGCTTCGGCGGCGGCGTTGCCGCACCGTTATGGGCCACGGCCGCGTCGCACCCACCGGCTCAGAACCCGGGAATTACCTGATTCGGCTTGTTGTTGACATTGGTTGCGGCTGTGTTATAAAGCGGCCACTCGTTCAAAGAACGAAAGTGTTGGTGTCAACCAGACAGATTGTTCGCAAACCGAAACAGAAAACGACATTCAGTGATCCTGCCGATGCAGTCCTCCCACTTGGTTATTTGACCGGGCAATTATTTATGAGCCAAAGCAGATTGTTTGTCGGCAACCTCTCATATCAAACAGGGGAAAACGAACTTCAAGATTACTTCGCCCAGGTCGGCGCGGTGACTTCGGTGAATCTCATGCTGGACAAGGTCACGGGCAAGTCCCGCGGCTTCGCCTTTGTGGAATTTGCCACGCCCGAAGAGGCCCAGAAGGCGGTCGAGCAATTCCACAACAAGGAATTCAAGGCCGCACGTTGACCGTCAACTTCGCCCGCCCCCGCGAGGAACGCCCTCCGCGTACGGGCGGCGGACGCGGTGGGGAGCGGCGCGATCGCGGCGAACCGCGCGAGCGCTATTAGTGTCACGCCATCAGGTTTAGCCGGTGAACCGCCCGGCCATGCCTTTTTCAGAATTGAATTTGACAGCCGGGCAATGCCGTTTCTCTTGATCCGCAAACATATGGCTGAACTCCTTCCAACATTCCGGGTGTTCCCACAGGCACAGAGCCGATGAAGAAAGTCACCGGCAAGGTGCACCCCAAAAAGGAAACAGTCCGCATCAATCTTACCCCCCAAACCGTCTGCGGCGCCGACCAGCAAATTGCCGACGCTTCCGCCCGGCGGGCCCACCCGGACCCCCGGGCAGCGCCAGCGCCGGCTGCGGCCAGGTCCGCGCCGGTTGCCGCGCCGTCCTTGCAACGCACAACCGCCGCCGCGCCCGTCTCGCAACAACGTACGGCGCCAGCCCCGCAAAGACCTGCAGCGGCACCGACGGTCGGCGGATTCGCAGAGCTCTGGCGATTATCGCCGCGATTGCCGGTTTGGCGGCCTTGGGTGTCACGGCCTATCTTGGCTATCTCTTTAATATCGGCAACTGACTGAACAGGGTATCAACGTTGTAATTGTTCACTTATGTCATCTCCTTCGATCGTCACCCTCACGCAGGAAAACTTTTCGCAATTGGTGCTGCAATCGTCCGCGCCCGTGCTCGTGGATTTCTGGGCGGAATGGTGCGGCCCGTGCAAAATGATCGCCCCGCTGCTCGATGAGCTGGCCGACGAATACGACGGCAAGGTTAAAATTGGCAAGGTCAACATTGACGAGCAGCAGCACCTCGCTGCGGAATACGGGGTCCGGGCCATTCCCACACTGCTGGTGTTCCACAATGGCCAGGTCACCGACCAGCTCGTCGGCGCGCGCAGCAAGCGCGACCTCAAGGCCAGCCTCGACCGCGTCGCCGTTTGATTTTGAACCCCGCTGGAACTGGAAACCTCCCGCCATGCGCGAACCCCGTTTTGCACCTCCATTTTCCGGTCCGCGAGCCGAATTGGTTTGTAATTTCCCGCTGATCTGATTTTGTGGATGAGTGATTGTCACGCCCGGTCAACTCAATCGCCGAGCCGAGTTGTATCATCAGCTTGTCGATGATTGCCGCGGGCGTTCCCTTGATGAAAGCACTGGGGAAAATGGCCAGCGCCACTCCGTCAATCCGACGCTTCCCAAAAGAACCATCTCGAACTCATCAGCAACGAACCTGCAATCCAGGGCATGACTTTAGGCGAGAGCATGACCCGGGTTCAAAAGGCTGGATGCCCGAAATTGACATCGCCCTTTTGAGGCGGAGAACGCCGGGGCCGCCTGGATGCGAGCTTCAAATTGCTGGCCAATTACTACGCCGCCCGTGCCCAAATCATCCGCGACAGCCCATTGCGGGTCTGGCAATCACGACGGTGACATTGCACGTTGTTTCTGCTGGTTTTGTTTCCGCTGGGTCTGTGGATCGCCTTTGCACGGAATTCTTCAACAATGACTCGTCCGTTGTCTGCCCGTTTCTCATTGAAAAAGCGTGCGGTGTTTGGCGTTCTCTACGGGATTGCCTTTTCCTTGAGATCTACGCCTGTCAGGGAAAACGCGGGGAACGGTGGCGCACGCGCGTAGAATCAGTTTTGCACCCGGTTCCACTGCTGGGAACCGCCCGGAAATATCTCGCCTTGTCCCGGCTGGCCTCCGCGCTCGAAGCGCTGATTGGCTCCGGCGTGTCCATCATTAAAAGCCTGGGAGCTGGCCGGCGACGGCCAGCGGCTCGCCCCGGTTGCAACGCGGAATCTCCGGCTGGAAAGGCCGCAGGTCAAATGGCGCCGGACATGCCCGCCGAAGCCTGATCAACCAGAGCCGCTATTTCCCGCAAATTTTTGCCAATCTGTACGGCACCGCCGAACAAAGCGGAAAACTGGATGATCGCTGGCGCGACTGCACCCTATTTTCAAGGAGGAAGGTTTCCGCAAGTTGCGCGTCTTCGCGCATTGGACGCCGGGCCGTTTATTTTCTGGTCGTCTTGATGATGGCCTACAGGGTCGTCCGGTTCTGGTTGGGTTACTTCAGCCAGATCAACAATGCGATGCCACCTTTATACCGGTAATTTCCAATGCGGCGGCCCGCCCGTCATGCCAACCGGCACGTTTGTGATGTGTTAAAGGATTTTAATTCAGCTTTGCGTCCCACCCTCGCCAATTAACTTCATCGCATGACATTGAGTGAAATTCTTGCCAACGAGGAAATTCGCCGGCGCGAATTCCCCATAGCGCGCGAAAAAATCTTCCTCGCGCACGCCGGCGTCTGTCCGCTGCCGCACCGGGTGGCGCAGGCGATTGCTGATTATGCGGCGCGTGGCGCCACCGGCGACCAGGAAGCTTTCGTTTATCCCGCTTGCCTGGACCGCGCGCGCGAACTCGCCTCGCAACTGCTGCATTGCCGGTCGGACGAAGTTGCGCTCGTCGGGCCAACGTCGCTGGGGTTGAGCTTCGTCGCCGCCGGTTTGAATTTCCGCAAGGGTGACAATATCCTCGTTTACTACGACGATTATCCATCGAATGTTTATCCGTGGATGGCGCTGGCCGAACGGGGCGTCGAAGTCCGCCTGCTCAACACGCGCGGCCTCGGCGTCATCCGCCCGCAAGACGTGATGGGGCAGGTGGACGAAAACACGCGGCTCGTCGCGCTGGCTTCCTGTCATTTCATCAGCGGTTACCGGATCGAACATGAAACCATTGGAAAATTTCTGCGCGAACGCGGCATCTTGTTCTGCCTCGACGCCATTCAAACCCTCGGCGCGTTTCCGACCACGGTGGAGCACGTGGATTTTCTGGCCGCCGACGCCCACAAATGGCTGCTCGGCCCGTGCGGCGCGGGCGTGTTATACGTCCGGCGCGAAATCCAGGACCGGCTGAATCCGCCCGTTTACGGCTGGCACAACGTGCGGAACCCGAATTTCGTGGCCCAGGGACAGATTGTCTTCCGCCCCGGCGCGGTCAAATACGAAGCCGGCACGCATAATCTGCTCGGGCTGGTCGGTTTGATTGCCGCGATGGAGCTGGCCCTGGAAATCGGCGTGGAAAACGTGGCCGCTGAATTGTTGCGCAAACGCGCATGGCTGGTGCCCGCGTTGCAGGCGAAAGGTTTCAAGGTTTTGAACGCAGTGGCGAAATCTGGCGACGCCAGCGGCATTGTTACGTTTTATCAACCGGGCAAAGACCTCGCAGGCTTGCACAAAAAACTGACTGACGCCGGCATCGTCACGTCGCTGCGGACCGACCGCCAGGGACAAAATTACATCCGCCTCTCGCCGCATTTCTACAACACGGACGCGGAACTGCGGCGCGCGCTGGCAACGTTGTAGGCAAACGCGACCTCCCACGGGCTTGGCCGGAAGTGACTGGGGACTTCGTTTTTCCTGTTGCGATTGCAATTGCTCTGCCGCTGCTGCACAGCCGACTCTGCAAGTGTTTCATTCCCTTCCACGCTCAAGCGCTCGGCCATAAGGCACATTTCTGGACATAGTTAACGCTCATGAAATCATTTCCCGGCGTCAGGAAAATATTGATAGACAAAGGACATGTAGCGTAGAGATTGCGCTGGACGGAATCTTATACGAACCATGAACGTTTTGGAATTGGGCATTGCACAATGCCGGTTTCGGTTTTTTCGGCGCGCTCCCGTTTTTGTGTTCGACAAGCAGCACGTCTTTCAGACCGTGTCAGGAGGCGAACCAAACCCGGTCAAAAATCCCCGATCCAACCATAGTGCTTCGCGCGAAGGCACGCGATGGCTGTGGTTCATTCCGGTCGTCCTGCTTGCCCTGGCGGGCCGCGTTTCCGGCGAAGATTTGTCGCTCGGCTTTGGCTGGCAGAACCTTGAGTTCAGGACTTATGCGTCTGATTCGATGCGGGAAATTGCCGACTGCAAGGTGGAAAAAATTTTCCTCGATCACCGCGAGCTGGGGTTCTTCCGGGTCAAGCTGCTACCCGTCCTCGTGGTCCAGGGCGTGTGCCTGGAATTCGCCGGCACAAATCCCACCAACGAGTGGGCGGAAACGTTTCAATCCGACTGGCTGCCCAAGGTGAAGCACAGCGCCGTGGAGTGGCGCGACGTGGACATCGGTTCCCAAAAGGCGGGCGCGCCGCGGTTGCATGCCGGCCGGGCGCAGCCGGCGGCGGGGACTCCGACTGTTTGCGTGTTCAAGGACGTCACGGTGGAGGCCAACGGCGTGAAGTGGCAGATGCCGCGGGCGGAGTTGCGCAATGAGGACGGCCGTCCGCGCGTGGTCTGGAAAGCCGGCGGCGGCGAGCGGTGCCTGGATTTGTTCAGCGGAGAAATTTTTAACAACTCAAAATCGGATGGAGGAGAAAAATGAAAAAACTTGTCACACTGATTGCGCTGTCGTGGACGGCGCTGGCATCGGCGCAAACCGCGGACCAATACATCGCGGCGGGCACGAACGACCTGACACTTACCAACTGGTGGGGGGCCGACACAAATTTCACCGCCGCGCTCGCGGTGTCGCCGACCAATGAAGACGCCAACGTGCTGAAGGCGGTGACGCGCTTGCTGGTGCTGCCGCAGACGCCTGCTGGCAGCAATTTCCTCGTTGCGCTGGGCTTCCCCAAGACAAACCGCTGGCTTCCCTTCGTCCCGGAGGGCGGCCTCCCGACGAACAACTACGGCGACCCACTTTTTCCGGCCAATTATAATTCCGCCACCGCTGTCGCGTTTTTCCGCACCAACATCCTGGCGGCCATCACCAACTCGGCCGCCAACCTAGCCGTTATCACCGACCCCAATTACACGCTTTCGCTCTCCTCGAACGAAACGCTCATTGAGTCCGTGACGGTGGATTACGGCGACATCCAGATGCTGCGCGCGCTGCTTTCGGCGGCGCAGTTTTTCGGCTACACGCTTAACGAAAATAATTTGAGCGTCGTCGTCCCGCAGGTGGAAAGCTGGATGGAGACCAACGGCTTCACCTACCAGTTGGCGCTGGGCACCTATACCAGCATTCTTGCGCTGCAAAACACGGGCGACCTGCCGGCGTCGGAAAGCGCGCTGACCAACGCCATCGCCAATTATTTTGCCGCGTCGGCGTTCATCCGCAACCGGCCGGCGAACGCGACCAACCGGCTGTTTGAACTGGACGCCAGCAAAACCGATGAGGAGGCAACCTTCCGCACCATACTGACCAATGTGCTTGCGTCGCTGAACGGGCCGGCGGAGTTGAGTCCGAACAACGCGGACGCCATCGAGTCCACCGTCAATCTGAACGCCTGGTTTTCCGGGACGAATTCGCTCAACAAGTTCCTGCCGAAATTCAAGGGCGACGTTTATGTGAATGACAGCCTGCCGAATTACACGTTTGGCGGCATCGTGCCGGATTGGCCGGCGTATAAGACGGAGAACTTCTTAAGAAAGGAATTTTACTCTTATGCCGGAATTTATGGCGGCCAGGTGAGTGACATCACCTTTGACGACCCCAGTGCCGGCGTCTTTGGTGTTTTTGTCAGCACCAATCAGCAGGTCACCGTCGTGGGCTACGATACCGATAGTTTTCAAAACATCAACGGCGACCAATCGGGCGGCGTTTCAGCGCAATTCAATGTGGATCAGCACGGCAACTGGCAGTTCAACAGTAACAGCGTTTCCGGCGTTTCCGGTTACGGCTCGTTTTCCAAAGATGGCTCGTTTAATGGCGAACTGGATTTTACCAACGGCGATTCCGTGCAGTTGAACGGCAGCCAACAATCGCCTTGGGGTTCCTTCCAAAATGCAGCGGGCAACTATAGTGGAACCTGGTCCGGTACTGATCAAGGCCACGCCGTGTCCGGAACACTCATGGCCATTTTATCCGCCAATGGCCAGTTAGCCTTCTGCGTTTTCCATAACGGGGCGCAGAACGATGGGGGTCAAGCCCAGTTTGGTTCTAACAACCAATTCATCACTACGGACACCTCCAGTGGATCCACGATAGCCGGCACGCTCAGCTCACTTTCCATGAGCGGCACTTTCACCAACGGTGATAAAAGCACGACCGGCACATGGAGCATGAGCCGCTCGGCGAATGTGGCCTTTGACGTGCCGCCGGTCATCACCACGAATCTGCCGGCGAGCAAGATTGTCGCGCTGGGGACGAACGCGACGTTCTTCCTCTCCGTGACCGGCAGTCCGCCGCTGTGTTACCAGTGGTTCTTCAACAGCAACGCCATCCCTGGCGCCACCGCCAGCACGCTGGTCGTCAGCAATAACCTCTGGACCAGCACAGGAACTTACTACATTTCGGCTTCCGTCAACAATGTCGCCGGCGGAACCAACTCACAGCAATGCGCGGTGACCGTCACCACGGAAACCACCTCGCCGACCCTCGCCATCACCAACATTACCTCGGGAATGCTGGTGAGCAACGCGGCGTTCACGGTCATGGGCACCGCGGCTGATAACGTGGCAGTGTCGAATGTCTTTTATTCGTTGAACAACGCCGGCTGGAGCAACGCGGTGACAGGGAACAACTGGGCAAACTGGAGCGCGGCACTGACGCTGGCGCCAGGCACCAATATCATCAGCGCCTACGCGGTGAACACCGGCGGCATTCCTTCCACGACCAACACAGTGAAATGTGTTTATGTGGTCAGCGCGCCGCTGACGGTGCAGTTGACCGGGCGAGGCACGATTACACCCAATTACAGCAACGCCGTGTTGCAGGTGGGCGCGAACTACACTGTAACCGCGGGGGTGGTGGCCGGATCAGGGTTTGCCTTCGCCAACTGGACGGGCGGGACCAACCTGCCGCTGACGGTGTTGACCAACGGTCCGATTTTGCAGTTTGTGATGGCCTCCAATCTGGTGTTGCAGGCCAACTTCGTGGACACCAACCGGCCCGTGCTCAGCATCACCAATGTGACGGCCGGCATGCAAATCAGCAACGCTAACTTCATTGTGAAAGGGTGGGCGACGGACAACGTGGCGGTGGCCGGCGTGTATTTTCAGTTGAATACCTCGGGTTGGTCGAGCGCGACCAGTTTCAACGGGACCAACTGGACGGCGGCGGTGACGCTGGTGCCGGGGACGAACACGATAGCGGCCTACGCGGTGGACACCAGCGGCAACATGTCGGTGACCAACACGGTGAAATGTGTTTATGTGGTCAGCGCGCCGCTGACGGTGCAGTTGACCGGGCGAGGCACGATTACACCCAATTACAGCAACGCCGTGTTGCAGGTGGGCGTGAACTACACCGTGACCGCGGGGGTGGTGAGCGGTTCGGGGTTTGCGTTTACCAACTGGACGGGCGGGACCAACCTGCCGCTGACGGTGCTGACCAACGGTCCGATTTTGCAGTTTATGATGGCCTCCAACCTGGTGTTGCAGGCCAACTTCGTGGACACCAAC
The DNA here is from genome assembly GCA_963827205.1 of uncultured Verrucomicrobiae bacterium. Lineage (GTDB taxonomy): Bacteria > Verrucomicrobiota > Verrucomicrobiia > Limisphaerales > UBA11358 > UBA11358. Next base: position 55,209 of record CAWHAH010000003.1, read on the forward strand.
CGGCCCGTGCTCAGCATCACCAACGTGACGGCCGGCATGCAAATCAGCAATGCCAACTTCATTGTGAAGGGGTGGGCGACGGACAACGTGGCGGTGGCCGGCGTGTATTTCCAGTTGAATACCTCGGGTTGGTCGAGCGCGACCAGTTTCAACGGGAGCAACTGGACGGCGGCGGTGACGCTGGTGCCGGGGACGAACACGATGGCGGCCTACGCGGTGGACACCAGCGGCAACGTGTCGGTGACCAATACGGTGAAATGTGTTTATGTGGTGAGCGCGCCGCTGACGGTGCAGTTGACCGGGCGAGGCACGATTACACCCAATTACAGCAACGCCGTGTTGCAGGTGGGCGCGAACTACACCGTGACTGCGGGGGTGGTGAGCGGTTCGGGGTTTGCGTTTACCAACTGGACGGGCGGGACCAACCTGCCGCTGACGGTGTTGACCAACGGTCCGATTTTGCAGTTTGTGATGGCCTCCAACCTGGTGTTGCAGGCCAACTTCGTGGACACCAACCGGCCCGTGCTCAGCATCACCAACGTGACGGCCGGCATGCAAATCAGCAATGCCAACTTCATTGTGAAGGGGTGGGCGACGGACAACGTGGCGGTGGCCGGCGTGTATTTCCAGTTGAATACCTCGGGTTGGTCGAGCGCGACCAGTTTCAACGGGAGCAACTGGACGGCGGCGGTGACGCTGGTGCCGGGGACGAACACGATGGCGGCCTACGCGGTGGACACCAGCGGCAACGTGTCGGTGACCAATACGGTGAAATGTGTTTATGTGGTCAGCGCGCCGCTGACGGTGCAGTTGACCGGGCGAGGCACGATTACGCCCAACTACAGCAACGCCGTGTTGCAGGTGGGCGCCAACTACACCGTGACTGCGGGGGTAGTGAGCGGTTCGGGGTTTGCGTTTACCAACTGGACGGGCGGGACCAACCTGCCGCTGACGGTGTTGACGAACGGTCCGATTTTGCAATTTGTGATGGCCTCCAACCTAGTGTTGCAGGCCAACTTCGTGGAGACGAATAGGCCGACGCTGACGATCACCTCACCGACTTCCGGCCAGCACATGACCAATGCCTTGGCGACCGTGGTTGGAACGGCCAGCGACAGTTGGAAGGTTATCGGCGTCTGGTATCAGTTGAACGGCGGGACATGGAACCAGCCCGCAACCACTAATGGCTGGACGAACTGGACGACGACGGTCGAACTCCAGAACGCCACCAATAAAATCAACGCGTATGCGTTGAACCTGGGCGGGAACTTTTCGACGACCAACAGCGTGAGTTTCGTGTCGAGCAATGCGTTCAAGCTGCTACTCGCGTTTACGGTGGCGCAACCACTGGCCACCAACGGCCTGAACTTTGCGCTGCAACTTTCGCCGGGGCTGAACGGCCATGTCCAGGTTTCGACGGACCTCGTGGACTGGTTGACGCTGACCAATTTCGTCGGCACCAATGCCACCATCTATTTCCGCGACGCCGCCGCAACCAATCTCAATCAACGATTCTATCGGGCGGTGACGCCGTGATTCCCAATCGCCCGACGCAAAACGCCGGTCGGAAAACTGCAAGCAAAAAGAAAACGTGAGTCACCGGCTAACCAGCCGGTGAGTAGCGGTTTTCCGCTGCGGTGCGGCAATACCAGCCCATCATTTGCCAAAATGTGGCGAGCGTTTCCCTGCCTGAACCTTGATTTTCTGATGTGGTAACAAACCCGGGGTTCTCCCGGAATTTGATGGAGCACTCCATGTCATCGGAGAAAGAAACTGCCGGCGCAGTGGTTCCTGATTCAACCGGAGCGGTGCCGCCAACGTTGCCTGCCGGTTTGCCGGCGCAGTGCAGCCGGATGTCGTTGCTGGGCGTGGATTATTTCCACATGAAAACCCGCGATGGCGGCGACCTTTACCTGACCCATTTTGGGGCGCCGTTCTGGCGGCATCTGTTGCCGGAAAACTGGCATGCGCGGGACTGGTTTGAAGCCAAGGGCGAACGGCTTGAAGGCACCAGCATGGTCTATAAGGTGCCGACGCGCATGGTGGACGGCACCGCGCTGAACCTCGTCGTCAAATGGTCGCGCGTGGGGGAAGTCGTCCCGATGGACACGCTCACCATCAACAAGTTCATCCATGCCGAGTTCAACAGCCCGTTCGAGGAATTTTCGGTCCTGACGGAATTGCGCAAGGGTGATTCCGGCCCGGCCGGCATCCATATTCACACGCAACGGCCGCTGGCGATTTACGTGCCCAGCCAGCGGCTGCAGCTCTGGCAGACCGGCCGTTCGGAGGACAAAATCAACGCCAAAATCGCGCGTCATCCCGGCGTGGAAATTGACATCCTCCGGCAATACGTCGTGCTTTACGGCTGGATCAAGGGGCAGGACGCGGTCGAGACGGCCGAATTTTTTCATCTGGAAGGCAAGCGGCGGTCGGAGTTCCTCGCGCTCACGACCAGCCTGGTGACGCACGAGCTTTGGCAGAAGGGCTACCGGGTCGTGGACATGAAGCCCGAGCACATTATTTTGCGTCCCGGCCCCAACCGCTCGCTGTTGCGCGACCGCAACGGGCAGTTCGCCTACGCGCTGGTGGACTACGAATTGCTTGAACGGACGCCCGAACACGAACAAGCCGTGCGCACGGCCAACCGCCAGCTTTACCTCAAGCACATGGCCCGGCGGTTTGAAGCGGACGTCGCCAAACCGCTGCCGGCACACCTGCAGTCCATCAACATTCTGGGCGTGGATTACATTTATGGCCGCGCCGAGAGTACCGGCGGCATGCTTTGGGTGGTCGGCAAAGACCCCGATTTGTTCAACTACTTCCTGCCGGAACGCTGGCGGCGCACGCCCAAGAAAAAACTGTCTGCGCGCAACCAGATCTTCTACACGCGCACCAAGGACAACATCAACCTGGTATGGAAGGTCTCGCGCATGGGTGACCCACCGCCCCAGTTGACCGGTCCCGAAGCCAGCCCGGAAGCGGCGCGCAAATACGGTTTCAACAGTCCATTCGAGGAATTTGCCTTCGCGCTCGAACTCAGCCATAACGGCGTCAAGACGGTTTATCCCCGCGCGATTTACAAGACCGGCCGCCGGCGCGGGCAGAACCGGCAGGCCACCGACCATCGGCGTTATGCCGCTTTGGCGCATTTGCGCACGCCGGAGGGCGACCCGCTCGTCCGCAAAGAATACGACTACATCACCATCTGGGGTTTCTGGAACGGGCCGGACGAATGGCTGGCCGTGGCCGATGGCAGCTTCTACCACGCCGTCAATGCCAAAAAGGCTTTTGCCGAGAAATTGATTTCCAAACAACTGCTGACGGAACTCGTGCAACTGAAGGCGGAAAAACTGGCGCGTTGCGGCTTCGAGGATTTGAACCCCAAACCGGACCATCTGCTGCTTTCCTTCGATCCGTCGAACAAACTGGTGATCGGCTCAATTGGCAAACCCGAGGCGCGCCTTTGTAACTTCGAGTTGATCCGCCGCCGACCCGCCGCTGAAGTCGCGTCAGCGGCTTGAACTGCCGTTATCATCCCAAACCAGTCCACTTAAAAAACCAGTTGCCACGCCGCTTTTTTCTGATATTTTCATGTTCCCTTTTCGCCCGGCCCATGGCCGGTTGAATCGGGCAAACGGTCCTCATTCGCATCGAGTTGATGCGGCCTGTCGCGCCGACTTGTCTCGTCGAAGTCAGACGAAGACGGAAGCGCAGCGAAGGCGGACCACAACAACATCAAACATCAATCCCGTGTTCCGCGGGATGGTCCGCTCCGGCGGATTTTTAACCAAAGGAAACTTGTGTTAAGCATTGGTATCAAAGAATTGTTGGATTCGGGCGTCCATTTCGGACACCAGACGCGGCGTTGGAACCCCAAGATGAAACCGTTCATCTTCGACGCGCGCAATGGCATTCACATCATTGACCTCAGCAAAACCCTCGCCCAGCTCGAAGCCGCGTGCGACTTTTTGACCGCGACGGTGCGCAAGGGCGGCAAGGTGCTGTTCGTCGGCACCAAAAAACAGGCGCAGCAGGCCATCAAGGAAATCGCCAGGGAATGCGGACAATTTTACGTCACCGAACGCTGGCTCGGCGGCACCATGACGAATTTCAACACGCTCAAACGCTCCATCGCCCGGCTCAAGGAGATTGAAAAGATGGACGCCGACGGCACGCTGGCCAAATATGGCAAGCAGGAACAAGCGGTCATCCGCCGTGAAGCGGCGCGGTTGCACAAATATTTCGATGGCATCCGCGACATGGATCGGATTCCCGCGACCATCTTCGTTGTGGACATCAAGCGCGAACACAATGCCGTGGCCGAAGCGCGCAAACTCAAGGTGCCCGTCGTCGCCATCGTGGACACGAATTGCGATCCCGACCTCGTGGATTTTCCCGTCGCGGGCAACGATGACGCCATCCGCTCGGTGCGGATGATTCTGGCCACCATCAGCCAGATCATCACGCAGGCCCAGGCGGAATATGAATCGAAACGAGCGCGCCGGCCGGCGACGGAAGAAATCGCAGCGGTTCAGGTCCAGACTGCGGTCGCCCCACCCGCTGAAACGCAACCCGCCCCCAGCGCACCGGTTGAAACCCCCGTCACCGAAATTGCGCCGGTGGGCGCCGTTCCGCCCGTGCTTAATTAAAATTTCCGATTGCACTTGATCCTCAACTTTCAACCCACAACCAATCTTGTATGGCCCAGATTACCGCTGCTGACGTGAACAAACTGCGCGAGATGACCGGCGCAGGCATGATGGATTGCAAACGCGCGCTCGTGGAAGCGAAGGGTGACCTTAACGCCGCCGTGGACATCCTCCGCAAAAAAGGCCAGGCCACCGCCGCCGTGAAGGCCGCGCGCGAGGCCCGCGAAGGCGCCATTGCCCAATACATCGCGCCCGGCGGACAGCTCGGCGTGCTCGTCGAGGTGAACAGCGAGACGGATTTCGTGGCGCGCAACGATACGTTCCGCGCCTTTTGCGATGACGCGGCGAAACGGCTGGCCGCGGACCCCAAGGCGAACCTGGAGGCCGACCGTGAGGCCCTCGTTGCCAAAATCCGCGAGAACATCAAAATCGCCCGGCACGCGCGTATGGAAGTGGCCGGCAACGGGCTGATTGCCGGGTACATCCACACCGGCGAGAAAATCGGCGTGCTCGTCGAAGTCGGCGCGGGCAAGGCCGAAACCGTCGGCAAGGACGAATTCAAGCAGCTCGTCAAGGACATCACGCTGCAAATTGCGGCGGGTCATCCGCACGCCGTTTCGCGTGAGCAGGTACCCGCGGCGGTTATCGCCAAGGAACGCGAAATCGCCGCGCAATCCGACCGGCTCAAAGGCAAGCCGCCGCAGGCCATGGAAAAAATCCTGCAAGGTGTCCTGGAAAAATTTTATCAGACCTATTGCCTCGTGGACCAAGGCTTCGTGAAGCGCAATTCCGAGGTGAGCGTGAAGGAGCACGTCGCGCAAATCGCCAAGCAACTCGGCGACGACATCACCATCCGCCGCTTCGTACGCTTTCAAGTCGGCGAAAGCACGGCGTAAAAACGAGCGGTAGGAGCCGACGTGAGGAGGCTCTGAAATTTGTTTTGAAATTGGGGTCTTGTCACCTCGATTGCTACAAATAGTACGGCGTCCGCGAGGACGCCTTTTCCGTTTTCCCCGCATAAAACAGTGTCCTGATTTCAAATGGTGGGTGCGCCGCGGCGGCGGCGCACGGCGGCGCAGCAGCGCCGCCACCACCAATTTAGGGCACCACCCCGCGCGTCTTTGATTTGACGTTCTGCGCGGCAGTTGTTAAAAATTTTCAAATGCTGCGCGCACTTCAACTCGCATGACCGCCAACAAAAGCCCAAAATATCTCCGCATCCTGCTCAAACTCAGCGGCGAGGCGCTCGGCGGCAACGGTCGCGTCAACATCTGCCCCGAAGCCGTGCAGGACATGGCGGAGCAAATCCGCGAAGTCCGCGAACTGGACGTGCAGGTGGTCGTGGTCGTCGGCGGCGGCAACATTTTTCGCGGATTGTCCGGCAGCGAACACGGCATCGAGCGCGCCACGGGCGATTACATGGGGATGCTCGCCACGGTCATCAACGCGCTGGCGCTGCAGGACGCGCTCGAAAAAATCGGCGTGCCCACCCGCGTGCAGAGCGCCATCGCCATGTCGCAGGTCGCCGAACCGTTCATCCGCCGCCGCGCGGTGCGCCACCTCGAAAAAGGCCGCGTGGTCATCTTCGGCGGCGGCACGGGCAACCCCTATTTTTCCACCGACACCGCCGCCGCGTTGCGCGCCAACGAAATCGGCGCGGAAGTGATATTGAAGGCGACCAAAGTGGACGGTATTTACGATTGCGACCCCAAGAAAAATCCGCAGGCAAAACGATTCGCGCAAATCTCGTATCTCGAAGCGCTGAAAAAGCAGCTCAAGGTGATGGACTCGACGGCGTTTTCGCTCTGCATGGACAACAAGATGCCCATCATCGTCTTCGATTTGTTCAAGCCGCACAATCTCCGGCGCGTGGTCATGGGCGAAAAAGTGGGAACGCTCGTGACCGGCTAGCGCGGCAAACCGTTTGGTGATTTCCCGTGTCTGAGCCGGTAGGTGCGCCGCTGCCGCGGCGCACGGCGGTGCAGCCCGTCCTCCGTAGCAGTACTGCGGAGGGTGGACAGCACCGCCGTCACCTGATCAAGATCATGACACGTCATTTTCGTGGATTGCATTTGTCCCGAAATGGGCAGATTTATGTCTTATGAGATTCGCATCGCGCGAGGATGCGGGGCGGCAACTCGGACAACACCTGCAGAAACAGGGCGCCGAGGTTGAACTAGTGCTGGGCCTGCCGCGCGGCGGAGTGGTGGTCGCCGCGGAAGTGGCGCGTCTGTTGAACCGCCCGCTGGACGCGCTGATTGTCCGCAAAATCGGGCATCCGTGGCACCGTGAATTCGCCGTCGGCGCGCTCGCCGAGCCGGACGTGGTTGTCCTCGACGAAGCTTCCGTGGGAAAAAATCCGGTGGTTCGTGTGCAACTGGACGAGGTGATTAAAGAGGAAACCGAACGATTGCAAGAGTACCGTTCGCGATTTCATACGGCCACCACGCCGGTCCTGGAAGGGAAAACCGTTTTGCTCGTGGACGATGGCTTGGCCACCGGTGCAACGGCCGAAGCCGCTGTGCTGTCGGCCAAACGGCAAAAGGCGCGGAGAATTGTCGTCGCCACGCCGGTGGCTTCAACCAACGCGGTCGAAAGACTGACGCCCGTGGCCGACGACGTTGTGGCGTTGGTGGTGGACCCCGACTTTGGCGCGGTGGGCCAGTATTACGTGGAATTTGAGGAGACGACCGACGAAGAGGTTCTGACGTTGTTGCGCCATCAGGCAACCAGCGGCCCGAGGCCGCCGTGACGAAACCGTTTATGCCTGAACTCCCGGAACAAAAAGTTCCGTTTGAACCTATTGACTTTATTGGGATTTCCGCTGATAAACCAATCCACGGTCAGACCGTCGCGGGTATAAAATTCATCCGTCAAAATTGGATTTTGATGTTTTTATTTCGGTGATAATCCTTGAAAGAAATTCGCAGGTCTGCTTTCATAAGAGCATGGTAGCAGGCAGGGTTATGCAAACCAATCGTGCACGATACCATGCACGGCCTGTCGTATAACACTACTTTAGGCGACAAGAATGCGCGTAGGAGCAAAAATATGAACAATCTAATTAGAAACAGAGGCATCGCTACCGTGATTCTAGGGATGCTGTCAAGCGTGCTCGTTAGGGAAACGAGGGCTGTTGCACAGATTTCCACCTTTGAGAATTTTTCTGAAGGCGCGATCGGCTCTTCGTTCGTCGATCCTGCAAGCGGGATTATTTTCACAGACCCCGTCTATAATTTGCCTGGTGGGGTCTTTTCTATTGAATATTCTGGGCTTTCGATTCCACCGGATCTGCCGGGTAATCTCCTCACCGGGAATGTCTACGGCACCGGGGGGGGTCTAGGTTTGACATCGGGTTTTGGATTTACATTCACCCTGCCGACTCCTTCAGCTTACTTTCAGATGGATGAGATTTATATCCCCAATTATGGGTCTTCGTTTTCAATTGGGGTGGCGGCCTACGCGCCCAATGGACAACCGGTCCTTCAGACGAGTGTGCTGCTACCCGATACTTTCCCACAGGTCGGCTTCGTCCATTCGGAATTCGAGTCCGCAACACCGGTGAGCACGGTTGTCGTGACTACGCCCAGTTCGAGCGCCGTTGGATTTGACAACATCGGCGTCCCGGTTCCAGAGCCGTCGGCGGGTTTGCTTTCGCTCGCTGGCGGAGCTTCAGTATGGGGACTATGTCGGAGGAAGCGCGCGAATGTCGCCTAACTTTGGATCGTTAGGAGGCGGCTCGTGTGGCATTCGAGGAATTTAAGAAACGTTGCCCGGAGTGCGGGGAAGTAATACGGAATCGCAAGACCGAAAGCGGGAGTTTTCGTTGTCCGAAGTGTGGCTGCGAGTATGTGCGCAATTGGAGGCATTGGATTATCGGAGGCATTCCATGTGTCGCGTGTTTTTTATGGATGATTTTTCCGGCGCGTGTGGCAAATACTCAGGGTCAGGCATTGTGTATTTTTGCATTGCCTTATGTATGGTTGCTCTCTTTCTAGCTCCCGATGAGTACTTGGTCGTCAAACATGGACAAGATTTTGACGATTCCAGAGATGAGCACAGTGCCGCCTCCTGGCCCCGCAGTTGGAACCAACGGCCACTGCCCCTTGAGATTTGGATTGTCTGTGTGAGTCTTTCTTAGTCCAACGGATATAAAACAAGAATTATTAAAAAACCAAGGGAAAGTGCGTGTGCGGCAAATTGCGGAAAATGGTCAAAATGGAGTGAATTTCTTAAAATAATCATGCCGGAGCTGCCCGAAGTTGAAGTGTTGGCGCGACATTTGCGTCCGTTGATTCGCGGCAAAACCATACGTGCCGTGAACGTTCGCCGCGCAAAGGTGTTGTTGCCGACCCTGCCGCGAAAATTTCGCCGGACCTTGCTGGGCGCAAAATTCAACGGCCTGTGGCGGCGCGGCAAATATCTCCTGTTTCAACTTCGCACCCGAGCCGGCGGCAAACCCATTTCTTTGCTCGGGCATCTGGGCATGACGGGCAGAATTTTTCTGGCGCAAAAAGGCCGGCCGTTGCCCAGGCACACAGCGGTGGCGCTTGATTTGGGCGCAAGCAACCTGGTTTACGAAGACACGCGCTATTTTGGCCGGCTGACGCTGGACACCTCCGCCGTGACACGATTGGGCCCGGAACCGCTCGATGACGAATTCAAGGCGGAGACCTTCGCACAATCGCTGAAGCGTTCGCGGCAGGCAATCAAGGTCAAATTGCTCGATCAGAAACTCGTCGCCGGCATTGGAAATATTTACGCGAGCGAAGCACTGTTCCGCGCGCGCATTTCGCCGTGGTTGGCAGCGAACAAACTGACGGGGACACAAGTCCGACGGCTTCGGCTCGCCATTCGCGCGGTTCTGGCCGAAGCCATCGAGTGCGGCAGCACCGTCCCGCTGAATTTGGGTGGCGACAAATCGGATAGGCTTTTTTATTTTGGCCGTGCGCCGGGAGCGCCGGATTTTTACGAGGAACGCCTGCGGGTTTATGACCGCGAGGGACAACCCTGTCCGAATTGCCGTCGCCCGATCAAACGCATTACCCAAGCCGCCCGAAGCACGTTTTATTGTCCGCACTGCCAGCGCGCACGATGAGGCCGTTTACGCCTGAATTGCCGGTTGTGTGTTAATTTCAAATGGTGGCTGCGCCGCTGCCGCGGCGCACGGCGGTGCGGCAGCACCGCCGCCACCGAGTTCAGACATTGCCGAATTGCCGCGAGGCTCGCTCTACAGGGCGTGTTGCCCAATCCTGCTGGCTGCGCCTGGAGCGCGGACCGCCGGGTCCGCGTGTTTCTCCAGCGCCAAATTTCAGCCCCAATTGCATGCCACAACTTAGCGCGGTTACAACTTTGATGTAGCGCAGACATTCTTGTCTGCGGGTTTGCGGGACATTCTTGTCCCGTGTTTGATCAGCACGAAAGAGGCGACTGGAAAGTCGCCTGAACCCGCAGGCTGGAAACCTGCGCTACATAATAACTGGAAACGCTCTAGCGCGGACAAGGCTGTCCGCGCTCCTTTAGCTTTGGGCAACATGGCCCACACCCCCGGCCCCGTTAAAATTAGTTTGATCGTTCGCAGTTGCGGTTAAGCCGGGATTTGACCAGCTTGGTGAAAATTCAATGATCGCTTCGCCGTCAGCACAGCCTGGAGGTTTGAGATGGCTGCGTGGTTTGTGGGAACGGGGTTGGCTGAAAGGAGTGTTGCTGGTTACCGCGGTCGCCTTCGCCTACCAGCCGGCGTGGCAGGCCGGGTTCATCTGGGACGATGACGCGCACGTTACCAGGCCGGAACTTCGTTCGTTGGATGGGCTGGCGCGGATTTGGATACAACTTGGCGCCACACACCAATACTATCCGTTGGTCCACAGTGTCTTCTGGGTGGAACACCGGCTTTGGGGAAATTGGCCGCCGGCGTATCATCTGGTGAACATTCTGCTGCACGCTTTTTCGGCGTTGTTGCTGGTCAAGGTGCTGCAACAAATGAAAATCCCGGGGGCCTGGCTGGCGGCAGCCCTTTTCGCGTTACATCCGGTGCAGGTGGAATCGGTGGCGTGGGTTTCGGAGTTGAAGAACACATTGTCGGGGGTTTTTTATCTTGGCGCAGCGCTAGTCTATCTGCGTTTTGACCGAGACCGGCGCCGGGGAAGTTATGCCCTGGCGTTGGGGTTGTTCCTGTTGGGTCTGATGTCAAAAACCGTCATCGCCACTTTGCCGGCGGTGCTGCTGGTGGTTTTCTGGTGGCAGCGGGGAAGGTTGTCCTGGCGGCGGGACGTGGTGCCACTGATTCCATTTTTTGTCGCAGGGGTTGTTGCCGGACTGTTTACCGCCTGGGTAGAGCGGAAATTCGCCGGGGCGGAAGGTTCGGAATATGATTTTTCCATCGTCGAACGGTTTCTCATCGCGGGGCGGGCAACCTGGTTTTATCTGGGCAAACTTTTCTGGCCGGTGAATCTGGTTTTTATCTATCCCCGCTGGCAGGTCAGCGAAGCGGTGTGGTGGCAATACCTGTTCCCGGCGACCGCGGTGCTGTTGCTGGGTGCGTTGCTGTGGCTGCAACGGCAGATGCGCGGGCTTTTGGCAGCGCTGCTTTTCTTTGTGATAACGCTCTTTCCGGCGTTGGGCTTTTTCAACGTGTACCCGTTCCGCTTTTCTTTCGTGGCGGACCATTTCCAGTACCTGGCCAGTATCGGTCCCATCGTACTGGCGGCGGCAGGCATCAGTACCGGCTTCAACTGGTTCGGAAAACGGAGATCGTTTTGGGCGCTGGTATCTGGCGGGATACTGCTGGCGGTGCTCAGCGTATTGACCTGGCGGCAATGCGGGATGTACACCGACCCGGAAACGCTCTGGCGGACGACCCTTGCCCGGAACCCCAATTGTTGGATGGCGCACAATAACCTTGGGCTGGCGCTTGCGGGCCAGGATCGTTTGGCTGAGGCCACTCGGCACTACCAACAGGCACTCCAACTCAAACCTGATTACGCCGACGCTCTCAATAATCTAGGCCTCTCACTGGTCATCCAAGGGAACTTGGACGGAGCCATGGCCTGTTTTCAAAAGGCTGTGCAAAGTCACCCGGATGATCCCGAAATCCGCAACCACCTTGGCCTCGCGCTCACCAAGGCTTATCACGATTATGCCAATACGCTCGCCCGGCTGGGGCGGAACGACGAGGCCATGGTTCAATTCAGAAAGGTCCTGGAGATTCGCCCGGATTTTGCCGATGCCCGCCATGACCTCGCGGTCATCCTTCTCCAAAAAGGGCAGGTGGACGAGGCCATCGCCCAGTTTCAGCAAATACAGGAACAATACCCCGACAACGCAATGGCCTATTTCGACCTCGGCAACGCTTATCTGCAAAAGGGCGAGCTGGACGAGGCGGTTACAAATTACCAAAAGGCTTTGAAAATCAAGCCTGACGATGTGTCCACGTGCAACAATCTTGGGATGGCCTTTCTCGCGAAAGGAATGCTGGACGAGGCCATCGCTCAGTTTCGGCAGGCTTTGGTCCTCCAACCCGACTTTGCGCTGGCCCGCACCAATCTGAACAAAGCTCTGCTGCAAAAGGAACATCCATAGACCGGGTGTGGTTTTGTGAGTGGGCCATCCGGTTTGATTTTCGCAACGAACATCGTCAAAGCCGTGCGAAAGTCGGCATCCATGACAGTTGTCCTACCCTCGCTTCGGGCAATTTCCACTGAACTACCAGGCCATCATGATTGATGGTTGGTTATTAAAGAGCAGTGTGAATTTGCAACCCCACGACCAAGCGTTGCTCTCCCACCTTTTCTTACCGAGCGTTCACCACTTTTCGACACGGTTTCCAACACCGGCTATTCCGCCGCAAACACCGCGTAGCTGTGCGGCAGCAAATGCACGGTGAAGGACATGCGGCTTTCCTCGTTGGCCCGCCTTCGCCAATCCGGTTCGGAAACCGGCGTCTGGCCGGCAATGATTTCGCCGGTGACGAGGTTTTTCAGTTTATTGAAGCCTGTCGGCACGGAAATTTTCACATCGGTTTCACCGGACAGGTAGGATTCGACAATGAAGGTGTGGTTGTCATAGGCGAACAGGGCGACCTGGGCCGGTCCATCCAGCCGGACGGGAAACCCGCGCATTACGTAATTCTTGATGGCGGTAGTGGCGGCCGGCGGCAGACGATACAAATCCGCAAAGTTGTCGGGAATGGTCAAAACGTAAAGGACGCCCCGGGAGTAACGGTCCATGAGCAAAAGCGGGTAGCCGTTGCCACCGGCAATGGCGCGCACGAGCGGCCAGGAATCGTTGGTGAAAAAATCAATTTCCGGGAAAAGGATGTCCCCATTTGTCCCGCTGCCAAGGCTGGCGCCGGGGCCGGAGCCGAAACCGCCGATGTATTCGTGGGCAAGGAATTTGCGGTCGGTGTATCGCAGCTCAACGATGTCTTCAATGCCCTTGCCCTGAAGCGCGCGCAACAAACCGGACGTGATGACCACGGATTTGCCGGCGCGCAACTGACCTTTGATTTTGGCGACGATGGCCGGGTCAAATTTGGCCGACTCGGTCAACAAAACCAGGTCCGCGTTGGTCGGAAACCCCGGGTAAAGCTCGATGGGAATGCCGATCATGCCGAGATAATTGTGGAGGAAGTCTTCGCCAGTGGATTGATAGGGTTTGTAACTGGCGAGGCCGATCGGGTTGCCGAGCTGGCCGAGAAAGGCGTCCACCTGCTCCAGGGAATATCCGGCCACGCGGGCAATGGTCGGTTCGGTCAGCCTCGCCGGGTTGTCGGTGTTGAACGAAGCCAGCATCCGGCGGTAATCGAAACTTGTGGGCAGGTCCTGCCAGCCCTGGCGATTGCCCGACCGGATGGGACGGCTCATGGCCGACCATTCGAACAGCATCATCTGCCGCGCCTTGGCGAACATCGTGTCCCAGAGCTGCTCGGTATAGCGGTCAATGTAACGGATGCTATAAGTGTCCACCCAGCCGCCACCGTTGCGGCCCGGCGCGATATTATCAAAGTATCGGATGATTTCGTAACTTTCGTATTGTTGCAAATGCTGATCGGTGATCTCCGGGTCGCGGGTTTCCGTGCCGGTATAAATGCCGTCAAAAATTTTCGGTTCCCGGTCGAGATCATAACCGGAACCCTGGAAATGCTCGTACCAGTTGGGGAATTTGACGATCATTTTGACCCGGGGATTGACGGCCCGGGCCGGTTTGACCAGGAGGTTCCGGGCGGCGTCATCCATCAAGTCGAGCCGAAAGTCGGTCCAACTCCGCTTGCCCTTGGCGGTAATGTCCGAATCATTCTTGGTGGTGACGAAAAAGAAATCGTCTTGAATGACCTCGTCAAAATGGCGCGCGGCCAGCTCGGCGGTGTGCCGGATAAACTCGCGATCTTTGGGATCGGTGTAACAAAACGAGCGGAACTGGCCGGAGCCGCCCTGATCGGAGAGCGCCATGCCCCCGGCCACGCGCACGCCGCGGTCCAGGAAGAATTTTTTTACCTGTTCCAGCAATTGATCGCCGGCCAGCAGCCGGTTGCGTTGCACTTCGATATAGACCTTGTCCACCTTCAACTGGCTGCGGATGCGGTCCCAGTCGTTGGTCAGGATTTCCGGGTCTTCAAAACTCCGCACCACGCCGACCGGAATGTAAATGGCAACGTCGAAGTTGGTGTATTGGCCGGCGGAGCAGCAGGCGGCTGCAAGCAAAATAACGCTGGCGAACGTCCCGGCGGTCGGGCGGAGAGAGCAGAATGGGTTCCGCATGTGGCGGGCACTTTTTCCTAAAGCCCATGGCGATGCAAGCTGGAAAAGATACTGAACACCGCTGACCTGCCGCGACCTGCCGCGACGATGCGCGCGCACGGCGGGCGGGCGCGAGCACGGCGGGTGAACGCGGCCTGTCGCGCTGAAGTTTCACGAAGGCGGAATTGACGCGGATTCTTTTTCCTCTTCGCCTCGACCGGGGAGAGGAATTAAAGGTGAGGTGTCGAACTCAAATCCCTCAACCTTCAACTCTCAACTGCTTCTTCATCGCGTCGTAGCGCAGCGAAGACGGATTGACGCTGCCAAATTTCCGGCGCAGACTCACCGCGTCCAGAAAAACCAAAACGACCAGAACCAAACTTTAACCAAAATCATTTCGCGTAGCTTCGGCTGCTGTCCTTCTTAAAACGGGCAATTTTGACTTCAAAGACGGCGCTGGAAGACACGCCCCATCGGGCGTGTCCGAAAGCGTTCTTTGAAGGGCACGCCCGTGCCTGAGAGGGAGCGTGATTAGGTCACGCCCCTGCTGTTTCACCAAGATCGGCTACGAGATTTCCTTCACGCGTCACTTCTACAAACCGCAACCGCTCCGCACGCTTGATGAAATCCGCGCCGACATTGTGGCGCTGGAAAAAGAAACGGAAGGCTTGCTCGGCGAAATTGTGCAAGGAGGCGCGAAATGACTGCCAACTTGGAAATTCTTGTGTTAACCGTATCAGCCAAAAACTAATTTGTTTTAATTAAAAACTGTTTTACTTTATACAAATATGAATATTGCAACCACGCTTAACACAACCAATCCGCCATGAAGCCATTTGAGCCAGAACAACTTCCGCCGAAAGACTTTGATTTGCTGGCGCTCATGCCTTTGATCGGCAAGGCCAACCGCGCCATCGCCACGCTGGAAGGACTGTTTTACGGCATCCCCAACCCCAACGTCCTGCTTTCTCCCATCACGACACAGGAAGCCGTGCTCTCCTCCAAGATCGAAGGCACGCAGGCTGACTTTGAAGATGTGTTGAAATTTGAAGCCGGCGAAGCTCCCGCCGAACCGTCCCGCCGCGAAGACATCCATGAAATCATAAATTACCGGAGGGCGCTCCGGGTTTCCGAAAACCTTCTGAAAGACCGGCCCTTCTGCTTGAACACACTCCTTAAACTTCACGAAGTGCTCATGGACAGTGTGCGCGGCCACAACAAGGGACGTGGCCGTTTCCGCACCACTCAAAACTGGATCGGCAAAGAGGGCGCACCCATTGAGCAAGCCGTCTTCGTTCCTGCCTCGCCATTGCACTTGCAGGATCACCTGAACCGGTGGGAAGCCTACTGGCATGCAGACGCCCCGGACGCCTTGATGCAGCTCTCACTGATTCACGCGCAATTTGAGATTCTCCACCCCTTCCTCGATGGCAATGGCCGCATCGGGCGCATGGTTATCCCGCTCTTCCTGTTTGAGAAAAAGGTTTTGAGCCGGCCCTGCTTCTACCTCTCGGCCTTTTTTGAATCCCGGCGCGATGATTATATCGCCCGTCTCCGCGATCTCGGCCAGCCCGGCAGTTGGACACGCTGGTCCGCCTTCTTCCTCGAAGGCGTGGCCGTGCAGGCCGAGGCCAACACCAACAAGGCCCGGTCCATTCAGGACCTTTACGAACGGCTGAAAAAGCAGGTGCTCGAACTCACGCACTCGCAATTCGCTGTGCCGTTGCTCGACTTCATGTTTGAGCGGCCCATCTTTCGCAGCAGTGATGTCACCAAATTGAAGCACATGCCCAGCGCGCCGATGGTGGCCAACCTGCTTGGTAATCTGCGGCGGAACGGCATACTTCACACCGTGCGTGAAGGTGCGGGCCGCCGACCGCACGTCCTGGCGTTGGCCGAGCTCATCAACCTTTGCGAAGGCCGGAAGGTTTTTTGAATCCCCTTATTTAAGCGCAACCCCCGATGAAGCCCCGCCAAAATACGAAAACCCTTGAAAATAATTGGGATTCTTATTTAAGCGTTTGCCGGCAGCGGGCCAAGAACGGAGGCGCACAATGATTGACGGCCTCAAACCTTATTCACCGATGCCGACCGCGTGGTGAAGCGCATCCGGGACGATGTCGTGCCCAAAGTCGCGGCAGACAAGGCTTACCAGAACGCGAAACAGAACACGCCAAACACCGCGCGCATCGAGCATGACAAAGCGCTTGCTCGCGTGATGTTGTCGCTGCTGAAAGATGACACGGAGGTTTACAGGCAATTCGTGCAAAACGAGTCGTTTAAGCGGTTCGTGACGGATATGGTTTATACGCTTACGAGTAGCTGACGGAAGCGAACTCATAGCGCAACGCCACAACTCTGTTCTTTGCGGCAAATAAATCCGTCCATCCGTGTCATCCGTGGTTTCCGTCTTCGCTGCGCTTCGCCGCGACAAGAAAAATCTTTGCGGCTCCCGCCTTCATTACATTTCGGCGCGGCAAGCTGCTTTAAAACCTGTCCGTGGGTTCATTTCGCAATCCGGTCTCCATAAATGACGCCGCGACCGCCGGTCGTGATATACACCCGGCCATAAATGCGCGGGTCGCCGATGATCATCGGCGTGTCAGCGGTGGCAAATTGATGTTGATCGTCATCAATGCGAATCCAGGTCTGGCCGGCATCGTCGGACCGGTAGCGGGCGTGGAGCTGGTTGATGGTCCCGAGCAAATAGACGGCGGGAAAAGTCTTTCCGGGCGCCGCCTTGCCGAAGCCGAGCGCGCCCGCGCCGGAGATTTGTTCCAGTCGGGTAAACGTAACTCCGCCGTCAGCGGAGTGATAAAGCGCGCTGTCGCGGGAACCAACCCAAATGTCCCCTTCCATCCCCGTGGTTGCCGCAAAAACGCCCCCGTCGCGGGCGCCGAACCGCGGCATGGCAGGAAGTGACGCCGTTGTTGCTTTAAAACTCACCGCGCCGTTGGTGCTGACCAGCAATTTGCCGGTCTGCGGGGCAAGCCCATAGAAACGCGAAGGGTTGACCGGGTTGGCGATTACCACGGCGCCGGCACTGAGGCCCTGGCAGGCGGTCCAAGTTGTTCCGCGATTGAGAGTGACCGATGGAGTGCCGCGGCGAGGCGACCAGACGATGGCCCCGCCATCGGCGGCCACGGCGACGGTTTCGCCCTCCCGCCCGCTTCCACCGGGCGCGTTGTTGCGGAGCGCACTCCAGGTTTTGCCGCCGTCTTCGGAAATGGCGACATGCACTCTCGATCTGCCGCCATCCCCGAGGCGGACGATCACTTCCGGCTTGCTGCCGGCATACGTCAGGTCTCGTGTGTGATTAAACCCCGGCCCGGAATAGCTGCCTTCCGGCGGCGATACGTTCACGTCCTCATGCCGGAAACCATCAATGTCGCCTACGCCGCTGAGCAAGTGCGCCCCGGTTGGCGGGCTGATCAATGCCAGCGGCACGGTTTCTTCAAGTCCTTGGTCCAGAAACACCCAGGTGACCTGTTCGCCGGCATCCGCCTTGGTGGCATCCAAGGATGCCCAGATGCCGTAGCCCGTCCCAAAGAGCACCTGGTCGGGATTGTTCGGATTCACCGCCACGGTGCCGGTCCAGTGCGGCGTGTGGCCCTGGCCAGTGTACGGCGCCATGGAGTAATCCAACTTGCCGTTGGCAACCAAAATGCCTTTCCAGGTTGCTCCGCCGTCGGTGCTGCGGAAAACTTCATCCTTGAGGCCCCACCGGTCAATGGTTGTGGCCATGATGGTCGAGGGATGCTTCGCGTCCACGCACACCGCGCCATAACCCCATCCGAGCCGCTGACCCTCGGCCGGCTTCTCCGGCGAGATGTTGGTCCACGAACCGTCTTTGGGATTGTACTTCCAAAGCGCGCCATCGTTGACGTTGTTTGGACCCGGCACCGAGCTATAACTGAGGTAAAAAAGGCCGTCCACGGAACGAATGAGATGATTCGGCCGCAAGCCGATGGGCTGGCCCGCCACGGCTTCCCAGTCGGCGCCGGCATCGTCGCTGCGGTAGAGATTGGTGCCGGTCGTGGAAACCGCCGCGTAAATCACGCGGGTAGGAGCGCCGCGCTTGCCGCTGGCGGCGTCAAACACAACGCTGACGATGCCGTAATCGGTGTTGCCCCACCCGCGCCTGCCGACACTGGGATTGTTGGCGGACGGGGGCGGGGTTTGCAGCGCGCCGCTCTTCGCGAACGAATCCACCACGTTCCACGTCGCGCCGTAATCGGCGCTTTTCCACAGCCCGGCGTTGCGCGAACCGAAAAACAGAATCGCGCCGTCGTTCGGGTCCACCGCCAGCCGTTCGCCATTGGAACGGCCATCGGCATTGCCGCCCATCCTGAACGCAACCGGGGTTATCTTGAAGGTCCGGCCCTGGTCATCCGAGCACAGGATCGCCGCCTCGCCCTGCATGTAGGTGCCCGCCGCCAGGTAAACGCGGTTCGGGTCCGAGGGATCCAGCGCAATGCTTTCGATGCCGGTGTAGTTGTTCTGGGAGGGACTGAGCCAGTCGTTCAACGGCACCCATTCACCAGCTTTGGCATCCCACCGGTATGCGCCGCCCACATCCGTGCGCGCGTACAACAAATCCTTTTCCGTGGGATGAAACACAATGCCGTCAACAAAACCGCCGCCGCCGATGGCGACGTTGTGCCACAGGTACGGTTCTGAAGACGGTGGCTGTGCCCCGGTCGTTGTGTGTTGGCACCACAGCATCAGCGCCAAGGTGCCGGTCATGAATCGTTTTCCAATTCGCATTAAAAACCTTTCAATCAGATCACTCGACGTTTTCCGCCTGAGTGATTTCCCAGGTTACCTTGCCTGCTAGCGGATCATTCACCAGCTTGAAGGCATTCCCTTCCTTCGTGAGCGTCAATTCGTGCAACATGTTGTCCGAAGGCAGGCAAACCAAGCCTTTGGACGCGTTGGCGTTTTTGGCGAACACCACCAAGTCAAGCTTCGACCAGTCCATTTGCATCGTGGATTGTGCGAGCTTGATTTGCGGCAGGACCGTCCCGTCGCGCACGAGCACCACGGCTGGAATTTCCCCGGCTTCGATGCGCTGCCAGCCGCCGGCGTAGGTTTTGCCGGTTTGATAATCAATCCAGGTTCCCGGCGGCAGATAAACGTCGCGGCCCGTGGCATTCTCATGCAACAGCGGCGCGACCAGGATGCTGGAGCCGAACAGGTATTCATCGTCCACCAGCCACGAACCGGGATCGTTCGGATACTCGATGAATAGCGCCCGGACCATCGGCAGGCCGTGTTCGGAGCAGTCCTTGGCCTGCGCATAAACGTAGGGCATGAGGCGATATTTGAGTTCGTCAATCACGCGGAATTTGTCCATGAACGCCGCGCCGTAGTTCCACGGTTCCTTGGGCGCAATCCCGTGGCAACGGCTGTGGGAACTCAGCATCCCGAAAGCGAGCCAGCGTTCAAAAAGATTTTTGTCCATGTTTTCCACGGAATTCGCTGTGAAACCGCCGATGTCGTGGCTCCAGAAAGAAAATCCGGAAAGCCCGAAGGACAGCCCGCCGCGCAACTCCGCGGCCATGCCATCATCGGTGCTTTCAGCATCGCCGCCCCAGTGAATCGGATAGCGCTGGCTGCCCGCCCACGCGCTGCGCGCCCAGATGATGTTCTCGCCGGTGACCTGTCTGGTGATGTCCGCGACGGCCTTGTTGTAGCGGAGCGGATACAGGTTGTGCTCGTAAAAGCCGGTGCGACCGTCAGCGTAAAGGCCATCCTCCGGCGCCGCCTCGCCAAAATCCACCTTGATGGCGCCCACGCCCATCTTCAAAAGGCTGGCGAGCTTGCTTTGATACCATTCGACCGTTTTGGGATTCGAGAAATCCAGCACGGCGTCTTCGTAAGGCAGATTGCCTTTGGCGTCGCGGACGACGAGGTTTTTCTCCAGCAGTTCGGGGAACAATTTGTTCTTGGGCACAAAATAGGGCAATTGCCAGAGCGAAATGTGAAAACCCTCGTCCTTTAAATCTGAAATCATTTTTTGCGGGTTGGTGAAACGCGAGGTGGAAAACTGATAATCGCAGCGCCAGTCGGTCTCAAACCAGCCGGTGTCGAGATGCAGCACGTCGCAGGGGATCTTGTTTTCGCGCAGCCGGGCGGCGATGTCGCGGACCTGCGCCTCTGCGTTATAAGTGCAGCGGCTCATCCACAGGCCGAACGACCAGAGTGGTGGCAGGGGCGATTTACCGGTGAGCTGGGTGTACTCATCGAGAATTTCCTTGGGTGATCCCAGAAAAACGAAAAGGTCGAGTTCGTCATCACCAATCATCAGGGAATTCACGCCGCTGAAATCGTGTCCGAAATCGCAGGTGATGGGCGTGCTGGTGTGCATGAACATGCCGTAACCGCGGCTGCTCATGAAAAACGGAATGGGTTTGTACATTCCCTGATTTTGAATGCCATTGGCGTCGTCGGGCCACAACACCAGCTTCTGGCCGCGTTTGTTCAAACCGGTGAACGATTCGCCGCAGCCAAAAATTTTCTCGCCGGGTGACAGCGTGAACGCAGCGTCCACGCTTCGTGAATAATCCGCCGCCCGCCGCACAAAGGAAAATGGCATGACGGGTGTGAAGGTGGTGGTGTTGTCCGAGGCATGGTCGGTCTCGGTGAGCAGCCGGCCCGGCGCGTCGCGGAATTCAATGCGCCAGGGATTTACCTGAATGGTGACAGAACCAAACGGGCTGGCATAACGGTAACCGCCTTCGACTTTTTCATATTTCCAGGAATGATCCTGGGGCACCGGCCCGGCGAGCATCAATTCGGGCTGTGGCGGCGCCACCTCCGGTCCGGTTTGAATGCGAATCCGCACCGTTCTCGGTGAAACGAATTCGACGGAAAATGGCAGCGTGGGATTGGCCGCGTATTCGTTCTCCGGGAATTCGTTCGGGCCAACCGGTTTAATAATCGCCAGCATGTTGTCAAACGCCAGTCGCGTAAAGTACTCGGAGCGTTGGTAGGTGATTTCCCCTTTCCCCGTGGCCGGATCGAAATCGGCAAGTGTATCGGCCAGATAGTAAAGGTTGGCGAAGTTATGGAAGTCGCCGCTGATATCCACGGGATCGTTCAGAAGCCGCGGCGGATTGGCGGCGGCCAATTCAGGGGGCTCACTGAACCCAAAAACCGCGCCGAGGCAGGCAAGCATCACAAGAATGTTTCGTTTATTTTTCATGAATTGAACGCCTTCATTTTGACTGTCTAATTTATCAGCCATGGCGGCGGCGCCAAGGCTTGACCCCATCCGGCGAAACCAAAACCCAAAAGTCTCATTCAGTTTCCCGAAAATTGGTTTCATAATCAACTTTGCCGCACAATCTCCTGGAGCATAAACGCCATCGGTCTCGTGCTGGAGTCGTCAATGAACATCGCCGGGCTTTTCCGGAATGGTCAGCGTCAAGTTCACGGGTTCACGGGTTGTTCGATTCGAGGCCGTGCTCGGGACATCAATCCATTGGTTGAGGTTGACGACAAATTTGAACTCCCATTGCGGACGTTGCTGAAAGTCCGCGAGCTTCTTGTGGAGTTCATAGCGGTGGTCAGCCACCCGCTGCATTTGCCAGGCGGGCGCCGGCTTATGGATTCTGCCCTCACTCGCGCCCAGCCACTGGTTGAAATCGCCCGCCACGTACACCTGGGCATTGGTGGCAATTTGCACGCCAAACGCCGCAGGCTCGAACACAAACACGACTTCGTCGGCATCAACGCGGCAGCCAAACACCGTTGCCGTGGCGCTGCTCGGCACCGGATTCGACGGAGCGCCGGAGTCATGCGTATCATTGACAGCGCTCGTCCCTGTTGGAGCCGATTTGAAAATTGTTCCACGAAACACAACCGCCGCCGCAACCAGTGCGCAGAACAAAACAACAACGGCGAACGCCGCCAACGGAAAATGCTTCTCGGGCGCGGTGGCCGCCCCTGAATCCCCTGATGCGGTCGGAATGGGACGTTCGCCAACCTTCTTTCCCGTTATGATCAACTTCGAGTCGGTAGTGGCAGGTGCCTGCGGCACGGTGATTTTCTGGAAACACGTCGGGCATTCCATCACCGTGCCGGTCTGCGATGAATCGCACTTGATGTGCTGGCCGCACACCGGACAGGCATATTTAAACTCGCTCACGGCTGTCTGACAAACATTTCATATCCACACAGTGGCGGCAATCTCGTTTTTATTAAATTTGGGAAAGGCTGGGTAGATCGTCACCCCCCTGCGGTGAAGGTCAAAGTGGTGGGTTGCCGGGACTTCGCTGCGTGCTCATCACCAAGGCCGAAATCCGCCGATACTTGAGCGCGAGGGAGAACGCCGGTCAACCGTAAAAGGGGGACTGATTAAATCTCATCTCGGTCGTTATGCGCGCGGGAATTCCAACCGAAGACTGCGTTGGATTTGTTCACGCCAATCATTCATCACCTGCGCCTGCTCAGCGTAGTCTGGCCATTTCGCCACGGCAGCACGAACTTCTTCGATGATGGCTTCGGCCCGACCACGTTTCATCAGGGCACTTTTGGCGCAGGCACGAAAGTCGGCCAGCGTGAACCCATCGCGCTTGCCGTTCATCATCATTTGATGCGTGGCAGTCCAACTGCCGGTCGGGTTGTGGCTGTAAGTCACATCGAACGCCGGCGCAAGCGACCAGCGCCCGGCCTTGTCCATCAGGAAAGCGATGTTCTTAACGTGATCGTCCTGGTTGCGCGCGATGATGTTGAATGTCATTCGCCGGAACTGTTCTTCCACCGCTTCCATCGGCAGATTCAATTGGCGAATGGTCAGTAACGCCTGCTCGTATGAGTATGCGCCCGCGTGGTTGAAATCGAAATGGGCCAGGGCGCACAGCGATTGCATGTGCAGCTTCTCGCCGCCTTCGAGCCGGTCAAATCGCCGGCTCATGAAATGCCGTCGCCCGCTTTCTTCGAGCAGACGGCAATCGCTCATGGTCACTCCCGCCGCTTTTGCCATGAGCGAATAGGCGTATTCGATGGCTCCATACCCTTTCGGGATCTTCGAGTTCCTTGTCTTTGTTTCCGATGACGCCATCGAATTTTAACAGCCAGTAACCAAAGCCTTTTCCCGCCACGACCTGTGCGGAGCGAACTTCGTTGGTCGCTGGATTCCAAGCAATGACCGCTTTGGCCCGCGCGCCACCGGCGGAAGTGCCGACGCGCAGAATGTCGTTCAAGGCGTTCTTCCTGCGGTCGCTCGCAAAGCTGGCTTTCAGATTCGTGCGCTCACTCAAAATCTCGGACGCCAGCTTGACCAGGGCATCAATCTCAATCTTCTTCGCAGTTTGCGGCTTCGGTCCCAAGGCCGGCACAAACTCCAAGGCTCCCATGCCGCGCGCCCCGGTGTAGCAAAGCCGTTCGACCGCATTAAAACTTTGTGGCGTCCTGCCCTGCGTCGCCAGCCAGGCGTCAATCAGGGCGTTCCCGAATCGGTCCGGCAGCGAATCGGCCAGCAGACCCGGCAGGCCATGAAAGGTCTGCTCTGGCAAATCTGGAAAGAGATAGACCCGATCACTCAGCGGCATTGTGATGGGCGAAACTTCAATCCCGCTTCCCGCAAACGCGGGGTCATACTGGAACGCCGCGAAACGACTGCCATCTTCCAAGGAGACAGCTCCGATGGTCCGCCCCCAAAGTTTGACCTCTGCCAGCGTCATTGTTCATCTCCCCATCGCCACTTCTTCGATGAAGATTTCGCCTTCCGTCTTGCCGACGCGCGCTGCCGCTTCCGTCCGCGCAACTTCAATTGCTCGACGGGGCTGGGCACAGGTTCAGGGACGAGCAGGTCGAAGCGCTCAACCAGCTCGAGCACCCGGCACACGCGAATGAAGCCCGACAATTGCGTCGCGACGCTACCCGATTCCAACCGTTCCACCGTGCGCTTCGAGACGCCGGCCTGCTCCGCCAGTTGGGCCTGCGTGAGGTTCCGCTCCAAGCGCACTTGGGCCAATCGCCCGCCCAACTCGCTCAGAACGGCTTCGTCAGTGGCTTGTTTTGTGATTTTCATAACACGTCATATATGGCGAATAAATACCAAAAAGTCAAGCAAGTCGCCAGAAACGGCGATTAGCGAATATCTTCCATTTCGCCATATTCGGCGACTACACCCCGGCAAACCGCAGATTTCGCCTCAATTGGCGACCTGCCAGCCCAACGTGACTGCCCAGAGCCAGCGCCAGTCGAAGTGGGAGGATGCCACGCAGGCCAATCACATTCGGTGTATCTGATATACCCCGTGAGCAGCTTGGTGAACAGTCCGCAGACGGACGATCCGCGGTGCATTGAGCCGGTGCGAATAGACCGGGATTTATTCGAGCGGCAAGGGTGTGGTGAGAACTGAAGCCCGAGGACGGAGGTCAAGGGTCAAGAGAGCCTGATGCAACCCTTGCTGGGCGAAGGGCACGCAAGCAGGTGAGGCTGGATAAATTGCTGAACTGATTGGTGGGCCTGCTCGGACTCGAACCGAGAACCAAAGCATTATGAGTGCTCTGCTCTAACCAATTGAGCTACAGGCCCGCCGGGGTATGGTT
This sequence comes from uncultured Verrucomicrobiae bacterium, assembly GCA_963827205.1. Lineage (GTDB taxonomy): Bacteria > Verrucomicrobiota > Verrucomicrobiia > Limisphaerales > UBA11358 > UBA11358. The sequence continues at coordinate 80,160 of CAWHAH010000003.1, forward strand.
GCAGAAGAAACAGCAGTTTTCAATAGCAGAGCCAAGAAGTTACGGGCCCGAAACAAAACCATTTTGGGCCGGCCCAGGCGCGCGACAAGTTTATTCCGTTAATTCCGCAGGGGTCGGCCTGGCAATTTCCAGAAAGCCGTGCAACTGGCGTATGCGCGTGGGATGGCGCATTTTGCGAAGCGCCTTGGCTTCAATCTGCCGGATGCGTTCGCGCGTAACTCTGAAATTCTGGCCGACTTCCTCCAGCGTGTGCGGACTGCCATCCACCAAGCCAAAGCGCTGCTCCAAAACTTTCCGTTCCCGTTCGGTCAAACTGTACAGCACGTTGCCCAGTTTGTCTTTGAGCAGGCTGAAACTGGTCATGTCCAGCGGGCTTTCAACGCCCTTGTCCTCAATGAAGTCGCCGAAGTCCGCGTCTTCGCCATCGCCGACGGGTGATTGGAGCGAGATCGGCTGCTGTGCCATTTTCAGGACGGCGCGCACGCGGTCCACCGGCATCTGCAGGTCGTCGGCGATTTCATCCGGCGTCGGTTCGCGCCCGAAATCCTGCAGCAGGCGTTTCTGCGAGCGCATCAGTTTGTTGATGATTTCGATCATGTGCACCGGAATGCGGATGGTGCGCGCCTGGTCGGCGATGCTGCGGGTGATGGCCTGCCGGATCCACCAGGTCGCATAGGTGGAGAATTTGTAGCCGCGGCGGTACTCGAATTTTTCCACGGCCTTCATCAAGCCCATGTTGCCTTCCTGGATGAGGTCGAGGAATGACAGGCCGCGGTTGGTGTATTTTTTGGCGATGGAAATGACGAGGCGGAGGTTGGCCTCGACCATTTCGGTTTTGGCCTGGAGCGCCTGGGTGGAAAATTCGCGCAGGCGGCCGAAGAGCTTGAGGAAATTCTCATGCGGCATCCGGACGAATTCCTCCAGCGCCTTGATTTTTTGCTGCTCGGCTTCCACCAGGTGCTGCTGTGCGCTGGACTCGCGCTGATTTTCCGCATCGGCGAGAGCGCGCAGGCTGTATTGCAATTTGTCGTGGATGTTTTCGGCCACGAGCGCCATTTCCTCGACGACCTTCAGCTTGAAACAAAATTTCGCGAATGCGGCCTGGAGATTTTGATCGGCTCGCTTGAACGCCGCCAGCGCACGACGGCGTCTGACCGAGGAATGCGACCCCCGCCAGGCATTATATTTGGAATCCACGTCTTGATCCATTTCATGAACGCGGACAATGAGCCGTCGCAGGGCGCGCAGGTGGGCGTCCCGGCTGTCCACCTTTTTGTCGAGCACGACGTGGTCGAACCGCTCGCGCGGCGGATCGGCCAGCAATTTTTCCGCCAGCGCGATGTGTTCCTTGCCGGCAAAGCCAAGGCCGTAAATGATTTTGCGGACTTCGTTCTCGGCGGCCTCGATGCGCTTGGAAATTTCCACCTCCTGCTCGCGCGTCAGCAGGGCCACCTGTCCTATTTGTTTGAGATACATCCGCACCGGGTCGTCGAGAATATCGAGCCGGTCGGTGTCATCCTCGTCGGCTTCCGGGGTTTTGACGCGGTCCACCTCCGCCTGGTCCACGATCTCGATTTCGAGCGCGCGAAGCTGCGCAAAAAGTTCGTCCAGTTTCTCCGGCGTGGCGCAGTTTTCCGGCAGGGCATCGTTGATGTCGTTGTAGGTCAGATGTCCCTGTTCCCGCGCCAGCCGGACCAGATCCTTGATGATTCCGGCCAACTCCGTGTCCGGATGATTCTGCGCTGAACGGTTGAACAAACTAGCGGCTTCCGCATGAAACTTTGCGGTTGCGGCGACACGCCATCTTCCTTTTTTCAAGGACAGATCCCCCCTGGGTTTACGAACCTTCGATTTTGACATACAACACTCGAAATACTCAACACGCCCCGCCCGCCAACCGAAAGCGGCAGGCTAATATCAATTGCCATTGCAATTTCGTCAAGGGGGGAAACGCCATTTTCGGAAATCGCGTTCGCAAAACCGCTTATATGTCATGGGCGATGTAAATTTGGCGTTTCTTGAGAAGCTCCAGAATCATCTCCACGGTGCGGTCAATCGCGCCAAGGTTTTCGCGAACGACCTTGAGCGCATTGCGACCCAATTCTGCGCGGCGCTTTTCGTCGGCGAGCAATTCGGCGATGGCGGCTTCCAGCGTTTCCGGGTCCTGCACTTGAATCGCCGCGTTTTGCGCCACAAAATCCCGCGCAATGTCGGCGAAATTCTGCATGTTCGGCCCGAAAACCATCGCCTTGCCCTGCGCCCCCGGCTCAATCGGGTTCTGTCCGCCCATGGCCGTCAGACTTTTGCCGACGAACACCACCGTCGCCGGCCGGTAAAAAAGCCGCAGTTCGCCGGTCGTGTTGACGAGCAGGCAATCCAGCTCGCCTTCGCGAAATTGCGTGGTCGCGGCAATCTCATTGCGATAAGCAAACTTCACACCGTGTTCGCGCAATTGCCGCCCGACTTCACGGCAGCGCTCGAAATGCCGCGGCACCAAAATCAGAAACAATTTCGGGACCCGCGCGCGCAGCCGCCCCGCAACTTCCGTCAAAATCATTTCCTCGCCGTCGTGCGTGCTGCCGCCAATCAAAACCGGGGCGTCCGGCGCCACGCCGAGCTGCCGCAGCAAGGCGGGCGCGTCCAGCTTGCGCGGTTCATCCAGTTGCGCCGCGTCAAATTTCAGGTTGCCCACGACGTGAATCACCTCCGGGCGGCAGCCGGCCTCGCGCAACCGCGCGGCGTCCGCTTCGTTTTGCGCGCCGACGCCGGCAAACGACGCGAAGAGCGGTCGGAACAGGAATCCAAAGCGTTGGTAGCCGCGGAACGAGCGGTCGGACAAGCGTGCGTTGGCCAGAAACACGGGGATGCCGAGCGCCTGCGCGCGCCAGATGAAATTCGGCCAGATTTCGGCCTCCACGAGGATGATGGCTTCCGGCTTGATGGTCCCCAGCGCGCGGACCACGCAACTGCGCCGGTCAATCGGATAGTAAATTTTGCTGATGTGCGTGGGCAAATGCCGGCGCAGCTCGGCCATGCCGGTGGTCGTGGTGGTGGACACGACGATTTTAACGTTGGGCAGGCGCGGTTCCAGCGCGCGGATGAGTTGCGTGCAGAGATTGACTTCACCCACACTGACGGCGTGAAGCCAGATGACGTGGCGGTTCGTCAGCGCCTGCATGAGGTTCGCGTCGAAGCGGCCGAAGCGCTGGAAAAAGCCGGGAAACCAGTTGCCGCGCCGCCACATTCGCACGAAGTAATACGGCGATGACAACACGAAAAAAATCGTGAACAAGATGTCGTAAAGAGTGCGCACTCCGATGTTCCAACCGGCAATAACCTATTTTCCCACAAAGAAACGTTTCACGCAAAAAAATGTTTCAAGATTGTCTTTCAACCGCGAAAGAAAAGCAGCCAGACCACCAGCAATGCCGGCAGCAGAAACGGCAGCGTGAATTTGAAGACGAATTCCAGAAACGTCGGCACCCGGATTTTTCGCTGGTCGGCGATGGCCTTGACCATGAAATTCGGGCCGTTGCCGATGTAAGTAGCCGCGCCAAAGAACACCGCGCCAATACTGATGGCAAGCAGGCTCGCCGGGTTTTGATGCAGCAACTCCGTGATTTCCCTCGCGCCGGCCACGCCAAACAGCGCATTCAGAAAACCGAGATACGTCGGCGCGTTGTCGAGCGCGCTGGACAAAACGCCCGTGCCCCAGAAAAAAATTCCAGGCGAAGGATGGTCGCCGAGCAATGAACGGGCGTTGAGATTCAGCCAGTCCAGCGCGGGCATCATCGTGGCAAAAATGCCGGCGAACAGGACGGCGACCTCGCGGACCGGATGAAAATTAAAATCGTTCGCCGTATGAACAGCTTTGGGGGTGGTGAACCAGGAGCCGACCGCGGCGGCGAGCATCAACGCCTCCCGGAGAAAAACCGGGCGGCTCACAAAAACTGCGCCGAGAATGACCGCGAGAAAAAACAGGTTCGGCAAGCCGTCGAGGCGCCACGTCTCATGCGCGGTTTCCTGGTCCCGCACGCCGCGTGGTGCGCGGAGAAAATTGATGCGGTCCACGGCATAGAAAATCGCCAGCAGGATGCCAACGCCCGTCGTCCACATGGGCCAGCAATGCTTTGCGATCCACCAAAAGGGCACGCCCTGCAAATAGCCCAGAAACAGCGGCGGGTCGCCAATGGGCGTCAGGCAGCCGCCGACGTTGGCCACGATAAATATGAAAAAGACGATGTGATGCGCTGTGACGCGGTATCGGTTCATCCGAATCCACGGACGGATCAGCAGCATCGCCGCGCCGGTCGTACCCAGAACATTGGCCACGATTGCGCCGACGAACAAAAAAATGACGTTGGCCGACGGCGTAGCCTCGCCTTTGACGCCGATATGGATGCCGCCGGAAACGACGAAGAGCGAACCGATGAGCGCGATGAAACTGGCGTAATCGTGTCCTGTGTGCAGCACGCGCGGCGCGTCCCGCAAAACGAACAGGTAATAACCGAGCGTGACCGCGCCGAGGCCGAGGGCGACCTGGGCATAGTGGCGCAGCCACCACCGGGGCGCGCGCAGGGGCGCGAACGCCATCGCGCCGAGCAGGAGCGCAAACGGCAGGATCATCCAGGGATTGGGCGCGGCCATTTGTGTGCAAGGTTGCGCGGGCGGAGGAAACCGGGTCAAACAGAAACGCCCAAAATTTAAGTTGAATTTGGAGGGGTGGTTCATAAGAATGCGCGCCGCCTGTGGAGTTTCACTGAGTTGAAAAGCGGTCAGCCATTGAATTTACGTTTATGAAAAAGTCCATTTTGAAGGTTGCCGGTCTGGCCGCGTTGCTGGCGTTGGCCCAAAATCTGGTGGCGGGCCTTCGCCGCGCCAGCGTGTTTGTGTTCCACGCTTTGGTGTCTAACCTGGCTGTGGTTGGGCTGGTTGCATTGGGATCGGCTACGGCCACGCAGGCGAGCGAGGACGAACCGCGCCGTCCGTTTGCCGAGTGGGCGGACGTGCCGCTGCCGGGCCAGTTGATTTTTGGGACGCTTTACGAGCAGTCCGAAGCTTACCATGTCTGGGAAATGGGCAACGACCGGATGCCGGCCAATTTCCGGACCGGCGACGAAAATTACGGCATTGACGTGCGCCAGGGGTATTTCACGTTTGATTACGGCATCACCGAAAAATGGGCGGCAGACCTGAACCTTGGCGGCACCACGGTGGGCTGGCGTCCGTTTGACAACGGCAACATCCAAAAAACCACCGGCCTCATGGACTCGACCTTCGGTGTTCGTTACCAGATTTTCAACGAAACCAACAACGACACCGGCTGTCCGTGGCTGCCCACCTTGACATTTCGCGCGGGCGCAATTGTGCCGGGAGTTTACGACCGGTCCGTTGGATTTGCTCCCGGCAATCATGGCGTGGCGATTGAGCCATCCATCCTTTTCCGCGAGCACGTCGGCTGGCCGGGCTTCGGCGTGTGGGGCGATTTACTCTATCGCTGGGAACACACCAGCGGGGCCGACCAATACATCACGGCAGTAGGCGTCTTCCAGCAAATCAAAGGCTGGGAACTGGATGCCGGTTACCGGCATTTGCAGACGCTGTCCGGGGAGGACATCTTTCTGGGGCCGGGACCAAACAGCCAGGGGGCTTACAACAGCCCGGTCAACGTCGGGCCCAACTGGTATCCCACCGACGTGCGTGAAATCAGCGACTCGATTGATGCCGGCTTCAGCTATAGCACTTACAAACGGCACTGGAAGTATGGATTTCACTGTCGCAAGACGTTCGACGGCAGCAACACGGACTCGGCGTTCTGGCTGGGGGCGTCCTTGGATATTCCGCTTGATCTGTTCACATCGAAGTAATCCGAACCATCGCATCCGGCAAATCCGCTTGTCTCCCGGCGGCTGATTTGTTCAATTGCCGCGCATGACGCCGTCCACCGCCGCGCCGACCGCGACATCCCGACTCTTCCAGCGGCATTGGACCTGGTGGTTCATGGTGGTGACGCTCGTCATTGTCGCCGCCGTCCGGCTGCGGCTGCTCAACCTTCCACTCGAACGCGACGAGGGCGAATACGCCTATGCCGGCCAGCTCATGTTGCAGGGCATTCCGCCTTACCAACTCGCCTACAACATGAAATTTCCCGGCACCTATGCCGCCTATGCGGTCATCATGGCGTTGTTCGGCCAGACGCCCGCCGGCATCCATTTCGGCGTGCTATGCCTGACGACACTGACGGCGTTGATGCTTTTCTGGCTGGGCAAAAAAATGCTCGACCCCACAGCAGGAATCGTCTCGGCCAGCGCCTACGCCGTGCTGGCCGCCAGCCCTTCGATGCTCGGACTGGCGGGGCACGCCACGCACTTCTGCGCGTTCTTTGCCATCGCCGGTTTGTGCGCAATGTGGCAGGCAAGGCAGCATCGAAACTGGCTGGTCATCCTGGCCGCCGGCCTCCTTTTCGGCACGGCCGTTTTGATGAAACAACAGGCCGCGTTGATTGCGCTTTGGGCCTCACTGGCATGGATCGTCTGGCTCTTTCGCCAAACCGAAATTCCGCCCGGCAAACGGCTGGCGTCGCTGGCATCTTTTGGTGTGGGAATCGTTGTGCCATTCGCCCTGTGCTGCTTGATTTTGTGGCAGGCGGGCGTGTTCAGAACCTTCTGGTTTTGGACGGTTACTTATGCGTGGCAATACGCCTCAGTTGTGCCCCTAAGCTACGCGCCCCGGTTGTTCTGGAAAGGTTTTCTGTGGGTGACGGCCCCGGGATTTTTGCTGTGGCTGATGGCCGGCGCGGGACTGGTCCTGATTTGGCTCGACGAACGGCTGAAACCGTCGCGCGGGTGGCTTTTGGGATTCTGCTTCGCGTCCGCACTGGCGGTTTGTCCCGATTTTTATTTTCGGAAACATTATTTTTTGATCGCGCTGCCTGCGGTGGCGTTCCTGGGAGGCGTCGCCGTGAGTGCGGCGAGACACCGGTGGGTGCAACGAAACGGGATGGGCCGGTCAAGCGGCTGGCCGCTCTGGATTTGCGTTGTCGCGATCGCGGTCACGATTGCGGCCAACCGCGAAATCTGGTTCCGGCTTACGGCGGTGCAGGCCACCCGGGCGATTTATGGTCCCGACCCGTTTCCCGAAGCGGAAGTCGTCGCGGGCTATATTCGGGAACATTCGCCGCCGGTCGCGCGGCTGGCCGTGCTGGGTTCGGAGCCGGAAATTTATTTTCTCGCCCGCCGCCACTCGGCCACCGGCTACATTTACACCTACGGGCTGATGGAATCCCAGCCGTTCGCACAGAAAATGCAGGACGAAATGATCGCCCAGATTGAAACCAACTCGCCGAATTTCGTCGTCTTTGCCGATAATCCTTTGCTGTCGTGGGGGCGCCAGCCAGATTCCGACCCGAAAATTTTTGAGTGGTGGGACTCCTACCGGACCAACTACACCCTTGTCGGCGTGGCTGACATGATCTCATCTACGGAAACCATTTACGCCCTGACTCCGGAACTGGCGGCGCGTTACGGCGGCCAAATCCACGGCCTCGGGCTGAAAGTGTTTCAACGTAAATGATCCCATGACTGCGCCGCCCGAAAAAAACATGTTTCGCCAGACCGCCTGGCTCACGGCAATTCTGATGACCATCGCTGCCGTCTGGCTGCACTTCTATTTTCTCTTTCACGCCGGCGGCCTGTGGCGCGACGAGGTGCAAGTTGTCAATCTCGCCGGGCATCATTCGTTGAGTGACATGGCCAGGGATTCGTTTCCTGTTCTGATGCCCTTGCTGGTTTGCGGCTGGTCGGCTCTCGGCCTCGGGCAGAGCGATTTGGGCCTGCGGGTTTTGGGCATGTTGATCGGAATCGGGGTCCCGGCGGCAATCTGGGCCGCAGCGTGGACGGCGCGGCGGCCACCGCTCCTCAGCCTCGCGCTGGTGGGCCTGAACAGTCTCGTGATTTTTTACAGCGACTCGTTGCGTGGTTACGGGTTGGGATGTGTGTTTATAATGCTGGCGGCGGGGGCCGCGTGGGCGTTTCTGAAAAAACCGACCTGGGCGCGCGCCGGGATTCTGGCAGTGGCGGCGATTTTGAGCGTGCAGGCGCTTTACCAAAACGCCGTGCTTTTGGCGGCCATCGGCCTCGGCGCGTGGGTGGTTTGCTGGCGCCGGAAAAATGTTCGCGGCGCCATGAAAATTTCTCTGGCCGGACTGTCCGCCGCGGTGTCGTTGTTGCCATATTGGAGCAACCTTTCCACGTTGCCGAATGCCAGCACGTCGTTGCGCATGGGCTTTTATCCGGAGATCGCCTATCGCAACCTCGCTTCCATTGTTGCTTTTCCACTGCCGCAATACGTTTGCGTCTGGGGATTTATTGCGCTCGCCGTGGTCGGGTTCGGCGCTGCCGCAATCTGGCGCGTGGGTCAGGCCCAATCCGCCGTGCCGGCCAATGGAGTTTTACCGGACGACTTGCCATTGTTTGCCGCGGCAACCTTGCTGGCGGCGCTGGTCGGGTTCACCGGTTTTTTGTGGTATGCAGCGCTGCCGACGCAACCGTGGTATTTCCTGCCGCTCGTGGCGTTGCTGGCCGTGTGCTTCGATTTCGGCGTACCGGTAGTGTCCTTGCCCGGTCTTTTGCGCGCGGCGCTCTTCGGTTTGGTCGCCGCAACCGCACTCATCGCCGCGCCATTCGCACAACGGGATTTGAACTGGCACTTTACCAATGTTGACCGGCTGGCGCGGCAAGTGGCGGGTGAAGCTGCACCGCAGGATTTCATCATTGTCACACCGTGGTTTTGCGGCCTCACTTTCGAACGCTACTTCAAGTCCTCGACGCCGTGGCAGACGCTGCCGCCGCTGGCCGACCATTCGCGGCACCGCTACGATTTGTTCCAGGAAAAGATGAAGACGCCCCACGCCTTGCAACCTGTCTTCGAAAAAGTCGCGGCCACGCTCCAGTCCGGCCACCGCGTGTGGGTCGTCGGGCACATGCAGATACCCAAACCCGGCACGCCGTTGCCGGGCGATCTGCCGCCACCGCCGCTGGAATATTCCGGCTGGTCGGACCTGCCTTACTCCGTAAGGTGGGCGGCGCAAGCCGCAAGCTTCCTTGAAAATCACAGCGTCCAGTTCGTGCGTGTGGATCAGGAGACCAATGCCAACGTGAATCACTACGAAGACCTGCAGTTGTTCGAGGTCAGCGGTTGGAAGAGTACCGGTCTGGAAACAAACCAGCCCTGATGCTTCTGCACGGCTCCGCTTGACGCCGCCGTCCGCCGCTGCGAACTTCATTCTGCTTGGCGCAAAACGCGGCAGCGTCAGCGGCAAGTGACCTGTTCGCTGACATCTCGCAATCTCCCGCCGTGCAGTCCCTCGTGCGGCGACTGGAGAATGGCGGCGTGTTGTCCAAGGCCGGCGTTTGCCAGGCGGCGCAACCGTTTCTGGCGGCCTTGCTTCAAAAAATTTTCCCGGGCCGGCCAATCGTCGTCGTTGCGGACGGCCTCAGAACCCAGGAAGGTTTCCTGCAGGATTTGGAAACGTGGCAGGCAATCCCGTCCACAGTCCATAGCCCACAGTCCAAAGTCGGCGACGCGCCATCCTCCATCTTCCATCCTCCATCCCTTGCCGCGCCGAAGGAGAGCGAAGGCGAGTCGCCACTTTTTTATCCGCCTTGGGAGATTCTTCCCCACGAAGGCAAGCTCCCGCACGCCGACACCATCAGCGACCGTCTTCAAACACTCGTCGCCCTTTCCAATAATTCCACACTCCGCACTCCGCACTCCGCCTTGGTCGTTACCAGCGTCACCGCCCTGCTCCAGAAAACTTTTCCGCCGGGCGAAATTCAAAAACGCACGCGCACGCTTAAGCGCGGCGATAAAATTGAACCGCTCGATTTGATCGAATGGCTCGAAGAACAGGGCTACGAACCGGAAGCGCAAGTGACGCAAAAGGGCGACATCGCCCTGCGCGGCGGTATCCTGGACCTCTGGCCGCTGACCAGTCCGTGGCCCGCGCGGCTGGAATTTTTCGGCGATGAATTGGAATCGCTCCGTCATTTTGATCCGCTCACGCAGATTTCGCGTGAGGAAATATCGGGCATCACCATCCCGCCGGCTGGTGAACTGGGCATTTTGAAACACCTTCAAACGGAGGGGCGAGTTCCACGAGCCCCTGACCTGGAAAATGGGACTCGTGTAACTCGTCCCTCCGCAATCAAAACGCTCGCCACGCTTTTGGATTATCTGCCGCACGAAACCATTTTCCTCCTTTGTGAACCGGAACAACTCGCCCTTCGCGCCGACGAATACGCCCGGCAAATTCCCGGTGATGACCCATTTTTCATTTCGTGGGAAAAATTTCTCGCCGACCTCGACCATCGCCGCGTGACGCGGCTGGAATTAGGCGAGGAAGAAGTTCAAAAAACAATCCCCTCACTCGGCCTGTCGGCCACCCTCTCCCCGCCATGCGGGGAGAGGGACGGAGTGAGGGGCGCGTCATTGTTTTCTTCGCTCGAGGCTTTTCGCCCGGTCACCGAACGCGCGCCTGAATTGCAAATCGCCGAGGCCCAGCGCCGCGAATTCTTCAATCAACTCCACCGCTGGCTCCGCCAAGGCTACGCCGTCCATGTCTTTTGCAACAACGACGGCGAACGACAGCGGTTTGAAGAAATCTGGACTGAGATAAGTCCACAGCCCACAGTCCACAGTCCACAGTCAGGCAATCGCGACAGGCGGGAGACTGTGGACGCGGGACTGCGGACTGGAATCGGCTCGCTCGCGCGCGGCTTCATCTGCGATGACGCCAAACTTGTCGTCGTCACCGACGCCGAGATCTTTGGTCGCTACAAAATCCAGCGACCGCGCCGGTTGAAATCGCCGCACGCGCTCGCCGCCCGCTCCGCGCTCGACATTGATTTCACCGAATTGTCAGAAGGCGACCTCGTCGTCCATCTCCAATACGGCATCGGCCGTTTTCTCGGCCTGAAAAATTTGCCTGCAACAACCGGATCTTCCAACTCCGAACTCCGAACTCCGAACTCCGAAATGGAATGCCTGGTCATCGAATACGCGCCCGTCCATCCCGGCGATGAACCACCGAAACTTTACGTTCCGGTGACTGAAGCCCATCTCGTCAGCAAATACGTCGGTGCCGGCAAGGCGCATCCGCCGCTCAACACATTCGGCGGTACGCGCTGGAAAAAGGCGAGGGAACAGGCTGAACGCGCCGTGCGCAACGTCGCCGCTGAACTGCTGCAAATTCAGGCTGTGCGCGAAACGCAGCCGGGCCATGCTTTCAAACCCGATACGCCGTGGCAGCGTGAGTTTGAAAGCGCCTTCATTTACGAAGAAACGCCCGACCAAATCCGCTCCATCGCCGAAACCAAATCCGACATGGAAAAGGCCAAGCCGATGGACCGCTTGATTTGCGGCGACGTGGGTTTCGGCAAAACCGAAGTCGCCATCCGCGCCGCGTTCAAAGCTTTGATGGATGGCAAACAGGTCGCCGTGCTGGTGCCGACCACCGTCCTGGCGCACCAACATTTCAACACGTTCCGCGAGCGCACGGCGGATTATCCGGTGCGCATCGAACTGCTTTCGCGCTTTCGCACGCGCCGCCAGCAACAGCGCGTCGTGAAAGATCTGGCCAATGGCGGAGTGGACATTGTCATCGGCACCCACCGGCTGATTCAAAATGACATCACTTTCAAAGATCTCGGCCTGGTGGTGATTGACGAGGAGCAGCGGTTCGGCGTGTTGCACAAGGAAAAATTCAAGCGCCTGCGCACACTCGTGGATGTGCTCACGCTCAGCGCCACGCCGATCCCGCGCACGCTTTACCTCGCGCTCACCGGTGCGCGCGACATGAGCACCATCCAGACGCCGCCGCACGACCGCCTGCCGGTCGAGACCATCGTGGTGCCATTCGACGAACGCATCATCCGCGACGCGATCCAGCGCGAATTGAATCGTGGCGGTCAGGTTTTCTTTCTGCACAACCGCGTGATGACCATTGAAACGGTGGCCGACCGGTTGAAACGGCTTTTGCCGCGCGCACGCATTGTCGTCGGCCACGGCCAGATGGGCGCGGACGAACTGGAGGAGGTGATGACGAAATTTGTCAACGGCGAGGCGGACGTTTTGCTTTCCACGACTATCATCGAGAGCGGCCTCGATATTCCGAATGCGAACACCATCATCATTGACCGCGCCGACCGGTTTGGCTTGAGCGATTTGTATCAACTGCGCGGACGCGTCGGACGTTACAAACATCAGGCTTACGCCTATTTATTGTTGCCGCGCCACGTGAGCCTGCTCACCGACGTGCGCAAACGCATCAGCGCCATCCGTCAATATTCGACACTCGGGAGCGGATTTAAAATTGCCATGCGCGACCTGGAAATCCGCGGCGCGGGCAACCTGCTCGGCGCAGAACAAAGCGGCCATATCACGGCGGTTGGTTTCGAGCTTTATTGTCAGTTGCTCAAGCAAAGCGTCAGTGCGCTCAAAGGCGAGAAAGTGAAGCCGCGCGTGGAAGTGATCGTGAAACTGGATTTTCTGGATCAGTCAGTAGTCAGCAGTCAGCAGTCAGTAGCAACAGGCGACGGACAGTCAGCTACTGACCACAGACTACTGACTACTCACAAATCCGCTTCCCTTCCCCATAACTATGTTACGGAACCCCAGCATCGCATCGAAATCTACCGCAAGCTGGCACAGGCCAACGAAAAATCCGCGCTGGAAAATTTACGGAAGGAATTGCGCGACCGGTTTGGTCCGCTGCCGCCAGCGGTTGAGTTGCTATTGCTTGTAGCCGAACTGAAAATTCTCGCCAGCGAAAGGGCCGTGACCGTCATCGAAGTCAAGGAAGACAAGCTGATGCTCACGCGCCACGGCGATTTCATCACGCTCGGCGGCAAATTCCCGCGCCTGACGAAAGAAGGACGCCAAGGCGCGATTGAAGGAAATCAAGAAGCTACTGCTGGCGATTTGATTGGCTGCATCACTTGATCGATTGACGGATTTTCGAAAATTTGTCAGCACGATTTACTTTGCTAAAAAAACTCGCGGCCGGGCCGTCCGCGCTCCTATTTTATCCACGTGCATCTGGCCCATTTGCGACTTCGCGACTTCCGCAATTACGCGCGGCTGGACGCGGACTTTGCGCCCGGCTTCCATCTTCTGCTCGGCGACAACGCGCAGGGCAAGACGAACGTCCTCGAAGCGATTTATCTCATGGCCACGCTGCGCTCGTTCCGCGGCGTCGGCGGCGCGCAGATGATCCGGCACGGGCAGCGCGGCTATTTCGTCGGCGGCACGGTGGTGGGCGGAAACATTCCGGCATCGCCAACGTCTTCCTCCCTCTCCGCCAACAAAGTTGGGGGAGAGGGCCGGGGAGAGGTGGCACCTGGCTCGGAAACTCATAACCCCTCGCCCCAGCCCTCTCCCCGCTCGGGCGGGGCGAGGGAGACAACACTTCTCACCAGTCAAAGCTCACGCGAAATCAAAATGTTTTGGTCGGCGCGCGAACGCAAGCTGGCGCTGGACGGCCAGCCGGTGAAAAAACTTTCGGACTACCTGGGCGTGCTGTGGGCGGTGGTGTTTTGCACAGAGGATTTGCACCTGGTCAAGGGCACGGCGCGGGCGCGGCGGCGGTTTCTCGACCTGCTGCTCGCGCAGACTCAGCCCGGCTACCTTCCCCTGCTCCAGCGTTACCTGCGTGCCGTTCGCGCCCGCAACGCATTGCTCAAGCAACGCACGGTTGACGAGGCCGCGCTCGACAGCTTTTCGCAGGAACTGGTGAAACTGGGCGACGAAATCATCCGCGCCCGGCGCGGACTGGCGCCGAAATTTTCCCCGCTGGCACGGCTGGCGTATCGCCGCATCTCCAACGACGCGGAGGAATTGCGCATCGAATATCAACCGAGTGTGAAGAAGGATTTTGCCGTGGAACTCGCGCAATCGCGGGCGCGCGAACAAAGTTATCGCTCCACACTCGTCGGTCCGCATCGTGACGATTTGCAGTTGTTGCTCAACGAAAAATCCGCCGCGCAATTCGGCAGCGAGGGCCAGAAACGCACGCTGGCGATGGCATTGAAAATGGCGCAGGCGGAATTTTTCGCGGGCATCCACGGTTCGCCGCCGGTATTGCTGATTGACGACGTGATGGGCGAGTTGGACGTGAAACGGCGCAGCGGTTTCCTGCCATTGCTGGAGCACGCGCGCAAGACGAGCGGCCAGGTGTTTATGACTGCCACCGAAGAAAACTGGCCAAGTGAACTCGGCAAAGATTTGCAGCGGTGGGAAGTGAGGGCGGGAGCGTTGCTGAAAAAAATAACATCCAACATCGAACATCCAACGCCCAACAACCAATGAAAGCGGGCGGGGAAGTTTTTTTAGATTTCGAGCATCCAGGCAATGCGTTTGCGAACGGCGGCGAGCAACGGAAGTTCATAACGTCCTGCCCGCCGTTCGAAACGGTGATGCTCGATGGATTCAATGCCCAGAACGTTTGCAACTCCGTCGTCTGATCCCGGCATCCACTTCACCCGCGGAAGCGGCACTTCGTAGTTTCTGCCACGGATCGTTGTCGTGCAGGGCACACAGACGCTTAACGCCCTTTCGGCGTTCGGGTCTTCGCGCGAAACGACCAGCAAGGGGCGGAATTTGGCCTTCAGCCCCATGTCAATCCACCAGACCTCACCAGGCTTTGGTTGTATCATAAAAACTTTCGAGATGCCTGGCCCGGATTTCCCAAGGCGACAGCAGCGGCTCGTCGCGCGCGGGGATCAGATTGGCTTTCGTGATTACCAGCAGGGTGCCTTTCCGCTCGACGTATTGCGGCGCCCGAATCGCCCGGTCGAGAACCCTGCCGGCGTCCGACTTAAGCTGGCTCGATTTGAGAATCGTCATGGACCAAATTTAGGCCATTTTTGGCTAAACACAAACAAAATCAGATCGCAATCGTTTATTGGATGTTGAATGTTTTCCCGCTATGCTTTCTCCCATGCGAATTTTGTCTGGCATCCAACCGAGCGGCACTTTGCATCTCGGAAATTATTTCGGGATGATGCGGCCCGCCATCGAGCTGCAGGAAAAGGGCGAGGCGTTTTATTTCATTGCCGATTACCATTCAATGACGTTGCTGACCGATGCCGCGCAGCGGCGTAAAAACATTTTGGATGTGGCGTTGGATTTTCTCGCGTGCGGCCTCAACCCCCAAAAAACCGTTTTCTTCCGCCAATCCGACGTGCCGGAAGTGACCGAACTGAGCTGGTTGCTTTCCACGGTGACGCCGATGGGCCTGCTCGAACGCGCCCACAGCTACAAGGATAAAGTTGCGAAAGGCATTGCGCCGAGCCACGGCCTGTTTGCCTATCCCGTGCTCATGGCGGCAGACATTTTGATTTACGACTCGAACATTGTGCCGGTCGGGCGCGACCAGAAGCAACATGTCGAGATGACGCGCGACATCGCCATCAAATTCAACGAGCAATACGGCCAGACGTTCGTGATTCCCGAACCGCAAATCCGCGAGGAGGTTGCCGTGGTGCCCGGCACAGACGGCCAGAAGATGAGCAAGAGCTACGGCAACACGATTGAAATTTTCGGCGACGAAAAAGCCATCCGCAAAAAAATCATGGGCATCGTCATGGACAGCCGCACGCCGCAGGAACCCAAGCCTGACGCGGACAAGAATCTCGCCATTCAATTGCTCAAACTCGTGGCGCCGGCGGCAGTGGCAAAGGATTTTGAGAAACGTTTGCGGGCCGGTGGCCTTGGCTACGGTGACTTGAAGAAGGCGTTGTTCGAGCACTATTGGAATTATTTCGCTGCGGCGCGGAAGAAACGCGCGGAGTTGGCCGCGAATTTGGATCACGTGAACAAAGTGCTGGCTGACGGAGCGGCCAAGGCGCGGACGAAGGCGCATGAAGTTTTGAAACGCTCGCGCAAGGCGAGTGGGTTAGAATGAGCCTCCCGCAAAGATGACAGACGATAATCAAAACCAAGCCGAACCAGTTAAAACCTATCGGCCATGGGTGGGTGTGGTTTTATCCTTTTTTATAACCGGAATTTCTCAATTTTTGGCGGGAAAAAGATTGGTCGGCGTTGGTTGGTTGGTCAGCATCGTATTTTTAGAATTCGTCGGCTTTGTTTGTTTAGCCAGTCCGCTCATGCCGGGTGACCTTTTTGGATTTGTGTTGTTTGCCGTTGCATTTGGACTCTGGATTATCATGCTCTTCCATTCCTATCAGCCAATTCCAAAGCTTCGTTGGATTGGATGGTTTAGCTTTATAATTTTGTTTTTTGCCCTTTCCAAATCCGTCGTTCTTGGAATGAAAGTTTTCATCCAGCCATTTCAGATGCCAACAGCTTCGATGTCACCGACTATTTTAGGAAACAGAAAAGGGCCAGATGGAACGGTCGTTGTCGGAGATCGGATTATTGTCGAAAAGTATGCCTATTGGTTTCACAAACCACAACGCGGTGACATTGTTGTTTTTAAAACGAAAGGAATTTCTGAAGACAAACGCCAGTTGTATCATATTCCGGCTGACGAATTTTACATCAAGCGAATCGTCGGGGTTCCGGGCGACGTTATATCAATTCAAAACGGGCGCCTTCACAATCACGACCAGATTATTTCGGAGCCGCCAGGCCTGGCGAAATTCGAATTTCCCAGTCGGCTGTTCGCGAGCCAAATTTATCTAACGGACTCTACGGACCAATTCGCCGTACCCGATGGAGCCTATTTTGTCATCGGTGATAATACCACGAACAGCCTTGACAGCCGTTATTGGGCAACAATCCCGGAAAAATATATCATCGGCCGAGTTTCAAAAATTTATTGGCCGCTGAATCGGGCGGGCAAAGTTGAATAGCTAAATCGTTGAGTGAATTTTAACTTCGCTCAATCGTTCGCGCGTCAGCGCGAGTGCCGCAAGAACCACTCGAACAGTTCTGGATTCGCGTAGGTTTGTGTCCAACTGTCGTGCTCGGCTTCTGGATAAATGGTCATTCTGCAATTGGTGCAGCCGGCGCGTTTTAAGGCATTGACCATCCGCACGGTTTCCTCGGGCGCCACCGCGGTGTCCTTCCCTCCGTGAAAAGCCCAAACACCCAAGCTCTGGATTTGCGCCAGCCGGTCGGCGTCGTAGTGTTGCGCAAGGGTGATGAGAATGGTTTCGCCGCCGCCGCAAATCGGTGCAATGGCGGCGAATTTTTCGGGATGGCTCAAACCGAGATGCCACGTGCCAAATCCTCCCATGCTGATGCCGGTGAGATAAACCCGATGCGTATCCACGGCATATTTGTCTTCAACCTCGTCGAGCAGCGCCAGCAGCAAAGCGTCCGACCAAATCCGGCCGGCGGGACACAGCGGCTCGACGAGAATGAACGGGAATTTTACCCGCTGCGTGTCGAATTTCGGCGGGGCATGGATGGTAGCCTTCCAGACGTCGTTGCCGCGCTCGCCCGCGCCGTGCAAAAACAAAATCAGCGGCCAGCGTTTCGCGGCGTCCGCGCCGTAACCTTCCGGCAAAGCCAAAAGAAAATCCACGGATAAACCCGGCCCGCGTTCACTGAAAAATTTTTGCGCGGTCAGGCCGGGTTTCATGGCGAAGAAATTTAGGGTACGGTGTTGGCGCCGCGCGCCGGCCATCGGGCCGCAGGCCCGACGCTGCAATTGTGTTACATGATTTTCAGCTTCGGCAAATCCTGCGAATCCACCAGGCCCACCGGCTCGCGCTTCGCGTTGACCACGATCAAATCGTCAATGTTCCGTTCGTTGAAGATTTTCAACGCCTCGGCGGCCAGCGCGTTTTCACCAATGCAAATTGGATTACGCGTCATGACGCTCTTCAACGGCCGGGCCAGCAGGTTTTCGTCCGTGGCCATGTGACGGCGGAAATCGCCGTCGGTGAACACGCCGACCAGTTTGCCCCGTGTGCTCACCACACTCAAACTGCCGGACTTGGCGTGCGTCATCACCAATAATGCGTCCTTGACCGGCAGGTTTTCGTCCGCCACCGCGTTGCGTTCGCCCGCGCGCATGATGTCGCCGACTTTGAGCAGCATCGCACGGCCAATCGCGCCGCTCGGATGATACTTCGCATAATCTTTCCGCTTGAAACCGCGCGCCTGCAACACCGCCATCGCCAGCGCGTCGCCCATTACGAGCATCGCCGTGGTACTGGCGGTCGGGGCCAGATTGAAGGGACAGGCTTCCTTGGGAACCTTGACGTTCAGCGCCACGTCGCTGTGCCTGCCCAGGGATGATTTCAAGTTTCCGGTCAGCGAAATCATTTTGACGGAAAATCGTTTGAGCGCGGGAAGGAGGTTCAATAATTCCTCCGACTCGCCGGAATAACTCAACGCCAGAATCACGTCGCCGTCGTTGACGATGCCGAGGTCGCCGTGCAAGGCATCCACACTGTTGAGCACGATGCTGGTCGAGCCGGTGCTGGTGAGGGTGGCGGCGATTTTCTGGCCAACGTTGCCCGATTTGCCGATGCCGACGACGACGATTTTGCCGCGCCGGCCCAGCGATTCGACAATCATTTCCACCGCGTTGCCAAACGCGGTGTTGAGTTGGGCGCGCACGGCCTTGAGCGCGGCGAGTTCGATATCGAACACTTGGCGGGCCTGGTCAAGATGACTCATGTCGGTGAGTGTGTCAGGAGACAGGCATGGATTCAACCGTCTTTCAATTGCGAGAATTCACTTGCCCCGCCGTCGGGAGTTTTATAAGGGATACCCACCGCCGCCCATCAGCGGCAAAGTTTTGTTCACAATCATACAACAAACGGGAAAACTATGCGCCTGGTTCCAGAACTTAAACACTGTGTTCTTTTACTTTTTACAATGACGATTTTAAAAACTACACAAGCCCAGGAGCCGGCGCTCTACCTCGACAATAAAAAACCCATTGAGGCACGCGTGGAGGATTTGCTTTCCCGTCTCACGCTGGAGGAGAAAGTGTTGCTGGTCCACGCCAACGGCCCATTTTCAACAGCGGGCGTTCCGCGGCTTGGCATCCCCGATTTGATCATGGACGACGGCCCGTTGGGTGTGCGCGAAGAAGTCGGCGAACATGGGGTCGTTCTCAACCGCACGGATGACTTTGCCACAGCCATGCCCGCGGCGCTCGGGCTGGCGGCGACGTGGGATTTGGATTTGGCCAGGGCCTATGGCGCGGTCATCGGCCAGGAGGCAAAACAGCGCGGCAAGGACATCATGCTCGGGCCGGCGGTGAACATTCAGCGCACGCCGTTGTGCGGTCGCAATTTTGAATACATGGGCGAAGACCCCTTTCTGACCTCGCGCATGACGGTTAATTACATCGAAGGCGAGCAGGCGCAAGGGGTTTCATCCTGTGTCAAACATTTCGCCGCAAACAATCAGGAATATCAGCGCGGCTCGATCAATGAAATCATTGACGAGCGCACGTTGCGCGAGATTTACCTGCCGGCATTTCGCGCGGCGGTGCAGGAGGCGGGCGTGATGGCCGTCATGGGGGCTTATAATCAGATCAACGGCCAGCACTGCTGTGAGAACGAACGCTTGCTGAATGAACTTCTCAAGGGTGAATGGGGATTCAAAGGCACCGTCATTTCCGACTGGGGCGGCGTGCATCACACCGATCTGGCGGCACTCAATGGCATGGACATCGAAATGGGGTCCCACCAGGACTACGACGAGTATTACCTGGCCAGTCCGTTTCTGGCGGGGTTGAAATCCGGCAAATTCCCCGTGTCCGTTTTGGACGACAAGGTGCGCCGCCACCTCTACGTGATGTTTAAATTGAATCTGATTCACGATCCGTCCGCGCCGGTGGCCGCCTATGTTGAACCAAAAGGCCCGTTGAGCACCAAAGCGCATCAGGAAATTGCCCGCCAGATTGCCCAGGAATCTTTCGTGCTGTTGAAAAACGATGATTTGCTTCCGCTGAATTCGGCGCAGACCAAAACCATCGCCGTCATCGGGGCCAACGCTGTGGCTCAGTTCGCCCACGGCGGCGGTTCCGCGATGATCAAATCGGCGTACGAAATCACCGCCCTGGAAGGCATCAGCAATTATGTCGGCGGCAACGTGAAGCTTATTTATGCCCAGGGTTACAATCCGCCGGTCGGTCGGGGACGGGTGGACTTCCGACATGAAACTGAAGAAACGGAACCGCCTGTGGACAGTTCCAAGCTGGCTGCCGAAGCGGTCGCCGCCGCCAAATCAGCCGATGTGGTCATTTATGTCGGTGGCCTGAATCACCACGGCGGTTATGACACTGAAGGGGCGGATCGGAAAGACATCAAACTGCCCGGGGGCCAGGACGAGTTGATCCAGAAAGTGGTGCAGGCCAATCCCCGGACCGTGGTTGTGCTCATGGGCGGCGGGGCCGTCGAGATGGATGCGTGGCTTTCCCAGGTACCGGCCCTGCTCTACGCGTGGTATCCCGGCATTGAAGGCGGCAACGCGCTGGCGCGCGTCCTGTTTGGCGACGCCAACCCCTCAGGCAAATTGCCTTGCACTTTCCCGAAGCGGCTGGCGGATTCGCCGGCGCACGCCCTCCATGCCTATCCTGGCACAAACGGCACAGTGGTTTACCAGGAAGGCTTGCTCGTGGGTTACCGCTGGTTCGATACCAAAGAAATTGAGCCGCTGTTCCCCTTCGGCTACGGCCTTTCCTATACGCAGTTCAAATATTCCGATCTCAAACTGGTTTCCAAGCACACGGCGCCGGGTTTGCCCGTGACGGTCGAATTCAAACTTGCCAACACGGGCCGCCGCGCCGGTGCTGAAGTGGCACAGGTCTATGTGCAGGAAGTCAGCCCCACCCTGCCGCGACCGCTCAAGGAATTGAAGGGTTTCAAAAAAGTTGTCCTGCGGCCCGGGGAAAAGCAAAAAGTCTCCGTCACCCTCGACCGGAACGCCTTTGCCCATTACGACCCGGACAAAAAAGGCTGGGTGGCCGACAAGGGCGCCTACAAAATCCTGATCGGCAGTTCTTCGCGCGACATCCGACTCAACAGCACATTTGAATTGGCGGAAACGACCGTGGTGCTGGATGGCCCGGTACAAAATGCCCAGGCCTCCTTCGCAGTGCTGAAATAGAAATCAGGTGCTGGCCTGAAACTGCTGGGTCACCCGGTTCAGACGCTGGTTGTCGGCGCGGATCCGGGCAGCCAAGGTCCGGGCCGTGGCCTTCAGGAAGGGCGTGGCCAGTGCGGGCGCCTCGCGGGTGAGCCGCTCAAACGCCACATCGGACATTTTCAGCACGATGCTGTCCGCATTGGCGATGACATCCGCCGACCGGGGTCCGTGATCGAACAGCGACATGTCACCGAAAAAATCACCGGGGCCGAACGTGGCCAGAATCGTCTCTTTTTCTCCGATCATCACCCGCGCCCGCAATTCGCCTTGCAGGACGAAGAACATGCCGTCGCCCGCATCGCCCTGTTTCACCAGCGCCATCCACTGGGGAACTTTTCGCACCTCCATGAAGTCCTTCAGCCGATCAAGCTGGGCGTCGGTCATTTGGGACAGGATTTTGACGCGCCGCAGTGAGCCGGGTTTGATGTCCGGACCCGAAGCCGCCGATGAATCCGGGATGATTTCCTGATTGAAATGCGCCTGGAGTTCGGGGACATCCGCCGCACGCCGCCAGATGCCGTCGGGACGCGCGAAAATCCAGGTGTTGGCCAGAACACGCTCGTCCTTGACCCAGTCAACTAACACCGCAAGTTTCACGGGGCCATAAGGGCAATCGTCAATCCCCCAAATGAAAAACTCCTTTACGCTCTCCGGCGATTCCATGGTGTCATCCTACCACCAATCTTGGCTCGTTGGGAAGCAAAAAATGCTTGGGAAATCATTACTCGACCGCCCGGCCCATGCGCCGCCGGGATTATTTCGTCTGCGCGAAGAGCATGAGCACGCGTGGACCGCGAGGCGTCATCAATTGATAGTGCGCCTCCTGCGAAGTGCGCGGTATGGCCAGGCCATCGCATTGCTCGTCGCGGACCGGTTTGCCGTCCACCAGCAGCATGTAGTGATGCGTGCGGTTGACGGGCAGGTCATGCAGCGTCACCTGCCAGCCGTGCTGCGCGCTGTCACGGACCAGCGGGACCTTCTGCCATTTGGTGAACGTGCCCACGATTTCAACCGTGGCCGGTTCCTGTGTCTGGCCGGCGGGCAAACGCCAGCGGAAAATCCTGGTGAACGTCTGCGGACGATCCGCCTTTGGCATCCGGACCGCCAGCCGGGACGGAACATAAAAGCTGGCTGATCCGGGTCCCTGCGGTGGTTTCCGGCCCGGAGACTTGTCAGAATCTTGCATCGTGCTTCCAGTCGTTCGTAAATGAGTTGAGCAAATCAGCCACCCGGATCCTCTTGCGCCGCGCAGGTGCTATTACGTCGTAACTTTTCGAAGGTAAATCTATTCCATGTTGGGATATGAGCCAAGAACTTTCACAAAATTGCAATGCTGCCCGAGAAGCTGGATTGCCTTGGCCACTTTGCGGTCCTGCGCGTGGCCTTCGCAATCAATGAAGAAGAAATATTCCCACGCCTTCCGCTTGCTCGGACGCGATTCAATCTTCGTCATGTTGATTTGGTAACGGCGGAACGCGGCAATCGCCTCGTGCAGCGCGCCGGCCTTATCGGCGATACTAAGCATCAGGCTGGTGCGGTCATCGCCGGTGGGCGGACTGCACTGGCGGCCCAGCACGAGGAAGCGCGTGGCGTTGTCGGCGCTGTCCTGAATGTCCTGTTCCAACACGCGCAGGCCGTATTTTTCGGCGGCGAGCACGCCGGCGATGGCGGCGGTGGATTTTTCCCTGGCCGCCAGTTCCGCCGAACGCGCATTCGATGAAGTCTCAATGATTTCCGCGCCCGGCAGATGGGTTTGAATCCAGCCGCGACACTGGGCGAGCGACTGCGGATGCACGTAAAGTTTTTTGATTTGCCTGCGCGGTGAGTTGCTCAAAAGACATTGTTGCACGGGCAAAACGATTTGCGAAACGACTTTCAAATCGCTGTCCATGAACATGTCGAGCGTGTGGGTGACGACGCCTTCGGTGGAATTTTCCACCGGTACGACGCCGTAATCCGCGCTCTTTTTGCCGACCTCGGTGAAAACGTCCGCGATGGTCTTCTGCGGCGAATATTTCAAGCTCGAACCGAACCGCTGGATGGCCGCCTGGTGAGTGAAGGTCGCCTCCGGGCCGAAATAGGCGATGGTCATGGTCTTTTCAAGCGCCAGCGCGCTGGACATGATTTCGCGATAGACCGCGCGGAACTGGTCATCAGTCATCGGCCCTTGGTTGAGCTGACAGACGCGTTCGAGCACGGCGCGTTCGCGGTGCGGCGCATAGACTTCCTCGCCGGCCGCAAGCTTGATGTCGCCAATGGCCAGGACGTGGCGCGTGCGTTCGTTGAGCAGCCGGACGATGCGCGTGTCCAGCTGGTCAATCGCCTGGCGATGTTTGGGAATGTTCACGTGCTGACAGAGTGTATAATTCAGGCGAAAGAATCAAATCTGTTTCGGCGCGTGAATTTGGAGCGCGGACAGCTTTGTCCGCGAGTTCAGATGGTGTGCAGGCATGCGGACATGGCTGTCCGCGCTCCAGAAGGACGCTCATCAAGCTCATTGATTCTATTCCTTCGGGGTGAAACAAAATTCATGTCGGTTGCCCTTCCGGTTTCTTACTTTCAACTTCCGTGTTCTTCACTTTTTCCCCTTCATTCAGTTGCAGTTGCTCCGGCGGATTTGTCGCCAGGCCGGGTTCGGCGGTGACCGGGGCGGGCGGTTTTTCGATCACAATTCTCCTGAGTTCATCCGCGGCAGGCAAATCTTCCAGACCGCGCAGGCCGAAATATTCGAGGAACAACGCCGTGGTGCCGTAGGTCGGCGGACGGCCAACCACCTCGGCGCGGCCGACGGTCTCGACCAGACCGCGCTCCATGATGGTTTGCATGACTGCGTCCACGTTCACGCCGCGAATCTGCTCGACCTCGGCGCGGGTGATGGGCTGGCGATAGGCGATGATGGCCAGCGTTTCGAGCGCGGGTTGCGAAAGGCGCGGGGGACGGATTTTTTGTCCCACCAACGCCTTGAGCCACGGCGCGAATTCCGGTTGCGTGACGAATTGCCACGCCCCGGCGACGCATGCGAGGCGGTAACTGCGCGCGTTGGTTTCATGTTCGCGCGCCAGTTGTTCCAGCGCGGCCGTCAGCTCGCTCTCCTTGATTTTGCCGAGCGACTTGGCGGTGGCATCGGCGTCTTCGGCTTCGGCGGCTGCGGCCAGCACGTCACGAAGCTCTTTTACGCTCAACGGTTTTTGCGCAGAGAACAGGAGCGATTCCAGAATGAATTTCAGTTCCATGTTAAAAGGTGGATGAGATTATGCGATTCGGCCAGATGGGTCAACGAGCGAGCCGATGCCAGTAAACAACAGTTCGGTGAGCGAGACTCCAGCCGTGTCTGTTGTAGCGTTGGCGCTACGCGCCAATCAATTCGAGTTGCAAGCTCGACGCTGCCATCCGGCTCGCAAGGACTCTCGCCCCACCAACCAGGGTGTTCAATCCACGGTGATCATGGCTTTCATGACGCCGTCCCGATAATTAGCAACCAGGTCGAACGCCTGCCGGGTTTCGGCCAGCGGGAAATGATGGGTCACCATCGCGTCCATGTTAATTTTGCGTCGCTCCAGCAAATCAATCGCCTTTTGCGTGCAGTGGGCCTGCCGACGGACGTTGATGATGGTGATTTCCTTCCGCCGCAAATCATGAATCGGAAAAGTAACCTCGTCAAATTCGGGAATGCCCACCAACGCGAGCGTCCCGCCCGGTTTCAATAATTTGATGGCGTGGTCGAAGGCTTCCCTGTCCCCGCTGCATTCGTAAACAACATCCATCAGCAATGGTTCGGCTTTCGAGATTTCCTTGACCACGTCCGTGCGCTCCGGATTGCCACACCATTGGGGACGCAACTGCTGCGAGAACTTCAATCGCTCCGGGATTCTGTCCGTGACATAAACATCGCCGACTTTTTTCGTGCGCAAGACATGAAAGACGGACATGCCGATAGGCCCGACGCCGAGGATGGCAACGTTGGCTTTGGCGGGGAGCCGCGAGCGTTGGACGGCATAGACGGCAATGGCCAACGGTTCGGACAAGGTCGCCTGTTCAAATGTCGTTTGGTCTTTGATGGGGAAACAACAATTTTCGGGCAGCACGATGACTTCGCACAGGGCACCGGCCAATTGCCCCGGGCATCCCAAGAAGAGAAGCTCGCGGCAGGTATTTTCCCGTCCGGCCCGGCATTGGTCGCAATGACCGCAATACACCGCCGGGTCAACGGCAATGCGCTGGCCTGGTTTTACCCGGGTCACTTTCTTTCCGACCTGCTCGACGACGCCGGCGGCCTCATGCCCGACGACGAAAGGAAATTGAACGATTTGGGAACCGATCCGGCCGGTTGTGAAATAATGAATATCCGAACCACAGACGCCCACCATTTTTATGCGGATGAGCACGTCGGTGGGTTTGACGATTTTCGGCTCCGGCACCTGACGGATTTCGAATTGTCGGACGCCGGTGAGTAACGCTGCTTTCATGTGTCAGGCCGCGTCAATATAACACCAAGCGGCTAACGACGCGGTCCGGGACCGTGGCGCAACTGCGGAGGCGGAACGGCGCCCGGGATCAGCGCCGGCTGCAGCAACGGATCTGCCAAGGTGTAAGCAACGGTTTCACCGGTGGAATTAAAAAGAGTAAAATCCTGTTGGCCCTTGATGGTGTGGTCTTTCACCAACCGTTGGATTACCCGGAGGGTGTCTTCTCTCGTTTCCTGAATGTGAACGGCGATCTGGCTTGCGGTGCCGGGGGCTTTCGAATCGCGAAGACAGTTGATGATTTTCGCTTCGATATGTTCGCGTGGTGCTGTTTTCATTGGTCACCTCATTTTTTGCGCGTCGTTTCGGTTTAACAAAGGAACATCCGGTTGACCGGGGCCGAATGGCCAGCCACGGCCATCCGTCTTCGCTCCGAAGCTACGACGGGACCGGCCTTTGGCTCGCTTATGCCGGCATTGTTAATCCTTGAATTCCAAAACACAATCCAAAATTCGCCTCTTCGCGATTTATCGAAATTGGATGTTGAACGTTGAATGTTCGACGTTCCCCCCACCACCCTCAACTCTTAACTCTCAACTATCTTCTAATGCACCAGGTTCCACACCCCCAGCGCCATCATCAGCACACCGGAGAGGCGTCCGCCCTGCGCACCGAGCGGGGCGAGCTTTTCCAGCAGAACGAAAATTGTGAGCGCGCCGATCCACCAAAGGTTCATCACCCCGCCGGCGAAGAGCAAAAGCATCAGTGCCCAGCAGCAACCGAGGCAGTAAGCCCCGTGGGCCAGACCCAAACGAAACCCGCCCGCGACGCCGCGTTTCCAGTACCGGGCAATGAACGCAGCGGGTGACCGGCAGGATTCGAGACAGGTGCGCTTGAAGGGCGTCAGTTGATAAAGTCCGGCGACCATCAGCAGCGCGCCGCCCACCGCGCGGCCGCGCGCCTCCATCATGGGTGTCAGCAGCAGCAGGTTCGCCAGCCCGCGCTGGAGCCCAGTGGCGACGAGGCTGAACGCCGTCCACACGAGGAGATAACCGCCCGCGAACGCATACACGCGGGCCGGCGCCCGTTCGCCGTCCGGGCTTTTCCGAATCACGCCCGCATACAGGAGCAGCGTCGGCGCGGCGGACGGCAGCATCATGCCCGCCATCATCACCACCCACATGGCGAAGAGCAGCGACAGATGGGCGAAATCCCAACGGTCGGTCATCATCCAGGCCGCCGGACCGGTCATCGGGCCGTACATGTCGCGGGCCATGGGCACAATCCAAGCCCAGCAGAGCGCGATGGTGACCGCGAGCGCACCGCCCACGAGCCACCGGTCCCGCCGCAGCAGCGATTCGAGAGAAGTGCGGCCATCCATCGGCGCGGAGGAAATCAACGCACGACGCCGTGCGTGTTCCAGTGGATGCGCGCCAGATGCGCGTGTGACCCGTCGAGATTCAGCTCAATCGGGCCGCCCGCTTTGGACTTGCCGCTCAACACCTCGCTGTCGGTGAACTCAAAACCCGTCGGCATGGTGACGCGCACCGGATGCGGCGCACCGGTCACCGGGTTGCGAATGGATTCGGCGCTGCCTTCGACAACGCCGGGCACTTTCACCCGCGCTGTGCGCGCGGCGTAATCAATGGCGAGGTCAATCGGTTTGTAGAGCGTCGGCAGGAATTCGGTGATGGTGGTCGAGAAAACCTGCCAGATCAGCGAGCCGGGATCGGTTTCGCGTCCGTGCGACACGGCCTCGATGGCCTGGCGCTGTTTGGGATTGGCGCGTTCGTCAATGATGGTTTGAAATTTGCCGTTGCCGAAATGGATGGCGCCCGGCCAGGCCCCTAGGGCACCCCAGCGCAGGCCATCCAGCGGCACATCGCCGAACCGGCCTTTTTCGATTTGCACAAAAACGGCAGCGCGGCAGTTGCCTGTCGTCGGCAGTCCGTTGAACTGGCAGGGACAGCCCCAGGCACAATTGCAGTTCGCGTATTCAACACCCTGCATCTCCCAATTCACATAATCACTCATAGCATATTTGCGGTTACTGGCTGACCTTTTACCGGGGCGCAGAGCACCCCGACTAATACTGACCAACAGACAAACTTTTGCCAAGAAGCTGGCGCCTGTCAAGCGCCGTGTGGTTTGCGAGCCGGTATCCACTTGGATTTCTGGTTGCGGTTGGTCGGAGGCTCAGACCTGGCCAAAGAACTAACCCGTTTCATCGCCGCAAGTTACGAAGTCACGCGGAACATTTCGGTTCGCCGGCGTGGCGTACGCTTTACGCTGGCCTGCTGCGTGGCACCGCTTTGCGAAATTCACCATGTGGAGCAGCTTTACGTGGTCACTTTGTCAGGCCCGGCTTTTCACACGAAAGCGGCATGGATGTCATTGCGAGAGCCCATATGGTGTAGTATCGTTCTTCGCGATCTACCTTGAATCTAACAACCTTAGTCCTCGTTGCAGCGGCCTTTGGTGGCCAGCAAGCTTCTCAACCACTTAGTGATTTCTCCGCCCTCGACGCCTGGAAGATCAAAGGGCCCGGCACGGACCTTAAGCTAACCAACGTCGATACTCCTTACGGCAAGGGGATGAGCTTCGACTACGACTTCCGCGATGCGGGCAACTTCGCCCTGGTGCACGAAGACTGCGATGTGCCGCTCAATGGCAATTTCGAACTCAGCTTTTGGGTGAAGGCGGATACGCCCGACAACAATATCGAGCTCAAGCTTGAAGACGTAACCGGAAACACCTATTGGTATCGAAGGGACGCCTATCATTGGCCCAAGGAGTGGACGCACATCGTGTTGCGCAAGAGGCTTATCTCCTTTGCCTGGGGGCCAAAGTCTTCGGCCGAGCTCAGCGAACTCAAGTCCATCGAGATTGGCGTGTCCGCCAGTGGAGCCGGCAAGAAAGGTGTGATTTACCTGGCCGATCTCAAGATCACGCCGCTTGGCGATTACGGCAAGTTCAGCGATCCGATCACGGATATGACGAGCACCGTTCCCTCGGCTGGCCAGAGCGACTGGCGGACGACAGGCCCTGTCAGCGAAGCGGACCTGGACCTCCACCTGGCCAAACCCGTTGAGTTTGGCGGTCTCGAAATAGAGTGGCAAAAGTCCATGGCGCCGAGTTCCTATGACGTCCTCACGTCGCCCGATGGCTCCGCCTGGAAGCTTGCTCAGACCGTCGAAAAGCCGAGTGGCAAGATCGACTTCGTGTTCACCCCGGATGCGGAAGGACGCGAGATTCGAATCCATGCCAGGGCCGATTCCAAGGTTGTCGGGCTTGAGAGAGTGAAGCTGCTGCCTCCCGAGCTTGAGAAAACCGGCGCCGGCCTGCTGAAGGCGTTGGCGCAATCGTCGCCCCACGGCTATTACTTCCGGCACCTGCTCAACCAGCAAGCGTATTGGACGCTGATCGGCTACAGCGGCGGCAAGGACAAGGCGCTGCTTTGTGAGGATGGGCAGATTGAACTCGCCAAGGACAGGCCGAGCGTCGATCCGTTCGTGGTGGTGGACGGCAAGGTTTACCATTGGGCGAACACGGAAGAAACCCAAGGATTGTTGGACGACTATCTGCCGCTTCCCTGGACCGAGCGCTCGGGCCCAGTGGGCCTGCGCGTTTCGGGCTTCGCCGTCAAGGACAATGGCGGCACGGTGTATGCCTGCTACAAGCTGGTCAACCACGAGCAGACCACGAAGAAGGCCAAACTCGTCTTGGCGCTCAGGCCGATCCAGGTCAATCCGGAGTGGCAGCACAGCGGCATTCAGGCCGAGATCAAGGACCTTAGCCTGACGCCGACCTCCATGTCCTTTGGCAAAGATCAGAAGATCGTATTGCTGACCCCCGCCGACCAGGTTGGCGCGACGACCTTTGCCGATGGCGAAATGGGTCGAAGGATGCAGTTCGGCGATCTTCCGACCAGCCCGACGGCGACCGACGCTTCCGGCCTCGCTTCCGGGTACGTGGCCTACGACGTAAGTCTCAAGCCCGGCGAATCCAAGAGCTTCTGGTGGCGCTACAGCATCGGCGGAATGTCGGACAAAGGCGTGAACACCAACGCCAAGGCGGCTGCGCTTCAGCGCAAGGTGGCTCATGAGTGGCGCCAGAACCTGTCGTCGATCAAGATCCAGCTTCCTGCCAACGAGCAGCGCCTGGTCAACATCATCCGCTTGAACATCGCGTTCATCGAGATCAACCGGGACGGGGTTCAACTTCAGCCCGGAAGCCGGAACTACAACCGCTCGTGGATTCGCGACGGCTCGCTGATGAGCGCGGCCATGATGCACTTTGGCGTCATGAAGCCCGCGAAGGAGTTCATCGAGTGGTACACGCAGTTCGTCCATCCGGACGGGTATGTGCCGGCGATTGTCGAGCACGACAAGCCGTTGGCCACTCTGGAATGCGATGCTTTCGGCGAGTACATCTACCTCGTCGCAGAATATTGGAAATTCAACCACGACGAGAAGTTTGCCCAGCAGTACTACCCGGTCGTCAAGCGGGTCGCCGAGCACATCGAGAAGCTTCATGTTGAGGGGCAGGAATTGCACAGGAACGCGACCGGCATGGAAGCGCTGTATTACGGCCTGCTGACTCCGTCGATCAGTCACGAGGGCTACGGCTCGCCGGTGCACTCCTACTGGGACGACTACTTCGCAATTCTCGGCCTGAAAGACGCCGCCGCCCTGGCCGTCGCCGTCGGCAAACCCGAAGAAGGGGCTCATGATCTTGCCGTGGCCGCCGACCTTCGCAAGGACGTCGTGAACTCGATTGAAGCGGCCGCCAGGTATTACAAGCTTGATATAATTGTCAGCTGTCCCGATTACGGCGAGCCGGATGCCAGCGGCGTTGCGATCCTGGTCAACCCGTGCGACGAAATGTCGTACATGCCCCAGGATCTGCTCAGGAACACGTTCGACGCTTACTATGAGAGATGCCTTGGGCGCGCCGACGGCACGGTGCCGTGGAGCGGCTATACGCCGTACGAATTCAGGAACATTGGCGTGTTCGCCCGGCTCGGCGATAAGGATCGCGCCCTGTGGTTGATGCGCTGGTTCACCAAGGACACCCGTCCGATGGGTTGGAATCAGTGGGCCGAGGTCGTGTTCCAGGATCCGAGAGCGCCGGTGTACATCGGCGATATGCCCCACACCTGGTGCGCAGCCGAGTTCGTGCGCGAGATTCGCGACTTCTTCGCTTACGAGGAGGACCTGGACAAGTCGCTGGTGTTCTGCTCGGGTGTTCCGGAAGATTGGCTGCAAGGTCGCGGCATTCATGTGCAAGATCTGCCTACCGCGTATGGCAAGATCAGCTTGAAGGCGGTGACGAAAGGCCTGGCCGACGTCTACCAAGTGACCGGCAACGTCAAGGCTCCGGGCGGAATCTGGCTGGTGTCAGCCAGGAACGCGACGCCGAAGGCGGTTACCGTCAACGGCAAGCCGGTCGCCCCCGCGAAGCGGATCAAATTGGCCTCGCTGCCCGCGAAGGTCGAGTTCTCGTACTAGGAGCTATCCGCCGTAAACGAGTTCGAAGACGACCTTGGCGCCAGGACCATGCGAGACAAGTTCTCCTCTATCTCACAAGCTCGCGCGCTAACCCGTTTCATCGCTGCAAGTTACGAATTTACGAGGAACATTTTCGGTTACTTCACTTGGGCTGACCTGGCTTTTCACCCGAAAGCGGCGCGGGTGTTAGATCAGAATTCGTCGAAGGGGCCGAGGCCTTCGACGCGGTAGAATTTTTCGGCGTCCCAGTTCACGGCGTATCCGCGGATGACGGGGCGAACAAGGTGTCCATTCATTCCTCCTCGAAATAGTCGCTGTCCACACGCTTGATTTCGTAACTGTAAGCGCGGGACACGCCGATGTTATGCTCGATCATCAGCTCCGCGAGACGCTGGCCATCAATCAGGATCACACGCTGCTGGGGCAGGTTCTTTACGTATTCGCGAGCGCCAGCACTGAAATCGCTGGTCGTGATAAAAATACCCTTCTGCGCGTGTTACCGTATTCGTTGGTGGCCTTGCGCCATGCCGCATCCCACGCCTCAACTTCCTTGAAGGTTTTCTTGACGGCGAAAAGCAGGCTGGTCTTGGTCGGCGTGTAGGGCTGGAAAGTCACCTGCGGTAACGAGACGACGGCGCGAATCCAGAAGAAG
>CAWHAH010000004.1:0-354583 GCA_963827205.1 uncultured Verrucomicrobiae bacterium
AGGAACACGCGAATGTAAAGGTTTTCATTGGTGTCGAAAACAGAATCAGGCAGCACGACGCCGAGCCTGCCGCCTTCCTTGAGAAGCTGATACCAGCGTTCAATGAACAGGTTCTCCGAGTTCTTCTGCCCGGCGTAGGCAAAGCGCAGGCCGTACTCGGCTAGCGTGCGCGATTCCTCTTTGAGACTGAACGGCGGGTTCGACCAGATGGCGTCGAACTGTTCGTTGAAGGGGAACTTGTATGGTCCGTTTGGGTCGCGGTTTATGACTTTCAGGCGCGGCCGTGTGTACTTGTTGTAGTCAGCCATCCATGAGCCGCTTAATTTTCTCGTGGCATACGAGGCCGGTCTTGCCGTTGTACTCAATGCTGCCGCCGGTGAAAGTTTGGTTCGGCGTAAGGCTGACGATTTCTCCGGTAGGGTCGAGTGTCAGGATACGGTTGGCCAGTGTTTCTTTTTGAGCCTGCGTCAGTTTTTCCATGAGCAATAAAGACTGCCGCCGCATCATAAACTGTGGCGGAGCCGCAAGAAAGGACAAACCGCATGGCGATTTGGCCGCGTGTTGACTCAGGATAAATGTTACCGGGACGGGGAGCTGGACGAGGGGTTTAGCTCTTCGTTGACTCAAGATCGTGGTTACCCAAGCAACGAACATGAGTCGGCCCAGCAAACGGGAGTATTTAACCAAAATCCACGGTCGTTATCAGCGCGCCGGTCGCGAGCACAAAAGCCGCATTCTGGACGAGTTCTGCGCCATTTGCGGTTATCACCGCAAAGCAGCGCTGCGACTGCTTAACCGCTCAGTGCTCCAGCCGCCCCGGCGCAAGCCAGGTCCCCCGCCGACCTATAAGCCAGCGGTGGTGCTGCCGCCACTCAAAGCGATCTGGCTGGCCAGCGATCAACTGTGCTCCAAGCTTTTGCAGGCGGCCTTGCCCGAATGGCTGGACTTCTATGAACAGACGCACGGGGCCTTATCTGCGCCGCTGCGTCAGCAGTTGCTGACCATCAGTCCGGCCCAGATCGACCGGCTGTTGCGGCCGGTGCGCGTGCGTTATCCACGCCGAGGCCTGTCGGCCACCAAACCGGGCACCCTCTTGCGCCATCGCATTCCCACCCGCGGCGGTCCGCCGGATACCACCACGCCAGGTCATATCGAAGCCGACACCGTCGCGCATTGTGGCGACACCACGGCCGGCAATTTCGTCTATTCCCTCACGTTTACCGACCTTTACAGCGGCTGGACCGAGTTGCGCGCGGTTTGGAACAAAAGCTCCAGCGCCATCCTGGACCACTTGCGGGACATCGAGAACCAGGCGCCTTTTGCTTTGAAAAGCTTCCATGCCGACAACGGCAGCGAGTTCCTCAACTGGCCGCTTTATCAATACCTCACCGGCCGGCCATGGCGCCAGGTACCCTTTACCCGCAGCCGGGCCTATCGCAAGAATGACAACGCCCACGTCGAGCAAAAGAACTGGACCCATGTGCGCCAACTCTTCGGTCACGATCGCTTCGAACATCCCCAACTGGTCGGGCTCATGAACGACCTCTACGTCCGGGAATGGAGCCAGTTCCAAAACCACTTCCGCCCCACGCTCAAGCTGCGCAGCCGGGACAAACGCGGCAGTCGCACTGTGCGTCGGTATGAAAAACCGCAGACGCCCTACGCTCGGCTGCTGGCCAGTCCCCAGATCAGTCCGAAGGTCAAGGCGCACCTGAAGGCTCAACACGCTCAACTCAACCCCTTTGCTTTGAAGAAAAACATTGAACAGAAATTGCGCCTGTTCTTCACTGCACAGAGTAACCTCCAACCTGAGGCAACGTTGTCATGACTGACTCCCGCCCCGGGTAACATTTATCCGTGAGTCAACACGGCCGCGTGTGTCTATCGCCCGCTCGCGAACGATTTGAAGGCGCGCTACATCCGTTCCAGCGCCTTTCAAGCCCGGCGCGAGTTTGCCTTCAACCAGGCGGCGAAATCCACCTCGGACATTTCCCCGGCGGCCAGCGCCAGCGTGCGCACGGCGGCCTCGGCCTCGGTCGCTTGAAAGCGATAACCGTTAAGCTCAAGAAAAACAATCGCCACGATAAAACCGACGCGTTTGTTGCCGTCAACGAACGGATGATTCTTCACCAGGCCGAAACCGTAGCTGGCGGCGAGTTCAAAAATCGTCGGTTTGCCGTAGGCGAAAAGATTTTCCGGTTTGGCCAATGCCGAGTCGAGCAAACCTTCGTCGCGGATGCCGGCTTCACCGCCAAACTCGGCCAGCGATTGCTCATGCAACGTGAGCACCGTCTCGCGCAGAACCCAGACCGGCAGTTTCATTTAGCCAGTTCGCGGAGCGTGTTACGATAGCGGTGCATGACATCCTTGACCACTTCCATTTGCCGGGACACTTCGGGATTGGCGGTCATCCGCACGCTGCCTTCGGCGGCGTCGGTCAGGCAAACCGTGTCGCCCTCGCCGACCTTGAGATGAGCGAGCGCCTGTTTGGGCAAGACGAGACCGACCGAATTGCCGACCTTGCGGAGCTTTAATTCCAGAACCATGAAACTAATGTAACAACAAATGTTATAACGTCAAGCGTGAGTCAGGTTAAAAGGGCGCTATGCGCCCGGTTGAGGGTTGAGATCCGTCATTTAACCACAAAGAGCGCAGAGAGCGCAGAGAGGATAAAGCCGGAAATTCTCCGTGTTCCCTGCGGCTGATTCTCACCCCATGCGAACTTGCGGATTTCAAACTTGTAAGAGCCAAAATTGATCAACAAGCCATGCTCAAGCCGCGACGATTTCAAGTAGCCGAGGATTTGCGCTTCATGTTCAGCGGCCAAGGTTTTCGCAGCCTTTAATTCAACAATCAACTCCCCCTCCACGAGCAGGTCCGCCAGATAATCGCCAATCAGTGTTCCGTCCTCGTCATACACCTTGATCGGATGTTGTTGCTTCACGTCGAGACCCGCCTTCTGCAACCGATGTGCCAGCGCATTTTCGTAAACTTTCTCCAGGTGGCCATGCCCATGATAAACATGAATGTCATATGCAGTCTGTCGGACTTGATCGCTCAATGTTTTGATGTCTTTCATATAACTGGTGGTTGAAGTTCTTTGTGTTCTCTGCGTTCTCTGCGGTTGATTTTCTGCTTACATGAAGCTCTACATTTGATGTATCAAGTGGCCGGGGGCTTGTTTCTGAATCCCTATGAAGGCGCATCAAACCCGCCCCAGCGCCTGGTAGAGATCGGCGATGAGGTCTTCGGGGTCTTCCAGACCCAGCGCCAGACGGACCAGATTGTCCACCATACCGAGGGATTGGCGGTGTTCCAACGGGTAATCGAAGAAGGACATCGTCGCCATTTGCGTCACCAGGCTTTCCGAACCGCCGAGGCTGGGCGTAATCAAAAACAACTCAAGTGAGTCAATGAACTTGCGCGTCGCTTTCTCGTCGCCCTTCACCAGAAAAGTGATGACGCTGCCGAACCCGCGCATCTGTTGTTTGGCGATGGCGTAGTCCGGATGCGATTTGAGGCCGGGATACCAGACTTTTTCAACTTTCGGATGTTTTTCCAGCGCCTGCGCCACCTGCAATCCGGCGCGGTTGTGATGTTCCATCCGCAACGGGAACGTTTTCAAACCGCGTTCGAGCAGGAAACACGTCAACGGCCCCGGCGTCGCGCCAATCATGCGTTCCAATTTGTTCAGGTCTTCGAGCAATTGATGGCCGCCCAGCGTCACGCCCGCCAGGAGGTCGTTGTGGCCACCCAGATATTTCGTGGCCGAATGGATGACGATGTCCACGCCGAATTCGAGCGGCCGGATGTTGTAAGGGGTGGCGAGCGTGGCATCAATCATCGTCAGCACGCGGCGGCGTTTCGCCACCTTCACCACCGCCGGCAGATCGAGCACGCGCAGGTAAGGATTGGTGGGCGATTCGGTGAAAATGATGTTGCTGTTGGGCCGGATGGCGGCTTCGATGGCTTCGGTCGTGGGCGGCACGAGGGTGTTTTGCAGGCCGAATTTGGTGAGAAAATTCGTCGCAAAATCGCGTGTCTGCCGATAGCAATCGCTGGTGAAAATAATGTGGCCTTCCTTTTTCATGTAGGCCATGAGCGTCAGGATGACCGCGCTCATGCCGCTGGAGAACAAAATGGCCCGCTCGGCACCTTCAATGGCGGCGAGCTTGCGTTCGGCTTCCAGTTGGGTCGGATTGAAGTAGCGGCCGTATTCCTGCTCACGGATGATGCGGCCCTGGGCCTTGGCCTTCATGAACTCGACCACTTCGGCCATGGAATCGAAGCTGTAGTTTGAGGTCTGGCAGATGGGCGTCGAAACGGCGTGATGGGCTTTGGGCCGGCGTTCGTGACCGTGAATGGCCAGCGTGGCCGGGCCGCGTTTGCGAATTTTGCGAATTTTAGAGGTCATTGGACAAATCCTGGTTTCGGAGGGGCGAGTTACACGAGCCCCTGTTCTTTTTGTAAATTCGGCAGGGCGGCGCTGCCGCGGCGCCAGGCCGAGCAGCAGTTCGGCCCTACCGGATTCAGGGTCTCGTGTAACTCGACCCTCCGATTCTGTTTGTTAGACATCGAAACGGCCCCTTTCCTTGAGCGCTTTGTTGAGCGCGTCTTTCACCGCATCCAAGCGGGCGGGCAGTTCAATCGGTTGGTTCGCGTAGCGGCAAGGGAAATCCAGTTCTTTCTGGTGATATTTGACTTTCATTTCCACAAACTTCAGACCGTGCGCGGTCGAGATGACCACCACGCGCTCGGTTTTGTCAATCTTACCGGCCTTCAACAGTTTGATGAGTGCGGCGAGCGCCACGCCGGTATGCGGGCAGTTGAACATGCCGGTCTTGTCGCCCAACGCCGCCGCGTCCGCGAGCTCCGCCTCGCTGGCCTGCTCCACGATGCCGTCGAATTGTTTCAACACCCGGATGGCTTTCTGGACGCTGACCGGGTCGCCGATTTGGATGGCACTGGCGAGGGTCTTTTGGGCCTGGACCGGTTCAAACGATTTGAAGCCGCTTTGGTAGGAACGGTAAAGCGGATTGGCGTGTTCCGCCTGGGCCACCACGATGCGAGGCAATTTTTCAATCAAGCCCAGGTCACGCAACATCGTCAGGCCCTTGCCGAGTGCGGAAACATTGCCCAGGTTGCCGCCAGGAATAATGATGACATCCGGCGCTTCCCAGTCGAATTGCTGGACGATCTCGATGCCGACCGTCTGTTGGCCCTCCACGCGCAGGGAATTCATCGAGTTCGCCAGGTACAGCGTTTCGTCTTTGGTGATTTCCTGCACCAGCTTCATGCAGCCGTCGAAATCCGTGTCCAGATACAGCACGAGCGCGCCGCTGGAAATCGGCTGGACCAGTTGGGCGATGGAGATTTTGCCGCGCGGCAGGAGGACGATGGACGGGATGCCCGCCGCCGCGCAATACGTCGCCAGCGCCGCTGAGGTGTCACCGGTCGAGGCGCAGGCCACGGCCTTGATGGGCGCGCCCTCGGATATCATCTGTTTGACCTGTGAAACCAGCACGGTCATGCCGAGGTCCTTGAACGAGCCGCTGTGGGTGTTCCCGCACAGTTTAATCCAGAGGTCATCCACGCCCACGATTTTTCCGAAGCGCTCGGCCCAAAAGAGATTCGTGCTGCCTTCGTAAAGCGAGACGATATTGTCGTCCTTGATCTCGGGCAGGATCCATTCCTTCTTGCCCCAGACGCCGGAGCCGTAGGGCCACTCGTTGCTTTTGTAGCGGTCCTCGAAAAGTTTCATCCACGCCTGCGCGTCGCGCCGCTTCAATTGTTTGAGGTCGTGCTGCACTTCCAGGAGCGACCCGCAGCGGGTGCAATGGTAGATGATGGAGTTCAGCGGATAGGTGGCACCGCACTCCGGATTGATGCATTGAAACCAGGCTCGGTATGACATCGTTCAAATCTCCGTGCCCCGACATCGGATGTCGGGGCACACGTTGTTCGGGTATTAGAATGGCAGCCAAATCGCGCTTTTCAAGGAAAGAGAGAAGAATTCCGGACTGCGACCTGACTTGGCGTGGTGCGCGGCTGTGTCCCGCTGTGGGACCAGCCGCAGCGGCTTCGCAAGACTGGCCTGCTGGAATACGTTTGATATCGCAGACCTTTTCAATGTGCTGCGACTGGTGCTCTGCACACAGCCGCGCTCCGGGGCAACGCCAGAATACGCCCGAGGTTCGTTTTATCCCCACACGCCGGCAATTTTGGTCCCGCAAAACCGGCATTTGCCGTCGGTGATGTCCATGCGCGTGACGGCAAAGATGTCGCGTTCGACGATGGCTTTCTTGCAGTTGGGGCACCACGTCGTTTCCGCGCCTTCGAGGCCGGGCACGTTGCCGATGTAAGCGTAGTGCAGTCCCTCGGCCCGGGCAGCGTCACGGGCTTTTACCAGCGTCTCGACGGGCGTAGGCGTCAGGTGCGTGAGTTTGTGTTCCGGATGAAAACGCGAGAAGTGCAACGGCCGGTCCGGTCCCAGCTCTTTCACAATCCAGCCGCACATGCGGTGGATGGTGTCGAGATTGTCGGTGTAGGTCGGCACAACGAGGTTGATGATCTCGAACCAAACGCCGAGGTCTTTCAGCGTCTTGAGCGTGGCCAGGATGGCGGAGAGTTTGCCGGAATTGAGTTTTTTATAGATGTCCTCGTCGAAGCCTTTCAGGTCCACATGCGCGGCGTCAGCGAATTGGTACAAGTCGCGTGCAGGCCGTTCCTCGATTGAGCCGCAGGTGACGACGATGTTTTTCAGTTTCCGTTCGCGCGCGGCTTGGCAGGTGTCCTGCGTGTATTCGTAAAACGCGACTGGCTCGGAGTAGGTGTAGGAAATGGACGGGCAACCCAACGCCTCGGTCACGGCCACGGCGTCTTCGGGGAACAGGCTCAACCGCGACATTTGTTCCATCGTCAGACCCGGCGGCAGCGGTGGTTTGAAACGGAGTTCCTCGCCGTGCGGGTCTTTGGTTTCCTCGGGTTTCTTTTGTGAAATCTCCCAGTTCTGACAATTGAGGCAGCGGAACACGCAACCGGAAGTAGCAAGCGAAAAGCTCAACGTGCCCGGCAGGAAATGGAACAGCGGCTTTTTTTCGACCGGATCAACGTGGAACGTGCACGGGTTGCCATAGACCAGTGTGTAGAGCGTGCCGTCGTAGTTGACCTTGTTGCGGCAATGGCTGCGGTCGCCCGGCGCCAGAATGCAATTGTTCGGGCAGACCTTGCACTGGACGTTGCGGCCGAGTTTGAGGTAATGCCGCGCCTCTTTCACCCAGCCACGTTTTTGCCACAGTTCCCAAAGCTCGCCCGTCGGCGCATCACCCTTGAAGATATCGGCGGGCGCCTCGGACTCGCGCCATGGAAACGAAGAAATCCCAAAGCGACGCCGCGCCCGCCAGGCCGACCGCCCCGCCAACACCGAGTCCGATGGCAGTGCGACGCGAAATTCCTCCGCCAGACCGGAACGCCGGTCTCGCGATTCAGAATTCGGAGTTCGGAGTTCAGAATTCATGCTACGTCTCTTCGCGATGTTTAATCCAGCCCCATCGCTGAAAGGCAAGATACATCGCCGGGACGACATGCGCCAGCACGAGGACAATCAATGGCAGGTGAAACATGCGATGCAGCGTCAGCGCGGATTTTTCATCCAGCAATTTGCTGAAGCCGTAGCGGCCATCCATGATGTAGCCGGTCAGCAGGAACGCCAGCACCAGCGGCAGCAACAGCCAGCCGCTCCACCGGACCATTTTGAGAAGGACAAAGTTGAGTTTGCTCATGTTATCACCTTTCGAAATTGAAACATTGTGCCGCCCAGGAAATTCAGTGCCGCGGTCAGCAGACAAACGCCCGTCACGCCAATCAACGGAATCAACAGCGTGCTGGCCAGCAACGCGCCCAGGAATGCGCCGACGAAGTCCGCCGTGTAAAGGCGGGACGCGCCCGCCACGGTGCCATCGAATTCCAGCCGATTGGCCAGCGGAAATTCCGCCCCCACCAGCACCGCGAGAATCAGGGTCAGCAGCGCAATGACCGCTTTGATGAACAAGAGTGACGCCGCCATGTCGCCCACCCGGTTCAACCGCGGCAACACCAGCGCAAGCAGAATGGCGTAACCGGCGATGGTAACAGCCAGACAGCGCAGGCACCGTGCCTGCCTTTGGCAGGGCGTGCTCTCCGAGCACGCCGCGGTAGTTTCGGAGGGCTGAGTTACACGAGGCCCTGAATTCATGGGACTCTCAGAGCTCGCCCCTCCGAACGATTTGTTGGTTCCCCGATTCGCCGTCACGGCTCCAAGGGCCAGGCCGGTCATAAAGACGGTGACGATGATGCCCAGTTGATGATAGACCGACCCGCAAAGAACCTGGAACGCCAGGAGCAGTACAATCTCCAATGCCGTTCCCGCAAAGCCCGAGGCGAACAGGACCAACGCCGCGCCGCGCAACCGGACGAGATAGACGCAAAGCGAAACCAGCAGCAACACCGGCAACACGCCGAAACCCGTGTTGAACTGACTCATCCAGTGGCGAAGATGATAAAAATAAAGCACCGGGCTGAAGTCTTGGTTCAACGCCGCCGGCTGCGCGATGGCGCGCTGCATATCCGACATCCGGTCGGGCGTCAGCATCGCGTCGAGGTAATGCCGGTTCATCAGTTTGGTCTTGATGCCCTGCTGTTCGATGCGCGCAGCGATGTCGTCAAAGAGGGGACCGTCCGACGCGAGAAAGAAAACCCGTCCGCCGGGAATCACCAGCACGTTCGGGAACGATTGTTTTAACGATTGATTGGCCGACGCCAGCATCCGCGCCAGTTCCGGGCTGACGTAATTTTCATAATGGCCGAGGGCAAACGACACCACGCCGTCCGGCGTGAGCACCCGTTTGACTTCAGCCAGAAATTCCACGGTAAAGAACCGGTTGAGTTGCGCGGTCGAGGGTTCGGGCAAGTCCACGATGACAACGTCGTATTTTTCGCCGGTCTGCCTGACGAACAGGCGTCCGTCGGTGTTGATGATTCGGATCCGGTTGTCGTCCAGATTTTCCGGCAGGTATTTGCGCCCGAACTTCAGAATCATCGGGTCGAGTTCCACATAATCCACCCGGCGGACGTGGTATTTCAGGATTTCCCTGGCCGTGCCCGAGATGCCGCCACCGACGAGCAGCACCGTGTGCGCATCCGGCCGCTGGGCCATGGCGTAATACACGGTCTCCTCGACATGCTGGTCATCACGGGTGGAGGTGAGCGGAATGCCGTTCTCGATGAAATCAAACTGGCCGTCGGATTCCGTGACGAGCAGTTTGCCATAAGGCGAATTTGCCCGCACGATGATGTGCTGTCGCGGGTACTGCAACTGTGTGGAAATGCCGTCGAGGTCAACCCCAATTGCAACCGCCAACACCGCGATGGCCAGAGTCCCTGCAATTGTGGAAAGCAATTTGTGTCCGGTACGAAGGCTCATCACCCCGGCAACCAGCAGGTTCAACACGGCGGGAAAAACCAGGATGCCGGCATGGTCGAGGAACCTGACCAGCACGAAGCTGAACAGAACGCCGCCGCCGATGCTGCCGATGCTGTCCGCCACGTAAACGCGACCGATGCCCGAAGCGCCCTCTGCCCGTGCCAGCAACCAGCACGCCAGCGTCAGCGCATAACCGGCCACGACGCAATACGGCAGCAGCAGGATGAAAGCGCTGATGACGGTATCGGTGACACCAACTGCGGCGCCGCGGACGAAAATGACGTTTCGCAAAGCCCGCAGGAGGAACACCTGCAACAGCGGCAAGACCGCCACCAGAATTTGCATCACCACCAGGACGGCCAGCGGGTTTCGGAGTTTGTCGGAAGTCCGGCCGAGCCAGGCGCCAAGGCCCATCAGCAGCAGCCAGTTGCCCAGCACCACGCCGAGCACCAGTTCATTTCCGCTGAATGCGCCGAGCAATTCGCGCATCAGCGCCAGTTGCGTCATCACGCACGAAACGCCCAGCGCGCTGACGGCCAGTAATACAGGAAACAAATAGGGAGGAGGGAGGGTGGAGGATGGATTTGCTGTGCGTTTGCCATCTTCCATCTTCGATCCTCCATCCTCGCCTTTGCGGCTACGCGGCGCTGGTTCGGGCATGAGGTCTTACTCGGACTCTTCGAACGCCTCGACGTGATAAATGGAAACGGAGGTTTCCTTGCTTCTCCAAGCGGACGGTTCACAGCCGGCCTTTTCCGAAAGGTGATTCAGGAATTCAACCTTGTCCGGAATCTGCTCCCAGACCTGCGGCAGAAATGTGGCACCGCGGGAACCAATCTTAAGCACCACGCCGTCCTCGTAAGGCTGCAATTTACCCAACAAGTCCTCCGGCGAATTGAAACGCAGTGGCTGCGGTTCTGTCAGCACACTGATTTCGATTTTGATTTTGTCCACTTCGTTGGGCTGCACCGGTGGAAAGCGCCAGTCGCGAGTGGCCGCGTTCCGCGCGTTGTCCTCGACGGCTTGATAAAGCGGTTCCTGTGGCAGGATATGGCCGATGCAACCGCGAAGCTCGCCATGTTCCGTCAATGTCACGAAACACGCTTTCGTTTCGGCCAGCTTCGGCGGAACATCTTTGGCGCTGATTTCCGGCAGGGTGCCATTGGTAGCCACATGCACCAGTGTCGTCCGGGCCAGGTCCAGCAGAAATTTTTTCTCCGGCGCCGCGAAATGCTCCGGTGCCGGCGCGTAAAAGGCGATGGCGCTGTAGCCCACCACGCGGTCCTTGTCACCGGTCACATCCCCGCTGTTGCGACAATCCAGCAATTGCGCCTTCCAGCCTTTTTCCCGGGCCAGACACATCAACGTCAGGATTGGCGCTTTGCCGCAAGCTTCCTGAGTTTTCATGCTGTCAATATCCAGGTTTAATATCGCCCCGATACAACGATTGTCCAAGTCTTTGGCGACATCGTAAGGATGATAATGGCTCAGGTCCGAACTGGCCACAACCACTGTTTTGTCGTCAATCATCCCGGCCAAAATCCTGGCAACCTGCTCGGGATCGGTCTCGCCAAAAATAACCGGCAGAATTTTGAAATGTTCCAGGGTCTTTTGCAGGAACGGAACTTGAACCTCGATGGAGTGTTCCCAGGTTTCGGGTGTATCTTCGCCGGCGGGCGGGGCGGTTTTGGGGGCCTGCGTCCACCACGGGGGCCGCTCGACCATACATCGCGGTTCCAAAACAAAAGGCCCGGTCCCGACAAGCTGTTTTGCTTTCTCTGAAATGGGAACAACGCCCAGCGGCGTTTGGTAAGCGTCTGCGTCCGGCAGCGACACGCCCTGGAAATAGGCGTAATGACTGGGACCGAGGACGATGACGGTTTGAATGTCGCGCCCGGCGAGCGTCTTGTAGGCGCAGGCCGCCGTCAGTCCGGAAAAAGGGTAACCCGCATGAGGACAAATCAGGCCTTTCAGG
This sequence comes from uncultured Verrucomicrobiae bacterium, assembly GCA_963827205.1. Classification (GTDB taxonomy): domain Bacteria; phylum Verrucomicrobiota; class Verrucomicrobiia; order Limisphaerales; family UBA11358; genus UBA11358. The sequence continues at coordinate 11,436 of CAWHAH010000004.1, forward strand.
TTTGGAATATAATGCGCGGGCGCGCGTTCCAGCAACCCGTCAATGGTTTGAGAAAGAACCGCCTTGTCCGCCGGATAAAACAGCCCGGCAACAGCGGGTGCGCGGACGCGCCAAAGGTGTTCAGCGTTGGTTGATGGCGCTGCCAAGTTGGTGCCTTGTCCAGCGCGCGGCACTTCCACGCGCGAATGGCAGCCGAAGCCGGACAACAGCAGTGCCGCGAAAATAATCCCGGCGCTTACCGGGCCTCTGCCGCTTTCGCGCATGGTTCTCTTCATAAGTTCCATCGCGCCGGCACACCGACCGGAGTTTCAATTCCTGTTCCGACTGTGCCCATAAACAACCCTTTCCGACTATCCATGCAATACGCCCGGTGCCGGCGCAAAGTCAAACTCGAAACTCATGGTGAAGTGATGGCGGGCGCAACTTACGCCCGTTTGTCACGAAAGCCTGGTGAAAACAAGAAGCCGCTCCGTGGCCGGAGCGGCTTGATAGTTTTTTGGCAGGGCTGGCTCTCCGAGCCGGCCGCGGCGCGATGAGACATCGCGCCCTAACTACTTCTTCTTCGCCTTTTTCGCTGCTTCTTCTTCCAAGGCAGCTTGTGCCGCCGCCAATCGGGCGACCGGCACGCGGAAAGGTGAGCAACTCACATAGGTCAACCCGATGCGATGGCAGAATTTCACGGAATCGGGGTCGCCGCCGTGTTCGCCGCAGATGCCGAGCTTGATGCCGGGCCGCGTCGCATTGCCCTTCTCGACCGCGATCTTCATCAACTGGCCGACGCCTGCCTGGTCAATCGTCGCAAACGGGTTTTTCTTGATAATTTCCAGTTCCTGATACGGTCCGAGGAACGGGCCGGAATCGTCGCGGCTCATGCCCAGACAGGTTTGCGTCAGGTCATTCGTGCCGAAACTGAAGAACTCGGCGTCCTTGGCGATTTCATCGGCGACGAGGCAGCCGCGCGGAATTTCAATCATCGTGCCGACCATGTATTTCACCCTGGTCTTCTTCTCGTCCTGCACCTGCTGGGCGACGCGATGAACGACTTCGAGCTGGTTTAGAAGTTCCTTCGGGAACCCCACGAGCACGATCATGATCTCCGGCTTGACGGGAATGCCCTCGTTTTGAACCTGCACCGCCGCTTCAATGATGGCGCGCACCTGCATCTCGGTGATTTCAGGATAGACAATGCCTAGCCGGCAGCCACGCAAGCCGAGCATGGGGTTGAACTCGTGCAATTCCTTGACGCGTTGTTTGATCTTCTCCACCGGCACGTTCATCTTGGCCGCGAGGTCTTTCTGCGCCGCGTCTTCGTGCGGCAGAAATTCGTGCAGCGGCGGGTCGAGCGTGCGGATGGTCGCGGGCAGGCTTTTCAGTTCGCGGAAAATTCCCACGAAATCGTCGCGCTGGTAAGGCAGGAGCTTGGCCAGCGCTTCCTTCCGGTCCTTGAGGTTGTCGGCCAGAATCATTTCGCGCATGGCGTCAATGCGGTCGCCCGAAAAAAACATGTGTTCCGTGCGGCACAGGCCGATGCCCGTTGCGCCGAACGCGACTGCGTTGGCGGTCTGCTCCGGCGTGTCGGCATTGGTACGCACCTGCAGGCGCGTGACCTTCGAGCACCAATCCATGAGCTTCTTGAACATCTGGTAGGTCGGGCTGTCCTTGCCGTCGAGCGATTTCTCGACCAGTACCTGGACAATTTCGGAGGCGGCAGTTTTGAGCTCGCCCGGATACACTTCGCCGGCGGTACCGCTGATGGAAAGGAAATCACCTTCCTTGTAAGTGGCGCCATCCACGGTCATGGTCTTGGCCCCGTAATCAATCTGCAGCGCGCCGGCGCCGCAGACACAAACCTTGCCCATCTGCCGAGCGACCAGCGCCGCGTGCGAGCTGACGCCGCCTTTGGCCGTCAAAATGCCTTCGGCGGCAATCATGCCGCGCAAATCTTCCGGCGTGGTCTCGTTGCGCACCAGCAATACCTTTTCGCCCTTGGCGGCGGCGGCGGCGGCGCGATCGGCGTTGAGATACATCTTGCCGGAGGCCGCGCCTGGACCGGCGGGCAACCCTCTGGCAATGCACTTGGCCGCCTTCACCGCCTTGCGGTCAAAGATTGGCGCCAGCACCTGGTCAAGTTGATCGGCCGGGACCCGGCGAATCGCCGTTTTCCAGTCAATCAGCTTTTCCTTTTCCATCTCAATGGCGAATCGGACGGCGGCGAGGCCGGTGCGTTTGCCGTTGCGCGTCTGAAGCATGAACAGCTTGCCATCCTGAATCGTAAACTCGAAGTCCTGCACATCCTTGAAATGGGATTCGAGGGTTTTGCGGACCTGCTCCAGTTCGGCAAAAGCCTGGGGCAGATGGTTCTTGAGTTGCGCCACCGGTTCGGGCGTGCGGATGCCTGCCACCACGTCTTCGCCCTGGGCGTTGATGAGAAATTCGCCGTAGAAGACCTTTTCGCCGGTCGCCGGGTCGCGTGTGAAAGCGACGCCGGAACCGGAGTTGTTGCCGGTGTTGCCATAGACCATGGCCTGGACATTGACGGCGGTTCCCCATTCGGTGGGGATGTTATATTTGCGGCGATAGACGATGGCCCGGTCGTTCATCCACGAACCGAACACGGCGCCCACCGCGCCATGGAGTTGTTTCCACGGATCCTGGGGAAACTCGCCGCCAGTGCGTTCCTTGATGAGTTTCTTGAACCGGTTCACCAGTTCCTTGAGGTCGTCCACGGTAAGCTTGGTATCCTCAATGTCGGCGTGATAGCGCTCGTGTTTGAGGCCATGAATGACCACTTCAAACGGTTCGTGGTCCTCGTTCGCGCTCTTTTGCACGCCCATGACCACGTCGCCGTACATCTGAATGAACCGGCGGTAACAATCCCACGCGAAACGCTCGTTCTTCGTCGCCTTGACGAGGGCGAGAACGGTTTCATCATTGAGGCCGAGGTTCAAAATCGTGTCCATCATACCGGGCATGGAATCGCGTGCGCCGGAGCGGACGGAAACCAGCAGCGGCATCGCCGTCTGGTCGCCGAATTTGGTGCCCATGATTTTCTCGATGAAGGCGACGCCGTTCTTGACCGCCGGTTCGAGGGCTTTGGGATAGCTTTTCTTGTTGGCGTAGTAGTAAGTGCAAACCTCGGTGGTGATGGTGAAGCCCGGAGGCACCGGCAGGCCGATGCGGGACATTTCGGCGAGGTTGGCGCCCTTGCCACCCAGCAAGGGTTTCATGGAGCCGTCCCCATCCGCCTTCTTGTTTCCAAAGAGATAAACGTATTTTGTCGCTTTCGTTGCTTTAGCCATAAATTGCTTCTCGGTCGTTGATTGTAATGTTCATGGTCAGGCCGGTCTTGATATCCACAAGGCGCGCCTTTGTACAACTCCTTTTAAGCCGGAAACCCTCCCGGCACTCTGCATTTTTTGGGAAAAGATGGCCGTTATTTGGCCGCCCGTCGAGCCTGGATTGAGGAACACTTTTGGAGGACATGAAGATTCGTGATGTGGGCCGGGGCGGTAATTTTCAGCATTCATTCGCCTCATGCAAAATATGACCAGTGTAAGCCAAATTGCGTGGAGAGACCCCCCCTTGACGACACTAGGTTACATCTGGTTAAAGTTATGACAGCAGCCGTTCCAGTCGAGAAAAAGAAAGCCGCGGCCAAAGTGGCGCAAAATGCCAATGGCCACAAGCGCTACAAAGGCTTGCATGCGCGGTTGACCGGGGCGGTGCACAAACCGGCCATCGTGGCTGAAAGTGCTTTGAAGACGGGCATAGCGGCAACGCCCTTAACGCCAGCGCCAGCGGTCGAAAATACTCCCAACGCGGCTGAGAAGCGGCAGGTTTCCTTCGTCCAAATGCTGGTTTTCGAACTGCGCGTGCGCGACGCGATGACCAGTCCGCCCATTACCGCCACCACGACCGATTCCTTGCGCTCGATTCAGCACCTGATGAAGGCCCACCGCATCTCCGGCGTGCCGATTCTGGCCAATGACGTGTTGGTCGGGCTTGTCAGTATTGAAGACATCATCAACGCCCTGGATGAGGGCCACATCAACGATGCGGTGGAACGCTGGATGAGCCGCAAGATCGTGACTTTGCGTGACCATTTCTCCCTCGTCCGCGCCGTGGCGGAATTCGACCGGCATGGGTATGGCCGGTTCCCGGTCCTGGATGGAAACAATCGGCTGGTGGGCGTTATCACCCGCGGCGACATCACGATTTGCCTGATGCATCAACTGGAACGCCGCACCGAGGAAGCCGTGGCCAAGGAAGCCGCGCTGGTGGCCACGCGCGCCGCAGATGCAAAAGCGCATCGCGTGGTCATCAACACGGACGTGAAGTCCGGCGATTTCGAGAGTGCCGGCAAGCTTTCCCAACGCATACGCGAAGTATTGCGCGCCCGGGGCGTCGCTCCTGAAATCCTCCGGCGCGCCGCCATCATCGCCTACGAAGCGGAGACCAACATCATCATCCACTCTCTTGGCGGCCGCATCACCACTGCCATTGATGCCATCAAAGTCCGCATCCGCGCCGTGGACCGGGGTCCCGGCATTGAAAACCTTGACCTGGCCATGCGGGAAGGCTGGTCCACCGCCGGTCCCCTGGCGCGGGAACTCGGTTTTGGCGCGGGCATGGGCCTGCCCAACATGAAACGTTGCGCCGACGAGTTTACCATCCAGTCAGAACTGGGTGGCGGCACGCGATTGCAGGCGGCCGTATTTCTCCAAAAAGCGGAGACCAGATTATGAAACTGAAATCAGCCAGCAAACTTCCGGCACTCTTGACCATCGTCGAGGCGCATCCGTTGACCGACCTCGCCGAGGTCGAGTTGAGCGGCTGCTACATTTCTGACCTGCTCAGCGATGTGCTCGCCAATGCGCAACCGGGCGTCTTGTGGGTCACCATCCATACCCACCGCAACGTCGTGTCGGTCGCCTCGATGAAAGACATTACCGCCGTGTTGTTCACCTGCGGCCGCAAACCCGAACCGGCCATCATCGCCGAAGCCGCCGAGAAGGGCATCATGCTGTTGAGCACGCCGCTGACCACCTACGAAACCGCCGGCAAACTATGGAAGGCAGGACTCCGATGAGCGAATTGCGAACCATTGCACCGGCTTTGACGACGCACCCGAGCGGGGACATCCGCTTTGCGTCACTCGATGAGACCATCGAACGCTACAACCACGAGCCGACGGCGCTGATCCAGGTGTTGCACGCCGCGCAGCACCTCTTCGGCTACCTCAGTGCCGACGTGCTGCGCTACGTCGCTGCAGCGCTCAAGATGCCGCTGTCGCAGGTTTACGGCGTGGTCACATTTTACCATTTCTTCACCATGGTGCCGCGGGGCAAACACCAGATCCTCGTTTGCACGGGCACGTCCTGCCACGTGCGCGGCTCGAAAACGATCCTGGAACGGCTCGAACAACAACTCGGCATCACGGAAGGCGAAACCACCAAGGACAATCTGTTCAGCCTGAATTGTGCGCGCTGTATCGGCGCCTGCGCGCTGGCTCCCGCAATCGCCATCGGTGATGACGTTTACGGCAAGCTGTCGCCGGACAAAATCCCGCGCCTCTGCCAGAAGGATTTCAAGAAGTATGTTTGAGGAATTGTCATTGCATATTCTGGACATCGCGATGAACTCGATCGCCGCGAAGGCGCGCACCGTGCAGATCATGATCGCCGAGCACGCCCGGCGGGACATGTTGAGCCTACGCATCCAGGACAACGGCCACGGCATGGATGCGGACACCCTCAAACGCGTGCTGGCGGATCAGACTACGACCAAGCGCAGCCGCAAGAAGAACATCGGCCTGGGCCTGGCCCTGTTGCGCCAGACCGCGGAGATGTGTGGCGGGGAATTGCATGTCCGTTCCACACCGGGCGTGGGGACGACGGTCACGGCCTCGATGAAATTGTCGCACGTGGACCGGCCGCCGCTGGGCGATTTGAACGCAACGATCCTGGCCCTCTGCGCCGCCAACCCGGCGGCGGACGTGCAACTCCATTATTTGACCGACACGGAAAATTTCCATTTCAGTTCCAAGGAGCCGGCGGAAAAAAAAGTCGCAGGCCGCCCCGAACAAATCTGGAGCGGCGAGGAGAAAACGAATTATGAACCTGGAAGAACTCAAAAAGTTGAAAGAGAAGGCACAGCGGCAGGTTGCCTTGCGTGAAGGCAGCAAAAAGTACCGCGTCGTGGTCAGCATGGGCACCAGCGGCATCGCCGCCGGCGCGCGTGAGGTCATGAAGACCATGCTCGACGAGATCGAGAAACGCGGGCTGGAGGACGTCGAAGTGCGGGTAACCGGCGAGGTCGGCTTGGAGGACGTCGAGCCCGTCGTGCGCGTCGAGGAAGCCGGCGGGGAGAAAACCACCTACGCCCGCCTCGACGCCGAGAAGGCGAAAAAGATTGTCGCCGAGCACCTCGAGAAGGGCAAAAAGGTGGACAACCTGGCCGTCGGCAAGGAAAAGAAACCGGAGTGATGAACGATGATTCGCGCCCACATATTGGTTTGCGCCGGCGCCGGCTGCATCAGTTCCGGCGGCAACGCGCTCAAGGACGTTCTGGCGACCGAGCTGAAGAAGCGCGGCCTCGACGAGGAAATTAAAATCGTCGAAACGGGTTGCATGGGGCCATGCGACCTCGGCCCGGTGATGCTGGTCCATCCGGAAGGGACGTTCTATCAACGCGTCACAGCCTTGGACGTGCCCAGGCTCGTCGAGGAGCACTTCATCAAAGGCCGCCTTTATAAGAAGCTGTTGCCAAAGGACGATGTCACCGCCAATGTCGTCACCACCCAGCGCGATTTCGGTTTCTTCGCCAAACAGGAAAAAATTGTCCTCGAGAATTGCGGGCTGATTGACGCGGAAAACATCGAGGAATACATCGCCCGCGACGGCTACGCGGCGCTGGGCAAAGTCCTGACCTCGATGAAACCCGAAGGCGTCATCGCTGAAATCAAGGCCAGCGGCTTGCGCGGACGCGGTGGCGCGGGGTTCCCGACCGGGGTGAAATGGGAGTTGATGGCCAAGGCACCGGTCACACCGAAATATGTGATTTGCAACGCCGACGAAGGCGACCCGGGCGCATTCATGAACCGCGCCGTGCTGGAAGGCGACCCGCACCGCGTGCTCGAAGGGATGGCCATCGGCGCCTACGCGATGGGCGCCAACCGCGGATTCATCTACATCCGCGCCGAATATCCACTGGCCATCAGACGCCTCAACGTCGCCATCGAGCAGGCCTACAAACACGGATTGCTCGGCAAGAATTTGTTCGAAACCGGATTCGACTTTGACATCGAAATCCGCATCGGCGCCGGCGCGTTTGTGTGCGGCGAGGAAACCGCGCTGATGCGCAGCATTGAAGGCCGGCGCGGCCAGCCGATGCCGCGTCCGCCGTTCCCCGCGCAACGCGGTCTGTGGGGCAAGCCGACCAACATCAACAACGTCGAGACCTGGGCCACCATCAAGCCGATCATTTTGAAGGGCGCGAAATGGTATGCCACGTTCGGCACCGGGAAGTCGAAAGGCACCAAGGTCTTCGCGCTCGCGGGCAAAATCCGCAACACCGGCCTCGCCGAAGTGCCGTACGGCACCTCGCTGCGCGAGATCATCTTCGGCATTGGCGGCGGCATCCCCAAAGACAAAAAGTTCAAGGCCGTGCAAACCGGTGGACCGTCCGGCGGTGTCATCCCCGCACAACATCTGGATGAGCGCGTGGACTACGAGTCGCTGCAAAAGCTCGGCTCCATCATGGGCTCGGGTGGCATGGTGGTAATGGATGAGGATTCATGCATGGTGGACGTAGCGCGGTTTTTCATGGATTTCTGCTGTGACGAGTCGTGCGGGAAATGCCCGCCCTGCCGGGTTGGCACGCGCCAGATGCTCAACATTCTGGACCGGATTTGCAACGGCGAGGCCGAACTGGCCGACATCGAGAAACTCGAGTCGCTGGCGACGGTGGTCCGCGATGCCAGCCTGTGCGGGCTGGGCCAGACGGCGCCGAATCCCGTGCTCACCACGCTGCGCTATTTCCGCGATGAATACCTGGCGCACGTCGTGGAGAAACGCTGTCCCGCCCGTGTTTGCCGCGAGTTGCTGGAGTTCCACATTAACGAGCAAAAGTGCGTCGGTTGCTCGCTGTGCGCGCGCGGCTGCCCGGTCCACACCATTTTCAAACGGGACGGATTGAAAAAATATTACATCGTGGAAGACGCCTGCATCCGCTGCGGCGCGTGCTTTGACGCTTGCAAATTCGACGCGGTGCTCAAAACGTCCGACGGCGTGAACGGCCGGTCGGTCGCACCGGCGGTTCGGGAGACGTCCTCAACCCGGGCCACGAAACCTGTGATGGAAAAATGATTGCACCGAAAAAAATCACATTGACGATTGATGGGCGCCGTTGCGAGGGCGAGGCAGGACAGACCATTCTGCAGATTGCCCAAGCCAACGGCATCAACATTCCCACGCTTTGTTATCTGAAACATTTGTCGCCCTGGGGCGGCTGCCGCATGTGCATCGTCCAGATTGTCGGCAGTCCCAAAGTAGTGCCGGCGTGTTCGACGCCGGCCGACGACGGCAAACAAATCGTCACCACCAACGAAACGCTCCAGAAACTGCGCCGCAGCACACTGGAATTGTTGTTCAGTGAGCGCAATCACATCTGCCCGTTCTGCGTGATGAACAAGGGTGATTGCGAACTCCAGCAACAGGGCTACCGCCACGGCATTGACGCCATCAGCATCCCCTACCTTTATCCCGCCTGGCCGGTGGACGTGTCGGGCAAATACCTCGCCCTCGACCATAACCGCTGCATCCTGTGCACCCGTTGTGTGCGCACCTGCGAGGAAATGGAAGGCACCCACACGCTCGATATTTCCAATCGCGGCGCGAACAACCGCGTCGTTGTGGACCTCGGCGCGACCTTTGGCACGTCGGATTCATGCACAAGCTGCGGCGCGTGTGTCGCGGCCTGCCCCACCGGGGCGCTGTTTGACAAGGCCGCTGCGTTCCGCGGCAAACTTGGCACCTGCCAGACCGTCCGTACGACATGTACCGAGTGCCCCGTCGGCTGCGGCCTGCTGGTTTATACGAAAGAAAATCGGATCGTCGAAGTCTTTGGCGATTTCGATTCGCCGGTCAGCCACGGACATCTGTGCGTGCGCGGACGTTACGAAACCTGGGCCGAACCGCGCCGGCGCATCCTGCAACCGATGGTCCGCCACCACGGAAAACTGGAGCCGGCTACCTGGGATGACGCCCTCGAATTCGTGCGGCAGGCCGCCAAAAAAGTCAAGCCCGCCCAGAAAGCCGTGCTCATCTCGCCGCGGTTAAACAACGAGGCCGTTGCCACGCTGAAGAAATTTGAACGCCTCGGGATGTTCGTCGCGCAAAACGAAGCCGCCCTGTGCGCCAACAATGACCGCAGCCCGGACGCCATGGCAAAATTGCACGACGCCGACGCCATTATCGTGCTCGGCGCGCAGCCCAGCCACGCGCAGGGGGTTGTGGCGGCCAAAATCCGCACCACGGTGCGTCTGCGCAAAGCGAAGCTGCTGATTTTCCACACCCGCAAGAGCGACCTCGACCAGTACGCCACCATCTGCGCCAATGTCGTCAGTCTCGAACGCAAATTCTGGGGCAGCGTGACCGACGCGCTGCGGGAGGCAAAACGGCCCCTGTTGGTTTACGGACCGGAGGCGATGACGCCCATCGGCGTGGCCGTGCTCGAACGCCTGGTCAAAATCTTTGAAGCGAAAACCGCCGGGCCGGCGCCTGCGTTGATCGCGCTGCCGACCAGCCCCAACAGCCTGACCCTGGCCGCCGGCGGCATCGAACCGGTGGAGGAAATCGGCCCCTGGCTCGACGCGAAACCGCTGAAGTTCCTGCATATCGTTGCCAGCGACGAACCGGACGGCGGCGAGCGGTTGCTGGACGAGCGATATGTGTGGGCGCTGCTCGAGGAAATTGATTGCGTCGTCGTGCAGGCGGCCTACGAGTCGCGACTGACCGACCTTGCCAAGGTCGTGTTGCCGGCGACCATCTGGTGTGAGAAGCAGGGCACCATCACCAATTTTGAAGGGCGTGAACTCCCGCTCAAGGCGGTGCTGCCGCCACGCGGCGAGGCGCGCCAGGACCAGGAAATTCTGGAAGTGGTTTTGAAAAAGTGAAGGCGATTATGAGCGACAAACCCAAAGTTAAGGTAGCGACAGTGTGGCTGGGCGGTTGTTCCGGCTGTCACATGTCCTTTCTGGATTTGGACGAGCGGTTGGTTGAACTCGTCAAATTGGTGGACATCACCGCCAGCCCGATTACCGACGTGAAGGAAATCCCCAACGTGGACGTGGGCATTGTCGAGGGCGCCGTTTGCAACGATGAAAACGAGCACGTGTTGCGGACGCTGCGGGCGCAATGCAAGGTGCTCATCGCGCTCGGCGATTGCGCCATCACGGGGAACATCCCCGCTTTGCGCAATCAATTCAAACTCGAAGACGTTGTGGCGCGCGGTTTTGTCGAGACCGAAAGCACGCAGGTCGGCGACATCCCCGGGCCTCCACCGGTGCCCAGGCTCTTGAAAAAGGTTCGTCCCATCCAGGAGTTCGTGAAAGTGGACGCCCACATCCCGGGCTGCCCGCCCGATGCCGATACCATCTGGTATGTGCTCACCGAACTGCTCGCGGGCCGCATGCCGAAATGGACTGAGAAAAATTTGTGTTATGACTGAGACCAACACCAGGACCATTACGATCAGCCCCGTCACCCGGATCGAGGGTCACGCCAAGATCACGATCCAGCTCGATGCCGCGGGCAACGTGGCCGACACGCAATTCCACGTGGTCGAGTTCCGGGGGTTCGAGAAATTCTGCGAGGGCCGTTTTTTTGCCGAGATGCCGCAAATCACCGCGCGTATCTGCGGGATTTGCCCGGTGAGCCACCTGCTGGCCAGCGCCAAGGCGTGCGACGCGGTGCTCGGCGTGGCGATTCCGCGGCCGGCGAAACTGCTGCGCGAATTGATGCACATGGGCCAGCTCACGCAATCGCACGCGTTGAGCTTTTTCCACTTGAGCGCGCCCGACCTGTTGCTGGGTTACGACGCCGACCCGGCCATCCGCAACGTCGTCGGTCTCATCCAGCAGCATCCCGACATCGCCATCAAGGGCGTGCGGCTGCGCAAGTACGGTCAGGAAATCATCAAGCACGTTGGCGGACGTAAAATCCATCCGGACTTTCCTGTGCCCGGCGGCGTCAACAAGGCGCTCACCGTCGCCGAACGCGATGAAATGCGCAAGGGCCTGCCCGAGGCGTTTGGACAGGCCAAGTTCGCGCTCGACCTGTTGAAAAAATATCAGGCAGCGCATCACGACGACGTGGAGACGTTTGCCAGCTTCGATTCGAATTACATGGGCCTCGTCCAGCCCGACGGCGCATTGGAGCATTACGACGGCAACCTGCGGCTTTCCGACCTGAACGGCAAAATCGTCCGAGACCAGGTCCCGCCCGACAAGTACCTGGAAGTCATCGCCGAAGCGACCGAAACATGGTCGTACCTGAAATTCCCGTTCATCAAAGAGCTCGGTTATCCGAATGGCATTTACCGCGTCGGCCCGCTGGCGCGTTTGAATCTCGCGGACAAAATTTCCACGCCGCAGGCCAACGCCGCGTTGCGCGAATGGAAAAAGACCCCCCACGGCGTCCGCCGCAGTTCGTTTTATTATCATTGGGCGCGGCTGATTGAGATTCTTTACGCGCTCGAACGTGCTCAGCAGTTGCTCGACGACCCGGACATTTGCAGCACGGACATCATGGTCACCGCCAGGCCGGCCAACGCACAGGGCGTCGGCGTGATCGAAGCGCCGCGCGGCACGCTGTTCCATCATTATTGGGTGGACGGAGACGGGCGCATCGAGAAGGTCAACCTGATTGTCGCCACGGGGCACAACAACCTGGCGATGAACCGCGCCGTCCTGTCCGTCGCGCAGAAATATGTGAAGGGGAACCAGTTGCAGGAAGGCATGCTCAACCGCGTCGAAGCCGCCATCCGCTGCTACGACCCATGTCTGAGCTGCTCCACGCACGCCGTCGGCCAGATGCCGTTGCACGTGCAGCTCATCGCGCCGGATGGCGGAGTGCTGGACGAATTGATGCGCGGATAATTTTCCCTCCGAGTTGTAACCAGACGGGGAAACGGTCTGTTGGTCTTGGCGCGTGCAATCGAGTTTTAGAGCGGCTTGCAGTTTGCCATAAAGCACGGTTTTATGTGTGCGTCATGGATCGCGACCAAAGAATAAAACAGTGGCATGACTTTTGGTTTGCTTTGTTTCAGAAGGCATTCGAGAAATCTCCATTCGATGCATTATGCACGCTGTTGAGACCTCGCGGCATGCATGACGCCGGGTGGGATGTTCTGGACGAGTCCGAAGTGACATTTGAAGATTTCAACTGGATGCTCTCGAAGGCCGAAAAGGAAAAGGGTATGGCATGTGCCCGGCGTTTAGCTCTCCACTATTACTGCTTTATCATTGAGATGATGCCAATTCATGAGATAATCCTCAATCTTTTGCGCTGCATTTCAGGTGAGCGATATTTGCCGTTTCCATTTGGACATTTGTACCGGAGAAAGGCCAAAGCTGATCCTTGGTCCGTTATACCGCCGAGCATGCCAAAAAAGATTCGCGAAATAACGAAATTGGCGGAGAGTCTTGGCGAAAAGGAACTGGAAAAGCACATCAAATTTGTTTTCGATGAAAACATCCGCAACTCTATCGCTCACTCCGATTATACACTCACTGAAACTGAACTTCGAATAAGGGTAGGTGGCCTCGCAAGTGCAATGGCTTTGAAGGATTTAGACCACCGGATTGGATTCTGTTTTGAATTCCTTTCCGGCCTTTTGAAAGCTTATAATAACATGAAATATGCGCTCGGCAAGGCCAAGAAGTTTCACAAATGGGACCGTTACGAAGTTCTGGAGCTGCTGAAAGACGAAAAGGGCATATACGGATTTCACGTTCACTTTTCCAACGGCAGCAAATCCACGTTCACGCGAAACAAGCAAGGCGTTACGCAAATCAACATGACGCTTCGCGATGGTGTCGGATTCATGGTCGGAGACATTGGAAAGTTGGAACCTGTATGGAAGGTGAACGGTGTGCCGGTAACTGACTGGGACCAGTTGAACAAAGATACGGAAACAGGTGCCGAATAAGATCGGTCGAGCGAACACTGGTTGCGCCATCAATTCCGTTTTCACGGTTGACATCGCCGGCCCGGCGCGCCCTGCGTCGTTTTACCGCGTCGGCCTTTCAGCGGCTACTCCGTGAGCGTGGTCGAGACAGTTGGTGATGGGCACCAGATTGTGAAGGCAGTCAAATCAGCCTCCCAATGCCTGCTTGAGATTCCAAAGAACATTGCCAACCAACCATTCGAAAACAGTTAAGCCAATCCAGATTACAAATGGGGCTGCTAGTCCGAAAACAATCATGCAAAACAAAATCCGGGGCGCGATATAGAACCAGCCTCGCCAGCCATGCGGTTCGTCTGCGTCGGGGTTCAACCATTTAATCTTGCAACCTAACCACCACAGCAAGCACCCGCCGACAAATGCCACAAGCATCAGTGAGAGCGTCATATGCACCATGTGTTTATGCGTTAAACCCGATGATGTAATTTCTCAGGTGTTCTAGTCCGGGCGGAAAATCTATGAGTCCGTTTTTTGCGCCAAAAAGGAGCGGTTGAAATCCACCGACGGCAACGCAATTCACAAAAAACTCATGAAATTCGGCTAGGATTTTCGCGTCACTTGTGTTGTATCGCGCTTGGAATCCCAGTTGTCTGCCAAACTCTGAAAACCCCACTGGCATCACAGATGTTCTGGGGCGTTTGAAAAAGAAATAGAACCGCGTCTTTGTGATTACGACAACATCACCTTGCGGGGTTGCCACTTGGTCATGCAGCGGTATCATAATAATCCGATTAACCTGCAAACCATTGACGCGGTCAACTGAAATTGTAGGCGCGCAGTTTCCCCGCTGGTTTTTTGATGCGAATGTTTTAATTTTGCGGTGTGAGCGATGAATCCCGTCAAACTGCCGGCGCCGATTTTCTGGTCATCGGCTACGGCAACACGTTGCGCAGCGATGACGGCGTGGGGGCGAAGGTGGCCGCCGTGGTCGCCGAACTGGCCCTGCCCGGCGTGGTCGCTCTCGTGCGACATCAACTCACGCCCGAACTCGCGGAACCGATTTCCGAGGCGCGCGCCGTGGTTTTCGTGGACGCCGCCGCGGACGCTGCCACCGAAGTCCAGGTGCGCGCTCTCGAACCTGCCGATGGCGCGCAACTCATGGCGCACGCCACGGACCCGCGTTCGCTGTTGGCGTTCGCGCAACAGCTTTTCGGGCGTTGCCCGCCGGCCTGGTGGTTGACCATCCCCGTTGAAAATCTCGAATTTGGCGAAGAACTTTCTCCACTGGCCCGCCGGGGTTATGAAACCGCGCTGGAAAGGATTCGTGCGCTCGCCGGCAGTCATTGAAATCCTTCGGTTTAACCGCGAAATACACGAAACACACAAAAGAAACGCAAACAACACTCGGTGTTCAAAAAATGGTCCTGCGAAACCCTTTCATGCAATTCGTGTGTTTCGTGGTTACAATATGACCGCGAACGGCTTTGCTTCTGCCTGCCTGATTCCCATTCCGTGATGCCTGCCTTCACGCATTGACCGGCGCGAGACCCGGTGGCAGACTGCTGATGGAAATTTTATGCATGAAGTCCATCTCGTCCGCGCCATCGTTGACACGGTTGAAAAACAAGCCGCCGCGCAGGGTGCCAAACGCGTCAAGCTTATCAAAATCCGCTTCAACCCGCTGACCAGCCACAGCGGCGAGCACGTGCAGTTCAGTTTTGAGGTCGTCAAGAAGGAGAGCGCTCTTGTCAAGGACGCCACCCTCGCGCTGACGCAGGTTGCGCCGCTCGTGCGTTGCGCGAAATGCGGGCACCAATTCGAGACGGACCACCTGCCGGACGTTTGCCCCAAATGCGATTCGCTGGACCTCAAAGCCGTGAACTCCACCGACATGGTTCTCGAAGGGTTCGAGATCGAGAAGTGATATGAAGCCCGCCGCGCCCGGCCGACAGCGGCTGAAACTGGTCGTTCGCGGCGCGGTGCAGGGCGTTGGTTTCCGTCCGTTCGTCTTTCGTCTTGCCACCGGACTTGGTCTGACCGGCTGGGTTAATAATTCGCCGCAGGGCGTTTTCATCGAAGTCGAAGGCCCGCGCGCAGCACTCGAAAAATTTTTGCTCCGGATTGAAACGGAAAAGCCACCCCACAGCTTTATTCAAAGTCTCGAAGCTTCGTGGCTCGATGCGGTCGGTTTCAAGGAGTTTGAAATTCGCGAGAGTGAAACCGGCGGCGGGAAAACCGCGCTGGTGTTGCCGGACATTGCCACCTGTCCTGATTGTCTGCGCGAAATATTCGATCCGAAGAACCGCCGCTACCACTATCCATTCACAAACTGCACCAACTGCGGGCCACGCTTCAGCATCATCGAATCCCTGCCCTACGACCGCGCGAATACCTCGATGAAGTCGTTCACCATGTGCCCACAATGCCGGGCCGAATACGACGACCCGCGCGACCGCCGTTTTCACGCACAACCGAATGCGTGTCCGGCCTGCGGGCCGCAGTTGGAACTTTGGGAGTGCGGCGACGCGTCGCCGCTTTCAAAGCGCGGACATGTCCACGCACTCCAAAAAAACGATGCTTTGCTCGCCGCCGCCACGGCGATTCGTGCCGGCAGAATCGTCGCGGTCAAGGGGCTGGGCGGATTTCATTTGATGGTGGACGCACGCAACGACAAGGCCGTCCAGCGTCTGCGCAAACGCAAGCATCGTGAGGAAAAACCGTTCGCACTCATGTTTCCGTCGCTGGAAAACGTCAAAGCCGAATGCGAAGTTTCTCCACTTGAGGAACGACTCCTCCGTTCACCTGAGTCACCAATTGTTTTGTTGAGAAGGTTGGTTCGCCCTCACCCCGGCCCTCTCCCCCAGGAGAGGGAGAACCATTCACCGTCTCTTCGCAAAAGCACGACTGCCGACAACTTAGCTGCTGTAAGACAAATTGCGATGCACGATAACTGTTCCCTCTCCCCGGGGGAGAGGGTCAGGGTGAGGGCGGGTGTCGAACATAATCTTTTGCCGATTACTGCGTCCGTCGCTCCTGGCAATCCATATCTCGGCGCGATGCTGCCTTACACGCCGTTGCATCATCTGCTCTGGCCGAACTCGAATTTCCCGTCGTGGCCACCAGTGGCAATCTGAGCGATGAACCGATTTGCACGGACGAATGCGAGGCACTCGAACGCCTCGGCGGCATCGCCGATGTGTTTCTCGTACACAATCGCCCCATCGTCCGGCACGTGGACGATTCGATTGTACGCGTGATGCTCAACCGTGAACTGGTTCTGCGCCGCGCCCGTGGCTACGCGCCATTACCGATTCAAATCAATACCCCTCACCCGTCCTTCCACCTTCGCCAAGCCTACGGTGGACAAGCCGGACACTTTCTCCCCGCCCGGCGGGGTGAGGGACGGGGTGAGGGGATTGTTCTGGCTGTTGGCGCGCACCTGAAAAATACCGTCGCACTTTCGGTCGGCAATCAGGTTTTTATCAGCCAGCACCTCGGCGATTTGGAAACCGAACCGGCGCACACCGCCTTTCGCCGTGTCATCGCCGATTTCGAGAAACTCTGCGAAGTGAAACCGCAAATCATCGCTGCCGATCTGCATCCGGATTATCTCTCGACGAAATATGCGCGGGAATCAATTAGCGCAGGCGTCCGCGCCAGCGGGTTCTGGCGACGGCCGCTTTGGCAGGCCGGTGAACCGAGCAGCGATATCTGTCAAAAGCGGCGTCAGCGCTGCGCCTGCCACCGCACTCCAAAATGGCAGGCGTTCAGCACCATATCGCCCACGTTTTATCCTGCATGGCGGAAAACGAAATCACGCCGCCCGTGCTCGGCGTTTCCTGGGACGGCACTGGTTACGGCCTCGACGGCACGGTTTGGGGTGGTGAATTTTTCCACGTCACCGATAAAAGCCATCGGGCGCGTCGCACATTTGCGCCCATTCCCGTTGCCCGGCGGCGACAAGGCGGTCAAGGAACCGCGCCGCACGGCGCTTGGATTGCTCCATGAAATTTCCGGCGACAAGGCTTTCAAACAGAAAAAACTGGCAACGATTGCCGCTTTCTCGGCGGTGCAACTTGTCACGCTGAAAACGATGTTGGCGAAAAAATTGAATTCGCCGATGACTTCCAGCGTGGGCCGATTGTTTGACGCCGTCGCGTCGCTCACCAATCTCCGCCAACAAACCCGGTTCGAAGGCCAGGCCGCCATGGAACTGGAATTCGCGCTGGACGACGTGGATATAGACGAGACTTATTCCTTGCCACTTGTCACCCGCCTGCCGGGCCGTAGCTCTGGAGCGAAGGCCGGTCACCCGTCATTCATCCTGGATTGGTCGCCGATGATTGAAGCGATTTTATCGGACGTGCAAAAGGGAGTTGCCGCTGGCAAAATTTCGGCGAAGTTTCATCATGCGCTGGCCGAGGCCGTGGTGACAGTGGCCAAACGAACCGGCGAGCCGCGCGTGGTGTTGAGTGGCGGCTGTTTCCAAAATCGCTGCTTGACGGAGCGAATTGTGACCCGGTTGCGCGAAGAAAAGTTTTCGCCGTATTGGCATCAGCGCGTGCCGCCCAATGACGGCGGAATCGCATTGGGCCAGGTGGTTGCCGCGTTGCGCGAACAAATCGTAAATCATAAATCGTAAATTGGCTTATGTGTCTGGCCATTCCAGGAAAGATTGAGAGCATCAGCGGCGATGAGCCGCTCACGCGCATGGGCAAGGTCAATTTCGGTGGCATTCTCAAGGAAGCCTGCCTTGCCTATGTGCCCGAGGCCAAGGTCGGCGATTACGTCATCGTTCACGTCGGCTTCGCCCTCAGCCGTCTCGACGAAGACGAGGCGCATAAGGTCTTCGATTACCTGAAACAGATGGAGGCGCTGGGTGAGTTGAAAGAAGGTGGGCCATGAAGGTATTTATGATTTATGATTTACGATTTATGATTGAAAGCGCGTTCGCCGCTGTATTGTCCAAATCATCAACCATCAATCGTAAATCATAAATGAAATATCTCGACGAATATCGCGATGGTGAGCGCGCGCAGCAATTCGCGCGGGAAATCCACCGCCTCACGACCCGGCCATGGAACATCATGGAAGTCTGCGGCGGCCAGACGCATGCCATCGTCAAGTTCGGCATTGACGAATTGTTGCCTCAGCAAATCACGCTCATCCACGGCCCGGGCTGTCCGGTGTGCGTCACCCCGCTTGAGATCATAGACAAGGCGCTCGAAATCGCCGCGCGGCCCGATGTCATTTTCACCTCCTTCGGCGACATGCTGCGCGTACCGGGCAGCACGACCGACCTGCTTTCGATCAAAGCCAAGGGCGGCGATGTGCGCATGGTTTATTCGCCGCTCGACGCCGTGAAACTCGCGGAACAAAACCCGGCGACGGAGGTGGTTTTCTTCGGCGTCGGTTTTGAAACCACCGCGCCCGCCACAGCGATGGCGGTGTATCAGGCCGCGCAAAAAAAATTGAAAAATTTTTCGATGCTCATCTCGCACGTGCTCGTGCCACCGGCGATGGAGGCGTTGCTGTCGTCGCCCAATTGCCGGGTGCAGGGTTTTCTCGCCGCCGGCCACGTCTGCACGGTGATGGGATACGAGGAATACCCGCCCATCGCGGCAAAATATCACGTGCCGATTGTTGTCACGGGCTTTGAACCGCTGGATATTTTGCAGGGCGTGCTGATGGTGGTGCGGCAACTTGAATCCGGCCGGGCCGAAGTCGAAAATCAATACACCCGAGCTGTGCGCCGCGAAGGCAACCGGCCCGCGCAGGAACTGATTCACAAGGTTTTCAAGATCGTGCCGCGCAAATGGCGCGGCGTCGGCGAAATTCCGCAGAGCGGTCTTGGGTTGAACGACGCTTACGCCGCATTCGACGCGGAAAAGAAATTCGGCCTGGCCGATCATCGCGTGGAAGAACCGACTGAATGCCGCAGCGGGCTGGTCCTGCAGGGACAAATCAAACCGCACGAATGTCCGGCGTTTGGCACGAAATGCACGCCGGAACATCCGCTCGGCGCGACGATGGTGTCATCTGAGGGGGCGTGTGCGGCGTATTACCGGTATCGAAGGCAGCCGACCGCGACAAACTCATGACAACGTTGACCGGAAACTTGTTCGCCCAATTCCCCCTCACCCTGACCCTCTCCCTCAGGGAGAGGGAACAGCACACGATCGACTTGCGAGGTTTTGACAAGGCCCGATTCGCCGACCGGCTGACGACAATTCTCCCTCTCCTGGGGGAGAGGGCCGGGGTGAGGGCGAGCGCAAGGTAATTTGACCATTCATCCATGCAACCGCCCGATTTTATCCCCGCCTGTCCGATTCCCATCTCGCAATATCCGCAGGTGTTGCTGGCGCATGGCGGCGGCGGGAAGCTGATGCACCAACTCATCGGCAAAATGTTCCTGACGGCGTTTGGCAATCCGTGGCTCGAAATGCAGCACGATTCGGCGGTGGTCGAATGGACCGGCAAAAAACTCGCGTTCACGACCGATTCCTACGTCGTGCGGCCGTTGTTTTTTCCCGGGGGCGACATCGGCTCGATGGCGGTTCACGGCACGGTGAATGACCTTGCCATGAGCGGCGCGCGGCCGATTTACCTCAGCGCTGCGTTCATCCTTGAGGAAGGCCTGCCCATGGACGTGCTCTGGCGGGTCGTCTGCTCGATGCGCGACGCAGCCCAACGGTGCGGCGTGCAAATCATCACCGGTGACACCAAGGTCGTGGACAAGGGCAAGGGTGACGGCCTGTTCATCAACACCGCCGGCATCGGCGTCGTTGAACACCAATTGAAAATTGCGCCGCAAAGCGTGCGGCCCGGCAATGCCGTGCTGGTGAGCGGCGATTTGGGCCGGCACGGCATGGCCATCATGGCCGTGCGCGAGGGATTACAATTCGAGAGCGCCATCGAAAGCGATTCCGCGCCCGTTCACGAAATGGTTTTGGAATTGCTCAAGGCCGGAATTGAAATTCATTGTCTGCGCGACCTGACGCGCGGCGGCCTCGCCAGCGCGCTCAACGAAATTGCCGAAGCGGCGACGGTGCGCATCGAAATTGTGGAAAAATCCGTGCCGGTGCGCGAAGACGTTCACGCCGCGTGCGAAATGCTCGGCCTTGACCCATTGCACGTCGCGTGCGAAGGACGGTTTATTGCCCTTGTCGCGGCCACGGATGCCGAACGCGCGTTGCAGATCATGCGTGGCCATGCGATGGGCGCGGGGTCGGCGGCCATCGGCCGGGTGGCGCAAAGTTCCGCGCCGCTGGTCACGTTGAAAAGCGCGATTGGCGCGAACCGGATTCTCGACGTGCCGAGCGGCGAGCAATTGCCAAGGATCTGTTGAAGGCGCGGTTACACCAGGGCGAGCGAGCGCGTGCGCTGGTAGATCTCTTCGGGCGAACCTTCCGCCTTGATTGAAACCAACAATCCGCGTTTCTGGTAGAAATCAATCAGCGGCCGGGTGCTTTTTTCGTAAGCCTCCATCCGCACGCGAACGGATTCGGGCCGGTCATCCTCGCGTTGAATCAGTTCCCCGCCACAATGGTCGCAAATCCCCTTCACCCGCGGCGGCATGTTGGTCACGTGGAAAACGGCCTTGCACTTGGAGCAGGTGCGGCGGCCCGATAACCGCGCCACGATCTGGTCAATGGGCAATTCGTAATTGAGCACGGCGGTCAGCGGCACGTTTTCCTTTTTCAACAGGTTTTCCAACGCCTTGGCTTGGGCAACGGTGCGGGGAAAACCGTCCAGCAGGAAGCCGCCGCAGCAACGCAGACAGCGCACGCGTTCCTGCACAATCCCCAGCACAATTTCATCAGGCACCAAATCGCCGCGAACCATGTAATGCAGCGCGGCCTCCATGGCGGGGGAACGTTCGCCTTCCCCAAGACACTTGGCCGCGCGGAAAACATCGCCGGTGGACAACTGGCAGGCGCCCAGCCGTTCGGACAACAACTCCGCCTGCGTGCCCTTGCCGACGCCCGGGGCGCCCAGCAACACCAGCCGCCAAATCCGTCCCGTCGGCCTGGACGGCGGGTTGGCGCACCGCGCGTCGCCGCCCTTGAGCCAGGCCATCCGGTCGTTTTTTGAGGTTACATCGCGTTTCGCGCTCATCCAGACAAACTACGGCAGGCATCCGCATTTCTCCAAGCGGGATGCGCGAATTGACAAAAAATGTTCTTTCATTGCCAAGATGTGGGCAGGTCCGGCACGACGGTTCTGTTGACTTGTAAAGCACCGCTTGAATACCGCATTAGGCCATGCAAGGCATGTCAAGACTTTGACAAGAACCGTGTAGTTTCCAAAACGGGGTGCGCTTAACGTGCCGTGTGAGAATTGTGGAAGAACTCAATAGCAAGCCAGCGTCCTCGAATGGGTCGGACAAGAAACGGCCCGCGCCCGTGCATCACACCATCATGCGGGAGACAGCGTTCGACCGGCCGCGTGATTTTCTGAACAACCGCTTTGTCTATGCGGTCATCTCCCCGCGCGCCCGCGGGCTGTCGCTGGGCGTGAACATGAACCCCGACCAACACTGCGATTTCGATTGTGTGTACTGTGAGGTGGACCGCCGCACACCGCCGCGCGAAATGGCGTTGGAGGTGGACACCATGGGCGATGAACTGCGCCGGACGCTCACATTTGTACATCAGGGCCGGTTGCGCGAGCGTCCTTTTTACCAGGCGTTGCCGGATGAGCTGCTGCAACTGCGCCACGTCGCCCTGAGTGGCGACGGCGAGCCGACGCTGGCGCCCAATTTCACCGAAGCCGTGCAGGCGGTCGTGCGGGTCCGGGCGCTGGGCGGATACCCGTTTTTCAAAATCGTGTTGATCACGAACGCGACCGGCCTGGATCGGCCGCAGGTGCAGGAAGGATTGAAACACCTCACCAGGTCCGATGAGGTTTGGGCGAAGCTCGACGGCGGCACGCAGGCCTTCTTGAACAAGGTGAACCGCGGCGCTGTGTCGCTGGAAAAGGTGCTGAAAAACATTCTGTCGCTGGCGCGGCAACGCCCGGTGGTCATCCAGAGCCTGTTCCCGGCCATCAACGGCGAGGAACCGCCACTCGAAGAAATTGAACAGTATGCCCAGCGGCTGAAGGAACTGAAGGCGGACGGTGCGCAAATCTCGCTGGTGCAGATTTACTCGGCGGCGCGGCCCATGTCGCACGCCGAATGCGGGCACTTGCCGTTGAAGATACTGTCCCAGATCGCACAAACCGTGCGCCAGACAACCGGCCTGAAGGCGGAAGTTTTTTAACTCGAGAAGTCGGGCAGTCCATTTCTACAGAAGGGAACGAAGTTGTTCTCTGTCTTGTAAATTGTTTTTTCATGGAAGTTATTCGCCAGATTTAGCCGCAGGCTTATTGATAAATTGGAGCACCCACGAGCCGTGCTTTTGCTGGTTTCGGGCATGCAGTTCCGCATCGTAGGGCGTCTTGTCGGTGATCATCCGGAAGAGGATTTTGAGCAGTCTCTGGCCCAAGCATCGGAGCGCGCAGGCGTGACTCATCCCTGCCTGACGTTTTTTCTGATAATACGCCTGACCCCAGACACTGGCCTTGCGAAAACAATCTGCCCAGAGATGAACGGTGTAGCGCATGAATTTATCGCACGACCAACGCACACGGACTTTATTGATCTTTCCGGATTGATAGCTGACGGGCGCGGTCCCGGCGATGCACTGGAGGACTTCGTGGCTGCCGTAGCGATCGGGATTGGCCCCAATCGCCGCCAGCAGGCGCGGAGCCAAGACTTTTTTGGCCCCAGGCAGGCCGCCAAACAGATCGTGGTCGGGATGTTGGTCGAACAAGGCTTCGATTTGCTTGCGGTACAGATCCAATTGCTGGCCCAGCGTGCGCAGCAGCTTGGATAAGCTCACCGCCAACTGGCTCTTGGCCTGAACTATCGGATCGGAACCCTTGAACTGATCGGCCTGAGAGAAAATCTTCAGGCGTTTTTCGGCCGTTGCTGGCCGCCAGAGCTTATGCGTGTGCAAGAACTTTTCCCATTGGCGCTGGCCAGCTTTGACCAAGGCTTGCGGCGTGGGGAAGGCAAGGACGAACTCCCAGGTGAAGGCGTCGGTCCAATCCTCAAAGGCCTCCAAAGCCGCCGGGTAATATTCCGCCAAAGCTTGCTGGAGCTGGTTAACCAAGGCGGTGCGCTGCTCGATCAAGATCACCTCGTCGCGGCATAAGAGGCGCAACTGCTGAGTCACCGGGTCCAGGGGCTGGAGCGCTTTCCACCCTTGGCCGTCCACTCGCAACGCATCGGCCAGCCCCCAGGCATCGAGGTGGTCGGTCTTGGTGCCGCTCGGGGCTTTGCGTTCACGATAGCTTTGCGCCGCTACCGGATGGACCGGATAGACGGTGTATCCCCGTTGCAGGAGTTGATCGACCGCCGCGCCTTGGCTGGTTTCAATGGCCACGGCCAAGTTAGGCCAAGCCGAGGTTTTTTCGACAAATTGCTGCCAGCCTTCCAGCGAATGATCGAATTCAAAGTCGGCGACGATGTACCCTTCGGAGTTGACGATGAGCAGGGCATGGTGATCTTTAGCCCAATCGAAGCCGGCGTAGTGCGTGATGTCTTTCCATGGTTTCATGCGAGTTCCTTTCCGGTTTTGCATCGTGGCGCCGTCATGCGTCGACCTGATACCAGGAGCCTCACAGGCTTTTGTTCTCTCAGACGTTGGGACGGGCGCCGCCGGGCGGGCCGGTGAACTTCGTTGAATCCTCGCGGGATTGGAAACGAACGACCGTGACCCGCCTGGGGCGATGCGGCCGGAGCAAGAATGCCTCGGACGCAAAACTTTTTCACTGGATTTCATTCGCCGCGCCGCAGAGTTATTCACCGAGAGCTGCGGCGAGCTTCCGGAGGCTCTCCTCGCCCTCGGCTGAATAACTCTGGAAACCGTATCAGGGAACAAAGACTGGAAAGAGACCTTCGTTAACTTCGTTGGCTTCGGTTGGGTTACGCGGCGGTGATTTGTTCCCGTTCGGCGGCATGCGGCTCGCGGAAATCGCTCAACTTGCCCTTTTTGAAGGAGCCATCCTTCAATTTCAGGGTAATCTGCGGCGGCCACCCGTCTTTGGCTTCTGCCACGTTGTCCACAATGCCCACCGCGCGGGAGATTTTGTGAACCATGATTTCGCCGAGATACCCCTCGCCGGTGGCTGGATTTCTCAATTTGCTCATGTCATCCAGCGTACGGAAAAACCCGGCGGGTTCAATGGCCAAATGCAGCGGGTCGCATGCCGAATGTGGCACCTGCCGTTGAAGATACTGTCCCAAATCGCACAAACCGTGCGCCAGACAACCGGCCTGAAGGCGGAAGTTTTTTAAGCCGCGTCCGGGCAAAATTTTAATCGTCCTCGTCCTCGATTCATCGCCCTCGCCTGCCGAGCCGAAGCATTCGGGCGAAGGCGGGTTCTTCCGCGACGGGCTTGCCAACGGAGCCTACTGCTTCAACCGGAAAAACAAATCGCCTGCTGGCGGCGTGAGGGTGACGCTGTTCGTGCCGTTGCTGGTGGAAATGGAATAGCCGCTTGTCACACAGCTTCCACCTGCCAGATCGTCGTTTTGCTGAAGCGTGTAGCTGCCCAGGTTCGGCCAGGAAACCACCACGCTGTTGGTCGCCGTGCACCGGACGGACAGATACGGCACCGCGACCTCATGCCAGATCCCGAAACGGTAGGACGCCTTCCCACCCGCCGTCGTGAACGCGCCGCCCACATAGACGTTGCTGCCACTCGCCGCGGCCGCATAAACACTGTCATTCAGGCCACCGCCCAGGGCGGACCAACTGCTGCCGTTCCACCGGGCGATGTAATTAGCGACGATCCCGCCAATGCCGGTGAACTCGCCGGCTGCATAGACATTAGTGCCGCTCAGCGCGACGGCATCAACCCGGTTGCTCGCGCCCATGCCAAGTGTGAACCAATTGTTTCCATCCCACCGGGCAATATGATTAACCGTCAGCGCGCCCGCGGTGGTGAAACTGCCGCCCGCATACAGGTCACTCTCGTTGAAGGCCAGCGCGCGAACGGTGCCGTTGAGGCCGCCGCCGACCTCGAACCAGTTGTTTCCATCCCATCGGGCCAGGCACGTGGCGTTGACGGAACCGGCGGTCGTGAAATAGCCGCCCACATAAACATCGTTACCACTGACCGCAATCGCGCGCACTTGGGCATTGGCCAGACCGCCGATGCCGCCACCCAGCGCTGACCAACTGCTGCCGTTCCAACGGGCGATGTTCGTGGCGCTGATTCCGCCGGCATTGGTGAAAGCACCGCCCACATACACGTTGTTGCCGCTGACGGCAATGGCATAGACCACGTCGTCAACACCGCTGCCCAGCGCCGACCAACTGCTGCCGTTCCATCGGGCGATGCGGCTGGCCGCCAGCGCGCCGGCATTCGTGAACGCGCCGCCGACATAAACGTTGTGCCGCTGATCGCGATGGCATTGACCACATCTCCGACGCCGTTGCTCAAAGCCGACCAACTGTCGCCATTCCATCTGGCGATGTAATTGGCGCTGCGCCAGCCGGCGCCGATGAAATAGCCTCCGGCATAGACATCGCCGCCGCTGACCGCCAGTGCAGCGACCATGTTTTCCATTCCGCTGCCGAGCGCGAACCAGTTCGTGCCGTTCCAGCGTGCGACGTTGAAACCGGCGACATCGCCCACGTAGGCGAAATTCCCTCCCATAAAAACGTCGCTGCCGCTGATGACCATGGCCCGCGCCGCGCCATCGGCAATCCCCATCCCGAGCGCCGACCAACTGCTCCCGTTCCATCTGGCAATGTTACTGACCGACAGCGAGCCGGCCTTCGTGTAATAGCCGCCCACATAAACGTTGCTGCCGCTGGCGGCGATGGAAAAGAAATCGCCATTGATCCCGCCCCCAAGCGCCGCCCAAGCGCTGCCGTTCCACCGGGCAATGTTCGTGGTATTGACGCCGCCGGCCTTGGTGATTACACCGCCGACATAGACGTTGGTGCCGCTGACGGCAATCCCGCTGACGGAGCCGACGATTCCGCTCCCAAGCGCAAACCAGTTGCTGCCGTTCCACCGGGCGATGTTGTTGACGGTAACGCCGCTGGCGGCGAAGAAAAAGCCGCCGACATAGGCGTTGGTGCCGCTGATGGCAATCGCGTTGACGCCCTCGCTGACGCCGGTGCCGAGCGCCGACCAACTGGTGCCGTTCCACCGGGCGATGCGGTTGACCGTCAGCGCACCGGCGTTGGTGAACGCGCCGCCCACGTAAAGGTTGGTGCCGCTGACGGCGAGGGCGCGCACGTCGCCATCCACGCCGGTGCCGAGCGCCGACCAATTGGTCCCATTCCACTTCGCGATGTGGCTGGCGCTGACAGAGCCGGCGTTGGTGAAAAGACCACCCACATACACATTGTTGCCGCTGACGGCAATGGCATAGACCACGTCGTCAACACCGCTGCCCAGCGCCGACCAACTGCTGCCGTTCCATCTGGCAATGTTACTGACCGACAGCGAGCCGGCCTTCGTGTAATAGCCGCCCACATAAACGTTGTCGCCGCTGACAGCGATGGCGGCCACGGTGCCGCCGACGCCGGGCGGGCCGAACCGGCCATCCCAATTGTCATCGGCGGTCTGGGCGTCGGCATGAGGATACCACCCCAGCACCGCTGCCTGCAACGTAAGCACCCAAACTGCCAGTCTTTTCATGTTTCGAACGTCCTCCCCACCCAAACGATGCGCCTCGTTCAGATCAAACAGCTTTTCTGTTCACGGCTTCCGGACACACCGAAACCCGGTTTCGTTGACGGCGCCGGACGGCGCTTTGCTATTGCGCAGGGCGCAGCAACAGTCCGGGGCCGGGCCGTCCCACGAGCCGCCGCGCAAGACCCGGTTGCTGCCCGAGACCGGCCCGCGCGTGTCCGCGTCCGTCGCAGCGGCGTTGGTGTACCAATTCGCATCGTACCAATCCCAGCACCACTCCGACACGTTACCGGCCATGTCGAACAAGCCGAATCCATTCGTGGCAAAGTAACCGCACGGACTGGTGTAGGGACTGGGAGCATTGGTGAAGGCGGGGTTATAGCCGCGGGTCGGGCTGACATCGTAAGCGTAGCCCGTGCTGCTCTTGTAATTCGCTCGGCTGTGGCTGATGACATTTGTGTCCGCCCACGGGAAACGGTTCGTGGCAGCACCACCGCGCGCGGCCCGTTCCCATTCCGCCTCAGTCGGCAACCGGTAGCCGCTCGCCGTCCAATTCACAAACGAATTGCTGATCGTAAACTGGCCGGTGCAATACACGCCCGTCTGGCTGGCGTTGGTGTAGTAGCAGGGCGTCAACCTCTCCAACTGCGAACGCGCGTTGCACCATTTCACCGCGTCATACCAGTTCACCATTTGCACGGGATGCGTGGGCGCCTTGCCGCGACCGGCATTGACGGAGAAGCTGTAGCCGTTGTTGGTTGCCCACGAACAAACGATGTCCCATAGCGCTTTCGAAACCTCCGTCCGCTCCATGTAAAACGGGCTCACGGTCGCCGTGTGGACCGGCAACTCGTCCGTGCCCAGATCGGCAAACGAGTCGCCCATCGCGAACGAACCACCGGGAACGAGCACGAGGTTCGGCGGCACGACCCGCGCGCGGTAAAACCGGCTCGCCACTCCGGCTGAACTGGCGTCGGAGAGCAGGCACGGGCTGCTCGTCACCGCCAGGCCGGTCAGGCCGACCCAGTTGTTGGTGGCGGCCAGCGTATCGAGGTACTGGATTTGACACAGCGCACCGGTAGCGCCGGTGAAGGCCAATTGGGGAACACCTCCGGCAACCTGGATGCTCAAGGCGGGGCTGGTTTGAGCCGGTACGTGTTCGAGAGGCAGAAATAAAGCCAATAGAAGAATGGTCGAATAAGTTTTCATGGGATTATTTTTTTCTGGTTAAGTTTCGGGCACTGCATGACAAGGCGCTCCTGCGAGCGTTGCGGCCGACGGCTGGGAGCGCAGCTCAAATCCGAAATCCGACCCGCTGCGACGGCCCAACAGCGCGGCGCGAATCCGAATTCTGAAATGGAACACGGCCTCGGGCCTTCAGCGCCAGCGGGGCAGTGCGTTGTTGCCCGTAAGCTGGCAGGTTGGAGCCGCGCAGCGGGATTGGGAGCGCGGAGAGTTTGCCCCGCCGGGAAATTGACTTCACCTTCGCGGTCGGCAGGCCGCAGACTGGAGTAACAAGCGTCGCGTCCGGGGACTAACCAAAAAGAAAAAACGACGGGCGCACACCTCCGAATGAAAGCGGGGTGTTGCAAAAATGCCTTCCCAACTGATGCTTCATCGCAAACAACGCGAGCTCAGTTATTCGGATGGCGGCCCGACCGTCCGGTTGACCTCCGAGGGCGTCAGTGCCCTCGAACCCTTCTGCAACTCTGCTGTGCAAATTCCCAACTGATCAAGGATATTCCACCACCCGCGAGCCTTGAGGTCAAGACCTGTTTTCGTGATTCTTCGATTCAGGCGATTCTTCCAGGCGTTGAATGATCGGCAGCCATCTCCGTTCCGCCAGCGAGCACCACCTTGGCAGGAAAACGGCGCGGTGCGGGGGACCGCGCTATGGCTTCGGTTTGCCTCGCGGCCTCCGCGCGTGATTTATTTCATCCCGGCGTGACATGCCGCGGTCAGAAAACCATGGGCTCTTTGTCACCCGCCGCGGACCCCAGACGGCGCAAATCTGCGGAGGTCATACGAAGCAGGACCCATTCGTTCATCGCCCGCGCGCCCAGGCGGTGGTAGAATGCCAATGCCCTCTCGTTCCAGTTCAAGACTGTCCATTCGAATCGGCCGCAGTTGCGTTCTGCGCCTATCCGGGCGACCGCTTCGATCAGGCCGCGCCCTAACCCGCGTTTCTGGAATGGCGGCCGCACATAGAACGTCCTCCAGCCAAAGACCCGCGCGCCCGACAAAGCTGGAGAACGTGAAGAAATAAATTGCGTAGCCGGCCGCCTCGCCGTCACAGCGCGCGAGCAGAGCACCCGCCACCGGTTGAGGACCAAACAGGGAACCGTTCAACGATTCCACCGTCGCCTGCACCTCATGTTCCAGGTGTTCGAACCGGGCGAGTTCGCGGATGAGCTCCAGCAGGATCGGAACCTCGGCAGATGTAACTGGGGCAATGGCGGTGTCCATGCCGTCAAACTACGGACGCGCAGGGCGCTCGACAAGGTTTTCATCGGCTATCAGCGATGGCTCGACGGGGTCTCGCCCCGCCGGACTGGACACCCCTTGGGACGAACCTTCGGATTTCAGAATTTTCAACTCATCGTCGGGACAGCCTGGTTGGAGATGGCCCGCAGGCATTGCGCGCGCGCGAATTCGCCGGGTTGAACTTCGAATCAGGCAAGGCGGAGGGCCGGCTCACGGTGTCAGGAGACTTATCCGATAGAATTGTTGTGGCGCGTTGCCGGCAATGGTGAACGGCACGCACTCCGCCATCTTCAACCGTGGATGACACGACGTAAAGCCGCGTGGCGGCCACCGTGCGATACGCGGAGGCGCACGGATTCACGCCAGACGCCAAATCTGAAACGCCAGACCCGGAAACCGCGTGAGGCCAAAGGCCTTTTACGCGGTCACCCCTTCCGCTTTGCCTGTTCTAGAGCTTCATCGTGTCCCAAGGCCAAGGCGGCCTCGATTCGTTTCGGTTCGACGGTAAAGGAAGTCACCGGCAGCCGCCGGAGCGGGCTGAACACCTGGATGCGCACGCCCGCCGGCGGATGCTTCATCAGTTCGAGCGCGTCGTTGTAATTCACATTTTGCCGGGCCGTCCAGACCCGGGCCACCCTGGGGAATTCAGGGTAGGCAACCCGCCCCAGCCAGCGCGGTATCGGCTTGAGCCGGAAAGTCAGTTTGTGCGTGAGCACCACGGTAATGTCCGTTGCGCCATCCGCAATCGCACGCCGGACGGGAATGGGGTCCGACACCCCGCCGTCGGCGTACGGATGGCCGTCCACGAAATCATACCCGCGCGTCGCCAGGGCCAGGGAGGAAGTGGCGCGGAGCGCGGCAAAGACCCGGTCAT
Source organism: uncultured Verrucomicrobiae bacterium (assembly GCA_963827205.1). GTDB lineage: Bacteria > Verrucomicrobiota > Verrucomicrobiia > Limisphaerales > UBA11358 > UBA11358. The sequence continues at coordinate 41,680 of CAWHAH010000004.1, forward strand.
CGCAAACGTGGAAATAGACTGGTCCACCAGTATGACAATCCGTCAAGACGATGAAAAAGCGGGTGGGCGCCTTTTGCAGCGCCTCGACCGAAAGCGGAACGTGTTGCCGGATGACATGATCCACCAGGTACGCCAGGTCAATAACGGGTTTACGGTGGAGAAAGTTGGTTTTGCGCACCACCTTGCTGGCCAGTTCGCGCCAGATGGTCAGGCCCGGTTCCCACAGTCCGGCGACAAAATAAGCCGCCGAACAAGCGCCGGAAGAAGCCGCATAGACGAGGTCATATTGGCGCCGTCCGGTTTCATGCAGAAAGGCCAGCACCCCTGCCGCCCACGCCCCGCGCATAGCTCCGCCTTCCACAATCAATGCCGTTTTGCGCTCACTCTCCGGCCCGGAGATTCCGGTTGAATGCTCGATGTTCAATGTTTTCCCGTCTTCGATTCCCTTGACACCGTCATTCAGTCCGCATTCTTCATTCCACATTCCCTGTCGCGGCGACTTTTCGCATCGAATCTCGCTTTGCTGGAGATGACGGGAGCCTTGGCGAAGGCGGAATTCGGCAATCTGCAATCAAACGACCTTTACGTGGCCAGCCGCGTGAGGCCCAACGGCCTTTTACGCGGATTTCAACAACCTGAAAACAGCTTGAGTACCGCCTCCCTTGCTCGACCGAACCGGACGGCTCGGCGATCCGTCCCTACCCAAAAAACAAATCAGCGTCATCCGCGCAATCCGCGGTTTGATTTCAGTTCTGGCTTCCCGGATTCCGGAATTTTCAACTCACCGTCGGGACGGGATAACTGCAGATAGCCCGCATGTATTGCGCGCGCGCGAATTCGCCGGGTTGAACTTCGAATCGGCCAAGACGCAGGGCCGGCTCACGGCGTCAGGAGACTTACCCGATAGAATTGTTGCGGCGCGTTGCCGATGGCGTTGGTTTCGGTGGTCGTGGGGCCATTGGCCGTTACGTTCGGCAACACATTAATCCAATTGGTGTTGTGCAAGTTGGTGTTGCTCTGCAGTTGGTAGATCAGGTTCGCCGCCGAGCTCCACGTGACGGCGACATTGTTGTTCGTGAGGCCAAGCGAAAGCATCACCGGCGGCGGCTCCGCCGTCACTACATTGATGGTTGCCACTGCTACCCGCGAGGTGGACTGGCTGTCCTGGCACTGATAGGTGAAACTGTCCAGCCCGATAAAACCGTTCGTGGGGGTGTAACTGAACCCGCCGTTGTTGGTCAAAGTCAGGCTGCCGTCGGCCGGGCCGCTGTCCAATATGGCGGTCAAAGGCCCGGTCCCGCCCTGGGCGGTCGCCAGGATTCCAGGAGGTCCCACACTCAGGGTTTTGTTGGAAGACATGCCATAGGCGACATTGTTGGCAAATGCCGAATTGTTCACATTGATGGTCACGGTCGCCACCTGGGACGTGGTCTGGCCGTCACTGCATTGATAGGTGAAACTGTCCGTCCCGCTGAAACCGTTCGTGGGCGTGTAACTGAACCCACCATTGTTGGTCAGTGTCAGGTTGCCGTGGGTCGGGCTGCTCACGAACGTGGCGCTCAAAGGCACGGTCCCTGCGTCATTGGCCAGGATTCCCGGCGCAGGCACATGCAGTGTCATGTTGGTGGTGGCAACATAGTTGTCGTAATTGGCAATGGTATTGGTGGTGCTCACGAGCAAGTTGGCCAACGAGAAACTGTAGGCGGCGGGAGGTGCGGTCCACATGTTCAGGCCGATCCCGCCGCTGGTATAGGCCGGCTTGCCATCAATGGAACCATTGTCCGTCGCGCTTATCATCAGGTTGCCGTCGAAATACGCGGAGATGGTGTTGCCTTTGAACGTCAGCTTCACGGTGTGCCAGTTCACTCCCACTCCCGGCAGCGTAACCGGGTTCCCGATTTCCGTGTAAGTAGTCCAGGCCTGATGCTTGAACAGCCGCAAAATGGCCGTGCCATTTCCCGACCCGAGGGGTTCGGTGGATGCTTCCGGATAAATCCATACGTCGTAGTGCGCGCTGTTTGTCGAGGTCGCGTTCAAGCGCCCAAGCAGGCCGGCGCTCGCCGCATTGTTCGCGGCAAATCGAATCTGCGCCTGCACCGAATAGTCCGTCCAATTGGTGTTAAAACAGACGTATCCGTAGGTGTAGAAAGGGCCGTTTCCAATCAGCAGGCCGTTGGCAACGCTCCAAGTACCCAAAACCGGGAACAATCCGTTGGTGTTCGATACCGGCGTCCAAGGGAAAACTGAGCCGCTGTTGGTCGGGCGCGCGAAATTGTCGTAAAAGAGTTCACCCGGCGCCACGACCATGATGTCCACGGTCGCAAGGCTGGAACCCGGTGAACCGTCGCTCGCAAGATAGGTAAAGCCGTCCATGCTGGTAAAGCTGTTCGTTGGGGTGTAAGTGAAGGAACCACTCGCGTTCAAAGTGAGCGAGCCATGCGCCGACCGGGTAACCAACGTTGCTGTTAAATGTTTGCCTCCACTATCGTTGGCCAAGACACCCGGCGCTGGCACCGTAAATGCCGTTCCCTCCGGCGCAACATAAAAATCATTATTTGCGGTGACGACCTGGGCTCGAACCGAATGCCAGAGGCCCATTACGCATAAGGCAATGATCGTCTGCGCGTTCAACCGCCACAATCCGGTCGAGCTAAACATATCCTTTGATTTCATTTTTGAACCAAACAATGGCAGCATTGTAGCACAATTCCAACCAATAGAAAGCCGCGCCGGGCCAAGCCTTGAAAGGGAAAGGAAAGGACCCGTGGAAAACGAGGTTGGAAGATGGGGGTCCATTGTCAGTTGAGGGCTAAGGGAAACATCAAGGTATGAACCCCGATACCTTCATATCGGAGTGGGCAGTGAACATCAAATCAGGAAAAGGCGGCACGACAGAAGCTTCCGGTGTTGCGCCGTTGGAACTTTGCCAGATATGGTGACTCGCCGTGCGCGCCCCTCTGGGACGAACCTTCGGATTTCAGAATTTTCAACTCACTGTCGGGACCGCTTGGTTGGAGATGGCCGCAGGTATGGCAGGCCCTCGAATTCACCGGGCTGAACTTCGAATCGGCCAGGACGCAGGGCCGGCTCACGGCGTCAGGAGACTCACCCGATAGAACTGTTGCGGCGCGTTGCCGATGGCGTTGGTTTCGGTGGTCGTTGGGCCGTTGGCCGTCACGTTCGGCAACACATTAATCCAATTGGTGTTGTTCAAGTTGGTGTTGCTCTGCAGTTGGTAGATCAGGTTCGCCGCCGAGCTCCACGTGACGGCGACATTGTTGTTCGTGAGGCCAAGCGAAAGCATCACCGGCGGCGGCTCCTGCGTCACCACATTGATGATGGCCACCGCCTCACGGGACGTGGATTGGTTGTCATAGCAATGATAAGTGAAGCTGTCCAACCCGACAAAACCTTTCACGGGCTTGTAGGTGAACCCGCCGTTGTTGGTCAAAGTCAGGCTGCCGTCGGCCGGGCCGCTGTCCAATAAGGCGGTCCCGGGTCCGGTGCCGCCCTGGTCGTTTGCCATGACTCCCGGCGCGCCCACGTTCAGGGTTCTGTTGGACGACATGCCGTAGGCGTCGTTGTTGGCACACACCCAATCGTTCACAGCGATGACTACCGTGGCCACCGCGGAGGTGTTCTGGCCGTCGGTGCATTGGTACGTGAAACTGTCCGTCCCGCTGAAGCCGTTGTTGGGCGTGTAACTGAATCCGCCGTTGTTGGTCAGCGTCAAGCTGCCTTGGGCGGGGCCGCTCACGAGCGTGGCCGTCAAAGGGCCGGGAGCTGCGTCATTGGCCAAAACCCCTGGCGCCGGCACATGCAGTGTGGTGTTGGTGGTGGCGGTGTAAGTGTCGTAATTGGCAACGGCGTTGGTGGTAAACGCGAGCAGATTGGCCACCGAGAAGGTGTAAGCAACCGGGTACTGCATCCACATGTTCAGGCCGATCCCGCCGTTGGTCAATATTGGTGTGGCGTCAACGGAACCGTTGTCGGTTACGCTCAGCGTCAGGACGCCGTCGAAATAGGCGGAGATGTTGGTGCCTTTGAACGTCAGCTTCACGGTGTGCCAGTCCACCCCCACGCCGGGCAGTCTTACCGGATTTCCAATCTCCGCGTAGGCGGTCCAAGCCCGGTGTTTGAAGATGCGCAGGATCGCCGTGCCATTTGACCCGAGCGGTTCGGTGGATGCTTCCGGATAAACCCATACGTCGTAGTGCGCGCTGTTTGTCCCGGTCGCGTTCAATCGTCCCAGCAGGCCGGCGCTCGCCGCGTTGTTCGCGGCAAACCGGATTTGCGCCTGCACCGAATAATCCGTCCAATTGGTGTTGAAATAGGCGTACCCATAACTGTTGGAAAAGCTGTTTCCGATCAAAAGGTTGTTGGTGATGCCCCAAGCGCCCAAAATCGGCGCATAGCCGGTGATGTTGGATACCGAGGTCCAGGGGAATACGGAGCCGCCGGCGGTGGGACGTGAGAAATTATCGTAGAAGAGTTCTCCGGGCGCCAGAACCATGAGGTCAACGGACGCGACGCTGGAAGTTTGCGAACCGCTGACCGCCCGGTAAGTAAAACCGTCCATGCCGGTAAAGCTGTTCGTGGGGCTGTAAACAAACGAACCATTGTTATTGAAGGTGAGGACGCCGTTGACCGGCGGGGCGACCAATGTGGCCGTTAAGGGGCCACCGCCGGTATCGTTGGCCAGGACGCCCGGCGCGGGCACCGTCAGGGTTATTCCTTCCTGAGTGAAATAAAAATCGTTCGTGGCGACGGCCTGGGCGTGAACCGGATGCCGGATGCCCATCAGCCAAAAGGCGGTGATGGCCTGCGCTCTCAACCGCGGCAATCTGATCGGATAAAACATATGGATTGATATTTTCTATAAAATCAAATTATGCCAGGATTATAGCATAAAACCAGAACAAAGAGAGCGGTACCGGGCCAGGCTCCTGAAAGCGAACGCAATGGACGAGCGGCGGACAGGAAATCGCAGATGGAAGTTCGGTCGAGGAAAACATTCAACGATGAACGTCCAACATTCGATGAAGATGTTCGTGTCCGTCCGCGTTCATCCGCACGTGGCGCCAGTTGGGATTTAGCGGCTTAAAAGACTTCGCCATCATGTGATGGCGGAGCAGATGGAGCAGCATGTCAGAAGCCTTCCGGCCTCCGCCGTCCCGATATCATCGGGCTGGAGGACAGGCACCTCCTCCAACCTGACAGCGCGACAGGCATGCCTGGAGTTCGAAATGATCAGTTCACCGTCGGGACGGGATAACTGGAAATGGCCCGCATGTATTGGGCGCGCTCGAATTCACCGGGCGCGGGACAATTCTTCTGGCTGAGGCTGCCTTTGAGTTGTGACACGGACTCGTATTCGTGCTCTTCCAGCCACGCGACCAGGTCGCGTTCAATCGTGCTGATTTGCCGGACGCCGTGCCGGATCAACACCGAACAAAGCATCGTCACGTCGGCGCCGGCCATGAGCATCTTCAACACGTCGGAAGCGCGGTGGATGCCGCTGGTGGCGGCCAGGCTCGCGCGAATATGACCGGAAAGAATCGCAATCCAGCGCAGCGGTACGCGCATAGCCATAGGCGTGCTCAACAGAATGTTGGGTTTGACTTCCAGCGACTCCAGATCAATGTCCGGCTGATAAAACCGGTTGAACAGCACCAGCCCGTTCGCTCCCCCGTCGTCGAGCCGTTTTGCCATGTTCGCGAAATTGCTGAAGAAGGGGCTGAGTTTGACGGCGACGGGAATGGTCACTTCCGATTTTACCGCCTTCAGGATGTCCAGATAGGTTTGTTCCACCGACGTCCCCGACAGGTTGAAATCGGTCGGGATGAAGTAAATGTTCAGTTCGAGCGCGTCCGCACCAGCCTCTTGGATCAGCTTGGCGTAGCGCGTCCAGCCGCCGACCGACGAACCGTTCAGACTGGCGATGATGGGGAGGCGCGTCGCCTTTTTCGCCTTGGCGATGTGCTTGAGATATTCCTCGGGGCCAAGATGAAATTCCTCCGGCTCGGGAAAATAAGTGAGCGCCTCCGCGAAACTCTCGGTGCCTTGTTCCAGATGATGCACCAGTTCGGCGCGGTCCTGGCGCAGTTGCTCCTCGAACAGCGAATAAAGCACTACTGCCGCTGCGCCGGCGTCTTCCATGCGTTTGAGGTTGTCAATTTCTTCCGACAGCGGCGAGGCCGCCGCGACGAGCGGCGTCCGCAGTTTCAGTCCGAGATATGTGGTCGTCAAATTCATAACATTTACGATTTGCGATTTACGATTTACGCGCCAGCCCGCCTTCGGCGGTGTCAATCGGCAATCGTAATTCGTAAATCATCATTGAACTCATGGTTGTTGGTCCACGGTGGTTGCCGGTTTGGGCACCGTTTGTCCGTTGCCATTGCCCTTCAAATCGCGTCCGGACAGGAATTGATAGAATTTCCAACGGCGGTCGGCATCCACCTGCGCCTGGGCGAACAGTTTCTTCGCCTCCTCCGGTTTGCTCTTGGTGAGCATTTTGAAACGGTTTTCCGTCAGGAGATAATCCTGTAATTTTGCTTTTGCGGCCGAGGAATCGAGTTGCAGCGGATTCTCGCCGGCGGCGGTCCGGCGCGGGTCAAACCGGTAAAGCAGCCATTGGCCGGTTTCCACCGCGAGCTTCTGCTGGCGCGCGCCGACGCCCATGTCCACCGCAATGCCATGCGCGATGCAATGGCTGTAAGCGATGATGAGCGAAGGGCCGGGATAGGATTCGGCCTCCACGAACGCGCGCAAGGCCTGCTCGTCCTTAGCGCCCAGCGCCACGCTGGCCACGTAGATGTGGCCGTAGGTCATGGCGATGAGGCCAAGGTCTTTCTTGCCCATCACCTTGCCGGCGGCGGCGAACTTCGCCACCGCGCCGCGCGGTGTGGATTTGGACATCTGCCCGCCGGTGTTGGAATAAACCTCCGTGTCGAGCACGAGCACGTTCACATCACGGTCGCTGGCCAGCACGTGGTCGAGGCCGCCGTAACCGATGTCGTAAGCCCAGCCATCGCCGCCGATCACCCACACGCTCTTGCGCACCAGTTGATCGGCGAGGCCGCGCAGCAGTTTCGCTTCCGCCGAATCCAGCTTCTGCAATTTTTGTTTCAACGCGGCGACGCGCTCGCGCTGGTCGTAAATGCCGGCTTCATCGGTTTGATTGGCGTTCACGATGCCGGTCACGAGATCGTCGCCCAGTTGCGGCGCGAGTTTCTTCGCCAAGTCCGTTGCAAATTCCTTTTGCTTGTCAATCGAAACACGGAAGCCAAGACCGAACTCCGCGTTGTCCTCGAACAGCGAATTGCACCAGGTCGGCCCGCGCCCGCTTTTGTCCACGCAATAGGGCGTCGTTGGCAGGTTGCCCCCGTAAATCGAGGAACAACCAGTCGCATTCGCAATCACAGCGCGGTCGCCAAACAGTTGCGACAGCATTTTGATGTAGGGCGTCTCGCCGCAGCCGGCGCACGCGCCGCTGAATTCGAACAGAGGCCGCATGAACTGTTGCTGGCGCAGTTGGGTCGTTTTGACCTTGCGCCGGTCCAGTTCGGGCAGGGCGAGGAAGAAATTCCAGTTCTCGCGCTCCGGGAATCGCAGCGGTGCCTGGGGCCGCATGTTGATGGCTTTGAGCTTGGCTTCAGTCTTGTTCTTCGCCGGGCAAACGTCCACGCACAATCCGCAGCCGGTGCAATCCTCCGCCGCGACTTGCAGCGTGAACTTCCAGCCCTTGAACTCCGGATTGCGGCTGTCTGTGCTCTTGAAAGTGGCGGGGGCGCCATTGAGCGCCGCCGGTTCATAGACCTTGGCGCGGATGGTCGCGTGCGGGCAGATGGCGACGCATTTCAGGCATTGGATGCAAACCTTTTCGTCCCACACCGGAATGTCCAGCGCAAGGTTGCGTTTTTCGTATTGCGCGGTGGCGGTCGGGAACGTGCCGTCCGCCGGGAACGCGCTTACCGGCAATTCATCGCCTTCGCTCACGGCGAGGCGGCCGAGGACATCCTGCACGAATTGCGGCGCGTTCCGCGAGATGGGCGGAAGCAAGCCGCCGCTGCCATTCACGCGGTCTGGCACCGTCACTTCGTGCAAATGCTCCAGCGTGTTGTCCACCGCCTTGAGGTTCATGGCGACGACTTCCTCGCCTTTTTTGCCGTAGGTTTTCTTGATGGAATACTTGATGGCTTCGATGGCTTTGTCGCGCGGCAATACGCCGGAAAGCGCGAAGAAGCAGACCTGCATGATGGTATTGATGCGCCCGCCCATGCCGCTGTCGCGCGCCACCTTTGTCGCGTCAATCACGTAAAACTTCGCCTTCCTGGCAATGAGCGATTCCTGGAGCGGCGTCGGCAGCTTGGACCACACTTCGTCCTTCGAGTAAGGCGTGTTGAGCAGGAACGTGCCGCCGGACACCAGCGGTTTGACCATGTCGTATTTCTCCAGAAACGTCGGCAGGTGGCAGGCCACGAAATTGGCGCGGGTGATGAGGTAGGTGGAGCGAATCGGCTCCGGCCCGAACCGCAGGTGCGACACCGTCATGCTGCCGGATTTCTTGGAATCATAGACAAAGTAGCCCTGCGCGAAATTGTCGGTGCCTTCGCCGATGATTTTGATGGAATTTTTGTTCGCGCCCACCGTGCCGTCCGCACCCAGGCCGTAAAACAAGGCACGAATCACGTTGTCGGGTTCGGTGGAAAATTCGTGATCCACCGGCAGGCTGGTGTGGGAAACGTCGTCGGTGATGCCGACGGTGAAATGGTTTTTCGGTTTTTCGGCGGCCAGATTGTCGAAGACGGCCTTCACCATCGCCGGCGTGAATTCCTTGGAGGACAGGCCGTAGCGGCCGCCGACGACTTTGGGCAGCGATTTCAAATTCCCCCAGCCGTTGGCCATGCCTTCGAGAATCGCCGCCGCACAATCCTGATAGAGCGGCTCGCCCGCTGCGCCCGGTTCCTTGGTGCGATCCAAAACCGCCACGGCCTTGACCGACCGCGGGAGCGCTTCCACAAAACGTTTGCCGTCGAACGGCCGATACAACCGCACCTTGACCACGCCGAGTTTCGCGCCGCGTTTGTTCAAGGCCTCAACCGTCTCATGAACCGCTTCGCAGCCCGAGCCCATGAGCACAATCACCTGTTCCGCGTCCGGCGCGCCGACGTATTCAAACAGTTTGTAGGCGCGGCCCACCTGCTTCGCGAATTCGTCCATCACCTGTTGCACAATGTCCGGGCAGGCGGCGTAAAACGGGTTGCAGGCTTCGCGGGCCTGGAAGAACGCGTCCGGGTTCTGGGCCGTGCCGCGCAACACCGGATGGTCGGGCGTCATCGCCCGTTTCAGGTGTTCGGCAATCAGCTTGTCGTCAATCAACGCGCGCAAGTCGGCCTCGGTCAGCATCTCAATTTTCTGCACCTCGTGCGAGGTGCGGAAGCCGTCGAAGAAATGCACGAACGGAATCCGCGAGCGCAGCGTGGCCGCCTGCGCAATCAGCGCGAAGTCCGGCGCTTCCTGCACGCTGGCCGACCCCAGCATGGCCCAGCCGGTCGTCCGCACGGCCATGATGTCGCTGTGATCGCCGAAAATGGAGAGGGCGTGGGTCGCGACGGAGCGGGCGGTAACGTGAAAAACCGTGGGCAGCAGCTCGCCCGCGATTTTGAACATGTTGGGAATCATCAACAACAAACCCTGCGACGCCGTGAACGTGGTGGCGATGGAACCGGTTTGCAGCGCGCCATGAACCGCGCCGCTGGCGCCGCCTTCGCTCTGCAATTCCACAATGGACGGGATGGTGCCCCAGAGATTTTTTTTGCCCTCGGACGCCCATTGATCGCAGAATTCGGGCATGGGGGATGACGGCGTGATGGGATAGATGGCCATGACCTCATTGAGGCGGTAGGCGACGTGGGCGACGCCTTCGTTGGCGTCCAGTGTTAGTTTCGGTCTTGTGCTCATTTTATTGAAAAATTCAAAGTCATTGCATCGTTGAAACGGCCATTTTGACGGCGAAATCCAACCGGCCTTCCTCATCGCCGACGGCTCTGGAGTCAGCATAGATTGGAGCGGCGCGACCACCCCCACTTATTTTGGCAAACAAACAACATCCGTTGCTTCAAAACCATAAAACCACGGAAACTTTTTCCGCGAATTTCACGAATTGACACCAATTGAAAGTCTGAAAGGCTGACGGAAAATAGCCCGGGGCAACGTCCCGGGAAAATCCCCGACATATTTTCCCAAGCCCCGGCTGGCCGCGTCGAAGCATGGCGAAGACCGGGATAGGCGGCAGAAATCAACCACGAAACACACCAACCACGCGAAACTCTTTTGCCGCAATAAGGCTCAAAAAGGCGCAAAACTTTAACCACGGCCTGTCCGCCATGGCCTCGGCGACGGCGAAATGAACGCGGATGGACACGGGTTTCCTCTTCGCCTCGAACGGGGAGAGGAATTAAAGGTGAGGTGTCGAATTCCATCGTTGAGGGTAGAGATCACCTGACGCCTGAGCGCCGTTCATGGAACAGGAGCCGAATTCACGTCAAGTGGTTCTTCGTTCCGGTAGATTGAAACGGGTCTTTGCAAATTTGCGGGACGAGGGAATCAATCTGAAGCGAGCCCAACTCAACTTTGTTGCAATGGAATGTAATTAACTTGGACATTTTGCGGGCTGCAAGACGACGAAGATGACTGAAAAGACTCCCACATAATTAACTTCGTGTCGGACTTAATTAAATTGGAGACTAATTTAATTAAGTCGGAGCCTGTTTAAGTCATTAACGCAACGGCACTTGCTACGACAGGCCATTTTTCAAGGTTGATTTATCATTTTTCAACCCTGCAAAGAGGCTTTGTAACCTTGAAAAACGTCAAACAATCCTGATTTGAGGCTATGTAAATTAACAAGACGAAGGAGATGATTAAACCCGGGTCCAAGCAGATTGAATTGCGTCAATTTTAACCGACTAAGACGCTGATTTTATTTAAAAGACGCGTAATCATTTTGATCCGAGGCAAATCAAATCGCGACGAGGCATTTCAACCATGGCCTGTCGCGCTGAAATGAAATGAAGGCGGGATGGACACGGCGTAAAACCGCGTCGCGGCCACGCCGCTATACGCGGTGGACACGGATTTCCATCGCGCTAAACTTTCAGCGTGAATCGGGATCGTCTGACCAAAGCCCGCCGCAGTTGGAACATGTCGCGCATTCGCGGCAACAACAGAGATTTTAGGAAAAGTGTAGCTGGCCTTTCTCGTGTTTGTGAAACAGGCCTTCGCCTAAAGGGGCGCAATCGCCTTTTTCTTTCACAAAATACCTATCAAAACGGTTTTTGAACCCATCTTCTTCGCGCCTGAGCATGCCGTAAGATGTCCAGGCAAAGTAGTAGTAAAGTTTGACGATCAACAATGTGAAAGCCCTTGGCGTAAGACAGCGAGAAACCGGCCACCGATTCTCCGCGTGCATGCCCACGTGGAAATGTGCTGCGGGGTGAGCGAGCCGCACGTAAGCATTGCAATCCAGTTCGAATCGGATCACAGGGACAGTAACCTCGTAACGCTGGTCGGACAAAAAATGAGAGTAATCTTCAAAACTCAACACCCCTTCAGACACGGCTTTATCCAATTCACGTGCCTCCGCGTTGTCCATTCCGAGGAAAGGATTCGGATAATAGGCTAACCGGTAATGTAATTTATCAAAATGCGTAAACTGGAAATAAGCGTAATCAGAAAGAAGCAAATTATAATCGCCGTTGCGCAAGCCACATAAAAACAGATCGCGATAAAGCGAATCTACGGTAAGAGAGAGTTCACGAAACCTGCCAGAAGGATTATGCGATTTGAACGCGGTAAAACTACGAACGAGCTGGCACTCCTTCAAGAAGTGGTAGGCCGATCGAACGCTGGCATTAAACGCGTCGGCATTCACTTTTTCTCTTCTCCGACCAAGAACCCTGCCATTTCTTCTTCATTTAGACCAAGGCTGCGCAATTCCTTTCGATATTTGTCACGAAGTTTAATAAGTCTAGCCTCGCGTTTACTCATATCACGCTGCAACAAGTCCACTTGTTTAAGGTCCGGAAAGGTAAATTCGAGATTCGGACATTTTTCTAACGCCAAGGCTACTTCATTTAGAAAATAAGAGGCAAGATCGCCAACACCCGAAACGCGCAACCAAGCTTTTGCACGTGTGAATGCAGTGAAAATCCTGTTCCGGCCCTTTCTGCTATTCCGAAGCATATGAAGTGCGTCTATTCCAATTGCGAATACGACCGCGGCTTCATTCCCTTTCGCCCTGTGCACTGTAGAGAGAGTGATTTTCCCTTCAAGCGCGAAGTTTGCCGATGTATACGGGTTGTCCAGAACGTTATTACAAATGACATTTCTTTTGAGTAAGGCATGCTGGATACCATTGAAATAGTCGCGCGCGTTACGATCATCAAGGGATACAATCAGAATCTCCTCGGGGCGAAGCCCGTCGTCTAGGAACGTTGAAATCTGCCGGACAACCCACTCAACTTCCTTTTCCGCGCTTTGAGCTGTGAAGCACTGTATAATTTCGTCCTTGGATTGGCGCTGCGAGAGACTAAGCGGGCTGTTTTCCTCAGGCCTGACGATTACGGTGTGCGAACCCGTTCGAAAGTCACCTTTGATAACTTCATAACCGACATCTTTCCAATGCTCCTCGTTCTCGAGCATCTGAACGATCTGCTTGCTATAAAGACCGAAACCGAGGGCGTGCGCGGTGACAAGAATTTCTTTTGGATTCCGATAGCTCTTGCGAAGCACCACGTCATTACTAAGGTATTGCGGCAATCTTGCTGACGCTCTCTCAAGATCGATCAACGGTTCCCCATTTTTATCCATTCCGAAAAGCTCACGCGGTGATCGGACCTTCACATTGAAAATGTTTTGTAATTCATCGTATGCCCACACAATATTTTTGGAATCGCGATCCCCAGGTGTTAGCTCGAAACAAAGCCGGAAAAATGTCTCTGGCAAGTCCTGCGCTTCATCAATGAGTATGTCGTCGTACGCCGGTTTGATCGCGGTGCGGGCGAGTAAATCGGCGCAAACATAGTTGAAAGGGTCTGCTCTGTTCTGGGCATCTTGCCATCGAAGAGGCGTGACGCCATTGTCAATGCACGCTTTATGGTAAACTCCAGCCAAATTGACTCCACCCCACGCATGGAGGACTTGAACATGTTCCCAATTCGGATCAGCATCTTTATAGTGCCTGTAAAATCGGGTGATTAGTCGCTTGATAAGGTCGTAAAGGCTCTTCGTATGAAACGTGTAGAGAATGCGTTTGCGGGAGTCATCTAGATGTAACTGTGCAGCCTTCATGGCCAGCACAATTGTTTTGCCAGTGCCTGCGAGCCCCTCGTATCCGCTCCGGACCGGAAAGTAAGGTGATTGCGGCCTTCCGTTGTTCTGCGTCGAAATTCGCGATCTCGGCTTCCAGTGCCGCGAGAATGTGCGCTTTGGGCGCTTTCCTATCACTCGGAATGTCTCTCGGTTTTGGTCGGTTGAGAGCTTTAGCCCCTTCGATTATCGATCTCGTCTCAGAGACGATGTCCTTTTCAATTTTAGCGGTCCGGTTTTTTTCCATCCAACCGCTGAGGGCCTCGAACGAGTTGCAGATCGTGTTTTCCACACGACCCTGCAACGATACTTGGAGGTCATGCCCTAAGCCAGGCGAGTAAATTATTGCATTGAACGGGAATGCAAGCTCATTGCGTGCTCGTCGCAAGAGCCGGCTCTTGATCAACCGACCGAAAAGGATGCTGAAGAACTGGCTAAGATTTTCGTCAGCAGCCACTATAGTGCTCCCCTCTCCGTTTCTTCGCGTCTTCCGCATCGCAAAAATTCAACGCAACGATCCCGTGATGCGGCGACAAAACAAGCGCGTTTGGCCGGTACGAGTCGTCATCGTAATCCCGGAAACTAGGAAAATCGTAATAGAAAATTGCTTCGGAAAGCGCCAAATCGCCCTCCTTGCCGTCAAAAGTTTCAAACAACTCCCGAGCTATGTGATCGGTGAGGTATCGTTTGCTCGATATGAGTTTTTCCATATCATGCCTATGGTGAATTAAACGCAGTCATGCGTTTGTTTCTCTTTTCAAAAACACGTTAGTGCGATGGAATTCAAGGAATTCCTTTTGTAGTTCGGCAAAGCCACCGACGTTGACGACGCGATCTGTGATGATTCCCATTTTCTTCATGGATTCCTCGTGAGCCACTGGTGAGATTAGCAATTCACCGTTGTTTTCAAAAGAAATAAAGCCACGGTCAAACAGATGGTCAATGGTCGGCGTGAGCAGCAGGCCGTTGCCCTCAAACAGCCGCTCCCTATTGTCCGATTCCCGCCACGGTTTGATATGGCTGGCAATCAAATGTTCGGGCCGGTCCACGCGTGTGACACGGCAGAAGTGCTCGATGCGTGCGACGTTTTGACGAAACAAGCCCTGTCCGCGCCGCGCCTTGATGAGCGCCTGCTTTTCGGTTTCGCGCAGTCGTTGGTCCTCGGAAATCTGCTCACATTCGCGCTCTTCCCATTCAACGATTCCGCGCAGCTCCGGCAGCGGGGCTTCCGCCGTTTCGGAAATCTGGATGCCTTGGATGACTCCCAACAATTCCGGCGAAGCGAGTTGCGCGATGACAAGTGCCATTGGACGGGGAATCTGGGCGAGATAAACACCCTGGTTGCCATAGCCATTGGCGCGGATGGGCGAATAGCGTTCCGGCAATGTCGGCGCGATTGCCTGCATGTGTTGCGTAGGCAGAATCGGGTCGGTGAATTTCTGAAAATCAATGTCCACCCGCCAGCCGACTTCGTTCCATGCCTGGCCGATGTGTCCGAATTCATCCGGGCGCGGCGAAGTGTAACAATGTGTCCGCGCCATCCCAAAGCCTTGAATCGCGCCATCAGCAAAAGAGAAAATGATGTCGCCCGGCGTGACCACGCGCATGTTTTCGTAGAACGGGTTGACTTGGTCGTTTCGTTTGCGCTTTGGCGACCAAATGTACTTGCCGAAAAACTCGTGTCGGAAGGTCTGACTGTGATTGACCCACCAGAATTTCATTGGCTCATGCACTAGGTTCTCGTTTCAAAAACATTTCTGCTTGCCGTGTTTAGCCAGGCATATTTCAACATGACGCTTCAAGAACCCCGGGTCGGGCGAAAATTTCTTCGGCAGCAACAGACGCGCGCCTTCAAAGCTTGTCAACCAACGGATTGTTTCCTTTGAAGCATCCGGACCTCTTTTGAGTTGGGGCGAAAAATGGATAACAAAATTATCTTCAATCCACATTAAATGCCGGTCGAACGCACGGTCGTGGAGTGCGTTCAGGCAAAGACCATTTTTCGGGTTCAACCGATTCTTCTCGTCCTCGGCCCACGGAATGATGTGGCTGGCCGTGAGCAGCGGTTGGATGGTCAAGCCAGTGACACAGCAGCGGAAATTGTAAGCGGAGAGGATGCGGCTGCGGAAAAAACTCTGGTTTACGCGCACGCGCACGGTGGCCTCGCGTTCAAGCCCGGCGGCGGGCAAGTCATCGGTGTCCACGTCCGCCACTTCTTCAATGGGCCGATCAAGGCGGTCGGCCAGCAGCCGCTCGCTTTCAAACGCCAACGTTTCAGGGCGTTCCGCGAACTCGTGCCAGACCTCTTCCTCGCCTTTCGCACCGTGCCGCATCCCACGAATACCGCGCGCCTGCAACGCCGGGTCGAGCCGCGCAAAGTTAGAAAGTTTCAAGGACACAGAGCCGACGCTGCGATCAAGCATCCGCGCCAGTTGGATAACGCGCGGGTTGTGCATGTGGATTTGGCCGAACGGGATTTTGCAATAGAGATTGAAGGCGAGGATGTGTTCTTCGCGCGTCCAATCTTTATTTTGCCCAGCCATAATCCCGATGGTCTATTTTTTACCTAAAGCCGCCAGCCGCTGGAATCGCTTTTCTTCCAGTTCCTTTTCTTCGCGTTTGTAGTTTGCCCACCATTGGCTGAACGGCTTGCCGCCGGTGTTCAGCTTGAACTTGCCGCGAAACGAGTGGATGAGCTTTCGCATTTCGTCCGTCTTCGTGATGCTTCCACCTTCGTCAGACTTCGGCGAGACAAGTCGCCGCGACAAGTCAGGGGACATTTTTCTTCGGCCAGCCATGACGGGATTTTGCCACGGCCAACCGGTTTGGGGAGAAAAAAGTCAGCGAAAACGAACCGCTCATCTTTAGTCATCAGCGCTGATTAGCGTGTATCAGCGGTTCAAAAAATATTTACCCTTTGCGAGCTTTGCGAGCTTTTGTGGCGAAGCGCATTTCGGCTCGTGAGGATCAGCCTTCGCCGGGCTTCCGTCGTCGCCAAGGCTATGACGGACAAGCCGGCGCGACGGGCACTCGCCCCACCAAAATAGACGGCTCGCACGGAGTGACACGCCCTGCCTTTTCCGCTCAAAACGCGTATTTCACGGCCAGCGAAACGAGATTGCGCGTGAACTCGCGGCCGTCAGCCCAAGTGGCCCCCTCCGCGCTCGTGGACACTTTGTTTTGCACCCAGTCGTAGGACCAGGCGGCTTCGGCACTGAAATTTTTGCTGAATGCGTAACTGGCCATCACGCTTGGCGTGTAAATCCAGTCGTTGCGGTTCACTGGCGTCTGCCAGTCACCGACGTAAGCGGTAAATCCCGCGCCCGCAGTGAACTGGTCGCAGAACTTGTGCCGATACGCGAGGTCGTACTTGATGTCTTCATAAACGCTCTGGCTGGAAAACGCCGGCTGCTCGAAGCGCGTCCAACGGAGGCTCACCGTGTCTGCCCTGGTCGGAATGATCGTGGCGGAAGCGTCGGCGTAGCACAGCACTTCGCTGCGGTTGAATCCTGCGGCCGTGCCGGGATCGAACCGCCGGAATTCCGGTCCGAGTTGGACGTTCAACTTGAGCCATTGCACCGGCGAACCTTCCACGCCTGCCAGGATGCGGTTATACTTGCTGTTGTAAGGGCTGCGCACACCGAGCAGCTCGCCCTGGTCCTGCTGGCCGTAGCGGTAGCCCAAAACGACAAACGTGGATTTGCCAACGTCGTAACCAACGTCCACGCCGCCATTCACGTCCTGGCGGTCAATGTAATTTTCGTAAACGTATTGACTTTCGTCCGGGTTCGACCGCTGCCCGGTCATGAAATCGTGATAGTAACTCGCCACCACTGGACGGATGAACCAGTTGCCGAACGGCAGTGTCACCCGGAAGCCGTTGCGGATAAAGAACTGCTCGCGCCGGTCACGCAGCGGGATGCCGCCAATGGCGGGCACGTCCTGGTTCCGGGCAAACGTCGGGCCGATGGTGCTGCCCTCGACAAAGGTCCCGCTGTTGAGGAGTTCCCAGGTCACATCCTCGCATTTGCCGCTGAAATTCAGCGTGCCGCGATGCGCGATGTAATCTTCGTCCGCCGCCGAGGTGTAGAGCGCGATCTCCGGCGCGTAAGCCGCCATCACATTGAACTCGGCCTCGGGTTTGTAGCTTAACGTAAACCGTGGAAGGAGGGTGGTGACGAACGATGCCTTGTCGGCTTGAACGGGATGCAGACCGGCGGCTTGGGCGGCGGCGACGTTGGCCGGAGCCGGCTGGATGTCCTCGATGTAAACGTTGTCGTCGTAGGTTTCTTTCACCGCCGCTTCGGCATTGTAGGTCAGGTTTGTGGAAGCGGCATACGCCGGCAACGCCGCGAGACCCAGAACCGCCAGCATGGCGACGCGAGACCACCATGAAGATTTACTAAATTGATTCATTAGTTTCGTGGAATTCGTTTTCATAATGATATGCGGCAAAAAAAATTACGTGGTCGTTCGATGGGGCTTGGTCATTTGGCGGATGCGGGTTCCGGGTGTTTGGCGCCGGCTGGGGTTGTGGATGGGTTTTTAAAAAAATTGTCGGTTACTGTGCCGCCGGAGTTTGCAGGCTCCGGCGGCTGGTTTTAATCCTGGGTTAGCTTTGTCATTGCTTGCCTTTGACGAGGGCCTCCACTACGTGCGGATCAGCCAGGGTCGAAGTGTCGCCGATTTGTTCGACGGCGTTTTCGGCAATCTTGCGCAGGATGCGGCGCATGATTTTGCCCGAGCGCGTTTTCGGCAGGCCCGGCGCAAACTGGATTTTATCCGGCACGGCGATCGGCCCGATTTCCTTGCGGACGTGAGCGCCCAATTCCTTTTTGAGTTCCTCGCTTTCCTGGACGCTATCCTTGAGCGTGACGAAGGCGTAAAGTCCCTGGCCTTTGATGTCATGCGGCATCGGCGCGACGGCGGCTTCGGCAACCTTCGGATGACTGACCAGGGCGCTCTCGACTTCGGCGGTGCCGATGCGATGGCCGGAGACGTTCACCACGTCGTCAATGCGGCCCATCAGCCAGTAATCGCCGTCCTCGTCGAGCCGGCAGCCGTCGCCGGTGAAATAAATGTTCGGATACATCGTGAAATAGGTCTCGATGAACCGGTTGTGGTCGCCCCAGGTGGTGCGCAACATGCCCGGCCACGGTTTGGTGATGCAGAGCTTGCCGCCTTCGTTCACGGCGCAGGGCTTGCCGTCGTCGCGCAGGATGACCAGCTCGACGCCAAAGAACGGACGGCTGGCGCTGCCGGGTTTGAGCGTGTGCGCGCCGGGCAGCGGCGAAATGAGCGCGCCGCCCGTCTCCGTCTGCCACCAGGTGTCCAGGATGGGGCAACGCCCCCCGCCGATGTGCTTGTGATACCAAATCCAGGCCTCGGGATTGATCGGCTCGCCCACCGAGCCGAGCATGCGCAGCGAACTCAGGTCGTATTTGGCCGGCCATTCGTCGCCGAGCCGGATGAGCGAACGAATCGCCGTCGGCGCGGTGTAGAAAATCGTGACCTTGAATTTCTGGACAATGTGCCAGAACCGCCCGGCGTCCGGGAACGTCGGCACGCCCTCAAACATCACGCTCGTCGCGCCGTTGCACAACGGGCCGTAGCAGATGTAACTGTGCCCGGTCACCCAGCCGATGTCAGCCGTGCACCAGAAAATGTCGTCCTCGCGAACATCAAAAATGTATTTGTGGGTGAGCGCGGCTTGCAGGAGGTAGCCGGCGTTGCAATGGACGACGCCCTTGGGTTTGCCGGTGGAACCGGACGTGTAAAGGATGAACAGCGGGTCTTCGGCGTTCATGGCCACCGGCGGACAATCCGCGGAAGCCTTGGCCATCACCTCGTGATACCAGACGTTGCGGTTGGGCGTCATGTTGCACGGCGTGTCGTTGCGTTTGACAACGATGACCTTCTCGATGGTGGCGGTTTCCTTCAGCGCCTCATCGGCCATTCCTTTCAACGGAATGCTCTTGCCGGAACGCAGCGAGGTGTTGGAAGTGATGAGCAGGCGGCAGGCGGCGTCGTTGATGCGGCCCGCCAGCGCCTCCGCGCTGAATCCGCCGAAGACAACCGAATGAATCGCGCCGATGCGCGCGCAGGCGAGCATGACCAGGGGCAATTCAGGAATCATCGGCAGATAAATCGAGACGCGGTCGCCCTTTTTGATACCGAACGATTTGAGCACGTTGGCGAATTTGCAGACCTGCTCGTGCAACTGTGCGTAGGTCAGTTTGACGACATCGTTTTCCGGCTCGCCCTGCCAGAGGAGCGCGACCTTGTTGCCTCTGGTTTGGAGATGGCGGTCCAGGCAGTTCACCGTCACGTTGAGCTGGCCGTCTTCGAACCAGGTGCACTCGACTTGTTTCGCGGCGGTGTCCCAGATGTATTTGCGGCCTTTGGTCGGTTTTTTGATCCAATCGAGCGTCTTGGCCTGTTCGAGCCAGAACCCGTCCGGATCCTTGATCGAGCGCTCATACATTTTTTTGTATTGCTCGGCGTTGATGTAGGCGCGCCGGACCAATTCCTTGTCCGGCGGAAAAGTCCGGCTCTCCTGCAACAGGGAACTGGTCGAAACGGTTTGAGTTTGCGCGGTCATGATGTGCTCCTTTCTGGTTTTGGTTTAGTCGCTGTTTTGGTCAACCCGGCCAGACCTACTGCCCGCCCAGGTGACGGGGCCTCAAGGCCATGCAACGGGAATACGTTATTAATTACAGTTTCAATCGTCGTTCGCAACTCTGGTTCGACGGCCTGGCGCTGCTCCGCCGAAACCGCCAGAGTGCGGTCGCGCAGGCCGCCCGCCCATTCGGTGCTGGCCAGCATGACGCCACCCATGCCGAGGGCATAATCGCATTCGTCGTTCCCGCCGCAAAACGTCCGCCAGGCGAGCGCCCAGCCCCGGACTGTGTTCTCGACGTGATACCCTCCGCCGCCAGCGACGAGCACGGGACAGTTCAGGCGCAAGAGCCGCTCGGCGATTTCGACGACAACATTGTTCGTCATGCGCAGGTGTGTCAACGGATCGCCGGCCAGAATATCCAGGCCGAGTTCCAGCACAAGCACGTCGGGGTTGAAGGCGGTCGCCAGCGGCATCGCCACGGAATCGAAGGCCGTCAGAAAAGCTTCGTCATAGGTTTCGGGTGGCAGGGGGACGTTGACATTGTAACCGCGACCGGCGCCTTCGCCGATTTCATCTTCAAAACCGGTCCACGGGTAAAGCGTCCGTCCAGTCTCGTGCAGCGAAATGGTCATCACGTCCTTGCGGCGGTAAAATGCGGACTGAACGCCGTCGCCGTGGTGCGCGTCCACGTCCAGATACAGCACTCGTTTACCGGCGTCCGCCAGTCTCATGCAGGTGAGGGCCAGGTCATTGAGGTAACAAAACCCTCCCGCCCGATCCGCCATCGCGTGGTGGAAACCGCCCAGCAGGTTGAAGGCAATGTCCGCCTTTTTTTGCAGCAACAAATCGGCCGCGGCAAAACCCGCGCCGCAGGCCCAGTCGCCGCATTCGAACATGTCCTTGAACACCGGTGTGTCCACGCCGCCGATGCCCATGCCCAAACCTTCCACCGTCAGGTCGCCGCCGGCGGCGTGCTGCAATTCATGGAGGTAAGGCGCGGTGTGGAACTGTTTCAGTTCTGCCAGGGTGGCCCGCCGCGGCGAAACCTCAAAATGGTTTTCATCGCCGAGCAGCCCGAACGATTTCAATCGGAGTCGCGTGAGGCCGGCGCGCTGGCTTTTGAAGGGGCATTCCGGCGGGTAGCTCAACGCCTCGACTTCCGGCGAATAGAGGAAAGCCAGTTTACGATCGCTCATGGTCAAAACTCCGCCGGATGGCGGAACGGATGGTGATGCAGCTTCGCGCGCCGAATCCAGAAAATGGATTCCCGGCAGGGCGCCGGCAAGGCCTCTTTGCTTTGTCCGTCTCAATATGTTTGCGTCTTGAGATCATCGCCATCCTGTCCGGTTCCGTTCCCCTTCCGGGAAGCGTTTCCGGCGACCAGTCGTGATGCCTTTTCGCCCGGCGGCGAGCTTGCTTCCGCCGACAAACCTGACCAGCGCCTCGCGGCAGGATGAGCCTGCGTGGCCCCGGCTTCAGGGCGGTGTCCCAGCCGGCCGGCTGGTCCGCTTTGTCCTGTTCCAAGGGTGCAGATGGCCCACCCGTCAGGTTCGCCCCACCAAGTTAACGGTCGGGCAGCGACGCGGCTTAACCGTTTTTGCCAATTGTTTGATTTTTTTTGGACGGTTGTTATGAACACAGCCTTCCCGCGAGTCAGTTCCGCGCCTCCGGATCTTTTCGCCGCGCCGCGATGCCCAATGGTTCGATGTGGACGAGCACGTCGCTGACGGCAGGTTTGGCGTCGCGGATTTTGTCCTTCACGGCGTGGGCGATTTCGTGCGAGCGGAGCACGGTCATTTGCGGGTCCACTTCCACGTGCATGTCCACGTAAAGTTGATAACCCATTTTGCGCACGAAACATTTCTCCACGCGCGCGACGCCGGGAATCGTCTCCGCCAGGCGCCGGATTTCATCGCGGATTTTGCGGTCGGGCGCGGCGTCCATCAATTCGTTGAATGCCGGGCGCACCAACCGCCAGCCGTTCCACGCGATGACGCAGGCTGCCGCCATGGCGGCCCAATCGTCCGCCGCTTCGTAGCCCCTGCCGCCAATGAGCGATACGCTGATGCCGATGCCCGCCGCGAACGAGGTGATGGCGTCGCTGCGATGATGCCACGCGTCCGTGCGCACGGCGGCATTGTCCACCGCCCGGGCTTCGCGCCGCACAAAACGAAACAAAATTTCCTTCACGACGACGACCACGAGCAGAACCACGAGTGTGAACGGTGCGGGCACTTCATGCGGTGTGGTGATTTCGCCGAACGCCTTGACCGCGATCCAGCCGGCAGCAAGCAACAACATCACCGAAACAATCGCCGCCGCGAGCGGCTCGGCCTTGCCGTGGCCGTAGGGATGGTCCTCATCCGCCGGTTCCGCCGCGACGATGACTCCGCGCCACACGATGAGCGAGCTGAACACGTCGGCAAAGGACTCGACGGCGTCGGCGACGAGCGCGTGCGAATGGCCGACGATGCCGGCGGCCAGCTTGACCGCCGACAGAACGGCGTTCGTCGCCATTCCGAAGAACGTGGCGCGCAGACTGCGTTGGAGGCGGGTCAGAGACACAGCGCAATGTTGAATTTTGAAAGCGGGGTGTCGAATGCAAAATTCTCGCGGGGGGAGGGACGGCATGTTGCCGTCCCCGAATTCAGGTCGGCGGCACACCGCCCCTCCCAATTAAATCAGGCGGCTTAATTCCGCGCGCGTTTCCGGGCGCGTGTGAAATATCCGGAACCACCGCAGCGTTGCCGTGCGATTACTGCACTTCTGCCGGGCGCGCAAGCGACTGGCTATGGCATCAGCATGAGCCGATAGAAGTTCTGCCCTCCACTGATTGGCACCTCGATAATCGTGTCTGCTCCCACCGCCATGACCGGGCTGCCCACATTCATCCAGCCCGGGTTGGTTATCATGTTGACCGAGGATTGCAGTTGATACATCTGTCCATAAACCGACGAGAAGTCCATTGTGACATTTCCACCCGAAACGGCAATGGACTGGATGGCCGGCAACAGCGCCGTGTTCAGCGGCACCAGGACAAAATCCGTCGCTGCGGCCGCTCCCGCCGCACTGTCCAGAACAATGATGATCATGGCGTACTGAGCGCCTTGCGGACTGGTTGGGAGGGCCATCGTCGCTGCACCCCCCATCTGCTGAGGCCCGGGAGTGGTGAGCGAGTCGGTTTCTATCGGATTCCGCGTGCCGCCGTTGATCATCTGGTCCAGCGGCGGTGGAGTGGCGTAGTATTCCACACTCGCGGTGCCGGGGATGACCGTCCCGGGATAGAAGTCGTTAAGCTCAACCGCGGTGGGGTCGCCCAACAGGTGATAATTGATCTGGACGGGCGTGCCGATGACGGTGGTGCCGTTCAGCCAGCTCATCCCGATGATCGTAGGCGGACCGGTGCCGGGCATTTCAAACCCGACATGGCTGATTCCTCCGGGCGGAACGGTCACGCCGCCCGACCACTGAAGAATGGTATCGCCGGCGGCATCGAAGGAGGTGCTGAAGTTGGCCCACGCCGGCGCGGAAAAGTACCAGGTGATCAAGTGCGTGCCTTTCAGGATGATTTGAATGCCGGTGGCGGTGGTTGGGGTATTGTTGACGACGTCTTTGTTGATGCCCGTGACTGGAAACTTCCAGACCACTTTGGCCAGGTCCAGTTGTGCGCCGCTGCGCGGATCATAGAGCGGCGTCCAATTGATCCCGTTGGTTCCAAACACAGCCGCGTCCTGGAAATGTGTGGTGGAGGTTTTCCACCCGAAGAAGTCGGCGGCGGCGTTGCCCGGGCTTGGGAGATAGCTGACGGTCACCCAGTAAGTCTTGTTGGCGGCGAAGGGCCCTCCCTCCTGCTCAAAGCAGGACGGCACGAAGGGGAAAAAGTCGTAACGCCAGATTTGGGTGTCATTGCCAATCAATCCGACGGTTCCGGGCGGGTTTGGATAATAGAAATTTTCCTGGAGATTGGTTCGAAAGAGGCTGTACTGGTAACGCAGCGCGTCGCCCGAAGTTTGAGGCGGAGAGAACACACTGCTGCACACCAGCGAACCCGGATGGCTGTAAGGACTAACGCCAGGCAATGCCGGCACATCCGTCCAAAGATTTACCTGGAAGAGCGCGTTGGTGTCCACCTGATCGTTGAGCCATGAACCCCAAATTGAGAACCCGCTGATGTAGCCGCGGACTTGACAAAGGAAATCGTCGCCGACCATCGCGGGCGTCAAGGCCCAAACGTCCAAGCCGTTGGTGGAAGTGTCCGGCGGCTGGATGACTCCACCCAGGGCCGGATCGCAATCGGGACTGGGCGGGCCGCTGTTGATACGGAAGGCGAAATCAACGCGACCGGGAACAGTCGCCGTCACCAGTGGGTTGAACAGTGGCTGCCAGGGAACCAACAAGTTCCCCGATATCGGATCCAATTTCCCAAACACCGCGGTGTCGCCCCAGTAATTGGTCGAGGTCTTCCAGCCCCATTGCCAGTAGGCGGCCGGTGGCGAGAGGGAGGCGATCGAAACCCAGTAAACCGTGCCCTGACCTTGTTGGCAGAAGGGATTCGTGGGAGGCACATCGAAGCTATAAAGCCAGACCACACTTTCAGGTGATAGTGTCTGGGTGGTGGGATCGTAGAAGTGCTCCGTTCCGGTGCCCGCAGGCGTGGGCGGCAGGTAGTCAGCGGGGTTGTACGTCTGTGACCATAACCGCTGCCCTGGCTGGCTGAAGCCGTTGGGTCCGTTCGCGGCATCACTCCAAATGCTCACCACGAACGTGTTCGCGCCCGGAGTCATGTCGTTATTAAAAGATGCCCAGAATTGAATGTTGGTGATCGGTCCGACAACCGTGCATTGGAAATCGTCAGCCAGAGTCAGCAGCCCGTTGGCCACATTCGGTGAAGTGGCACTCACATCCAGCCCAAATCCACTCTGAAGATCAGGATACTGCACCCATTTATTCGCCGGTGGCGGGGGTGGAGGAGGTTGATTGGTCGTCGTCAAAGCGAAGGCCAAATCCAGACTTCTCGTTGGGGTCTGGGGACTGGATAACTCCTGCCAATCTCCCAAGGGAGTTGTTCCAGTAACAGGATCCATGTGTCCGAACACCGCGTTGTCGTTGTAATGGACTGCGGCGGTCCTCCAGCCAAAGGCCACGACATTCGTTCCCGCGGTCACCGACAGCCAGTAATTCGTGGGTGCGACGGCCGTTCCTTGCTGCACAAACAGGCCGTTCGGCTGCGCCGGGTCCGGATAAAAATTGTACTGCCAATTAATATTGTCGTTGCCCATGATGTTGCCCGCGGGAAACGGGTCAGGATCCCAGAAGGGTGAAGGCGCCCAACTCACCGGCACTTTCTTGTAGTGTCCGGGAATTGCCCCGCCGGGCTGAAAGGTCTGCGTCCAAAGCAATATGCCGGGATGACTGGGAACGGATTGGCCATCCACATTGTTCGAGGCCGGGACGTCCGACCAGAAACCCAGCGTGATTGGCATATCCGGGACGTTCGCGGTAGCCGCGTCTCCCAGCCAAGAAGCCCAGATGTGAATGTCGGTGATGGGACCGGTCAGAGTGCACGGGAAGTCGTCGGCCAAAATCAGCGGCAGGCCGGCACCGCTGCCGGCGGGTGGTTGGGCCGCCAGGACATTATAGCTGGCGGGGGTGAGATCCGGTGGCTGATAATATTTGGTGGCATTGGTGTTGGGCCAATCGGCCCTTGCCGTCATCGCGGCCAGGAACATCCATGACACGGCTGTGGCTGCAAACGACACCATGACTGTGACAAACGATTTCTCTGTGGGAAACGATCGGTTCATAACGCTCCTCTATTCTGGTTGAAGGTTGCTTTTCCCCTGCCGGATCGGTGTTGATCGTGCTTCACAGCACCTGACCCGTTTTGCGCCCCTCCACCGGTCAAACTTCGGCCGCAGGCCCATGACCGATAACAAACGGTACATGAAGTACCCTTCTTTTATGGATTCGGCATACTTAACATCCGAGCCGTGGCGCAGTCAAGCGCAAAAAGAGAAATTTTTTCACACCGGCTCCACCCCCAACGGCGATGAACCGGGAACCGGCTGCCCGGTGCACGCCGCTTCAAATCGTGTGGCAGAACATGCCGTCGCGGAGCTTTGGCTCGAACCAGGTGCTCTTGGGCGGCATGACGCCGCCTGCGTCCGCAATGGCCATCAAATCCCGAATGCTCACCGGGAACAGGGAAAACGCGCAGGCGGCTTCGCCGCGGTTCACGAGTTTTTCCAATTCCGGCGTCCCGCGAATGCCGCCGACAAAACCAATTCGCTTGCTGGTGCGCGGATCTGTGATGCCGAAAACCGGCTCGAACACGTGCTTTTGGAGCAGGGCCACGTCGAGCCTTTCCACCAAGTCATCCGTCTTCAAATATTTCGGGCGAAACGCCAGCGTATGCCATTTGCCGCGCAGGTAAAGACCGACTTCGTGGTTGCCGCCGGGGACGGCCGCGCCGTTTGGATCAATGGCAAAAATGGCGCTGAGAATTTCCAGCGCATGATCCGGGCTCCATTCGCTCAAATCCTTCAACACGCGGTTGTAGGGCAGAATCTGCACCTGGTTGTGCGGGAAAATTACCGTAAGAAATTGTCCGCTGCGGCCCGTGACTTTGCGCCTTTGAAAAACGCGCGCCGCGGCCGCGCTGCGATGGTGGCCGTCGGCGATGTAAAACGCCGGCATCTTCGCGAACTCGGTTTCGATGAACCGCATTTCCTTCGCGTCTTGAATCGTCCACGACGAGTGCCGCACGCCGTCCCTGGCGGTGAAATCAACCTCCGGTTCTTCGGAGGTTTTGTTCGCAACGAATTCTTCAACCCTCTTCGCCGCGCGATAGACCAGGGAAACCGGGCCGGTTTGCGCATTCAGCGTTTCGATGTGCCGCACCCGGTCGTCTTCCTTGTCCGGGCGTGTGAGTTCGTGCTTCTTGATGACGCCGCGCAGGTATTCCTGGCAACTCGCCACGGCGACCAGACCCGTCTGCGCCCAATCGCCCATGATTTGCCGATACAGGTAAAAACACGGCTGCGGGTCCGGCCGCAGCGCGCCCTCGCGGATGAGTTTTTGAAAATTTTCCCGGCCCTTCGCATAAACCTCCGGCGCGCAAGGATTCGTGCCCGGTGGCAGGTCAATCTCCGGTTTGCTGACATGGAGAAAACTCCACGGATTCCAACCGGCGATTTCGCGCGCTTCGTCCGACGACATCACGTCGTAGGGCAATTCGCAGATTTTCCCTGCGAGTTCCGGTTTGGGCCGCAACGCGGCGAAGGGTTTGACCGTGGCCATAAAGCGACGGGAGAATAGATTGCATGACGCAGGAAGGCACGCAGAAATTGAAGCCGTTAACCCAGCGAATGCTTTCTGCGGGACAGGCCGAAGCTTGCCGGCAGGCTGCCGTAGGCGTCATGAGGATGGGCCGGACAGCGTGACGCTTTGTCCGATGGCGGGTATCTTAAAGGGCTCGCTGGAAAATGTTCGCCAGTCAAACCAGAGCCAGCGGAAATCGGGCGAATCCAGCGAGCTGTCGAACCGGAACGCAAGGCGGGATGCCAGTCCGGCGGTATCGGATTCGAGAACTTCGACCGTAAGGCCGTTCAAATGATACTGGTCGCCTTTTTTGCATCTGGGTTCGGGCAGGAGCTGGTTGCAAGCGCACAAGGCGTTGACGATATGAATGGGGCCAACGTTGTCGCAGGAGAATATGTTCGAACCCTGGGATTGAATCACCAGTGTTTTGTCATCGGTCCGCTGGACGTCAAAGCCCGTGCAACCCGGCACCAGCACCCGCAAGGATCTGGGTAGTAACTGGTGATAATACGCTTTGTAAGCAGGCACATAAGCCGACTCAAGCGGCAAGGGGTGGTTGACAACAATCACATTCTCATTCTCGATGTTTGGCCAAGCAGGAGGAACGCGGCTCGCCCAGGCGAAAAGGAAAGCGTCCGCTTTAACCACCGCAACTCTCCCGGCAACCGCTCCCGGGCCATGCACGAGAATCAACAAACCACAGGCGACCCATGCCAGGATTCGGTAGGCTCGCTGTTCCAGCAATGAATTTGGCCGGGTAACCACGCCGGCAACGAAACTGGCGATCAGTCCATAAGCTCCGACCGCGATAAAGCCGAGATTTTTGGACAAGGGCACCAGCACTGCCTCGGGGATGGCGGCCAATATCATGGCCGCGAACCAGAACGCGGCCACTTTGTCGCGAAACACCCAGGGAAGGAAAACCACCAAAGCCGCGAATGCGAACCCGCCATAAACCGCGATGATTATCGGATGCAATGAAGGTTTGACCGCAAACAAGATCTCCGGCGGCACGCTGGTCAGTTGGCTTCCCAGCAAAATCATGTCCCGGGGAATCAGTTCCCGCACGAAACGCAGCGGCTCCTGGGCGGGGTCAATGTAAATGCCCACATGATTCAGGCCGTAGCCGGAGAAAATATAGATAATCCGCCAGACTATGATGACCAGAACCGAAGGTAAAAGCGTCAGCGCCCGGTTGCGAAAAGAACCCGTTTCCAGCACCAAGGCATACGCGAGGATGAAGGCAAACGTGGAAGCTCCGCTTTCTTCCGCAAACAGGGAAAGCGCCAGGAACAATGCGGACAATACCAACCCGCGACGGGATTTTGTGGAACGCCATTGATGATGCTCATAGAGACATAACAGGCCGAAGAAAAGCGCCAGGAAAAAGCCGCGGTTGGCGACGAACGCTACCGGGAAGTAGGTGTTGCCATCCAGCAGGAACAGCAGCGCCGCCAGTCCGGCGGCCCACCCCGTTCCCATCAGCTTCCGGTAAACCATCGTGATGAGAAACACGATGGCTGCAAACCACGCGATATTTTCGGCGTGCATCAGCGCCGGCGAGTCGGGAAAGAGCCGGTAATCGAGCCAGTGAGTGAGCGCGGTGACCGGCCGGCAAAGACTGCACCTTAAATCGTCCGGCGTCCACCACGGCAAGGTGCCGTAGTTCTTCATCAAAGCCATGCCTTGCGGGTTCCGGCTGAAACCGAAAAGATCAAAAAGGACGGTCGAAAAACTGCCGGAATTCGGGGGATTGCCCGTCTCCTGCATTCGCGGCGGCAACTGATCAGGTTTGAGTTCAACCGCGCGCTGCGGCAGATCATCCATGAACAGGCCGATCTTCAAAGCGGGCAACATGACCAGGATGGCCCCCAGCGCCAGAATTGCGGGAAGCCGACGATGTTCAAGAAATCTTTTCAACAGGTCCCGCGCTTTGGCTCCTGCGCCATCCGGTTTCATTCTCTGAATTGACAGTGGAAACGGGCAAATATCACGTTTCCACATCCAATCGGCAGTGTTCACTTCTTCCCAAGAGCCATAACAACCGCGCATTCCGCGTTTCTCCGCGTAACCCGGTGAAATAGTGCTTGCCACCGGGAGTTTTATGACTATGCTGCGCGTTCCCGATTGAGGATTTTATGGCACGAATTTGTGAATTGACCGGCAAAGGCCCGCGCAAAGGCAGCATCATCTGGCGCAGTGGCAAGCCCAAGAAACAAGGCGGCATCGGCACGCACATCACCGCCATCACCAAACGCCGCTTTTTCCCGAATTTGCAGCGCGTGAAAGCCGTGTTGCCGAGTGGCGAAGTGCGCTACCTGCGCGTCGCCGCCAGTGCGCTCAAGAAAGGTCTCGTCACCAAAGCGCCGAAACGCACCTGGAAGCAGCCCGAAGCGGCCAAAGCCTGATTCGCCTCGCAGAACGTTGCCTCTTTAAGCCCGGCGGACACTTGCCGTGAGCACGGGACGCGGGTCAACGAAGCGTCATGGCTATGCGGTTCCGCTCATCACTGAAACTCGTCTGTACCGCGCTGACGGCGTTGTTGTTGGTTTCCCTTGCTGCGAATGCCGGCAGCGCTCTCGCCGGAAAATTCCTCGTCTATTTCGGCACCTTCACCGGCACCAAAAGTCAGGGCATCTACGTTTCCCGCCTGGATACCGCGTCGGGAGAATTGAGCGCGCCCACGCTGGCGGCCCAATCCGTCAATCCTTCGTTTGTCGCCGTTGCTCCCGATCACCGCTTTCTTTTTGCCGTGAACGAAACCGACCACTTTAATGGCCAAGCCAACGGCGCGGTGACGGCCTTCCGGCTGGACGCAGCCACGGGCAAATTGGAATTCCTGAACCAGCAGCCCTCCGGTGGAACGGGACCCTGCCACATCGCCGTGGATTCCACCGGCAAATATGTGCTCGCGGCGAATTACAACAGCGGCAGCGTGGCGGTCTTCCCGGTGCAAACGAACGGTTTCCTTGGCCCGCCGACGGCGGTGATTCAACATCATGGCTCCAGCGTCAACCCTCAACGGCAGGCCGGCCCCCACGCCCACTGCGTCGCTGTGGACGCCGCAACTCATCGCGTGTTCGCCTGCGACCTCGGGCTGGACAAAGTGATGATTTACCGGCTCAACGAAACCAACGGCGCACTCACGACCAACGAAATTCCGTGGGCTGAAGTGAAACCCGGCTCCGGTCCACGCCACATGACTTTTAGCCCCGACGAACGCCATGCCTATGTCATCAATGAAATGGGCTCCACCCTGACCGCATTCGATTACGACCGGGCGCGCGGCGCGCTGAAGGAAATTCAAACTGTTTCCACGCTGCCGGAGGATTTTCGCGGATTCAACACCTGCGCCGAGGTGGCCGTCCATCCCTCCGGCAAGTTTGTCTATGCCTCAAATCGCGGTGATGACAGCATTGCCGTGTTTGCCGTGGATGAACCAAACGGCCGGCTCGACTTTGTCGAACGTCAATCAACCCGTGGCAAAACCCCGCGCGGTTTTGCCATTGACCCGACCGGCCAATACCTGATTGCCGCCAACCAGGATTCCGACAGCATCGTGGTCTTCCGCATCAACGCCCAAACCGGGCAATTGACCTGGACCGGGCGAACTATCGAAGTCGGAAAACCGGTGTGTGTCGCCTTTGTTCCGCTGGAGACGGCAACGCCTTGATGTCGTAAGTCGTCATCCTCGTTTCATTATTTATCTGCCAGACCCGCGCGGCGTTTGATCTTGTCCACGTCGGCCTTTTCGACAAATACGACGAGGTCATGCCAGACCGGGCTGAACCCGAACCCGCCGTCCTTCATTTCCGCGATGGCCGCCGGCTTGGTCCAACCGCAGACGACGATGCGATACATCGCGCACATCATGCCGGTGCGGTCCGCACCGCGTTCGCAATGGACGAACGCCGGCAGGTTGTTGGTGTCCGTGACCACCTTCAGGAATCGCACCACGTCTTCCTCGTCTCCGTGCCATGGTTCGGTTTCAAAGCGCACGCTCTTCAAGCCGGTGCCGGCCACCTTGTCCTTGTCCGAATGAAACGCGCGCAGGTTGATGACGGTTTTGATACCTATCGCTTTCAAATGCGCCATGCCTTCGGCTGTCGGTTGCGCGCCGCGATAAAGGTTCGTGGTGACCTCAAAACAGTTTTTAATGCCGGCCACCTCGATTGGTTGCGCCCAGTTGGCGGGGCGATTCGTGGAAACCTGTGCCGTTGCGACGATTGCCAACGTCAGCAGAATCATCGTAGCGGCGTCTCGGCAGAGCGCCGCCAATTTCGGAACATTGACAAATGCGGCTTTCTGCCGAAAGCCGCTACGCCTGTTTTGCCGGAGACTCATCTTATTTGCGCTTGAACCGGTGCATCTGCGCGCGTTTGAGTTCGCGCTCGGACTCGCGCCGTTTCAATTCCTCGCGTTTGTCGAATTGCTGTTTGCCTTTGCCGACCGCCAGCGCGACTTTCACCTTCCCATTTTTCCAGTAAAAGGCGAGCGGCACCAGCGCATTGCCTTTCACCGCGGCCAGCCCGAATAATTTCCGGATTTCCGATTTGTGCAACAGGAGTTTCCGGGGCGCCTTGGGCTGATGATTCTGGAGGTTGCCGTGCGAGTACTCGTCTATGTGAGCGTTATAGAGCCAGACCTCGTTCTTTTCCACGCGCGCGAACGCGTCGTTGATCTGTCCCTTGCCCGCGCGCAGCGATTTGACCTCGGTGCCGCGCAACACAATGCCCGCCTCGAATGTTTCGAGGACATGATAATCGCGCCGCGCCTTGTGGTTGGTCACGATGTCAGCCATGACCGTCGGGGATTTATGATTTTCGATTTTCGATTTATGATTTATGGCCGGAGTACGAAGCCGGGCCTCGCACGGGCACTTGTAAAATCATCAATCATCAATCGTAAATCGTAAATGGAATCACCGTTTCCGGCGTTTCTTGGGTTGCGGACGGACCAGCTCGACCGGCTCCGGTAATTCCCAGCCGATTTTGTCTTCGAGGATTTCCCGCAACGCGATGTCCGCCGCGCCGAGATTCGTGGTGTCAGCCACCAGCGGCCGGCTCAAGCCGCCGCCGCCGGAATTGAGTTGCCGCACGCGCCGCGAAATGAGATTGACGAGGACGTTCGGGTTGCCGACTTTTTCAGCGGCTTTTTTGCACAGTTCAGCGTTCACAATGCGTTTTGACAAACAGAGTTGGAAATTCTAATCGCGTTTGCTCCCGCGCGCAATGGGAAAATTTTACCGCTTTGCAAAGGCCAATTCAATGCTATTTTTAACGCAAAACTCAAGGAAACGGAGCAAATGATGAAAACACGCAAATTGGGAAAACAAGGACTGGTGGTGTCAGCCCTGGGACTGGGCTGCATGGGCATGTCGGAATTTTACGGCGCCCGCGATGACCGGGAATCCATCGCCACCATTCATCGCGCGCTGGATTTGGGCGTGACCTTCCTCGACACCGCGGACGTGTACGGGCCTTATCTCAACGAGGAACTCGTCGGTCGCGCCATTCAAGGCCGGCGTGACCAGGTGATTTTGGCGACTAAATTCGGCATCGTGCGTGATCCCCAAAATCCCAACGTCCGCAGCGTCAGCGGCAAACCCGATTACGTCCGCTCCTCGTGCGAAGGCAGCCTGCGCCGGTTGAAGGTGGACACGATTGATTTGTATTACCAGCATCGCGTGGACCCGAATACGCCCATCGAGGAAACGGTCGGCGCCATGGCACAACTGGTGAAGGAAGGCAAGGTACGCTACCTCGGGCTGTCCGAAGCCGGCGCCCAAACCCTCCGCCGCGCTCACGCCACTCATCCCATCACCGCGTTGCAAAACGAATACTCTCTCTGGACCCGCGATCCCGAGGACAAAATTCTGCCCGCCTGCCGGGAGCTGGGGATTGGTCTGGTTGCCTACAGCCCGTTGGGCCGCGGATTCCTCACCGGCCGTTTTAAAAAATTTGACGATCTGTCCGCCGACGATTTCCGCCGCCATTCGCCGCGGTTTCAGGGCGAAAATTTTCAACGCAATCTCAATCTCGTTAAACACCTCGAAAAACTCGCGGCACAAAAACAATGCACGCCGTCGCAGCTTGCGCTCGCCTGGGTATTGGCTCAGGGTGACGACATCGTTCCCATTCCCGGCACCAAGCAACGCAAATATCTCGAAGAAAATGTCGGGGCCGTGAACATTGAACTGACCGCTGACGATTTGAAACAAATCGCGAAAATTGCGCCGACTGGCGTCGCCGCCGGCCCGCGTTATCCCGAACACATGATGCAACTGATCGGACGATAAACGGGAGTTGGGGGGGGCACACCCGCCCTCGGGTGTGGCTGGACGCGCCTCGCGTCCAGCATTTTGGTACGTGAATCTGCCCGTATGCGCTGCGCTTTTTCGGTGCGTTTGATGTTTTCCGCGAGGGCGCGGAAAACGGCACGCGGGGCGCGTGCGCTCCCCATCCCAATTTCAGTTTTCGGATCCAAAACCCGTTGCTTGCGCCGGCGCGTTTTTTTTCCTAAAACAAACCAGCATGTCCGCAACAACCCGATTCAATTTGTCGCAATTCCTCGCCACGCGCTCCGAGGCCGTCAATCGCGCGCTCGACCAATTTTTGCCGTCCGAAAAAACCCGGCCTGCCACCATCCACAAGGCGATGCGGTACTCGCTCTTTGCCGGTGGCAAACGGATGCGCCCGGCCCTCTGCCTCGCCGCCGCGCAGGCCTGCGGCGGCCGCGAAGCCGACGCCCTGCCGCTCGCGTGCGCCGTCGAATGCATCCACACCTATTCGCTCATCCACGACGATTTGCCGGCGATGGACAACGACGATTTCCGCCGCGGCAAACTGACCAACCACAAAGTTTTTGGCGACGGCATCGCCGTGCTGGCGGGCGACGCGCTGCTGACGCAGGCATTTGAAATCGCCGCGCAAGCCAAAGGCTGGCCGCGCTATCCGCATCGCGATTTGATTCTGGAAATCGCGAAGGCGTCCGGCTCGCTGCAACTTGTCGCCGGGCAGGTGGCGGATTTGGAGGGCGAAGGCAGAAAAATTTCCGCGAATGAACTGCGTTACATTCATGAGCGCAAGACCTCGGCGTTGTTGTGCTGTTCCGTGCGGCTGGGCGGCATGAGCGCGAACTGCACGCCCGCGCAACTCAAATCGCTCACGGATTTCGGCTATCACGTCGGGCTCGCGTTCCAGGTAATTGACGACATCCTGGACGTGACGCAGACCAGCGAGCAGCTCGGCAAAACGGCGGGCAAGGACACAAAGTCGCACAAGGCGACCTACCCGGCGATTGTCGGTCTGGAAAAGTCGCGGAAAATTGCCGAGCAACTCACCGCTAAAGCCTTTGCCGCATTGAAAATGTTCAAAGGCCGCGCCGCCGCCCTCGAAGCATTGGCGGAATTTCTGTTGAAGCGGGATAGATAGGCTTCAATTCAGTTCTTCAACAGTTGGGCTGGGTTTATGTTCTGCCGCCCAAAGCGAGCAGGCTTAAACACCCTCACCATTTACGGAACCATTTGTCCATTTCACGCAAGTCGTTGTAAACCAAGCAGATTTAAATGAAAGATTTTTGAAAGAATCGGCTTTGTGCTCACGAGTTATAGAGGAGATAAAAATATCTACCCCATAGGGAATATGATCAAATTATGAAAGAACATGACCTCACGGTGACTGCGGAGTATTATCTCATTGACCCTATGAAAACAATGCCATCATCGAAAAATCCCGAGGCGGCGTTCAACCTGACTGAATTGTGCGTCGTGCTCGCCGTGGTCGCCGTGCTGGCCACGCTGGTATTGCCGGTGCTGGCCGCTGGCAAAATGCAAAGCGCCAGCGCTGGTTGCCTCTACAATTTGCGGCACCTTATGATCGGTTGGGAAATGTATCGGACGGAATACAACGATTATCTCATGCCCAACGCCCCCCTTGGCTTCGTCACGGGGTGGGTCAGCCCGCAAGCATCAGAAAATTGGACTTATGGGCCTGCGAATACCAATTCGGTTTTTTACACCAACTCCAACGCGTTAATGTGGCCGTATGTGAACAATAATTTGAGCGTCTATCGGTGCCCGGGCGACGTCGTGCCATCGGCAAACGGAACCCGCATCAGGAGCTATTCCATGAACGGCGCCATGATTGGCGGCTTGCACGGCAATTTAGCGGCCCTGATGGCTTATAATCCCGGCAATCTCTTTTATTTCAAAGGCAGCGACATGATTCGTCCGACTCCGGCCAATTTGTTCGTTTTCGCGGATGAAAGTCCGGCCAGCATAAATGATGGCTACTTGCAAATTGACTCGAATGTGCCGGACTTTCCCGACATTCCTGCGTGTTACTTGGAAGGCGGCTGCGGCTTCTCGTTCGCCGACGGACACGGAGAAATTCATCGCTGGCAGACTTCCGTCCTGCTCATTCCGGTTCGCCAAGGTGTAACGGCCTTGCATGTCACTCCATCGGATGGCAATCAAAATGCCGATTGGATTTGGTTCACACAACATGCCTCCAGCCATCAATAGGCGAAGCGAAAAGAAATTATGCAAAACTTGCCATCTTCCAAAAATTCCGACGCGGCGTTCAACCTGACTGAACTGTGCGTCGTGATCGCCGTCGTTGCCATGCTGGCCCTGTTGGTCTTGCCGGCGTTGGCGGCTACCAAAACGCAAAGCGCCAGCGCCGGTTGCCTCTACAATTTGCGGCACCTCCAGACCGGCTGTGCGATGTATGCGACCGAGAACAATGATTATCTGATGCCCAACGCCCCGCTAGGCTATCCCACCAATAAAGCGTGGGTATGGGCAATAAATGGTGAAAATTGGCTCAATTCGCCTGCGAATACCAATCCGGTTTATTACACGAATGCGTTGATGTGGCCGTATGTGAACAACAATTTAAGCGTTTGTCACTGTCCTGCTGACGTTGTGCCGTCGGCAAATGGAATGCGAATCAGGAGTTATTCCATGAATGGCCAGATGGGGTCTGTTTATTTTACATCTGCCATATTCGATTATAATCCTGGTTGGCTGTTCTATGCCAAAGGCAGCGACATTGTTCGTCCGACACCGGCCAACGCATTTGTTTTTGCGGATGAAAGTCCGGCCACCATAAATGATGGCTATTTGCAAATCGGGCTGAACACCCCATGGTTTCCCGACGTTCCCGCCTGTTATTTGGAAGGTGGCTGCGGATTATCTTTCGCCGACGGTCACGGCGAAATCCATCGCTGGCAAACCTCCGTCCTGCTCATTCCAGTTCGTCAAGGTTACCAGCTATCTAATATCAGCGGTGTAAGCGCTAATAACGCCGATTGGCTCTGGTTCACCCAACATGCCTCCAGCCATCAATAGCCAACTATTACAACGCAAACTCACGCATGATTATGAAACCCATCTATCCACTCTGGCAAATTTGGAGCAACAGCCACTGCCGCGAGGTGTTATTGGGCCTTCTGGTTTCGACAACGCTGCCGGTCGCGGGCGGCGGCATCTCGCCGATTTCCATCGTCAACACTCCCGCCGTCGCGCCGTCCGGCGGCAGTGGCGATTCTTTGGCACCCATCATCAGCGCCGACGGGCGCTACGTTTTGTTCGCCAGTTCGGCCAATAATCTGACCCTGAACAATTCCGTCAATCCGACGCCTTCGCCGATGCCACCGGTGATGAACATTTATTTGCGCGATCGCCTCAAGCAGACTACCACGCTGGTCAGCGTCAGCGCAGACGGCAACGGCGCGGGCAACGGCGATTCCATCCCCACCGGCATTTCCACCAACGGCCAGTTTGCGCTGTTTGAAAGCGCCGCCAACAATCTGGTGGCCAACGACTCGAATGGCGTCAACGACGTCTTCATTCGCGACCTCGTGGCCAATGTTACCACGCTGGTCAGCGTCAGCACCAACGGCGGCGCAGCCAACGGAACTTCCCGATCCTCAGTCATGACGCCCGACGGGCGCTACGTTGCCTTCGTCAGCGCCGCGAGCAATCTGACAGCCGGCGACACCAACGGCATCCCTAATGTGTTCGTGTGCGATTTGCAGGCGGGCACCACGACGCTGGCCAGCGCGGGCGCGCTGCCGTTGGCGGCCACAAGCAGTTCGGAGTTGCCACTGATCACACCGGATGGCCGGTATGTGGCTTATTACAGCACGGCCACCAATCTTGTGCAGGGCATCACCAATTCGGGCGAAATCTACGTCACCGATTTGCAGCAAGGAACCACGATTTGGGCCAGCACCAACTCGCAGGCGATCCTGCAATCGTTGGGAACCAATGCCGTTCTATCCTGCAACCAAACCATCAGCGACGACGGGCAATTCGTCGCTTACGAAGCCTGCCCGTTAAATGGAAACGGTGTTGCTCTGCGATACAATCTGGCCACCGGCCTGACTGACATCGTGAACACGAATGTCGCTGGCGTTTTGTCCGGTCTTGAATTGAACGAGCGGAATTTGAGCATGACGCCGGACGGAAGATTCGTTGCGTTCGTGGAAAACGTGAATGGCGTCAACACCGGCATCGCCGTCTGGGATGCACAGAGCAACGCCACCACCGTGGCGAGCCTGGACCTGACACAAACAGCGGTGACCAATGCCATTTTTGACTGGCCGGCCATCACGCCCGACGGAAGATTTGTCGCTTTTGTGAGCAACGCGACGAACCTGACGGCCAATCCGCTGGCCGCTGGTTTTCATCTTTACGTCCGGGACTTGCAAGCGGGTACGAACGCACTGGTTGATGCCGACACCAATGGCGTTGGTTCCACGCCGAACCTGATGACGTTTCCAAGAATGAGCGATGACGGCAGCGTCGTGGCTTTTGAATGTCTGGATGGCAGCCTCGTCGCCAACGACAACAACCGCGCTTACGACGTGTTCGCGCGGAATCTCGTCACAAGTGCGACGGAATTGATTTCCGCGGGCCTGCCGGCGTTGCCGTCGCTGACTCCGAATGCCTCGTGCGTCATTTCCAGTTCCGGCGTGAGCACCAACGGGCGATACGTCGCCTTTTGGAGCGAAGCCGACAATCTTGCGGCAGGCGACACCAATGGCCTTCGCGATGTGTTTGTGCACGACACCGTGAGCGGCACGAATTTTTTGGCGAGCGTGAATACAAACGGTATGTCCGGCAACGGCCTCTCGACTGACCCGGCCATCAGTGGTAACGGACGGTTTGTAGCTTTCACCAGTTATGCCACCGACCTGGTTGCGAATGACACCAACAACGCTTCAGATATTTTTCTGCGGGATTTGCAAACCGGCACGACGACGCTCGTCAGCGTGAGCACCAACGGCGGGCCAAGCAACGCTGCGTCGTATTCGCCGGCCATCAGCGTGGATGGGGGTTACGTGCTTTTTTTAAGTCAAGCCAGCGACCTCGTTGCTGGGTTTGCTGGCAATTCAGGCGGAACTCTGTTCTGGCGGGATATCCAATCGGGAACGAATCGCGCGATTACAATCAATACAGTCAACGCAAGTAGTGTCGCCATAACGCCGGATGGCCAGCGCGTCACTTATAGTGTGCAAGCCTATCCCTATCCCGTGGGATTCCCGTTCACGTTCTTGGTCTGGAACGCAGCGACAAGTAAAAACATCTATACCAACTACGCGCCCGCGAGCATTTACAAAACCGCCATCAGTCCGGATGGGAACCGGATTGTTTTCTATCAGGCCAACCAGGTCGTGCTGGCAGACCTGAATGCCAAAACGCAGTTCAATTTCAGCAATGCTCTGAGCCGGGCCGGGTGTCAATTCAGCGCGGACAGCCAGTCGCTCGCGTTTGTGGCGGGGACGAACCAGATTTATCTCTACAACTTTCCGTCCGCGAGCAACGTGCTGGTCAGCGCGGGCGCCAACGGATTTTGTGACTCGCCCGCCCTCAGCGCGGATGGCCGCTTTGTTGCCTATCGAAGCTTCGCCAGCAATCTGGTGGCCAACGATACCAACGGCATGCCGGACATTTTACTATATGATTCGCTGGCGGGCACGACGACACTCGTCACGGCCAGCCCGTTTGGAAACTGGCCGGCCAACGGCCGCTCCCTGAATCCTGTTTTCAGCGGCGACGGGCAAACGCTCGTTTGGCAAAGCTGGGCCAACAATCTGGCCGGGCAGGATTTCAACCAGTGGTGCAATCTTTACGCGCTGCAATCGTTCGCCACCAATTCATCGGGAGTGGGAGAGCCGTTCAGCATATCCGGGTTTGACTTTTCTTCCCTGAATGGTTTCGGATCCTCTGCGGACGCTGCAACGCTCACCTGGCCCGCCAGCCCCGGGGTGATCTATCAGGTGCAGTTCACGGACAACTTGAACAACCCGCAATGGCAGACTCTCACCGATGCCATCAGAATCATCGGCACTCAAGGCTACCTGGTGGATACCGCAACGAACAATAGTCAGGGGTTCTACCGTGTCGTGGAATTCGCGTTTTAATCATCTCGCCACAATGTTTGCGTCCTGAACGGCTGGCCGGAGTTGCATTTGCTCTGTCGGCGACTCGTGACCGATTTTCATTTCCAACCGGGCGTAGCGGCTTTCAGCAGAAGGCCGCACTCATCAATTTTCCTGAAGAAATGCGGCGGTCTGCCGACCGCCGCTTTGACTGACAGCTAGCCACCCGCCCTTTCGGAGCGCCGTAGGCGCGGAATCTTTGTAGCACCCAAAACCAAATCTATCTCCAGCCCCAGCGGGGCGACATATTCTGAAGATGACACTCCTGACGGAGTTGAGACGTTGTTTCGTCCGGATTTTCTACAGCTATGCCGCGCCTACGGCGCTGAAAACGTCTGGCTGCGGTGCTAAAGTTTATTCACTCCACTCGCCGGTCTGGAGATACGGCTTGAGCTTTTCCTTGAGCGTTTCGCGTCCGCGATGGATGAGCGATTTAGTTGCCGACAGCGAGCAGTCCAGGATCTCCGCAATTTCCTCGTAGCTCAAATCCTCCTGCCGGCAGAGCAAAATGGCGGTGCGCTGGTTTTCGGGCAGTTCCGCCAGCGCCTCCTCGATTTTCTGCGCGAGTTCGCCGTGCAACAGTTTCTCTGGCGCTGCAACCTGCGACTTGTCCTCGTATTGCTGGCGGGGCTGGTCTTCGTGTTCGGCGTGGGCCTCTTCGATGGATTCGGCGGGATGCCGCGAGCGGCGGCGGAGTTCGTTGAGGCACAGGTTGCGCGCAATGGTGAAGAGCCACGTGGAAAATTTCGCCTTCTGCCGGTAGCGGCTTCGGGATTTGTAAACCTGCAGGAAAACCGTCTGCGCCACGTCCTCGGCCTCGATTTCGTCGCGCAGCGAGCGGTAGATGAAATTCAGCACCGGCTGCTTGTATTTGTCCACCAATTCGGCAAACGCCGCGCGGTCGCCGCGCTTCACGCGCAGCATCAGGGCGGCATCCGGATCGGGCTGGACTGGCATCGCATGGAGTTTAATCAACGTAAAGCGTGCGACAAGGTTTCGCTCGTTTATCTTAATCCGGCTCTTAATCGTAATCCCGGGCAAAGGAGAGTAAGATTATGATTACGATTAAGATTAAGACATCGTGTCCCTCCGATGGCTTGCTTTCGATATGTTTTGCCCGCAATTTATGCGTTCGTGCAGGATTTGCTCAAAAAAATCGAAGCGGACGCCCGGGAACGTCTGCCCTTGCCGCCGAAAGCCGACACGGCGGAAAAGCTCGCGCGCTACAAGGGATTTCTCAAGGTGGAGACGCACCGGCTCAAACTGTTGCACCGTTCCGGCAGCAGCGGGCGCGAGATTTGCCGGGGTCGCGCGGCGATGCTCGACGCGTTGCTGCAGCATCTTTGGGAAACGGCCAAGGGCAGCTTGTCGGCGCAGGCGCAAAAGGAATTTCCGCCGCTGGCGCTGGTCGCGATCGGCGGTTACGGCCGCGGCGAGTTGAACCCGCACAGCGACGTTGACTTCATGTTCTTGCACGACGGCCAGATTGCGGCGGGCAAACCGCTGCCATATCTGTCCAGGCTCATTGACGGCGTGCTGTACCCGCTGTGGGACATTGGCCTGAAGGTCGGACACGCAGTGCGGAGCATGAACGATTGTGTGAACGTGGCGAATTCCGATATGCAATCGAAAACGTCGCTCATCGAAGCGCGGCTGATCGTCGGCAGCGAGGCGCTGTTCGCCAAATTCCAGAAAACGCTGGTTGCCAAATGCGTCGTCGGCTACGAGGAAAAATACATCGCCGCCCGGCTGGAAGACCAGTCGGCGCGGCGCGAGAAATTTGGCAATTCCGCTTGCATGCAGGAGCCGAACATCAAGAACGGCTGCGGCGGCCTGCGCGATTTCCAGAACCTGCTGTGGATGGCGTTCTTCAAGTACCGCTCGCGTTCGTTGCGCGAACTGGAGCAGGACGAATTTGTGAGTGCCGCCGAACGCCGGCAACTGGAGGCGGCCTACGATTTTCTGCTGCGCGCGCGAACGGAACTGCATTACCACGTCAATCGCCCGCTCGACGTGCTGGGTAAGAACCTGCAGCCGGCCGTGGCGCACAATCTCGGTTACGACGACCGGTCCCCGAGCAAACGCATTGAGAAATTCATGCGTGATCTTTACACGCACATGCGGAACATCTTCCTCATCACCCGCACGCTGGAACAGCGCATGGCACTGCGCCCCGCGGGGCAGGGTCTGCTTTCGCTCCGCGCCTGGCTGCCCCAGCGGCGGCGCGAACCGGAAGTCGTGGACGGATTCAAATTTATCAACGGCGAAATCCATGCCGCATCCAGCCGCGTTTTCCGCGACTCGCCGCGCCGGCTCATGCGCGTGTTTCTGCACGCGCAGCAGCGGCGATTGGCACTGCATCCCGACCTCGCGCAACTCATCCGCAACCAGCTCTCGCTCGTGGACCGTGACTTTTTGAACGACGAACAGGTGGCCGAAACCTTTCTGACCATTCTGGACCGGCGCGGTGAAGTGGCGCCCATCCTGCGCGCGATGCACGAGGTGAACCTGCTCGGCAAATACATTCCCGAATTCGGCCGGCTCACCTGCCTGGTGCAACACGAGTTTTACCATCAATACGCCGCTGATGAACACACGCTGGTCTGCCTCGAGCAACTGGACCGCGTTTGGGAGGCCAAAGACGAGCCTTACAAAAACTACGCGCCGCTCTTCCTAAGCCTCGAACGCCCAAGCATGCTCTATCTGGCGTTGCTGTTGCACGACGTGGGCAAGGCGGAACCCCACGGCCGGAGGAAGCATCCTGAAGCCAGCGCCGCGCTGGCCCTGCGCGCCGCCAAACGGCTCCGGCTCGACAGCACCACAACGCAAACCCTGCGCATCATCGTCGAGAACCATCTGGTCATGGCCAGCATTTCACAACGGCGCGATCTCGACGACCCCGCCGTGGTCCGCCAGTTTGCGCGCCAAGTTGGGACACCCGAAGCGCTCAATCTGCTCACGTTGCTGACGTTCGCCGATTCACAAGGCACGAGCGACAAATTATGGAATGGTTTCAAAGACGCGCTGTTGTGGGATTTATATGCCCGCGCCATGCCGCTGCTTACCGGGGGCACGGAATTCATCCGCGCCGGCAAGGCACAGCGCGAATTGCTGCTGCAGGAAGTGCGGGAACTGGCGCCGGCGGAAATCGGCGAGGAGGAACTGCAGGCGCAATTCGCCGCGCTGCCGCCGCGTTATTTTCAAATTCATACGGCGGCGGAGATCCTCGACGACCTCGCCCTCACGCATCGCTTCCTGCAAAGCCAGGTCCTCGAAGAAGGCAAAGCCTGGTCGCCGCTGACGGCATGGCAGGACGAGCCCAACCGCGGTTACAATGTGGTCAAAGTCTGCACGTGGGACCGCGCCGGCCTTTTCAGCAAAATCGCCGGCTCATTCAGCGCCGTCGGGCTGAACATTCTGGGCGCGCAGATTTTCACCCGCACCGACGGCGTCGCGCTCGACACATTTTTTGTCAACGACGCCCTCACCGGCAATCTCGCCACGCGTGAGCAACACGACAAATTCGACAGTGTGCTCGACCGGGTTTTGACGGGTGGTGAAATTGATCTGCCCGCGCTCATCCAACGCCACATCGTGGCGCACCCGCGGTACCAGGCCTACACCGGCGAGCGCATTCCCACGCAAATCCGGTTCGACAACGAGGCTTCCGAGGCGCGCACGCTGATCGAGATTGAAACCGAGGACCGGCTCGGCCTGCTTTACACCATTTCGCAAACCCTGGCCGGACTGGCGCTCGACATTTCCGCCGCGCGCATCGTGACCGAACGCGGCGCGGCGATTGACAGTTTTTATGTCAGCGAACTTGACGGCAGCAAGGTCCTGTCCGTCGAACGGCAACTTTTGATTGAAGACCGGTTGCGCAGTGCGATCCACCGGCTCGAT
The DNA here is from genome assembly GCA_963827205.1 of uncultured Verrucomicrobiae bacterium. Taxonomy (GTDB): domain Bacteria; phylum Verrucomicrobiota; class Verrucomicrobiia; order Limisphaerales; family UBA11358; genus UBA11358. The sequence goes on from CAWHAH010000004.1 coordinate 85,349, forward strand.
ATCGGGCCATGATGGTTAAGCAAATCAGTTGCCAGCCGCCGCGCAGTTTGGTAGAAGCAATCAAGGTGCAGTGCGGGCTTGCCGCGTCGCACTTCGCCCTGCGGCTGCGACCCGACAGGCCGAAGCTGATGTTAATATCAAGGCGGGCTTGCCGCGGCGGAGCGGTTCGGCCGCGGAGGCGGGTGTGGTTCAGTGGTAGAATGCGGGCTTCCCAAGCCTGAGATGAGGGTTCGATTCCCTTCACCCGCTCCAATATTGATTATGCTCAATAAAATCAATGTATTTGTGAGTTTTTGACAATTTCAAAATGCTCCACTGCTAACGCCAACTGCTAACAAATCTACCCGTGTTCAGGGTTGTTTGCCAGTGTCAACCAGGTCGGATTTCGCTTCCATTTCACACCGTTCAATGAACGCCAAAATGCTGGCAAGATGGAAAAGCCGGATGCCTTTTACGTGCCCAGGTTCACGAATTGAGACGGATCGGATAAACCGTCTGGCCGCCCAATCGTAAAGTTTTGCTCGTGAACAGCCGGAATAAAATTCATGCCCACGCTTTGGCGCTCGCACCCACACCGGCAAATTGCCATCCCGATCGGCCATGATCTGCGCCGCCGACGGAGACAGCGAGCGATTGCCATTTTCAGATACGTTCAGTCCGACTGGTGATGTTCGTGCGATGTTCACAAAAATTAAACGGCCAATGTTGAGCACAACGGACAGTTCGGGTTGCGGTCGATAAGCTTGGGCGAATCGTCCACGAATCCCGCCAAATGAATGTTTCGAAAATTCCAACTGCGCGGGCGACCGAGCAAAACCGAGGTCAAGGCGAACAGAGCCAGGCCATCAGCCACAAACAGGCAGTCGATGCAGCTCGGGACGAAACAGGGGGCTTTGCGGTCTTGCAGATACCCAGGATTTATGCAGGCAATGCACGCCTTGCCGGTCTCTTGAATCATGATGTGGGCGTGTTCGGCCCGGCCATCGACGGCGACATTTACGAGGGGTTTGTTTTTGGAATAGCAATAGGCGGCGGCGATACGCCGTCCTTGGTTGTTGTCCACACCCAGGAACAGCAGATCAACTTCGGGCTGGAATCCTGCGGCGAGCAATTCCTCGAAGCGATGCGCAAAGCCAGTGATCCGGGTTTTGCCGGTGCAGTGCGGTGCGATATTCTTCAACAACCGGAAGGCCTTTGGCTTGAACGTGTCATTGGGGAAAAAAAGCTGGCGGTGGAAGTTGGTGGGCTCACAGACATCCGGCTCGTATATCTCGATATGCCCTACACCGAGACGCGCCAGCGCCGCTGCCGTCCAGCTTCCGAGGCCGCCGGCGCCGATGACACCGACCCTGGCCTGGGCCAATTTTGCCTGAGCAAAATTGGGCAACAATTCCTGCCGGTGGGTGATGCTGAAGCGTTCGTCAGCATTCGGCATCGGTTTGGTGACCAACGTTTTAGAATTGAATTTTGTAGACGTAATCTTCTCCTTCGACCGGTTCGATGCCGTTGCCTTGAACGGCGAACAGGAATGGCATCAGGGGTGAGTAAGCGCGAACATAACCGTCGCGGGTGCAAATCAAGCCCAACACTTTTGCTCCACGTTTTTGGAGTTTTGTCATGTAGTGGATGTCGATGTCCGACGGGTTGGTCGCTCCCGCTCCACAGCCGGGGTGACTGTGAAAGGTCGCGTGCAGTTTGTTCCCGTTCTCCAGAATTTCGATCAACTTGGAGGCGGAAGACCGGGCTGTGCCGATGAAACGCACCGGCGACTGGGTTTGGGCGTCCACGGGGCAGATCTTCGACAAAACAAAGATATTTCCCAGGCGCGGGCCCGTGATGTAGCTGCCGACCTCGTCCTGGAGGGACGTGTGATGTTTGATGCAGTCCCGCAAAAACCACGAATCAGTGATGAACATGGGGCAGTGCGCGACGTTTAAGTTAATAGAGGCATTCATGGTGGAGTTCCTCGGCTTCGTTGAGGGTGCGTTCGACCTGGACAATCGCACTGGAAGCGTTGGGGCAGCCGTGGTGGTGAATTTCCCACCAACCGTTGGAGCGGCGATGGAAGCAGCCCCAAGTGCGATGATGACGGAGGATGTGCTCCGGTGGATTGTAAACACTGATTTTGCAACCGAAAACATTTTCCTCGATCTTGCCTGGAACCTTATGCCGGGGAGAGTGGAAGAAACCCATGTAGATGGTGGTAAAAGCGTCTCTGGATCGCTTCCAACCTTTTTCCTGCCAGTAAGGCAGCTGCGCGGGTTTGACCTCGATCCGGCGCGTCACGTGAATTGCTGGACGAGGATGAACAGGCGGCGCGTATGCCGGTCGCCAAAGCGTTTTATACTGCGCAAGAATACCAGCGATGTCCGGCGGGGGAGCTAGGGCATCGTTGAAATCCCAAAGGGGCGGGCGCCCCGATCCAAAATCGACCGGAGTGCTCGCCCAGACTTTCGCGCCGTCGGGGATGGACTCATACAGGTTTTCATCCATCGGGATGGATTCGCCTCCACGATTGCGCGTGAGGGCGAAATCCGGGCTGAACCCTGCCTGTTGCAGCACGTCTCCGGCAGTGGTGCCGGGATGGATGGTGACTTGCGTGTGGCCGCCTGTGGCGGCGTCTGCGATGAGTATGGATTTCATAACTGTTGGCAATGCCGGCTCTTGGTAAAGCACGGGCAGATGTTGTTGTTTCATGTTTTTGTTTGTTTTTCCCCAGCATCATGCTGGGAAATTGTCTCCGGATCGGAAAATGCGACCTGCGCGGCGAATTCGATCAATGAGCAGGTGATGACGCTGACTTGCGCTTGCCGGTGGACGGGCAGTTCGCGGGCGAGCAACCGGCAAACGGCGGCCTGCGTGGCGAAGTCAGGGCAGCCGATGGCGACGAAGGTGGCCCCTTGATTAAAGTTTCGCATGAGGTTGACCAGCACGTGCTGAATGGCTTGCCTCTCAATCTCCAGACAAATGACGTCTTTGCCGCGGATACCGCACGCATCGCTGTGGCGCAGTTCGGTTCGGCTATGGAAACCGAAAGCGGTTAATAAATACCGGCCCAAATTTTTCCAGCGGGTGTGGCGGCTGGGTGGAGGAGGGTTGCCAGGCAATAAATCTGGCGTGTTTGTTTGGTTATTGTTCATTGCTGATAAAGCGCTCTCCTTTCGGGGTGATAATCATGATTTCCGCCGGGCGGCCGCCTTTCGTCGGGTCGTGCTGCACCATTTTTCGTTCGCAACGAATCAATCCCCATGCGAGCAAATCCTCCTTGATGCACGAGCCCCGGCCTGATCCCCATTTGAGGCCACGATATTGTTCGGCGGTCGGCAGGCCGGGGTGTTTCTGCAATCGGATCAGGAGGGATCGGTGATCGTCAAAAAACTTTTTCTGGATTTCGCGATCCGGCACTTCGGGCGGCTGGGGTTCATGGACAACGCGCTCGCCCAGCATCTCGAGGTAGGCGTAGGATTTCTGGTCGTCCTTGGCTTCAGGCGCGCGAACGATCTCCCGTTCGAGCCGGGCGAATTCCTCAGCATGGCGGGCGTCGAGTGCCGACCGGCTGACATAGCCGGCGTCTGGGACGAATGGGATGTAGATGCGCTGTGGCGAAGGAATGCCGCGTCCGGCGATGATGGCATCGCCCTTGTCGAACGTCGGCAATAGTAATGCCAAATCCTCGGGCAGCGACATGATTTGCTGCAAGAGCCGAATGTCATGCGGATTTTTGCAGCCAAAAGCTATAGTGTAACGAGTATTGGCAATGGTGGTTTCATCGGTTTCAGTTGGGGACTGGATTCCCAAACCGAGACCGAAGTGTTGATAACGAAGTTCGCGGAGGTTGCGTTTAAAAGTATGGGTGAGGTTCTCGTTCAGGTTTTTTTGAACCTCACGAGCGGCTTCGTCGCGGATGTAGAATTTTTTAAGCATGTCCTTCGACGCTGGCTTTCATTTGTGCGCGGAGCAGGTGGACGGCGTTAAGGAAACTGCACAGCCGAAGCGGCAGTCCTTCGTAATCGTGAACAATTATTGGGTAACGCATGGAAATATCTGGGGCCTTGCGGATATAGGCGGCCTTCCCGAGGATGGCGTTGAGCGAGGCGAAGGCGGTCGCTGCCGTCAGGAATTTGGGGTTGTCATCGCTTTGCCCCACGGCAAAGAGTAGGCGTTCAAAGTCTTTGAGGCTGGGGTATGGGTCTCCCTTGAGCCCGCGTTCGATGCGCAACAGAAAACGGACCAGTTCCGGCCAGGTCTCGGTGCGTAACGCGAACGTATTGGCGAATTCGGCGACAAAGGCGGAGTAGTAAATATTAGAGTTGCCGATGGGTTCGAGCATGTTCCACGGATACTGGTCGGCGCGGAACACCATCGCGCCGGGAATGGAACGGCCCTCTCCGTTTTTGTAGTCAACAAATTCGACAAAAACGCCCTTGTCCACGAGTTGCCGGAGCAGGAACCTGAAGAATGAAGTTTTACCAATTCCGGTCGGACCATAACCGGCAAGGTGCTCTTCAAGGGTATTAAAGTCGATGTTCAAAGGTGTGTGGAACACTCCATTGGTTGGATCAAAGCCTTGGAAGCCGGCGGTGATGGCCTGCGGTGGCGGGACGTTGGGCATTGGGGCGGGCTGGCTTTGGATGGCATCCAAATGAGCCAGTCGCCGGTCAAGCATGTTTGCCAGTTTTCTGCGGGCCTTTTCCGCGTGACAACCGATAGGCGACTGAGCCCGTTCCCACAAATCTACGAAGACCGGGTCGTTGGCAACACCGGCCAGTTGGAACAGCTTCCAATTGTCCTTGGCGTCAAAGTATCGGTTAAAGCGGCTGTTCATAGGTTGCGGCGTTGACGGAGTTACCAAACTTTCAGTTCATCAATCGTGGCGCGCAGATCGCGTTCACAAAGGATGATTTCCGGACCGACGGGCGGGCGAAATCTTCTCGCACAAATTTTGCACAGGCCGCGGCCGCATCGGGCGCAGTGCTGTTCGATGTTATCGAAGCCGCCGCAAATGCCGCATTTCAGGCGCACCTGGTCGGCGGGAACGACAGCCCCACTGACGGTAACCACTAAAGTGCGCTTGGTGCGGGAACGCATGCTGTTGCCCTCCCGAAACCATTCCTCGGTTTCCTGAATCACCACGCCACTTGGTGGGACTGGGCGGTAAGCCATCTGCCGTTCATCGGCATGGCGTGGAGCAAAAATATTCCGGTAGGCATGCATGGCCGGATTGAAAGGCCACGCGCGTTGTTGTCCGCCGGCCTGGCGCTGCTGTGGTCGCATCGGCTGAAGCACTACCGCCCGGCGCCGGGGAGTGAAGAAAGCCTTGGCGGCTTCGATAATGCGTCTGATTCGTTCCATATTATTTGCCTCCAGATTGAATGGTGTTTAATAGGAAGAGAACGGCGAGAAGGATGTATAAACCGACCGATAACCGGCGCTGGGCTCCTATCGTTGGGACCAAAACACTCGCGAGCAGCCGGGGAAAAAACAGCAAAGCCACGGAACAGCCAACCCACAGCCAGGTTTTAATCATGGAATTGCCAATTTCAAGGCGGTCCACTGGGATGGCGCTGACGATCAGAACGCCGGCGACGCCGAGCGTGACCTGGCTAAACACCGTTGGCGGGTGACGACGCATATACAGCAGGCACAGCAGGTACGGCACTAAAAACAATAGCAGCGCCTTTACCGGAAAATGGAAGGTGGAAGGCGATAGATTGCTGACTTGGCCGAACAGCCATTCAAAAAACTTGGAAATGACGTTAGTGGCCTCTGCGGATGCGATCAAGTGCGGCCATGTGTGAGTATTAAAGGTGGTGGTCACGGCGCTGGTAAGCACAGCGTTGGCCAGGAGCGCCGTTTTACCCGTGGTGATGGCGTCCTGTTTAACCGAGGCTGCCGCGAAAATGTCAGTTAAATCAGCCATAAAAAATTTCGGAATAATTATACCCTCCTCAATCAGCTAAAAAGAGGCAAGCCAACCGGAAACCATGGAGAATCACGGAGAAAATTGGAGAAAACTAGAAAAGTAAATCCTTGGGTCAGTGATTCAAGTCACTGGAGCTATGCGGTTCCGCAGGGAGTCGAGGAAAAATTTCTAACCAGTAAGTGTTCGGACATATAAAGCATTTAACAGAAACTTTGGAACGTGACTGAGCTTTTTCCTTCCCCGAAAAATTGACCTTTTTGATTACATTTTTTGGAATCGCCCAATATTCGTAAGTATACTTGCCATGTTTCTGCTTATCAAATTTTCGGATTATCGTACCGCAAAATTTTGTTTGAAGATCTGGAATCTTCGCAACCTCAATCTCTAAGTTGCTTTCGACGGAATCCCAAAAAAACTTCCAGAGGCATTTGGGAAACGCAATCATGCGTGTGGGTCGCAATAGGAACACGCACCATTGTTCATCGAGCTTGGGTCCGAGAATGCGGCACAATTCCTTCGGCAAGTGCAGCCTGTTATTATCCAGATGACTTGGCTGTTCCCCCAAGCCTTGCAGGGCTACAATCCACTCTTGTTCCTTTTCCGATAGCGAGACGGAACTGCTTGGTGGCAGTTCGCGCAATGCATCGCTAAATTCACCCAACCAACCGGCATAAGATTTCGGCTGATTTGGTTTTCGCACTTTTTGCCGCAATCGCTCAAGCAGTTCAGTTCTTGTCGTCGGAAATTTTATCAAAAAATTAGAGGCGAGCGTTAACACCGCTTCGATCGCTTCCCTTGTAAACGGATCCGCTAGCGCCACAGCGCCAAGGCCGGGCAGATTGGCCAGCGTGACCTTCGTTCCAGGTTGGGAGCCAATCCGAGCGTAACAGTCCCACGCCAATTCAAACCAATCTTCCTGGTCAGGATACAATTTAAGAAAAAGGCGCCGGGCAATCTGGCGTGCTTGTTGGGGAGTAATGATTTCTGCATTCATGGTGTCACATTGCCAGCTTGCCAAGCACGAATCCTTCGTATTCTTTCCGAGAAAGGCAGATATACATAGGTTGAGACCTCTGCAAAACTCTTTTGAACGGACGATTTGACTGTGCGTCAGAGGAATATGCAAACGACGACCAACGCACAAATGGGGCTGCTGGACAGCTTGATGATCACGACTCCTGGCAACGATTTTCTCGAACGGCTCGACCGCACGCTGGATTGGCAGCCCATCGAAAAGGCATTGCAGGCGATGTATCCGGCGACGACCGGACGCCCACCCTGTCCGCCGCTGGCCCTCTTCAAAATGAGTTTGCTGCAACATTGCTATGGCCTCTCGGACCCGCAGTGCGAGGAACTGGTGGCCGACCGGTTGAGTTGGCGGCGGTTTGTGGGTTTGGGTTTGCAGGACAAGGTGCCCGACGAAACAACGCTGGTCCGCTTCCGGCAACGGCTGGTCGAACATGGCTTGCAGGAAGAGCTGCTGGTGCTGGTCAACCGGCAACTGGAACAAAAGGGCTTCCTCCTCAAAACCTGCACGCTGGTGGACGCGACGCTGTTGCAGGCGGCTCGTCGCGCCCCGACCAAGGAGGACAAAGCTGGCGGTGATAGCGATGCGGGCTACACCGTGAAGCGAGGCCAGCCGCACTATGGCTACAAAGCACATGTCGCGGCGGATGAAACGCACACACTGATCCGACAGGTCACGCTGACGGCCGCCAACGTGCATGACAGCCGGGAGTTTGAAACGGTGGTCCAAGGCGACGAGGAAATGGTGGTGGCGGACAAGGCTTACTGGAGTGAAGCCCGCAGCCAATGGTGCGGTGAGCACGGCATCGCCAACGGGATTTTGCGCAAGCCCAGCCGTGGGGAAAAACTGCGGGACGCGACGGTGCGGGTCAACCAGCTGTTGAGCCGACTGCGGTGCGGGATCGAAAGAATCTTTGGCTGGTGGAAACGCTGCACGGGTTACCGGCGGGTGCGGTATGTAGGGCGGGACCCCAACCGGTTGGAACTGGAGTTTAAATGCGTCTGTTGGAACCTCAAACGGCTGGCGACTTTGACCGGAGCATGAATCAAACAACTCAGAACGGCAGTCCAGCGGACAAAACCGCCGATCGTGGGGGATGGAACCGCCGATGGCGGAGTCTCGCCGAACAAATATTCCGTTGATCAGGGGCAATGACATCAAATCAAACAACCAACATGGCCTTTTTCAGAGGTCTCATATCTTCCCTTTGTAATAACTCGCGTCATACACATGCCCCTGTATATGCTACGTTGATAGCGGGATCGTACGGATCGGTAAGTTGGGCAAGTTCGGGTGGCGCTTCTCTTTCCATGTTGAGTTGCCCGGCGCGAAAACCCTGCACCAACAGATTATAGCAGGAATCTTCCGCACGTGGACTTTTCGTCTCCAAAGAGGAGCTCGGTTCAGCGATCCAGGCAAAAATTCCAACGACCAGGGCGCAAGCCATGCCAAAGAGGGTATGGCCCATCCATTGGTTATTACCTTTAGGCGCAGTCGTCTTTGCTTGTTGAAGGTGCATAACCGCTTCGATAATTATGAGCGTTCACCAGTTTTGACGGCATGACGGCGACATTAGCAGGAGGGTGAAGAAGGGACAAGCGTTGGAAGAGTGAGGCAGATTCTATTCAATAAAATCGATGGTGTTAATGCAATTCCGAGTGAGGAAAAGTGAGCGGGAAAAATCGGCAAAAGTGAAAGTTCGAGCTTGAAGTTTCTTATGGAGCCTGGCGCTCGCGAAGCGAATTTTCCATTGTCACCGCCCGCCGAAATGCTAGCATGACCGTCCTTGTTTCGATGGCAGGTGAAAAAACGCATGAAAACTTATGATATTGCGGTAATGGGCGGCGACGGCACGGGGCCGGAAGTGACCCGCGAGGCACTCAAGGTATCCGAAGCGGCCGCCAAAAAATTTGGATTCAAACTCAACTGGCATCACTACGGTTTCGGCGGCGACCGCTATCTGAAAACGGGCGAAGTGCTGCCCGACAGCGCCGTGGATGAACTCCGCAAATTCAAGGTGATTTTTCTGGGCGCCGTGGGCCATCCGCAGGTCAAACCGGGGATCCTGGAAAAGGGCATTCTGCTGCGCCTCCGTTTCGAGCTGGAGCAATACATCAACCTTCGCCCCGTGAAACTTTATCGCGCTGTTGACTGCCCGCTTAAGGACAAGGGGCCGGAGCATATTGATTTTGTCGTCGTGCGCGAGAACAACGAAGGGATTTACACCGGTTCGGGCGGGTTTGTGTTCAAGGGCACACCGCATGAAGTTGCGATTCAGGAGTCGGTGAACACGCGCCGCGGCGTGGACCGCTGTTTGAAATATGCCTTTGAACTGGCGAAGAAACGGCGCAATGGTAAATCGTGGAAGGGCCTCAAGCCGGAGGACATCAAGTCAGGCAAAACCGCGCAACTGACGCTTTGCGGCAAAACCAACGTGTTGACGTACGCCTTCGATTTGTGGGAACGCGCCTTCCATGAACTCGGCGTGAAATATCCGTCGGTGAAACGCGATTACGCGCACGTGGACGCCACGTGCATGTGGTTCATCAAAAACCCGGAGTGGTTCGACGTGATTGTCACCGACAACATGTTCGGCGACATCATAACCGACCTCGCGGCGATGATCCAGGGCGGGCTGGGCGTGGCTGCGGGCGGCAACATCAATCCCGAGGGCGCCAGCATGTTCGAGCCGATGGGCGGCAGCGCGCCCAAGTACACCGGCCAGAACGTCATCAACCCTATCGCGGCCATCAACGCTGCCGGCATGATGCTCGATTTCCTGGGCGAAGCCAAAGCGGGCGCGGCGGTTGAAAATGCCGTCGTGAAGATTATCAACACAAAAATCAAGTCGCTCGCCGCCGGCAAAATGGGTTATGGCACTCGTGAAGTTGGTGATTTAATCGCGGCGGCGGTTTAATGGCGGCAAACTGAAGCCTGAACTCCGACCGTAAAAAGTCTGGCCGAACAGCTCTGGTTCGAGACGCCGCGCGAATCGGATGGACCAGATATTTTCGTTCCGGTCCATTCACAAAGTTGGGGAGCAGATTCCGGTGAGACGGCGAAATTCCTGACCAGCCGTTTTCTTGAACGCATTTCTTTCTTTGCGAAGAAAACGTCCGGATGCGCCGCCCGGTAATGGGCAAAGGCCGGCGTGCCACACTTGGGCGATCCGACGATAAAAACATTTGGCTGTTTATGGGCGGTCATCGTTTAAATTGAAAAGTCGCTCAAAGACGCCTCCACCAGTTCGAGAATCACCTGGGAACAGTCCTCCACGTCTTGAGCGACCGTATCAATGAAGTTTTCCCGCTCCCCCGGTCGCGGCACCTCAAACGGGAAATCCAAGAGCCGGTCCAGATTGCCGGTTTCGGCGCGGTGGTAAAGTCCCTTGGGATCGCGCCGGATGCACACGTCCAACGGCGCATGAATGTAAATCCAGACCAACCGGCCGTTGAGCATCTGCGCCACGATGTCCCGCTGGCAGTGTTGCGGGGCCATGGTGGCGGCGACCACGTTCAGCCCCTGTTCGGCGGCCACCCGGGCCGCGGCTGCAATCCGGCGATGATTTTCCAGGCGCGCTTCCGGAGTGAACCCCAAATCCGGACAGAGAATGGGGCGCACCTCGTCGGCATCGAGGAAAAACACGGGGATATTCCGGTCCTGCAAGGCGCGGTGCAGACGTCTGGCCAGAGTGGTTTTGCCCGCGCCGCAACGCCCGAAGAGCCAAAATACTTTTGTCATGCTTTCAGATTGGAGGTGGTTTGGTGCGATGCGCCATTGGGGAGTGCCGACCGCAAACACGGACCAGGCTTCGATGCAAAGGGTTCAATGGTTTTCGCAATTCCGATGCAATAAAGCACGCGACCAAAGCAAGTCAAGCCTTGTGCGTTGTTTAATCATCCCATACGCCAAAGGTTGCAATGGAGACAGCCTTAGTGGCATATCAAGCGCATGAAATCACTGACCGAACATCTTTGGTTTGAGGTTCCAAACCGGCGCGGCTTCGTGAACATAACAGGCACGGTGGAAGACCTGGTGAGGAAAAGCGGCGTCAAAGAGGGAATCTGTCTGGTGAATGCCATGCATATCACGGCGTCGGTCTTCATCAATGATGCCGAGGACGGCTTGCTGCATGACTACGATGTCTGGCTGGAAAGACTCGCCCCGCATGAACCGACGTCACAATACCAGCACAATCGCACCGGCGAGGACAACGCCGATGCCCACCTGAAACGGCAGGTCATGGGGCGCGAGGTCGTGGTGGCCATCACCCGCGGGAAACTTGATTTTGGCCCGTGGGAGCAGATTTTCTACGGTGAATTTGACGGACGCCGCCGCAAGCGCGTGCTGGTGAAAATTATCGGGGAGTAATCTTCGCAACTATTGGCGCCTGATCCGATCAAATGGCCGTCGGCCGTTCGAAGGAGAGGCGGCCGAAATTCTCCGGAGCCAAGCCGGGCGAGGGCCGCCTCCATGTCAGTTTCGGCGCTTGCAGCCTGTCCGTTGCTTCGCAGTATGAAGAATGAGAAGGTATCACTGGAAGTGCCGCTAAAATCATCAGGGGTAATTTGAAAATAAGGTGGACAGAATTTTTGCCGGATGTAAAATTGCACGGACGGGCGGGTGAATTACCCCGTCGAGATTTTGCAAAAGTTTACAATCAACAATAGCGATTTGTGATAGTTTTGTCTTGTGTGAAAAAGAATATGTTTTTTCTTCAATTTGTTCGTAAGGAGTTTGCTCTCGGAATTGTCTTTGTGATTTTTACGGCGAATTTTGTGGCCGCGCAGACACGGACATTGCGGATTGTCACTTACAACATCGAGGCGGATATTAACGGCGCGACGGCGCCGTTACCGGGCCTGATTGCGCCGCCGGGCAACACGACTAATGTGCAGGCAGGCGGCGTGCTCGAAGGCATTGGCGAGGAGATCGTCGGCAACGACCCGGCACAGCCGCTGGACATTCTAGCTTTGCAGGAGACGACGAGCAATCCAATCACCGTTGCACCGATTGTGAACGGTTTGAATTCCTTTTACGACTCGCCCGGTATGTATGCAATGAATCCTTATCAGGCTGTGGAAAGTGGCGACGACGTAGCAGACGGGAACGGCCCGAACGCGCTGGTCTATAACACCAAAACGGTGCAACTGCTCGCGTCAGTTCCGGTGGATCCGCCGGGCGGCACGAACTATCTGGGCTCCAGCAGCGGCGAGTATCGCGAAGTGATGCGTTATGAATTTGCGCCCGCCGGTGTCGCGCCCTCAACCACGAATGAATTTTACGTTTACGTCAGCCATTACAAATCCGGCACTGGCACGACCAATGAAAAAGACCGCAACGGCGAGGCGCAGATCATCCGCACGAACGAGGCGATTGACCTGCCTACGAACGCGTGTGTGCTCTACGTCGGCGATTACAACGTGGACAACGGCGAGCCGATGTATGAGACAATTTTGTCCAACACCGCCCCGAACGGCATTCAACAGGGGCAGGGCATTGATCCGCTGAATCCGACGAACAATCCGAACCTCAACTGGAGCGCCAGCACTACGGCCACCAATATCCTCGCCTTGCTCACGGAACACAGTTACGAACTCGAATACCGCGATGATTTGCAGGTGATGACGACGAATGTTTATTCCGGCGCGCCGGGCGGATTAGACTACATTCCCGGAACATGTCACGCGTTTGGCAACAATGGGACGACGGCTTACTACGGCAGCGTGAACAACGGCGCCGACACCGCGCTGAACAACCGGCTCGTGACGAACGCCGCGGTTTTCATCAGCGCCGCGCAGCTTTACCTCGACCTCACCAACGCCAGCGACCATCTGCCCGTCGTGGCCGATTACACCATTCCGATTCCCGCGCCTGCACCGATGGCATATTTCACCGCCAGCCCGACTAATGGAATAGTGCCTTTGACGGTTTCCTTCTTCAATTTGAGCACCAATGCCGCGAATTACAGTTGGGAGTTTGGTGACGGCAACACCAGCACCGACATCAACCCGGTCGCTGTTTATACCAATGTCGGCACTTATTCCGTAACTCTCACCGCCGTCGGTCCGGGCGGGAACAACACCTTGACCGTCACCAACTACATCGTAACCGTCAGTCCGCCGCCGTTGCAGCTTGGAAATTTTGTCGCGTTGGCGAACGGATTTGAGTTCACCGCCAGCAATTCGGACGGAACCTTCATCACTGCCAATCAGGAATCACAGATTGAAATTTTTGCCGCGACCAACCTCGCGCTGAGCTTCACCAACTGGACGCCGCTGACCAATGCCATTCAACTCACCAATGGTGTCCTGCAAATCAATGACACGAACAGCGTTTTTTATCCTCAAAGGTTTTACCGCGCCGTGGAAACACCCTGAACCGGTTCCATCGTAAGTGCTTGTTTAATCGAGTTTTTTGCCGTGTGCTGGCGGACGGTTTAATTTTAATGATGCCGGTTGCCGTGAAAACGGCTGCCAATATCTCCTGCACAACGGCGCGTCCCCTGGAACCAATCCCTTTCAGGGTGACGGGTTTGTTGTGACCGCGCGTCCAAGCTTGTCAACGCCCCGTCGCTCCCGCTACAAAGGAGCGTGCTGAAAATCCCGAACTCCTGCGGCTAAGAAGTTATTTGTCCCATGCGCCGACCTGCGAAATTCAAACCTGACTCAACGAGGGCGGCTGCTCCGGTCGTGGCCCGGTCACACTTCCCCGCGTGGCTGGTGGCCGTGTTGCTGGCACTGGTGACGATTGCCCTTTACTGGCCGGCGATGCGATGTGATTTCATCAACTATGATGATCCAACTTATGTCACCAACAATCAGCACGTTCAGGGCGGTTTGAATTGGGAGGGGGTGAAATGGGCGTTTTGCAACACGGAACAAGGCGCTTATTGGGCGCCGCTCCTGTGGTTGTCGCACATGCTGGCCTGCCAGTTTTTCGGGTTGAATGCCTGGGGACATCACCTGATTAATGTGCTGCTTCACGCCGCCAACACGGCCCTGGTTTTTCTCGTGTTTCAACGAATGACCCGGGCGACGTGGCGAAGCCTGATGCTGGCCGCGTTATTCGGGTGGCATCCGCTCCGGGTGGAATCAGTGGCCTGGGTCACGGAACGCAAGGATGTGCTCAGCGGCTTCTTCGGGCTGCTCACGCTTTTTTTTTACGCCCGCTATGTGCAGAAATCAGATGTCGGATGTCGGAAGTCAAAAACAAATCTCCCAACTGCTTCGCCCTTTCCCCTTTCTCCTTTTTACTGGTTTGCTTTGTTCTTCTTCGCCCTTGGATTGATGAGCAAGCCGATGTTGGTGACGTGGCCCTTCGTCCTGTTGCTGCTCGATTTCTGGCCGCTCCAAAGAGTGACGGGTGACCAGCCTTCGCCAAGCTACGGCACGGCAGGCAAGTGGCAGGTGGCAAGCATTTTGCGATTGGTCCGGGAGAAAATCCCGTTTTTTGCCCTGGCAGCGGCGGCGAGCGTCATAACCTTCGTGGTGCAAAAGCATGGCGGCGCCGTGATGACGGTTGAAAACTTCCCACTTGGAGCGCGCGTGGGGAACGCCCTGATTTCCTACTGCCGCTATCTGGGGAAGCTGTTCTGGCCGACGGATCTGGCCATTTTCTATCCGCACCCCGGGTATTGGCCGCTGGCGAAGGTGCTGCTGGCGGGTGGGTTATTATGCGGCATTTCGGCGCTGCTGTTTGTGAAGCGGGGGCGGTATCCCTTTTTACTGATGGGATGGCTGTGGTTTGTCGGGACGCTGGTGCCCGTAATCCAACTGGTGCAGTCAGGCGAACAGGCAATGGCCGACCGTTTCACTTATCTGCCGTCACTTGGGGTGTTGATCCTCGCAATCTGGGGTGCGAGCGAACTGACCCGACGCTGGCGTTACCATAAGATCGCGTTGTGGATGTTGGGTTCAGCGGCGATCGTCCTTTGCATCGGGTTGACACGGCAACAGCTCGGATATTGGCAGGACAGTGAAACCATTTACCGGCACACGCTCGAAGTCACTGAGAACAATTTTGTCGCGTACTACAACCTCGGCAAGGCCCTCGTAAACAAAGGCAAGACCGACGAGGCGATCAGCCAATTTCAGGCAGCCATCCGCCTGAATCCGGATTACGCCGACGCCCACGACAACCTCGGCCTCGCTCTCGTCGAGGCGGGCAAAATCAACGAGGCGATCAACCAATTCCGGGAAGCCATCCGCCTCAAACCCGATGGCGCCGAAGCCCACTACAACCTCGGGATCACGCTCGGAAGCACAGGCCAATACGACGAGGCGATCAGCCAATTCGAGGAAGCCATCCGGCTCAAACCGGATGACGCCGAGGCCCACAACAACCTCGGCGTTACCCTCGTCAAGATTGGTAAAATAGACGAAGCGCTCAGCCAATATCACGAAGCCATTCGGCTCAAACCGGATTCCGCCATCGCCCACAACAACCTCGGCCTCGCCCTCGCCAGGAAAAATCAAATTGACGAGGCGATCAGCCAATATCAGGAAGCCATACGCCTCAAACCGGATTATGCCCAGGCACAAATCAACCTCGCTCGGGCGCTGGAAAAGAAGAATGCGCCACCGGTCCGTTGATTTACGGATGCTGCCGATCGGGCCGCAGTTGAACGGAAATTCGAGGACGCGGTGAAGTCGGCGCAGCCGAAGGCAGTGCGGGTGCTGGTGTGAGAACTGCGTGGATTTCCGTTCGCGCCGGGCGTAAGTCACCGGAGCTTCCTTGCCGGCCACTCGCCACACTGCTGTTGAGCTGTTAATTCCCGTGACTGGCCTCAATTTTTCGAGTTACCCGGCAAGTTGGCACATCAGATGAACCCCCAAAGCGAAGTCCCGTCAGCCGCAACTAAAAAGGCGCATCCGAAGATGCGCCTGCGAAATTTTCAGGAAGAAAAGCTCAGGCTTTCCTGCGCAAACGGAGAACCAACGCCAGCAAACCGCCCGCGCCGCACAGGCTCATGGTCATTGGCTCAGGAACAATAGGAATACCTGCGATCGGAGTAAACTCCGCGCTCGAAACGCCGCCGCTCGTGAAAACGGAATCAAATCCAATTAAGTCAACCGGCCCGGTCGGAATCGGGGAGCCACCAAACGCGGCACAGGTGGAATAGGATGTGACCCAGTCAAACAGCGTCATGCTGTTGCCGCTGCCGTCAGTCATCGTAAAAGTCTCGGTGGCAGTGGTAGCCTGGGAGTAAGTGGGGAAATAGCCGCCCACGCCTGTGCCTGTGATCGTGACGTTGTCTACTTCAATCAAATGACCCGCAATGCCTTCAGGAAGGCTTCCGACATTAAGGCTCGGGATGGTCAAGACCTTAGCCGCTGCCGGTGTGCCTGTCCCTTCCTGAGTGATTGAAGTCACCGTCTCGATCTCTGGAATCTGGTGATACGGCGAGTAAGTGCCGCTTACAGTGATAGCATCGCCCACAGTCGGCGTATAACCGAGACCGCTCAAGGAGCCGAATACATCCAGCGAGCCGTCCCCATCTTGGGCCAGAAATGACCAACTGGTGAAGGTGTGTCCCCCAACCGTTGCACCACCCTGGGACAGAATGGCGTCAATGACGGGATATTGGCCCGACGTATTATCCCAAGTAACTAGCGTGTTGGCGGGATCAGAATAGATGGTGGCGGCATCCTGGGCCGAGGCGTTTGAGGCGGACAATGCGACGGTGGTGGCGATAAGACCTGATAGCAAAATATACTTTTTCATAAGGATTGGCGTTTGATCATAATTGTTTCAACCGACTGTGCCTTTTATGACTGAAAATTCGCAACAAGTCAAGTTTTTTTTGCTTTATAAGTTACGATTTTGTAACGATATTGGGGGGGGCGGTCAAAGCGGGCGGCACGAGGGCGGGCAGAGGGCTGGCGCGAGGGGATTTGAGCTGCAAAATGGCAAACCCCCTCACCCGCCGCTCTCCTCTTTTGAGGTGGAAAGGGAGGTAAAAAATAGCGGTCGTACGAAG
This sequence comes from uncultured Verrucomicrobiae bacterium, assembly GCA_963827205.1. Lineage (GTDB taxonomy): Bacteria > Verrucomicrobiota > Verrucomicrobiia > Limisphaerales > UBA11358 > UBA11358. The sequence continues at coordinate 102,281 of CAWHAH010000004.1, forward strand.
TCGCGCCTTTTTACATCTCCGCCCACAAAAAGCGCGGCTATCGCGGGCCACCCCAGGAAGACTACTTGGCAACGTCCCGGTTGGGGTTCCAAATAATGTCACTATTCTCCGCTTCTACGCGCCCGACACAACCGTTGGTAACATAGTTCTGGGTGAAGAAGGCGGCATGGCCGTCCAGAAAGCAAATAACTCCGCCCTGGTTGTGACGTTGTGGAAAATAATCAAAACGCGCCGCCGGATAGGTGCCGCTGTTGCGTCCGCCCTCCAAGGTCGGGCTGAAGGTGGCATCAAACATAAAAACCTGGGCGGAAGGGTTCCGGATACTGGTCATTTTAACCATATTTGGCCACCAAGGGGCGTTGCCTATCACGCCGTTGTTGATGCTACTGCTGAGTTTAATATCCAAATCCATTACATAACAGAAAATGCCATCAGTTCCACCGGCGAGAAATCCGGAAGTTAAATCACTATTAGCAAATTGTGCCGTCGGACAAATCCACATTTTCCCTTTATCGTTGCCCGGAAACGGGAATTTTACCTGAACATTCGCTCCCGGCAGTTTATAGTAGAAAGACAAGGGCTGGTCGCCGACCAACTGTGGCAAAACATCAAACCATGCGACCGGGTCTTGTGGGCTTCCAGGTCCTGTCGTGGCGCCGGTGTCTGCGGCGTATTGGCCGTAGCCACTGCTGCTTTGTGACATGGTACCGTCACAGGGAATCCAGTCGCCACCGTCACCGGCATAAACTTGCTGCGCGGTTCCCCACTGATGCAGATTGGAAATGCAGTTTGCTATTTGTGCTCTCCGCTTCGCTGCCGCCAGCGCCGGCAACAGCATCGCCGCGAGAACGGCGATGATGGCGATGACCACGAGCAACTCAATCAGGGTAAAAGCCTTGGGCACTGGCTTTGAAAATGTTGGCCGCTTCATAATTTTGAATCTCTGAATCAAATCAACCGGCTCGCACACGCTTTATAATTCCCGAGCCAAGTGTACTCATTTACCGGGAAAGTGTCAACACCTGTGAATGAGAATTTTGAGCGATTTTCGTTACGTTTCAGTGACGGATTCTGCCTTTGCCATTGAAAAAACGCCGATCCTCCGCATCATGCTCAACCCATGCGGACGCGCGATCCACAGTTCCATAGCCGATGCCTCGTTTACGGCGGGCTGGCTCTGGTCACGCTGGCCGTGTATCTGCCCGCGCTCCACCATGGTTTTCTTGAATATGATGACCAGCAATATGTGACAGACAACCCCCGCGTGCAGGCGGGATTGACGTGGACCGGTTTTGTCTGGGCGTTCGGCTTTCACGCCGGCAACTGGCATCCGCTGGCTTGGCTGTCGCACATGGCCGATTGCCAGCTCTACGGCGCAAGGGCCGGCGGCCATCACCTGACCAATGTCCTCCTGCATGTCGCCAGCACGCTGCTGCTCTTTGCCGTTTTGAACCGGATGACGGACGCCCTGTGGCGCAGCGCGGCGGTGGCGGCGCTGTTCGCTTGGCACCCGCTCCACGTCGAATCCGTGGCCTGGGTGGCCGAAAGAAAAGACGTGCTCTGCGCCTTTTTCTGGATGCTCACGCTGTGGCTTTACGTCCGTCATGCCGCCCGGCCTTCCATCGCCCGTTACCTGTTCGCGCTCGGGGCCTTTGTCCTCTGCCTGATGGCCAAGCCGATGGGGGTGACTTTGCCATTCGTGTTGCTGCTGCTGGATTACTGGCCGCTGAAGCGATTTACGATTTACGATTTACGATTTACGATTTTTCGACTCGTTCGAGAAAAAATTCCTTTCCTGATTCTATCTCTCATCGCCTGTGTGCTGACATTGCGGGCGCAGGAAATTGCGATTGTCACCACCGCCGGACTGCCGGTTTCCGAACGCGTTGCCCATGTGCTGGCGGCCTACAATCACTATCTGTTCGCGATGTTTGTCCCGCGACATCTGGCCATTTATTATCCTTATCAAATCCATCTCCCGGCCCGGACCATCGCGTGCGCCGTCATCGTGCTGGGGGTGATAACGTTGGTGGCCATAAAAAATTTGCGGCGGCGGCCTTACCTCATGGTCGGCTGGCTGTGGTATCTCGGCACGCTCGTGCCGGTCATCGGGCTGGTGCAGGTCGGCGATCAAGCCTGGGCGGACCGCTACACTTATCTTCCGTTGATCGGCCTGTTTGTGCCCGTGGTCTGGTTCACCTGTGAAATCATCAAAAGCCGGATGGTTTTGTTAAGCCTGTCCGGCCTGGCGGCGGCGGGGTTGATCACCGCGACTTCAGTGCAATTGGGTTATTGGCAGGACACCCGCACGCTGTTTGAACGCACCGCCAAAGTCACTCAGCGGAATTACCTGGCCATCACCATTCTGGGCAGCCTGTTCGCCCACGAGCATAAATATGATGAGGCGATGGCGTATTATCAGACGGCTTTGCGCTACCAGCCGGACTTTCCCGAAGCCCATTTTTTCATGGGGGACGCGCTGGACGAGCAGGGCAAGCTGGATGAGGCCCTTGCCGAGTATCAAAAAGCCCTTTGGTTCCGGCCCACGCAGGTACAGACCCACATCTTCATGGGCATTGCCCTGGGCAAACAGAAAAAATATGACGAGGCCATGGCGCATTACACCGCCGCGCTGAAGCTGGATCCTGATTCCGCCGTTGCCCAGAACAACCTCGCCCGCATCCTCCACACGCTGGGCCGGTTTGACGAGGCCATCGAACATTACCACGCCGCCCTGGAAATAGACCCCAAGCTGGCGCTGGCCCATAACAATCTTGGCATTTTATTGATCCAAAAAGGCCAGCTCACGAATGGCACGGTCCAACTGCGGGAAGCCATGCGGTTGAACCCGACCAACGCGGAGACGCAGTTAAATCTGGCCTTTGCCTTGAACCAACAAGAACAGTGGCCGGAAGCGGCGGAACTCTTTTCCAAAACCGTCAGCGGAAATTTTCCTGATCCGAAAGCGCACTATGAATTCGCCGTGGCGCTCGCCCATTTGAAAAAGACGCGGGCGGCCATGAGTCAATACGCCAGCGCCCTCCTCATCCAGCCCGATTTTCCGGATGCCTTGGACGGCCTCGCCTGGATTTTGAGCACCGACGCCAACCCGGATTTTCGCAACGGGACGGAAGCGGTCAGGATGGCGGAGCGCGCCTGCGCCTTGACCGGCCGGCAGGACCCGGAGAAATTGAAGACGCTCGCCGCCGCTTATGCCGAAACCGGCAGGTTTGAAGAAGCCATCAGCACTGTGCGGACCGCGAAAGACCTGGCCGTCAAGGCCAATCGTCAGGAACTCGTCCACGAATGCGCGCTCATGCTGGAACATTTCCAACGGGGCGAGAGCTGGCGTGGTTCGTGATTCCCGTTGTTGCCTCGCTCCAGGTCGAAGTTCATCTCCTCAACCGTAACAGCATTCCCCACAAAATGGGAGATGAACCAATGCATTCCGAAAACCGAAGATAAGATGGGGAGCACACGCGCCCCGCGTGTGGTTTTTCCGCGCCCTCGCGGAAAACATTAACGCATTGCAACAGTGCGGCGCACGCGGGCGGAGCCCTACGCCAAAAAGGCCGGACGCGTGGCGCGTCCGGCCACACCCGATGGCGGGTGTGCTCCTCAGCTACGGTTTTCCGAGCAATCGGCCTTCTGGAGAAATAAAAAGGGCGGCCATGGCTGGCCGCCCTTGAACGCCCTTCAATTTTCCGTCAGTTACTTATAATACAGCCGGAAGAAGTTCGCCTGGCCAGACGTGCTGGTGGTGTAAGGGCTGCTGGCCAAGGGGATGGTTGTCCAAGGCCCGGCCGGGCTGCTTGCGGATTGCAGGCTAAACGCGGAACCGCTCCAGGTGAGTATGATGTTTCCACCCGAAACACTCGCATTCAGCGGAATCGCCACTGGAGTAGTCACAATATCGGCGAACCGGGTGACGGCAACGGACCAGGTCGCATTGTCACCGTACAGCACGCCCGTGACGCTAAAGGCGTAAGTGGGCAGGGTCTGATTCGTCGTGTCCAGGTCCAAGTCGAAGAATTCAACATTGCACGTTTGTCCGAGCGAATTGGTGACGGCAACTACATCGTTGGCGCCGGCGTTGATGGGCGTTCCCGCCCTGGCGCCGAAATAAACGTCGGAAAGCTGCACCCGCGAGCCGCCGATGTTCGTGTTCACATAGGGCAGGCCGTAGGCGCTGACGAAGTTCATGGGAATGCTTATCGGCGTCGGCAACGGGGCCGTGTTGCCGGTGTCCGTGTAAGAGGTATAAGGGAACTGGTTGTCAGCCGTGTCGGCATAAAGCTCAAAACCGGTGGCGTAGGCCGAAAGCACGCCGACATAGTCAACCACATCGCCCTGCGCAGGCCGGAAAGTCGAGCCGCCCGTGGCGAAGATATTGATGCCGGCTGTGCCATCCTGCAAGTAGTAGGACGACGTGTTGCCGGTAGTCAGGTTGGTGTAGGTGGTGACCGTGCCGACAACTTCAAATGGTTGCGTCAAGGGAACGGTTGGCGCATAAGCATTAAGCGGGTCTTGCAACGAGCGCAGGTAGGCAATTGAAACCATCGGCGGATTCTGAACCGTCAGCACGCCATTGGTGCTGACGACACCATTGGTGGGGAAGCCAGTATAGTCATTGGTCACGGCCACACTATAGTTGGCCGAACAGTCGGTCGTGACATTATCCAACTCCAACGAGGAAGATTCTCCTGAGCTGGAAACATTGGCACCAACCAGAGCAACATTGTTGGAATACCAGGTAAAGGTGACGTTGCCGGGACTCTCTACTGAGGTTGTAAATGTAACCGATTGCCCGCGATAGACGGTCTGGCTGACCGGTTCGGTTACGAATAATGGCGGAACCTTCGCCAGAGCGACCGACACGTAGGCGACGGTGCTGGTGGCGGACAACCCCCAAGGAGTGGTGGCAATCAAGGCATAATAGCCGGTGTCATCGAGTTGCGCGTTGTTGTCCGTAAGGATGTTGCCATTGGCACCCGAAAAATTGCCGCCCGAAACGTTGACCGGATTTGCATCTATTGGCCGTAGCGGATACCTGCCACTGGTAAGTCATGCTGGCCAACCCCTGGCCGTTGGCCACCGCCGACAGGGAGAAGGTGGAGCCGACAAAGTTGGTCACTCCCACTGGTTGATAAACAATCGTGGGCGGCACGGCATTGGTGGCCATGACATTGGTCATGGCCTCGGCAAAGGTGGTTGCCACAGCCAGATTGGAGATGATGAAAGCCGCATTGCCAAATGAACCGGGTTGCCGGAAGGCGTAGGAATTCACCCCAAACCGGATATTTCCTCCCATGGCGTCGCTGGCAGCGTAAGCTGGATCAACTGGAAGACTGCCGGATTGGTTTATATGGATCGGGTTGACCCAGATGGTGGCGGCATCGAGGGTTATTGGATCCAATTCCTCGACGACTTGATAAGGCGTGTTCACCGCTAAATCTATTCCTCCACCGACGATGGCCATCCACCATCGAGGGCGTTCGTTGTTTTAGGGTTATCGGTTACGCCGATGCGCCAAGTGTTGGGCAGAACCGAGAGATTGGTGAACGCTTGAATACGGCCAAAATAACCATAACCATTGGCGTTGGTTCCAGCCTCTCCAAAAACTCCACTGCCCTGTCCATAATTTGTGTTGCTGTAGAAACTTGCGAAATAGCTTCCCGCTCCGTTTGGAAGTCCCGCTCCGTTGCTGATGGCCGTGCTGCAAATCACCGTGAAACTGGCATAAAGCAACTGCGGGTTATCGTAGCTCGTGTTGGTGTAGGTCGCCACCACATTATTCGTCGTTGTCCCGTTGGTCGTCGCGAAGTAACGGCAGCAGTCATCATAGCGGGAGATTACACTTCCACTGGTGGCCGTCACTTGCAAATTCGAGTTGACCACATACATGTCATCCGGACTGGAGCTTCCACTTTCCCTCAGCCAAAGACCGAGAGACACAGAATTGGTGATGAAAGGAGTGTAGACGGAGTTGGTGTAGGCCAAACTGCCGTTGGGATATTGAAAGTTGTCATACCAAATCAAAGTGGCGCGCGCGGACAGCGCCGCGAAAAACGAAAGGACGAAAAGGGTGGTTATTAAGGTTGTTATTTTTTTCATAGGTGGTTGTTGTTTGAATCTTTCCTCTGGCTTGCTTGCTTGCTTGATTTGAGTTTCAGGCATCATTTTACGTTTGCAGTTCCGATTTTACATTAAACACGCCGGGCCTGCGTGACATTTGGGCAACAATTGAGTCGTGGTTTGCCGCCCTCGCCCGGTATCAATGTCCGGCAAAATTCTTCCACGAACCGCCCTGCTGCTTTCACGCTTCTTCTTCATGCTTCTGACAGAACCAAACCGCTTCCGTTTGTGTTCCAATGCATGCTTGCCACAACTGTTTATACAGTATTTTTCGCATGGATTCCGGACGATAACAAGCTTTTTTTCTCAAAAAAGTTGTTCACAGTTTCCACGGAACCCACGAAAACTGCGGCTCGTTCGACACACCACTCGCGTTTCCGGAAGCAAAGACAGGTTTTGAAACCTGCAAAACCCCGCGCATCGGCTTTCATCAGAGAGCCGCCTTCACGATTTTCTCCCAAAAGCGGCGGTCTGCCGACCGTCGCTACGATAAGGAGGAAACCATCTTAGGCGCAATGAATACAACCCAAGGCGTGAAGGTGGCGCCATAAAATCGCATTGGCTGAGGGGCACTTATCCGCACCGGTGATTCGTTCCAATGACAATCAGCGGATTCATGCCTCCCAAAGCCGGCCGCGACCCGGGTGGCTGTAAACCTTTTCGCCCATCCAATCAATTAGCGTACGAGGCGATAGAATTTTTGCGGGTCGCCCATGGGTTCGCTATAAGAGGTGGCAGCGCCCGGAACATTAGTATAGATGCCGGTCGCGTTGGGCGCGGCTTGGAGGGCAAACGAGGCATCGCTCCAAGTCAGCACGATATTGCTCCCGTCGCGCTGGATGTTTAAAGTTGGGGACGTAGGTATTGCCGTGCCGGACACAAGGAAATTATCCACGCGATCCGTCCCGCCGCTGCCAATGGAACCGCCGTTTTCGGAGGTGCCATCCGCCACCGTCAGCCGGAAATAGACCACGGACTGGTTGACCAGCGAATTGGTCGCACTCAGGTCGAAGGTAACAGTATAGGCCGACTGTTGTGAACCGGTTGAGCTCCATGCGCTGGTGCTCTTCCCGCTGCCTTCATTGTTGGCCGAGGCGCTGTTGGTCAAAACAATGTAAGACGAGCCAACCGTCGTGAAGCTGACGCCATCGGTGCTGTAGGAGAAAACGAAGTCCCGCGGCCCGGTCGCGCTGCCGGTCTGGTCGTAACCCACGGTCACATTTTGGAAACCGATGGTACTAACGGCAAACTGATAAAAATCGTTGGTAGCCCAGGCGGTGGAACTGAATGAGTGGGCCGACCCGTTGCCGGCCGAAGAAGAGTAAGTCGCATTGCCGGCGTGCCAACCGGCAGCCGTGCCGGAGCCGACTTCGGCGGCGATATTGGTGATCCAGACACCAGCGCCGGGGGTTCCCGCCGGCACACTGGTTTCAAAGGTCCAGCTCGCAATCGTATCGGCCCAAGCGATGGGCGATGCCAGCAGCAGGGCAGCCAGACAGGATAACAGGGGTTTTGAATTCATCATGAGTTTTGGTTGGTTGTTCATTTAGGTTCTTTGGTTGTCGGTTTAACTGTTTTCCAGATGGTTTTCAGGATGCAACGCGTGAAAGGGAGACCAAAGTGAAGCACGCAGGAGCACCGGGGAATTGAAACCCGCCCCCGGTCCCGCAATCGGATTTGCTGCTGATTAACACTGACCATGATGCTGGCACGGATTATTACTGGAAGGAAACAGGATTAAACTTCCCTTTAGGGCAGGTAACTGTCCTTCGACCTCGCCGCGTTAGTTTGTCTCTATTCCCACAGACTACCGATGAACGAAGCTAAAAACAGTCCTGTAAGCGCAGTCGGTAAGGGGCGTCTTCCAAGGCAATTCCACCTTTGGCAGGGACTTGCCGGGCGGAGCCAGTGGCTGATATCAGCGAATGCACCGGGCGGTGGTTCGTTCGACACACCACTTGCGTTTCCCGGGGCGAAAGCGCATTTTCCCCCGCGTAAAACAGGCATTTGAAATGAAAAGAACAATCTGGATTTCGCTCCTGGCGCTGGCGGTGGCCGCCCGCGCCGCCGATGCGCCTAAAACTAATTCGCCCGCGGCTGACACCAACGCGCCGCCCGCCGCCAAAACGGAGGCTGCCGCGATTCCCGACGCCACGCACAAACCAGTGTGCGTCACCAACACCGTCACCATCGCCGGCCAGCGCGTGACCTATGTGGCCGAGACGGGCATGTTGCCGATTCTCAAACCCGACGGCACTTCGCGCGCCTCGGTCTTTTATGTCGCCTACACCCGGCAGGACGAGAAGGACCTGGCCGCACGGCCCGTCACGTTTTGTTTCAACGGCGGACCGGGTTCATCGTCCGTGTGGCTGCACCTCGGCGCGCTCGGCCCGCGCCGCGTGAAAATGAATCCCGACGGCACGCTGCCGCCGCCGCCCTTCGGGCTGGTGGACAACGCGTATTCGATTCTGGACGGGAGCGATCTGGTGTTCATTGACCCGGTGGCCACCGGTTTCAGCCGCGCGACCAAGGACGAAAAGCCCGACCAGTTTTTCGGCGACTCGGCGGATTTGGATTCCGTCGGCGAATTCATCCGGCTCTGGACGACGCGGCACGAGCGCTGGCTCTCGCCCAAATATCTTTGCGGCGAAAGCTACGGCGTGTTTCGCGCGGCGGGGCTGGCCGACCATCTGCGTTCGCGCTGCGGCATGTATCTCAACGGCCTGATTCTCGTTTCCGGCGTCCTGGACTTTGCGACGATTGCGGACAATCCGGGCAATGACGTGCCCTATCCACTCTATTTGCCAGCCTACACGGCGGCGGCACACTTCCACAACAAGCTGCCGCCGGATTTGCAATCCGATTTGCCGAAGGCGCTGGCCGAAGCCCGCGCCTTCGCCAAAGGTGAATACTCTGCCGCGTTGCAACAAGGAGACTCACTCTCCGCCGGGGAACATGAAAAAATCGCCGCCGAACTCGTGCGGCTCACCGGATTGAAACCGCAAGTCATCGAGGACAATCATCTGCGAATTGATGAAGGCGTTTTCCGCAAGCAGTTGCTGCACGACCAGGGCCTGATTCTTGGCGCTTACGACGCCCGCATCACCGGACGGGACGATGATCCGGCGTCACCCTATCCCGATTTCGACCCGTCCAGCGCGGCAACGATGGGGCCGTTCTCGGCGGCGATCAACAGCTACGTGCGAGGCGAATTGAAATTCGAGGACGATTTGCCCTACGAAATTCTCGCCGGGGTGCAGCCGTGGAATTACGGCGCGCGCAATAACTACGCCAACGCAGAGGAAAAGCTCGCCGCCACGATGAACCAGAACCCGTACATGCGCATCCTCGTTTTGGGCGGGCGCTGCGATCTGGTCTGTCCCATTGACACGGTGCATTATGCGCTCGACCACATGCCGCTCGACGCCGCCTACCGCACCAACATCACCTACGCCGAGTTCGACGCCGGCCATATGATGTATGTCAACCTGCCGGACTTGAAAAAAATGCAGAAGGACTTGGAAGGTTTTTTGAAACCGTAAACCCTCACCCGGCCTTCGGCCACCCTCTCCCATCCGATGGCAGAGGGATGGGGTGAGGGTTACTCGCGCACACGGATCAGCGTCTTGATGGCGTGATTGCCTGCGGCCATCGCCTTGAACAATTCCGGCAGTTGCGTCAAGGGACATTCGCCATCCACAAAATCCGCCGCGCGTATCACGCCGGCTTCGATATATGCCAATGCCCGCCGGACGGCATGCGGCGTGTGATGGAAACTGGCGAGCAGCGTGAGATTGGAATAATGGATGAGCGTTGTGTCCAACGTGATGCTTATGCCGGTCGGACAGCCGCCGAAAAAATTCACCATGCCACCCTTGCGCACGAGCTGCACGGCGGCTTCCCAAACGTCGGGATGCCCCACCGCTTCAATGACCGCGTCGAAATGTGTCCCGGTCGCGGCGCGGACTTTCGTGACCAATTCCCGGCCATCACCAATATCAATCGCCTGGTCCGCGCCGAGACGTTGCGCCGCTTCCAACCGCGCCGCGTGGCGGCCGGCCACCGTCAGCTCGCAACCGAGATTTTTGGCCAGCGCGGCGAACATCAAACCAATCGGCCCGGCGCCGAGAATCAAGACGTGCTGGCCCGCGCGCAAATTTGTGTCCTCGACACCTTGGACGACACAGGCCAGCGGTTCAACCAGCGCGGCGTCGCGGAAATCGGTTTCCGGCCTGAGCCGCAGCAAGTTCTTTTGGACGAGCCGGGCGGGAACGACAATGGACTCCGCGTAGGCGCCGTTTAGAAAAAGCAAATCTTCGCAAAGGTTTTCCTGCCCTGCCCGGCAATAAAAGCATTCGCCGCAGGGCGCGGAATTGGCCACGGCCACGCGATCGCCGACACGCCACCCCAACTCCGAACTGCCATCTCCCAGCTCCGAAAGCACTCCGGCCAGTTCGTGGCCAAAAGCGGCGGGCGGCACAATCATTTTGGCGTGGTAACCGCGTTTGAATACTTTCAAGTCCGTGCCGCAGGTGAGCGCGGCCTCGATGCGGATGCGGACTTCGCCCGGCTTCAGCGCGGGCGGCGCAATATCTTCAATCCGGATTTGTTCCTGGCCGAGCAGGATGGCCGCTTTCACACGCGCAGTTTAGGCGCATGGCAGGACGAAGCGAAGCAGAGTTTTCAGCCGGCCGCGGCTAGTAAGCATTCCAACCGGCGCGGATGACGCCCTTGGATTGCGGTGTGAGCGGCGGCAGCCCGCCTTGCTGCATAAAATTCGTGTCAAAAGCCCAGGCACGATTGGGTGCGGCATAATAGTTACCGGTTTGGACCCACATATTGGTGGCATATTGGCTCGGGAACATGACCACAATGGAGCCGTTGTAGGTCAATGTTTTGGAACTCCCCCAGCTTTCCAACATGCGGAGAAAATTTTCCACCCCGCCGCTGTAACCTATGCCCGTGCTGGAACTGTAGCTTGCGGCTGAGGGAACAATGCCAGCGAGGATGGCGGCGTTAATGGTGGTTGCGCCTGCGGTCGGACCGCCACTGGTGCACGTTGATTTATTGGCAGGAACGCTATTGGTATCAAGCCAATTGGTGGACAAGACGGTGATGGCATCGCCCATTAACCCGGCGGGCCAGGTGTAAGTGGTGCTGTTCAGGCCCAGAGATGAACCGGAGCTGTTTTGCGAATTGTAGTTGCCCCACACATACAGCGGCTGCGCCGTGGCAGCCGAGAAACCGTTGGGAGCGTCCATCGGCGGCAGCATGGCTCCGTTGACAAGGCGCACCGCCGGGAGGGTCGTGCTGCTCAGAGGAACGGCATTATAGACATAGATCGAGTCAATCGGGTGCGACTTGTGGCTCGGGAGTGAACAGAGTGCGTTATAGTATGCGCCGCTGTTCACATTTGTGCCCCCAAACATATTGGTACCAGCAAGCCAGGCGTTGAATCTTTTGACATCAATTTGGACGGCTTGAACGGTTTTCGGCGGGCCGCTTCCTTTGTTCCAACCTTCGCGCCAGTCATAGAAAATGGCATTTGTCACAAACGAGTAGCCGGCATAGACAATGTTGCTGATGGAATTGAGGTTGGTGATGCTGCTCAAAGTTACGACGTTGGTGGAAAAAATCGCGTGAGAGGTGCGGTTTGTCATCAGGTAAAAATCGTACGGCATTTGGGCCCAATAAGGGGGGGTGTTGGGACTGGGGAGAGCAGAATCCTGATAATATAAAATCATATTAGTGCCCGTAGGCGTGAGCGTGCCCCAATTGGTGCCATTGGAAAAGTTGGTGAGATAAAGATCGGCGCCGTTGGCCAGATACTGCTGGCCGTTGGTCGAAAAGGCCGCCGCCGTGTTCATGGCATAGGTGGACGGCGGGATATTGATGATTCCTTCGACGGTCGCAGGATTATTGTTGGTGCCAATCGGCATGGTGATATGGTCGTTGCCGGAAGTCGGCTGGCCGGCCAGTGAATAGGTGGATTTGCCACTGCCAGTATAACTGCTGCAAAACGGATTATTGGCAGTATTGGTGGCCATTCCGACGGCCGAAACCGTATTTTTGAAGGTGACGGTGGTTGACCCTGACCAAATACCGCCATTCGAATACACTGGACCAACGATATTCAAAGTCTGGGCGGCGGCAATTTCCAGATTCATATTATAGAATATGGCGAATTGGAAGAGGGGAATGGAGGCGAATTGCAATGACTCGCTGATGGTAGCCGGCACGTTGAAACGCTGGCCAATCGGCGTGGCGGTGGCGGTGATGGTGACCGGCTGTATCAAACCGTACAACCCCGTGAATTGCGAGTTCAGCGGCTGGGTGTTGGTGGTCCATGCGCCCATGTTGACGCTAATCTGGTTCGTCACGCCGTTGGTGTCGCTATAGACAAATTTGACGGGCCAGCTGGCCTGATCGGTCGTCAGACCGGGAATAAACGTGCTGCCGTAATAGGCCCCGTTGTTCGAGAGACTCTGGGCGACGAAGTCGTAATTCATTTGGGAAAGGACTTTTTCGGTGGCGGCTTCCGCGCCGGCTTCGCTTGCGTTGAACTGGTTGTTCCGCTGCGTCACGAAGGCGTTGCTGGAAATCCAAGACATCATGCTGGCAAAGACGATCAGACAGACCACCAAAAAACACATGATGATGATCAAGGCGTAACCCCGGTCGTTCCGCCGGTTGGCTCGGGATAAAGTTTGCATAGACGCTCCTTGTACTCTCAGTTCCATGCGCGACGGAAGACCCGCGTGCGCAGTTGATAAAAATCGTAAGCGTTGAGACCCACTCCGCCGACAAAAGCAATGGGGTATTCCCATTGCGAAAATTGCATTGTCACCTCGATGAGCACACGATTATCCAGGCTTTGATAATTCGTAATGATATTGTTCTGCCAGTCCCTGGCATCGAAAACGATATTGTTGGTAATGTACTGGGCCAGCGTGTTGGTGTAGGTGGTGGTCCAACCGCCGGCCCCATTGGTTGCGTTAAATTGGATCAGGCTATTGGTCCCGGTGCTGGTATCCAGATAGTAAACCGAGTAATAGTTCCCGTTCGTGGTGGGATAAATGATCAGCGCGTTGCCCTGTTGCGGCAGGGTGTTGGTAATGAGTTGGAACGAAGTGACACTGGCCTTGGAACAGGTCCCGACATAAACCATTTTCGCTTCCCGGATTTGGTCCCGGATTTGATTCAGCGCCTGGCGTCCGCCGGCGGTGGCCACCAGCTTGGTGGCCGCCAACGTGTTGACGCGCAACCCGAAAATTTGAACGGCGATCATCACGCCGGTGAAGATGAACAGGAAGACCCCGACCGTGATCACCAGTTCCGCCAGGGTGAACCCACGAACGTTTCTCCAGCGCCGCTGGGTTTGAGTGTGTTTGAAAAGTTTCATTGCAGTTGGTCGGGGGCGCGGAGGGTAACGATGGTATTGGTGTACAGCAGACCGGTCAGCCGGAAAGTCCACACAACTTGCGAGACGATTCGCCTCAGCGGCGGATTGGTGGAAAGCGATGTGACTTTAAGGTAGTTCGTCACATTGATCAGGGCGCCGCTGGTCGGAACGTCCAGTGTGTCAACCTGATTGGTCCAATAACCCCAGGTCCCATCAGGCTGATTCGTCATGGCCAACACATCAGTGGTTCCCGCCCCGTTGCCGGTCGAGAACTCCTCCGCATCCCATTGCGCGGATCGCATCTGTTCCATTCCCTGCGACGCATACGACGTGGCCGCCAGCGACTGCGAACTCCATTCCGCTATTCGGTTGGCCTCCACATATCCGTAAATCATCCCCGCCGTCACCAGTCCGAAAATCAAGAACCCAATCATGACTTCAATCAACGTGAACGCGGCGCACGCGACACTCGATTTGCATCCTGCGGCTTTGCCAAGGTGGAACACCATAGATTTTTGCGTCAAACTTCTCGCTCGCCGGAAGCATAAGATAGCAGCCTGCATACCATTATGATGAGTTGGAATCGTTGTCGGATGACAGGCAAGACAAACGACTTTATCGGGCAACTGTCCTGAAAGTTGACAAATTTGTCCCACAACCTGGACGCGGTGCAAACAGGGGCGGCACTTTCAAAGTGCAGTGGGCTTTCGCGCCGGGGCTTTGACGAAATTCGCCTCCCGCAAATAAATCGGCTCCAATTTTTCGCCGGCGACAAAGCCATTCCGCTCCACTGCGAGCCGGGCCAGGGACGCCGCGCGGGGAAATATTGTCCGGCCACCGGGAAACCAGCGCGTCACTTCCGGGCCGATCAAAATTTCCCGTGCCGCGGCCCGTGATTGGATTTCCTCCGCCGTCACAATCCGCAGTGGCCCGATCGCGTTCCAGCCATCCGCTGAAATTTCGTATGTTGCCAGATAAAATTCATTCCGCTGCGCGTCCACCATCACATTCACGCGGCCGAAGATCCTTTCTGCCTGCGCCTGTGCCGCCAGACAGTCCACGCTGCTTACGCCGAGCAATTTTGCCCCGCGCGCCAGTTGCCAGCCCTGCGCCATTGAAAGCGCCGCGCGAACGCCGGTGTAAGAGCCGGGGCCGAGGCCGACTGCCAGAATTTCAATCTGCTCGCGCTCCAATTTTGCTTCGCGCAACGCGGTCTCAATCATGCTGAACACCTCTGTCGCGCCGGCTTGCCGTGACGAAACCCCCGCTTTTTGATCGGAACGAGCGCCGGCGCCGGTTTCAATCACTTCGCCGAGCATGCGACCCGCGTGCGCGATCGCCACGCTCCGCTGCGGCGAGGAGAATTCAAGCGCCAAAATCGTCATAAGTAATCTTCCGCTCCACGTCGTTCACAATTTTGATTTGCACCCTCTTCAAATCGTAAATCGTAAATCGTAAATCGTAAATTCTCTCGGCCCATTCAATCACCGCCACGCCATCGGGCGACAAAAATTCCTCCAGACCGGCGGACAGAATCTGTTCGCGCGTTTCCAGCCGGTATAAATCCAGATGAAACAACCGCAGCCGCCCGCCACTGTATTCGTTCACCAGCGTGAACGTTGGCGAATGCACGCGCGCCGCAATGCCGAGTCCGCGCGCCACGCCTTTCACGAGTTGCGTCTTGCCGGCACCCAGTTCGCCGGACAGCGCGATGACCCAACCGCGTTGCGCCGAGCGTCCCCACGCCTCGCCGAGCAATTCCGTCTCCCCCGGGCTATGAGAAATGAACGTAGCCATGCTCGTTGAGCGTGTGCGCTCCGTTTTTATCGCGAATCGTGACGCCGCCGCCGGCGACAATTTTCCCGATGCAACTTAATTTCAATCCGGGAAATTTTTTCTTCCAGGCATCAAGCAGCTTCACCGCGTCGCCGCCGGCAATCGTGAACAGCAATTCAAAATCCTCGCCGTCGGCCAGCGCGGCGGCAAAAGCCGGTTTGCCCAGGGAGCTTGTCCGCGCCTGCAACTTCGCCGCGCGGCTGATCGGCACCGCCGTTTTGAGCAGCTCCGCCCCGACGCTGCTCGCCTTTAAAATGTGCCGCAAATCGCCGGCCAGGCCGTCGCTCAAATCAATCATCGCATGGATGACAAAATGTTCTGCGAGCCACCGCGCCTCGGCCAATCGCGGCGCGAATTCCAAATGTTTGCCGGCCAGTGAACCACCCAGTTCGCCGGTGACAAAAATCGCATCGCCCGCCTTCGCGCCGGAACGAAGGATTTGTTTTCCCCGCGCGACCGTGCCGAGCAGCGCAATGGAAATGAATATGCGATCGGGATTCGCCGTCGTTTCGCCGCCGACAATCGCCACGCCAAATCTTTCCGCCAGCGCGTTTATGCCGCCATAGATTTTGATTATAAACTCCGGTTCAAAGTGTTTTGGCAATCCGATGGTTGCCAGCGCGGCGGTCGGTGTGCCGGCCATGGCCGCGATGTCGCTCAGGCACCGGCCGAGCGCCTTGTGCCCGATTTTTTCCGGTGGCGTGCCTTTGGTGAAATGAATGCCTTCAACCACCGCGTCGGTTTTGAATAGTAGTAATTTGTCCGGTGTTCCCAAATCCAGCACGGCGCAGTCATCGCCCGCGCCGGTCACGACATTTGGGTTCGTCGGCAGCGATTGGGTCAGGCGCGCGATGAGTTCGAATTCGTTCATTTTACGAAAGAAAGTATGACGAGGTTCGTTGCATTGAACAAACTGTGCGCCGCGACGGGCGCGAGCAGGTTGTCCGTTCGTTCGTAAAGCCAGGTCAGCGCCAGCGCCAGCACAAACAACGGCACCAACGCCGCGGCGTCCATGTGAATCAGCGCAAACAAAAAATTGACGCCGAGCCACGCGCAACGCGGATAACCGAGCTGTTTGACAAAGGGAAACAGCACGCCGCGAAAAATAAATTCCTCAGCCACCGGCGCAATCAAGACGGCGAAGACGCCCAGATAAACCCGTGTCCACCAGGATTTCGCGCCTGCCAGCAGCATGACGGCGGTTTCTTCTTCAGGCGGGAAGCCGGCCTTTTCCAGTACGAGCACCGAAGCCTGTTGCAAGCACAACGCGATGGGCAAAACCACGAGCACAGTCAAAAACGCCAGGAGCAATGCCCGCGTCAAGCGCGAATTCCGAAGGCCGAAAACTTCGCGCCAATGGGCTTGATGGTGCCGCAAAAAAAAATAAATCAACACCCAGGTCGCGCCTTGAAAACTCAGTGTGCCCAGCAGCACCGTGCCAAAGCCATCCGGCGATTTAAATGCCGTGAGACCGGCCTTTTGCAACAGGCTGACCATCGCCATGCCCAGACAAAAGCAGACCAATTGCGCCGAGCAAAACTGGATGACGGCTTCACCACGCCATGGTTTGGCGGATAACATGCCGCCAGCCTAATGCAGCGGCGCGGCAGAGACGATGCAAAAAGCACCAGGCACCAACGTCCAACCTCCAGGGAAACTTCAAGTTGCAGACAACAATCCTGGAATTTTTGGATGTTGGGGCTTGAGATTTCTCTGGAGCTTGGGGCTTGGAAATTGGATGTTTTAATTCGTCATGTCCAGCGCGCCCAAACACACAAACCAACTGGCGAAGGAAAAATCGCCCTATCTGCTCCAGCATGCGCACAATCCAGTGGACTGGTTCGCGTGGGGCGACGAGGCGTTTGCCAGGGCGCGCGCCGAAAACAAACCGGTTTTTCTCAGCATCGGCTACTCGACCTGTCATTGGTGCCACGTCATGGAACGCGAGTCGTTCGAGGACGAAAAGGTCGGCGCGTTTCTTAACGAACATTTTGTCAGCATCAAGGTGGACCGCGAGGAACGGCCAGACGTGGACAAAATCTACATGACGTTCGTCCAGGCCACGACTGGCGGTGGCGGCTGGCCGATGAACGTTTTTCTCACGCCGGAACTGAAACCATTTTTGGGCGGCACGTATTTCCCACCGGACGACCGCCAGGGCCGCCCGAGCTTTTTGCAGGTGCTCCGGCAGATCGCCGCGCTCTGGCAGGAACGCCGCGGTGAAATTGCCGCTTCCGCCGCCGAAATCCACGCGCGGCTCGCGGCGGCGACCACAAGCGTTGCCGCGGGCAATCTAATCCTGACGGCGGACGCTTTGCGCAACGCGGCGACGACGTTCAAGTCCGCCTATGATCCGCGTCATGGCGGCTTCGGCGGGGCGCCAAAATTTCCGCAGCCCGCCACACCGTCATTTCTGCTGCGCTGCGCAAAACGTTTTCACGACGACGAGGCCACGCGCATGGTCTTGCACACGTGCGACCGCATGGCGGCCGGCGGCATCCACGACCAGCTCGGCGGCGGCTTTGCGCGTTACGCGGTGGATGCCGAATGGCTCGTGCCGCACTTCGAGAAGATGCTCTACGACAACGCGCAACTCGCGGAGCTTTATCTCGACGCGTTTCTCGTCAGCGGCGACGCGCGCCACGCCGACACGGTGCGCGACATCCTTGATTATGTCCTGCGCGACATGACGCATCCGGACGGCGGTTTTTATTCCGCCGAAGATGCCGACAGCGAAGGACACGAAGGAAAATTTTATTGCTGGACGAAAAACGAGCTTTCAAAGCTGCTCACTGTCGAGGAATTCAATGTGGCGGTTCGTCATTTCGGCATCACCGAACAGGGCAATTTCGTTGACCACAGTCATCCGCACCCGTTGCCGGGCCAAAATGTTTTGAGCATTGTCAATCCCCTCACCCGGCCTGTGGCCCCCCTCTCCCCGCCCGGCGGGGAGAGGGGGGGCTGAGGGGAGCCTCCATTCCTGAGGATTCTGCTTTGCTTGCCTCCGCCGGGCGGAAAATGTTTAAAGCGCGGGCCAAACGCATTCGCCCGCATCTCGACGACAAGATCCTGGCTTCCTGGAATGGCTTGATGCTCGGCGCGTTTGCGCGGGGTTACGCCGTGCTCGGCGAAAAAAAATACCGTGCGGCGGCGGAGAAAAATCTGAAGTTCATTCAAAAAACACTTTGGGATCCAAAGGCTAATTCGCTTTACCATCGCTGGCGCGATGGCGAACGCGACGGCGTCCAACTGCTGGAAAGCTATGCGTTCCTGCTGTCCGGCGTTATCCAGCTTTACGAGGCAGTACTCGAGCCGGAGCATCTCAATCTCGCCATCGAACTGGCGGAAGCGATGGTCCTGAAGTTTTACGAGGCGGCGAATGGCGGTTTCTGGCAAAGCACCGCCGACGCGAAGGATTTGATTTTGCGGGTCAAGGACGATTACGACGGCGCGGAGCCGTCCGGCAATTCCGTCGCCACGCTCGCGCTGTTGAAACTGGCCGCCATCACCGGCCGTGAAGATTTCAAAAAGCCGGCCGAGGCGACGCTGCGGCTCTTTGCGCACCGCCTGCAAAATTATCCGCAAGCGATGCCGTTCATGCTGCAAGCGCTGGATTTCTGGCTGGATGAACCGCGCCGCGTCGTCATCGCCGGCCCGCCTTCGCTGCGCTCCGGCGCGGCAAGCAAGAACTCCAGGAATTTTCACGAATTACTGCATGCGGCGCACTCGGTTTATCAGCCGAACAAAATTGTTTTGGGCAACACCGGCGCGGTCGAAGAATTCGCGCGCGGTCTGCCCGCGAAAAGCGGTCCGGTCGTTTATCTCTGCACCGGCAAGGCGTGTCAGCCGCCGACCAGCGAAGTTGCAAAAGTGCGGGAATTGTTACGATAAGCGCCGAATGGGGCTAGTCGTTTGGCTGTGGCCGTTCCTGCCTTTCACCTCGCGGCTGATGAATGCGGTGCAGCGCGCGGCGCAACGACTCAATTTCCCGCTCGTCGGCAACTTTCTGGCGCTCGGCCAGTTCGACGAGTTCGAGCACTTCCTCCATCTGGTCGAGCGTTTGTTTGAGCGATTCGACAATCTGCGTCACTTCTTCAATCGCCCGGCTGATGGCGGAACCACCGGTTTCGATTTCTCGTTCGGGCAATGGCGGCGCGTCAGCCGGCAGACCAGCCTGCGAAATGTGTTCCGTTCGTCGCGGGCCGCGCCCACGGCCACCACGGTGGCCACGCCGCCTGCCACCGCCGGGACCTCGCGGCGGGGCGGGAAGGTTTGTTTCGGGCTGTTGTTTCTCCGGCATTGCCGCTGTGAGCATGACGCACTGCCGGGAAAAAGCAAAGGTGAATTGTAATTACTTCTTTACAAACAGCGCCAGCGAGGCAGTGTACCTGTGCAGAAAACTCTTTTCGCCAACAGGACCGATTTCGCCGTTGCAGAAGAATCCGGCAAGGCTGAACGGGCCGAGTTGTCTCTGCACAAATTCCGCATCGTGGTTTGGCTGGTGGAAAAGATGTTTTCCACGACCATTGCAACAGCAGAGGCAACCGCCGTAAATCGGCGTGCCAGCCAGTTTTTTCTTTGCGCGCCCGAGCAATTCGCTCATGTCCTCGGTTGCCGCCGCCGCGTCGCGCCGTTGAAATTGCATGGTCTGGCCTGTGCGCGGCAAGGCGCCGACGGCCAGCACGCCGGAGCGTGGGTCGGCGCCGACGAGGTTGCGCACAAGAAAATCGCCGCGATGAAAATCCTCGAGGTATTCGTTGACGACGAGGCCGATGAGCAGGTTGCCCTGCGCCTTGCGTTGCTCGTCGGGCGGAAGTTTCTGAAACGTTTCCGCGAGCACGGCGTACGCGGGCCGGTTGCCGATGTGATGAATCAAATTGCGCTCCACGCCCGTGAGTGTCCACGCCTCGCCGATGGGTGTGCAGCCCTGTGAAATGACGCCGGTCAGCGCCACATCGCCGCCAATCGAAATCGCCGCGCCACCGTCTTCGAAGACCTCGCCGTCGAGATAAACCTGGGCCAACGGTTCGGGAACAGCGCCGCTGGCCAATCCGCCATAAAGCGGCCACGGCGCATACGCCTCGTTCCACGAACGAATCCAACCCTCCACATCTAGGTGAAACGGATCCATGAACGCGAGCCAGCCGTTCGTGCGCGCCGGTTCGACGCCGGTTTCCAGATGCCAATACACCGCGCCGTTCGCTTCTTCAACCTGCGCCTGCGTGAACCGAAAACCTTTCAGTTCCGCGCCGGGCAGCGAGTAAAGCGCGAGCACCAGTCCGGAGGCGTTCTCAATTTCCTGTGAACCGACGATCAGCCCGTTGCTCGAACAACCCGCCAACAACGGAATCCGGGCGTGCACGCGCAAAATTTCCAGCGTCTGCTTTGCGTGTGGGAAAAATTTTGGCGACATGAACACCAGGCCGAGTGAAACCTGGGGCGCGAGCAGTTGATGGCGCAGGTTTTCCGCCCACTGCCGCAGCCCGGCTTCATCGAAACCGCCCGGCCAATGGGCCGCAACGGAAAATTCGGTGTTCACCCCTTTAGATTAACGCTGCCGCGCAGAATTGCAAATGCTCTGACAACCGGAGAAACGGATTTGTCCGGCGGACGTTTGGCGTTATGCTGTTCCACCGATGGCCATGACACCAATAGCGGATCCCGTTCGGAACAGACAAGTAGCAGCCCGCCCGTCGCGCTTGCCCGAATTGCTGGCGCCCGCCGGCGATTGGGACTGCGCCCGCGCCGCAGTCGAAAATGGCGCGGACGCGATTTATTTCGGCCTCGAGAAATTCAATGCCCGGATGCGGGCGCACAATTTTACGGAGGCGGATTTGCCGAAGTTGATGGAATTTCTGCACCGGCGCGGCGTGCGCGGCTACGTGACGCTGAACACACTGGTCTTCGAAAACGAACTGGCTGACGCGGAAAAATATCTGCGCTCGATGATGGCCGCCGGAGTGGACGCGGTGATTGTGCAGGACGTCGGCATTTGCCGGCTCATCCGCCGGCTTTCGCCGGATTTTCCGATTCACGCCTCGACGCAAATGACCGCCACCAGCGCCGGCGGGATTGATTTCGCCGGCGAACTCGGCTGCAACCTCGTGGTGCTGGCGCGGGAATGTTCCATCAAAGAGATTCAAAGAATTCAGACTGCGGCTGGTGAGGCCGCCTCGTCACCCGTCACCCGTCACTTGTCACTTCCGCTCGAAGTTTTCGTTCACGGCGCGTTGTGTGTGGCTTACTCCGGCCAGTGTCTCACGAGCGAAGCGCTGGGCGGACGTTCGGCCAATCGCGGCGAATGCGCCCAGGCGTGCCGGATGCCTTACGATTTGGTCTGCGACGGCAAGCAGGTCCGGCTCGGGGACCGGAAATATCTGCTCAGTCCGCAGGATCTCGCTGGATTGGAGGTTCTGCCGGATTTGGTCCGTGCCGGCGTGGCCTCGTTGAAAATCGAGGGCCGGCTCAAAACGCCCGAATACGTGGCGAACATTACGAGAATCTACCGCAGGGCGTTGGACGATTTGCGATTTACGAATGACGATATACGCGCCCTCAATCCGTCTGTTCGTAAATCCGAAATCGTAAATCGCAAATACGAGATGGAGATGGCCTTTTCGCGCGGGCTTTACACCGGCTGGTTTGGCGGCGTGAACAATCAGGCACTCGTGCATGGCCGGTTCGGAAAGAAGCGCGGCGTTTGTCTCGGCGAAGTCACCAAAGTTTTGCGCGACGCGGTCGTGGTGAAACTTGAAGGTCCGCTCAAACGCGGCGACGGCGTCGTTTTTGACGCCGGCAAACCCGAGGAAAAAGAAGAAGGCGGACGGGTTTATCAACTCCGAACTCCGATCTCCGAACTCCGAAATGCCGAACTGCGTTTTGGCCGCGGCGACATTGATTTCTCGCGCATCCATGTCAGCGACAAGCTTTGGAAGACGGATGATCCCGAATTGAATCGTCGCCTGCGCCGGAGCTTTGAAGGTGACACGCCCGGATTCCAACGCCCGATTGAGATGGAAGCCCATGGCGCCGCCGGCGGTCCGCTCACCCTCATCGTGCGCGATGAATTCGGCCACATCGTTCAACTTGATTCGGCCAGGCCGCTGGCCAAGGCCGAAAAGCAGCCGCTGACGACCGAACGTTTGCGGGAGCAACTCGGCCGGCTCGGCGGAACCCCTTTCAAACTGGGTGAATTCAAAAACCGTCTGCAGGGCGAGGTTTTATTGCCCGTCAGCGAATTGAATCGTCTGCGGCGTGAAGCGGTGGCGGAACTGGAAAACTTGCGCGCGCAACCGAAGCGATGGACGCTGAATCCTTCGGGTGGCACAGGCGTCCCGCCTGTTGTCTCGGGCGTTACGCCCGAAACCGTGGCGCGAGGTTCGATTGCTTTACCAACAGCCAACGACCTGCATCGTTCGTTTCCCAGCGAAATTCGGCGAGACGCCGAATTTAACCCGCGAGACGTGGGTGCTACCCAACTCATCGTCCTGGTTCGCAATCTGCCGCAAGTCGAAGTGGCGTTAAGGTGCGGAGTGGAGACGATTTACTGCGAATTTGAAGACCCGAAGAAATACCGCGAAGCGGTGCGGGTGCGTGACGAGTGGCGCGTGACGAGTGACACGAACCGCACCGGTGATTTCCCGCCACCCGTCACCCGCCACACGCCTCAGATTTTTGTCGCTCCACCGCGCATTTTCAAAACGGGCGAGGAATGGATTTTACAACAGGTCCGCTCCTGCAATGCCGACGGTTATCTCGTCCGCAATTACGATCACTTGAAATTTTTCGCCAACGACCGGCGGCGGGGTGATTATTCGTTGAACGTGGCCAATCGGCTGGCGGCGGATTATTTCAAAAACCGGTTTGGACTGGAGCGCCTAACGCCCTCGTATGATTTGAATTTCCAGCAGCTCGAAGCGCTGTTGCGCGCCGCGCCGCCGGAATGGTTTGAGGTGACGATCCATCAGCACATGCCGATGTTTCACATGGAACACTGCGTTTTTTGCGCGTTCCTGTCCAGCGGCACGGATTACACGAACTGCGGCCGCCCCTGCGACCGGCACGCGGTGAAGTTGCGCGACCGCGTGGGCGCAGAGCATGGATTGAAGGCCGACGCCGGCTGCCGCAACACGGTGTTCAACGCCCGGCCGCAGACCGGTGCGGAATACGTGACGAAGATGATCGAACTCGGCGTGCGGCATTTCCGCCTGGAATTCCTGGACGAACCGGCGGAAACCGTCGAGCGCACCATCGCCAGCTATCGGCAGCTTTTGCGAGGTGAAATCAGCGGAACGCAATTGTGGCGCGAGTTGAAATTAATGAATCAACTCGGTGTCACACGCGGGCAGATTGGAAAGTTGTAGCGTACGGCCTGGGGCCGAGTCAATTCGGGCCAGAGTCTCGACACTACATCGTTTTTACTTCAGCCACGGCGCGATTTTCTCGCCCGACCAGATTTCTTTGACGGACTGGCGTTCGCGCGCGACGGCGGCATACCGGCCGTTCACGAAAATTTCAGCGGCCAGCGGGCGGGCATTGTAATTGGACGCCATGGCAAAGCCGTAGGCGCCTGCGCTCATTAGCGCGATGTGCTCGCCCTCGGTGAATTTCGGCAAGGAACGGTCCTTGCAAAAATAGTCGCCGGACTCGCAGACGCCGCCGACAACGTCGGCCTTCATCGCCGCGCCGCCGCTGCGGACGAGCGGCACGATTTCGTGATACGCCTCGTAAAACGCAGGTCGAATCAAATCGTTCATCGCCGCGTCCACGATGACAAAATTTTTTCTGCCCGTGCGTTTCACATATTCGACGCGCGTGACGAGAACCCCCGCGTTGCCGGAAATGAACCGGCCTGGCTCCATCAGAATTTTCAAGCCAAGCGGTTTCAGCCACGGCACGAGACGCGCGGCATATTTTTCCGGCGTGAGGATGTTTTGGGCCGCCGCGGTTTTCCACCAGCCGGGTGAACCGCTTGCCAGTGCGTGTTCATAGACGATGCCCAGTCCACCGCCGATGCTGAAAAATTCAAGGCCGTGCCGCGCCTTCAGCTTCCGCACCAGCGGCAGCATTTTGCGCACGGCCTTTTCAAACGGCGCGGTCTCCGTGATTTGCGACCCGATGTGCATCTGCACGCCGCGCAACCGCAGATTTTTCAGCTTCGCCGCCCGGGCGTACACGCCCTCGATCTGCTCGAAGGCGATGCCAAATTTGTCTTCGTAGGTGCCGGTGGTGATTTTCGCGTGCGTGTTCGCCGCCACGTCCGGGTTCACGCGCACCGCGACAGGCGCGATTTTTCTCGCCCCCGCCGCGATGCGGTTGATGCGCGCCAGCTCCGGCTCGCTTTCGGCGTTGAACGAATAAACATCCTGCTTGAGCGCGAATTCGATTTCCGGCCCGGTCTTGCCCGCGCCGGCAAACACGCAGCGGCGCGGGTCGCCGCCCGCCGCCATCACACGTTGCAATTCCCCGTCGCTCACGATGTCGAAGCTGCTGCCGAGGTTCGCGAGTGTCCGCAGCACGGACAAATTCGAATTGGACTTCACGGCGTAGCAAATCAGGTGGTCCACCGGCGACATGGCCGCGTCCAGTTTTTCGAAATGCTCCGCCAGCGTGGACTGCGAATACACGTAAAGCGGCGTGCCGAATTTTTTCGCCAGTGTTTCCAGGGCGACGCCTTCGCAATACAGCTTGTTCCCGACATAATGAAAACGATGCATCGTTGAGAGTTTAAGGTTCGGACCTCAAAGTTCAAGATTGGGATTTTGGCCGGCGTCGCCTGCCGACCGGGTGCGGCGGCGTGGCTGCTTGGCTCAGTGGCGGCTTGCGCGCAGCGTCAGCGTCTCGTGGCCATTGTCGTGGAACGCGTTGATTTGCCCGACCGCACCGGCTTTTTCCGGCCATCCACAGGGCGCAAACTCTGGCGTCCATTTTTCGGCGCGGTCGCGGTGATCACGGAATTTTTTCCGGCCCGCCCCGGATAGACGCCGTCACCCTTGTCACCGAAGATTCCTTGATACAAAGCGTCTACGAATGAGGGCGCTTCGGCGGCGGATTTCAAGACGGCATTGATGCCGGAAATGATTTCGTCTTTCCATTTGTCTGCCTTTGCCGTCGGGGCGATGTCGGTCTGGCCAAAAAAGCGAAACGCCTCTGCAATCGAGCGCAAAGAGCCTACGCGACCCGCCGACGTGATCGGCCCACGCGAAAAGGCTTCATCGGTCGAGGCGGTCGTCACGGCGTCCACTCCCAAAGTCGAACACATCGCGACATGCAACGAAGTTGTCGTTGCGGCTTGTTCCTTTTCCTCGGTGTGCGTCATGAAGCCGATGGGTTCGCCGGGCCAGATCGGGAAATCGGCGAGCGTTTGCAACGCGCGGATTTTGGCGAAATTGTAGTCCACGTAATTTTGCTCCATCAATTCGTTGACCATGATGTAAGGCCCGTGGCAAAGCAGCGGTTTCAAAATCGGTTGCGCCCCGAGCCGGCGGCCCAGCTGGGCCATGATGAGCATTCCCGCAAACGCCTTGTGAGGCGGCACGCCGGCGAGTTCTTCGTTGGTGGGAATATCGAACGGCATGTGGTAACGCACGGCGGTGCGGATGGCGTCCACGCCGTCCACCGTGAGCCGCGCCGGATCGGTTCCGCCGCAAATCGAGCCATAGACGATGTTGACCTTCGTCAGGTCCGCGCCGAGAAAACCGGAGAGCACGGCGATTTCCGGCGTGTTCAATCCGCGATGCGCGCGGACGGTCCACAGCGTTGCCGCGTCGAGCGAGCGTTTGATGAGCGAAAGATTCGCGTAAGTCACGGGCGTGCCGTCTTCGACGTTGGTGAGGAAACCGTCCATCAAGCCCTCCGTGCGCGCGCCCCAGGCCGGATCGAAATGCAGCACGCCGTCCGCGCCCCAGCTTTCGGCGACCTTGATGTGCATGCCGTCCATCATCGGACAGCCAGTGCCATATTGCACGAACACGAGCGGCCGAGTGCGGCCATGCTGGAGCACGCGCGGATGAAAATTCTTCTTCGCGAGGTCAATGCGCCGGTTGTAGGCGTCCACTTCCTCCTGCGTGATTTGACGCACGCTGGGCGGACAGATGTTCTTCTGGAAGAAATCCACCACGGCTTCGTCGCACTGCGCGAGGTAATCGCGTGTGAACGGCAGCGCGGTGTAACTCGCGACCGAGCCATGGACATCCTGCAATTGCGACTCGGTGATGTGCGCGCGGACAACGCCCGGCGAAGTCTTGTTGGCCGTCCAGTCGAGAATTCCGTCCACGATTTGATCGAGATATTTCAGCGTCATCGAATCCTTGACGATGTTGTCGTGCGGGAACGGGAACTTGGGTTTGGGTTTGACCGGATGCGTGATGTGGCGCGCGAGTTCGGGATTGCGTTCGATGAGCGCGTGGATTTCCTCGATGGTAGTGTGCGGGCCGTAGCCGGCTTCGAAGCCCAGACTTTGCGCGAGTTCGGTGGTGACCGCCATGCCGCCGATGGCGATGCGGACTTTATCGAACACTCCCTGCGCGGTAAGAACGTGCTGGACGCGACGGAAAAGCTGTTCCACGCCGTAGCCGACGGTGCGCCCGACAAAAATCATGTCCACATGTTCCTTGAGCGCGGCCTCGCCGATTTCCTCGACATTGATGTCAGGCGGCAGCAGCACGCACGGGTAGCCGAGCGCTTCGAGCTTGCGTTTAATGAGCTTGAGACCGGCGTCGTGGACCGGGTCGAGCGGGGCGAGGAGTATTTTCATGGGGTGTGACATTTTTTCCTGCTTCAAAATGATTGGTGGATTGGTTTCCCCTCACCCCGGCCCCCTCCCCTGGGGAGAGGGAGAAACGCTCCCAGCTTCTCGGCGAAGCAACGGCTGAATTCTGCTCGGCGACTTTCGGATTTTAAGCAAGCGCACAAAGGCTGTTCCCTCTCCCGGCGGGAGAGGGTCAGGGTGAGGGGAAAGCTCGCGTTCATTCTTTCAGCCAGGTATAGTTGTCGCCGGGTTTGTTCATGTAGGCGCGCACGCGGAAATGCGCGCCCGGGCCGTTGAAGTCCAGCGACACGATGACGAACCGCGGCAGGCCGAGCGACTGCATAAGTTTGCCGACAAGCTCATTCGCCTCTTTCTCGCTTTCACAAAGAACGAAGCTCTCGATGTCCAGCGCATCAACGATCACGTCACGGGCGGTTGTCATAGATTGAACTTAAATGATTCCGGCATGTTTGCAGGTGATGTTCATCAAGCCGACCATCGCTTTCACAATAAGCCGGCTTTCCTTTTCGAGCAAGTTGCCGTCCTCGTCCAGCGTGCCGAGGCCGAGCGAGATGAAAATGTTCGCGTCGTAGGCAATCGTCGGGATGATGCCCATCTGCGCCATGCCCGCCTGGAAAATGTGCGTGCCGGCATACATGTCCTCGATGGAAAAAATCGGGATGCCCGGCTGGCCGTCGCGCCACGTGTTCTCGTAATTGATCTCGACGGCGAGTGAGTTGACGCTCTTGCTGATGATAAGGCCGTCGTGGAATTTCTTTGGCAGCGCTTTGAATTCCTCCTTCACGATTTTCAGCAACTGGTCAATCGGCTTGGTCATCACCTGCGGTTTGTCGCGGAGGATTTTCAGCGCGGCAATCAGGCCGACGAGCGCTTCCTTGCCGGGATCGTTCGTGACGTACGCGGCCTTGCCGTAGGAATAGCCCGTGCCGGAGCGGTCCGAATGATAACCGAGCGCGCGGCGGATCGGCACCATCACGTCCTCGCGTCCGAGGATCAGCCCCACCGTCGGCGCGCCGGACGATTTGTCCATCGAATACGCCATCACGTCTGCGCCGAGTTTGCGCGGGTCGGCGCCGATGAAGGGCGTGCCCCAGGCGTTGTCCACGATGTAAGGCACGCCGTATTCCTGTGCGAGCCTGGCGATGCCGGTCTGCAAGATCGGAGCGCCGTTCGCGTCTTTCGTGCCGTAGCCGTAACCGACGCTGTCGTAGCCAAGCGACGAAAACGCGGTGACGCTCGCGGCGTGACGCGCGGCGGTTTTTTCGATGCGCGCCAGAGTTTTTTTCGCGTCGTAATTGGCGAGCAGGACGGCAGGATGCTGTTTGATGCCGTGCAATTCGTAACGCGCGCCTTCCATCGGCACGAAAACCGCGTCGGTGTTTTCGAGGCGTTTGCCGGAAAAGCCGAGTTCGCCCGCCGTGACGCCGCGGTCGGCAAACAAATCCTTGTAACGCGGTGGGAATGGCCGGCCATAACCGCCGTGATGATGGAGGTGCCGCTCGAACGGCGCGATGTAGCGGGCGCGATACGCGTCGCCGCGACCGGTCATCGGCGGCGTGGCGAGGCAATCGAAGCTCACCCACAGCGCGGCTTCACAGGTATTTAGCGGCGCGGCGTCGAAGCCGTCGCCGTAAACGTCCTTCACGATCTCACGGATTTCCTCAATGAGGAATTTGTTCTCGATGACCTTGCGCGACGCATTTTCGATGGCCTGGCTCACCTCGCGCGTCAGCAGCGCGTGGCAACTGGACACCGCGCCCGTCAGGCCGATTTTGCCTTTCATTTCCGGTGTGATGCCGATGGCGTCGGCGAACTTTTTCGCCTCGGCGTAAATGGCGGGCATGTTTTTGTGCAATTCCTTGTAGATTTGGAAACGATATTTTGCAGACATGGTTTTACCTTGTTGGATTGTGATTGGGTTTATCTGTTCAAAGCCTGATGACACGCGGCTTGAATGTTGTCGGCGTCAATTTTGTATTCCTGGTAAAGATCGCTGACGGTGCCGGACTGGCCGAAACCGACGACGCCGAGCGGGAAGGTCGGCGCCTGCAACGCCGCGCCGATCCAAGCCAGGCTGTGCGGATGCCCGTCCACCACGGTCACGACGGGAACGGTGCGTTCAGCAGCCGGCACAAGTTCCTCCAACAAATAATTGGGCTTCGTTGCGCCGGAAATCGAGGCGTGCCGGGCGTTCTGATATTCGCGATACAACGGGCCGGCTCCGGTGACGTTGAACACATTCGCAAAGACGCCTTGCCCGGCGAGCTGCCGGCTCGCGGCAAGCGCTGCGGGAATCATCGCGCCGACGGCGAAAATGTGAACCACATTTTTTCCCGGTTGATAATCGGCCTCGCGGCTGCGGTCCACGAGGCGATACGCGCCGCGAATGACTTGCGTGCGCAAGCGCTCGCGTTCGTTCACATCCGACGGCACGGACAAAAGTGATTGATCCACGGGCCTGCTCGTCAGTCGCAGATAAGTCGAGCCGCTTCGTGTGCGGATGTTTTCCAGACTGGCCATGAGAATCCATTCGAGTTCCTGGCCAAAGCACGGCTCGAAGGCAGAAATGCCCGACAGTTCGATGCCGATCGAGCCGGTGATGAAGGACTGATGAGCGCCGCCTTCGGGTGCGAGCGTGATGCCGGACGGCGTGCCGACGACGATGAACTTGGAGCCCGCGTAAAGCCCGTAGTAAAACGCATCCAACCCGCGTGGCACGAAGCAATCGTAGAGCGTCCCGATGGGAAAGAGCAAATTGCCATTGACCTCGTGCGACAAGCCGAGCTGGCCCAGTGCCATGAACAGGTTGATTTCGGAAATGCCGAGTTCGATGTGGTGGCCGTTGGCGGTTTCCTTCCAGGCAAAAACGCCCGCCTCCGCTTCTTCCGGCAGAAATTCTTTTTCCATCCGGCTCCAAACGCCCATCGCATTGATCCAGCCGCCGAGGTTGGTGGAACTCGCAACGTCGGGGCTGACAGTCACAATTCGTTTTGAAAGTTCCGGCAATTCACGCGCGATGGAGGTCAGAATTCTTCCGAAAATCTGCTGCGTGGAGAGATTGCCGGCATAGTTGCCGGTGAGGTTCGTCGGTATCCTCAGACTCGCGGTGACATCTTTGCCGGAGGGCGACGGCTTGAGGCGACGACGAACCTGTGCGCAAAGTTTGCCCGCTTCGCTTTCGACCGGAAAACCTTCCCAGATTTCGCTTTCGGGAATTTCCAGTTTGACCCGCAGTTGCTCCATCTGCTCCGCCGTGAGCAGCAGTGAATGATTTTGCGGATGTCCGACGGATGGCAGCCGCCAGCCTTTCAATGTGTAGGCGAAAATGACCGTCGGCCCGGGGCGGCAGTCGGCTTTGGCAAACGCATCGCGCAGTTCGGCGAAGTCATGTCCGCCGAGGTTGCGGAACAACTCCTGCAATTCTGGATTGCTCCACGGGTCAAGCAGTGTGGACATTTCCTTCGGGTAATGGCTCATGCGCGGCAGCCATTCGCGGAGGCGTTCCGGCGAGAGCCGCAGCAAACGCTGATACGCTTCATTGGTCAGATCGTCAATGCACTCGCGCAACAATTCGCCCTGCGGCAGTTGAAAGGCCGCCTGTAGTTGTTTGCCATACTTTGCCTCGACGACGTGCCAGTCGTTCGCCTTGAACATTTCCCGCCAGCAATGCTCGCGGATGCCGGGGATCACGCGGTCGAGACTCTGGCGGTTGAGATCCACCACCCAGAGAACATTTTTCAAATCCATCAGCGCCGGTTCGGCGATGGCTTCCCAGACCGCGCCCTCGTCAAGTTCCGCGTCGCCGACCAGGCTGACGTAACGGCGGTCGCGACCGCATTCCGTGCCGAGGTGCATCCGCACATACTCCTCGGTCATCGCCGCGAAGTTGGCCGCCGTTGCGCCGAGGCCCATCGAGCCCGTCGAGAAATGCACACCGTCCGGGTCTTTGATGCGGCTGGGATACGACTGCAAACCCTTGAAGGCGCGCAACGCCTTGAGATATTGCGGGTCCAGATTGCCGAGCAAAAACTGTATGGCGTGATAAACTGGTGAGGCGTGCGGTTTGATGGCGATTTTGTCATCGGCGCGCAGGTATTCAAAAAAGAGATACGTGAGTATGGTCACGATCGAGGCGCTCGATGCCATGTGGCCGCCGACTTTCACTCCATCCGGACCGGTGCGGGTTTTGTTGGCGTGATACACCATCTGCATGGCCAGCCACAACGCCCGGTTCTGGATACGAATGAGAACCGGGTCATGACCCGCAGAAACTGAATTTTTGGTTGGCGCCTTTTCCATCAGATGGCGGCTCTCACCGGATTACACGAGAACATGCCGCCATCTTTTCATGAAACCGCCAATCTTGAATACCCCCACTTTTGGCCGTGAGGCGGTACTGGCAATTCCGAACCCGCCGCGAAGAAACAGTTTTATGGCCGCGCGAAACGGATTTTTTTCCCGACGGAAAATTTCAGTTGCCGCCCGGTCTGGCGCCGCCCGACGCCGACGATGATGTTGATGTGGTTTGGCTCGTGCGTTTCGTCAAAACCCACGACCGTGCCAATGGCCCGTTTGCCGAGCCACAGCGTTTCGCCGACGATGATGCAGCCGCCACGACTCACTTCAAAAAAAGCGAGGTAGGCAATCCGGTTCACCGTGCCGCCCGGTTTTCCCCCGGTTTCGTCCGTGGCGATCAACTCGTGGATGGAATTTTTTCGCAGCGCGCGCGAGTAAGTGGGAATCAATTTCAGCCCGCGCGATTCATGCGATGAATCCAATACCGTGACCACGGCTCCGGTGACCGGACGGTTCGCGGCGTAGGTCGTGAGCGTCACAAACCGCGTGGTTTCAATCTTTATTTTTGCTTGCGGCAAGGGCATGGCGGAAAACCAGAATTGACCGTTCAGCCGCGCATCGCCACCCGGCGGCGGGAGCCATGCGCTTCCCCTTTGGTTTCTTACGGACAAGGGGAATGACGTATTTCGTCTGAAACATTTTCAACTTCGACCCGGCCACTATGCAACCGCCGGCAAATCCCGGCAAGCCGAAAAGAACCGGCGCGGTTTGAGGATGGCATCCCTGCGCACTGTCGAATCGGAAAGGGACGTGCTTATGGTTCGGCAAGGATCGCCGCACGCTGGTCGTGATATTCCTTCGGCGTGATTTGGTCGGCCTTGTATTGTTCAAGCAACGCTTGAAGCCGTGCTTCCTTGGCGGCGGAAATCGGCAGCGGCGGCGCGACAATCGGTTTCAGTCCCAATTCCTTTCCAGGATAGTTTGCATTGATCTGGCTTGGCGGCGACATCACCGCCGGTTTGACTGCGGGCGGTGCGGGCTTTACCGGGCTGATGGTGACGGGCTGGGTCTGCGGCACAGCGGGCGCTGCGGGAGCAACCGCCGGAGTTGCCCAGTTCTCTTTGTTCATTTCGGACATTTTCTGTTCCAACGCAGCCTTCGCTTTGGCTTGGGCTTCGGCGTCGGAAGTCGCCGGCGCTGGTTGGGCCGCTTCCGTGCCTGGCATGGATTTTGTCTCGGTCGCCGGCACTGCCGGTTGCGCGTGGACCGCGGGGGTTGGAACTGCGACTGCGTTTGTCGGCTGGCCCGGCTGAACCTGCCTGGCGCCGGCAGGAGTGACCACAATGGGCGGCGGGGCAGGCTGGGCCGGTTGCGCTTCCAACTCGTTCATTTTTTCCATCAAGGCCGCGCGCGCGGCGGCCTGCGCCGGATTGTCCTGCGCCCGGGCGGCGATGAAACTCGCACAAACGGCTGCCGCGCAAACCGCAGGAATTAGCTTGGAAATTTGCATAACACTTTCTTACGCCAATTTTACGCCGGATGCAACTGCTTTTCCTGCCGGGGAAAGCAAATTCCGCCATGCCTTCCGGAATGGGCAGGCCAGGATCGAACGCTTCACAATCGCGCGTATTTCCTCGCGGGAAACTTTGACGCGTTGCTGCAGTTCAATCACGTTCGCCGCGCGCAGTTTGTCAATCGTCCGCACGCCAATCAAAATCGGCCACGCGCAGGCCAGCCGCACCCGGAACTGGCCGAACGGCAACGTGTTGGTATAAGTCCAGCCCGCCACGAGGTGCGACTCCGCCTTGTCGAGATATTCGCGAAACAACGGCAGGAACCTGGCCTCATTTGCCGGCGACAGCAGGGTTTCCGGCAACAGTTTTGCCGCCTCCAGCTTTTCCGCAGGCAAATAGCAACGGCCTTTTTTCAAATCTGCCGGGAGGTCGCGCAAGATGTTCACGAGTTGCAAACCCTTCCCAAACCGGACGCCATCTGCGGTCAATTGCCCCTCATCCAGCCTTGCGACTGGAAACAATTGCGCGCGGCAAATCTTCGTCCAGAACTCGCCCACGCAGCCGGCCACGCGATACGTGTAATCATCCAGTTCCGCCGCCGTTTCCAGCGCGATGATTTTTTCGGCGGATGCGCCGGCAAACCGCCGCAAGTCCAGTTCCTGTCCGCCCAGGATGGTGGTGAGAACGTTGCGGACCAGTTTCAGATCGGCGGGCGAAAGCTTTTGCAGCAACGTCAAACTGTCCTCCGCCTTTTCCAGCAACACCCGCTCGGCGGGCGAACCCTGCTGTTTGGCCAGTTCACCAAAATTCAGGGGTGCGGTGGACGAACCCAGAATCCGGTCCCGCAATTTGTGGAGCGCGTCAAGCCGTTGTTCCAGCGGGACCAATTCAGTGTCGGCGATGGTGTCGCTGGTGCGCGCAAGCAGATAGGTCAGGCCGATTTGCGGACAAATGCTGCCCGGCAACACGCGCAACGTCAGGTAAAACGAGCGCGAGGTCGCCTTGAGCAAATCAATCAGCGGTTTTGGCATTTGCATGCTCATTGCCCTGAACGGAAGCAGGATTTCGGCCAGCCATGCGGTGGCGATTCACGAAAGCTGTTCCCGCCAACGCGCCAGTTGCTTGGCGACTTCCTTCGTGCCCGGTGCGCCGGTCAGATTTCGTTTCGCCATCGCGCGTTGCAGATTGAACACACCCAGCGCATCACGGCCAAAAAATTTGGTCCCGGTCACCGGGTCCACGGATTGCAATTCCGCGA
Source organism: uncultured Verrucomicrobiae bacterium (assembly GCA_963827205.1). GTDB lineage: Bacteria > Verrucomicrobiota > Verrucomicrobiia > Limisphaerales > UBA11358 > UBA11358. The sequence goes on from CAWHAH010000004.1 coordinate 136,492, forward strand.
GCGTCAGCCGGTTCAGCGGTTTGCCGGTTTTTTCCGCCAGCGCCACGACCGCGCCGACAACGTGATGCGCCTGCCGGAAGGGCATTCCCTTTTTGACGAGATAATCTGCAAGGTCGGTCGCCAGCAACGCCGGGTCGTTCGCGGCACGGTCGCAGGCAGCGCGATTGATTTTCGTGTTGCGCAGCATCGCGGCCATGAGCCGCGTGGTGGCGCGCACGGTGTCGGCGGTGTCGAAAAGCCGTTCCTTGTCCTCCTGCAAATCGCGGTTGTAAGTCATCGGCAGGCCTTTCAGCAGTGTCAACAGCGCAACGAGGTTGCCGATGACGCGGCCGGATTTGCCACGCGCGAGTTCCGCCACGTCCGGATTTTTCTTTTGCGGCATCAGCGATGAGCCGGTGGTGTACGCATCGGCAATCTTGATGAAATTAAATTCCGCACTGGCCCAAAGAATCAAATCTTCCGCGAGCCGGGACAGATGAACGGCGAGCAACGCGGCGGCGGCGCAAAATTCGATGGCAAAATCCCGGTCACTGACGGCGTCCATGGAATTTTGCGTGAGCTGAACTTTGCCGCTCGCGTCCACGAAACCGAGCAATTTGGCGACGAGCACACGATCCAACGGCAGTGTGGACCCGGCAATCGCGCCGCTGCCGAGCGGGCAGACGTTTACCCGTGAATGACAGTCCCAAAGCCGCTCGCAGTCGCGTTCCAGCATCTCGACGTAGGCAAGCAAATGGTGCGCAAAAAAAACGGGCTGCGCGCGTTGGAGATGCGTATAGCCGGGGATCAGCACATCGGCATTTTTTTCACCAAGCGAGACGAGGGCGCGCTGCAAGCCGGCAATTTCGCCGAGCAATGCGACGATTTCGTCCCGCAACCAGAGGCGCAGGTCGAGGGCGACCTGGTCGTTGCGCGAACGGCCGGTGTGGAGTTTCGCCCCGGCGGGAACGCGCTTCGTAAGTTCAGCCTCAATGTTCATGTGAATGTCTTCGAGTTCCGGTTTCCACTTGAACTTGCCGGCGCGGATTTCTTTGCCGATGGCGTCGAGTCCACGAATGATGGCGACGCATTCCTTTTTGGGCAGCACGCCGATTTTGTGGAGCATGTGCGCGTGGGCCATCGAGCCAAGGATGTCGTGCCGCCAGAGCCGGCGGTCGAACGAGATGGATTCGGTGAATCGGGCGACGTCCGCGCCGGGGCCGCCGGCAAACCGTCCGCTGCGGGAAACTGGAGATTTTCGTTTCATACCTGGACTGCGTCGAATGTGCGTCCAGTCAAACGAAATGTCACTCCCAAAGACGCAAGGCCAACCGGAAGGTCTTAATCACAACCGTCACCGTAATTCCAGTTCCCTTGGTCAAACGATTATGATTTGAGAACCGGATTAGAATAGAAAAACCGTATTGCCGCCGCTATGTGGATATGAAATGTTTGTCAGACAGCCATGAGCGAATTCAAGTATGCCTGTCCGGTATGCGGCCAGCACATCAAGTGCGATTCATCGCAGACGGGCACGGTGATGGAATGCCCGACGTGTTTCCAGAAAATCACCGTGCCGCAGGCACCCGCGACGGGCGACTCGAAATTGATCATAACGGGAACGAAGGTTGGTGAACGTCCCCTTCCGACCGCGTCGGGGGGTTCCGGAGCAACAACCGCGCCGGAAAAGCATTTTCCGTTGGCGGCGTTCGCCGTTATCGTTTTGCTCTGCGCAGCGGTTGCGGCGGCGTTCGTGTTCAAGGGAAAACTCCTTAAATCCACCGGAGATCAAACCAGCGGGCAAACCAACCAGGTCACATCTGCATCGGGTGAGAAGAAATTGCCTCCGCCAGCGCCGCCCAAACCGATTGTCGGACCGGCGTCTGTCGTTTTCGGCAAAGGTGACAGTCTCGTGCTTGGATCGGGAACCAACGAGGCTGAAGTGAACGACCCGGCAAAGGCTGGATTTCTTGCCGCTTTCAAAGCCGATCTCGCCCATCCTTTGGCCTTTGAAGGGCCGGCCGACTTGTTAATCTTTCCCGGGTATGACGGCGCAGCACAAAGCGCTGCCGGAAACATCAAGTGGCATGGCTCATTCCGGGGTGGACTCGTAATCGGCGTGACGCTTCGAGGTCTTGCCCCCAATCATAAATACGTTCTCACCCTCAACGGCGATCCCCGGCATGTGGGAAATAATCATTTGCTGGAGCAATTGGCACGCAATAACGGAGAAAGATATTACGATTTTGGCACGGTCACGACCGACATGACTGGCAGCTATCACGCGACCTTTGGCGTCGTGCTCCCCGCGGGCCAGTATGATGTTTATTTTTTTGTGAAGGACACAGCAAACTGGAAGATTGTTCTCCAACATGAGTTCTTCCAATTCACAGTCGAGTGACTTTTTGAGCCATGCGGAAGAATGGAAAGAACATGCCGAAATCCGCCATCCCAACCCGTCGCAGTGGAAAGATTGAAGAGGCCATTATACGTTTGCTGACCAAACGAAGGCAGACGCTCGCGCTGGCCGAATCATGCACTGGCGGCGGCATCGCCCACCGGCTCACGAATGTTCCCGGCGCGTCGGTGGTTTTCCTGGGCGGCATCGTGGCTTACAGCAACGCGGCCAAGCAGAAATTTCTTGGCGTGCGCGCGAAATCGCTCGCCCGGCACGGCGCGGTGAGCGAAGCGGTGGCGCGGGCGATGGCCGAGGGTGCACGGGAAAAGTTTGGCGCGGATTTTGCTCTAGCGGTGACGGGCATTGCCGGACCAACCGGCGGTACAAAAGCCAAACCGGTCGGAACGGTGTTCATCGCGCTGGCTGGCGCACCGGGAACCGCGGTCGAACGCAAATTTAATCCATGCGGTCGCGAACGGTTCAAGGATTTGACGGCACAACAAGCCTTGGAGATGTTGCGATTACGGCTGGCTCGCGATTGACGTTTTGTGCTTGAGGGTAAAAATTTTTAAGATAACTTGATTTTCAGATATGGCCTTGACCGTTGATCTACCGACCGAAGCGAATCATGCGGCTGCCGATCTGGTTGAACCGACGGCGACGCCGAAGCGCAGGGGCACGTTGTTGATTGTGGATGATGAGGAGGGGCCGCGGCAATCGTTGCGCGTCATTTTCAAGGACGATTATGATTTGCTGATGGCCGAGGATGGGCCGATGGCCATCGAACTGGCGCAGCAAAATAAAATTGACGTGGCGGTGCTGGACATCCGCATGGCCGGCATGTCAGGCATCGAAGTGCTCGAACGCCTCAAATACGTGGATCCCGACATCGAGGCGATCATGATCACGGCGTTCGAAACCACGGACACGATCCGCCAGGCCTTGCGGCTGCGCGCGTGCGACTACATCAACAAACCGTTTGACATCGCCGTCATTCGCGCCGCGGTCAGCCAGGCAATGCAACGGCGCACGCTGGAAAGCGAAATTCACAGCAGCGCGGAAAAAGTCCAGCAGCTCCTGGCCGAATTGCAGAACCAGCGCATCGAGGAGCAAATTGCCAAGACGCGAGGCGACATTTACGCCAGCATCATCCACGACATCAACGGCCCGCTCACCGTCATCTGCGGTTTCGTCCAGGTGCTCAACCGCCGGCTCGGCCAGGCCTCGCGGCTGGAGATGACGGATTTGGAATTCATCCGGGAACGGCTGGGCATCATCGGGCGGCAGACGAGCAACTGCATTGAGATTTCCCGGCGTTACCTCGGTTTTCTCCGCCGACAATCGGACGAAACGGCGCGGGTGGGCGTCAATCAAATGCTCAACGATTTGAACCAGCTCGTTCGCGTTCATCCCAGCCTGCAGGACAACGAGTTCGCCGTCCATTCGTTGCCGGAAGACAGCGGCGTCAAAATCAACGGCACCGACCTCATCCAGATTCTCCTCAACCTCGCCGTCAATGGCTTTCAATGCGCCCCGTTCAGCCACCGCGTGGACATCGGCGGCGAAGTTTTGCGCGAGCCGCTGGATTTGCAGGCCTTCAAGGACGGCCCGCAGGACCGGCTGTTGAACGTGGAAAATTTCAAGAACACCGCGCCACTGGTGAAACTCTGGGTGCGCGACAACGGCCCGGGGATTCCGCCGGAAGTCCTGCCGAAAATCTTCCAGCCTTACTTCACCACCAAGGGTCCGCGGCAGGGAACCGGCCTGGGCCTCAATATCGTTCAGCGGCTCATCAAGGAAGGCGGCGGCGCGCTGCACCTTCACACGCACGTGGGCGAAGGCACGACGTTTACGATTTATCTGCCCGGTGCAAAACTGGCGAAATAAACCGCCAGCTGCTTTCTCCGGCTACAAACCGACGAAAGGAAGATGAGTGGAGGGATTGCCCTGCGTGCCGAAGGCCGGCCCCTTCGTCGAAGAAACAACGCAAAAAAAGTGCGGCGTTGGCCAAAACAGGGGTAGTGGTTTCCGGCTGCTTCACCGATGTTATCTCCTGAAAATGCGCGGGTTGCGCACCAACGAAACGGAGTAACAACAATGAAAAAAGTGATCATGTTTGCAGTCGTCCTGGGTTTCACCGCGGCACTGACCGCCTCAGCCTCGGACGCCAAAGGAAACTGGGACACCCTGTGCGCCAAATGTCACGGCACGGACGGCAAGGGCCAGACCAATATGGGCCGGAGGCTCGGTGCCAAGGATTACACCGACGCAAGCGTTCAGGCCGCGCTGACGGATGAAGCCGCGTCCAAAGCCATCAAGGAGGGGTTTAAGGACAAAGACGGCAAAACCGTAATGCGACCGGCCGAAAATTTGTCGGACGAAGACATCAAAGGTCTCGTGGCCTACCTGCGGACATTTAAGAAGTAACGCGGTCGGAAAACGATTGTTTGCGCCATGCGGCACGCGGATGAACACCGCGAAAGGCCAAGTTTTCATCCAGTCGGGTACCGAAACTCCTGATGGCTACATGTGAAAGAACTGCGATGACCGCAACCGGTGATTGCCTGGCATCCATTGCCCGCCCACGCGCGGTCGTGACCCGGCTCCGGGCCGCCGGAACGGCGTGGATTTGCCTGTTTGCCTGCTTCTGGTTCGCGGAGGCCACTGCGTTTGCCCAGGAAAAGACCCAGGAAAAATTTGCCAACGCGGATTGTCTGGGCTGCCATCTCGATCCCAACACGACGCGCGTGGTCAACGGGAAAACCGAATCGCTGATTTTCCCGACGAATGCCTTTCAAAAATCGGTACACGCCAAACTGGCCTGCGTGGACTGCCACACCGGTATCAAGGACCTCGTTCACGACAGCCCGTTGCCGCCGCCGAATTGCACACCCTGCCACGCGAAAGAGGCCGCAGATTACGCCACGAGCATTCATGGCGTGAGTCATTTGCTCGGCGCGTCCGGCGCGGCGAATTGCTGGGATTGCCACGGCTCACACGGCATTCTTCCGGTCAATCATCCAGCGTCGCCGGTGTTCAAAATGAACCTGCCCTTCACCTGCGCCAAGTGCCACAGCAATCCCGGCCTGACCAAGGAATACGAAATCCAATATCCCAACGCGGCCAAGCAATATGTGGACAGCATCCATGGGCAGGCATTGATCAAAATGGGTCTGATCGTGGCGCCTTCCTGCGACGATTGCCACGGGGTACATGACATCAAGCGCGACGTGGATCGCGATTCCCCCATCAACCACGCCAATATCGCCAAGACCTGCGGCAAATGTCATCTGGGCATCGAGCAAACCTACGACCAAAGCATTCACGGGCAGTTGCTGGCCAAAGGGGATCTGCACGTGCCCGTCTGCACCGATTGCCATACTGCCCATCAAATCGTCAACCCGGCCATCAACAATTTCAAAGAGGTCATGGACGAGCGGTGCGGCGGATGTCATCCCAGTCATTACAAGTATTACCGGGACACCTACCACGGTCAGGCCATGGCCCTGGGCCGTCCCAACGTCGCCCCCAAAGTCGCCGCTTGCTACGACTGCCACGGTTATCACGACATCCTGCCGCCATCCATTCCCCGGTCGCATCTGTCCAAAACCAACATTCTGGCCACCTGCCAGCAATGTCATCCCAACGCCAACGTCGGTTTTACGCAATACGATCCGCACGCCAACCCGCAGGATGCCAAACACTATCCGCTCCTCCATGCGGTGTTTCTGGGCATGAGCGGCCTGCTTATCGGCACGTTCGCTTTCTTCGGCCTGCACACTCTCGGCTGGCTGGTGCGCGCCGTCTGGCTCTATCTGCACGACTCGAAGACTTTCCGCGAGGCGAAAATCAAAACACAGGTGGGCGACGAATGGTTCACGCGCTTCCTGCCCTTTGAACGCTTTTTACATCTGCTGGTCGTGTCGAGTTTTCTGTTGCTGGTCATCACCGGCATGCCGCTGAAATTCTCCTACACGCACTGGGCCAAGGTGATTTTCGACATTCTCGGCGGCCCGGAAACCGCGCGCACGTTGCACCGGTTTGGCGCCCTGATTACGTTTCTCTACTTTGGCCTGCATCTGATATCGCTGGCCAAAAAGGCGTGGCGCGGCCGGAAATCCCTGCGGGATCCGGCCACGGGCAGATTCAGGTGGCAGCGGTTGTGGCACGCGCTGTTTGGTCCCGATTCCATGGTGCCCACGCTTCAGGACTGGCGCGATTTCGTGGCGCACAACAAGTGGTTTTTCGGCAAAGGCCCGAAGCCACAGTTCGGTCGCTGGACCTATTGGGAAAAATTCGATTACTTCGCCGTGTTCTGGGGCGTGGCCTTCATCGGCGCCTCCGGTTTGATCATGTGGTTCCCGATGTTTTTCACTCGGTTTCTGCCCGGCTGGATCATCAATATCGCGCTGCTGATTCATTCGGACGAGGCGCTGCTGGCGGCGGGCTTCATCTTCGCCATTCATTTTTTCAACACGCATTTCCGTATCGAGAAATTCCCGATGGACACGGTCATCTTTTCCGGTCGCGTTTCCAAGAATGAGATGCTGCACGAGCGCAAACGCTGGTATGACCGGCTGGTGGCGGAAGGCAAACTGGACGACCACCGCGTCAAGGATGGATGGGAAGGCTGGAAGAACATCGCGCGCTCCTTTGGCTACTTCTTCTTCGGGCTCGGAGTCATTCTGCTGATTCTGATCATTTACGCCATGGCCACGCGCCTGGCGCATTGAGGGCGGCGAAAAATCCGCATCCATCGGCGTCAAAAAAGGCGCAACAAATGCCAAGCCGTGTAGAGTGTTTCCGTTCATGCCATCTGATATTGGTGAGCATGGCCAGTGGCAAACGAGCGATAAAGATTGGTTTGGCCGGGCTGTGGTTTGTGCTCACTGCGGGAGTTGCGGCGGCGCCGGCGATGCGAGACAGCGACTGTTTGGACTGCCACGCCGACAACGCCTTGACCACCACCAATGCCGCCGGCCGGGAACTCTCACTGTTCGTGGACAAGGCCAAACTCGCGGTGTCGGTCCACAAAACAAATTCCTGTGTCAGTTGCCACGCCGACATCGCGGCGACACATCCCGACGACAACCGGCCCGCGCAACCGATCAATTGCGCGCGCTGCCATGAGCCGCAGGGCGAAAGTTACGGCGCCAGCGTCCACGGCCTGGCGCGCAAAGCGGGCCACGAGGCCGCTGCCACATGCGTGGATTGCCACGGTTCGCATGACATTCTGCCGCCAACGTCGCCGGCGTCTCCGCTCCACTTTGTGCGCCAGGCGCAAACGTGCGGCCGGTGTCACATCGAAGAAGCCCGCGACGTGGCGGCCAGCGTTCACGGCAAGGCCATGGCCACCGGCGAACGCGACGCGCCCACTTGCACCGACTGCCATGCCGAGCATAAAATCGAAGGGTTGAAGGACGGCACGGCGCTGGAAATTTCCGCGGTCTGCAGCCGCTGCCACGCCTCGGTTTATCTGGACGACAAGTACAACCTTCCGGCTGACCGCGTAAAAACCTACCTGGAAAGTTATCATGGCTTGGCGGCGCAATACGGCTCGACCGTCGTCGCGAACTGCGCCAGTTGCCACGGCTACCACAAAATCCTGCCGTCTTCCGACCCGGACTCCATGATCAACACCAACCATCTTGTGGCCACCTGCGGTCAGTGTCACCCGGGCGCCGACAAAATGTTCGTGAGCGGAAAAATTCACGAGGACATTTCCGCCGCTGGCAACGGGCACGACCTGGGCGGGCGGATCAGCCGCTGGGTGCGGCGGATTTATCTGGCGCTGATCTTCGGCGTGGTCGGCGCGATGTTTGTCCATAACGCGCTGTTGTTTCACAAAAAGGTCGCGGCACACCTGCGCGCCAGCGGGCGGCCCGTGTTGCGTATGAGCCTTTCCCACCGCTGGCAGCACGCCGTGCTCGCGTTGAGTTTCATCACACTGGCCGTGACCGGATTCGCTTTGAAGTTTCCCGATTCGGGACTGGCGGCAATGCTGGGTTCGAGTGAGCCGCTTCGCCGCTGGATCCACCGCATCGCCGGCATCGTGCTGTTGCTGGCCGGGCTTTATCACCTGATACACGTTTTGACGAGCAAGGAAGGCCGGCGGTTGTTGAAAGATTTGTTTCCGGTGAAAAAGGACCTTGCCGACCTGCGGTGCGCCGTGCGTTATCTGGCTGGCTGGAGCGACGAGAAGCCAAAAATCGGCCGGTTCGGTTACGCCGAGAAAATGGAATATTGGGCTGTACTCTGGGGTACGCTCATCATGGGCGTAACCGGGCTGATGATCTGGTTCAAGCTGGATGTGACGCGGTTCTTGCCCCGCTGGGCGGTGGACGTGGCGCTGACGATTCATTACTACGAGGCCGTGCTGGCGTGCCTGGCAATTGTCGTCTGGCACTTCTATCACGTCATTTTTGATCCCGACATTTATCCGCTCAACACGGCGTGCTGGAACGGCCGCGTGTCCGAGGAATGGCAGAAGCATGAACATCCGCTGGATGAACAAATGTTCCCCTTGACGACAGCCAAGCCGAATTCCGGCCAGGCTGAAGCCGCGGAAAAACCAACGAAGCCGCCGAAGCCAGCTTCCGCTGACGCGGCTGACGCTGAAAAGTAGTGCGTCAACCCCCCAAACGGGGGCAACCACACCGACGAATCATTTTCCCGAATATTCGCGCGGGTCCACAATCTTTCCGGCAATCGCGCTCGCGGCCACGGTCATCGGCGAGGCGAGAAACACCTGCGATTCCTTGTTGCCCATGCGGCCGGGGAAATTGCGGTTCGTGGCGCTGATGCACTTGATGCCCGCCTTGTTGATGCGGCCGAACGTGTCCACCGGTCCGCCGAGGCACGCGGCACAACCGGCGTTCTCCGTCATCTGCACGCCCGCGTCCACCAGGATGTCCCAAATCGTCTTGCCGCCCCAGCGCGTGCTCTGCAAATCGTGGACAATCTCCGGTGTGGCCGGCACGCCGAACGTGTCAATCGTCACACGCTTGCCGCGCAACACGCGGGCGAACTCCACGAAATCACTCGTCTTGCCGCCGGTGCAGGAACCGACGTAAGCACGATCCAATTTGATATGGCCGAGTTCCTTCGCCTTCTTGCGCTGGCCGGGGTCGGGATGACACGCCACGGTTGGTTCGAGCTGGTCGAGGTTCACGACGAGTTCGTAAACGAACTTCTGTTTCTTGTCCGGCGCGACCGGCTCGTAAGTGGATTTCGTGCCATTCAATTTCACACGGGCGTCCACGTATTCCTGTGTGCGCGCGTCAAATTCGAAAATGCCGTTCTTGCCGCCGGCTTCGATGGCCATGTTGGCGATGGTCATGCGATCGTCCATCGAAAGCGACGCCGCGCCCGGTCCGTCGAATTGCATCGCGCGATACGTCGCCCCATCAAAACCGATTTCGCCGATGCAATGGAGGATGATGTCCTTTGCCATCACACCCGGCTGCAATTTGCCTTCGAGGCGGAAGTGCATCGTTTCGGGCACTTTGATGAGCAATTTGCCTGTGCCCATGACGAAGCCGGCATCCGTGTTGCCGATGCCGGTGGCGAACTCGTTGAAGGCGCCCGCCATGCACGTGTGCGAATCCGTGCCAAACAACACTTCGCCTGGGCGGGTGTGGCCTTTGGCTGGCAACGCCGTGTGGCAGACGCCCGCGTATTGCGAACCGTACTGCTTTTTGAGATGGCCTTTGCTCGCGTCGAAATGCCAGTGGCCATTCGGGTCATCAATCACGTCGTAAAAATACGCGATGCCCTGCTCCTTCACGAAATCGCGGAGAATGTCCACGTTCCGGTTCGAGAGCGAGTCGGCGGTGAAAATGTAATGGTCGGGGATGATGACGATTTTGGTTTTGTCCCAGACCTTGGCGGTCTTGCCGAACTCGCGTTTGAAGACGCCGATGGTGCCCGGCCCACAAACGTCATGCGTCATGAGCACGTCGGCGTTCACCCAGATGTTGTCGCCGGCCTCCACCCGCTTCCTGCCGGAGGCGCGCGCGAGCAATTTTTCTGTCAAAGTCATAGGCTGAACATAATAGCTGACAAACGCATGGAGTTCAACTCAACAAACACCAACACCTCAAAACAGATCATGACTGCTGCGTCCTCGACAATAATAAATCAAGCAAATATTCTCTCCGTCAGTTTAATGAACTACATCAGGCAAATCATCGCTTACATTCGGAAAGCTCAGGAAATTGCCAGTCAACACGGGTTTAAAAATCTTCTTCAACCGGGACTCGTGAAGGAACTCGTGGTTGCTGACATTCTCGGTCACGAAGTTCATCGAACCAAACATGAACCCGACGCATACGATCCGGCCAATCCGGCCCGGAAGTTTGAATATCTCTCATGCTTTGACGGTGGAACTTTTCAGCTCGACCGCATGTTCAAATGGCCTGCCGACAAACGGGCGAAATCACTGGAAAGAATCACGCGGAATACCGCCATTTACTGTGCTGTTTTCGATGAAGAGAGTCCGCTGGATGTCCTCATCATTTATGAAGTTCCGGTGAACGAGATACTGCGTGAAGCCGAGCGGCAACTGGACGCAAGCCGTAATGAAATTTCCCACGTGGGCTTTACCATCAAATGGGCGAAGGAGCGCGGCAGGGTTGTTTACACCAAGCAGGCTTGAGAAGTGATACTTTGTCCGTTGCTTCCGACGGTTGAAAACTCAAAGAGATTTTCTGCGGATTTGCTGTCGCTGGCCGCTTTGGCCAGTCGCTCTTCCGCGATTCGGCAGTAGTCAGGATTGATTTCACAAGCAACAAATTGCCGGCCAAGCCGATTGCAAACAACTGGCACGGTTCCAGAACCACAGAATGGATCGAAAACCAAATCGCCTGGATTCGAACTGGCTTTGACAAGTCGTTCCATCAGCTTTTCCGGCTTCTGAATCGTATTCAGCAGCTCGCGGCTGACCAGTTCCTTCGACTTGTAGGTGAGTTGCTTGATGTCGCCCCAGACATCGCCAGGATTCTTACCAGCGGGATGAAATACGGTCTTTCCAAATTTGCCGTTGCGCACAGACGGCACGCGTTCGCAGCGCAGCCGGTGTTCCAGCTCCACCAATTGCGGTACGCGAATCGCGTCGAGATTGAACGTCTTCGGCTTGCCCTTGGTGAAGTAACAAATTACGTCGTAATTGTTTGTGTAGGAAATCCGTCCCTGCGCGAGCCGGCTCGGCTGATACCACACAAGCTTCGACTGCAACGTGAGGAATGATCGGTAATCAATGAAATCCACGCAGTCTGGCTTGCCAAACAAATAAACCGCGCCGCCGGGCTTGAGCAGGCGCGAGAAGGACTTCAACAATTCCAGGTTGAAATGCTGAATATCAGCCACGTTATCCCAGCCGTGAGTCGTGACCGCGTAAGGCCCATCGCAAACAATGAGATCGAACGCTCCACCGGGAAGCTCCACCATGAAAGTGCGCACGTCGCGTTGTTGAATTCTTCCAACGATTGAATCAAGCTTGCGCATGGCCAAATCATAGCAGGTTCAATGCATACTTCCTAGTTCAATCCTTCATCTTGATTTGAAATTCACTAAGCGTGACTCTGTCCGAAACCTTTTTGAACCTGCTTCGGGGCCCGGCGCCAGTGCTCGCGCTCGCGCCGATGCAGGACGTGACTACGCTCGAATTCTGGCGCGTCATCGCGCGGTACGGCGGGCCGGATGCGTATTGGACGGAATACTTCCGCGTCCACGGCGATTCGCGGCCGGAAAAGTGGATTCTCGACTCCATCACGAAAAATCCGACCGGTAAACCTGTCGTCGCGCAACTCATCGGCAACGCCATTCCCGCGCTCATCCGCACGGCAAAGGAATTGCAGCATTACCCCATTGCCGCGATTGAGCTGAATCTCGGCTGCCCGGCGCCGGTCGTTTATCGCAAATGCGCCGGCGGCGGTCTGTTGCGCGAACCGCAAAAAATTGACGCCATCCTCGGCGCATTGCGTGATGCGGTTGCGATTCCGTTCACTGTCAAAACGCGCATCGGTTTCGAGTCGCCCGCCGAGTTCGACGCGCTGCTGCCGTTGTTCGCGAAACATCCGATTGACCTGCTTACTGTCCATGCGCGAACAGTCAGGCAAATGTATCGTCCCGGCGTGCGCTACGATTTAATTGCGCGGGCGACGCGTGAATTGCGCTGTCCTGTGCTGGCGAACGGCAACGTCCATAGTGCCGCGTACGCGCAGGCGGTGCTGGCGGAAACCGGCGCACGCGGGTTGATGATTGGACGCGGCGCCATCCGCAACCCGTGGCTGTTCCAGCAAATCCGCCAACAGCTTCGCGGTGAACAAATAAAACTGCCGACCGGGTGTGACGTGCTGGCTTATGTGCGTGAGCTTTGGGAAAACGAAATCACGCCTGGCGTGAAGGAATCTGTGCAGGTGCAACGGATGAAGAAATTCATGAACTTCATCGGTGAAGGGGTGGGCGAAAAATTCCTGCACGAGATCCGCCGCGTGACGACGGCCACCGGTTTCTTCCGCGCGTGCATGGATTTTCTGAATCACAACGAGCCGATGGCATTGGAACCGGAGACTGCGTCCAGCGATAAACATCCGTGATTTGATTCATAACTCCTTGTTTACTTGCATACCCGGTTCCGGGAACGACGGGCGGGGTTGGCGATTTTTGAGGCTGCCCTTCTAAAATTTGACAGCGAAACTTCACGGTTTTTCAAAAACGTTTGATTCTTCGCCCGCTTTCTTCGGGGAGGCTGACGGCATCGTTCTTGCTCCTCGCGGCGGTGATTATGCGCATGAAAGATAACGTTACCTGCCGGCGCATAAGTTGAGTAAAGGCTTATGCGAAGAAAAATACTGGTGGTGGAAGATGACCCCGATCAACTTGAAGTGATCCGTTTGAGTTTGAAAGCAGCGGGTTTTGCCATCGGCACCGCTGCCAATGGCACTGAGGCCCTCGTAAAAACCCGCTCGATATCGCCCGACCTGGTCGTTCTGGACCTGATGTTACCGGGATTAAACGGCTTTGACGTTTGCGAAAGTTTGCGGCGCGACCCGGCGACGGCTTCCGTGCCGATTATCATCCTGACGGGTATGTGCAGCCAGTTTGGCCGGTTCGCCGGGCTTGAATCTGGCGCCGACGATTTCATCCTGAAACCCTTTGACCCGCAGCAACTGGTCTCAAAAGTTGAAAAATTGTTGAGCCGGTTTTTCACCCCTTCAAACACGCCAAACAAATCCAAACCGGAGCCTGGTAGTCACCGGTTGCACAAAAAATCCCACTAACTGCATCCGCCAGCGCACGAAACGATTGACCCTCCGGGCAGGGTTTCCGGAGATGAGGCATTCGGGCGCGTGGAGGCAACAAGGCTCCCCGCACGCGTTTTCGATTTCATTTCACCCGGTGCCGAGGGATGTGTAACCGACACGCCCAAACCTCACCGGGCGGTTTTCCAAATTGCGAGCAGCGCGCCGAAGCCGCAGAGCAACAGCGCGCTCACAGCCACCACGCCATTGTGGGTGTATTGCGGAAAGAATTGCAGTGAGGCCGCGCCGACAGCCGGACCGAGGCAGTTACCGCAGCCGATGGCCGCCTCGTGAATACCGCCGTGTTCGCCTTTGGCCTCACCCGCGTCCATCGAGTAAAACAGCGACGAGTAATAAATCAGCCCGATCGCGCCACCGAAGAAAATTTGCGAGGCGATGAGCACGGCCAGATTCGGCGCGGTGAGAATCGCTGCGAACGAAACGATAAGGAGGCCAAACGCCGTCACGAGCCAGCGAAAGCGGTAATGCCAGTCCGTCCAAAGCCACAACAGCACAAACGCGCCCAGCCGCGCAAAACACCAGAGCGAACAGGCGAATCCCGCGAACATCGGCGTCAGATGGAACCGCGCAGCGAGGCCGGGCAGAATGGCGATGAGGGTGTTGATGGCGATGTAGGCAAACGGATTGGCGAGCCAGGCCATGCGCAGAAAGGCCTTCGTTTTTGCCGGCGCGGGGCGATTGGGGTCGGGCGGCGGCGGCGCGGCGGGCGGCTGTTTTGCGGCGGCGCGGGCCATTTCGTCCCCGTGTTTTTGGAGCCAAAAAGTCAGCGCGAGTTGCGCGAATTGAATCGCGATGGGCAGAAAGAAAATGCTTTTGAAGCCGAACGCCTCGATCAACGTGCCACCCAAAAAGAACGCCGCCGCAGCCGCCACGGCCCAGACGATGTTGTAAATGCCGACGGCGCGCGGAAGGCCGGCGGGAGTTTCGCCCTCGCTGACCAGCGCTTCGAGTGTCGGCCAGGTGAAGCATTGGCCGATGGTAACGGCGCACGCGGCGAGGATTTGGCCGGGTGCCGAGTGGAGTTGCGAGCCGACGGCCAGCGAGAGAATCATGACCGTGAAACCCAATTTGAGCGCGTTGTAGTAACCGCGGCGTTGCGCGAAGCGCCCCGCCTGCCACGCGGTGAAGATGTAAACGAAGCCGAGCAGCGCCGCCAGGGCAAGGTTGGCCTTGTCATGGAAATCAAACCGCGCCCGCATGAAAAAGTAGAGGTAAGTAAAATAAATGACGAGCGCGAAGGAATTCAGCCCTTCAATGACAAAGCAAATGGTCTGGAAGCGGAGACCCTTTTTGGCGCTCATGGCTGGCTGGAGATTTCCCGGATGGCGGCGCGGCAATACCATTTCACCGCGTCCGACATCAACGGCTCCAGCTTGTCCAATTCGTCGGCGGAACACCAGCGAATGTCGTGATGTTCGGCGGCGGCAAGGGTGGCAGGGACGACCTGCTGGTCGTCCGAAGCCGCGCAGCAGCACGGCCCTACCTTGGGCCGTGCCCAGTAAATCATGCCGATATGCTCGTGCGTGGCAGTGATGCGATGGATGTCGAAAAACCGCGGCGCGATCAGCGCCCGCGTTCCGGGACCGGTCGTGGGCGGGCGTTCGCCGAGCAATTCCACGTCGAGGCCGCTTTCTTCTTTTGCCTCGCGCAACGCGGCCTGCTCCGGGTCTTCATCCAGTTCAATGTGCCCGCCCAGCGGCAGCCATTGGTCCAGCTTGCGATGATGAATCAGCAGGACTTTGCCGTCGTGAACGACGAAGATGGCGACAGTAAAATCAATTTTTTCGTGGATGTGGGCCATGGATTTAGTCAGTAATTTGTAGTCAGTAGCCAGTAGCAAATTGAATCAGCGAGCCTTCGGTGCTACTGACCACTGACTGCTGACTGTGGTCTAGTAATCATACAATCCGCTGTCGTGCGTATAACCGCCTTCTCCACCGCCGCCTTCGGGACCGCCCATAAAATCGCCGAGCACATCGCCCATGTCAGCCTCGATTTTTTCCGGGTCTTCGCCGGCCTCCAGGCGTTTGATGGCCACATCCAGTTCCTTGGGCACCGAACCGGGCGGCATGAGGTCTTTCATTTTCTTCATCATGTGCGCCATGTGCCGCGGGTTGTTCTCGTCGAGATGCTCCATGTCGCGTTCCATCTCGGCCATGGCGCGGGCCACGCGCGGGTCGTCGAAATCCGGCATCGGCGGTTCGCCGGACTCAGATTCAGTTTTTGCCGCCGGCTCCGTTATTTTTCGCGACAGCGCGAAGCGGCTGACCTGCTTGGACATCTTTTTGTTGCCGCACTTGGGGCAAACCGGGGGATGATCAGGATTCACCCGCTTCGAGAGGAAGCTGAAAATCCGGCGGCATTTCGGACAGGCAAATTCATAAATCGGCATGGGATTTACGATTTACGATTTGCGATTGCCGCGCCATAAAAAAATTCACGAGTCCGGCGGCAAATCCGTACGACTCGTGAATCACGAATGCGGACTTACTTCAGCCGGTCGAAGTTTTTCTGGAGAATCTGCCAGGGCTTCAGGCCTTTGACCTTTTCCATTGCGGCCTTGTTGATGTCGGCTTCCTTCGCGTTTTTGGTCGGTTTATTCGATTTGTAAAAAATGCCGAAGTAACCGGGAAAATCCGTGCCGGCGAGCTGGTAGGCAGCCACTTCGTCGCTCACGTCGTGGTCCTTCGGCACTTCCTTGAACATGCCGCCCTTGCGCGGGTTCGCGGCGTCGAACGCGCCTTCATAAAATTCCACGCACTCGCTGAGACATTCGATGAAGCTGAAGCCGTCGTGGTCCATCGCCGCTTCCATCATCGCCAAAACATGATTTGGATTCGTGGACGTGGTGCGCGCGACGAACGAGGCGCCGGCGGCGATGGCCTGTTTCATCGGATTGATCGGATAATCCACTGCGCCCCACTGGTCGGTCTTGCTCTTGAAACCGAGCGGCGACGTGGGCGACGTCTGCTTTTTCGTCAGGCCATAGACCCAGTTGTCCATAACGACATAGGTGAGCTTGATGTTTTTGCGCGCCGTGTGGTTGAAGTGGTTGCCGCCGATGGAAAAGGCGTCGCCGTCGCCGCCGAAAACGAACACGTGCAAATCCGGCCGGGAGAGCGAAACGCCCGTCGCAAACGGCAGCGCGCGACCGTGGATATAGTGCACCCCGTGCGCCTGCACAAAATACGGAAACCGGCTCGAACAGCCGATGCCCGCGACGCTGACGAACTCCTCCTGTGCCAGCTTGCGCTTCTCGATGAGCTTGAAATACAGCGCCAGCACCGAGAAATCACCGCAACCGGGACACCACGTCGGATGATCGGCGGCCAGCTCCTTTTTCGTCAGCCCCTTGCGCTCGGCCCCGGGCGGCGGCGCCGCGGCGGGAACATTCACACGCTCGGGACTTTCGGCAATCGTTTCGTTCATAAAATATTTCCAATTTGACAATTAGACGGATTTGGCGGCCTGGCCGTTCGATGACAGCTTAAGTTTCACCGCCGCCAGAATTTCCTTCACCTTCCACGTCAGGCCGTCGGTCTTGTTGATGCCCCGGATCCGGGGATCGCAGAAACGGGCGCGCAGCAGGCCGGCAAGCTGGCCGTAACCGTAAAGACCTTCGTCGTTCATTTCCACAACGAACACGTGGTGGAAGCCGGAGAAGATGTTGTCCAAACCATTCGGCAGCGGGTTGAGATGTTTGAGGTGCAACGACGAGATGCTGTCGCCGCCGGCGCGGGCGTGATCCACGGCTTCGCGAATCGGGCCTTGCGTCGAACCCCAGCCGACGAGCAGGACGTTGCCTTCCGGCGGCCCATAGACCTTCGGCACCGGCAGCGTCGCCTGGAGGGCCAGCAATTTCTTGCGCCGCTTGGCCACCATGGCCTGGTGCACCTTGGGCGCCGCACTCGGGTGGCCGGCTTCATCGTGTTCGAGTCCGGTCGCAATGGGATATTTGCCGCTGGCGATGCGCGTGCCGGGCACGACGCGCGGGACCACCCCGTCCGGAGCCGACAAATCGTACGGTTTGAAATCGGCAACCGGCGTCAGGTCGGGCGAGATGTCCTGGCAGATTTTTTCAAGGTTGGGCTCGGGAAACGCTTCAATGCGCGTGGCGATGGCCTGGTCGCTTAGAATGAAAACCGGGACATTGTATTTGCGCGCAATGTTGACGGCCTCGATGGCGGTATAGAAGCAATCCCCGACGTTGGCCGGCGCCAGCACAACGCGGGGCGAATCCCCATGGCTGCCGAAGCAGGCGATGTTCAGATCGGATTGCTCGACGCTGGTCGGCAGGCCGGTGGACGGTCCGCCGCGCTGGACGTCCACAATCACCAGCGGCACTTCGGCCATGACCGCCCAGCCCAGCGCTTCGCTCTTCAGGGAAATGCCGGGTCCGCTGGAGCCGGTGACGGCCACCCGGCCTGCATAGCCCGCGCCCACGGCCATCGAGATGGACGCGATTTCGTCCTCGCACTGGACGAACGTGCCGCCGTATTTGGGCAGTTCACGCCGCAGCAATTCCATGACCTCCGACCACGGCGTAATGGGATAACCCGCGCCGAAGCGCACGCCCGCAGCGATGAGGCCGTACCCCAGCGCCTCGTTGCCATTCATGACGACCTGCTGGCCTTCACGCTTGCGGCTGGGCGTAAATTGGAACGTCTCCAGCAAATCGCCGACGGAATACGAATAACCCGCGTGGAAGGCCGCCAGCGCGTTTCTGACGATGCTCTCGTCCTTGCCGCCGAAACGCTCGGCAATGAGCTTTTCAAGTTTCGGCACATTCAGGTCGAATGTCCGCGCAATCAGGCCGAGCGCCAGGATGTTTTTGCCCTTGTCTTTGGCCGTGCCGCCGATGGCTTCCACGGTCAGGGTGGAAATGGGAACGCCGACGTGGTGATAATCCTTCTGCCATTCGGGATTCGGCACGACGTGGTCGGAGTCGTAAAGGACAATGCCGCCCTTTTTGAGCGAACCGACGTGGTCTTCGTAAGAATGCTGGTAAAACGGGAGCAGCACGTCGGCCTCGTCGCCGGCACTCAACACCTCGCCGGAGCCGATGCGCACTTGGAAAATCGAGGAGCCGCCGGAAATCGTGGCCGGGATGGTCATGAACGTCATGACCTCCTGCTCGCTGCGGCCGGCGAGTCGCGCCAGAAAGCCGCCGATGGCCTGGATGCCGTCCTGCGAGTTGCCAGCGATGCGGATCACGACTTCGTTGATCCGCGAAACTTTCGGCGCGCCGCCCGACGAGGCGGTTGCGGTTGTATCACTCATGAAATCCTCACGGTAAAAATTTACTGCCACGCAAGGTGAACCGGCCCCTGAAGCCAAATCAGGGCGACACCATTGCCACGCTCACACTAAGCACTGAAACTGAACGTGTCAAATTCTAATCTACGATTTATCTGGCTGAATATTAACAAGTTAGGATTTTCAGCACGGGCGGGTTTTTGCGCTTAATACGTTGATAAGTGCCATTTATGAACTCCGGCGACTTGGAAAAATTATCTTTTAAGCTTAAGTCATCTGTCGCTTGCGCGAGGCGGCCATTGTGCGTAGCGTCCCATTGGTAATTTGCATGACTTTGCAGGAACAATACGACGACGCGATGTTTGATTTCAGCCGCGGCGATTTCGACGGGGCCATCTCCAGGCTCAGGGCCGTGCTGGCGGCTGACCCGGCGCACTTTGACGCGCGACTCGCCCTCGGCATGGCTTATTACCGCCAGGGCGATTTTGCGTCCGCGATTGCCGAAGGCCACAAGGCTGAGGCGCTGCGCCCCAGGGAACAGCTCGTCCATACGAACCTCTCGCTTTTTTACATGAAAAGCGGCGACCGGCAGAAGGCCGAGCATCACGGCTTGCAGGCGAAAATTGAATCATGGCGCGCTGATGCCAAGGCCGGCCCCGGCGGCGCGAAGGCCGGTGGTGAGCCTGAATTGCAAATGGCCAGACCCAAACCACCGCCGACCATCATATTTCTGAACCAGCCGTGGAAGAAGAAAAAATAAACGGGAGGGATGGCGTGTCGCCGTCCCCAAATAAAATCCGGGTCGCCGGCACCCCGGCCACCAAAACCCAGACGCCAGACCCCAAAACATGAAAACTGCTTACGAACTCGCCATGGAACGACTGGGCAAGACTGCGCCCACCATCAAACTAACCGCCCAACAAAAGCAGCGACTGGCGGAGCTGGATTCGCAATACGCGGCGAAGACTGCCGAGCGCGAAATCTCGTTGAAAGACGAGATGGCCAAGATTTCCGCCGCCGGTGACATAGAAAAAATTGAGACGCTGCAACAGCAATTGGTCAACGAACGAAAAAAACTCCAGACCGAACTGGAAGAGAAAAAAGAACGGATACGGCGGGAAAAACCGTAGCTGTTTGCACGACGGGAATTTTTTGGAGGGCTGGGTTGATTTCGGTATGGAATAAATTTCGTTCGTTTCAATCCGAAACAAAGAGCCGTAACCACCGGGCCACGCTGCTCCTTGCGAGAAAGCAAAGGCGGTGATTCCGCATGGCACCTTGAAAAATCCAACTCACGATTGATACCAATGTGCTTTCAAAAAGCCCCAAACCGCCCCTCGCCCCGTCCCTCTCCCCGCCCGGCGGGGAGAGGGTGGCCGAAGGTCGGGTGAGGGGTGTTCGTATCGGATTGAAAGCAAATCAGTATGAGTTGGCTTGTGACAAATCAACACGCGGTTAACCGATTGGTAAAATGGCGTCTCCCCCCGTTTATAGACTTGAGAATGCCTCGTCAAACACGGCCAGCAGAAAATTCGCGTCGGCCTGCGTGATGCACATCGGCGGCGCGAAGCGGATGGTCTGGCCCCATAAACCGCCCTTGCCCAGCAGCAGGCCCAGGTCTTTGGCGATCTCGACCACTTGCGCACACTCGGCGGACGCCGGCGCTTTCGTCGCGCGGTCCTTTACCATTTCGATGCCGAGCAACAAACCCTTGCCACGCACGTCGCCGATGATTTTGTGTTTCGCCTTCAGTTTGTTCAGACCGGCCAGGATATGGCCGCCGATCTTCAGGGCGTTCGCCTGCAATTTTTCCTTTTCGATGACTTCCAACACAGCCTTGCCCATCGCGCTGACGACAGGGTTGCCGCCGAACGTGTTGAAATGCACTTTGCCGACGAGCGATTGCGCGATCTTCGGCGTGGTGACGACGGCGCCGAGCGGACAACCGTTGCCGATGCCCTTGGCCAGCGTGACGATGTCGGGGATGACGCCCTGCGTCTCGAAACCCCAGAAATGCGTGCCCGTGCGCCCAAAGCCCGTCTGCACCTCGTCGGCGATGCACACACCGCCCGCGGCGCGGACGTATTCGTAAGTTTGCTTGAGATAGCCTTCCGGAAATTCCACAAAGCCGCCGACGCCCTGGATGGATTCGGCGATGAAGCCGGCGATTTTTCCCGGCGTCGCGTAATCAATCACCTCCTTCACGTCTGCCGCGTATTTTTTGCCCGCATCCGGGTCGTCATAGCCAAACGGCCCGCGATAGGGATACGGCGCGAGCGCGTGATGCACGCCGAAACTGTGCGGCACGTTGTATTTCCAATTGCTGTGCGCCGTGACACCCATCGTTCCCGCGCTGCCGCCGTGATAGGCGTTGCGCAACGAGATGATGTCGTAATTTTGCGTGTAGGCGCGCGCCATGAGCAGCGCAAGGTCGTTCGCTTCTGAGCCGGAATTGACGAAATAACACATCTTCAAATCGCCCGGCATTTTCGACGCGAGCTTCTCGGCGTAGAGCGCGACGTTCGGATGCAGATAAATCGTCGTCGAATGCTGGAGGATTTCATTCTGTTTCCGCGCCGCCGCGACGACGTGCGGATGGCAATGGCCGACGCTGACGGTCACGATACCGCCGAGGCCGTCGAGGTAACGCTTGCCCGTGTCGTCCCAGACGTATTGCATCGAGCCTTCAACGAGCATGATGGGTTTTTTATAGTAAAGAAAAATCCCGGGATTCATGAACTGCTTGCGCAGCGCGAGCACCTCGTCGGCGGACGGGCCGGTATATTTTTGCGGTTTGTGACTTGTGGGGGGCAACGGGATGTTTTTCATAAATAAAATCAAAGTTTCGGCACAAATTTGCGCAAGGCAAGATAAATGGCGAATGCCAACGCGAAACCGATGAACCACGCGTAATTGTAAAGCTGTGCGAGCAATGCCGGAACGCTTTCCGGCGGCAGCGCCTTCACGTTTACCAGAAAACCGGGCAGGCTTGGCAATGCGCCCACCACGAAAGCGATGAGTGCCACCAGGCTGAAGCCATTGGTGAAACGATACTCCCCATCGGCCTGATAAAGCGCCGTGACGTTCAGTTTGCGCCGGCGATAAACAAAATAATCCGCTATCAGAATTCCGCCGATCGGGCCGAGCAATGCGCTGTAAGCGATGAGCCAGGTGAAGATGTAGCCCGTCGGGTCGGCGACCAGTTTCCACGGCATCATCACCACGCCAATGATGCCGGTGATGAGTCCACCGAGGCGGAAGGAAATTTTCCTCGGCGCGAGGTGCGCGAAATCATTCGCGGGGCTGACGACATTGGCGGCAATGTTTGTCGCCAGTGTCGCGAGGCACAGCGCGAGCATGGAGACGACCAACACAAAGGGATTTTTGAATCGCGTCAGCACGTCCACCGGATCCCAGATGGTCTGGCCGAAAATGATGATCGTCGCCGACGTGACCGCGACGCCGATGAACGAGTAAAGCGCCATCGTCGTCGGCAGACCGAGCGCCTGGCCGATGACCTGGTCGCGCTGTGATTTGGCGTAACGCGAGAAGTCGGGGATGTTCAGCGAAAGCGTCGCCCAAAAGCCGACCATGCCGGTGAGCGCTGGGAAAAAGTAACTCCAGAATTTTCCGGCCTGAGGCTGGCCCGCGTCGAATTGCGACGGCTGCGAGAGAATCGGCCCGAACCCGCCCGCCTTGCGATACGCCCATGCCAGCAACAGCAATCCCAGCGCGATGAGCAACGGCGCTTTGATGTTCAGCAGAAAACGGATGGTGTCAATGCCGTGATAAATGACCCACATGTTAATGCCCCAGAAAAACAGGAAGCAAAGAAATTGTCCGCCGCTAATGCCGAGCCAGTTCGCCGCCGGTTCAGGATGCAGCTGGAAAATAACGACACAAATTTTGTAGATCGCCTCGCCGCCGATCCACGATTGGATGCCGAACCAGCCGCACGCGACGAGCGCGCGGAGAACGGCCGGCACGTTCGCGCCTTTTGTTCCAAAGGACGCGCGGCAATAAACCGGAAAGGGAATTCCGTAAAGCGTTCCGGCGTGTGCGTTCAAAATCATCGGCACCAGCACGATGAGGTTGCCGAGAAAAATCGTGAGCACTGCCTGCCACCAGTTCATCCCGCCGCCGATGAGCGACGACGCGAGCATGTAAGTCGGGATGCACGCGGACATGGAAATCCACAGCGCAGCGAAACTCAACATGCCCCATTTGCGCCGCGATGGCGGCACGGGCGCGAGGTCGGCGTTGAACAGCCGGCTCTGCTCGAGGTCGGCTTCGACATCGGGCGCGTTGGCGGCAAGGCCAGAGTCGGTGGACATGGGGTGGCGCGTCTAAATTTCAGCCGCGTTGCTGCAACGGCACGACGCGCCGCTCGCCCGGCCCGATGTATTTGGACAGCGGCCGGATGAGCCGGTTGTTGGCAAGTTGTTCCATGACGTGCGCGGTGATGCCCGTGATGCGCGCCATCACGAAAATCGGCGTGAACATGTCAATTTCTATCCCCATCATGTAATAGGTCGGGCCGGTCACAAAATCTACGTTGGGATAAATGCCCTTTTGCTCAATCATCGTGGTTTCCAAAATGTCGGAAATCTCCAGCCATTTCTCGTGCCCGGTGAAGGCGGCCATTTTCCGTGCGTATCTTTTCATCGTTGGTACGCGCGAATCGCCTTTCTTGTAAACGCGATGGCCGAAGCCCATCACGACGCGCTTCTCGCGGAGCGCGGCCAGCAACCAGGCGCGGGCACGGGCCGGCTCGCCGATTTCCAGCAGCATCCGCATCACGGCCTCGTTCGCGCCGCCATGCAACTGGCCTTTGAGCGACGCGATCCCGGCGGTCACCGCGCTAAAAATGTCCGTCAGACTTGACACCACCACGCGCGCGGAAAACGTGGAGGCGTTGAACCCGTGCTCGGCATAGAGCACCAGCGACACCTCGAACGCGCGCACGACCTCCGGCGCGGGCACTTTGCCAAAACACACGTGGAAAAAATTCTCCGCGATGCTCAAGTCGCCGCGGGGCGGGATGAACTCTTGCCCTTTGCGCAGGCGGTAAAACGCTCCAATCATCGTCGGGATTTTCGCCAGCATGTCCACGGCGCGCTCGAGATTCGCGGCGGCGTCTGTTTTTTCCGCCGCAGGGTCTTCCAGGCCGAGGAAGCTGACTGCCGTTCGCAACACGTCCATCGGATGCGCCTTGCGCGAGCATTTGCGAATCACGTCAAGCAACGCCGGGTTGAGGTTGCGGCGCGCCCGCTCATCGGCTTGAAAGGATTTCAGTTCGGACGCATTCGGCAACTCGCCGTGCCAGATGAGCCAGGCCACTTCCTCAAAGCTGCATTGCTCGGCCAGCTCTTGCACGGGATAGCCGGAATAAACCAGCGAATTGATCTCCGGCATCACCTTCGAGATGCGCGTCGTGTCCACGACCACGCCATCGAGGCCGTGATGAATGATTTCTGCTTCGTTGCTCATTATTTTTCCTTCGCTTCGGAGCGCGGGCTTCAACCCGCCTCACCGTTCGAACGTCCCACGTGCGACCGATTCCCAAAAGTGAACCGCGTTAAAGCGGACTAAAGTCCGCGCTCCAATCAGAGTTTGATGTTGAAAATATCCTTGTCGAACTTCGCGTAATCCTCGTACCGCAACAATTCGTAAAGCGCCGCGCGCGTCTGCATCTCTTTGAGCAACGATTCCTGCGTGCCCGCTTTCTTCAAAACAGCCAGACCCTCCTCCACCGCTTTCATCGCCAGCCGCAGCGTCGTCACCGGATAAATCACAATGTTGATGCCCAGGTCGGAAAGTTGTTTTGCCGTCAGCAATTTGGTTTTGCCGAACTCGGTCATATTCACCAATAGCGGAACTTTGATGGCCTTGCGGAACTTTTCAAATTCTCCTTCATCCGCCAGCGCCTCGGGAAAAATCGCGTCCGCGCCCGCGTCAACGTAAGCCCGCGCCCGCGCCATCGCACCGTCCAAACCTTCGGAAGCCCGTGCATCTGTCCGCGCCATGATGACAAAATTCCGGTCACGCCGCGCGCTGACCGCTGCGCGGATTTTTTCCACCATCGTCTGCGTCGTCACAAGGGATTTGTTGTCGAGATGGCCGCAGCGTTTGGGATTCACCTGATCTTCCAAATGACAGCCGCACAACCCGGCGTCCTCCAAGGTTTGAATCGTGCGCGCCACGTTCAGCGCCTCGCCGAACCCTGTGTCTGCGTCAATGATCGCAGGCAAATCCGTTGCGCGGGCAATGGCGCCGCCGCGCGCCGCAACTTCGGACAACGTCGTCAATCCGACGTCCGGCAAACCCAAATCCGCCGACAGCGCCGCGCCGGAAACATACACGCCATCAAAGCCGTGCCGCTCAATCACCATGGCCACCAGTGGCGAAAACGCGCCGGGAAAGCGCAGCAGTTTGCCCAACTTCAGCGCCGAGCGAAAATCGGCCCGTTTCTGTGCAGAAGATTTTCTGGCGAACAACATTAGTCAAAAAATGCCACGTTTGTCGCGCGTGGCGCAAGTCAGTTGTCCCGGCAACAGCACGACGTCCACTTCGCAGACCTCCACCGCCGAAAGTTGCGGCAACCGTTGAACGAGATTCAAAAACCGTTTTGCTTCTTCAGCGGAAACCAAATCTTCCGTGAGTGCTTGAAACTTGCGGAGGTAATCAGCGCGGACAAAGGGACGAGCGCCCAGCGGATGCGCGTCGGCCACGGCGATTTCGTCCGTCAGTTTTTTTCCGTCGTTGAAAACAATTTCGACGCGGCCGCCGAAGGCTTTTTCTTTGGGATCAAGCGTGTGGTAGCGGCGCGTCCATTCCTTGTCTTCGACCGTTTTGATTTTTTGCCAGAGCGCGACGACTTCAGAATGTCGAGCGACTTCGGGCGCGTAACTTTTGACGTGATGCCACAATCCGGTGTATAGCGCGGCGGCGAAGATGAACATCAGACTGTGATCGAGCGTCTCGCGGCTGGCCAGCGGATCATATTTCTGCGGGTCATTCGCGCCGCTGCCGATGACCGCGTGCGTATGATGGCTCGTGTAAATCGTCACCTCGCGGATGGATTTGAGGTCGGGAATCTTTTCGCGCAACCGGAACGCGAGATCAATCCACGCCTGGGCCTGATACTCGGCGGAATGTTCTTTCGTGTAGGAATCGAGGATGGCGCGGCACGGTTCGCCGGGCGCGGGCAACGGAACGTCGTAGCTCGCATCTTTGCCGCCGAGCATCCACGCGATGACGCTGTCCTCGCCCTCGTAAATCGGCGACGGACTTTTTTCGCCGCGCATCGCGCGGTCCACGGCTTCAATCGCGAGTTTGCCAGCGTGCGCGGGCGCGTAGGCTTTCCAACTGGAAATCTCGCCCTTGCGCGATTGTCGCGTGGGAAATCCGACATGCACCGCCTGTTGAATCGCCTGATAAATCGTGTCCGTGTCGAGGCCCAGCATCGCACCGATGCCGGCGGCGGCGGACGGGCAGAGATGCGCAACGTGATCCTTCTTGTGCTCGTGCAAACAAATGCCGCGCACCAGGTCAATTTGAATTTCATAAGCGACCGCAATGCCGCGCAATAACTGCGCGCCGGTGCAACCGCATTGCTGCGCCACGGCGAGCAGCGGCGGGATGTTGTCGCCGGGATGCGAATAATCCGCCGCGAGAAATGTGTCGTGCATGTCCAGTTCGCGGACGGCGACGCCATTGGCCCAAGCGGCCCACTCACACTCGAATCGTTGTGACGACGGCAGGCCAAACAACGTCGCGCCGCTGCGTAGTGGCACAGGCGTCCCGCCTGCGTGTTCCGAGCTGGCGTTGGCTTGATGCGTTTTGAAACTCACAGGCGAGACGCCTGTGCCACTAAATTCGCGCGGATGCGCGAGCGCCTGCGTGCGGGCATTGGCGACCGGCTCGCGATTGATGGCGGCGATGGCAACGGCAGCGTTGTCAATGACGCGGTTGACAACCATCTCCGCGACTTCCGGAAGAATCGGCGCTTTATCCGTTGCGACCGACGCGAGCTTCCAGGCCAATTGCTCCGTTTTAGGCAACGGAACTTTGGATGGGTGGACTTTGACGTGGTGGGCAATCATTCAGGTGGACGCGGCTCGTCACTGAATTAAAAATGGCTCGGCTTGCGCTGGAGAAATTTTCCATGGCCGAGCGTACCGACGAATTTGCCATCACGCACCGCAACTTGACCGCGCATGGTGACGACGCTGGGCCGGCCTTCGATTTTCCAACCTTCAAACGCGCTATAATCCACGTTCATGTGTTGCGTTTTAACCGAGATTTTGCCGCGATAGTTCGGATCGAACACCACGAGGTCGGCGTCCGCGCCAATTTGAATCGTGCCTTTGCGCGGGAACAAATCGAACGTCTTTGCGACTTGCGTGCTGGCGACGTTCACGAAGGTGTGCAAGTCAATCTTCCCAGTCTTCACGCCATAGGTGTAAAGCAGGTTGATGCGTTCTTCCAGCGACGGAATGCCGTTGGGAATCTTGGTGAAATCATTTTCGCCCATCGTCTTCTGCGTCTTGAAATCGAACGGACAATGGTCGGTGGCGACGGTTTGCACGAGGCCGTCGCGCAGACCGTTCCAGAGAATTGCCTGATTCCGCTTGTCGCGCAGCGGCGGTGACATGATGTATTTGGCGCCTTCGAATTTCGGCAGCTCGGCGCAGGTTTTGTCGAGCGTGAGATATTGAATCAACGTTTCAACCGTCACGCGCACACCGCGTTGGCGCGCGGCGATGGCCTGGTTCAGTGCCTCCTGGCAACTCAAATGGACGATGTAAGTCGCCGCGCCGGTAAGCTCGGCGAAGCTCATCAGGTGATGCACGCCTTCGGCTTCGACGGCGGGCGGACGGCTCTCGTAATGCTGGCCGGGGTCGGTCTTGCCGGCGGCGAGCAATTCCTTCGAGCGTTCGGCCACCAGCGTTTCGTTTTCGCAATGCGCGGTGACGATGACGCCGAGTTCCTTTGCCAGCTTGAGCGCGCGATAAAGTTCCGTGTCATCCACGCCGAACGCGCCTTTGTAGGCGAGAAAGATTTTGAACGAGCTGATGCCTCGCTTCACAATTTCGCGGAGTTGTTTCTCGGTCTGGTCGTCGAATTTCGCCACGCCCATGTGAAACGAGAAGTCGCACGCGGATTTGCCGACGGCGTTTTTCATCCAAAGTTCGAAACTCTTCAGCGCATTGTCCTTGCGCGCCGGGCAGCACATCTCGATCAGTGTCGTGGTGCCGCCCACGAGCGCGGCCTGGCTGCCGGTCACGTAATTGTCCTTCGAGAACGTGCCCATGAACGGCAGATAAATGTGGACGTGCGGATCAATGAACCCGGGGAAAACAAACTTCCCCTTTGCATCAATCACCTCCGCACCTTTCGGTGGCGTGAGGTTGCGATCAATGCGCGTGATGGTTTCGTTTTCGCACAGGATGTCGGCCACGTAGCGTTCGCCGGCCGTGACAATTTCACCGTTTTTGATGAGGATGCTCATAAATATTTAAAGTTGGTGAGGCATTTGCGTGGCGCGGACTGTCAGGCGGGCGCGGGTCATTCGCTCCCGCAGGCCGCCTTCTTTGAGAAAGTCTTGTTCGAGCCGGCGCAGTTGCTGGTCGAGAAGGTAGCAAGTCACCTTGATCAAACCAACAATGACATTTACACAGATGGCCGGGTCTGGATGTTCACTGCCTTTGCGAAAAGTCTCGTAGTTTGCATTCTCCGTGCGATTGAGCTCGCGCAGGCGGCAGGCGTAAGGATGCTCCGGCGTCCATTCTTTGATGCCGCGATTGCGCATAAAGTCGCGGTAGTCCTCAATCAATTCTTCCTGGCTGGAGCGGGCGACGCTCGTCAGTTTGATTTCTGTTTCCTTGGACGTGCCGCTGGCCTGACTGCCTTCGAGTATGTTTTGTTTGCCGGAGCGGGCGGCTTGCACCATCTGGTCGTGCGTGCGGGATTTTTTGTCTATGAACCGGTTGCAGAAATAGAGCGTGGCGTCATAGATGACCAAGGCTTTGTGATAGGAAAGGAGCTTTTTGCAACCGCCGTGCGGCTGGATGAAGCCGGCGGGCTTGCCAATTGGAAGAGACGGAAGAGACTTCAGCGACGATAAGGGACGGCGAGGCTTTTGCGTCATTTTCGTCGCTTTGGTTTTTGAACTGGTCATAGAACAGGACAATTCATTTCTTCGCTTCGGTGTGCCACACGTCCCCTTCGCCAAAACTGAACCAGCGGCTCATCGTCACCTTCTGCTGCGTGAAAAACTGCACGCCTTCTTTGCCCTGCATGTGCAGGTCGCCAAAGAACGATTCGTTCCAGCCGTTGAACGGGAACCACGCCATGGAGGCGGGCACACCGATATTGATGCCGACCATGCCGCATTTGATACGGTGCCTGAACTCGCGCGCGGCCTTGCCGGAACGGGTGAAAATCGAAGCGCCATTGCCGTAGGCGGATTTGTTGGCCAGCTCAATCGCGGCGTCCAAATCCTCCATGTGCATCACGTTGAGCACCGGGCCGAAGACCTCCTCCCGCGCCACAGTCATGCCGGGCTGGACGCGATCGAGAATCGTCGCGCCGACGAAAAAGCCGTTCGGCGCACCGTTGATTTTCACGCCGCGGCCGTCGGCGGGGATTTTCGCGCCTTCCTGAATACCGGTTTCAATCAATTGCAAAACACGGTCGCGGTGCTGGGCGGTGATGACTGCGCCCATGTCGGGCTGTGGGTCACGGTCCGTCGGGCCGACTTTAATTCGCCGCGTGGCTTCGACGAGTGTGGGCATAATCGTTTTCTCCGCCGCGCCCACGACCACGGCGGTCGAACCGGCCATGCACCGTTCGCCCGCGCAGCCGAACGCGGCTTCCATGACGCCGCGCGCGGAATTTTCCACGTCGGCATCCGGCATGAGCAACGCGAAGTTTTTCGCGCCGCCGCCGCATTGGACGCGCTTGCCGTGTTTCGTGCCGGTTTCGTAAATGTATTTCGCCACCGGCGTCGAGCCGACGAACGAAATCGCCTTTACTTTTGGATGAGTGAGCAGCGCCTGCACGGCTTCGCGTCCGCCGTGGACGATGTTCAGCACGCCTTTCGGGAGGCCGGCTTGTTGAAACAGCTTGCCGATTTTGAGGCTGGTGAGCGGGACTTTTTCGCTCGGCTTGAGCACGAACGTGTTGCCGCAGGCGATGGCGACGGGATACATCCAGAGCGGCACCAGGCAGGGAAAGTTGAACGGCGCGATGCCGGCGCAGACGCCGAGCGGCTGGCGGATGGTCTCGCAATCAATGCCGCGCGCGAGGTTTTCCAGCGACTCGCCCATCAGCAGCGACGGCACGCCGCAGGCAAATTCGACCATCTCGATGCCACGCTTCACGTCGCCGCGCGACTCGACGACCGTCTTGCCATGCTCCCGCGTGTTGCAGCGCACGAGGTCGTCGAAATTTTCGTCCAGCAGCGTTTTGAATTTGAAAAAAATCCGCGCGCGCTCGACGGCGGGCGTTTCCATCCAGCCGGGAAACGCAGCGGCGGCGGCTTCGACGGCCTCGTTGACGTGCGCCGCGGTGCACAGCGGCGCTGCGGCAATGACTTCGCCAGTGGAAGGATTGTGAACCGGCGTCGTGGCGACGTCGTTTATTTCGCGCCACTCACCGCCGAAGCAGACAGGACACGGTTCAAGTGTTTTGGTCATATTAAAAAGCTGCAACATCCAATATCCAACACCCAGAGATACTCCGAACTAAAGCTCCAACTTCCAAGCTCCAACCCCCAGAAAAGCTCCAAACTTCAACTTCCAAACCAAATCACCGGTTGGCGTCTTGGACCTTGGAGCTTGAATGTTGGTGCTTGGGGCTTTCATTTTATCGCGACAGCGCATCCGACTGTTTCACAAATTCATCCCCGCGCCATTCGCCGTCGGCTTTGACGACCTTGGTTGCGGCGGCGGCTTTTTGGGCGGCCTTGCGTTCGGCCTGGCGTTTTACGAGGTCGGCGTGCGTAGTGAAATAATCGAGGCTCTTGCCCTTGAAATCGGCCAGGGTTTCAAATTTGTGCCTGGCCATGAACGCGAGCAGTTCCTCGCACATCGGCTTTACGCATTCGTAGCCGAATTTCATGACGCCGGTGCAGACCTGCACCGTGTCCGCGCCGAGCAGAATGAATTGCGCGGCGTCGTTGCCGCTCTCAATGCCGCCGAGGCCGGACAGCGAGCGTCCGGGAAATTCCTTGCGGATGACCTGCGCGATCTCCATGACCATGCGCAGTGCGATGGGCTTCACGGCCTTCGAGGAATACCCGCCCGGCGTCGTGTAGCCTTCGACGCTCGGTTCGGGACGCAGCGTATCGAGGTTCACGCCCATGACACAGCGGATGGTGTTGATGGCGCTGAGGCCCGTGACGCCCGCGCGCAACGCGGCGCGGCTGGGGTCTTCGATGTGCGTGACGTTCGGCGTCATCTTCGCCCAGACGGGTTTCTTCGCGACACTCATCACCCAGCCGCAGACTTCGTTGAGGATGTCCGGGTTTTCGCCCATCGCCGCGCCCATCTTGCGTTCCGGCAAACCGTGCGGACAGGAGAAATTCAATTCAAACCCGTCCACGCCGCACGCCTGGCAGCGCTCAACGATTTCAATCCACGCGTCCTTGCGATATTCCTCCATGATGGACGCGATGAGCACGCGGTCGGGGAACATGTCCTTGCACTTCTTGAATTCGTCCTCCCAAATCCTGAATGGCCGGTCGCTGATCAATTCGATGTTCTGCCAGCCGATGACTTCCTTGCTGTCGCCGGCCAGGAGCTTCGCGTAACGCGGCGTGACGTTGACGACCTTCGAGGCGTCGAGGCTCACGGTCTTGGCGATGACGGCCCCCCAGCCTTCGGTGAACGCCTTGGCGATGACGTTCAAATTTGTGCCCGGCGGCCCGGAGCCGATGATGAACGGATTCGGCAATTTAAGCCCATCTACGCTTGTGGCCAATGTTGGCATAACTTATCTTCCGGTTAATCGTATTTCATTTTTAACTCGCTTCCCGCCGCATTACCACAATAATTTTCACAACGGGAAAAACACCAATGAGCGGAGCATTGAATCATCCGTTTTCATTAACGCCCGGTTTTAACCAGGTGATTGCAGCGCCACGACGGAATAGAACCGTTTCAACGGTTTGCGCGCGATGTATGGAAACCGCTGAAACGGTTCTGCACATCGCCAGTTGTCCTGGCACCCAACTAAAGTTGGGTGTTAATGAAACCTGGAAATCTTAAGTTAAAAGCCATGACTACTTTGTTGAATCCAAAGCGCACCGTCGCCGAACTCAAGGAACTACGCGCACTCACCGCCGACGAAAACGGCGCGCAGCGCGTCGCATTCACGCCGACATGGACGAAAACGCGCGCGTGGCTGCGGAAAAAACTCGAAGCGCTCCCGGTCGAAATCCACAACGACTCGGCGGGCAACACGTGGACGACGCTGCGCGGCGAATCTGAAAAATGTCTGCTCATCGGCGGACACATGGATTCCGTGCCTAACGGAGGCTGGTTGGATGGCTGCCTTAATGTGCTTGCCGGTGTCGAGATTCTCCGGCGCATCAATTCCCAATACCACAGCAAGCCGCCCGTGACTGTCCGCCTCGTGGATTGGGCCGACGAAGAGGGCGCGCGCTTCGGCAAAAGTCTGTTCGGCTCGTCCGCCTGCGTCGGCAATCTGGACATGAACGAGGCGAGGGGCCTGGTTGACAAGGGCGGCATCAAACTGCCGGACGCCCTGAAAAATGTCGGCGTGGATTTCGAGCGCGTGAAGGACAGCGGCAAGGAATTGAAAAACGCCGCCGCGTATCTGGAATTGCACATTGAGCAAGGCCCGGTGCTGCTCGATCTCGACCTGCCGCTTGGCGCGGTGCTCGGCACGTTTGGGGTGGAGCGGCACGCCATCACGTTTCACGGCCAGGCCGCGCATTCCGGCAGTACGCCGATGAACCGCCGCAAAGATGCTTTTCTCGCCGCTGCGAAGATGAGTCCGGAAATTTATCGCATCGCCAAACGCAGCCGCGGCGGCGTTTGCACCATCGGTTCCTGCGCGACCCAGCCCGGTATCGTCACCAGCGTGGTCGCCGAATGCCGCATCACGCTGGACCAGCGTCATCTTGACGCCGCGGCGCTGGCAAAAATGTTGCAGGAGGCGAAAGGCGCGAGCGAAAAAT
Organism: uncultured Verrucomicrobiae bacterium; assembly: GCA_963827205.1. GTDB lineage: Bacteria > Verrucomicrobiota > Verrucomicrobiia > Limisphaerales > UBA11358 > UBA11358. The sequence goes on from CAWHAH010000004.1 coordinate 169,658, forward strand.
TTGCAAAGGAAGGCAACGTGAAAGTTTCCTGGGAACGCCTCTGGCAAATCGCTCCGCGCCCATTCAACGATGAACTCATTGCGCTGTGCGACGAAGCCATCCGCGAAAGCTGCGGCCAGGCCCATCGCCTGCCCTCCGGCCCGTTGCACGATGCCGCCGAGGTCGCACGCGCGGGCGTGCCCACGGTGATGATGTTTGTCCAAAGCCTGCACGGCATCAGCCACAACAAAATCGAGGACACGAAGGAAGAACGCCTCGAACTCTGCGTGACCGCGTTCGACAAACTCGCGGAGAAGGCGATGAAGTGGATCCAGAAATGATACTCTGGGCACCAACGTCCAGGCTCCAGGAATACTTCAAGCATCAAGCTCCAATTCCCGGCGCCCGACGGTTTGAAGCAGTTTGGCTCTTCTCTGGATGTCGGAGCTTGGAACTTGGAGCTTTTAACAAACTTATGATCGTCGGCTTCCCCAAAGGGATATCCCAAACATGCCGAATGCGAGTAATGACAGGCTGCCCGGTTCTGGAACTGCGTAAGCAACATCATCAAACTCGAATGAATTCCACGTAGTGGTGGCGACAACACTCGAAAAAGGCGTCGTGGAAGTAATATCAACATAAGGGCTGTTAGCGGCATTAAAACTGCCCTGATTAATCGGGTTTCCCGGAACGTCCGTCCCCGAAACCGTGCCAATGACGTTATTCGCACTGTCGTAGAAAGTAAGCGCGTTGCCTGCATCCACAGACCCCCAAAGCAGCCCCAGATACATCTGCGGGGTTGAGAAACTGAGTGTCGCTGATCCCCCAATTTGAACGACAACGTACAGGCTGTTATCGTAGCCATTAGCCGGGGTTTCCCCAAAAAAAGCCGCTGTCGAACCGGAGAGGTAAGGCGGAGCAATGTTAACAATCTGGCCAATGGAAGCTTGGAGAACATAGGCGTTACCGGAAAGTGTCAAAATGGACGGATTCGGCTCGTCAAAATTCTCCAGCGTAGCGCCACTCACAGTGGGAACGCCACCGACATCGGCGCTAACGTAAATCTGGGCGTTGGCTATCCCGGGGGCGCTTAAAGCCAGAATACTTGCAATTGAGATTGAGAGATACTTTTTCATAATGTGCTCCTAAGTTTTGATTTTCATATCAGTTTATTGTCCTGCGTCAGCAGCGGTGGCGAAGACAGCACAACTCCACGGGCGGGCAGGCTGTAGGTCTGTAGCCTTTGACCCTTTCACAGCATATTCGATTTACTCACCACTTCAAAATCTTGTCAATCCAATTTTTGCCTCTCCTTTAGGCGGCAAACTTAGCTCGCCCATGGGAAAAGGACGTTTCTCCTGAAAACACTGTCATTTTCAATGCGGGGGTGAACGAAAAGTGAATTGATGCAAGGACGACGCTTGACGTATCCTGTTACCGCGATTAAAGGTTGCGCGTCGAAGTTAAACAATAACGATTTTTCAAACGTTATGAAACGCAGCGCACTCTCAACCGCCTCCCACAACCTCCAGTCCATGTGGTGGAACGGCTTCGTGCTCGCCAACGTGGGCAACACCGCCTGCGTGGCCGTCGCTTTTACAAAATGACTTCATGAACCGCAATTTGCTTTCCCTCTTTAACGGCGAACTGCCTCGCGGGTTTGCGCCGTGGGCGTTTCTCATTCTCGTCTTGTTGCTGATAACTGTTCTGTTCGGTTGGCTGGTAATCTTCAATGATGCTGATGAGCATCCGGTGCAGCAGTCGGGGAATGTGTCAACCAACTGGTGAATGTGTCCACCAACAAGCCGCCGTAGCGGTCGGCTAAAAACAGGGATTTGGTTGCTGCAATTTGGTGCCGGTCCCGGCGCGTGTAATCGCGTTTTAAGGAGGTTCGTGCTGCGCGCCATTCGGGTCAGCCGTCTCTGTTGCTTTGTATGTGTTCACGGAGCAGGCTTGGCTTCTTGATGGTAAGCCCGACCGGATTCATACAGCTTCAGCAACTGTTCATTCCTGGCCGCAATCTCATTCTGTCCTTGTTCCAGAGCCAGTGTACGGGCTTTCTGGGCGGTGATGACCGCATCGTTGAAGCGTCCGGCTTCGGCGTAAGCGGCGGCCAGGATACTAACCAGAGGGGCCTTCTTATTTTGAGTGAGTTGACAAGCCCGTTCAGCCAAGCGCACCGCCTCCCTACCGTTGCGCAACTTGGGGTCGGAAGCCGTGGCCAGCACCCAAGCAAGATTGTTCATGGCCGCGACCGAATTGGTGTCCAATTCAAGTACCCGTTGGTAACAATTGATTGCGTTTGAAAACTGCCGGTTGGCCGTGTAAATCATGCCCAGCTCCAATTTGGCGGCGGCATCCTCTTCGCGATACATTTGAAAGTCGACCGCCAGATTACTGGCATTCCCTTTGGCCTCGAGGAAGTGCTTGCCAAGTTCGGTCTGCGCCTGATTCCCTGGCTGAAGGCCTTCAAAAATATTGTGATATCGCCAGCCCGCGATTCCGGCGGACAACCCGATCACAACAATGGTCATCGGAATGACGGCGGGGAATGTTTCGCGCACCGCCCAAGCCGGGGCGGAACCGGGAGAAATTTGGGTGTCTGCACCTGACCCGGCATTTTCCTGCCACCGTTCACTCAACAGAATCAAGCTCAAGGGCAGGATTTGAATGAAAGTGTGAAATTCTCCGAACCCACCATACATCAACTGAACTACAAGGAATACAATGATGACGGCGATGAAGGGCAGAAAGGGCCTGCGCCAGCCCAATAACACCACAGCCACCACAGTGCCCGCGTTGACGAATAGAACATTATTCCAGGTTGGCGCTATGAGTGTTGTCAGGTTGAGCTTCAAAAACTCCAAAGAGAATAGCGTCGGCAGGGTGGCAGCATTCCCCACCGGAAGGACAGCCACATCGAGGGCAAGGTAATGGAGCATAAGTTTCTTACCGATCACGTAAACCGCAAGTACGGCCAAAAACAACACGCCTCGTTTCCACCATTCCCAATAACTGATGAAAAAAAACAGTAGAGCAAAAGCTAAAACTGATTCCTTAAAAAAGCAGCCGAAACATACAGACGCTATCATCATCCCTGTTTTACGTTGATTAAAGAACAGACAGGCTAGCGTAGAAAACAGGGCCGCGGGTAAATCCCACGGAAAAAAATACAGGATTGAAGCCGGGGTAAAATTATACATCAACCCCGCGAAGATGCCGAGGTTGATAAGCAGCGAGTTGCGCAAGGCCAATATGACAGTAAGGAACAGTAGAAACAGCCAGAAACCTTGGTACAGCCCGAAAATCAGGGAATATTGGTCCATTGAGAACGTGTCGCCCTTGACGATTAAATCGAACAGCCAGCCGGATAACAACAAGCCTGACAACCGGCCTCTCCAGACATCGCCGAGCGCGTGTAAGTGGTAGGCGGGCAGGGAACACGAACTGAAAACGGCGCGGTTTGTAGAGTTGTTCGCGACGCCGGAGGCAAAATATTCAACCAGCAAGCAGTACGTCACACTCAGTGAAATGGCCACGAACAATTCAATAAACAAGAACCGCCGGTTTACGCTGCCCTGCCGGAAACCAAAGGCGCCGCCTATCGCACCCCAACAATTCAGAATCCTTGTTGAAAGTGCTTTCATTTTCGTCATGCCCGCAGCCTAGAAAACCCGGCGTGGCGTGTCAAAGCTGGTGGTGGCAGTGAGCCGTCCGCAATCTCACGGACTTTCTGCTCGGCCTCGGTTTGGGCTGCCTGAAAAGTCTTGAAGCGGCGAACGTGACGTTTGCCCGCAAGATAGCAGGCGAGTCGGTAAAGGGGATACTTTGGCGTTTTGCCGCATATCGTCGCCTCGATCCGGCGAAAGCGGATGACTTTGGGAAATCTCACTTTTGGCTTTTCCGATGCCGCCTGAATTTGTGCGGTCGTTGTGCGGTAAATCTCAAAATCCGCATTTTTATTGGTATTTATGGTGCGCGCGAGAGGAGTTGAACCTCCAATCCGAGTGTTTTCGTCATTGCTCATAATTGCCTTTCTCAATACTTGACTGCGGGTGACACTACGGCATTGCCCGCATGAATGCAAGCATTTTCTGGCATCTGTGGGCAACTAGCAGTAGAAAAAGCGGTGTCAGGCTGTGTCTGGCTTTTTGCTGTGTCAGCACTGTGTCATGGCCGGATTCTGTGTCAGGGCTGTGTCAGCCCGTCCAGCCAATCAAAGCGCGTCCAGTGTGACGTAGCGATGTGCAGGCGGCATTGTGGCGGGTGCCGTCGTCGCGGTTGAACTTTGGCCCGGCGATGGTGACGGTGCCGCAGGTGACGACCGCGTGAAGGGAAAGGAAACTTCTATTGGGCCGACCCGTCCCCGCCCTACCGCCCCGGCACCCCGCGCGCACCCGCGCCGGAGTCCCGAACTGGGGTAGCTGTTCAGGGAGAAAACAATTTCCTGAATTTGCCCTGGCTGAATTCCCGGACATCCATCCAGAGGTCTTTGCCTTGGGCGACCGCCACGCCCTGGACTGTCAATTGCCGGTGAAAAATTTTGGCGGCTCAATCGGTTTCGGTTCCTCTTTTTTCCACATTCGGGGATTTTTCCAACGCGGCTCTTGCAGCTTCCAAGTCAACCAACCGGCGAACACAACCGCAATTATCCAACGCAACATCGTCAAAAAATTAGACAATGAAATCCCGGACCCGTAAAGATAATCCCCTTCACCGGGGGAATTCCACAAGTGCCACGTCGTTTCACTGACCGCCGATTTGACGCAGAACAGAACAAACCATTGCACCAATTGGAGCCACCAGCCGACGCCTGCAATCATAATTGCCCAATAAAGCCAAAACACGGTTTTTTTCATCCCGTATTTTTCTTGGCGTTCCTGATCCGCGCGGGCGTCAGAATCTACATATTCGCTCACAACTTCATCCCTCCCAAAATAAGTGGTGCCTATTCAATCCCAAACGCTTGAACGCTGCCTGACATTCTGCGTGAACCACAATCCCTGCGCAGGATTTATTTTTTCAGCAACGCGGTCAGTGCCAAGAAGAAGCCCAGCGTGTTAAGGAGTTGTATCCCAAAGAGGACCGTGTGCGGCGCAAACCCGCCGTCAGCCAAGATCATCAAGATGGTGCCGTAGGCGAACATGCAGGCGATGAAAATACCAATCTGTTTTTTGTGCCGCTGTTTCCATGTCGAGTAAGGGGCATTCGGGGGTTGTTGCAATTCGGTTGTATTCATAATTTTCACAATTTTCTCTGTTTGTCTGCGCGAGGGCTTTTTTTCCATTCTTTGACGGGAATAGAAATCATCGGCGGCATTTTTTCCCAGGTCGAAGCCGGCCTGGCCCTTAGCGCGGCTGAGTAAGCCCCGCGCTCTAGCAATTCCTTCCGTGATTCGCGGCGAATTTTTGAAGGAATGGGCATAATCTTCGATTGCGCCTACTTCGCTGCCATCCAGGGCAACCTTATTGCACGCACACGGCCACAGAGCAAGTTTAAAATACCAGCTTGTTGCTGGTGTAAGCTTGGAAAGCTGCACGCCTATCCTTCGGCGTCATGGCAGGCCGCAGGAATAAACGGGAAACCATTTTACGGCACCGCCGGGTGATTGGTGATGCCATTCGCCTGCGTCGAAAGAAAGCCGATTTTACCCAAGAAAGACTGGCTGAGTTGGCAGATTTGAACCCGAAATATCTTGGCGAAATCGAGCGCGGTGAAAAAATCATTTCCATTGAGGCATTGCTGCGAATTGCCAAAGCGGTAAAAACTCCCATCCATGAATTTTTCCGTGGCGTTTGATTCCGCACACTTGCCGCGCCACTGCTGCCTTTGGTAAACACGCCGCCGGGCGAACAACAAACGCGACTCAAGGCGGGCAGCGTGGCGAGTGCCGGGCCGGTTGCGGTCGGGTCTATCAACCGCGCTCAAAGTCGGGCGGTCGTGTCACGTGACCGCCGACACTGGGGGCGCTTGGCCGAATACCAGTTACCTGGCCGAGTTGAGGCCGGAAGCCGGCCTCGTGCCACCCTGGCCTCGCGCCACTAGCCGGCGCAGTCCCGTGCGCAAAGGCGGTATTCAGTGAATGGGTTTTGATTTCAGCGATAATCCTTGATAGAAATTCGCAAAACTGATTTCATAGAACCATGATAGCAGGCAGGTTTACAAAAGCCAACTGTGCACGAGGCCGTGCACACCCAGCCAGATAATACCATATAAGGCAGCACTACGCATATGAGCAATTCAACGCTTAAAAGTTCTTCCTTCGACGAGTTTCTTATCGCCATCAACGACCGAGATATGGCTGGTTATTACGTCGTTCCAAAGCCAGATGTCGCCGCGAGGCTTACGCGCGAGATTGAACAGAAGACGGGACTCAAGAGCCGGAACATGGCTGGCGAGAGCGTCACCGAGGTTCGGCGGTGGGTCAGTGCGCAACCCGGTCACTTCATCACGCAGACTCGGATTGCAGTTGACGGCATGTGCGCACTCCTCATGCGAGACGGCGCGAAGAACTTTGAGGTGACGTTTCACAACACGCAAGACAGTCTCAATTGGGGCGACAAAGTCTTGCTTGCGATTCGATACGACCGTGCTAACACCGCGCCAACGGCCACTGCCCCTTGAGTTTTGACCGACCCATGAAATTCGATTAGCCGACACACCCCTGACAGAAAGCCTTAATTGCCTGCCGAGGCGACGCGGCGCGCAACCAGCAATGCGCCACAAGGAGCCGGGCTGATACCGGTCTGCCTGCGCGGCGTGCGGCGCGAAGTTGTTCCAGCCGTCATTCCAGCCGCGCCGATACTCTGTAATTTTCCCATCTTTGGCTCGTTACTGCCAGCTCAGGACGTTGTCTTTGTTGACGCCAGAAATGGCGCTGCCGACCACCCCTGGTGTAAGCGCCGCCCGACTAATTGCACCATCCGGGCCTGCGGACCAGACCATGACCTTGCCGGGCAGTTGGAAATTGTCGGAGTTGCCGGGCGCAGTAGGATTGATCAATCCGTTCCAGCCGGTTTGACCGTTCTCTTGAGACACACTCTGCAAGGAATAAAACGCATCCTTGCAATTCTCGTCATAGTTCAAGTCCATGCTGATGATGTAGGGATTGCCCCACGGATCGCGGTAAACGCCATTCACGTCCACGCCGCCTAGCGGCGGGCCGGGCTGCGACGGGTCGTAGCCCGACATTTTGGCGGTCAGGAAAATGGTCTGCTGCGGATTTTTCTGATAATTCAAGTTCGCCGGCACCGGCTGGCCGTTGGGATAATTGGTGACATCCATCAAAATGGCAATGACTTCAGCATTCGACGCGACGACCCCAGACGTGGACGTGGTGTCCACCGTCCAGGTTCCATTGTCCGTCACATCGTGACCCGTGCCGCCGTATGTGTAATCACTGTTGGCCGCCGAGGCCGCAATTTGCGCGTTGGTCGAGACCGGGAACCGGCCATAATCCGAATCGTATTTCAATATGGCATTGGCGATTTGGTCAATTTCCAGGCGCGCCTGGACCTTCAGCGCATGTTTTTTGACCGCCGCCAGCACCGGCAACAGCATGGCGGCGAGAATGGCAATGATGGCGATGACGGTGAGCAGTTCGACGAGGGTGAAACCCGTGCGCGGACGGTGCCGATAGTTTGAAATGATTTTCATAAAATTTGACCAGCTATTGCGGAAAAGCCAGATAAAATCGGTATGGGAAATTACTGGCTTGGGTATCCACAAAACGTGCAGTTCCGTTCGTCAAAACAATTTGGCCGATATTTGTCCAATTCATGAGGTCGCTGGACGCGCAAGGACAAACAGGCGCGTTGCTGGTTCCGGTTATGGCGAATTGGAAACCGTTATTTGTCATCATTGGCGAAGTTAGGCTGGCGGCGGATGCCGCCGATGATCTTCTTGCATTTTTGCCGTATTCCGGCCAAGTTGAGCAAGCAATGGGAGACGACCCGGCAAATGCAAAAACGACACCGGCGCTTTCCGTATAAATCGTGCCATCGGGAGCAATGACAGGGGCAGTGAGGCCAACGGTTCCCGTTTGATACGAATAATTGGTATAACCATTATCAGGACGGAACGAATAAAAAGTGCCATCCGAACCGGCTAAATAAATTTCACCGTCAGCCGCAACCGCAAGTGATCCCCATCTGTCGAAATCGGTGTAAGAGTCAACTGCATCAGCCCATTTAGGAACCCCAGTTTGGCTATCAAAGGCATAAAGTTCGCATACAGAACTTTCTACATAGACTGTCCCGCCCGGACCGATAACCGGTGCCCAATAGAAAAATTCCGAACTGTTGGTTGAAGTATAAAGCCATTTGTAGCCCATGACTCCGTTAGTCGTCGGGGCCTTCGGGTCAATAGCAAAAAACTCGTTCTCAAACCCACAATAAATGGTTCCATCAGACCCAATGGCAGGGGAAGCTTGGTAATTATCCGGCACGTTCATCAAAGGGAAAGGGGAAACCCATTTGAGAGTGCCATTAGTGGCGTCAAGCGCAAGCACCTGACCCCACATAGAAAAAGCATAAACAGTTCCGTCCAATCCAATGGCAATCCTTGAATAATCAAATGGAGCTTCACCATACGCTGGAACTTCAAGTTTGGTGTTTGCTAGGGGATATACAAACCACCATTTTAGAGTAACGTTGGTTAGATAACAGTTGTTGGTGAATGGGACATCAATGGTGTTGGTATAAACGTCAACGGTATTGGTATAATTCGGACGCGGTGCAAGTGCAAACACACAAGGACCCAAACAAGTGTAAAAAGAGCCATCATTGCCCGCCGCAGGGTCGGTTTCCAAATAAAAACCTCCCATCTGAAATTGGAATTCATTATCCACATAACTATAGTATGGTAAAAATGGTAAGTTGGCAGACCAACCAACATTTGTGTCGCTCGATGTCACTGCGGTATAAATAACGCGGCCACCGTAGTTGGCAGCCGAAGAACCATCAACATTCACCGCGCAAACCGTTCCATCCAACCCAAGAACCGGCGTTATTATGTCACCGTAAGCTGACTGAACGCCAGTGGGAGTCGTCCACCGGACAAAATCATTCAGAGCCGGATAATTCGGATCATTCGTGCTAACACTAGCAGTATCAATTCCCCAAACCGTTTGATTATCAAAATCAGGCACATATAATGTGCCATCCGCACCTAGCGACAAAGATTTACCAAACTCGCGTCCGAAACCCGTCAGATACCATTTTAGTGCTATGTTTGTTGGGTAGGAAAAAGACGGGGAAGGATCGTTGGGCGTGGCAGGATTAAATTGCTGGTTTGCCTGCGCCTCCTGAACTTGGTCAATCAAACCCAACAGCGTATTCATCTGCGCTTCGACGAGGGCGGCAGAGCTTATGCCACGCAGGGCTTGGCTTCCAGTTGGCTGCGGCACGGCACCGCCAGTGGTGTCCACGAGAAAAACCCCATTCGGGCCAAGGGCGTAAAAAATCGCGTTTGGGTCACTGGGCGCACAAGGATATGGCACTGGAAATAACCCGCTGCTGCCGACTGTCCAGAACGTTCCGACTTTGGGTAGTTGGTCGAATGGCACAAGGACTAACCCTTGGGAGTCGGCTGCCATCTGCACCACCGAATCGGTCTGGCCAAAACAATTTGTCATCAACAGTCCCAAAACAAGCGTAATTAGTGCTTTCATAGGCAACGGCGCAGACGAGAGTGGTCGTTTTTCATGGTTTTGGCGGAAACAAGGTTGCGGGGTGTGCATTGGCATGATCTGAAATTCAGGCTTCATTGATGCAACTGTAAACAAAACCAAGTAATAAGTCAACGGCGGCTGCTAAATGATTGACACAACAGAACCGCGATGTGACTCAGCGGGTCTCGAAGCTGTTCCGTTTCATTTTTGGGCAAAATCCGTCATTTTTGGGCAAATCGAAGTTCTTAGGCAAAGCCGCCCGGTGTGGTTCAGTTCGCCGCAGCTTGAATTCGCCCACCTTGACGCCGCCGCCAGCCCGTGCGAGTGGTGATTTATGGTTGCACCTGACACACAGTTATCAGCACACGCCGTAATCAATCCACTTACGGGCAAGCGGTATTCCCGTGCTGGCCTACTGCAAGCTTATGAACTACGGGACCTTGCGTGGGGTCTGGCCAAAAAGCTTGGCACCGGCACGGCCAGTGAAACAGAGCAGAAAGCCGCGCGCGACGTGACCGGCCTGATCCGCGCTTGGAGCGAGGTAGATGACTCTGTCCGTGTCCATCGCGGTAAACCGTTGCCGGGGACTCTCCGGCCAAAGGAAAAGAAGCAGGTTTATAGGGTACTCAAGCCGCTGGTTGAGCCGTAGCCCCAGCCGCTCCAAAGCTGCTGACAAACGGAGTCGTTTTGGGTGTCAAATAAGCCACTGGTAAGTCCCGGCTTCACCGCGCACGCCTGCGGCTCGGCGCGTGCCTTTTTTCAGCAGCTTAACCAGACCGTAAATTTCCAGTTGCCGCATGATGCGTTGCGCCTCCGGCGGGAAAATTCCAAGCCGGTCAGCAAGGTGATTGAACGAAAGAAAAAAGGTGAACGGCGGGCGCTCTGGTTCTTTGAGCAAGGCCAGGTCCCGGCAAATCCGAAATGCTTCCTGTTCGTGTCCCGGCAGCGCGTCGTAAATGCGGCGCTCACCGGCGTTGAGGGATTCGGTGTAAGTTTTGGCAACGGATTCGAGCATGGCTTTGGCCTCCTGTATGTGCTGTTCGCGGGGATCATTGAAAAGAACGCGGTTGCAATCGTAAAAACAGCCGACAAGTTCCAAGATGAATTGCGCGGCAACGGCGCGGTAAAGAAACGGCACAGATTCGACGATAAAATCATTCCGGGCGTGGGCGTGGGCGTGAAATCGTGGCTCAATAAACTCGGTGTAGAGCCTGACAAGGTTCGGATGTTTGGCGGCCAGCGATTCCAGTGCTTCCCGTTTGGCTGTGATGTTCGCCAGCACGGAATCAGCCTTGTTATGCAGGGATGCAGATATGCAGGAATGCAGGGATGTAGTGATGCAGGATTCAGGATTCAGACGAATGGGTGCTGGCTTTGGTGCCGTTTTCTCAAAACAGCCGTCAGGAAACACAATTTTACCAAAACGAATGCGGATTGGTGGAACTTCATTTAGGAACCTGTATTCCGTAGGCTGGGTTTCGCCTTTGCGTTTATCAATGGCTCGCCCGTAAATCACTGTTTGGTTGCCATCTGCCCGCCATTCGCCGAAAGGCAGTTTCGTGCTTGGTGGAAAATCACCGTCAATGACAACCCAGAGGTTACAACCCCGGACCCGTTTTGTCCGCGTGGTGTCCCGCAGGCGCGGGTTCCGGGCAAGAAACGGTTCAACATCGGTGTCGTTGTCCAAGTCAATCGTGCAAAGTCCGCCGGACGCCTTGCCCAGCAAGACGCCGATGTTTTTGCCCGCGAATGATTGCAGATAAACCCGGTCTTTCATGGATTCCCGTGTTCGCCGTTGCCAGCTTTTACCAACGGGGTTTTTGGTGAGCAAGTAAACCGGGACCAATACAACGTCGCCAAGCAGGTTGAGAATCCTTTGAACTGGATTGCTGGTTTCATTTGACTGACACAGGTTTTGCGCGGAAACTGTTTTCACGTTAGTTTGAAAACGCTGTCGCGGCTGTGGGAACTTTCGCGGCGGCGTTTTTTGTTTTGGGATTAGTTCTCCACACCGCGCTGGTGCCGCAACAATGCCTGTTCCACCGAGGGCCAATGGAATAAGACGCGACGGCCACCAACATGGACGTAGGGAATTTTGCCGGAAAAGCGCCAGTTGAACAAAGTGCGGCGACTGATCGGCAACCGCCGTAGAAGTTCTGTTTGGTCAATAAACCCCACATCGCCCGGCGGTGCGGTTTGCTGCAATTGATTTTTCACGGTTGCAACATACCGAACGCACAAGCGGCAACTTGCCGATGCAAAAGGGTGTTCTGCCGAGCGAAATCAGCAATATCGGCAAAGCCGGTCGAGCGAATTCAGGTTTTGAAGCGGCTTAGACCGAGCGAATTCAGCAAAGTCGGCAAAACTGGTCGAGCGAATTGCACCCAAACGCAGCAAACAACCTAGCAAAAACTTTATTTACGCTTTTTTGCGGATTCGCGGGCCTTGGCGGATTTCTGGTCCTGCCACCAGGACTTGTAGGCGCTGCCCATCGCAAGCCATACGTCCACAGTAAAATATCCACCTGTTTTGTCGCCATCATTGATCGCTTGAATTTGGGAAATAGCCCATGCCTCGCGTTCGTCAACGGTGATTGGCTTCCCGGCAAACCAATGCGCATCACGACCGGCACTTGCGCCGAGGAACCGGCGGAATCGCGCCGTGCCATCCGCCGGGGTCTTGGCCCTGACAACACACGCCAAGAAATCTTTAAGCCTTGCCGGAAAATGGTCAGGCTTTGGAAGTTCAGGTGGCCATGCGACGGCAATTTTCTCAAATCCCGCGCACACTCTGTCCAAAAGCGGCGTTGGCCATTTATTATCTGGTGCGCCGCTTTGTTTGGTCGGGATTTTTTTCATCGGTTGGCTTTGGTCTCTGCGGCAAGTGGAATGATGTTTTTCGCCGCGCGTGCTGGCATCACGTTGAACCATTTTTCGGCCTCGGCTTTGGTGGCCAGTCCCTTGTAATGAGCATGGATCATCGCGGGCGAGTTGCCCGCCTGCAACGCGGTCAAATTTTCGTTGGCGTGCGCGGCAAGGTGGTAGGTGCAAAAGGCGTGGCGCAATCCGTTGGCTTTGCGGGTGACTTCCGCCGCTTCGCAGAGTTCGCCATAGTGTTCCAGAAAAGTCCTTTCTTCACCCGGCCAGAATTTGCCACGTTCGCGGACGCGATACGGTTCAAGCCACGCGGCAAGCGCGGGACAGATTTCGACAAGGCGGCGTTGCCGTGTCTTGGCCTTGCCCGCCGTGACTTCAATGTGGCCCGGCACGCGCCAAACGTCCGCCCAATCCAACCGTATCATTTCAGCCGACCGCAATCCGGCCAGCCCGCCAACGGCAATCAACGGGCGCAAGGTATCATCGGCACTGGCAAGCAACGCGGCCAATTCGCGGGGTGTGTAAAAGCTGACTTCGCCGGTGTTCGCGTGTTCGGGGCGCAGTCCATCGGCTTCGCCCAAGCGATGCGTGACTGGCAGATAATCTTTGCGAACCGCCCATCGCAAAAATTGCCCGACCGCTGCGCGATAATGGTTACGTGTTTTGGGGGCAAAATCATCAAGTGAGCCGATGAACTTGTCCAAATGTTCTTTGCTCAATTCGCTGACGGCGGTATTCGGAAACGTGGCCGCAAATCGGCGAAGCTGTAATTTACGGTGGTTGGCATAGTCGGCGGCAAGTTGCGCCCGCTGTCCGTTGCTGGCCTTTGTGCGCGGGGCGTCGGCTTGTAGGAATTCCTCGACAGCGGCGGCAATGTCTTTCCGTTTAACAGTGGCGACGTTTCGCAAATAGCCCTCAACGGCTTCGCCCAAGTTGCGCCCGTTCAACTTGGCGGACGCCTCGACAAATTCGGAAATGCCCGCCAGCAGCGAAACGCGGCGTCCTGTGACCCGATAGAAGTCCGCGAGACGTTCAAGCGCGGCCAGTGCATCGCGGGCTTGCGCGGGATTCAAGGCCGTGACTTGCGAGCCTTTGGCCAAATCCTTCACTAAGCCATCGGCGTGCCGCTTGGCGAGCGAGTAGGACGGGAAAGACGCCATGCGCCGCTGCCCGGCCACTTGCCACGCCACGCGGTATGAATCGCGTCCTTTGCACTTGCCATAAATCGTGGCGAGAACTTTGCCACGGTATTTAATGCGCTTTGGATACTTCACGTTTGCGCCTTCAATTTCAGCCGTTTCTTGTGTCAGGGCTGTGTCAGAAGCACCTGAATTCTCAATTTCTTGAGGAAAACTGGTGCGCGCGAGAGGAGTTGAACCTCCACCCCTTGCGGGACCGGATCCTAAGTCCGGCGCGTCTGCCGTTCCGCCACGCGCGCAATCCGCCAACAACCTGCGTCCGGCGCCCCCAAATCTCAAGCCCGGTTTTGACCGGCTGTTGCGTGTGAAATTTTCGCCCGCGGCAGCGCGCGATTGCACGCGCCGCGCAATTTCAGTACGTTCGCGGCATGTTGCGTTGGATTCGTTTTGTGCTCGGCGTGTGCGTCTTGGCCACAGGCGTCACGCTGAATGGCTGCTCATCTTCGGATCAGGGCCAGTTGGACGAGGAAAAGGAGCCGCATTTTGTGCTGGGCAAGGGGCGCGTGAACGCGATGGATTATCAGGGCGCGATCGAGGCGTTCGAACAATCACTGGAGGCAAATCCGCATTCGGCGGCGGCGCATTTTGAGCTCGGCTGGCTTTATGACGCAAAGGCGCCCGACCCGGCCGCGGCCATTTATCATTATCAACAATACTTGAAATTGAATCCCGCCGCGCAAAACGCGGACGTCGTGCGCGGACGCATCAATGTTTGCAAACAACAACTGGCGAAGGACATGCTGACATTGCCGAGTGCGTCGGCGGCGCAGCAACAGTTGGAAACTGTGATCGAACAAAACCGGCAATTGCAGGACGAGGTGAACAAGTGGCGCGCGTATTACGCCAGCCAGTTGGCGGCGGCCAAAACCAATGCACCGTCACCGGGCATTGCCGTGGCCCGGCCAACTCCGGCCCAAACGGCGCAAAATGTTTCTGCTCCAGCGGGGAGCGCCGGCGCAAGCCGTCCTGCCGGCCCGGCGACGATTGCCAGGCCACGCACGCACACCGTCGTCGCGGGAGAAACCGCGGTGGGCATCGCGCGCAAGTATGGCGTGAAACTAAGCGCGCTGGAGGAGGCCAATCCGGACATGAATCCCGACCGGATCCGGGTCGGCCAGGTTTTGAAAATTCCGTCAACCTGAGGAGTTGGCATGGTTCCACGCATCACATTTTTTTTCATTGCGGCGTTTTGGGTCACCATGAACGTGCTGCTGTGGCGCGCGGAGTACGGTTCGCATGGCGGCGAAATTTCCGTGCCGGTGGATTTGGTCTGGCGCAAAATCCTGACCGCGCCGGATGTCTCCGCATTGACCATTTATCAGGACCGGCGCCGGGCTGGATTCTGCGAAGTTTCCACGAGCGTCGAACAGGCCATGGCGGCGCTGGATGAAAACACCGTGCCGCCCGAAGGGCTGGCAGCACAGAGCGGCTATCAAATCCACTTCAACGGCAACCTGAGTTTCGGTGCCATCACCAACCGGGTTCGATTCGATGGACGCCTCCAATTTTCTTCCGCCCGCGCCTGGCGCGAGTTGAATTTGAAGGTGTCCACCAGCGATGCGGTGGCGGACATTCATTCCGTCGCGGCGGAACAAACCGTGCGCTGCAAATTCACCAGCGAGGGAGTGAACTTCGAGCGCGTCCTGAGTTTTGCCGACTTGCAGAATCCCAATGCGCTGTTGCGCGCGCTGGACGGCGGGTTGGGCGGCGGATGGGTGGACGAACTGGATTTGCCCATGATGCCATCCTCGACCGCTGCTGTTGCCGACGCCATCAAATGGGAAGCATACCGGGACCGGATCATGATCGGCCATGAGCCGGTGACCGCGTATCGCCTGGAAACGCGTGTGCTCGACCATCCGATTGTCCTGTATGTCAGCTCATTGGGCGAAATATTGCGGGTGGAACTGCCCGGTGGCCTGACGGCTGTGCTCGACGAATGGAACAAGCCGTGATTGAACTCGTCCATCTCGTCAAAAAGTTCGGCAACCTCGTCGCGGTCAACGACGTGACCCTGACCATTCCGCGCGGGGAATTCTTTGCGATGCTCGGACCGAACGCGGCCGGGAAAACGACCACGCTGAAAATCCTCGCCGGCCTGATGAAGCCAACCGCCGGCCACGCGCGGGTGTGCGGTTTTGACGTGCAAATGCAACCACTCGAAGCGCGTCGCCGGGTCGCTTACGTTCCTGATTTTCCATTTCTCTATGAAAAACTGACGGCGCGGGAATTTTTCCGGTTCATCGGCCAGTTGTTCCAAATGGGCGACGCGCCCATTGCGGCGAACGCGCAGGAATTGATTGGGCGCTTTCATTTGGGCGAATTTGCCGATCTCCCGCTGGAAAGCCTCTCGCACGGGACGCGCCAGCGCGTGGCCATCGTGTCTGCGCTGTTGCACGACCCGGAGGTGTTTGTGATTGACGAACCGATGGTTGGCCTCGACCCGCAGCACGCGCGCATCGTGAAGGACACGCTCAAGGAACGTTCGCGTGCAGGCATGACCGTGTTGATGTCCACGCACGAACTGAGTGTGGCCGAGGAAATGGCCGATCGCATTGGCATCATCCACGGTGGGAAACTGATCGCCGTCGGCACGCGCGACGAACTCCGCAAACAAAGCGGCGCGTCCGGCCCACTCGAAGACGTTTTTCTGGCGCTGACGGCGAATGGAAATTGAAGCCCGATTCTGGGTTAGGCGTCACGCCTTGAATATCTCGGCCGAGAACAAACTGTGTAACCGACGCCGGCCAAAAAGCCGAGGAATGCCCAATTACGCCATCAGCCACTTGAAAAAGTCGGTGCTCGGACTCCATCCATGTGGCGCGTTAGATGCGTGCTGAATCCAAGCGGCCAACTGCAACATTGGCCAGTGAATGACATAAAATATACTGAACAGAATTGAATTTGCCGACAGCCAGCCGCCTACCGCTGCCATGACTATGCCAATCACCAAACCTATGATGGCTCCTGAAACGAGCGTGTGTTCGCCTTTCATATAGTTCCTTTAGTTTATGGCTGCCGCCTGACCTGAGATTAAGCTGCAAATCTTCCAGCCATTCCTTATTACTGATTCAATTTTGCATCGGCCGAGTCGTGTTGTCCAGAAAAGTCCGCTCGCGCTTGGTTCCGAATAGCAGCCGACATCAGTCGGCTCAAATTTCCCCAATGGTAAAATTGAGCGGACTCATGTCCGCTGCCACGTGATTCCCCGCTGTGCCATCGCGCCCTTTCTTTTGAGTTGACGAATCGGGCCATTGTGCCAGAATGTCACGCTGAAATTTTGATTTTGTTCAATGGCAGCGCCAAAATCCAGTTTTCTCGACAAAGTGCTTGGCCGCATCGGTCGGTTGGACACGGAAGGCCTGCAAACCGTCGTCCAGCGGCTCGCGCGCGAACGCAGCTTTCTCGAAACGCTGTTCAATACCATCGAGGACGGCGTGCTGGTTGCGGATGAGCAGGGGCGCGTCATCTACTTCAACCAGGCCGTCACCAAGCTCATTGGCTTGCAGCCGGATGTCGAGGGACAGCACATCGCGGACGTTTTGCCGGAACTGGATTGGGAGAAAATTTTCAAAGCCGACCACGCGGGCGGCGAGCGCGTCGTGCGGCATGAATTTGAAGTGCATTATCCACGTTCACGGTTTCTCCGGCTCTACGCGGCGCCGCTCGACGGCGAGGCCACCGGCAGTTCCGGTGTCGCGCTGATCTTGCACGACGCAACCGAGGCGCGGCAAAAAACGTTTGAAGCCATCGAAAGCGAGCGCGTCCAGGCGCTCACGCTGCTCGCCGCCAGCGTCGCCCACGAAATCGGCAATCCGCTCAACGCACTGCACATTCATTTGCAGCTCATGGAGCGCGAGTTGAAAAAACTGAAAGCCACACCGACCACTTCGAGATTGGTTTCGCGCACACGTTCACAAACGCTCGCCACCGAGACCGACGTCGCGGAAGTTTCCCGGAAGCTGGAACGATACCTGGGCGTGGCCAAAGGTGAAATCGCCCGGCTGGACTACATCATCACACAGTTTTTGCAGGCGATTCGCCCTGCGCCGCCTCAGTTGAAAATTGCCTCCCTTAACGAGGTCGTGGAAAAGACCCTGGAATTGCTGCGACCGGAACTGGACAATCGCGATCTGACGGTGCAAACAAAACTGGCGCGGCAGTTGACGGCGACGCCAATTGATGCGACGCAGATGCAACAAGTCCTGGTGAACCTCGTCAAAAACGCCATGCACGCGATGACCAAGGGCGGCACGCTCGCGTTGCAGACCGGCGAAGGCGCCGATGGCATCTGGGTGAGCGTGACCGACACGGGCGGCGGCATCCCGCCGGAACAAATCAACCGCATCTTCGAGCCGTTTTTTACCACCAAGAAACGGGGGACCGGTCTCGGCTTGATGATCGTACAACGCATCGTGCGCGCACACGGTGGCCGGATTGAACTGGAAAGCCACGTCGGCCGCGGCACGACCTTCCGGATCTGGCTGCCGTTGCACGAGCGCCGGCCGCGATTGCTGGAACAAAAAACCGGTGAAGAATCCGCGAATTACGCGAACGAACAGGAATTAAAATCGGAAAAATAGATTCGGAAAACTCGCATAATTCGCGGACGAAATTATGGCTGAAAAACCAACCTTGCTCATCGTGGACGACGAGAAACCGACGCGCGACGGCCTGCGTGCGGCGCTGGAGGAGCGTTACGACGTTTACGTGGCCGAGGACGCCAAGGCGGCCATGGATTTGCTCGAACGCGAGAACTTCGACGTGCTGCTCACGGATTTCCGATTGCCCAGCGAGGATGGGTTGAAGCTTATCGCGCGCGCCAAATCGCTGGCCCAATCGCCGGTCTGCATTTTGATGACGGCGTACGGCTCGGAAGAATTGGCGGTGGACGCAATGAAGCGCGGCGCGGACGATTACATCGCCAAGGGCCGGCTGCAAATTGACGAGTTGGAGATGCGCATCGCGCGTGCGTTACGCCAGCAGAACCTCGAATCGGAAAACGTTTCGTTGCGCCGGCAGCTCGATGCCAAATTTGGCCTCGAAAACATCGTCGGCAAATCGCCGGCGATGCAGGAGATTTTTGAGATTGTCGGGCAGGTGGCGCCGACGCGGGCCACGGTGCTGCTCACGGGCGAGAGCGGCACCGGCAAGGAACTTGTGGCGAAGGCAATCCACCAGTTGAGTCCGCGCGCCAAACAGCCGTTTGTGGCGGTGCATTGTGCGGCGCTGGCGCCAACGCTGCTGGAGAGCGAATTGTTTGGCCATGAAAAGGGGGCGTTCACCGGCGCGCACGAGCGGCGCATCGGCCGGTTTGAACAGGCGCAGGGCGGGACGCTGTTTCTGGACGAAATCGGGGAGATTGATGCGACGATTCAGGTGAAGCTGCTGCGATTTCTGGGCGAACGCACGTTTGAGCGCGTCGGTTCAAACAAGACGCTCACCGCCGACGCCCGGCTCATCGCGGCGACGAACAAAAACCTGGAGGAACTCGCCAGGACCGGGACGTTCCGCGAGGATTTGCTTTTCCGGCTGCGCGTGGTGGAAATCCATCTGCCGCCCTTGCGCGAGCGTGTCGGCGACCTTCCCCTGCTGGCGCAAAGTTTTTTGCGCGAATTTGCGCGCGAAAACGGCAAACCGGTGAACGATTTCACCGCCGACGCGCTCGAAGCGCTGATGAATTATGCATGGCCGGGCAACGTGCGCGAATTGCGCACGGCCATCGAGCACGCGGTAGTATTCTGCCGGGGCGAAAAAATCGGCGCGCGGGATTTGCCGCCTTCCGTGCGCGGCGGCAGTGGTCGTGGCGAGACGCCATCGTTGCAACGAAATGATCTGACGGTGAAGGAGGCGGAGAAACAATTGATCATTCGCGCCTTGAAAGATACCGACGGCAACCGCACATTGGCCGCGGAAAAAATCGGCATGAGCCGGCGAACGTTTCATCGAAAATTGCACGCGTATCATCTGGAAGGATTTTAATTTATGTACATTGGCGAATGGGTTCAGAATCTGATTCACAAACTGGAGGTCGGCGCGGGACGGCGCGTTTTGTGGAGTGCCGTGCTGACCCTGGTGGTGGTGGCGCTGGTCGTTTTATTCGATTTGCGCGCGTATCGAAATTTTTCCACGCCGGAGGCGATGGACACCGCGCAACTGGCGCGGAACATTGCCGAGGGGAAAGGTTACACGACGTTGTTTATTCGCCCGCTGAGTCTTTATCTGGTGCAAAAAAACAACGAGGCAAGGCAGGCAGATACACCGGTGTCCGCGGGTGCGGATTTCGCGCAAATCCAGGCCCCACACCCGGATTTGGCGAATCCGCCCGTCTATCCGATGGTGCTGGCCGGATTGATGAAAGTGCTGCCTTTTCATTTCGACGTGGAAATGAAAAAATCATTTTGGTCCGATGGCGGCCGTTTCCTGCGTTATCAACCCGATTTTTTAATCGCGGTGTTCAACGAAATGCTTTTGCTGGCGGTGGTGGCGCTGACGTTTTTTGTGGCGCGGAAATTGTTCGACCCGGCGGTGGCCTGGCTGTCGGCGCTGCTGGTGCTGGGTTGCGCCTTGCTCTGGCGGTTCAGTGTCTCGGGCCTGTCCACGCTGTTGCTGATGATCATCTTTCTGGGGTTGACGTGGTGCGTGTTAAAGATCGAAGAACTGGCACGCGAACCTCAACCGCGCCTGGAATGGCTGTTTGCCCTGGCGGCGGCGGCGGGCGTGCTGGGGGGCGTGGGCGCGTTGACGCGGTACGCATTCGGCTGGGTGATCATTCCCCTTGAGGTGTTTTTAATATTGTTCGGCGGTCAACGGCGGGTATGGCAGGCGGCGGCGGCGCTGGGCGCGTTTGCGATGGTGCTGACGCCGTGGGTGATTCGAAATTGGATGGTGAGCGGCACGCCGTTTGGCACGGCAGGTTATGCCATCGCCGAAGGGTCCACTTTCCCGGGAACGGTTTTGGAACGGTCCACTCATCCGGATTTGACATACGCATTTTTGCTCAAGCCAATCATCCACAAGCTGTTGGGGAATTTGCGCGGCATTTTTGAAAGCGACCTGCCGAAGCTGGGCGGAAGCTGGGCCGGCATGTTTTTCCTGACCGGTCTGATGCTGGGATTTCGCAGCGTGGCGGCGCGCCGCATGCGTTATTTTTTGCTGATGTGCCTGGGAACATTCGTCGTTTTTCAAGCCTTGGGACAAACCTGGCTTTCCGTTGAATCGCCGGAAGTGAATTCCGAGAACCTGATCGTGCTGACGGTGCCGTTGGTGTTCATTTACGGCGGGGTTTTCTTCATGACCCTTTTGAGGCAAATGAAATTGCCGGCCACGCAACTGCATTACGCTGTCATCGCCCTTTTTGTGGCGGTATCGTGTTTGCCGATGATTTTTAGCATATGCGCGCCGAAAACCTTGCCGGTGGCCTACCCGCCTTATTATCCACCGGACATCCAGAAAAGCGCCGGCTGGATGAAAGAAAATGAATTGATGATGAGTGATGTGCCTTGGGCGGTCGCCTGGTACGGCCACCATCAATGCGTTTGGCTCACGCTCAACATGCAGGACGAATTCTTTGCCATCGGTGACAACTACCAGAAACCCGTCCTCGGGCTTTACCTCACCCCGGAAACGATGGATGCCAAACTCCTGTCCGAATGCGCTCGCAGCGGTGAAACCAGTTGGGGAAACTTCCTGCTCAAAGTCCTGGCGCAAAATCAAATTTCGTCGAAGTTCCCTTTGACCCATGCGCCGTCCGGTTCTGCGGCCATTGCATCCGGTTTGTTCCTGACCGACCGGGTGCGCTGGTAAACGGTGCGGTCATTCATGCCGTTGCGCGTTGCAACCGGTCGGCGATGCCCGACCATTCCGGCAATTCCGGCGGCGCCTCCACGACGATCAACTCCGCCCCCGCCTCGTCACAGTGGTGCAATTCCGCATAAATCGCCCGCGCAAACGCCTCCGCGTCGTGTGGAATGACGCTCACGCGCGCGAAGGTGTCCGCCGACGGAATGTGGGTGTGGGCGATGACGTGGCAAGTGAGAGGTGACAGGTGACGGGTGGCAAGTTGCAACTTCAAATCGGCTTCGTCGCGCCAGTTCAATACAACCAGTTTTGCCCTTGGTGAATAATGCTTTTCCAGCAAACCCGGGCTGCGCAGCGGGCCTTTACTTGTGGCCCGCCACTTGTCACCCGTCACTTCGCCGACCACAGCGGCGAGCGATTCCACATGAACCATGCCCGGCCGCAGAACTTGCGGCGGGCTGACGGACAAATCGAGGACGGTGGACTCGATGCCGACCTGCGACTGCCCGCCATCCACAATCAAGGGGATTCTTCCGCCGAGTTGTTTCCGCACATGCCCGGCGTTGGTCGGGGAAATGCGGCTGGACAAATTCGCGCTCGGCGCGGCGAGCGGAAACCCACACCGGCGAATCACGGCCTGAATGAACGGATGACTCGGCCAGCGCACGCCGACGGTTGGGCCCCCGGCAGTCACCATGTCAGGAATTTGCTCCGCGCGCGGCAACACGAGTGTCAATGGGCCGGGCCAAAAAGCTTTGGCCAGTCTGTCCGCGTGGGCCGGCCAGTGATTTACGCAGCGTTTGGCCATCGCGATACTGGCGACGTGGACGATGATGGGATTATTCGCCGGCCGGCCTTTGATTTGAAAGATTCTGGCGACCGCTTTTTCCTCGAGCGCATTGGCGGCGAGACCGTAAACCGTTTCCGTCGGCAACGCGACGACTCCGCCCGCGCGCAAAAGTTCCGCCGTCCGTTTTACGGCGGCGGCAAACAGCGCCGGGGTGTGCGTGGCCAGAATTTCGGCAGTCACGCGCTATTCATACCGCAGCGCCTCGATGGGGTCGAGCTTGGACGCTTTCCAGGCGGGATAAAAGCCGGAGATGATGCCGACAACGCCGCTGGAGATTGAGGCAATGCCCACCCACGCTATAGGCGTAAATGTTGGCCAGTGCGTGAGGTAAGCCACCAGCTTGGAAAACCAGTAGCCGCCGACAATCCCAACCAATCCGCTAAGGACGCTCACGGTGACGGCCTCGATGAGAAATTGCACCAGGATGTCGCCGCCGCGCGCGCCCACGGCCATGCGGATGCCGATCTCGCGGGTGCGCTCCGTCACGCTGACGAGCATGATGTTCATAATGCCGATGCCCCCGACGACCAGCGACACCGCCGCCACACAGGCCAGCAGGACGCTCATGACCCGGGCAGTGGCGGTGGCGGCCTGGGCAATGTCTTCCTGGCTGCGCACGAGGAAGTCCATCGGACCGCCCGGCTTGAGATGGTGGCGCTGCATGAGCAGGGACGTGATTTCCTGCTGCACAATGGGCATGGCCGCCTGGGAAACCGCCTGGACGAGGATCGTATCCACCCAGTCTTCCCGGTTGATGCGCTTTTGAATGGTCATGTAAGGCACGATAACGATGTCGTCCTGATCCTGGCCCATGGGGGACAATCCCTTGGCCTGCAAGACCCCGATGACCTGGCAGGGAACATCGCGGATGCGGATCATTTTGCCGAGGGGCTCCTCGTTGGGAAACAGTTCCTTGACGTCGGTCTGGCCGATAACACAGACCTTGGCGGCGGTGCGAACCTGCTGGTTGTCAAACATTTCACCTTCGGCCAGCGGCCATTGGCGAATCTGGAGATACTCGGGGGATTCGCCCTGGACACTCGTGTTCCAGTTCTGATTCCCGGCAATGATCTGGGTGCGGGTGCGGTTTTCCGGGCTGACCGCGGTCACGCCCTGGAGTTGCGTTTGAATGGCCAAAGCGTCTTCGAGTTGCAGGCTGTGCCAGTTGCCCCAACCCAGCCGCGCTCCGCTGGAACTGAAGGAGCCGGGGAAGATGAGCAGCATGTTTTCTCCCAGGCTGGCAATTTGCTCTTCCACCTGTTGTTTGGCGCCGCTGGTGATGCTGACCGAGGCGATGACGGCGCCGACACCAATAATCATGCCCAACATCGTCAACACGGTGCGCATCTTGTTCCGGCGCAGCGCGCGGAGGGCGGTTCGGAGCGCGGCAAAAATTCTCATGCGGTCAATTTGATGGCTTGTTGGGCCTCCTGCAAATGATGCAATTCCGTCCCGGCATTCAACCGGTTTCGAACCACCTCGTCGGTAACCACACGCCCGTCGCGGAGGACGACGGTGCGTTTGGTGTAGCGGGCGATGTCCAATTCGTGGGTGACCATGATGATGGTGATGCCCTGGTCATTCAACTGTTGGAACACGCCCATGATTTCGATGCTGGTCTGGCTGTCGAGATTGCCCGTGGGTTCGTCGGCGAGCAACAGCGCCGGCTGATTCACCAGGGCGCGCGCAATGGCCACGCGCTGTTGCTGACCGCCGGAAAGCTGATTGGGATAATGGTCCGCCCGTTGGCTGAGACCGACCAGTTCGAGTGCGCCCAAGGCGCGCTTGCGCTGTTCCTGCGCCGGGATGTGCTGATGACTGTAAAGCATCGGCATCTCCACGTTTTCCAGAGCGGAGGTGCGTGAGAGCAAATTGAAGCCTTGAAAAACAAAGCCGATTTTCCGGTTGCGAATGTCAGCCAGGGCGTTGCGGTCCAGCGTCGAAATGTCTATGCCGTCCAGGTCAAAACGGCCGCTGGTCGGGCGATCGAGGCAGCCGATCAGGTTCATCAAGGTGGATTTACCGGAGCCACTGGCCCCCATGATGGCGACAAATTCGCCGGGCAAAATCTCCAGCGAGATGCCCTGCACGGCATGCACGTCCACTTCGCCGGTATGGTAGGTCTTGCGCATGGCTTCCAGTTTGATGACGGGATTCATTGGCTGCGGCTCGGCGGTGTTGCCATTCAAGGTGGTTTTTTCCTGGCGGAACGCTCAAAAACGCCGGCCCGCGGCGAACGGATTCTGCGTCGTCGGGCTGGAAGTCAGCCCGGGAATCGCCAGACCCGTGACTACCTGGTCGCCTTCACTCAATCCCGACGGCACCTCGGTGTCAATATTGTCGGTGATGCCGGTCCTGACTTGGACGGCCTTCAGCTCCGCGTTTTTGCCCGTGGCCTCGCTGGTCAACACATAGACGGTGTGAATCGGCGATTTTTCACCCGGTCCGTTGCCGCCCCGGCCGCCCCGCCTTCCTCGGCCATTGCCCGGCCGCTGGCCGCTGCCGTTATTGGTATTTTGGCCGCTGGCGTTGGCGGCGAGCGCGTTGGTCTCGACCGCGGCCATGTCCACCGGCTGAAAACGCAGCGCCGCATTGGGGATTTCCAAGACGTCGTTGTGTTGGGCGACGACAATGGAAACGCTCGCCGTCATGCCGGGTTTCAGGCTGTAATCCGCGTTGGTCACGCCGATGACGGTGTCGTAAGTCACCACGTTGTTGACCGTGGTGGGCGCGTTGCGCACCTGGATGACGACTCCTTCAAACGTGCGGTTCGGGTAGGCGTCCACGGTGAAATCCACCGGCTGCCCTTCCTTGACGCCGCCGATGTCCGCCTCGTCCACGGCGGTGTCAATCTGCATCTTCGTCAGGTCGTTCGCGATTTGAAACAGCGTCGGCGTGTTGAAACTGGACGCGACCGTCTGCCCCAGGTCCACCGCGCGCGAGATCACCACGCCGTCCACCGGCGAATGAATTTTGCAATAGCCCAAATTGGCGAGCGCATTGGTGACGGAGGCCTCTTGAATTTGCACCTGCGCCGCCGCCTCGTCCCGTGTGGCGACAGCCGTGTCGTAATCGGACCCTGAAATCAGGCTGTTGGTGTATAATTTCTCATCGCGTTGCATCTCGACCTGCTGCAACTCCAGATTGGCCTTGGCATTGGCCAGATTGGCCTTGGCCTGATTGAGCTGGGCTTCGTAGGTCGAAGGGTCAATCTCCGCGATCACCTCATTCGACTTCACCACCGAATTGAAATCCACATAAAGCCTCGTGATGATGCCGGAAACCTGGCTGCCCACCGTCACATTCACGACCGGGTTCAATGTCCCCGTGGCCGTCACCACCTGCGTCAAATCCCCGCGCGTCACTGCCACCGTCTGATAGGCTGGCACGTCTTGCTGTCCGTGCCGGAAATACCAGACACCGCCGACAACAACCGCGACGGCTGCCAAAAAAACGGCCGCCCACTTTTTCCGTCCGCCGCCTCGATTGTCCGCCATAAATTTTAATGCGTGCACCGCTCTTGGTTAAGACAGTGCCAGTGCCGGACAGGTTACCTGATTTTCGGCTCCTGTCCATGTTTTCATCGGTGCACACTTTCGATTTGAGCCGCCCGCGCCGGTGCTTAGAATCCTTCCGTGCTGGAGAAGCTGACTCAACAACTCACCGCCACCCGTCCGCTGGCGGACGAGCAGGTCCTTCTGGCGGTCGAGCAATTGACCGACGAAAAAATTCCGGCGGCGGTCAAGGCCGGTTTTCTGGCCGCGCTGGCGCAAAAGGGCGAAACGCCCGAGGAAATTACCGCATTCGCCCGTGCCCTGCGCGACAAATCCATCCAGCCGCCGCTGGATGCTGAAACCCGCACGCGCGAAATTCTCGATGTGGTTGGCACGGGCGGCGACCGCTTGAGCACGTTCAACATCTCCACCACCGTCGCCCTCCTTTGCGCCGCCGCCGGTGTGACCGTGGCCAAACACGGCAACCGCGCCGTGACCTCGTCGGTCGGCAGTGCGGATGTGGTCGAGGAACTCGGCCTCAAGGTTGACTTGTCGCCGGTGGAGGCCGCGCGTTCGCTGCGTGAACACAACTTTGCGTTTTTTTTCGCGCCACGGTTTCATCCGGCGTTCAAAAATATCGCGCCTGCGCGGAAACTCTGCGCCGAGCGAGGACAGCCCACCATTTTCAACATCCTCGGTCCGCTGCTGAATCCCGCGCGGCCCAGCGCGTCTCTGGTCGGCGTGCCGCGCCCGGAGCTGTGCGAGCCGCTGGCGCGCGCCCTGCAGTTGCTCGGCGTCCGGCGTGGCATGGTCGTCTGCGGGCTGGCCGAGGGGAAATATCTGGACGAACTTTCGACGCTCGGCGCAAACCACGTCGCGGAATTTTACCCGGAGCGCGGCCTGGCGGTTTCCAGCCTGTCGCCGGAAAATTTTCCACGGCAAGAGGCGGCGCTGGCCGCTTTGCGCGGCGGCGACAAATCGGTGAACGCGGAAATCATCCGCCGCATTTTTCGCGGCGACGAGCGCGGCCCAAAGCGCGACGCGGTTTTGCTCAACGCTGCCGCCGCGCTGTTCGTCGCGGGCAAGGCAAAATCGCTTGCCGAAGGGTGGGATTCAGCAGCGGAAACGATAGATTCCGGCAAGGCCGCCGCGAAGTTGGCGGAGCTCGCGTGCTGATTCAGAGCGGCGTGTCCTTGGCAGCTTCAGCAGCCTCCGCCTCCTTGATTTCCATTTCGGCATAGTGAAGACCGAGATTGTGTTGCGCGGTCTTGTCGCCTTGGCGCGCGGCCCGGATAAACCACTTCACCGCTTCCCGCCGGTTTTGCTCCACGCCGCGTCCGGTTTGATAGCAAAGCCCGAGATTGCACTGCGCGGGCGCACATTCCTGCTCGGCGGCGGCGCGATACCATTTCGCCGCTTCGGTATAATCCTGCGGCACGACCTGGCCGGTTTCGTAGAAGACGCCGAGGTTGAATTGCGCCGCCGGATAGCCGCGCTCGGCTGCTTCGCGATACCATTTCACCGCCTCGGCATAATTTTGCGTCACGCCCTGGCCGGTTTCGTAAAGCATGCCCAGATTGAATTGCGCTGCCGGATCGTTCTGCTCCGCCGCCTCGCGCAGCCACTTGGCCGCCTCGCCAAATTCCTGCGGCACGCCCGTGCCGTGGAGGTAACACACGGCCAGATAACATTGCGCGACCGGGTCGCCCTGGTCCGCCGAGCGCCGATACCATTTCACCGCCTCCTGATAATCCTGTGCCACGCCCTGGCCGTTTTGAAAGCACACGCCGAGATAGCACTGCGCCTGCGGGTCGCCTTCTTCGGCGGCCTGGCGCATGGCTTCAAAAGTATCCCAAGTGCGGCGGTTGCTCGGCATGGCTCAAAAAACAGGGCTTGGTGGTTATTTCCACACTGCGTTCAGGATAAGCGCAAGCGGCGCGAATTCAAGCCGCGAGTTGGCCGCTGTTATTTCCTTCCGTTCAACACATCGGCCTGCTACAAGACTTTCATGGTAACCCCATTGAAAATCGGCTTTCTTGGCGCGGGCAAAATGGCCACCGCGCTCGCCTGCGGCTTCATTCGCGGTGAACTCGTCAGCCCCCGCGAAATCATCGCCAGCGACCCGGCGGATGCCGCGCGCAAACATTTCGCCGCCGAAGTCAGCGCGAAAACAGTTGCGGCCAACACTGAAGTCGCGAAATTTGCCGGCGTTTTGATTTTGGCGACCAAACCTGACCAGGTTTCAGCCGCGCTGGCGGAAATTCGCGGCGTGTTTACCGAAAAACATCTGCTCATCTCCATCGCCGCCGGCGTGACGCTCGCGAAACTCGAAGCCGCGCTGCCCCCCGGCGCGCGCGTCATTCGCGTGATGCCCAACACGCCGGCGCTCGTCGGCGCGGGTGCGTCGGCGTTCGCGCTCGGCAAATCCGCGACGGCGGCGGACGGCGAGCTGGCGAAAAAACTTCTTTCCGCCGTCGGCCTGGCGCTTCCGGTAAAGGAACCGCTGCTCGATGCCGTGACCGGCTTGAGCGGCAGCGGCCCGGCGTATGTTTTTCAATTCATCGAGGCGTTGAGCGACGGCGGCGTGGCGGCGGGTTTGCCGCGCGATGTGGCTACGAAGCTCGCCGCGCAAACCGTTCTGGGCGGCGCGAAGATGGTTTTGGAAACCGGCGCGCATCCCGGTTCGCTCAAAGACCAGGTGACCAGCCCCGGCGGCACGACGATTGATGGGTTGCACGAACTGGAAAAAGGCCGGATGCGCGCCGCCGTGATGAGTGCCGTCCGGGCCGCGACGGAAAAATCAAAAAAACTCGGACAATCAAATTGAGAATGAATAAACCCGCCAAAATCGGTCTGCAAATTTTTGGGGTAATCATTTTACTCGGTGTTGGCTGGTTTACTTTTGCCTATATATTCCCAATGGTTGTTCTTTTTCACGGTTACCACACACAAATGGCAGCAGGACGAAAATACATGGATTCATTAACTGAGAAGGACATCCAAGTATGGGTTGAACGGACTAAAAATTCCTCAATGAATATGATCCGAAAGCATACATAATCGGTGCTAAACCTGTCCCGCCTGAATTGAAGCAATTAAAGATTTTAAGAATAGACGAAGACACAAATTGGGTTAGCTATGTCTGGGCGGGTGGTCTTGACCATACAGAACTTTATATCGAACGCATGGCTGACGGTGAATTTCAATTCACCGCAAGATATAATGACGAAAGTAATAGAGTAATTTGGCCAAAAGCACCGCATACTAATCATTCAACGACTAATCTGCCTTTTCAATTGATTCAGTAACTCCATGCTGGCCTTGACGCCGTATTTTCGCGGTGGCTGCTGGTCGGGATTATTTCAAATTTGAAATTTCAGATTTGAAATCCGGAGGCGGGCGGGTGTATTCAAGACTCCGGAAATTCCAAATTTGAGATTTCAGATTTCAAAAAATTAGTCGAAAAATCAACGCCCAACTCAAAAGGACAATCATGACCTATGAACGGTTTGAAGACCTGCCCGTCTGGAAAAAGGCGGCGGAACTGTATGAGCAGACCGAGGAATTGCTTGAAAATCACCACTTCAAAGCCACCTCCGCTTTTCGCGACCAACTGGACCGCGCGGCGCTTTCGGTGTCCAATAACGTCGCCGAAGGCTTTGAGCGCGGCACGACGAATGAATTGTTGCAATTCATTTACATCGCGCGCGGCTCGGCGGGCGAAGTGCGTTCGATGCTCACCTTGAAATTTCGTCGGACGAACAAAGCCAACGGGCCGGCGGATTTGAAATCTCAAATCTCCAATTTGAAATCCTGCGCCGAAAGCTGTTCGCGACAGTTGCGCGGTTGGGCGGATTCGCTCCAAAACTCCGAAATCAAAGGCCAACGCCATTTGAATGAACGGGTCCGGGCGCAGGAGGAGCAAAAACGCCGCGCCGCTGCATTTCAGCAGAAACTTTTGGAAAATCTGCCCGCCAACCATCCTTTGCGGCGCCAGACGGAAGCGCAAGCACGCGAATAAATCGGCTCGGAAGCAAACGAAACGGTTGGTTCCATCGTATGAAGCGGGCACAGCGAAAATCAGAGAAGGCCGGAGACAAAATGCCAACCGAGGCTGTAGCGCCCAAGGACGAGTCCGGCGAGCCTTGGCGGTTTTGTCCACAGTGCGGGCATGAATTATTCAACGAGAAGTGCAAGCTGTGCTGTCCGCGCTGCCATTATTTCATGAGCT
Source organism: uncultured Verrucomicrobiae bacterium (assembly GCA_963827205.1). GTDB lineage: Bacteria > Verrucomicrobiota > Verrucomicrobiia > Limisphaerales > UBA11358 > UBA11358. The sequence goes on from CAWHAH010000004.1 coordinate 199,757, forward strand.
GCTCGGATTTCGATTTCGCCGGGTGAAGACACGGATTGCACGAATTAACGCAAATTTTATCCAGGCCATTTTCATTCGTGCCAATTTGTGAAATTCGTGTAAAACTTCCCCTCGATTTCATGAACGATTGGAACATTCAGTCCCGCGCCTCGGCGTGCGAGGCGTGCGCGCAGCCGTTTGCCGACCGGCAGGGGTTGCACACGCTGCTCTTTGACGAGCACGCGGAGAATTTGCGCCGCATGGACGTTTGCGAAACCTGCTGGCAAAACCAATTCAGCGATGGCGCGCGCGACCGCAAAGGATTCATTTCCCACTGGCAAAGCATTTACGAAGTGCCGGCCGCGCCCGTGGACGCGATTCAACGCGAAACCGCCGAGACGCTCCTGCGAAAACTTATCGAGCAAAACGACCCGTATTATGCGCCCGCGATGTTCATTCTGGCCGTGATGCTCGAACGCAAACGCGTGTTCAAGGTGAAGGAACAGATTGTCCGCGAAGGCCGGCGCGTGTTCATCTACGAGCAGCCCAAGACCGGCGACGTGTTCACCATCGCCGATCCGGGTTTGCGGCTGGACCAACTGGAACAAGTCCAGCGCGACGTGGCGGCCTTGTTGGAACATGGCCTGAACCCGCCTGCGCCCGCCGTCCAAAATCCCGCGCCGGCGGCGGAACAAACTCCTGCAGTTGAAGTTCCCGAAGGGACAACGCCGGCTTGAATTTATGATTTATGATTTACGATTTAGGATTGCCGGTCGTAGTGCGACTTGCGGTGAAGGATTAGCAAATTCCCCGGTTTCGGCGTGTGGTTCGACCAGGCGTTCTGACGCGAAAAAATCATCAATCATAAATCGTAAATCATAAATGTCCCTGGCTGAAATTCAAGCCCGTCTAGGCTACGCGTTCCGCGACGAGGGCCTGTTGCGGCTGGCATTGACGCATCCGTCCGTCGCGCATGAAAGCGGCCCGGCGGGCGCCGGCGGCGACGAAACGCAGCGCAGGCCCGCGCACAACCAGCGGCTGGAATTTCTCGGCGACGCGGTGCTGCAACTCGTCCTTACCCGCGAGCTGTATGAAAAATTTCCCGCCTTCGACGAGGGCCCGTTGACCAAGGCCCGGGCGAAATTCGTCAACCGCCGCACGCTGGCCGAACGCGCCCGCGCACTCGGCCTCGGCGCGTATTTGATTTTGAGTCACGGTGAGGAAACGCACGGCGGGCGGGAACGTCCGTCCGCGCTGGCGGACACGTTCGAGGCGCTGCTCGGCGCGATTTTTTTGGACGGTGGTTTCGAGACGGCGCGTGAATTCATCCTGCGCGAATTCGGCGCCGCATTCGGCAAATTGAGCGTGTTGCCAACGATTGAAAATCCCAAGGGCGAACTCCAGGAGTTGTTACAGGCCTGCTCGCCGGAAGCGCCGGAATATCGGGTCGTTTCCACAGCCGGGCCGGACCACGACCGCGAGTTTGAATGTGTGGTGCATCACGGGGGTGTGGAACTTGCGCGTGGCCGGGGCAAAAGCAAAAAGGCCGCCGAAAGCGATGCGGCCCGGGCGGCGTTGAAAAAAATGCGAGAGGAAATGGTAAAGTAGGGCGGCGAGTAACGCTGTCCGCGGACGCCTCGCCGCGGCCTTACTGTTTTTCTCCGTCGAGAAAAGTCAGTTTCACACGACCCTCCTTGGGCTTCGAAAAACTGTCCAGCAACGTCGGCGCGTTTGATGACATTGGCGCCGGTTTGGCTTCAATATTTTGTGGTTCGAGCGCGGAACGCAATGCGCCTTCAACGAGCTGGGCGCAGTGAATTTTCATCGGTGGCAGCGGGCCGAGTTCGCCGGCCAGTTCCTCGGTCTTGAGCGCGAGCGCTTCCTCGGCGGTCTTGCCGCGGATGAGTTCCGTGGCGAGGCTGGCGACAGCGATGGCAGTCTCGCAGCCAAAGGACTGGAAGGTGGCGCGGTCAATGACCCTTTTACCGTTCTGCTCCTTGAATTTCACCCATAGGCGCAGCATCTCGCCGCAATCCGCGTTGCCGACCGTGCCGACGGCGTCAGCCCCAGCCAGTTCGCCCAGATTCCGGGGATTGGCCAGCGCCGCCTGAATCCGCTTCTGCAAATCGTCGTTCATTCTTCGATCAAGAAAACCCGTTTCGGATTTCAAATCATACCACCAACCGGGCGGTTCCGCCAGAGTCAGCAAGTCGATTGCTGCCAAAGAATACCGCGTGACAAACACGGACATTCGGCGCAAAGTTTTGTGGATTTCGTTGATGAACTCAGAGACTTGGCAGGCCCAACCGGGTTGAAACCTTGCCAACAGCCTGATGCAACCTGAAAACCCCATCAAGATCGATCTGGCTTATTCGATTGCCGACCAGGACGTTGAGACGACCAAATCCATTGGGATTTACAATTTTTCGCTTCATCTGGCGCGGTATCTGTCGGAGCATCCTCAACTTCGGAAATTCACGGTTTTCAGCAACAGCACGATATCGCCGAATTTGCGACTGGCGACCAAAGCCCGTGTTCAGGAATTCAATTTTGCCCGCCGGAGCAAGGTGGGCCGGATAGTGTGGGACCAGTGGAGCCTTTACCGGTCGGCGCGGGCCACGGGACATCGCTGGCTTTTTCTGCCCAAGGGCTTTTGCTCGTTCATGACGCGCCCGCGTCTGGAAGTCGCGGCCTTTGTCCACGACGTCATGGGCGATTACTATCACCAGCATTATCCCGGATTTGAGTCGAAGCTTGGGTCGTTCTATTTTTTCCACAGTCTGGCGGCGACCCTTCGACAAAGCCGCGTGATTTTTACCAATACCGAGTTTTCGAAGCGCGAGTTGGCCGGTTGGGCGCAACGCACCGGATTATCCTGTCCCAAAGTGATTGTGGCAGGTTACGGTTTTGCCCCGCCCAATCCGTGCTGGACGGAAAAAGAAAACCGGATTTTGTTATTTGCCAGTGAACTGCCGCACAAGCGGACGGATATTGCCATCCGGTTCCTGACCCGCTGGCTGCGGGAGTCAAAGTATGATGGAGTCATTGACTGCATTGGAATTCTCTCGCCCAAGATGGCAAAGCCTGAAGGGCCGGGTTGGAATTGGATCGGCCGGGTGCTCCCGAACCGGGCGCGCGAAATGATGCGCCGGGCGCGTGCGGTCATCTATGTTTCAGATTATGAAGGATTTGGCATGCCTGCCGTGGAAGCAGTGCTGGAAGGCAGTTGCCCGGTCTTTTCAGACATTCCGCCGTTGCGTGAAGCGATGGGCGAGGCCGGCTGCCCGTTTTCAAACGATTCGGAGGAGTCCTTTCTTAAGGCAATGGACAGGGCTTTGACCATGCCTCCAGATACCATCCATGTCTGGGCAGCAGGGCTGCTGCGTCGTCATCATTGGCCGGTCGTGGCCGAAAAAATTGTGCAAGAACTTTCCACCGCGTGATTTTTCAGAGCGGAGTTGAATTTATTTCTTTCTTTTCGCCAACCGCCACACAATATACGAGCAATGCCAAAGCGCCGGGTGCCAAGAGTACTGATTGCCGGAGGAGCCGGGTTCATCGGCGTCAATGCAGCACGCCGTTTTCTGCAGGACGGCTGGGATGTGTTTGTGTGGGACAACCTCTCCCGCCCTGGCGCGGAAAACAATCTTCATTGGCTGCAAGATTTCGGCCCGGTCCATTTTTCAAAGGTTGATATCCGCGATGAAAAGACCGTAACCGAATTCTTCCAGCAGGAACGCTATGATTTGGTGCTCCATTGCGCGGGGCAGGTTGCGGTTTCCACTTCCCTCGCTGATCCCCGGTATGACCTGGAGAACAATGTTCTGGGCACCTTCAATCTGCTGGAAGCCGTCCGTTTGTTTTGTCCGGAGGCCCTGTTTATCTTCGCCTCCACGAACAAGGTTTATGGCAGCCTGGAGGGTACCGCCGTCGTTGAGCGCAATGGCCGTTATGAATGGGCTGATCGCCCCGAGGGAATTTCGGAAGAGCAGCCGCTTGATTTTTATTCCCCCTACGCCTGTTCCAAAGGGGCGGCGGACCAATACGTGCGGGATTATTCCAGAATTTATGGATTGGCCACCGTCTGTTTCCGTCAATCCTGCATTTATGGGTACCGCCAATTCGGCATGGAGGATCAAGGCTGGGTTGCCTGGTTCCTGATTGCCCATGCCCTGCGCCGTCCCATCACCATCTTTGGCGATGGCAAACAGACGCGTGACCTTCTCTTTATCGATGACCTGATTGATGCCTATTGCCTGGCTTGGCAGAAGCGCGACAAAGTTGCCGGCCAGGTTTATAATGTTGGCGGTGGCCCGCAGAATCAATATTCCGTAAAGCAACTCATCCAATGGCTCGAGGCGGAGGGCGGGGCGCCGGTTGAAATCGGTTTTGCCGCAACCAGGCAGGGCGATCAAAAGGTGTTTGTTGCGGATGTCAGGAAGGCCTTTGAAGATTTTGGATGGCGTCCCTCATGCTCTGCTGAACACGGCATCCGCAAGCTCCATCGGTGGGTGAATGCCAATCTGGAGTTGCTTCGCGAGGTCCTCGCCGTGCCGCCCGTCCAGGCAGGCGCGCACGTCCCTGAATCAACGCCGCTTGAGTTCGTGTGGGCTTCCGCGGGCTCGCAGGTTCCGGCCAGAAGCAAGAGGCCGAGCGGCTGACGCGATGACGAATTTGCTCTTCGGGGGCGAATCCCGGCAAACCAGGCCCCAATAAACCTCCTGATGGGCCGCCATTTTCTCACGGAAGCGGATATTTCTATCCGTCAGATTCTTCCGTTCTTTGTTTGCTCCAGAGATCCGGATTGGAGCGGAAGTCGTCGCGGACATTTTGCTGGCGATTAATAAGCGGCGGGCTTAAATATGCGGGCGATGAGCTGATGAACTTAAAGGCGTAGCACGGAGAATTGACGTGCTGTGTCTGACCGACAACCAATCGCAGGGAAAGCCGACATGGAAATAAAAAAAACTGTCATCACCGCCGCCGGACAAAACCAGCGCACCCTCCCGTTGCAAACCCTCGTGGATGGCACTGGCCAGACCAAATCCGCCCTGGCCATCATTGTCGAAGAGTCCCTGCAAGCCGGCATCGAGGACATTTGTGTCATCATCAGCCCCGGCGACCAGAACGCCTACCGCGTCGCCGCCGGGCCGCATGGCCGGCTGTTGAAATTCGTCGAGCAAACCCGGCCGCTCGGCTATGGCCACGCCGTCTGGTGCGCACGGGAGTTCGCCGGTTCATCGCCATTCCTGCTGCTGGTGGGGGATCACCTCTACCTCAGCCGGAATGCGAAGCGTTGCGCCCAACAACTGGTCGAAACGGCTGCCGCCGAAGCCTGCACGGTTTCCGCAGTGCAGGCCACGCACGAGAGCAAGCTGCCTTATTATGGCACGGTGGGAGGCCGGCTGGCGGGCGCACGCAAGGGGCTTTACCTGGTGTCGGACGTGGTGGAAAAACCCACCCCCACCGAAGCCGAGCAGAAGCTCATCGTGCCCGGCTTGCGCGCCGGCTATTACCTCTGTTTCTTCGGCATGCACGTCCTGACGCCGCGGGTGATGGCGTTGCTCGAAGAGGATGTGGCCGCCGCCGGCGAGAAAGGGCGGGTGCATTTGAGCAAGGCGTTGTCGCGGCTCGCGGAGCACGAACGGTATCTGGCGTGTGAACTGGATGGCCGCCGTTTTGACATCGGCGTGCAATACGGCCTGTTGACCGCGCAACTTGCGCTGGCACTCAACGGCAAGGACCGCGATGAGGTCCTGTCCGGCCTCGTCGAGTTACTGGCGCTGGGCGGCAAGTAATCATTCATCGCTTTAAACCCAATCATTTCGTTTTCTCACATGGCCGGCCCCTTGATTGAAATCATCACCTCGACCGATTCAAAGATCCGGAACCGGTCGCTCGACTCGGTTTGTCGCGCCGCGTCCCTGGAGCAACTCGCCGCCGCCTGCGCCGAACTCGACGATTTTCGCCGGCACAGCGATAATCTTTATGAGCGCGTCCGCGCATTGTTTTTTCTTTACGCCATCCACCGCTTTCATCTGCCGTACAAGCCGGGCGTCAGCCAGCGCAGTCTGATTCCGTTTGAAGGGTTCAAACACCTGCTGCACCGCCGGTTTGCCGAGGCGATTGAAAATTTTCTCTCGGTGCAAAAGGCTGAAGGCCCCAGCGATCCCGTTTCCAGCGCGCTGGCGGCGGCGTATCAAAGGCTGGCGTTTCAAACGCTGGCCGACCAGGTGCGACGCAGCGTCCGTTCCGTCCGTGGCAATCAATGGATGTTCCGCATGGGGCATCCGGCCGATCATCCGCTGCGCCTCCGGCCGGAGTTGTTGCAACGTGCCGCCGGGGGCGGTTACCCGATTTTGCGCGAGCGCACGCCGGTGCGCATGGACCTCAGCCACAGCGGCTGGAGCGACATTTTCTTCCTGGGCATGGATTTTCCCGAAGGCGCGCGGGTGCTGAACGTTTCCATTGATCTGGGCGTGCATGGCCGGGACGCCGTGCCGCGTCCGCCGGTCGAATCCTATTTGCGTGTCATTGATGAACCGGTCCTCCGCCTGACCAGCGCGGACCTCGGCGCCAGCGCGGACATCAACAACCTCGCCGAAGTTTTCGATTTCGCCCGCGACTACCTCGGCCTGCTCAAGGCGGCGGTTATCGCGGCGGGCATCGTGCCCCCGGGCATTGAGGGGTCCGGCCAAAAACTTGCCGACCTGCTGGCCCGCCTCGCCGAACCGGGGCGCGGTCTGGAAATCGTCAGCAACGTCAACAACATCCCCAAAGGCTCGCGGCTCGCCGTTTCCACGAACCTGCTGGCCTCACTGATTTCAGTTTGCATGCGCGCGACGGGCCAGGCCCGGTCGCTGGCCGGTCCGTTGCAGGAGGACGAACGCCGGCTGGTGCTCGCGCGCGCGCTGCTCGGTGAATGGCTCGGCGGCTCCGGCGGCGGCTGGCAGGATTCCGGCGGCGTGTGGCCGGGCATGAAGCTCATTTGCGGGGTGCTCGCCGGCGAAGGCGATCCTGAATTCGGCATCAGCCGCGGGCGCCTCATGCCGACGCACAAGATTCTCGATCAACACGACGCTTCGCCAGAAACGCGCCGGCGTTTGCAGGAAAGCCTGGTGCTCGTCCACGGCGGCATGGCCCAGAACGTCGGGCCGATTCTCGAAATGGTCACGGAAAAATACTTGCTCCGCTCCGATGCCGAATGGCGCGGGCGCCAGCAGGCCATGGGCATTCTGGATGACATCATCAGCGCGCTGCGGGACGGTGATGTCGAACGGATCGGCGCGCTGACGACGCGCAATTTCAACGAACCGATCCAGACCATCATTCCCTGGGCCAACAATCATTTCACCGAATCACTCATCCGGCGTGTGCAGAAGGAATTCGGGCAAAACTTCTGGGGCTTCTGGATGCTGGGCGGCATGTCGGGCGGCGGCATGGGTTTCATTTTTGAACCGGAACACAAGGCGCACGCGCAGGACCGGTTGGAGACTGTCATGTCAGAGCTCAAGCGCGAATTGGAAAACGCCCTACCCTTTGCGATGGAGCCGGTCGTTTATGATTTCGCCATCAACGAACGGGGCACCTGGGCCGATCTGCTCTCCGGCGCGGAGGCCCTGCTGCCGGCGGCGTATTATTCACTCCACGTTCCGAACTGGCTGCGGGTGGACCCGCAGGCATTGCCGCCGGAACGCCGCGCCGAAATCGGTAAATTCAGCACCGCCTGCCACACCCGGCCCGAATTGGGCGGCATGATGTCCTCCCTCTTTGACCGCCTGCTGCCTCAACCCAAGACGGAGGACGACCGTGAGCAGAGTCTCACCGAATTGCTCAAGCAGAACGGCTTTGACCGCACCCAGCACGAACAAATCAGCGACGACCTCAAGGCGGGCCGCATCGGGCTGGCGCAAAACCGCCTGCCGGTCAACGCGGACATCAAGGACGTCAAGGACGGCGACGTGCTGGACGCTACTGCACCGCCGGCAAAGGAACTGCGCGAAGCCGGCCTCGCCGCGCTCGCCCGTGGTGAACTCGCCGTCGTGACCCTGGCCGCAGGCGTGGGCAGCCGTTGGACCCAGGGCGCTGGGGTGGTGAAGGCGCTCCATCCATTCTGCAAACTGGGCGGCGAATACCGCACCTTCGTCGAGTTGCACTTGGCCAAAAGCCGGCGAATCAGTCGCTTGGCAGGCCAACCGTTGCCGCACATTATCACCACGAGTTACCTGACGCACCGGGCCACGGCCGATTATCTCGCCAAACAGAACAACTGCGGCTACCCCGGCCCGGTGTTGCTGTCGCCCGGACGTTCCATCGGCTTGCGCATGATCCCGACGGAACGCGACCTGCGTTTTCTCTGGGAGGAAATGCCGCAGCAAATGCTCGACGAGCAACAGCAGAAAGTCCGTGACAGTCTCCGCGCCGCGCTCATCAACTGGGCGCGCGCCGCTGGTGAAGGCAGTGATTACACCGACAATCTCCCCGGCCAATGCCTGCACCCGGTCGGCCACTGGTTTGAGGTGCCCAACCTGCTCCGCAATGGCGTGCTGGCCCGTCTGCTCGCCGAGCGCCCGCGGCTTCACCACCTGATGCTCCACAACATTGATACGCTCGGCGCCGACGCTGACCCGGCCATGTTTGGTCTGCATTTGTCTCAGGGTTCCTGCCTCACGTTTGAAGTGATTACGCGGCGATTGGAAGACCGCGGCGGCGGCCTGGCCCGCGTCAACGGTCAGGTGCGTCTCGTGGAGGGACTGGCCATGCCGCGCGAGGAAGACGAGTTCGCGCTCAGTTATTACAACTCGAACACGTGCTGGATTGACATTGACCAGTTGCTGGCGGTGTTTGGGTTGACGCGCAGCGACCTGGCGAATGCGGAGAAAGTTACCGCCGCCGTCCGCGCCCTGGCGGCGCGGGTGCCGACCTATGTCACCATCAAGGACGTCAAAAAGCGCTGGGGCCAGGGACAGGAAGACATATTCCCCGTGAGCCAGTTCGAGAAATTGTGGGTGGACATGACGGCGCTGACGGAAATCAAATCGCGTTTTGTGGTCGTGCCCCGCCTGCGCGGGCAGCAGCTCAAGGACCAGTCACAATTGGATGGCTGGCTCCGGGACGGTTCGGCGGCGCACGTCGAGCAGATGTGTGAATGGACCCGGCCAACACCGGTTTAGAACTGCGAGCGGTGCTCCTGGCGCCAACCATCCGACTGTGCCGCCTCAACGGTGCGTCAAGGGAACGGCAATTTTGTTTCTTGTCCGTTGATGGTCAGCACCACCCAGCCATCGCGCAATTCCTTGAAACGCACGGAGACCAAGCCGTTGGTCGTCTGCGTCAAGGCCGATTCGCCAAGCGAAATAGTATAAATCCGCTTTCCGGTTTGAATGGTGACCGCCGAACTGGAGCCGTTTCGCGCAACACCTTTGATGGAAAAAAGGTTGGTCGCCACTGCGACTGGTTTCGCCGGGCCCTTTTGCATTGCTGCATTGGTGGATACGGTTGGGGCCGGTTGGTGCGCGCTTTGAACCGGCTGGTTTGTCTTGATGACAGTTTGATAAACTTTGTTCGTTTCCGGTTGCTGCGCGACGGTGTCAAGTTTTCCGGGATTTCGGGCGGATGGCCGCAGATCACCTCGGAGCGCCCCGAACAGCCACAGGTTCATGCCAAACATCAGCGCATAACCGACCACAATGGTGAACAGGACATCCACCCGGTCCGCCCGGGTGACCTTCGCGATGCAGATGATCAACACGACAAGTGTGACGGGAGCAGAAATGTAAGTAGCCAGATAATTCCCCAAAAAATGGCCTAGCACCGTGTCCAACGCCCGGTCCAAGCCGCTCACGAGGGCGGCCGATCCCAGCAATCCCGGGAAATTATAGTTGAGCTTTTGGATCTTGATCATGATCCAGAGCGCCGCGAAAAGAAACGCCATTTGCACGACAAACTCGACGAACAGGACAAGGGTTTCGAGAATCATCCGGCCGATTCATATTCAAGGCGGCCCAGACGGTCAATGATGTTTGCACGGATGGCGTGACTGGTGGCAAAAAATGGGCGGCGTCTTAATCTTAATCCTGCTCTTAATCGTGCTCCCCCCGGCTGATTAAGATTACGATTATGAGTTGAGATTAAGATACCGCCAAAAAGGGGGTTGCGTTTCCGGCCCGGAACGGTAAGATTAGGCGGAGTTGTACTTTGCAGTCGTTTTCTTTAAGATTGCCAGGTCGCGGGTTTTGGGTTTCATTTGGCCCGTTTCCGTTATAAAATCGTCGCACGCGATTGCACCAGATTGTGAACATGAGCCGGCTGGCCCGGGGCGGAGGTGATCGGCGCAACCTCCCCGAACGCTCCCCCGTCGCCACAACCCTTCTCCCGCGCGTCAACCGCCGAACCAGGAAAGGCCGCTGTTTATGAAAATATTCCTCATTTGGGTGAATGACGAGAATTTCTACCGGCTGCTGCCGGAGGATTTGGGCGGCTCGAAGCCAGGCGACCCGCGCATCAAGGTGATGGGCTTTCCGCCGCTGGGCATCGAAACGCTCGCACCCGTCCTGCGCCAGCACGGACATCAGGTCCGGATGTTCGACACCTGCCATCCGGAGATGAAGGAGCCGGACATCGCGCGGGCGCTCCGGGATGACCCGCCAAACGTCGTGGCCCTCTCGTTTTTGTCCACGACGACTTATCCCGGCGTCAAAAGCATGGCGCAGGTGGTCAAAAGCGTGATGCCGGATGTGCCGATCATCTGTGGCGGCGTTTTCGCCACTATGAACCAGGAACGGATTTTGAAGGATTGTCCGTGGATTGACGCCGTGGGCGTCGGCGAAGGCGAGGAATTGCTGCCGGACTATCTGGACCATCTCGACGACCCGGCCAAAGTCGCTGGCCTGGTCTGGCGCGACGGCGAGAAAATCGTCAAAAACATCGCCCGCCCGATCATCAAGGATTTGAACCAGTTTCCGTATCCCGACCGGACGACGCTGCCCATTGACTACATCGAATCCCTGCCGCTTGATGTGCCGGCCGTCCTGTCGCTGGAAAAATTTTGCACGATGCAGACGTCGCGCGGCTGTCCGTACACCTGCATTTATTGCGACATTCCGGCGCTGACCAACGGCAAGTGGCGGTTCCGGTCGCCGGAACATGTCCTGGGCGAAATGCAGCAGCTCCACGACCAGGGCTACCGTTCGATTTATCTGACCGACGATCATTTCCTGCTCAAACGGGACCGCATCAATCAGATTTGCCAGAACATCATTGACCACAAGTTCGAGTTCAAATGGGGCTGCGAAGGCCGCGTGGATTCCGTGGCGGTGGACCAGTTTCCCATCATGGGCAAGGCGAACTGCAATTTTTTGGCGTTCGGCGTAGAATCGGGCACGCAAAAAATTCTGGACCGGCTCGACAAGCGGCAGACGCTGGCGCAAATCGAATCTGCGGTCAGCGAAGCCAAACGGTGCGGCATCGAGCGGGCGCACGGATTTTTCCTGGTGGGCTCGCCCGGCGAAACCGAGGAGGACATCCTGGAAAGTTTCCGTTTCTGCGCGCGGCTCAAACTGGACACGTTCGGCTTCAACCGGCTGTGCGTCTATCGCGGCACGCCGCTGTGGCACGAGTATCTCGAACGCGGCATCCTCGACGACGAGCGCGACTGGGCCAAATGGTTCAAGTGCTCGGACATTGACCCGACGGTGCTGCCCAGCGAAGTCGTCAACCGCGCGCGGCAAAAGGGTTACGCGCTGCTCTTTGCCCGCCGGATTTTCTTCCGCCCCATCAAGACCTTCAAGCTGCTCCGCACCCTGGGCCGGCACATGAAGTTCACCGACATTCTCCGGCTGTTGAGCAGTCCATTCCGGCGGCGCAAGCTGAACCGGACGCCGGAACTGCCCGCGAAGATGATCGAACGGGGATTGACCGCGCCCATCCGAAACGCCACGCCGGTGGATGCTCCGGCAGTGCCGGCGTAACGAGGCGCCCTTAAAAAATTCCCCGCGGCGGAACTGGCTTCAACCCTACACCACTAGGGCAAATCTTGTGCGAAAGTGCGTCCACGATCTGCGAGCGACTTAAGCCGCGAGTCTGGGAACCAGGCTATATGTCTTTTACGATTTCACCCATTGAGCAAGCCAGGAAGCGTCGCCGTCAATCAGCAGGTCAATCCGTGCCACGACCCCAGCGCCTGGCTCTTTGAGCAGAGTTGATCTTCCAGCGACCTTGCCGGCGGGGGGATACGCTCCGCGTGAAAATTCCCGCGACTGGATAATAACGCGGGATTCTGATTCTCAAAGCGGCCTTGCCAATTTCGCCAGCAGTTCGCGCGGTGTGACAATCTGAATTCCAAACGGCTTTTTCATCGCCAGCAAATCATCATCGCGTGACACAATGACTTTTGCCCCGGCAGCCAGGGCACAGGCCAGATACGGATCGTCTTTCGCGTCCCGGCTGCGTTGCTTGCCCAACGGCGCGGGTTCAACCAGCTTCACCCGGTCGTGATACCAGGTCAGCAGATTGGGCGCGGCGTGCCTGAATTTGCCCCCGCGTTCCGCAACCAAGGCCCGCACTTCTTCCAGAATTTCCAGCGTGGCAAAAACGGTGATTCGCCGTCTGGCCATCGCCCGGAGGCAATTGTAAGCATCACCACGCCAGCCCACACCGGCAAAGACGACGTTGGCATCAAGCACGACGCGCACGTTTTTTCCTCTCCGCCCGGAGGCGATGCTGGGCTTTCACAATCCCGGCCATTTCTTCGTCCGCAGGATCGCCGATGGGCGCGCCCTCGATGGCCTTTTCCAAAAGTGCCATGTCCTGCTTGATTTGTTCCTGCCGCCGGTTGCGGATCAGGTCGCGCATATATTCGCTCATGGAGCCAAACGCGTGCGCCTCCGAGTCTGACCGGGCGAAATCCGCCAGCTCCGGGTTCAACGAAATGTTTATGGTCACCGCTTTCATGCCTTCAAAAATAATGCGTTGGCAGTACATGTCAAGGCTTGCCATTGACGTTTGCCAAATGACATCCGCCCTCCCCATGAACCTCGTAGCAGCCGACGTGAGGAGGCTCATTCCAATCTAGGCGAATGAAGTCAGAGCCTCCTCACGTCGGCTGCCACGGTTCAGGGGTTCAATACGCGAACGCTTTCGGGAAACTCTCACCCCGGCACTCTCCTTCGGGAGAGGGAGAATCGTTCGCCGCTTCTTTGAAAATTGACACGACCGGATTGGCCGGACGCTCATCCGCAAAACCAGAAACAATCGAAAGCAGTTTCCTCTCCTGTCCGCCTTCGCCTCTGGGGCGTGTTGCCGGAAACAAAAGGAGCGCGGACAGCCATGTCCGCGCGACGGCACCCGGAGAAACCCGCTTAAATCGTGAAGTCGCATGAACGCGCGGACTCGCGGTCCGCGCTCCGAGCTTTTGGGCAATACGCCCCTCCGGCTTCGGCGCGATCGCGTCGAAGCGCAGCGAAGACGGAGGGGAGAGGATAAAAGGTGAGGGCGGGCGTAAACACTTATTCCACTGAAAACGCCGAGGAAGCCGCGTTATTCCCGGCTGCCGTTGGATCCATTTTTACGTTCCCAGCGGCGCTGGCGTTCGGGCAGGCTCGCGTCCACTTTCGCGTAGTAGGTTTCCTCGCCGAACAATTGATTGGCCGCCTGCTCCAGTTCCATGGACGGCGTGACACTGAAGCGTTCGTTGGTGTCCACGAAGACGTTTCCGCCGCCGGGTTGCATGAAGCACAGCAACAATGGACATTTGCCCGAATGCGCCGCCACCAGTTCGCGCACGGCGTCGAGATGTTCCGGTTTCAAGTGCGCGGTGTGCAGGCGCAAATGGACCTGTTTGGTGAACCGTTTCGGCGCGTCTTCCAGCGGCAGGATTTCCTGCGGGAATATTTTCGGCTTTTCGTCGCCGGTGTTCACTTCGCCGATGACGAGGATGGCCCGATTAGGTTTGAGTAATTCACGATATTTTTCGTAATTCTCGTTCATGCACAGCACCTGCACGGAGCCTTCGAGGTCTTCGAGCGTGATCATCGAGTACGGCTTACCGCTCTTTTTCGACACGCCGTTTTGCACCGCGGCAATCAATCCGCCGATGCGCGTGAGGCTGCGATTCGGCAGTTCCGCGAGCCTGGCGGTGTTGGCCAGCGCGTATTTTTCGAGGATCGGCGCGAAGGGCGTCAGCGGATGGCCGGTGACGTAAAAACCGAGCAGTTCCTTTTCGTGCGCGAGCAGTTCGTGCTGCGGCCATTCGGGCAGATTGCTGATGGCTTCGGGCATCGGCGGCGCTTTTTCCTCCAACGCGCCAAACAGCGAGCTTTGCCCCTTCTGTTTGTCGGACAAAATGCTCGCCGCGCGGGCGAGCGTGCGCTCGATTTGCGCGAACAGCGTGGCGCGCGTCTGGCCGAAGGCATCGCACGCGCCGGATTTGATAAGGGCTTCAAGGATTTTCCGGTTCACCGTCCGACCGTCCACGCGTTCGCACAAATCCGAAAGCGACGTGAATTTTCCGCCGTCGCTCCGCGCCTTGAGAATCGTTTCCACGGCGACTTCGCCGACGCCTTTGATGGCGGCCAGGCCGAAGCGGATGGCTTGCCCCTCACCCCGGCCCTCTCCCCGTCCGACGGGGAGAGGGTGGCCGGAGGCCGGGTGAGGGGAAGATTTCGCTGGCGTGAAGTAAACGCCGCTTTCATTCACATCCGGCTGCAAAACCTCGATGCCGAACTCGCGCGCCTCGTTGATGTACTGGCTTAACTTGGCGGTGTCCGCCATGTCGTTGGTCATCATCGCGCAGAAAAATTCGACCGGATAATTCGCCTTCAGATAGGCGGTCTGATACGCGACGATGGCATAAGCCGCGGCGTGCGATTTGTTGAAGCCGTAACCGGCGAACTTTTCCAGCAAATCGAAAATATCGTTCGCCTTCGCCTCGGGGATGTGATTTTTCTCCTTGCAACCCTTGACGAAAACGGCGCGTTGCTTGGCCATTTCCTGGGGCTTCTTTTTGCCCATCGCGCGCCGGAGCAGGTCGGCGCCGCCGAGCGTGTAGCCCGCCAGCACCTGCGCGGCTTGCATCACCTGCTCCTGGTAAATCAAAATGCCATAAGTCTCGCGGGCAATCGGTTCGAGCAACGGATGCTCGTATTCAATCTTCACTTCGCCCTGCCGGCGCCGGATGAATTCGGGTATCAGTTCCATCGGGCCGGGCCGGTAAAGCGCCACCAGCGCCGTGATGTGTTCGATGGAGCTGATCTGGAATTTACGGCACAAATCGCGCATCCCGCCGGATTCCAACTGGAACACGCCGAGCGTTTCCGCCTTGTTCAACAGGTCGTAA
The DNA here is from genome assembly GCA_963827205.1 of uncultured Verrucomicrobiae bacterium. Lineage (GTDB taxonomy): Bacteria > Verrucomicrobiota > Verrucomicrobiia > Limisphaerales > UBA11358 > UBA11358. The sequence goes on from CAWHAH010000004.1 coordinate 215,070, forward strand.
GTCTTCGCGTCGTCGAGCGGCAGATGGTCAATGTCAATTTCAACGCCGTGGGTGCGTTTGACCATTTCGCACGCGTTGCGGATGACCGTGAGCGTTTTCAGGCCGAGAAAATCCATTTTCAGCAGGCCGAGATCGCCGACGGGGTTCATGGCGTATTGGGTGACGAGCGTGCCGCTTTCGTCCTGTTTGAGCGGGAGCAGATTCACGAGCGGCTGGTCGCCGATGACGACGCCGGCGGCGTGTACGCTCGCGTTGCGCGCGAGGTCCTCGAGCACGAGCGCCGTGTCAATGAGTTCATGCGTGACGTCCTCGCCCTCGTAGGCCTCCTTGAGTTCGGGTGATTGCTTGAGCGCTTTTTCCAGCGTCATCTTCAAATCGAACGGAATCATCTTCGCCAGCCGGTCGCATTCGCCATAGCTCAAGCCCATCACGCGGCCCACATCGCGCACCACGCTTTTTGCGCCCATCGTGCCGAAGGTGATGATTTGGGCAACGGAATCGCGCCCGTATTTCTCGCGGACATATTCGATGACGTCGGCGCGGCGATCGTCGGCAAAGTCAATGTCAATGTCCGGCGGATTAACGCGTTCAGGATTCAGGAAACGCTCGAACAGCAGGCCGTAGCGGATCGGGTCCACGTTCGAGATTTCCAGCAGGTAAGTGACAATCGAACCGGCGGCGGAACCGCGCGCCACGCAGGCGATGCCATGCTGGTGACCGTAGCGGATAAAATCACCGACGATGAGGAAGTAACTGATGAACCCGGTTTTCTCAATCACGGTCAGTTCATGCTTGAGGCGATCCATGATGACCTTGACGGCGGCGGCGATTTCCGGATTTTGAAGATTGTTGATTGGCTCGCCCTCACCCTGACCCTCTCCCCGGGGAGAGGGGACAGCGATTGCGCGTTAGTCTTATTATCTGCAACTCCCGATTCGCCTGCCGTCGGCGAATTATCCTCCCTCTCCCTGGGGGAGAGGGCCGGGGTGAGGGGTTCGTTCGCCTGATACGTCGGCAGCCGCGCCGGGTCATCAATGCCTTCGACGATGAATTCCTTGCCCTCGATATTGGCGTGAATGGTGTAACGGCGGAACAATCCTTCGGCCAGCCATTGCCGCAAATAACCCTCGCGCGTGAAATGTTCCGGCGGATGAAAAACCGGGTAGTGCAGCTTGCCGAACTCGATTTCTACGTTACATCGTTCCGCCACCTCCAGAGTGTTTTTTACCGCCTCCGGCGTGTCGGCAAAACGCGCCTTCATTTCCTCCGCCGGGCGCAGGTAAAACTGCTCCGGTTCGTAGCGCAGCCGTTTCGTGTCAGCGAGTTGCGTCTGGGTGCCGATGCAAATCAGGCAATCGTGCGCGTGCGAATGGCTTTTCTCGATGTAATGAACATCGTTCGTGGCGACGAGCTTCAGGCCGAATTCCTTCGCCCATTGAATCAAATGGCGGTTCACTTTTGCCTGTTCCGCAATGCCGTGGTTTTGCAGTTCGAGATAAAAATTATCCGGGCCGAGCGTTTGTTTGAACCAATCCACTGTTTCGCGCGCCTTGTCCAACTGGTCTTTCGTGATCAAATCGGGAATCTCGCTGGCGAGACAGCCGGACATGGCGATGAGGCCGTTCTTGTGCGCAGCGAGCAGTTCTTTGTCTATGCGCGGCTTATAATAATAACCGGTGAGATGGGCTTCGGTCGTCAGCTTGATGAGATTTTTGTAGCCGGTCGCGTCCCTGGCGAGCAAACCGAGATGATGATAAACATCGCGCCCACCGCTGGTGGTTTTCTTCTCCAACCGGCTGCCCGGTGCGACATACACCTCGCAGCCGATGATGGGTTTGATGCCTTTCTCGCGCGCGGCCTGGTAAAAATCAATCGCGCCGTAGAGCACCCCGTGGTCGGTGATGGCGAGTGCGGGGAACTTCAATTGATGGGCCTTGTCCACCAGCCGGTCCAGCCGGCAGGCGCCATCGAGCAGCGAATACTCGGTGTGCAAATGGAGATGAACAAAGTCCGCGTGCGACATAAACGCAGTTTAACTTTTCACCGCTAGGACACCAAGACACAAAGTTTTGGACAAAATTGATTTACCTTGCGCGAGACTTTCTTGAGACCGAAGCAATCGTTTTATTCCTGATCCGTGACGGAGTCGTGGAACTTGAGGATGTCGCCTTTCTCGCCTTTCAGTTCAGCTTCCTTGAATTTGATGGCCGTGCGCGGATGCTGGTTCAACATGCCGGTGAGCAGATACGGCAGGTCATAACCCCACAACAGTTTCGCGCGCATCGGTTCGATATGGTGCTGCACGCAGTCGAGCACGGGGCGCAATTTGAATTTCGGGTTGTGCAGGAAGGCGAGCAGCAGTTCCATCGGGCAATTGCCCGCGCCGCGGCCAAGGCCGGCCATGGTGGCGTCGAGGAAGTTCGCGCCTTCGATGATGCCTTCGATGGTGTTGGCGTAGGCGAGTTGCATGTTGTTGTGCATGTGCACGCCCACTTCCTTGCCCGACGCCTTGCAGTGATTCAGATATTTCCGCACCAGAGCATGAATCCGCTCGCTGTAAAGCGCGCCGAAACTGTCCACGACGTAAACCACCCTGGCCTCGGAAGCGGCCAGCATTTCCAGCCCTTCGTCCAGTTCGCTCTCCGGCACGGTGGAAACGGCCATGAGATTGACGGTCGTCTCGTAACCCTTGTCGTGCGCGTCCTTGACCATGTCGAGCGCGGTCGGAATCTGGTTGATGTAAGTCGCCACGCGGATCATGTCCAGGACGCTGTCCTTCTTCGGCAGAATATCTTCATGGTAATCGCAACGTTCGGCGTCGGCCATGACGGAAAGTTTCAGGCTGGTCGGGTTGTCGCCCACGATGCGGCGCAGGTCGTCTTCGAGGCAGTATTTCCAGCAGCCGAATTCGCCGGCCTTGATGTTTTTGCGCGACGCTTTGTAACCGAGTTCCATATAATCAATGCCCGCGGCGACGCACGCGTCGTACACCACCTTTACGATCTTGTCGTCGAAGTGGTGGTTGTTCATCAGGCCGCCGTCGCGGATGGTGCAGTCGAGCACCTTGATTTCGGGCCGGAACGAGAGCCAGCGGCTGGTGGCCGTGTCTTTGGTCTTTGTTGCTTTCATAATTTCTGATCAATCCGGGACGAGCCGGGACAAGGGTATTATTCGCAGAATTCGTGATAAATGGACAGAAAAAACTCGCCGGCGCCGGCGACGCTTTTTGCCATGAACCGGGACAAGAACGGGCGATGTTTGCCTGCTGGCGGAAAAAATCCTGGATCACCTCCGCTACCCGCAAGAGTTGTTTGTCGGTCAATTCCGGATAAATCGGCAAACTCAGGCACTCGTGCGCGGCCTTTTCGGCGACGGGAAAATCGCCGGGTTTATGGCCGAGATTCGCATAGCATTTCTGCAAATGCAATGGCATCGGATAATGCAGCGCGCAACCGATGCCGTTGGCTTCGAGATATTTTTTCAAATCATCGCGGCGCGGATGGCGCACAACGTAAAGATGCCACGCGCTCTGCGCGTAATCCGCTTCGCGCGGTAATTGCAGCGGCGTGTCAGACAACAATTCGTGATAGCGATGCGCGACGCGGCGACGTTCGTTCGTCCATTTCGTCAAATGTTTCAGCTTCACTCCCAGCGTTGCGCCCTGAATGCCTTCCATGCGGTAATTGTAGCCAATTTCGTCATGGTAATAACGCACGGTGGAGCCGTGCTCGCGCAGTGAACGCGCGCGAGCGGCAAATGCCGCATTGTTAGTGACGAGCGCGCCGCCTTCGCCGCAGGCGCCGAGGTTTTTGCCAGGATAAAAGCTGAAACAGGAAATCTCGCCGGACGTGCCGACGATTTTGCCTTTGTATTTTGCGCCGTGCGCCTGCGCCGCGTCTTCGACCAGCGGCAGTTTATGCTTGCGGCAAACGGCCAAAATCGCGTCCACGTCAAAGGGATGGCCGTAGAGATGCACGGGCATGACGGCTTTGGTGCGCCGCGTGATGGCCCGTTCAATGAGCTTCGGGTCGAGATTGAACGTGGCGTCATCAATATCCACATAGACCGGGTTCGCCCCGACATAGGAAATCGCCCAACTGGTGGCCACGAACGTGAACGGCGTGGTGATAACTTCGTCGCCGGGGCCAACGCCGAGCAACAGCATGGCCACGTGCAACGCCGAGGTGCCGCTGTTGAAACCGACGCAATGTTCCGCGCCGACAAATCGGGCAAAGTCTTTTTCAAATTGCGTCACGTCCGGTCCCAGGCAGAAGGAGCACTGGTCAATGGTGCGCGCGATGGCGGCGTCAAGGTCCTTGCGGACATTCCGCAATTGGGCCGGCAGGTCGAGATAGGGAATTGGGTCAGCCATTTCGAAGAAAAAATAGTGTGTCCGCGCAGATTTGAACAGTCGCAAATTTGCGTGGCGGCTATCTTGCCGGCCAAATCATCCCCTGTTCTTCGCTTAACGGCCAATCTTGCCGGCAACGCCCAGAATCCGGTCAAGTCTTTGCAGGACCTGATACGGCTGGATGGACTCCATGCACGGATGAGCCTCTTGACAGATCGAGGAATCCAAGAACTTGGTGTCGCAGACGCAGGAACCGCCGACAATCACTTGTTCTTTCTGGTAGATTGGAGCGGTGTGAAGGAGTGAATCTCCGACGGCATACAACCCAATTACGGGAACGCCTAAAGCAGCGGCAAAATGAAGCGGCCCTGTGTCTCCGGCGACAACTAATTTGGCCCGCTTCAAGATTGCCAGAAAAAGCCGGAGATCAGGTGTTGGGGGCAGGGCAACAATTTCCGGTTCCCTAGCCTTAAGTTCATCCAACAGCGCGCGTTCCCGGTTACTGGTTCCCGATGAAAAAGCGAGCGCATGTCCCGCCGATGCGGCCAGACGGTAAAATTCCGCCCAATGGGACACAGGCCATTCTTTTTTGGGCTGCGAGGTTGCCAGATGGCAGATGACTCTGGCGTCCGGCAAAAGACCAGTGGCCTTGCCAGACAACTCCGGGTCGGCGTATATCTCCAGACGCGTGGACTTGGGCGGCGGGATTCGGCAGGCGGATAAGAGTTCGACGTGGCGGCGCACCCAGGAATCCGGCAGGGTTTCCGCGGGAACGATTTGAGTGTAGCAAATTTTTCTTCCCCACCGCTGCTCTTGTTCAAGCGCGCCCAGCCGCTCACGTGCGCCGCATAAGAGACTCAGAATCGCGCCGCGATCGTTGCCGACAAAATCCACGGAGAAATCAAAGCGTTCGCGGCGCAAGGCCCGGATGATCGGCCAGGATTCGCGAATCCGCGCTTTGCCGCGCGTGCGCGGCATCGGCCATACTTTTGTCAACCATGGCAAATGTTCGAGCACCGGAACCGCTTCTGCGGCCACCAGCACGTGAAGTTCGCATTCCGGCTGGTGCTCTCTCAGCGCCCGCAGCGCGGGAACCAGGAAGACCGCGTCACCAAGGTATTTGAACTGAATGGCGAGAATTTTCATAAGTGGCACAGGCATCTTGCCTGTTCGCTGCCATCATTTTTGTCGCGCAACATCAAGTTCAACACACAGGCGAGCCGCCTGTGCCACTACTCACGACGAGAATTGCAACTCGTAAAGTTTTTGATAAATGCCGCCCCGCCGGACGAGTTCCGCGTGTTTGCCGGTCTCGACAACGCGCCCTTGGTCAAGCACGACAATCACGTCCGCGTTGAAAATGGTGGAAAGCCGGTGCGCGATGCACAACGTCGTGCGACCCTTCATCAATTCGTCGAGCGCGGCCTGCACCGCGCGTTCGGACTCCGTGTCCAGCGCGCTGGTGGCTTCGTCGAGGACCAGAATTGGCGCGTTTTTCAGCATGGCGCGGGCGATGGCGAGGCGCTGCCGCTGGCCGCCGGAAAGCATCACACCTTTCTCGCCAATCACCGTGTCGAAGCCCTGCGGTTTCTCCATGATGAAATCATAGGCGTAAGCATGCCTGGCGGCGGTGATAATTTCTTCGTTCGTTGCGCCCGGGCGGCCCATCTCGATGTTCCGGCAGATGGTGTCGTTGAACAAAATGGTTTCCTGGGTGACGACGGCGATCTGGTTGCGCAGGTCGCGCGTGGCCACTTCGCGGATGTCCACGTCGCCGATGCGGACGGCGCCCCGGGCCGGGTCGTAGAACCGTAGCAGCAGATTCGCCACCGTCGTTTTGCCGGCACCGCTGGAACCGACGAGCGCAACAAGCTGGCCGGGATGAATCCGCAGGTCAATGTCGCGCAGCACGGGCTTGTCGCCGTAGGCAAAATCCACGTGCTCGAAATGGATGTCAGCGCCGGTGGCCTTGAGCGGCCGGGGTTGTGCCGGTTCGGGGACGCTGGTTTGCGTGGCCAGAAGTTCAAAGACCCGTTCGCTCGATGCACGGGCCTGGGCGAGCTGATTGTAGAGGCGCGAGAGATTCTTGATTGGCGGGTACATCAAAAAAACGCTCAAGATAACCTGGACAAAATCACTGGTGCTGGGACGGGCTTGGGTGAGATAGATCAAATACAACAACGCCAGCGCCACGCCCAAGGCTCCCAAAAAATCAATGATCGGCCCCGAAATTTCGTTGGCGCGGATGATGCGCATATATTGGCTGACCGCCTTGTGCGCCGTGTTGCGAAACTCGGAAGCGACGACGTTTTCGAGATTGTAGGCCTTGACAATGCGATGACCGGTGAAGGCCTCGGCCATGACCTGCATCAAGCCGGCGGTTTGCGTCTGCATCTCGCGGCTGGACCGGCGAACTTTGCGGTTGTAAACGGACAGGGGAATCAGGCAAAACGGCAGGACAATCAACGAGAGCAAGGTCAGTTTTCGCGTCTCCGGCCGGTACAACAACAGGGCCAGCACGCTGACCAACGTGACCGGGTCACGGATGATGACCGAGGTGGCGCCGCTCAAAACGCTTTGCAGCGCGGAGGTGTCGCTCATGATGCGCGAGATGAGTTCGCCGCTGCGGTTTTTGGTGAAAAAACCAGCGGAAAGATTCAGCAGATGCGAAAAGAGGCGCACGCGAATGTCGGTAATGGTGCGGATGGCCGTCCATTGCAGAAAATAGACGTTCAGGTAGGCAAACAAGCCCCGTAAAAACATGACCAACGGGATCAAGGCCACGAGGGCAATCACGGCGCCAGGGTGCTGATGCAGTCCCTGCCCCATCGCCTCGCGCGCGTCGTGAAACCATTGCGTCATAATGGCGGGCATGCCCGGCAGCGGTTTTTCCGGCCCGGCGGTGTTGGCCGATGGAAAGATGACGCTGCATACAAACGTGATCGTGGCGATCATCAATGGCGCCATCAGACCGCTGACGATGCCCGTGAGCACGCCGAGAAAGAGCCGCGCGCGGTAGGGCCGGGCCAGACCCCAGACTTTGAACAGGAATTCTATCATTCGACACCGTTATTGTTGGCGGTCGGCAGAAGAAAGCGAGAATTTTTCTGCGGGTACGCCGATGGTGTGCCCATGCGGTTTGCACCGTTAGAAGCAATCCGTCTTTACAGGCACCGGCGGGTCATTTATTGGTTCGCTCATCATGTCCTTGAATCGAGGCGGCCTTCATCGGCAAGACCCGTCTTTTACGACGTCTTGAAACGGGCGGAGGACGCCGGCCGCAAGGAGACTCGATTGGGCGACAAAGCTGGTTCACGATGACGATTGAGAAAAATCCATTGCCTGCAGAAGGTCAACGTTCAGCGAACGATGTGGGGTGCCCGACGCTGCCTCGGTCGGGAGAGGGCAAGCTCTTCATCATCTCGGGCCGGTGTGGCCGCCTGGGAAATCGCATCATCCTGTTCGCCAATTTCATTGCCTTGGCGGAGGAGCAGGGACATCGCGTTTCCAATCCCACATTCCATTCCTACGCCCAATTCTTTGAAGCGACGCGGGACGACATCTATTGCCGTTATCCCCGCGCCACGCGAAAAAGCTGGTGGGACATCATTCCCGGCGTGGGCGGCGCTGTCCGCGGCACGCGCCTCTTTTTTCGACTGGCCCGTGTGTTCGGCGTGTGGAATGAGCGTCATCCGGTTTTCGGAAGGAGCATCTTTACGTTGCGCGAAACTCCGGCGCAGCCAATCACGGCGCTCGACGGCCCGGAGGTCCAGGCCAAAATCCGCGACGCCCGGGTCATTTTCGTGAACGGCTGGAATTTTCGGGCACCCGAACTCGTTAAGCGTCATGCGGAGAAAATAAGGTCCTATTTCCGGCCGATTGCGGAGATTGAGCAAGCCAGCCGACAGGCGGTGGAGCAACTCCAGCGGCAGGCGGACGTGGTCATGGGGGTTCACGTCCGCCATGGTGACTATCGCACGTGGAACGGAGGCAAATGCTTCTTCCCGGCTTCACAATACGCAGATTGGATGAAGGGACTGGCGGAACAATTTCCGGGTCGCAAAGTGGCCTTTTTTGTGTGTAGTGACGAGCCCCGCCTTGAACACGAATTCCCGGGGTTGCGCGTGGGCCTTGGCGCCGGCTCGGCCGTGGGCGACCTGTGCGCGCTGGCCCGGTGCGATTACATTTTGGGGCCGGTAAGCACTTTTTCGATGTGGGCCTCGTTTTACGGGAACAAGCCACTGTTCCTCATCCGCGACGGCGCAGCCCGGATCGAGCGGAGCGAGTTTCGCGTCTCGGACCTGCGCGAAATACCCTGATGGCGCCGAAAGTGACTCGCCGACACTTATTTTTCGGCGGTTGCCACCGAAGTGCGAATGTCAACCATAAGTCGCACTGTTGTTTGAATTAAAACACTTGATGTGACGGACGTTGTTGTGTTACGCAACGTTATGCGTGCGTTCGGGGTAGTCATTCCGACCAAAAACTCGATGCACTATCTGCCCAATCACGTGCAGAACCTGTCCACGTGGATTGACCTGGCGGAGCAGGTGGTGGTTGTGGACAGCTTCTCCAAAGACGGAACGGTGGATTTCCTCAAGAGCAATTTGCACCACTCGAACATTCATTTTGTGAAGCATCCGCCGGGTTTGTATGCTTCTTGGAATTACGGCATCCGCCAGTTGACGACCGAGTATTGCTACATCTCAACGGTGGGCGATTCATTGACCCGGGCCGGAGCGGAGCATTTGGTTACCACGGCCAGACGCTTGCAATGTGATGTGCTGGTCAGCCGGCCCGATTTTGTGAACGAAGCCGGCCGGGCGTGTAAGGGTCCGGAATGGCCAATGGATGATGTCATCAAGCGGTTACGATTGCGCGCACCATGCCGATTGCACCCAACCATCATGGTAGCCGCCGCACTAACGCATACCGGCGGCGCAATTACAGGAAGTTGTGCGAGCGACCTGTTCCGCACCGCCACACTGCAAAAATATCCTTTTCCCTTGGATTTTGGCGTGGCGGGTGACGCGGCTTGGAATTTGGACAATGTTGGACGTGTCATTTGGGCGGCCACTCCGGAAAAAGTGACCACCTTCCGCCGGCATCACCCAACCGCCTCCACCGGGGAAATCAAAATGGGTCAAGTCGCCAGCAACTTCGCCCCCAGGGCGAACAAGGTTGTCAACGAATGGCTGCAATCCTGCCCGGCCGGGGTTCCGATGGAAATTTGCGCGGACATAAAACAGCTTTTAGCCGTCTCGATCGAATACGAGCGCTCCTGCCACCGATCCAATGTCTTCCGAAAGAGCAAATGGCCTTGGATTCTTAATCCCCGAGCCTGGTTGGCCCGGACCCGGCGCTACGAATTAAAATCACAGGTCAATGGCCTGATGCAAAAAATTTGCGATCAAAGTCGCCACGATTGGCGGGCCGGCTCCAGCCGTCAGCCCTTCAGTTTCTTGGCGGCAAATGGCGCGTAAGGCGCACGACATCTTTGCTGCAAGCCGGGCTTTTCGTTCCTGATCCGGCTACACCGGGTTGGGTTTTGTTTTGAGATTGCTGGTTGGATCAGGCGGCCACGGCTTTGTAAATCTTGATGGTATCACTCGCGGTTTTGCTCCATTGGAAGCGGGCGGCCCAAGCCAAGCCACGGTTGATCCATTCCTGCCGCTGATCACTACCCAGGTTGCAAACCTTCAACATTCCCTCAGTCATGCTTTCGATGGAGCGGGGGTCAATCATGATGGCCGCCCTTCCGGTCACCTCGGTCAGACTGGACGTGTCCGAGACGATGGCGAGCGAGCCGCAAGCCATTGCTTCCAGCGGAGGAATTCCAAAGCCTTCATACAGTGAAGGGTAAACCAGTGCCAGGGAACAGCGATAAAGTTTGGCCAGGTGAGGGTCCGGAATCAGCCCGGTATTTTTGACCCGACCGTCAATTTTCAACTCGCTGATCAATTTGCTTTCCACAGGGTCGAAATTTGGGCCGACCACGCAAAGCTCCAGCTCCGTCCATTTTTCTGCCGCTCGGGCAAAGGCTTGCAACAGCGGGGCAAAGTTTTTGTACCTGGCCTTGCGGGCGCCAACAAACAGAAAGTAAGGACGTTCGGGAACCGGCTCATCGCCCAGCGACATTTCCCGTGAAAGCTCCGGGGCCAGCGGGGTAACAAACACGCGTTTTTCGGAAACGGGAATGCGCTCCAACAAATCCCTCCGCGTATTTTCTGACACGCAGATGACCGCGTCCGCCGATTCAACCGCTTTTCGTTTGACTTTGGCATCATGGCTTTTGGGATCCAGCTCCTCGCTGTAAATCTCCGGAATCATGTCATGAACGGTCAGAACAAACGGAGCATCGCGTTTGGTTTGGCTTTCCAACGCCAGGGAACCATGATGCACGGAGTGAACAAGGCTGAAATCTTTCCTGGATTCAATTCGGGCAAAGTATCTTTTGGCGGCCCAATTGAAGAGTTTCTTTGGACGCAGGTATGGAACCGGAAAACGCTTCAGTACCAGGTTGGGATGAGTTGGAAATCTCAACTGCCGATATTCGGATGGTTTCGCGTTGCGCACCGTGACGACCGGCGTCCAATCATCCGGCAATCCATTGACAATATTTGCCAGATAGCGGCTAATCCCTCCTACAGGTTGCATGCGATATACATGCCCGTCGTAAAGGATTTTCATTCGGCCATTGGATTTTTTTGCGGTCAAGCTCTAAGATTGATCCCCGACAACTTCCATTTTTCTATGGTACGACTGAATGGATTTTTTGGAAATTATTTTCCAGGATCATTTTGAGCCAAGATCTGCAATACTCCCGATACACTGACTTTGAATTCCATCCGGCGGTCGTCAGTCCGGGATACACCACCCGTCCGCTGGCCAATAACGGCAACGTGACGCAATCCGCAGGCGGCAGCCAGATTTTTGTAGGTGGGGCGGACGACGTCAGGATGAAACATTTCAACGAGCAACGCATTGGCCGGCGCGAAAGCCAGATTCGTCAATCCCGCTCCGTGCGAGGCCACCACGCATTCTGCCGAACCGAACAACCTCGCCTGCTCTGCCACAGGCAGCCGCTCCGGCTGGACGGAGACGAAGCCCAAAGACTGAAGCTGCGTTTCCAATTCAGCTTCATTGATCAGCCGACGCTTTTGTATGCAGCGACGTGAAAGGTAAATCCGTTCTGGGCCGCCGCATCGGTCGGGGAAAAGTGAGCGCAGCCATTCACACGCCCACGGCGCAACTTGCCGCAGGGGATAAGGCATGGTCGGCACAACCAGCCGCTCAAATTGATGCACAAAATTCTTCGAGCAGCGCAGGCGTTTTTTCACCGGTACTTTCAGTCGGTCCAATATTTCGTCTTGAAAATGCGCCGTTCGGCTGTGCAACAAAACGTAATCGTAATCTTCATAATTTGCCGCTCGCAGCAGTTCCCAGCGCGGCAGGGTGTCCAGCAGCCAGTGATAATAATTATCGCCGTTGTCCGCACCCAAAAGCAGCGCCTTGCCGCGCCAGTATTTCGGAATGCGAAAGCGTCGCCGCCACAGCGCATAATGATTTTGCAGGGCGTCACAACCGACCACGGTTTGGATGCCGCCAATCACCACGTCATCTTGGGTGGCTGCCAGCCGCAAATCACCGATGATTTTGCCGCTGGCCAGTTCGGCGACAATCAATGGATGCGGCCCGGAATTTTTTCCACTGACGGCGAGGGTCACATCGCTTTTCTTGAGCACCTGGCTCGATAACGGCAGGGCTTCCAGCGACGAAACCACGCCCTTCGGTTGCCAGAAAAACGGGAAAGCGGATCGCATTGGCGGTGCGGAGTTTTCAGTGGTGCGGGAATTCAAAGCCGCATTCTTTGCCGGACATGGAATCCTGCATGGCCGGAAGCATCGGTTTTCAAACGGACTTTTGTCAATCTAATTGCCATGCGCGAGTGCCATGCGCGAGATTCCAGCTTGTCCCTGCCGACTGCCACGCTACGCTTTGGCCGATGGGCACATTTACTTCCGGCAATTTTTTCCAACGCACGCACCAAGCTCGCAAGGTCATGTTTTTCGGCCTGGGCTTTCTGGGAGACATGGTTCATTCGCTGCCGGCGTTGTGGATGGTGCGCCGGGCCTACCCGCAGGCGCAACTGCATGTCGGCATCGCCGCGCACGTCGCATCGTTCCTGGAATGCGCGCCGTGGGTGGACCGCATCTGGGGCTACCCGCGTTTTCCCAAACACGCTTCACTGAGGGAAAACCTGGACTTTGTCAGACGAATGCGCCGCGAGCGCTTTGACGCGCTCATCAACCTCAACGGCTCGGACCGTTCGAGCTGGCTGACGTTTTTCAGCGGTGCGCGCGAACGGCTGGGGCGGGCGCCAAATGGTGGCGCAACGTTTTTCTGGCGGCACCGGTTTACGGAAACTGTATGGCATCCGTATTCGCCGGAGCCGGTTTACGTGCAATATTGCCGTTGCTTGGAGAAAGTTGGATTTCCGGCTACGCCGCCGGAGTTTCACGTTGAAATCAAACCGGCGCATCTGGCAGCGGCAAAAATCAGCTTGGCAGACACCGGCACTTATTTTCATCTCAGCCCGTTCACCACGGACGACCGCAGGGAATTGCCACCGGCGCAACTCGCGGAACTGATTGCCCGTTTGCAGGAGCATTGGCCTGACAAAAAACTGGTGCTTTCCTGCGCGCCTACCGACCGCGAGCGTGGCAAAATGGAATTGTTGCTCAAACAATTGCCGTTTGCGCCGTGGCGGGTATTTGCTGGCGAGCCGAATTTGCTGCAACTGGCTGCGGTCATTCAGCACAGCGCGGCGCATCTTTGCGGTAACACGGGCACGCTGCATATCGCAATGATGACCGGCACACCCACCGTCTCGTGGTTCCGGCCCAATCCCGGCTCGGAAGTGTGGATTCCGGTCGGTGAAAAATTCCGGATCATTTTTGCGACCGGCAACAATCCGCACACCGCGTTGCAGGGAATCGAAACGGCCAAATTGCTGGCGGCAGTTCAAGCCGTGCTAACAATTGCCACGCCGATCCAGGGTCCCTAGAAATACGATCTGGAGGGCATCGTAAAGTTGCTCATCGCGCTGACGTCTCGCCGCTTCAGTTCCGTTGGCGCCTGTGGTTGCGCCACCGGTTCGCGCTGGACCAATTTCTTCAACCTCGCGTCCTCGGCGAGTTTCTTGTCCGCTTCCTTCAAGTTCTGTGCCCGTGATCTGTGCGAGCTGGCCACACCCGGCCAAAATGTGTGCTGGCGGGAACGCAGGCAGGTCTGCGCGGCCAGCCAGCGGACATGGTACTGCCACGATAAAATGGAAAGCCGCGAAAACATTTTGCTGACCCAACTCAAATCCATCAGTGGTGGCCGGTTTGCATTGTCTGTGTCCATGCCATCGCCGGGTCAATTTCCTGATGTTACGCCGGTTCGTGACACCGGGCTAAGCGGTAAATTTACTGGTCCAGCAACCGGTCAAATGATTTCGCCAGACGTTCCAAGGCAATCTTGCTTTCGCGTTCGGGCAGGCCGTTCGGAGGTCCATGGGGAGTATGATTGACGTCCACCACATAGATGCGTTGGTCTTTGTCTCTCAACACATCAAATTCTCCATAATCAATGCCCATTTTTCCGGCCAGCAAAAGAACGTTGTCCAATTCCTTTGGTGAAAGCACCGCGTCCGGCTCTGCCAGTTTTACAAGGGTGTTGACATTGGAAAACCGTGTCTCAATTGGGCGATACTTGAGATACACAAGCGGGATCCGGTCGCCGTGCACCGGCACGCGATGGTCCAGCACGAGGCCCTTTTCCCCCGAGAGGTTGTCGATCACTTTTTGATGCACACATGCGGAGCGAACCTCGTCCGGGGCGAGCGGACCTTGCCGTACGCGGCCGTCGTGCGTGGCGTTGTGGTTGGATTTTTCGACAAGCTCGCTGCCATATTGCGTGGGATCGACTTCGATCGCGTAACCGAAGACTTCCGTGAACGCTTTGGCGAGCGAGCGTTTGCTGATATCCAGGCTCTGGCCGTTGATGATCTTCCTTGTGGTTGCCGAAAGGCTTTGCAATTCCGCCGCGTCGCAAAAGGTGGCGTCCTTGAGCTTGAAGGCAACGTCAAAGCGGCGGCGCGGATTGTTCGTGATGGCGAACCCGAGCAGGGCGCACAGTTTGTAGGCGACGGAGCCGGTATTCGGGCGTTCGGGAAAAAAGAGGATGGTTTTTCGCGGACGCAACACTGAGCGGAGAGTGGTGAACGGATGTTCTTCAGCGGCAAACTTCCGGCGCAAGAGAAAATGACGGCGGACATCCCGGAATTGCTCGCGGCGATCCCGCCATGCCTTCTTCAGTAATGAACTTGACATGACTTTTGCCTAAAGAGTCTCAGCCATTTGAGGCAGCCGTGCCAGCAGATGATTTTTCAATTCGGGAATGCGATCATATTGGTGCAACACCGGGACTGGCGCACCTGTTTCATTCACTACGAAGCCCTCTTGGTTCAACTGCACCTGGTCCCAGCGCATCATGCCCAGGGTGAGCACCGGCGCGCGGCGATTTGGGTGAACCACGCCGTTGGGCAGCAGCTTTTCCAACAGGAGGTAATTATGAATGCCCTGGTCGCCGCCGTATATTTTCGCCAGGTTCCTGGCCTTCATCATCGTGGCGACCATGCATTCAAGATACTTGAGGGTGCTGGCCGTGTCGCCGAAAATGGTGCCGGAACACGTCACGGTTTCCCCGGCGTGCCGTTCCACATAATCCTCCCCGAATTGACAGCCCAGCCAGAGCCGGTGCAGCGGGCAGTGACCGATCCTCACTTGCGCCTCTTCAAGCACGAAATGAATCCCCGGTTCGGGATTCCACGAAAATGGTTCGATTTGAAAATAAACATCCTTGGCGTCGGTGAGCATCACACGATCAAAGCGCTCGCCGTGTTCGCGCAGATATTGCAAATACAACAGGTATCGGCGGTAACGAACGTGCAGCACGCGATGGGCGAGTTTTTCCTTGGCGGCCTGCGAGGCGCGGCTTGAAAAATACCACTGCCACAACGGCCACAGCCGCGCCAGCGGTTGGCGTTCGCCCTTGCCAAAAAAATGGAACGGCACAACCGTGGCTTCGAGTTCGCGAAGTTTTGCGCAGACCTCGTCTCCCACGGCACTGGCAAATACCACCAGGTGTCCCGTGTAGCCGGCGTGCTTCAGGAACAAACGAACGGTGCGATATTGGCGAAGTCTGCTCGGTGCAGGATTGTCAGGATCACGTCTCTATCGGGCATAAACAGTTATCCGCCCCCAGCCAGGAGGCGCAATACGTCTGCGATTTCGATTGTGAATTCGGCGTCCCGACGGTTGTGAGCGGCCAGTCCGCGCGCACGCGCTCCGACCAGCGACGTATAATGCAAACCTCGGGCCAGAGCCAGGTGTTTGTAGCAAGGAGTTTGATTTTCGGGATGAAGCAGCTCGATCACCTTTGCGCCACGCGGCGCAAATACCAAGTTCGCGAGGCGGCGCCGTGTGGAGCCACCACATACCGGGCTGCACCAACCAATTTGGCCTGTTCGGCGACAGACAAAAGTTCCGGCTGGACGCAGGCAAACCCCAACGCCGCCAACTGCGTTTCCAGTTCCGTTTCGTTCACCAGTCGCCGCCGCTTGGTGCCGTGCCGCGAAAGGTAGATTTTTTCCGGACTGGAATTTCCCTCCGGGAAGAGCGAGCGCACCCATTCCGCACGCCCAAGGCGCGACCTGCCACAGCGGCGCGGGCATGGCCGGCACCACGAGCCGTTCAAATTGGTGGACAAAATTCTTCGAGCAGCGCAGGCGTTTTTCCGGCGGCACTTTCAACCGGTCTAAAATTTCATCTTGAAACCGTGAGGGCCGCCTGTCCAGCAGGACAAAGTCATAATCCAACCACTTCGCCGCCTGCAACATCTTCCAGCGCGGCAGACTGTCCAGCAGCCAGTGATAGTAATTGTCGCTGCTGGCTGATCCCAAAAGCAAAGCGGTCCCCTGCCGGTATTTTGGCATCCGCAAACGCCGGCGATGTAACAGATAATGGCTACGCGCTTCCGCGCAGCCGAACAAACTTTGCAGCCCGCCGACCACTACATCGTCCGCGGTTGCCACCAAGCGCAGATCGCCGATGATTTTGCCATCGGCCAGTTCGGCAACCGTCAGGTGGTGGTGCCCGGAATCTTTTCCGTTGACGGAGAATGAAACATCACTTTGTGCCGGTGCGCTGCCCAAGGCAGAAAGTCTTCCAGCGACGAAACCACGCCGCTTGGCAGCCAGAGAAAAGGATGCATTAATTGCCTCGGCGCGCGAAATTTTTGTACGCTGAGATTCAAGGCCGCCTTTTCACCAACAAATCGTCCGACCATGGCGACCAGAATTGGTTTCCAAGCTTGTATTTGTCAACTCAAAGCCCAACTTTTTGACTGACGTTCCAGGAAAATTCCGCCAATCTGTTCCCTGATGAAACTGGCCATGATTCCCGAAAAGCAGCGTCGCGGCACGGAGCAGCGTCGCCAAATCAAGTCACTCCAGACGGTCCTCAGCCTCCGGGACAACCTGGAATCAGAACGCGGGCTGGCAGAGCAGCAGGCGCCCATTCAAAAGCTGCGGCCAAAATCCAGGTCCTGAAACGTGCAACCCCTGCCCATCTCTGTTTGCATGATTGCCGGCAACGAGGCGCATCGCATCCGCCGCGCGCTCGACAGCGTCGCCGGCTGGACCGGCGAAATCATTGTCGTCACCGATCACAACGTGACCGACGGCACGGGTGAAATTGCCGCGTCTTACGGCGCGAAAGTTTTCTGTGAGCCGTGGCAGGGCCATGCAGCGCACCGGAATTTTGCCTCGGGGAACGCGACCCAGCCGTGGTTGCTGGCCATTGATGCCGACGAAGTCGTGTCGCCGGCATTGCGCGACGAAATCGTCCGTTTGTTTGAGCTGAACAAATTCAATCCGCCGTGCGCGGCCTACCGTTTTCCGCGCTGCACCTTTTACCACGGCCGCTGGATACGCCACGGCGATTGGTATCCCGACCGCAAGGCGCGGCTCTGGCAGCGTGGGCGCGGGCGTTGGGCGGGAAGTCTGCACGAAAAACTCATGGTCGAAGGCCGGGTCGAACGGAGCGGGGCGAACTACTGCATCACAGCATGGAATCGCTGGAGCACGAGATGAAAAAGGCCATGCTGTCCGTGGATTATTTCGTGCAGGAATGCGCGGCGCGGAAAAAGAGGGTTTATTTCCTTGAAGTCTTGCTCCGTCCGTGGTGGCGTTTCTTCCGCGCCTATTTTTTGCGGCTCGGTTTTCTCGACGGCTGGCAGGGGTTGGCCATCGCCCGGATCATCGCCATCTACACGTTTCTGCGTTACCTGAAAGTTTATCAGGTGCAGAACGAAAAAAGCTGAACGGTCAAGCCCGTCCTCCAACCATAAACCCCATGAGGCTGGCCAATATCAACCACCCTGTTTTGATTTATGAACCAAGCGTGGACGGCCATCACGTTGGCGGTCTGCGCTTCATCACCGAGGATTTGCTGGGCGCGGGGTTTTCACTGACGCTCGCGGTGGACACGCGGCCCGCCGCCATGAAACGCATCGAGGGCCAGATGGCCCACCTCCTGGCGCAGGTGAAAATTATTCCGACCATTTCTAAAAAATTTGATGAAACCAGAATCGCCTCGTCCGCCCAGGTCGC
Organism: uncultured Verrucomicrobiae bacterium; assembly: GCA_963827205.1. GTDB lineage: Bacteria > Verrucomicrobiota > Verrucomicrobiia > Limisphaerales > UBA11358 > UBA11358. Next base: position 233,138 of record CAWHAH010000004.1, read on the forward strand.
CGCCTGCCTGGAAAAATCCGGCGCGGCGCTGGCGTTCCTGGCCCATTTCAACGACCTTGCCTCGACCACCCTGCGTCTCGCGGCCTTCGGCTGGATGCCCGCCGACCGCTTGTGGGGACGGCTCGGCGGCATTTATCTGCGCCCGCAATTTCTCAACGCCAGTCCGTTCTTGCCCAATCAGGCGCTGAAAAAAATCGGCTTCCGCCGCCTCATTCGAAATGGCTGGCTGAATCCCTTGCTGCTGTTTGACCCGCTGCTCTGCGACGTTGCCCGGAAAAAATATCCGGGCGCGCCGATTCATTTGCTCGCCGATCCGTATCCCGAAAATTTTCACGCCGACCGCGCGGCGGCTCGGAAACGGTTCAATCTCCCGGACGCCAAATTTGTTTTGCTCTTTTATGGCGGCGGCTACAAGCGCAAAGGCTTGCACCTCGCGGTCGAAGCCATGCTCAGAATGTCCGCGCCCGGCCCGGCGTTTTTGCTGTGCGCCGGCTTGCAGCCCAACAACGAACAGCTGGCCCGCGATCTTGAAACCCTCCGCTCGCAAGGCCGCGCAGAAATCGTGAACCGCTACGTTTCCGCCGAGGAGGAGCGGCAGTTGTTCGCCGCGTGCGACGCCGTATTATTGCCTTACCTCCACCACCAAGGCACCAGCGGCGTTTTGTCGCGCGCCGCCGGCGCGGGCAAGCCGGTCATCGCTTCCGATGAATATCTCATCGGCCACCTCGTGCGCCAATACGGCATGGGATTGCTTTTTGAATCCGGCAATGTCCTGGAGCTTCAAAGTGCCATGGTCCAGGTCGCGTCTGCCAGGGTGGAAGAACTCTCCAAGTGGCAAACCGGCGCTCAAATTTACGCCCAAAAATGTTCGCGCGACACATTCCGTTCCACGCTGGTCGCCGCTGTTGAAGCAGCAATTTCCAGTGCCCCTGCAAAGTGAACTCACGCAACAACATTTTGCTGGTCCGCCTCAAGTCCATCGGCGACATCCTGTTTTACGCTGCCGGCCGTCCACGTTTTGCGGGAAAATTTTCCGGACGCCAGACTGCATTTTCTCGTTTCCAAGGAATACGCCCCCCTCCTGCGCGGCTTTGCTGAAATTGACGAAATCCTTCCATTGGACCGTGCGGTTTACCATTCGGGCAATTTGAAATCCGCGGTTTTCAGCACATTCGAGCTGCTGCGGGTTTTGCGGCGAAAAAGGTTTTCGCTGGCAATTGATTTTCAAGGCTACGGTGAGACGGAAATTTTGTCGTGGTGGAGCGGTGCGCCCCGGCGCTGGGGTTGCGTCTATCATCCCCCGCGCGGCTGGCTTTACACGCGGGGTGTCCGGCTCAACTACCAAATCCACCCGGCGGATAATCACCTTGCCCTGCTGCGGGAATCCGGCTTGCGACCCGGTGAAATCCGCAACGAATTTATCCTGCCGCCCGAAGCGCTGGCCGCCGCAGGCCAATTTTTCGCCGCGCATCATTTGGACCCGGTCAGATCCACGCTTTATCTCCAGCCGTTCACCAGTTCGCCGCATAAAGACTGGCCGATGGAAAATTACCTGGCGCTGGCGCGTTTTTGGCGCGAACGGAGCGTGCAAATTGTTTTCAGCGGCGGTCCCGGAGATCGGCCGCGGCTCGAACCGGCGCAGGCGGACGGTTTCACCGTGGCCGCCGGGGTTCCGCGCCTGACGGACGCCGGTTTGATGAAGCTTTCCACGGTGGTCGTGGGCGGAGACACCGGATTCCTGCACCTGGCGACTGCGCTGGGCAAGCGCGTACTCATGCTGATCAAACGGACCGGTCCCGGCGCCACCGTTCCCTTTCGTCATGCCAATTGGATCGTTGAACCACCAGCCGGTTTGGCCGTGGAACACATCGAACGGGAACGGCTATTGCAGGCCAGTATCGCCGCCTTTGACGAAGCTCGTGTCGCCTGATGGTTTTTTCGCTTGTCGGCTTGATGGTTCCATTTCAAGTTGCCGGGATATGAATTCATGGCAATCGCTGGCCGGCGAAATCGTCCGGCGTCAGGCCGAATGGACCGCCCGCTGGCATGAAACTTCCACGCCGCCTGAAACCGGCGTGCCCTGGAACGCCATCGAGCGGAATCATCGGATGAATTTTGATTTGTGGCACGAAGAAGACGTTGCGCGGCGCGAGGATTTGAGCCTGGAACGGATGCGCGACGCCAAACGCACGATCGACCGCTGCAACCAGGCCCGCAACGACGCCGTCGAGCAGATGGATGCTTGGTTCCTGGGTCAACTGCCGCCGGCCAACCCGGATAGCCCGCTCCACTCTGAAACGCCCGGCATGATCATTGACCGGCTCTCAATCCTCTCGTTAAAGGTCTATCACATGCGACTCGAAGCCGGCCGGGAATCCGCCACGGCGGCGCATCGCCGCACCTGCGCCGACCGCTGCGCGATTCTGGCGGAACAACTCCGCGATCTAGAGGAGTGTTTTCAGGAATTGCTGGCCGTGTTGGAGCGCGGCACCCGCCGTTTCAAGTTGTACCGGCAACTGAAGATGTACAACGATGCCAGTTTGAATCCTCAGCTTTACAGTCGCCCGCAGCCTGCGAAGTGGCAGGTGAGGCCAAAGGGCTCTTCTCCGGCGGAAGATCCTTTTCCCTGGTGCTGACGGGGAAAACGTTCCAGAAATTCAGACGGTCACGGTGATCGAAGCCTCCGCCCAGGCGATCAGCGAACCAGCCGGTAATGTGTTTTGTTGAATCGAAAACCGAACCACTGTTCCAGTTTGAGCATCAGGCGATGCTTTTTTTCGCGCGAACTTAATTTGTAATCCGGGTCGGCTCGGAAAATCCCCTCCGCTTTCGGCAGCCACTCTTGAATCACTTTCGGGTGCGTGCCGGTGAAAAGTTTAAGCGTGGCCGGGTCAATTTGCTTATAATCCACCCTGGCAGCCGGTTCATTTTCCCAGTATTTGTGGGTGGCGACGGCCTTGAGATTCATCTGCGTTTGACTGCGTACCCACCCGTAATGGTAAATCGTCGCGCCCGTGTGCGCGGCGCGCGGATGGCGCGATTGCTTGTGACTGACCACCACGTTGAAAAAGAGCGACTCGCTCGACCACGCCGGAATGGTGTTGCGGAGGATGCGGACTTCGCTGCGATACCAGCCGGGCGACCAGGCAATCGTGTTCGCGTTGCCGTAAAAATGCAGGTAATCAAACGCGAGCGCCTCGACGCGGGCATCGTCCAGATAACGTTCCATCGTCGCCCGGACTTTCACCAGGTCGTCCTCATGCATGACTTCATCGGCTTCCAGATAAAACGCCCAGTCCCCGATGCAATTGAACAGAGCGATGGTTTTTTGCTGGCCAAAGACAAAGCCCTTGACGCTGTAATCCGACCGGATGCGCTCGTTCCATTGCGTGGGGAGGATGCGGATTTTAGGATCGCCGATGGCGCGCAATTGTTTTTCCGTGTCGTCTTCGCATGGCCCGAGCGCGACGACAAATTCGTCCACGACGGACAGAATTGAACGGATGGACGCCACAAACGGATAGCCGAGTTTCTGGCCATTGCGCAAAAAGGTGAACCCGCTGACTTTCATGCACGAAGGTTAAGCTCCATTTTCCCAAGGCAAAAGTTGTTTCGCCAGGAAACCCAGCCGGGTCGCCGGCGACGGTTCGTTCCCTTCGCCCAGCGAGCCATGCGTCAAAATCCGTTCGTAGTAACCGAGATATTTTCGCGCCGTGTCCAGGTGTGTGAATCCGCCGCGCAGCACACGGTCACGGCACGCCGCCGGACTGAACCGCTGCGGATGCTTCGCCGCCTCGGCAAGTTCGACCATTTTGGCGCTCAACGTGCCGGTTTCCGGCGTGACGATTTCGGGCAACGACCCGTATGGCGTGGCCACGACGTAAGCGCCGCTTACCAGCGCCTCGGTGACCGCCAGACCGAAGGGTTCCTCCCAGCGCACCGGGAAAATCAAGCAACGCGCCCGGGACAGCAATTCCTCCTTTTCCGGTTTGCCCAGCAAGCCGTAATAGCGGACACCCCGGATGGGGGGCCACCAGCGCTGCAGACGCAACGGCCAGTCGCGTGAGCCAATCACCCGCAGTTCCAGACCGGCGCGGCGCGCCGCCGCCACGGCGCCGTGAAAATTTTTCACTTTCCACCGTGCCTTGGCCAGAAACAGGGCATAGTCCTCGCGCTTTTCCGCAAACCGAAAATCATCCGGGTTGATTCCCGGATAAACGAAATGATGTGACCCGTGGTTTGCCGCGTGCCGCCGCGAGACAAAGACGGTGTTCGGCGGGAATTGCTCGCCCGGCCGGCCGTTGCCGTGAACTGTCAGCAAATACGGCTTGTTGACGATCCCTCGGGGCTGTTCGTGAAAATGCACGATGTCCGTCGCATCCGGAATCAGATTCAACCAGGCTTGCGGATTTTTTTCATCCGCTGCCAGCGTACGCAGTTCCGCACCGGGAAGGCGGCTTTCGGCATTGGCAATCAGTGTCACGCGATGCCCCAACGCTATCAATGCCTGGCCGAGCCAGAAAATATAACGCTCCGTCCCGCCGTAAAGTCTTGGCGGGACTGGAATTTTCCCAAGCTTGTAAAGCGTGACGTGCATTTGAGCTTCCGCCCTACTGCGTCCTTCCGAACTTTTTCTCGAGTTCCCGGTAGTTCATTTCAATCAGCGTTGGCCGGCCGTGCGGGCAGGTATAGGGCATCGCACAATGGCGCAGATCCTCGACGAGCTTTTCCAGTTCCCGTCCGCCGAGGGGATCGTTGGCCTTCACGGCGTGCCGGCAGACGGTCTTGGCAATCGTGTGCTCGCCCAGCCGGGCGAGATTCACCTCGCGTCCCGCCGCCTTCAACTCGTCCACGAGGTCGAGCACGAACCGGCGAGGGTCGGTTACTTTGACGAACGGCGGCAGGGTGTCCAGCAAAAACGTCCGCTCGCCGAATTCACTCAACCCGACGCCCAGCCGCGTGAGCACGGGCAACTGCTCCCGCAAAAAATTCGCGTCGCGCGCCGCCAATTCAATCGTCTCCGGCAGCAGCAGCTTTTGCGACGGCGCGGAACCGCTCTGCTCAATCCGGTTCAACATTTGCTCGAACAAAATCCGCTCATGCGCGGCGTGCTGGTCGAGCAGGACCAGTCCGCGGTCGGATTCGAGCACCACGTAAAGTTTGCCGATGACCCCGATGAGGCGCAAAGGGACATTCAAAAGCGGAGTTGGCCCGGAAGACGGCGGTCGCAGGTCCGGGGTCGGAACCGCCGGGGGCGGCGGCGAGGATGGAGGATGGAGGATGGGAGATGGCGTTTGCGGTTCGGATGTTGCCGGCGCGGCCGCCGCGGCTGACGGTGAATAGCCCTTTTTCAAGGGAGCTGGTTGCGTTGGAACCTTCGGCGGTTCAACCAGCGCCGGCTTCAGCTTTTCCGGAAAATTGGGCAGCGCGGAAGTTTCGGGCGCAGGCTTTGATTGAACAATTTCCGGCCGCCCGGGTTTTTGACCCTGCGTTTTCTGCATCTCTGCGTTAAAACCGGCCGTTGGTTTCGGAAGTTCGGAATGAAACGCCAGTAGCGTCTCGCGCATGGCTTGGGCGGTAAATTTGCGGATTTCCAGTTCGCGGTGGAATTTCACCTCGCGCTTGGCCGGATGGATATTCACGTCCACCGCCGCCGGATCAATTTCCAGGAACAGGCAGCAGACGGGATAACGGCCTTTCATCAACGTCGTGTGGTAACCTTCGAGCAGGGCGTAATTGAGCCCGCGATTTTCCACCGGACGCCGATTAACGAACAAGTGCTGGCTCTCGCGGGTCGCGCGCGACACGCCCGGCGCGCCGATGAAACCCCAGATTCGGAGTTCGCCCGTCCTCCGCAGTAGCTCTGCTACGGGGGGTGGAGAGTTCGCGGTTCGGAGTTCGGAGTTTTCCGGCGAAGCGGTTTCAAAAATATCGGTTTCTTCCGATTTGAAGGGGTCGTCGAGGGCAGCCAGGAAGTTCACGGGCAATAGCTTTTCATCGCCGAGCAGGGCGCGGAGGCGCTCGCGCAGCGCCTCCAGCCGGCTCGAAGTGGCCGCGCCGGATTTTTGCGCCGGCAATTGCCAGACAAACCGCCCCTCTTTTTGGAACGTGAACGCGACCTCGGGAAACGCCAGTGCGGCGAGCGTGAGGTAATGCTGGACGTGCGCGGCCTCGGTTTCCTCGGTGCGCAAAAATTTCCGGCGCGCAGGCAGATTGAAAAAAAGCTGCCGCACTTCGACGTTGGTGCCGGTCGCGCTGCCGGCGGCCTTGACTTCGGCAATTTTTCCGCCGTTGACAACGACCTGTGTGCCTTCGGGCGAACGGCCGTCGCGTTCGCGCGTGGTCAACGTGAAACGACTGACGCTGGCAATGCTCGGCAGCGCCTCGCCGCGAAAACCCATCGTGGCGATCGCCGCCAAATCCTCGGCCCTTTGAATCTTGCTCGTGGCGTGGCGTTCGAGGCAAAGCAGCGCGTCGTCACGGCTCATGCCGGTGCCGTCGTCGGTCACGCGGATGAGGCTGCGTCCGCCGGCCTGGATTTCGACCGCGACTTTTCCTGCGCCGGCATCGAGGGCATTCTCAACCAGTTCCTTCACGACGCTCGCGGGGCGCTCAATCACCTCGCCGGCGGCGATTTGATTGGCGACCTGTTCGGGCAGCAGTTTGATGCGGTTCATGCGCTTCGCGAAACGGCGGCATTCATCCATCCGCCGGGCCAATGCTACAATGCAATGAGGCAGCGTTTCAACGATTCAACGATACGGCATCGTCGAGAAGACGAAACGGGATGCCGGCCAGAGGGGACGGTCATGGGCACTTTACGAAAAAATTTGCTGACGTAAAGCCAAGAGATGCAAAGCCAAATGCCCGAGAATGTGCATGATAACTTATTGACAAACAGCCCACAAAAAGCAAGAATGAATCATTCGGGTGGCAGTACGTTTCTTCAGCGGGGTTCCCCACCCCCACCTCCTTGGCGTCTGCTGCCCGAATTTGTTTTCCGCAAAGCTCCTTGACGCTTCCGGGCGCATCTTCTAGCCTGACTTGTTCTATTGCGGGGGCGTAGCTCAATTGGTTAGAGCGCTGCCCTGTCACGGCAGAGGTTACGGGTTCGAGCCCCGCCGCTCCCGCCAGTTCTCCATGTTATGACCACCTGTGACATGGAATGCCACAGCGTGACTTTCGCCAATGTTCACGACAGCTTTATCCATTTTCACCCCGCTGTTCATTGTGCCACCCGATGACTCGTTTTGACTGACCGCGACTGGTTCTTGTGATGCTCCTTGTGAGGCTGTTCCCGTGTAATTCGGCAATCTCGCAATTTTATCCAAGACAAGCCCTAATCCTTAGCCAAGATTGGGAAAGGTTCCGCTTGGTTCTTCGAAAAAGCATGAGATTTTTTCTTTGAAATATAGTGATATAAGAGCGATTCTGTCGAAGCCGCAGCTCAACAGAAGTTGGGCGTATGTATTAAACTTCGAGCATTGACCATAACCCTTTAACCCTTCCTTAACCACTCGATGCGACTTGTGAAATCCCGCTATCAAATGGCCGCCTTGGCAATCGTACTCGGTGGCTTGACTGCCACTGCGCAGACGACAATTTTCGACGAGAACTTTGACGGCGGATATACGGGCTATTTCGGCACTGGTTCGTATTCGGGTGGCAGCCCGACCAACTGTACCAGCTATGTGCTGGCGAGTGGCGGAAACCCGAGCGGCTGCTGGCAGGAAACCATGACGACAACAACCTGGAATGACTATTACGCCGGGCAACTGCAGTTGATGACGGTTTCCGGGAACACGGATCCGAACCCGTCGGACTACGTGTTGTCCTTCGATGCCAAAGGCAGCCAGGCGGACCTCTTCGAGTTTACTATACAAACCTGGCCGGACAATTATTTTGGCGGCTTGGGGCCGATCATAAACGCGACGGTCGACGACGAGTTGACGGCCGCCAATACCTGGCAGACTTTCAGCGTAAACTTGGGCAGCATCACGGCGGCCTTGCCGATCGGAGCAACCTGGCAGTTGGCCTTCCAACTCAATGCCTGGCAGTGGAACGGCCCCGGTTTCACCGACACCCTGACCATCGACAATATTATCCTGAAGAATATTGGTAATCCCATTGGGCTCACCTCCTCGTTCAACCCCTCCTCCTACGGCGGCAGTGTCACCTTTACCGCCACGGTCCTGACCAACGGGACGACCGCCGGCAATGCCACAGGTCAGGTGGTGTTTTCTTCTCCCAATGGCCCGTTCAGCACCAACACGGTGACTGGCGGCAGCGCCACCAGTTCTCCAATTACCAATCTCCCGGTGGGCACGGACCTGATCACCGCCACCTACTCCAGCGGCAACTATCCGGGCAGCGCCAACACGTTGGAGCAAAGCGTCGCCCCCGCCCCCGGCATCCCACAAAACAATCTTCCGATTTACACCGACAATCTGGTGAACGGTTTTCAAAATTGGAGTTGGGCAACCGTCAATATGACCAACACTTCGCCAGTTCATTCGGGAAGCTATTCCATCAGTGTTACCGATGGCGGTAACTACCAGGCGCTTGCTTTTGAGCATTCGGATTTTAATACCAGCCTCTACACCAATTTCAGTTTTTGGGTCAATGGCGGCAGCGCTGGTGGCCAAAAAGTGCAAGTTTGGGGATTGCTGGATGGCACCAATCAGTTGGCCTATCCCTTGGGTGCTTTGCAGACCAATACCTGGCAGCAATTTACCATTCCGCTTTCCTCCGTGGGCGTGGCCAACAAGCCAAATTGTAGCGGCTTTTGGATTCAGGGCGACGATGGCGGCGCGGCACAACCCACCTTTTACGTGGACGATGTTCAACTGGTAGCCGCGCCTGCACCGGCCGTGGTCCACTTGAGAGTTGACGCCGGGCAGGCCTTGCAAACTGTGGATGCGCGCCAGTTCGGACTCAATACCGGCACCTGGGACGACAGTCTGACCAATGCCCAAACATTGCCACAGCTTGAAGCCGTCGGTTGTTTGAACTTGCGCTGGCCGGGTGGCTCGACTTCGGACACATACCATTGGGCCACTGACCCGACCGGGAATGCCACCTTCAGGTATATCGCCACCAATCTAGCCGCTCAAGTTTTCACCACCGTTAATTACGGCACCGGGACTCCCGGTGAGGCGACCGCTTGGGTGCTCTCGGCCAACAAAACCAATAGCTGCGGTTTCAAATATTGGGAAATTGGCAATGAATGTTATGGCACATGGGAAACCGATTCCAATGTAGTTCCTCATGATCCATACACGTATGCCACCAACGCGGCGGCTTACATTCAGCAAATGAAGGCGGCTTACCCGGCCGTGCCTATCCATGTGGGCATTGTCGTCGCGCCGGGAGAGGGAAGCTATTCCAACAACGCGACGCATTTTGCCATCAATCCGCGCACCGGCACCACGAACTATGGATGGACGCCCATCGTATTGTCCGAGTTGAAAAGCCTCGGAGTCATGCCCGATTTCCTCATTTATCATTTTTACTGGCAATACACCACCTATGGCTGGACTCCTTACTCTGCATCCGCAGACAGCGACCCGCTCCTGTTGCAGGTGGCCGGCAATCCGTGTCCCCTGGTTTGGAGCGACTGGGCCAGCGCCGCCGCGAACTTGCGCCAGCAAATCACCGATTACATCGGACCCGCTGGCACCAACATTGAGTTGTGTGTGACGGAAAACAACAGCGACGCCGGGGCCATGGGCCGGCAATCCACCAGTCTGGTCAACGCACTCTACCTCGCCGACAGCACCAGCCAGCTCATGAAAACCGAATTCAGATCGTACCTCTTTTGGGATTTCCAAAATGATGAACCGGAGGCGGGCGGCGATTATGACCCGACGATCTATGGCTGGCAGGGGTCGGTGATTACGGGATCGTGAACGGGTCAAACACGCCGTATCCCACCTTTTACGCTGAAAAATTGCTTCAGTATTTTGCGCGGCCCGGCGATTCCGTCCTCAATGGCACCAGTGACAATCTTTTGCTTTCCGCTTCTGCCGTTCATCGCACCAACGGCGCACTCACGCTGCTGGTCATCAACAAAGACATGACCACGAACCTCAATGCGCAAATCGTGCTGACGAATTTCGTGCCGTGGACAACCGCCACGATTCAATCCTACGGCATCCCGCAAGATCAGGCGGCGGAAACCAACGCCGCGGCTGCACTGCAAGACATCGCGACGACGAATTTTCCAACGGCCGGCACGAACTTCACCTGTTCGTTTCCACCATTATCGCTGACGCTTTTCACGTTTGCACCAGGACCCTCGGTGCTTTCCGCGTTGGGCGTCCAGCCCGGGCAGGTGGAGCTTCTCCTGCAAGGCCAACCTGGCACACCTTATGTCATTCAAAGTTCGCCGGATTTGGTGGCGTGGACCTCCGTCTCCACCAACACGCTCGTTGGGAGCACTTTGAACGTCACCAACCCGGTCTCTCCGAGTTCCCCGCACCAGTATTACCGCGCTCTTTGGCGGCCTTGAAGAATCGGCGAAAAAAATTATTTGCACCAAAGTGGTTAAGAAGGATTGGGCAGGTTAGCCAGCTAAGAATTCTGAATCCGCGGAAGTGTCGCGCTTCAGACATGAACTCATCCAAAATGATCAGCGTGTTTGGCGTGACGCTCGATGACGCAAAGCGCGGTGCCCTCGGCTTGCGAGACACATTGCTTCACAAGGAATTTGCGGAAGCGCACAACCTCGACCTCGCCACCATTCCCGACCAAGCCCGACGTTTCCGCCGCTGGATAGCGAAAAGCGCCGTCAATATAAACCATCTCAACGAGAAGAAATGGCGAGGGTGAGCGAAATTCTGCGGATGAATTATTTGACCACACGGGACGAATTTGACACCGCGGATTTCCGGCAACGGGGTCCCGGCTCATTTTGCTTTGCAGCCGGACCGCTAAAACAAAAAGCCTTTGAAATGGAAAACAAACCTGTTATGAAGTCCGCACCCTGTAGTGGCTGGTTTTGAAGTGACCGGTACCAGATTTAAAAACGACAAACTAAATTTGCATTAACAATTTCAACACCATTTCGTAGCCAACTATTATCCAAAATGAAAAGACTTCCACATTACACCGTTTGGTATGGATTTATATTTGTTTTTTGCTGTAATTCTGCTCTTTCAATTCCAAAAGACGAACTTCAGCCACCCGATATAGCCTACTTGCAACAGGTCATGAAGGACACTTGGAACTACATTGATTTCTATGTTGCTCCAGAAACAGGTTTCCCCTACGACTCCAACACAAAGCCGGAAAAGTCCAACACGACAAACGTGGGGCTATATCTTGCAAGTATATCGGTCGCTCATAGACTGGGTTATCTAAAGGAAGAAGATGCAATTCTTAAGATTAGCAAGATTTTGAGGAGCCTTGAAAAAATCCAAAACTGGAATTATTTGTATAACAATTGGTTGAGCGTTACGGGCGACACAAATGCCTATGCCGGCCCCAATAATATTTCAGATTACAATAAACTTCCCGCCGGGCTTATTCTGGTGCGACAGGAGTTTCCGCAGCTCTCAGATGAGTGCTCCCAGATACTGGACAAAATCAATTGGGGCATTTTTTACGAGCCTGAAACCGGAAAAATCTTTTATGAATTTGATATTATAAATAAAACTGTAAACCGGCCGGTATTCATAAGTCGTGGAGAAGACAAGCTGCTCGGAGCATTTCTTATGGTCGCTTCCGGCAAGGTGCCGCCAACCACATGGGAGCATCATCGTATGGGCGAAGCCGACATGGAGGAGAAGTATGGCCTTAAGTATTTCAAGCCGGGCTGGCAGGGTGGCGGACTTTTCATGCAGTTTATATGCGGCATGTTCCTTGACGAAACAGGGACAAAACTCGGCTACTCCGAAGCTAATTTCGCTTTCGCCCAGATTATTCATGCCCAAAAAATTGGTTCGCCGGTGTGGGGGTGGTCCGCGTCTCAAAATCCCGATGGCGGGTATCTGGGAATGGGCCAGATTAGAGACAGCGTGGTGACTCCCCATGCCTGCATTTTGGCCATAGGCCTCTATCCGAAGGCGGTTGTAAACAATTTAAGGAAGCTGGAACAAATGGGGGCACGGGCGCCAATCGTCATCAATGGCAGGAAGCACGCGTTTGGTTTTCACGACGCCGTCAACACCGACACCGGAAAAGTCGATCCTGATTTCCTGGTGTTGGATCAGGCAATGGCTTTTTTGAGCCTGGCAAATTTTCTGGAAGACGATGTCGTGCGGAAAATGTTCAAACAAGACCCCATGGTGGCAAATGGATTGAAGTTAATCCCGGAATACAACATTAAAGATGCGGATAAAATGAGATTTAGAGATTATGTGAACAGCTTAAAAACAAGGCGGATTAACTGAAGGATATGGGTGTCTGCAAGTGATTTGTGACGATTACGGGCACCAAAGCCGATCTTCACCCGGACAAAGCGAACCTGGCGCCGGTGTGCCGACGGCTTACGGTTTACCCATCAGCGAGTTCTGATGTTTGGCAACGGTTGCCGCCATGGTGTTGACACTCTGGAGAATCTGGCGTGCGGCCTCGGGATCGGCAATCTTGAGTCCATACGTCTTGTCAATGGCCACAACCAATTGCAGGGCGTCCACCGAATCCAAACCCAGACCGCCGGGGCCAAACAATGGCTGGTCATCGCTGATTTCTTCCGGACAGATTTGGAGCATGAGATTCTCCACCATCAGTCGTTTGATGTCCTGTTTGAGCGCGGCTGTAGTATCCATTACAAAATCACACCATTCATTCTGAAGAACGAATTTTGCGACAGAGCCGGGTTCAGCGCAAGCCGGGAAGCAATTGGGCAACGGTCCCGTTGGAAGTGATGCTGTTGGCTACGGACTGGGTCGGGCGGCATGACCGTCTTTCGGTTTTCCCACCAATGATGCGAGCTTTCTTTCGGCAGTCTCCGTGTCCGCCATTCCTTGGGATTGGATGGGTTTGGTCGTCTGCACCGCTCCCTCTTCCGCCACCTGGGAATGGGGAGAAATCCGTGATGCTTCGGGGTACGCCCGGCGTATCAGCAGTCCGCCGCCAATCAACCACCAGGCGACAGCCAGGTTAAAAACCATGGGCAGAAGCGCATTTAGAATGTCGCTTTTACCAGCGGTCTCAATGGCGCCGAGGTCCAGCAGCGGTGGTACGGCGCTTAAACCGAAGTAAAGAAATAGAAGCCCCAAAAGCCGGACGGCCAGGCCGAAGATGTCCTTGAATATGTCTCTTGATTTCATGGTGTGCTGAATCTGTGCGTGCGCTAGTTGAATAAGTTTACCGTCGTCGTCGAGCTTAGATGGCATCGGCGGGCTTGTTCAAGTGCTTTCCCGTTTGCGGAGAAGCGACCGAAATCGCGTCATGGGCGGTTCCGTTCCAATAATTTATCATTTCATCTTAGACACACCTCGCCCGATCCGCTAAATATTCGCGTCATGTTTTTCGGCCCGAGTTCCGGTGGATCAGTTCGTGCAAGTGGAAATGCAAGCCGGACACTTTTGCTTGTTTTTTGGGCTCTGTCAGTCTTCCCTTTCAAGGGCTTGGCGCTCCCCGGACGACTGGTCTTGGGCCTGGATGGAGTTGCTTACCGCGACATGAAAGCCTTGCAGGAAGGGGTCACGTACACGAACACTTGGGGCAAGCGGTTGCATCGCCGGGCGTTCGGCCCCGATGAGGGATACTTTCCGGTCAGCCGCCTGGTTTCGACGTTTCCGTCCACGAGCGACGTTGCATGGACCGACATTTTCGGCGACCGCCCGCTGCCCGGTTACCAACGCACGTATTTCAGCGCCGCGGCGAATTCGCAAATTGTCATCAACGGCATCACCACCACCATGGAGCACGAAAGCCAGATGAGTTGGGAAATGGAAAACAACCTGCTGCGCACCATGGGTTACGTCTATCCGGTTCACACGTTTGACCACGAGATACGCGAAACGATCAGGAACTTTTGGAACGACACGGGCAATAATGGCAGCTACTACGTCTATATTCGCGCCACGGACGATGCGCAGCACCTGGACCGCGACATCTTTGCCATGCTCTGCAGACTGGATGAGCAGCTCCAGGCGATGCGTACTCGGTATCGGGCGCAGGAAGGGCGCGATCTGCAAATCCTGATTCTCTCGGACCACGGGCACAATCACGCCGGTTCCTTCAAGCGCGTCGAAGTCCGCGCCTTGCTGGAAAAGGCCGGATACCGGATTACCGAATCCATTCAGCAACCCAAGGACGTGGTCCTGCCCACCACCGGCATAGAAGACTGGGTGGAAATCCACAATGCGCCGGGCGCCACCAAAACGCTGATGCCGCTGCTCACCCGTTTGGAAGGCGCGGACCTCGTGACGGGCCAGGACCCGGATCATTCCAACCATTTCCTCGTCATGAATTCCCGGGGCGAACGGGCCGGTATTGACTGGAATCCAACAAATAACACCTACCGCTATTCAACCGAAACCGGCGATCCGCTCGGCTACCGTCCGGTGGCCGAGGCGCTTGCCCGCCAGAACAGGTTCGATGCCGGCGGATTCGCCGCCGCCGACACGTGGATGGCGGCGACCCTGACCAATCACTATCCGCTGGCGCCGGAACGGATTGTCCGCGGCCTCACGCGGGTCACCCTCAACCCCGCCACCATTCTCATCAGCCTGAGCAACGACTACGTTCACTGCGGCTGGCTGATTCAGAAAGGCGCGGACCTGTCAACGTTCAGCAGTACTCACGGTGCGCTGGACAACCTCAACTCGGACGGCATCGTGTTGAGCAATTTCACGCCCACCCGGGATACTTCGAGCGACCGGGTGGCCGGACAGTTTGATGATTTTCCCGGACTGCGAAATTTTCGCGCGATGGAAAATGGCGCCGAATTGCTCACCAAAAATGAACAGGCCCTGACGCGGATCGCGCACGAACCGTTTGACTCAGATTACCAGTCGCTGCCGGAAGATGGGGTTTTCCTGCGGGTCTGGTCGCCGCGATTCACTCATTTGGACGCGCAAGCGCCAATCGAGGCAACGATTGAAAAAGTCCAGCATTTCTCGAACGCGCAGAATCCTCATGGAGTTTTCAAACCGGCACCCGCCTTGGGACGGCACTTGACCTTCGACCGGCCGGTTTCCTTTTCCGACCCCTGCGCTTACGAAAGAATCTATGCGCTCCCGTCCGATTTGATTCTGAAATCGCAAACGGAGTACCGGATTTCGGGATGGATACGCGATCGAAACAAAAGCATCAGCCTCTTTGAGTTCAATTTTTACACCGACAGCCAAGGCCGGCCGGCGGCGTATTGAGAAACTTACGGTTCGCTTGCCGCAAAGATTTTTCCGTTGCTGGCGCAAATCATCTGGGCGACGTAGCGGCCCGAAAGCGCAGCTGACGGCAGTCCGCCGCCCGCCACCACCCAGTGGCCGGCCATGTAAAAATCCCTGAGTCCCGGCAACGTGTAGGGAATGCGCCGGCCCAGAATCCGCGGCGTCGGCAGCCAGCCTTCATAACTGCCCTGCCAGTTGCCGGTGTAACGCACAAACGTCGCCGGCGTCGCAATGTCGGAACGATCCAGATTTTCCGCCAATCCCGGAAATCGTTTGTCGAGGATGGCAATGATTTCCTGAACAACTCTTTTTTTCTCGACCCGGTAACGTTGCGGATCGCTCTTCTTCAAGCCGGTCCAAAACTCGTAGCTGGTCGGCAACCGGACTGTCATGACGCTGGTGCCGTCCGGGCAAAGCGCCGAATCAGAGCCAAACGTCTCGACCTCCAAACGATCGTGCTTTGTTTGATCATCCACGCACAGGGATTGGGCCAGTGGCAGATTGAGTGTGTGGGGCGCGTCCGGAAAAACTTTCTTTATTCCCAGCGAAACCTGGATGATGGCCGGAAAGGGCATGCAATTTTCGTAGAGGTAACGGATTCTTTTATCCACGAAACGCCCGTCCAACATCTTGAAAATTGTCGTGTGTCCATCCGCGCAGGAAACAACGGTCGAGGCGGGGACGACCGTTCCGTCGTCGCAACGCACGCCGACGGCGCGATTATTTTCGACGATGACCGAAGCGACCTTGGACTTGTATCGGATGGTCCCACCGAGACGGGTGTAACGATCCGCGATGGCCATGGCAAAATCCCACGAGCCGCCGGCGACGAAACCGCAGTTGTTGCGGGTCCGGAACGCCAGCACCATCACGAGCACGAGGGCTGACATGTGTTCGTTGCTGGCGATGGCACTGAACGCTTCGCGCACAAGGTTGTTTTTGTACCGGGCCAGGTAGGCGGTGATGGGCAGGTTTTTCCATCTCAAGATGACGGGCAGCATCGGCAGGTAACGCAGGCCCGTTCGCATCTTCTCGCGGTGCGTCATCAGTTCCACCGGCTTTTCGAGCGGCGGTTCCAATGGCGCGCAGCGGCGCGCCGCCCGCACCAGCTTCTCAATCAGAACGCTATCTTCTGGCGAGACTCGTTTGAATTCGCGCGCGAGTTCATCCAGGTCAGCAGGCACGGAGAGGGTGTTGCCACTGGCGTCTTCGACCCGAAGCATTTCGTCGTGGACAAAAACCTTTCGCCCGGCGATGGCGCCGAGTTCCGTCCAGATCTGGTGAAAGGCTGAAGGCGGTTGCGCGCCGATGAGCCAGCGCAGGCAGCCGTCGAAGACATACGGTCCCCGGTGCCAGGCCGTGCACAATCCACCGGGAAGCAAACTCGCCTCCAGGATTTCGGTCTGGATGCCGTTCATTTGCAGGTAGCAACCGCAGGACAGACCGGCAACGCCGGCGCCGATGATGACTACTTTTTCCTTTCCCGGCGTTGCGGCTGCGGGTTCAGGTCCCTTCGCTGCCGTACGCGGCTGGTCTTCAACTTGCATCGCGTCAGTAGCCATCGAAATTGTTGTTGGCCGGGCCGGCGTGGGCCATTCGGCGTTGGGAAAAGTTGATGACCCAGGAAGCCAGATTGGACCTGGTCACCGGCAGGGACATGCGGGAAATGATGGATGGCAGGCTGTAAAAATCCCGATACATTTTCCGGACGTTTTGTTCCAGCTCCACCGGCGAGCCGTGAGGCGGCTTGATGTGGCAGAGTTGGCCCGGCCAGCGATCAATCTCCCGGCTGTCCGTGATGCGTTCTTCGCCCTGCAGGCGGTCGTAAAGTGGCGTCCCCTTGACCGGCGTCAGAATGTTGAAGTAGGCAGCCGGAACTTTGTGGCTCTGAAGGAAATTCAGCGTGGCGTGAAAGGCGCCTTCAGTCTCGCCGTCCCAGCCAAAAATAAAATTCAAGGAGTAACTGATCCCGCGGCGGCGGAGATTGGCCAGCATTTCCCCGTAGCGGGAGGTTTTGTTGAACTGTTTGTTCATGCCCGCCAGCGTATCGGGATTGATGCTCTCGATGCCGATGTTGACGTGCAACAGGCCGCTGCGCTGCGCGAGGTCCAAAAATTCCCCGTCGTTGCACAGGTAGGATGACCACAGGGCCGACCACCGCACCTTGAGCGGGACCAATGCCGCCATAAGTTCCATCGCGTGACTCCGCTTGCCGGCAAAATTGCTGTCGCCGAACAGGATGTTCCGCAAGCGCCAGTGCCTGATTTCCTCAATGACTTCGGGCACCGGCCGGCATCGGTACTTTTCGCCCAGCAGAAAACGTTCGGAACAAAATTCACATCGGAAAGGACATCCCCGCGACGAAGAAACCGTGAAGGTCTTAAAAGGCCCGTAGTAGTGCAGGTTCAATAGTTCGTAACGAGGCAGAGGCAGACCGGCGAGATCGGGCAGCAAGTCGGCCTGGTAAACTTTCTTCAGCCGCCCGTGAAGGGCGTCCTCCAACATTTGGGTCCAGATTCCCTCGGCCTCACCAATACCAACCGCATCGCAATGTTCTCCCGCCTCCTCGGCGTGAAAAAATGTGTGGGGTCCGCCGAGAATGACCGGCACGCCGCGCCGGCGGAACTCGTCGGCGATGTCGTAAGCGCGGTAGGAATTGAGTGTCCACGTAGTGATGGCCACGAGGTCAGCGCGATAATCAAAATCAATCGGCTCCAGTTGTTCGTCGAGGAGTTTTATTTTCCAGTGCGCGGGAGTCAGTGCCGCCAGATAAGGGAGCGTCAACGGCACCACCTGACGACGGCGAACTTTGAACACCGTGCGGTCCGCCTTGGAGCGGTAATACGACGGCTGAATGATTAAAATCCGGTTTGCCATGTTATTCGTTGGAGCGCAGACAGCCATGTCCGCGAGTTCCGGGCCTCGCGAGTTTGTGCGGACAAAGCTGTCCACGCTCCGGGCTTCGGTTCGGGCGGGCAGAAGGCCCTGCGCAATTCCTTGGCCCCACGTTTCATCGCCACCACGTTACTGGTCATAAAATTCCGCCGTCAACTTTGAGGACGGAACCGGTGATGTAGCCGGCTTCGGCACTCGCCAAAAAACGGACTGCCGCCGCCACTTCTTCGGGCCGGCCAAATCGGCGCATGGGAATCCTCATTTGCGCGGCCTTTCGTTCCTCTCCGGCTAGAGCGGCCAACGCCTCGGTTTCCACGAAGCCGGGACAGACAGCATTCACGGTGATGCCGATGCGCGCCACTTCCTTGGCCAGCGACTGGGTCAGCGCGACCACACCCGCCTTGGCCGCAGCGTAGTTGGCCTGACCCGCCGGGGCCAGGAGCGCGCTCAAGGATGACAGATTTACAATCCGGCCGGCGCGCTGGCTGATCATCGTTGGCAACACGGCCTGACAACCGTGAAAGACCCCGTCGAGATTTGCCGCCAGAACGCGCCTCCATGAATCCGCCGGCATGGTGGCCAGCAACGCGTCTTCGTGGCTGCCCGCATTATTGACTAGGACATCCAGGCGGCTGTGGCGCGCCAACATTTCATTGACCGCCTGTTTCCAGGATTCGGGAGAGGTGACGTCAAGAGCGACGCAGAAGCAGCGGTCGGGATTCGCCAGCGCCATCGTGTCGGCATGTTCCCGCCGGGAACGGACTCCGAGCCAGACCATGTTGGCGGGCGACTCATCCAGAAAGGCGCGAGCGATGGCCTGGCCCAGCCCGCCATTGGCTCCGGTAATGAGAATGACCCGCAAGCTCATGACTGAATCCTCAATTGTGCATTCGAAAGCGGCGTCGCGCTGCGCTTGCCGCCGCAGTCCAAGACGCTGGCGCGCCAGCCGCGTGTGGCTGAAATAATTGTGACGCGAATGTTCATTCCGTTAAGAGTTTCAGAAAAGATCATGGCCGGATGTTGCCCGGTGATCCACCGGCGGACAAATGAGAAATACCGGAATCGTCACGCGCAAACCGCGCCCCCATCGCCTGCTGATTGGAGCCCACCAGACTGACGTTGGCAGCCGCAAATCGTCCACCGGCCACCGCATCACACGCCGCCACACATTGCCAGGCGGCGGTGGCCATCAATCCTTCGCCCAGGATCCGCTTGGGGCTGATACGCGGGCCGGTCCAATCACGCCAAGCGGCCAGTTCCGGAGCATCCGCGCGCGGACTGCTCCCGACACCGTCGCAAAGCAATTCTTCCGGAGAACTTTGACCCAGTTGACCGCGCATGATACGGGCGGCTTGCGTCCGGTGGTTGCGAGGGGAGTAGGTGTGCGCATCGGTGATGGCGGCCAGTTCGACACCGGCCGACAGTTCCGGCTCGCGGCACAAACACAAGGCCCCGGCGCCACCGGTGATCACGGCCGGGCGTTCGAGATGCCAGAGTGCGTCCGCCAGAATCCAGTTCGTCTCTTCAGCGCCGATGACGAGGCATGCATCCACACGGTGCTCTTCCAGCCACTGGACGCCGACGGCTATGCCTTGCAGGAAGGAGGCCGGATCGCCCACCAGGGAACTGGCCAGGGAAACATTTTCCAGAACCGCGGCAACATGGCTGGCCGGGGCGGCGTAAACCGTTTCAGGGAATAGAAGCGGACTGGCGGTCGCCGGGTCCTTCAATATCTCGTCAAAAAACCGGCAGGAATAATTCACGCAACCCGATTGAAGACAGACCACCAGACCGAGGCGATGTTTTGAATCACGAATCGCGCGCAATCCGGCGGTGGCCTCGAGCGCGGTCGCCACAGCATAGTGCGTGATTGGACTTGTGCGTCGCAGACGCGGATGCGCCAGAAATTCCGGACGGACAGTGGGATTCGGCACCAGACGCGCCTGGAGTGGCCTCGCCCAACCCGGCCGTTCCATGGGTTGTGTCGGCAGTGGCTCGCCCTTGTCCAGCGCTTCACGCAGGGCAGCGACATTCCAGCCGGCGGGCGATACCGCGCCCAGTCCCGCTATGAAAACCCGGCTCATGTCCACCTCCTCAAAATCAAGGTCGCATTGACGCCACCGAACCCGAACGAGTTGGATAGCGCGACATTCACGTGCGCATCCCGCGGTTTTTGCACGATGGGAAACTGGCAGGCGGGGTCGGGAGTTTCAAACAGTGTTTCCGGCGGCAGCCATTGTTCGCGCAGGGTCATCAGGCAAATCACGGCTTCGACCGCGCCCGCGGCTCCGAGGAGATGCCCGATGCTGGCTTTGGTGGAACTGACCGGCAGGGTCGCGGCCCGGCGGCCAGCCCATTCGCTGATGGCGAGTGCTTCTGAACTGTCATTGAGCACCGTGCCTGTGCCGTGCGCGTTGAGGTAATCAATTTCCTCGGGTGTGACGCCCGCGGTTGCGCAAGCCTGCTTCATGACCGTTAACGTCGTGCTGCCTTGCGGGTGAGGCTGGGTGAGATGGTGCTGGTCAATGGCCGTGCCGTAGCCGATGAGTTCTCCCAAGATGACCGCGCCCCGCCGGCGCGCACTTTCAAGAGTTTCAAGGGCAACAACTGCCGCGCCTTCTCCAAGCGCCAAACCATCGCGGCGGGCATCGAACGGACGGCAGATGGCGGGCGAGAGCGCCTGTAAAGCGTCGAAACCTGAAAACACGAGTTCACTGAGCGCGTCATAACCGCCGGCCAGCGCGCGTTCAGCCTGGCCGTAACGAATCAACTCCCAGGCATGGCCGATGGCGTTGGCACCGGAAGCGCAAGCATTCGAGACAATGGTGATCGGTCCGTTGAAACCGAGAGCGTCAAGAACCATTCGTGCCTGGACTTGTGGCTGGTAATGAACGGCGCGCGTGGGTTGGCAACGATGGCGGTGCGGCATTTGCACCGCCTGACGGAAATACGCTTCGCCGAACGACATGCCGCCAGCGGTCGTGCCCAAAATCAGCGGCAGGTTCTCTGCGGGTTCCCAACCGGATTGTTGCCAGGCTTCCTGGGTTGCCAGCAGCAGCAAAGACGCGGCGCGTTCAAGTCTGGCAGTTTGTCTGGCGTTGAGACGGGTCGGTGGCAGGGTTGCCGGCAAATCAATTTCCGCCGCGCTCTTTGCCCGCTGACGGCTGACATCGAACAGCGACACGGGACGAAACGCCGTGCGCCCTGTCCGGAAACCTTCCGCGTTGGGTTTCCAGCCCAAACCGAGAGCTGTAATTATTCCGGCACCGGTGATAACCACCCGGGAAGGCGTTTGGGGCGGAGACGTTGTCGGGAAGAGCATGACGGTTGAATGTCAGTAGGATTTAGCTGTGCGAGGGTGCAGGCCGGCGATGATACATTACTCGCCGGTCGAGTCTCGCGCTTACAGCATCGCTCGCATCGTTCAATTCGGTTTCAGAGTATAATCCCGTGGCGTCATCGGGCAACGGAAAATCCGCCCGCAATTCAGCCCGGCGGGCAAAGTTTTGCCTCGATTCCCGGAGGCATCCCACCCAAGCTGCGCTGATGTTTGCAGCGAAAACCTGTGTGGCGGTGATCCCCTGTTTCAATGAAGGGGCAACGATCGCGCCCCTGGTCGCGGCCGTGCGCCGATATCTTCCGTCGGTGATGGTTGTGGACGATGGCTCGACCGATGACACACCGGTCCTGGCCAGGGACGCCGGCGCAATGGTGGTTGGTCACCGTCAAAATCGTGGCAAAGGCGCGGCGCTGCGGATCGGATTATCCGAAGCGCGTAAGCTGGGATTTGAGCGCGTCGCGACCCTCGATGGCGACGGCCAGCATGCGCCGGAGGATTTGCCCGTCTTTCTGGATTGTGCTGAACAAACCGGGGCGCGGCTGGTCATCGGCAACCGCATGCACAATGCGCGGGCCATTCCCTGGCTGCGCCGGCAGGTGAATGGGTGGATGAGCCGCAAACTGTCACGGCTGGCCGGCCGGCGCCTGCCTGACACGCAATGCGGTTTTCGACTCATCCATTTGGAAACTTGGTCGGCCCTGCTACTCAAAACGGAACACTTCGAGGTCGAATCCGAAATGTTGTTGGCCTTTCTTGAGGCGCGGTGCCAGGTTGAGTTTGTTCCAATCCAAGTCATCCGCAGCCGACGCCGAAGCCGCATCCGTCCGGTGACCGACTCGGTGCGCTGGTGGAAATGGTGGCAAGACCTGGACCGGTCCTTCGCGTCAAACGCTTGCCGGGAAAGACACCCGCACAGGCTCACTTGGTTGGATTCCAGACGTACTTTCCGCTCGCGTTAATGTATCCGAATCTACCGCCCGCCTTGACGCGCGCCAGTCCATTCACAAAGGGGTCGGCTTCGTCAAACTGCGGATTAATCACGAATTTCCCAGTGGGGTCAATGAATCCCCAGTGCTTCGCCTGACGGACCGGGGCCAGTCCCTCGGAAAACGCGGCGGCATCATCAAATTGCGCATTAATCACAAATTTTTCGGTAGGATCAATGTAACCCCAATGTTTCCCCTGCCGGACCGGCGCCAGGCCGTTCACCAAGGTTCCCGCATCCTCGAACTGCGGATTGACGATGAGTTTCCCGGTTTTGTCAACGAAGCCCCATTTGCCGCCCGACCTGACCGCTGCCAGCCCCTCGGAAAACGGTTGCGCCCGTTCAAACTGCGGGTTGACCACAATCTTCCCGGTCTTATCAATGAACCCCCAACGGCCACCCAACCTCACGGGCGCAAGCCCGCCGACAAACGCGCCAGCGTCTTCAAACTGCGGATTGATGGCGTACTTGCCGTCCGTACTGATGTAGCCATAGCGACCGCCGCTGCCAAAGGGATGGTAAGGCCTGGGGTCGTAGGGAACGTAAGGACCGGGACCGCCGCCAAGCTTTACCACAGCCAGCCCGTCGCTGAAAGCGTCGGCCTTGTCGAACTGTGGATTAATTGCGATCTTCCCCGTGGCATCCACGTAGCCCCACTGGCCCATGCGCACCGGGGCCAAGCCTTCCACAAACCCCCCCGCCCGGTCAAACTGCGGATTGATCACGGTCTGGCCGGATTTGTCGGCAAATCCCCAACGACCATTGACGACGACGGGATATAGCGTTGGCGCACCGATGCAAACCGGGGTCGCGTTCAAGATGGCCGCCGCGAACAGCAGAGAGAACAGATTTTTTTTCATAGCATCTTCAGTGTCGGTTTTCCTGTGCCGGACGGGGGAATGAAAGACTGCCCCCGTTTAACGTCCGTTTAATGGAGTAAGCTTATTTTTGCTGCGCAGCCAAGTCAAGTGATGAATCAAACACCCGCTGCTCACCTTCGGCCCGTTCACCGACTGGATTAATGGCTTGCATTAGTGGCCTCCATGACGAATCCTCTTTCCGGGCGAAGCTGAAATAAAGTTTTGACTCATGAAAAGTTCCATTCGAACGGTTGGCATCGTCGGCAGCGGCCCGTCGGGCGCGACGCTCGCGTCGCTCCTGGCGCTCAAGGGCGTGGACGTGACCCTTTTTGACGATGGCCGCCGGCCCGATTTGATCGTCGGCGAGTCGCTCATTCCGGCGGTGGTACCCGTGCTGCGAAAACTGGGACTGGAAGAACGCGCCGCGGCGATTTGCCAGTACAAGCCAGGCGTCACTTTTACCCTCAATGCGAGTGAACGGGCCATGTTTTGCTTCCAATCGCTGGCCCATTATGGAGGGCCTACCTACGCCTACAACGCCCCGCGCCCCGCATTCGATCGGTTGTTCGACGAACGGGCCGATGAATTGGGCGTGAAACGCGTGCGGACACGGGCCAAAATTGACCGGGTCGGTTCGAACGGCCTGCGTCTGGCCGAGGAGACGCTCGCCCAGGCTCCGTGGTTTCGTGGCCGGCAGCCGGATTTGCTCGTTGATTCCACGGGGCGCAGCCGCTTGTTTGCGCGCACCATGGAAATTCCCGCGGAAGTCGGCCTGCGCAAGGACGTGGCCTATTTCGCGCATTATGAGGGATTCGAAGTTTGCCAGCCCCAAGGGCAGGTCATCATCGGCCGGCTGGCCGCCGGTTGGTGCTGGCGCATCCCCTTGCGCGACTGCCTTTCCGTCGGCGTGGTGATGAACAAAGACGACGCCGCTCAACTCGGCACGACCCCCGAGGAACGGCTTGAGGGTGCCATCGCCCGCGACCCTTTGCTGGCTGCCGCCGGCAAGAACCGCCGCCGCCTCACAGAGATCGCCACTTATACCAACTACCAACTGGTCTCCGAACGCGGCCACGGGCCGGGCTGGGCGATGACAGGCGACGCCTTTGGTTTTGTGGATCCGATGCTTTCGCCGGGCATGTATCTGGCGCTGCATTCTGCGGAATTGCTCACCGAACTTTTGGACGATCTTCCAGCCTACTCGCGCGAGATGCGCAAGCACCTCAAGGCCTGGATGGAACTCATCCAGTATTTTTACGATGGACGCATCTTTGCCATGTATCATACCGGCATGGCCTTCGAGCGGAAGTTCCCCGGCAGGATCACTACCTCCCTGCACCGCTTCTTCGACCGCGAAGTTGCCCTGATGGCTTCGGGGCTGGACATCACCTCGCGGTTTGGACACGGCATGTTGCAAATCATGTCACGCCCCGCCTCCTGGAAAACCAATCCTGCGGCGCTGGCAATTCGTTAGAACGCGACACGTGGCGACGATAGATTTATTTGAGCAAAGGCAAACCCGTCCAAGTGATGATGGCCGCCAGCCTCCCGCGGGAAGAGGAGGAATGGGACACTACGAGTCTGCCGGCTTGAGGAGAAATGACAAGTTCGGGCTTGCAACCAAAACGACGGTTCGCTTAAAAAAGGGCCAGATGCTTTACGAACGCTGGCAAAAGGTGGTTCAGAGCAGACGTAATGAAGTCGCTTTGCGCGATCTGGCTTCGGGGCGGAGTTGGACGTTTGCACAAATGGACCGCGAAGCCGAATCTCCCTTGCCGGGCGACCCGGCGATGGTTTTTCCGCAAGGTCATTCACCTGAGTTCATCTTTACCATACTGCGGGCCTGGCGCGAGCACAGGGTGGTTTGTCTCCTTGAATCGCATCACCAGCCGCTTGCTGTTTCCACCCCGCCCACGCCCTGTTGTCATCTCAAGACCACGCCGGCCACAACGGGTGTGCCGCGCCCGGTCGCCTTCACGGAGGAACAACTGGCTGCCGATGCCGAAAACATCGTGGCCACGATGGGGCTGCGCCCGGACTGGCCCAATCTCGGCGTGATTTCCATGGCCTATTCCTACGGTTTTTCGAATCTGGTGCTGCCGCTTCTGCTTCACGGCGTCCCCCTCTTCCTGGCGCCGGCGCCGTTGCCGGAAATTTTGCGCGGCGCGGCCAAGGCCCACTGGGATCTTACGGTGGCCGGTGTGCCGGCGCTCTGGCACGCCTGGCACAAGGCCGGTGCGATCCTGCACAATGTGCGTCTGGCCATCTCGGCGGGCGCGCCATTGCCATTGGCATTGGAGCGCGCGGTCTTCGAGGAACACGGCGTCAAAATCCACAACTTTTACGGTTCCGCCGAATGTGGCGGCATTGCCTACGACGCGACGGCGATTCCGCGGGCGGATGAAACTTCCGTGGGTCGCCCGCTAAGGAACGTAAAAGTGTCGCTCAACCCGAATGGCGTCCTCGTGGTGCGAAGCCGGGCAGTGGGCGAAACTTATTGGCCGGAGCCGGAGGAAACGCTGGGCGGTGGCGTCTTTCAGACCTGTGATCTCGCCGAGCTTAAGGATGGGGCGGTTTATCTGCGCGGCCGGACCAGCGACCACATCAATGTAGCCGGGCGGAAAGTGTCGCCGGCAACCATCGAACAGGCGCTGCGGGAGCACGAAGCCGTCGCCGAGTGCCTGGTCTTCGGTGTGCCGAGTGAAAACGTGGACCGGATTGACCACATTGTGGCGTGTGTCACGGCGGACCGGCACGACATCAAGGACGAATTGAAACAGTTTTTGCTCCAGAAGCTTCCGAGTTGGCAGGTCCCGCGTGAATGGTGGTTCGTCGAATCGCTCGGAACCAACGGGAATGGAAAAATTTCGCGTGCGCAGTGGCGGAAGGATTTTCTCGAAAATCGCGCGAAACAAAGTGTTGCGGTTTAGAGCATTTCAACAAAAGCTATAGCCACAAGAGACAAACCAACCGAGGGCATCCTGGGGCGTGACTTTGGCCAGAGCCTGGCCGATGGCGGTGATTAAATCCGCTGGTGTTCGAGCCTCCGCCGTCCGCAGCAGGCTCTTGATCTTGCGCCACATCTTTTCAATGGGATTGAGGTCCGGTGAGTAGGCCGGCAGAAAGAGCACTTGGGCTCCCACGCTGGTGATCAGGGCCAGCGTCGGGTCGCTCTTGTGCGGTGAGAGATTGTCCATGACCACGATGTCGTCCAGCTTGAGCACGGGCACGAGCACTTGGCTTACGGAGGAGCGAAAGCTCTCCGTGTCGGTGGTTCCCTCCAAGGCCATGCAAGCCGTCGAGCCGTCCAACCGGATGGACGAGATCATGGTGGTGGTTTGCCAGTGGCCACACGGCGCGCTGGCGTGAACCCGCTCGCCCTTGAGCGCGCGCCCGCAGAGCCGGGTCAGGTTGGTCTTCGCGCCCGATTCGTCCAGAAAGATCAGCCTGGCCGGGTCAAAGCCCGCCTGCCGCTGGCGCCAGAGACGACGCGCCTGCGCGATGTCTGGACGGTCTTGCTCGCTGGCGCGGAGTGTCTTTTTTTATATGTCAAACCCATCTTTCCCAACACGACGTTGATGGCCTGCAAGGAGCACTCCAGTCCTGTCGCCGTCCGTAATTCCCTTAAGGTGAGGTCACTCTTCTTGGCCAGCAAGGCTCGCATTTGGCTCTGATGGGTACCCACAATCATCGGCTTGCGCCCACAGAACCGATGCCGGGGAGTGATGTCGCCGGTGCGCCGACGTTGCTGGAGGAGTTTCTTGACCATGCCCAGGGAAACCCGGAAACGATGGGCAACTTCGGGGCGCGTGCCTTCGTGGTTGTCGTAGGCACAGAGGATTCGCTCACGCAGATCCAAAGAGAGTGTTCGCATGTCGCTACCCTAACACTCCCCTCTTACAATGGCTACACTATTTATTGAAACACTCTAGCGAAGGCCTTTGTGTTTTAACGCTCGCCCTCATCCTGACCTTCTCCCCCGGGGAGAAGGAACAGCAATCGCACGTTCCCAGCTTTGCGGATGGGTGTCCGTCAAAAACTGGCGCGCGAATTTTCAAGAGAACGGCGAACGATTCTCCCTCTCCTGCATCGCGCCGGAGCGCAGCGTAGGCGGATGGAGGAGAGCGCCGGGGTGAGGACGGTTGTTTAATCTAACTTTTCCCCGCAATTTTCGGCGGCCTCGTATATTCCGGCAAGGGATGCGGCTGTTACGAATTTCCGGACTCACACTTAGACCCGACTCAGGCTTGACTGCGAAACGCCCGATCCGTGGCGGACTTTTCCGCTTGAAGTCATGCTGATTTCGGCAACAAATTCGAGCGCCGTCGGCACCTTGTGGCTCGAGAGCTGGCGGCGGCAGAAGGCAAGAATGTCTTCGCTCGCGGCCCGGGAACTGCCATCGCGCAATTGTACTTCGGCGCAAACCGCTTCGCCCATTTGGGGATGCGGACGGGCGAAAACCCGCGAGCGCAGCACTGCCGGATGCTGGTCCAGCACGCCGGCAATTTCCTCCGGGAAAACCTTGTGCCCGGCCACCTGGATCACGGAGGAAGTCCGCCCGTCCAGCACAATTCGTCCTCCGCTGTCCCGGTGTGCCAGATCGCCGGTCAGAAACCAGCCATCACGCAACACTTCCTCCCGCGACCGCGGCGGGTTCAGGTAGCCGGAAAACATGCCGGGACCGCGCAGAGCGAGCTGGCCCGTTTCGCCCTCGGGCAATGACTTCATCATTTCATCCACAATCATCGCTTCGAAAGAGGAAACCGGCCGGCCAATCGCTTCAGGATGCTCCGCCGCCTCGGCGATGTTCATGATGGGCAGTCCCACTTCAATGATGCCAAAGCCCTGGGATACGGGAACGTGATACCTCGCAGAAAAATTCCGCGCCATCTGTGGCTCAAGGCGGCTGGAAACAGACATGACCCGTTGAAGCGAAGGCGGCAATGTGCGTCCCGAACTTTCGCTGGTCAACATGCGTATGTGCATCGGTGTCACGTAAAGGAACGTGGCCTGATGCTTCGCGGCCGCGTCCAGCATGCTCTCGGCCAGGTAATCGGCGCTGACCAGCACCGTGGCCCCGGCCTCCAGATAGAGGATGATGGACACGTAAAAGTGATAGGCCATCGGCAGCACCCAGAGGATTTTATCCTCGCAGGTCAGACCCAACCCAAAATTGGCGGCCTGGATGCGTTCCAGCACGTCGCGGTGCGTCAGCACCACGCCCTTGGACTTGCCGGTGGTTCCCGAAGTGAATCGCACAAACGCGGCATCTTTGATTCCCGGTGCGAGTGGAAGCTGCGGGCCATCGAGCCGCGTAAAACGCAAGCCATTGCCACCCGGATTTTCCAGAGTCACGCTCTTGCCGGCTTGGGCCGGATAGCTGCCATCGTCAAGAATCACACACAAGGGCGCGCGCGCCAGCATGTCCGATAATTCGGCCGGCTTCATCTGGTGATGGATGGGCATGATGACCGCGCCACATCCCAGCGCCGCCAGCGCGCCGATGACGAACGCGCGCCCGTTGCGCGCTCGCACGCCCACGCCCTGCCCTTCGCGCACGCCCAGCCGGTCAAGCTGGGCCCGCAAAGCTTCGACTTCGCGCCAGAGGGAACGGTAATCCAGCGAACCGCCGGCATCAATGATGGCAATGCGGTCGGACCACTGCCGGGCGGAACGGGATAGCGTTTCAAAAACATTCATCGTCATGCTAATCTTAATCTTACTTTTTCTCTTAATCTTAATCCCGCCTTTGCCTGCCCACCCGATACGCAATCGGCGTCTCATGCAGCCGGTCGGGCGAATTACTCCGAATCAGCCCGACGAGCAAGGAGACAATATCTTTGAGCAATGTCTTGCCTTCATCCAGTTCCGTTTCCGAAAGCAGTTTCTTGATGAAGATCAGATCAAGACAACCGGCACATTCCAGCCCGGAACCGCGGGCGATGTCAAAGAACTTGCACCGATCGGCTGACGTGAACCGTCCGTTGCCTTCGGGAATATTCAAGACGATGGAAGTTCGCGCCCGGTCAAGTTGATTGTGAACCGCGGCCGATTTGGGAAGGCGCTCCAGAATCGGCTCGGCCCACTGCGCGAAGGCGAGTGCCTTCCGGTAAGCCTCAAGTTTCTCGTGGTCAAAATAAATTTTCATCGGCTGGAGGAGATTAAGATTATGATTACGATTAAGATTAAGAACAAACGTCTTCAAACCCAATTTCAATTTAAATCATAATCTTAATCCTGCTCTTAATCTTAATCACAGCTCCATCTCCTTCCGAATCAGCGCCACCGCATCATCCAGCGACCGGCCTGAAGCCTGGAAGGCGGCGGCGATTCCGGCCGCCCAGCCGGTCGCCAGCGCCGTGCCGATGACCCGGGCCGAAGTCATCGCTCCCGTTGTTGCGGAGAAACAACGGCCGGCAACGAATACATTATCCAGTTCCACGGGACGCAGACAGTTCAGAGGAATGTCATAGTAATCGTGCTCGGCGAAGTAAGTCATTTCCGGCCTCGGACTGTTCGTCCAACGCTCCATCGGCCAGCAACCGCGGGCAATGCCCAGAGGTGATTTTCGCGCGCCCAACACGTCCTCGTGCGCCAGCCGCGCGCGGCCCAGAATGCGGCGGCCCGAACGGACACCCAGTTGCGGAGCCACGGAATCAAGCCGCGCGTTCCGGCAGGAAGCGATGTTTTCGACGAGGAATCGCCGGAGCGGTTCCAGCAGCGCGCGCGACTCGCGTTCCCAATCCGTGACCTGTTGCCAGAGTGCGCGGTCGGGGTTGGCCGGCAACAGAGTTAATTTGAAGGCGAGACGGCCATGAGCGCCCGTGCCGGGAACTAATGACAGCCGTTCGCAGATCGCCGGCAAGGCTCCACTTTCGACGGCGCGTCGCAACTCGCGTCGCACTTCGAGCAAACCGCGTTCGGCCAGACCCGGATCCACATTTTCCAAAACAAAAACCAGGGCCGGCGCCTGATCCGCGCCGCCGTTTTCTGCGCTGGCGCCGGCCAGAGCGGCGGCGGTCGCCTCACCGGTGCAATCCACCACAGTGTTCGGGCGGAAAAGCAACGGCTCGTTCCAGGCGAGGGCGCGAACTTGGCTCAAGCGCGAACCTTCGGCTTGCACTTCCACCACCGTGGCGTGCAACACCACGGTGATATTTCCGGATTCGCTCACCACCGCATCCGCCACGCGGGCGAAGGCGGGCGGGGAATACGGTAACACCCGGAGGCCGGTGTCCATGACGCGGATGGGGTTCGTGTCGGCAGCGTGTTGCAACCGCAGGGCGAATTCCTGCGCAAATCCACCGCCAACCGGGGTGGCTTCCGTGCCCGCCGTGTCCCTCAGATACAGTCCGCAGATGGTGCCGACCTGTGCGGTGGTGGCCAACCCGCCCAGAAAACCGTAACGCTCCAACAGTACCACGCGCGCACCAGCGCGCCCGGCTGCCGTCGCGGCCGCAATGCCTGCCGCACCGCCGCCGATGACCAGCACATCACAGACAATGGTCGTGGAACCGATGCGAAGGGCGTTGCTCACGGTATTGGCCGTCTCATGTGTTCACCGTAGCTGCTGATGTTTTTCCACTGTGGCCGCACGTTGAGCAGGACGGTAATTTTTTGTCCCAAACGCACCACCGCCTTGCGCCAATCCGCCGGCGAAGTCCACTCCGCGCGCCGCCGCGCGATGCGATCAAGGTTTTTCTCCGTGTCGTCAGCCAGCCCGGGCGAAAGGTAATAGGCCGGCTCGAAGAAGTCCTGGTCCGGCTTTACCTGGCCTTCCTGCACGGCTATCCGGGCCATGGGCGTGCCTTCGTAAACACGGATTCCGATGGTGGCAAACACGGCGTTGGCTCGTGCGCAACTGTTCAAAAAATTTTGGGTGTCCTCGACATCCGCCCAGGTTTCGCCCGGACCGCCGAACAGCAGGTAGATCGCAAAAGGGAGGCCGGCGTCGCGCGCCGCTTGCAGGGCCATCCGGGTTTCCGTTGTCCCGAACGGCTTGTTCAAGGCCGCCAGCATCTTGTCCGACGCCACGTCCAGTCCGAACTCCACCCCGTTGCAACCGCCGGCCTTCATCGCGTGCGCGAGTTCGGCGTCAAAACCGGTGGGGTTGCAAAAGGCCGACCATTGGGCGGGCAATCGCCGACGCTGGAGTTCCTGACAGATCGCCAGCGCATGGCTCCGCGGATCGTTGAAGACACTGTCCACGAAAAAGAAATCGCGCACCTTCGACCGTGTGGCCACAGTGGCAACTTCCTCGGCCACCGCTTCCGGCGGACGGAGCCGATAGCGGCGTCCTTCCAGTTGGGGATAAATGCAGTAAGCGCATTTGAAGGGACATCCCCGTTTGGTTTGGACACCGACAAACCCGCCACGCCGGATGTAGCGCTTGTAACTGCAAAATTCGTGGGCGGGCATCGGCAACTGGGCGAGCGGCTCGATCGCTCTTGCGGGCGCAGTGCCACGACCGTCGCCATGGTTGTTGGTGATGACGCCTTCGATTCCCTCCAGCGACCGTCCGGTTTCCAATCGCGCCAGCACTTCCGGAAAGGTGCGCTCACCTTCGCCGATCACTCCGCAGTCGGGCTGCAACCGCCGCATCCAGCCTTGCGGCGACACCGAAAAGCCGCTGCCGCCCAGAATCAATGGTCCGGCAAAATGTTGCCGCGCCGTTTCCACCAATTCCCGGACTTCGTCGAAATACAACCGCGGCGCAAACGACCAGCAGTTGTCCAGATTGCGGATGCCGAAGGCCACGGCCTGGAATTTGTCCGCCGCCAACGCCTTTCGCAGCGCGCGTCGCGGCCACCGCACCGGTCCCAAATCCAAAAACTGTACCTCGTGGCCGGCAGCGCGGGCGGCGGCGGCGACGCATAACGCTCCCAGCGGCGCCACCGGATAGGGAGAACGCTCGCGGTTGGTTGCCACCAGGAGCACTTTCATGACAGCGCCTCCTCCAGCAAGGCTTTGCGCACATCTCGTTCCAGCTTTTCCAATTCAACCGGACTCAGGCAGTCATCCACCCCCGACAGCAGCGCGGAAAGCCGGTTGCCAAATCTTAGAAACACCACCGTCAATCCCGGCGGCCGCCAGCTCGGCACCAGGTGTGTGACCTCCAGAATCCGGGCGCCCCACAGTTCCGTCATCCCGGCGCAGGCCTCGCCTGAATCCGAAAAACAAAAGGTGGCAATCTTGCCGCGGGTCGGCTTTCCGAGATGATGCACATAGTATCCCAACGGCAGCGGCTTGAACATGTCCAGCGCCGCCATGCAGGATTCCGGGAAACGATCCCGAATTTGATGGGTCATCTGCCGGCTCAATTCGCCGAGGATGTCGCCGAGCCGCCCGGCCTGTTGCGGCTCGATGCGATAGAAAAGAATGGAGAGATGATTGGAAAAGATCGGGCCGTTCGCGCCCCGCCGGCGCGTGTCATGGGGCACGGGAATTAAATACGCACCGTCCTGGTTGCCGCGTTGGACCGCGGCGGCGTGCAAGGCACGGACCGAAGCCGCCAGATAAAAGTGACTGCGCCGAAAGCCGCCGACGAGTTGCTGGCAACGCGCGTCTATGCGGGCCGTCTCGTGTTCAGTGAAGGCGGTCAGGCGATAGTGGTTGCGGCACAGACGGGCGCGTGGTCCGGGCGGCACCAGGCTGAAGAGCGGCTCGTCGCCGGATTCGTGCAGCCATTTCACCGAACCGCGCGCTTTTTTCACGTTTGGCCACCAGCCGGACAAAGCCCATCCGCTTTGCTTGGGACTGATCAAGTCCTGAATCTTGGGCGCTCCGTTCGCTTCGCTGCCGGCGTTCAGATGATTCAACAACAAGTCCAAACCGCGCGCATCCAGCAAGGTGTGGTTCCAGGACAGGTATAAATGGCTGGTCCCATCCTCGTGGCGCATCACGTCAAACGCCAACCCCGGCCCCCGTGCAGCATGTAACTCGCGTTCCGCCACCACTGGCGGCAGCGACCACGGCGTGTCCGGGACGCCGTTTTGATCGTTGTGTTCGTAAAGCACGACCCGTGGTTTTGCAGCGGTGCGCCATAAGGGAGGAAGCAGCGGAAAGGGACGGACAATGCGCACACGCGCCAGCCAGTCCAGGATCGGCGAAGTGGCGATGCGCTGGCGCAGACGTTCCAGGTCCAAGCCGGTTCCCAGCCGGATGACGGCGCAGCAGACGTTGCCCGGCAATCCGGCACGCCGCATCCGATCATCCTGGCCGTGCATGAAGTAATCTCCTGCGGCCAATCGAATCTGACGGGGCAGGTCAGGCATAGGCACGGTTGGTCCGGCGCTCAGGTTGAGGAATGGCCGTTGCGCGACAGCTCGGCGATGCAATTGGCGAGCGTAGCCATCGAGGTCAAATTGTTGCCCGTCAGATGCGAATCCGGCACCCGGACGCCGATGACGCGTTCGCAATAGAGCAGCAGTTCGACCAGCGCAAAGGAATCAATGCCGGCGTGGGCCAGTGGGCTGTTTTCGTCAAAGTCCGTTCCTTCGACGACGAAATTGGTTCGCGCAAACTGACAGAGTTGCGCGGCGATGGTCTTGGGGTCCTTCTCTGAGGTCATTGCTGAATTTGGTCAGTGACGAGGCAACGGTCGTTGGCGACCGCAACAACAGGGATTGCCGGCGAAAAGGTCGGTCGGTGTTCGCACCCGGCCCTTACGCAAGCGACGAAGCAGTGATTAGGGTCAATGCTCATTCAACCCAGTATGACTTGGCTCAAAATGTCGTCAAGCATGGAAGCTGCAAAAGCAGTGAGCGCAACTTGATACTGCCGCCGGAGCGCGAGTTGTCCCAACTCGCAGCACCTCCAAAAAATCGGTCGCTGCGGATTGAGGACAATCCGCGCTCCGCCAGCGGGCAGGGCCGTTGGCGGCGGTGTCGGGTTGCGCCCGAAGACGGTTGCGGCATTATGTGCTTGCCCGGCGTCGCGGCACCGGAACAAGCTGTGTCGCATGGACGAATCTGTTCCTGAACCAATGGCAATTCCGCAAATTGCCGCGCCCAGTCGTCTTTCCAAGGCGAAGTTGATTACCATCAAAATCGTCGTCCTGACGGCCTTGGCCCTGGCGCTGGGTTTTGTCCAGGGTTGGGCGTCATCCCGGTGTTACAAACCCGATCAGGTCGCCGGTTTTCACATGGGCGTGCTGCATGGCATCCTCATGCCCGCCGCCTTGCCGGGTTTGTTGATGGGGAATGACCTGCCGATTTACGCTCCCAACAATACCGGGCGGACCTACAACATCGGCTTCGCCGTGGGCGTCAATTGTTGCGGTACAATATTCTTCGGCATCAGCTTCTGGCAGCCGCGACGTAGGCGCTGACCATTTACGATTTGCGATATACGATTTACGCGCGCGTTTAAATCGCGAATGGGCTCGTAAATCGAAAATCGGAAATCATAAATTAATAGGGCCAGTCGCAATAAATTTCCATCACGCTCAAGACGCCACCGCCCCAATAACGGCTGGGCGCAAAGGTGAATGCCCGTCGCTTCCGCTCATAAACGAGCTTGACGGGATGTTCGGGAATGTTCGGATCGTACGCCTCGAATTCCATGCTTTGTTCCGATTCCGTCAGTACATACAGCACGATGCCGTGGTTGATGGTAATGCGGGGAAAGCGAAACAGATGCACGAGGGACAAGCCGCGTTTAGCCAGTGATTCCTTCAACTTTTCCGCCATCTTTTCCTGGAATCTTCCGGAGACTCGAAAAATCATGCGCCAGTGGCTCCGCAAAAAGTAGGACTGCCACAGGCCGCCCAATTCCGCCTTGAACAGCGGTTCGTGCGCCCGGCTGAACGAACGCAGGCCGTCGTAGCCGGGGATCACCGCGCGTTCCGATTCCGCGCAAGCCCGGCGCGGATCGCGGGAGACGATTTCGCGGATGAGCCGCCGGTAAGCTTTCGGTTCCACCGCCGGCAGTTCCGGCGCAAAGTGGGCATGATAAAAGAATTGGCGCGTTGAGCGCACCATCACGAAGCAGCGATGATAATACGTGGGCGGCGGTTGGGAGCGGAAGGTGGTCATCGCCCCGGTCACCGGATCGAAATGGTATTGCCACACCAGTTCGTGCGGGAACGCGAACGTGTCGCGTTCAAACTGGAAGGTGCGGACGGACTGCTCGGTCGGCGCCATCAGGTTTTCATTTTTCAGATTGTGATTTTGCCGACGGCCGGGCCGACAACTTAAGGCGCTGATAAGCGCCGCGCTTTTGATCTTCCGGGTGCGGCTCGACGGCCAGCACCGTGATGTCTCGTTTGTCCGGGCCATAAGCCCAAAATATCCGTCCGGCGGATGGCGTATTGTTTTCGAGATAGGATTGGAAAATCTTGAATCCGTATTTGCGCGTCAAGTCGTCAATTTCGTGTGAGGCCAGACTGTTGTGCCGGGGATTTTCAGCAAGGTAGCCGGGGGTTTTTACCAGCTTTTTGAAAAACTTTCCTTCGTCTTTGTCCAATTTCCCTTGTTCCCTGCGGACGGAAAGGTCGCTCCACAAGGCTTCCATCTCCGGCCATCCCATGCGGATGTTGAAAGCCATTGGGTCCTCTCAAGACTCGACGAAGGCTGACAGGTCAATCGGGGCCGAAGCCAGCCCTTTCTTTAAATTGGCCGCCGATTTGTCCAACATCTTCAGCGAACGGGCGGAAATGGCATGAGGCGGCACCAACACGCGCGGCTCAAGCAGAAAGCAGCCATTCGACAGCGCCTTGACGTGGAAATATTTCGTCTTCGCGTTGCGCAAGCTGACACGCTTCTTGGCGTCCGCGGCTACGTCGTAATTTTCCACGACCGTCAGGCGTCGTTTCTGCGTCAATGTCGGCATAACCTGACTATGGTGGGATTTCCCACCGCTGTCAACTCGCTTTTGGGAAAAGTCGAGTTGTAGTGTCGAGCCTGTGCCATCGCGCTGTCGCGGCGCTTTGGCACGTCGCGAAGGCGGGTGACTCGAACGAATCGGCGCACAACGCCGACACTACACCTCAATGTACCAGCACCAACACTGCCGCTTTTGTAGGAGTCGAGGTCACGAGACTCATTTTAATCAGAGACTCCTTACGTCGTCTCCTACTCAATAAACGAGGACCAGGACGGCAGCGTCTTGCGCCGACTTCACCACCTCCTCAAACTTCCGGTCAGCCGTGTTTGGCGTTTTGAGTTTGGCCAAAACTGCCGGGACCGATTCAAGGAAGCTCAACAGCAGACTGCTCTTGACCGCGTAAAAGCTTTGACCTCGAACGGGCCGTTTCAAAGGACGGACATTGACTATTTTCTGATTTTGAAACAGCACTTCGGTTTCTCCGCTGTTGACTGTTACATCGGCAATTTGTGCCGAACAGCAAATCACTGGTTTTGAATACGGATTTCCGCCAGGTTTTGGACTGCGGCGGCCCTCCGCCGCTTTTTCCCAGCGCCGTCGGAGCGGCATATTCGGAAGATGTCGCTCCTGAACGGAGCTTTGGGGTTGTTGCTGCGCCTTTCTACAAAGATGCCAGTCCTACGGACTTTGGATTGGAATTCAATTCGTCTTAATCTGTGAAATTCGTGTCAAAGGTTCTGTGCCTTTTTGGGTAGTTATTTCATGCCCGCCAGCGTGAGTTCTGCGGACAGCACTTTGGTGTCCCCGATGAAGGCGCAAACCTCGGCTTGAATCAAAGCACCCAAATGACCGGTGATGACGGCCTCGATGCGGAGCGTGTCGCCCGGTTTGGCTGAGCCAAGGATTTTGACGGCGCGGAGCGCGGTCAGTTTCATTCGCGGCCAGGTGGGATTCGCCGGGTCTTCCTGGGCCACCATGCCGGCCACTTGCGCGCCCGCTTCCACCAGCAACACGCCGGGCAGAATCGGTTCGCCCGGCAGATGACCGCGCAAGTAATACTCGTTGCCGCGGACGCGATATTCGCCCACGCCTTCCTTGCCCGGCGTCAGGCTCACCATCCGGTCCACGAACCGGAATTCCGGCCCGTGCGGCAGCGATTTCATGGCCAGCTCCAGAATTTCAGGCGAGGCGCTCACGGTTTCAACCTCAAGACGGTAGCGGAGATGAACCACGAAATACGCGAATCACACGAAGGAAACCTCTGTAAAACGTCCAGTTCCTTGTGGCGGCGGTCTGTGACCGCCGCACATTTCCCGCGAAATTAGATAGTTTGCTACGCTCACAGAGCGCCGCTACATCATCCGCCACAGGTCTTATTTGGGGTTGAGAATTAGTCATTTCTTTTTCGTGTCATTTCGTGTGTTTCGTGGTTTTAAATCCTCATTTTCCGTTCAGTGGTTCAACCACGGTGTAGTCTGGCGGCAGTTTGGCGTCGAATTTTGCGGGGTCAATCGGTTGATTCAAGACCACATTGGTAAAATCGTTCCGCAGGCTGGAACCGTCGGCAAATTTCATCTCGGTGGCGGCAATCGTGAAATCATTCGTGTGAAAACCAATCACAATTTCGCTGATGAATTTGCGGGCGGATTCGCTTTTCGGCTGGAGCGTCATTTGCAGGACCGCGTTTGTTTCCGCCGCCGCCAACAACCGAAAGTTCTTTTCCATGGTCGCCCGGTCGCGCGGCAGAGTGGCGTCCAGCAAGGCCAGCGCGTCCTTGATCGGGCCGGTCGGAACGGCGCCGAGCGGATATTTTTCCGCCTGCTTAAGCCGCGGATAGATGATGAGCAACTGGTCGGGCTGGCGGAGCACGATGGTCTGCACCGGCTGGCCCAGTTCCCACCGGAATTCGTTCGGCGTCACCCAGACCCTGCCGGTGGACACCAATGGTTGATTCAGCACTTTCAATGTGCGGGTCTGGGTGAAATCGCCGGACCAGCTTTGCAGATTGGTCTGCACCTCGAACCATTTATTGATCTCCGCCGCGTTGCCAGCGGCGTAAGCAACCGAGACAGCCAGGGAGGCAAACAGGCTCAATACAACCAGGACTTTGCCTGCGCTCTTTATCTTACTCTTGCTCTTAATCGTAGTCATTCCGGGTTACGGGGAAGGATTAAGATTATGATTAGGATTACGATTAAGACGGAGGCCGAGCGACTTTACCCGTCCTTCGGCCAGATGGGAGTAAATTGATACCATTGGTCTATATCCTTGCGAATTTCCGGCTCAAATGCACGCAGGATTTGCTGCGTCAATTCCCGGCGGGCCTCGCGATTGCCCAGCGCCTTGCGGTCGTAGTTAAATTCCGGCAGCACTTTCACGGCATAGCCGTTCGGCTGGCGGACGATGGTCACGCCAATCAACGCGCAGCCCGACGCGCGCGCCAATTCCGCCGCCGCCAGCGACGCTTCAAACGGGTGACCGAAGAATTCTATCGGAACGCCGCCCCGTTCTGGCGGCCGGTCCAGCGAGATCGCCAGGTCTGCGCCAGCCTGAAGTTGTTTGATGACCTCCACGAAAGCGAAATCGTCCTGGCCGATGACCAGCGTCTCGACCCCGCAACGTCTCCGCGCCGCGATGCGCAAGTCGGTCAATCCGTCGTCGGGTTCGGCCTGCGTGAGAATTGTCAACCGGATGCCGAGTTGGGTCAGCAACAGGCCGCCATGCTCCCAATTGCCGAGATGCAGCGTGATGAACAAGGTGCCGTGACCGCGTTGCCGGGCGGTGCGGATGATTTCCAGTTCGTCCAAATTGGTCAGCCAGTTTTGGACCGGCACGCCACTTTCGACGCGCCATAAATCCACCATCTTCGCGGCGAATTTGCGATGCATCGCGCGGGCGGCTTTTTCGGCAACCGCGCGGTCACCGGCAAAGACAGGCAGAAAATTTTGCAGCACCACTTCGCGGCGCTGGCGTTGAAACCGCCAATACAATTCGGTCAGGATCACCGCAAATCCTTTCACCAACCCGACCGGCAGGATGCGCACGATGACCAATCCCAGCCGCCACAAGCCGGCGCGATACCAAGAAAACGCGTTGATGGATGATGGATGATGGATGATGGATTCCGCTTCGCCGTTTTTGAACTTTGAACCTTGAACCTTGAACCTTGAACTTATTAACGTCCACCACGCCGGCAGCAGGAAAACCGAAATCAACATATTGGCGCCAATGCCCACCGCGCACACTTTGCCCAGGCTGGCCATGCCCGGATTGCTGGAAAATCCCAACGAACCAAACCCGGCCACGGCCGTGCCGCCGCACAGCATCAGCGCCCGCCCAACGGAACGCCGGACCGCGCCGAGATCGCCGCCATGCCGGCGCAACGCCAGTTGAATGAACAGGGTATAGTCCACGCCTGTGCCCAACATCAGCGGCAGTGCCATCAGGTTCATCAGGTTCCACGTCCAGCCGCTTATCGCCATGATGGCCATCAGGCAAAGTCCGCTCAGGCATAACACCGCTATACCCAGCAGGATTTCCGCTGCCCGGCGGAACGCGAGCCAGAGGGAAAGCAACACCAGCATAACCATCGGCGTCACCACCTCCCACATTCTGGACTGCACGCGCTTCAAGGTCGCGCCGCCCAGCAGTTCCCAACTGGAAAGCAGCGCGCCGTTTGTCATCAGACGTTTGGACAAATCCGCCAGCGCCGCTGGTTCAACCCGGTTGGTTGCGGGATAAACCAAACCCATCACCAGCCATTCGTCCGGAGTTCGCGTGACGAACCGTTTCAGCAGCCATTGACTCACGTGATTCGCGGGCCAGAAGACGTTCGTGCTGGCGCCTGCGCGCGCCCACGTCCGCACCAGTTCTTCCGTTAGGACCAGGGCGTTGGTGTTAAAACCTTCGCCCAGCGCCGCGTCCCGCAGCAGCAGACCCTGCTTTCCCAGGATCGTCGCCGTCGCGCGGTTGGCGGCCTGGTTTTCAACGCGCGGCCATAGCGCAGTCGGCAACAGGTACCGACCGACGACGTGGTTTGAAACCGCGCCGTCCAACAATTCATTGGCTTTGGCGAGGCGCCGATAAACTTCAATTTCATCCTTGCCGGAAATGATTACCCACAGCGGCTGCGGCGGCAGTCCCAGTTCCGACGTGATTTCATCCAGCGTCGTCTGCGCCTCGCCGTGTTGCGGCTGCAAGGCATTTC
The DNA here is from genome assembly GCA_963827205.1 of uncultured Verrucomicrobiae bacterium. Lineage (GTDB taxonomy): Bacteria > Verrucomicrobiota > Verrucomicrobiia > Limisphaerales > UBA11358 > UBA11358. The sequence continues at coordinate 273,594 of CAWHAH010000004.1, forward strand.
CCGTCCGATCCAATCCCGGTTGTCGAAAGCACAACACCGCGCCCGCGCCGAGCAGAATTAAACCGGTCAACAATAGGGCGGAGCGCGGACGGCTCGTCCGCGAGATGAAACTCGCGGGCGAGCCGCCCGCGCTCCGTAACATTTCGGTCGCCGGCGCTCCCGGTCGCGGCGCGACGAAATAATTCCACCAGCCGAACGGCGGTTGGTTCGGACGCGGTTTCCGGCGGTCGGGAAACAGCGGCGGCAGATAAATCATCACCATCACCAGAGCCGACAAACCGATGCCGATGGCCACGAGCGTGCCCAGTTGGCCCAAGCCGGGCAATCCGCCCAGGTTCAGAACCAGAAACGCGCTCATCGTGGTGATGGCCGCCCACAGAATGCTCGGCGCAATCGCGCGGCGGATTTCCGGCACCGTCATTTGCGGATGCGCGAGCGCTTCCTGGTAATGCACGACGGCGTAATCCACCGCCAATCCCAGCAGCACGGCGGCGAAGCCCAGGCTTACCACGCTGACCGTCCCCAGCACCAGACCGCCCAGCGCCAGCGTCGCGCCTAAAATCAGCATCAACAGCGCGAGCAACCACAACATGGGCCGCCAGCGCCGATGCATCAGCCAGAACAGCAAGGCGATGATGACGGAGGTCGCGCCCACCGAATGGCTCATGTCGCGCTGCATGCTCGTGGCGATTTCCTCCACAAACACCGGACGCCCGGTGTAATGCACCACGACGCCTTGCCATGAGTCGTTCGAACTGCCGCCAGGTTTTGGACTGCGCCAGTCCTCTGGCGCTTTTTGATTGGTAGCAGCAACGAAAGCGGCAGAGGGCGGCCGCACTCCAGGACGCTGCCGCGTTTGCAAATCATCCACAACCGCATGAATCTCCTTCAACCAACTCTCGCATGAACGGTAACCACCCAAATCCACGGCGGATTCGACATACAACAATCGGAATTTCCCGTCAGGCGAGGCGAACATCTGCTGGCTCTGGCCGCTTGAGAAGCTGGCAAGATTGGTCAGTGCCGGCATCGTCAGCAAATCGAACGGATCGAACTCGCGCCGGGCCAGGTCCATCGGCGACATGGACGTGGCGAGCGCTTCCTTGGTCTGCTCCAGCACGGACTTGAGCCGGTCCGGAGCGAGACGATTGGTCAGCGCGCCAAAAGATTCCGGCGTTTGATTGAACCACAGCCAGCCGAGCAGTTCGCCCAGTTGCTCCGGATGTTCCATCCACGGTGCTTGCCAGGTCACCTCCGAGACCAGGTTCGTTTGCTGCCGCAATCGGTCGGCCAGCGCACCCGCCAAACGTTCCGCTTGGTCGGGTTCCGGTGCGCGGAGGGTGATGATCAACTCACGGGCGTTGGCGAAATGCTGCTGGTAAAGTTTTAGTCCCTGGACCGTCGGCTCGTCCGGCGGCAACAGATCGAGGATGTCCACGTCGAAGCGCAGCCGCCACAGCCCGACGCAGACCGCTACGGCGAGCAACGCCCACCACCAGCGTTTCAGGAAAGAACTCACGGCGACAGAAAGCCTTCCAGGGTTTCGCCCGTGCCGGTGTTCTCCAGCCGCCAGCTACCGTCAGCTTTGCGCTCAAAATGCAACTGCGAAGGAAGCTGCTTCTCGTCCAGCGCCGCGGGCAGATAAAGCCAGGCAAACCGGGTCGGCCCCGGCCCGTGTCCGGTGAAACCCATCCGCCGTTGCGGAAACCGGATGAGCCAGCGGTCGGGAGTGGTCTGCGCGAACACCATGGACAACGGCGTCTTGTCGAATTGAATGAGGGAGCGACCGTGTGCGTCACTGGCCAGTACGAGGTCGCCGCCGAATTCCGGCAATCCGCGTTGAGGCCGCCACAGCGCCTGGCCTTGTTGGACGTGCCAGCCGGGGCCGGAAGCCGTGAACAGGCTTTGGGTGGTCGTCCGGCAGCCGCAGGAAATCACGAGCACGGCCAGCCAGGCTGACCAGAGGAGGGGACGAGGCAAATGACTTACGAATGACCGCATGCAACGGCCGCTATTGTTGTGGAAGCCCGATGGTTGTCAACGCTTTCGGCCTGCCGTCAGCGGGAATTTGATTTTATCAATTCGAAGCGGAGGCTGCATTGCCGGCCGTATCCCGTCAGCAGCCAGCCCGACATCAGGATCAGGAGAAAATTTTCCAGCAGTTTGTGGCAGATGAAGACCACGCCGGTGCCGCAACCGCAATCGAATTTCACCGCGCAGAATGCGATACCCAGCGCCGATTGAATGGCCAGGGCGCGATGCAGCACGAGGAAGGTGAACGGCACCAGCATCACCGCCAACGTCAGAGCCGTTCCGCGCACCGCGACGCCGGCCAGCAGCAGCAAGCCGCAAAAGATTTCAAACCAGGGCAGGGTCGCGGCAATCGAATTCAAAAGCCAGTAGCTTTGCACGAGGTCGTACTGCCGTAACAGCTTCAGAAAGTCCACCGGGTGCAGTGCCTTGCTCAGGCCGGTGTAAAGAAAAACCGCGCCCAACAACCATCGCACCAGCACGGTGGACAGGTTCAACGCGGTGTACTTCCAATTTGGCTGGCCGGTATTCATTTGCCCGGATTGCGCACGTTGCCGCTGTTCCGGTCGCCCAGCTCAACCGGGAAAATGTTGTTGGTCCATTCGGTGATGCCGCCGCCATAGACCATGAGCTTCCGGCCCGGAATCCCAATATCCCGCAGCAAAAGGGCGGCGGTCTCGCTGTCATCGCAATCGCTGCCGTTGCAGTACACCACAATCTGTTCCGCCGCCTGGCAGACCGGCAGCACGGCGTCGAAATATTTTTCCGGACGGTACGGGTCAAATTCGTAAGCGCCGGGAATGTGCCCTTCGCGATAATGTTGCTCGTCCCGGGCATCAACGAATACCACGGTGTTTTGTTTGAAGCGCGGGCTGTGAAAGAGTTGGAACGCCTGGTTGCGATCAATCAATTGCAGTCCCTTTTCCTTCAATTCCGCGGCGAGCATTTGCGCGGGGTCAATCGCTGGAGAATTGGTGTAGGTGGCTTTGTGCGGCGGGGTGGCTGGCGGAGTTGCCGACACCAGCCTGCCAGTCCCTTCCGGGAAATAATTCCGCGTGAGCGCCAGTCCCCGCGGCGAAACGCGGTTGGCAGCAAACGCGAACAGGGCGCCGATGACCACCACGAGCGCCGCTTCCGGCAAGGCCCATTTGACTGCAGGCCGGCGGCCGGGCGCCAAGGACTGAATTGAATCGTCTTTCACATGAATCGGCCGACAGCGTGGGCCATCCCAACACGGTGGACAACCCCTTTTTCCAAACGTCAAGCCTGCTAAATCAAAAATTCAAATATCCTTATCTGCAAACATATACGTAATATGTTATTCTAATAACAATAAATGTATAACGGTTGCCAAGGAATGGGCAGCAGCGATTACGCCATCTACTAAAGTTACCGTGTGAGACAAGAGCACAGGCTTTGGGCGGAAGGCAACCGGATCGGTCCGGCCGCGCGTAATTTTAAATCCGCAAAGGGAGCGCAGAAATGAATGTTTTTGTCACAGGTTTGAGTTACAAAACCGCGCCGGTGGAAGTGCGCGAAAAGCTGGCGGTGCGGCCCTCGCTGCTGCCGTGCCACGGCTGCCGGCTCAAGCTCGGCGCCGGTCTGGATGAAGTTGTGCTGCTTTCCACCTGCAATCGCGTCGAGGTGTATGGCGCAACGTCCGCTTGGGTCCCGGGCCTGGTGTTTCGGATTTTTCAACAACTTTGTCCTGAGCTGGATGTGACGCCTTATGTTTACGTCAAGGAAGGCGCTGCCGCGGTGGAGCATTTGTTCTCGGTCGCCAGCGGCTTGGATTCAATGGTGATTGGTGAAACGGAAATCACCGGCCAGGTCAAAAATGCCTATCAAGCGGCGCAACAATTCGGATTGACCGGTCGCGCGCTGAACCGGTGGTTTCAAACCGCGCTGCAGGTGGCCAAGGAGATCCGCACGCACACGGGCATAGGCCGCGGCGCGACTTCCGTCGGCAGCGTCGCGGTAGAGCTGGCCGAGAAGATCTTTTCCGGCGATTTGTCAGACAAGACGGTGATGATTCTGGGGGCGGGCAAAATGGGCGAAGCCTGTGTCCGCCATCTGGCCAAACGCGGTGCCCGCTCGGTACTGGTGGCCAACCGCTCCCTCGAGCGCGCCCAGATGCTGGCCGCGGAACTCGGCGGACGCGCTCTGCCATTTGATGAACGCCTGACCGCCGTCGTCGCGGCCGACATTGTGGTGAGTTCCACCGGCAGCCCGACGACGATTCTCCACAAGGACGAGATTGCCGGTATTTTGGCGGCCCGCTCGAACCGGCCGCTCATCCTGGTGGACATTGCCGTGCCGCGGGACATTGCGCCGGACGTGGACGAACTGGAAAACGTTTACCTCTACAACATTGACCACTTGGAAGCCATCGTCCGCGAAAATTCCAAACTGCGGGAACAGGAACTTTCCAGGTGCAACGAAATCATCGCCCGGCGCGCGGCCGCATTGCTGGTGAAATTGAATCCGCCGCCCATCGCCCGGCCGCTTGCCGACGTGGAATTGGTGCCGGGCTGGACCTTATGCGAGGCGACGATATGAACGAAACCGCAATTGCGAAAACACAAAAGATTACACCGACAATCGTAAATCCAGACAAAACCACAAACTTATGAAAACACACCATCCCCTATCGAAGATGTTTACCAGCCTTGCGGCAGTGGCATTGACGTTTGTCGGAGCTGTGACCACTGTCAACGCGGCGTCGATCGCATTAAATGGCCAGGTCGAGCAGCGGCCCCTCACCCCGAACGAAATCGCAATGTATGGGTTGACCAATGCCCAGTTCTCCGCCGGCATCAGCACCGTCGCCCTGGGCGAGCCGGTGTATCTTGACGCCTTGGTGAACAACTCCATTGCGCCCTCGAACATTGTTGGCGTTGTCTGGTCGCTGCCCAGCACCAACAAGCCTCTGGGTTCGCTGGCGATGTTGACCAACAGTCCGCTGGGGAGCAATGTGCCGCTTTACAACCCGGCCGACCGTTCAATACCCGACAATACCCAGGCCGGCGCTTTGGTATCCCAACTGGCGAGCCGGACCTTTTTTCGCCCGGATGTTGTCGGACAATACACGGTTCTGGCCACGATCACCACGACTGGCGTCAACAATGGAACGAACATCGCCCCGGCCACGACGAACATCGCCGTCACCATCACGGCGGCCACTTATTATGGCTTGCAAACTTGCGAGGCCTGCCACAGTGGCGGCGTTCTAAATGCGCCCAGCATTTACCCCACTTACACGAACACGCCTCATGCCTCGTTCTTCACTCGTGCCATTGACGGCCTGGTCAGCAGCTACTACAACCAGAGTTGCATTCAGTGCCACGTTCTCGGCTACGATACCAACTCGTTCGCCGTCAACGGCGGCTTTGATGATATCGCGAAGGTGTACGGCTGGACTTTCCCGAGCGTGTTGACCAACGGCAACTGGGCCGCCATGCCGGCGGCATTGCAGAACCTGGCCAACATCCAATGCGAGAATTGTCACGGTCCCGGTTTTCTGCATCCGGTTCAGAATGGCATAGTGGGAAATACCAATTTCATCAGCGTCAGCTACAACGCGGGCGATTGCACGCAATGCCATGACAGCCTGCCCGAAGAATACCAGGCCGCGGAGTGGTACAATTCGTTGCACGCCGTCACGACCCGGACGCCTTCCGGTTCCGCCAGCCGCATGGCCTGTGTTCGCTGCCATACGGCTCCGGGCTTTATTAATTACGTCGCCAACCTGGGTTCCACCAATGCTTACGTTACCAATGTGGTTTACGAAGCGATCAACTGTCAGACCTGCCACGATCCCCACGACGCCTCCAACCCGGCTCAACTGCGCACCGGCACAACCGTCGCGTTTAACGGGAATACCGGCTTTGTGGTTACCAATGCCGGTCTCGGTGGTTTCTGCATGAACTGCCACAACAGCCGCAACGGTTCCGTCACCAACAGCATTGTGAATTATGCGCTCGACCAACCGACGTGGAATGGCGGGTCCGCATTTGGTCCGCATGACAGTCCCCAAGGCGACATGCTTGAGGGCATCAATGCCGTTACCTACGGCCAAGTGATTCCGAGCGCTCCACACGCCAACGTGGTGTCCAACACCTGCGTCGGTTGCCATTATCAGCCGATAGCTTCCACCGATCCGGCGTTCACCCTGGCCGGCGGCCATAGCACCAAGATGAGTTACACCAACAGCCAGGGTGTCAACGTTGACGTGACCTATGTCTGTGCTCAATGCCACGGAACCCTCACCAACTTTGACATGCTGGTTCCCGATTACGTTGGTGTCGGCTACAGCCTGGGTGTTCAGACCCAGGTCCAACTCCTGCTCAACAAGCTGTCGGCGCTCCTTCCGAATTCGACTTACCAGGCGAATGCCAACAACTATGTTGCGGCCGGCGTGGTCCAGTCGTCCATCACCACCCAGACCAACTGGCCGACGCCATTCCTGGAAGCGGCCTACAACTGGGAGTTCGTCAGCAGTGACGGAAGCTTGGGCATTCACAACGCGCCCTACGCCGTTGGCCTGCTCAAGGCTTCGATCGCCAATCTAACTGGTGTTTCCACCGTCGGTGGCCTGCCGGACTCGTGGGAGGAAGCCTACTTCGGCCCCGGCTTTGCCACGAACTCGGCCGCTGGCGCCAACGCTGTCAACAACAGCGGTGGCCTGCCGAATTGGATGATGTATGCCTTGGGTCTTAATCCGTTTTCGACCCCCATCGTGGCGGGCAGCGGTGTGATCTACTTCGATGGCAACAACATCGTCAATGGCGCCACCAACACTATCGCCATCTACACGGCGGCGGAAATCGCCTTCAATACTCAGGTGGGCACCACCTATCAGATACAAGGCATCTCCGCCCTCAGCGGCGGCTGGGAGAACATCAGCACCAATATCCCCGGCACCGGCGGTTCCATCAGTTACCTGACCCCGACACGGAACAACGCGCAGATGTTCTTCCGCGTGGTGCACACGCCGTAATCGGGTAAAATCATTTGAACACACCCCTTTCTGGCAACGGGAAGGGGTTTTTGTTTGCCAGTGGAGGCGGGAAGACTCTCAACCCACATCGGTTTTATCAAATGGTGGGGACAGCGCGTTCTGCCGTCCGGCCATCGCGGCGCGATGACCTTGGCATTCTTTGCAGTGATTTGTCTTTGTGCCGAAGTGCTACGCTGGCCGGCTGGGAATCATTTCGCGGCGGGAGGCGCAGCCTTCATCTGCTCGAAGGCGGAAATCTGGACCTGTAGTTGCGCGGCGATGGCCTTGAGTTTTTCCGTCTGTTCCAGTTGGACCTGCTGAAGATGTTTCATCGCGGCTTGTTGCTCTGCCTCGGACCGGCCGTTTTGTGCATCGGCAAGCTGTTGCTGGGCGGCCTGAATCTGCTTTTGCATCTCGACTCCAGCTTCGCTGAATTTTTCCACGGTGGCCTGGCGTAAAATTCCGATGCCGTTTTCCAGCGACGTGCCATTGACATCGGGAATCAGGCGCAGGATTTGGTTGGTGGTTTCGGGGGAAACCGGTGGACTTGCCTCGACGACGGGCGATGACGGCGTGGCGGTCACCTGAAGGATCGCGCGGGCCAGGTCAAACGGCAGCGCCGGTTCCCATTCGGGTTGGATCTGGGACAACGATTCCTTCCGCCCCCCGCTCGCGACGGTGATTCCCAGAAAACAAGCCCCGCCCTTGTCCAGATTGAAAGGATGGATACCATCTGCCGCGGCGTCGTCCGCGTTGGCTTCCGAAGTCGAGGAGTTCCGGATCACGTGGATTTTGCCATCGTTGGCGGCTTGGAATTCGGACAGCAGATGGTCCACCCGCCGGGAAAAATCCTGAAGCGATTCCGGGGTACTTCCCGGCGGGAGCACCGAATAATACCGGATTTCCACGGGCGAATTCAGATGGCGCAGAAGATCCAGGGTTTGATCGGAGAGTCCCATGCTGCCACCCGCGGTGTGTGCGCCGTATTTGAACCAGATGCCGGCCAGGATGGCTCCCAACAGGAAAACGACCAGCATCTGAATCGGTGTGCTCCGGCCGGATGCCCGGGCGGTATGCGGGCCGGGCTTGCGAGGAGGGTTGGTGAAGGATGAATTCATTCAGCGTTGTCTCTTTTTTCTTTATTCTTCGGGCATTTTCCCGGCCTGTCAATTTTAGAAATCCCGGGCCGGGCGGGCAGGCTGCCTCAGGGGCGACGTCCCCGGCGAGGTTAGGCAATATTTGACGATTATGAAACAATAAAGGGTTAGTTCGCCCGTCGGGCGGGAGTATCCTTCAAGCGAAGAATATGTTGAACAAAGTTCCTTTTTTTGTTCTTTGTTCTGGTGCTGCAAAGTTACATTCAACGGTTCAATGTGCGCCGCGCCGCCCGGTAAAGGATGGGGGCCGGCTCAATTGCGATATGATGAACTGCGCCAAGGCTTTGTCGTCGAACCAGATGCCGTGGTTGATTCTAATGGCGGGCATTCTATTCATCGCATCGCCCCTGATGGCCCAATCCGTCCAACACCTGGGGACTACCCAGGCCGGAGGGATGCCGGGATTGCCGGTCATGGGTGGTGTGGAACAGTTGACCAACGGCGTGCAGGTCACTTGGGACGGACCTTCCGGCTATTATCAGGTCTATCAGAAGAGCAACAGCTTGTCGGCCCCGTGGGTGGCGCTGGGCAAGACTACCAATCTGGTCCGCTACGCCGTCATCACCAGGCTGTACAGCAATGCCTTCTTCCGCGTCTCCGGTCCGGCACCAAACTATGCCGGCTCCAAGGTCTGCCTCACGTGTCATTTGAGCATCTGCCAGTACGAGACGAACACGCCCCACGCCAGTGCCTTCAGCAGCCCGGCGTTCAAGGCTGCCGGCGGCCAGACCAACAGCTCATGCCTGCCCTGCCACACGGTTGGTTATGGTTTGCCCACCGGATTCAGTTTCACCAACAAGAACGGAATTTTTTCCTACACCACCAACCTGGCCGGGGTGCAGTGCGAGAATTGCCACGGCCCGGCGGCGAATCATGCGGCCAGCGAGGATGACCCCACAGCAGTCCCGCAGGTTGACATTGCCGCCACCGTTTGCGGCGGCTGCCACACCGGTCCCATGCAGCCCACTTACGAGGAATGGAACACCAGCGGCCATGCCGCCGTGGTGCCGGACGCGCTGCAGGTCATGAGTTCATCCACCACCAACATCAGCAGTTGCGGCCAATGTCATTCCGGCTCCGTCCGGCTCGCCTTGATCAACGGACAAAATCCCATCACGCTCACGAATGACCTGAATGTTGCCATCACCTGTGTCGTTTGTCATGACCCGCATCAGACCAACGGCAATCCGGCGCAACTTCGGAATCCGCTGTCTTCGACCAATTATTTTTCGCTCGCGACCACAGCCGTATTCACGAATGTTTACCCGGCGAACACCAACATCAATCTCTGCGCCCAATGCCACAACGATCGCGGGGCGACCTGGACGAACACGGTCAGCGCGCCGCACTATTCGCTGCAATACAATTTCCTGCTCGGTTCCGTCGGTCAATTGTGGAACGGTGTGACGGACAGCCCGGCCTTCTTCAATCCGGGTACGCACGCGGGGCTGCCGGAGTCCGCCCAAAACTCGATTTCCGGCACGTTTTACCTGACCAATCAATGTGTGTCCTGCCATATGCAACCGGACGCCCCGCCGGCCAATATCCACAGCCACACGTTCGCGGTGACTTCCGACGCCGTCTGCCTGAACTGTCATCTGGATGACCCCGGACAATCGGGCCCCGGCGTCTCCAATGAGGTGACCACGGTGATCGTCCTGTTGAACAGTTGGGCCGCCACCAAAGGGGCGGCGTTGCAGGCCAACGGTGTGGTGGCCTGGGAATACACGACGCCCGGGGGATTGATCCTGCAGACCAACTCGTTGGGGTACGCGACCGGTTGGACCCGGTTGGACCACGTGAATTACAGCGGGCCGAGCGCCGCCGACCAGGCCTTGATCCCGGACAATATCAAGAAGGCCCGGTTCGATTTATATCTCGTGGTCAATGACGGCAGCCTCGGCGCGCACAATTGGATTTTTGCCCTTAACCTGTTGTCCGCGGCTGAAAACTTGATCGGCCAGGAAATAGACCAATGAATGGCAAACCGCCGGCAACGGCGCGTTTTCCGAATTTACGAGGAATGATCGACAACCAAAAATCCGCATGACAAAGCTGCCACTCATCCCACACCGGCTATCGCACAGCCAGCGCGGTCGGAACCTGGCGCTCGCTGCCGGCGCGGTCGTTCTACTGCTGGCGGCGATTTCCTGCAGCACCCTCAGTCGCCAGGCCGTGGTGCTCCCGGAGGTGCCGGGTGCGAAATACGTCGGCTCCGCGGACTGCGAACAATGCCACGACGAAATCTGCCGCAGCTTCAAGACCGCCGACCACGCGCGGCTCATCGCCCGGGGCAAAAACGGGCTCGACGCCGGTTGCGAATCCTGCCACGGCCCTTGCAGTTTGCATGAGGATTCGGGCGGCGATGTCAAACCGCCTTACAGCTTTACGGCCCGGCCACAGCCGGAGGCGTTAAGCGGCCGGTTCCCGCTCGAACCGGCGCGCAAGATCGAGACGGCCTGTTACCAATGTCACATGGACGTGCGCGGCCAGTTCAATCTGCCCAACCACCACCCTGTGCCCGAAGGGCGAATGACTTGCATCCTGTGCCATCCTCCGCACAAGGGCATCGCCTTTGCCGGCGGCAGCACCCAGTTGCTTTCACAGGAGGAAAATTGCGTTCAATGCCATCCTTCCCAGCAAGGCCCCTTTGTCTTTGAACACGAAGCCCTGCGCGAAGGCTGCACCACCTGCCATTCCCCGCATGGCAGCGTCAACGCCAAGATGCTCACCGAACGCAATGCGAACCTGTGTTTGAAATGCCATTTCCAGGAGGTCAAGAATAACGGGACAGCCACCCCCAGTATCCTGATTGGCGGCGTGGACCACACCTCGCGTTTGAGCCAGGGCACCTGCTGGAGCGCCGGCTGCCATGAGGCGGTCCACGGCTCGCGCGTGAGCCCATCCCTCCGATTTTAACCAGCGCCACGGAAGCCGATGAAAAAGAAATATCGAAAGTCAAAACCGCTTCGCGCCGGACGACGGAAAGCCGGCCTCGATCGGTATGTCATTGGTGCGTCCTTGATTGTCCTCGGCGCACCAGCGGCAAGGGCGGGTGACGCCATCACGCCGCAACAGTGGTATGAAGGCGGCACCAACAGCTACAACAACTGGATCGAGCTTTCCTCCGGCGCCATGTTGACGCAGGGTTACGCGAACCAAGCGGTCCAGGGGAAACAAATCAACACGGGGGTCTTTGGCGGCATCGAGGACCTGCACTACGAAGATCAGGTGGCCAAGAAGACCACCTTTACGCTGGACGGACACTCCATTTTTGACGATCACGACTACAGTGTCAGCCTCGGTCTGGTTCGCGATGATCTCGGTTTTGTCCGTGTCCACTTTGAGAATTTCCGCACCTGGGATTCCGGCACCGGAGGATACATCCCCGACGCGCAACTTTCGTATGCGCTGCCGGGCGACGCGCTGGCGCTGGATCGCGGCCTCATTACCTTTGAGGCGGGGCTGACCAAACCAGACCTTCCGCAAATCACTTTCAAATACAGCCACAGTTACCGGAATGGCGATGAAAGTTCGACCCTCTGGGGGCCGGTCCATGATCCCGGTAATCCCAGTAGCGGGAACATCTATAACGTGTATCCGGGAATTTACAGCATTGATGAAACGTCGGACACGTTCCAGCTCGACCTGACCGATCACTATAAAAAAGTGAATTACGGGGCAGGGGTGAGCTATGAAATAGGCGATTTGAACGATGCCCACAAGCTGACCTTCTGGTCGGGGGAATCTATTCAACAGGATGTCACCGACCAGGAGGGCACCTCCTACGACATGTTTAGTACCCATGCCTTCGCCGAAAGCTGGATCAAGAACAACCTGTTCCTGTCTGCCGGGTTCATGTTTGCCAATCTGGACGACACTTTCACCGGCAGCCGGATTTACGGGGATGATTTTGACGTGGTTTACTCGCCGACTTATCCCGGCCTTGATTATGGCTACATCAACCTCAGCGGCGTCGCCCACGAACACCAGTATGTCCTGAACGTCAACCTCCTGTCGTTGCCGACGAAGACCTTCTCCATAACCCCTTCGATCCGGGTGCAAAAAGAGGATTGGAACGCCGATTCCGCGGGCATTGGCACCTTGAACACTTTTCCCGTCGAACCTTTCAACAGCAACAGTGGGCGTGATTCGATCGACGTATGCGAACGCCTGGATTTGCGTTACACTGGCATGACCAACTGGGTCTTCAACGCCGGTGGCCAATGGACCGAAGGCCAGGGGAATTTGTATGAAAACGGCGGTCTAACCCAGGTCAACGGCATCGGCCCCCCGCCTGTGCAGTTCGCGACCGATGACTCGCGCCTGTTTCAAAAATATTTTGCCAGCGTCCGGTGGTATCCTATCCGCCAGGCCAGTGTGGACATCGGCGGCTATTACAAAATCAACCAATACAACTACAACTTCACGCAGGACAACACCCCCAATGATTTGAGCACCGTGAATGCCTACCCGGGCTTTCTCCTCTATCAGGGATTTCAAACCTGGGACGGCAATATCCGCCTGACGCTGCGTCTGCCGAAAAACATCATGCTCGTCAGCCGTTACGAGTATCAATACTCCACCATCAGCACGGAGCCCGACCCCGCGTCCGGCTTGAGTGAAGTGGATTCCTCAAAGATGTACACCCACATCATTGGCCAGAACGCAAGCTGGACGCCCCTGAACTGGCTCGGCCTGCAGGCCGGATTCAATTATGTCCTCAGCACGACGGAGACACCGGCAACCCCCGGCTCCATTTTGACCCAGTCCGTCCTCAATTCGCAAAACAATTACTGGACGGTCAATTTCAACTCGGATTTCGTGCTGGACGACAAAACCGATTTGAACGTCGGTTACTTTTACTACCGCGCGGCCGACGGCCAGAACAACATTGTTGACGGCGTGCCGCTCGGAACCGACACCGAGGAACACAGCGTCACCGCGGCACTCTCCCGGCGGATCACCCAAAATCTGCGCCTCAACCTGAAATACGCATTTACCCACTACGTAGATTCGGCGTCCGGCGGCGACTTCAATTACGATGCTCACGTCATCTTTGCCAGCCTCCAATACCGTTTTTGAGCGGCACTCGAGCGATGCTTTTGCTGCGCGGCGTTGACCGGACCCCGCCCAACCATGAATCCCCGTGCGATCCTTCCAGAATAAACTTGAATCTTTATCAATTCGTAATCTAATTTTGTATCGTGAAAAGTAATCCGATTAAAAAATTCACGGCCGCGCTCGTGCGGCTGCTCCCTCAACCCCTTTGGCGGCTCTGGGTCCTGGTCCCGTTCTTGTTCTTCGTGGCCGGTTGCCACCGCGATGACGTCAAGGTCTATCGTGTGGCCAAGGATCAGGACCAGCCACAGCAACAAACCGCGCCCGCCCTGCCCACTGATTCGCCCAACCCGGCGTTGCCGCCGGGACATCCGGACATCTCGTCCGCACCTGCGGCCGCGCTGCCTGCAGCATCGGCAGCCGCCCTGCCGCAGTTGACCTGGAAAACGCCGGACGGCTGGACCGAGGTTCCGCCGAGTGAAATGCGCGTGGCATCATTCAAAGTGACCGGCCCGGACGGTAAGTCGGCCGACGTCAGTGTCATTCCACTGCCCGGCCTGGCCGGGAGCGACGAGGCCAACGTAAATCGCTGGCGCGGCCAGGTCGGCCTGTCGCCCGTGTCACCTGACGAACTGAAAAAATCCGTGGAAAATGTCGAAGCCGCCAGCCAGCCGGCGCAGCTCTACGACATCGCCGGTCAAAACCCGGGCAGTGGTGACGCGGAACGTATTCTGGGTGTGATTCAGCGCCGTGACGACATGGCTTGGTTTTTCAAAATGACCGGTGACGCCGGCCTGGTGGAACAGCAAAAGCCGGCCTTCATTGCCTTCCTGAAATCGTTGAATTTCGCCGCGGCACCAGCGCAGACCACCTTGCCGCCGGGGCATCCAGCCATCGGTGGCACGGGCATGGCGGCGTCTTCGGCCGCCGCCCCGATTTCAAATGAAGGCAAGCCGAATTGGCAAGTGCCGGCTGGCTGGCAAGAGGTTGCGGGCGGACAATTCCTGGTCGCCAAATTCATGCTCACCGGCGAGGGTGGTGCCACCGCTGCGGTCAACGTCAGCAATTCCGCCGGCGAAGGCGGCGGCCTGATTGGCAACGTCAACCGCTGGCGCGGCCAGCTTGGCTTGGCCCCGTGGTCCGAAGCCGAAGTGAATCAATCGGTCACAACGATTGACGTGGCGGGCGGCAAGGCGTCGCTGGTGGACATCAGTGGCACGGAGGCACGCACCGGTAAGCCCACCCGGCTCATCGGTGTGATGGTTCCGCAATCCGGCCAGACCTGGTTCTACAAACTGATGGGCGACTCGAAGGTGGTTGAAAGCCAGAGGGCCGCGTTCACGCAGTTCGTTCAGGGCGTGAAATATTGAAGCCGCAAAGCGGAATGACTAATTTCTAAATCCGAATGACGAAAAAATTCTCAATGACGAATATCGAATGCCGAATGGAATTTCGTCGGCCCGTTCCGACATTTGTCATTCGTCAATCGTCATTATTTAGTCATTAGCGCTTCGACATTAGTCATTTCTCATAAAATGCTCAAAGCCCTGTTCAATTGTTTCTCGTCGCTCAAGCTGACGGTCACCTGCCTCGTGCTCGGCTGCGTGATTGTATTCTGGGGCACTATCGCCCAGGTGCACCTCGGCCTCTACAAGGCCCAGAACGAATTCTTCCGCAGCTTTTTCGTTTATTGGACCCCGGATGGCTCGGGTTTTCACATTCCCATCTTCCCCGGCGGTTACTTCATCGGCACCGTCCTGCTCATCAACCTGTTCGTCGCGCACTTCCGCTATTACCAGCCCGGCAAAAGAAAGATCGGCATCCTGCTGATTCATCTTGGCGTCGTGTTGTTGCTGCTCGGGCAGATGCTCACGGATTTCCTGTCCCGGGAGAGCGTCATGCATCTGCGGATTGGCGATACCAGGAATTATACCGAGGCCGACCGCGCCTTCGAACTGGCGGTCTTCGACACGACCGATCCCGACTCCGACAAGGTCGTCGCCATCCCCTGTTCGCTGCTGGTGCGCCGGGGTGAAGTCAGCGACCCGGAAATGCCGTTCCGTGTGCGGGTGAAGACCTTTTACGCCAATTCTTTGCTCGCCCAGCAGTCTCAACCGGATTATGAGCCGGTTAAAACCACCGCCGGCCTCGGTGCCGGCCTCTGGTGGCGCGAAGTCCCGCGCGAAACGGAGATGAACCGAATGGACATGCCGTCGGCCATCGTTGAAATCGCCACGCCACAGGGTTCGCCGGGCACGTTCCTCGTGTCTGCCTGGCTGGACCAGCCGCAATCGTTTACGTTCAACCATCGTTCCTATGAATTGTTGCTGCGCCAGGAACGGTATTACCTGCCGTTCAGCCTCCATCTCATTGAGTTCCGGCATGACAGATATCCCGGCACCGACATCCCCAAAAATTTCTCCAGCCGCGTCCGGCTGCAAAACTTGGAGAACGGCGAGGATCGCGAGGTGCGGATTTTCATGAACAACCCGCTGCGTTACGGCGGTGAAACGTTCTATCAGGCAAGTTTCGATCCGGATGACCGCGGCAGTGTGTTGCAGGTCGTGCACAATCCGAGCTGGCTTACGCCATATTTCTCGTGCGTGCTGGTGGCGCTGGGCCTCGTCATCCAGTTCCTCAGTCACTTGGTTCCCTTCTTGAAACGCCGCATGGCCGGTTCCGGAACCCCCGCCGCTCCGCAGGCGGCTGGCGCAGTATCCAGCGGCATAAGAATCCGGTGGAACACGGGTGATTCCCGTCCGAAGAAAAAGTGAACATGAAAAAATGGATTCCCCTCATTTTGGTGGTGGTGATGGCGGTCTGGGCGCTGTCCGGTCTGCGCCAGCCGCCGGAGACTGGTTTCGATGTGCGCGCCTTCGGCAAACTGCCCGTCCTCATGAACGGCCGCTTCCAGCCATTCGATTCCGTTGCCCGCAATTCCCTGCTCCAAATCCGCACCAAACAAACCGTCCCGGCTGAAGCGAATGGCCGGACCGAAACGCTGTCGGCCATGGACTGGCTGCTCGAAGTGATGATGAAACCGGAGTCGGCCGATGACCGGAAAGTTTTCCGCATTGATAACAACGAGGTTACCGAATTGCTCAAAGTGCCGGACGGCCAGAAATATTATTCCTTCAACCAACTCCGTCCGCAGGCGGATGAAATCGAAAAGCAGGCGGCCCGCATCGAGCCTATTGACGCTTCCAAACGCACGATCTTCGAGTCGCAGTTGATGAAACTGTACGAAATGATGAACCTGTATCAACGCCTCGAAGTCAGTCTCAAACCGCCGGGTTCGGACGATTTTGCTGCGGAACTGGATGCCTACCAGAAGAGCATCGCACCGGGCATTGCCGCCGTGAACGCCCGTGACGCCGGCCTGAAATTCGACCAGGACGCTTTCAACAACCTGCTTGGTTTCATGGGCGGTTACAACACCGTCGCCAGCTTTGCCCTGCCCCTGACCATTCCGCCCGTGGACCCGGGCCGGCCGCGCGACGACTGGCAGAACATCGGTACCAACCTCATGCAGACCGCCCGCACCGGCGAATTCAACCCGGCGACAAGATTTTATGCCGGAATGGTTACCGCCTATCGTTCCGGGCAACCCGACGATTTCAACCGCCTGGTCGGCGAATACCACGCGTGGCTGGCCGATCGTTTCGCGCCGGAGGTGCGCAAGGCAAACGAGGAATGTTTTTTCAGTGCCCTTGAGCCGTTCTACAAAGCCACGGTCATCTACGTGCTCGCCCTGGTGCTGGCGTTGCTCTCGTGGTTCAACCTGTCCGACTGGCTGCGGCGTTCGGCGTTTTATCTCGTGATTCTGGCGTGGGTGATTCACACCTTCGGCCTCGTTTTCAGAATGTACCTCGAAGGCCGGCCGCCGGTGACCAACCTTTATTCCTCGGCCATTTTCATCGGCTGGGCCGCGGTCATCCTGGGAATGGTCCTCGAAAAAATTTATCACGACGGCATCGGCTGCGTCGTCGCCGCCTTTGTCGGTTTCGTCACGCAAATCATTGCGCACAATCTGGCGCTCGGTGGCGACACCATGGAGATGATGCGCGCCGTGCTCGACACGAATTTCTGGCTCGCCACCCACGTCGTCACCGTCACCCTCGGCTACGCCTCAACCTTTGTGGCCGGATTCTTGGCCATCATTTACATCCTGCGCGGCGTGTTCACTACCACGCTTCCGGCGGAAACCGCCAAATCACTGGCGCGGATGGTCTATGGCATTGTTTGTTTCGCCACCTTGTTCAGCTTTGTCGGCACCGTGCTGGGCGGCATCTGGGCCGACCAGTCGTGGGGCCGGTTCTGGGGCTGGGACCCGAAGGAAAACGGCGCGTTGCTCATCGTGCTCTGGAACGCGACCATCCTCCACGCGCGCTGGGGCGGCCTGGTGCGCGAGCGCGGCCTGATGAACCTTGCCGTATTCGGTAACATCGTCACCAGTTGGTCGTGGTTCGGCGTCAACATGCTCGGCATCGGCCTGCACAGCTACGGATTCACGGACGCGGCGTTCAAATGGCTGATGTTATTCATCGGCAGCCAGATCAGTCTCATCCTCCTCGGCCTGGTGCCATTAAATATGTGGCGCAGTTTTCAAGCCGCCAAATCCGCCGGAACGGTTTGATAAACACTAGAACGGGCCTGTTTTCGGCTCCAATGATGTATCAGGCGGCGTCATGTGGTTGGAAGCGGCAGTGGTAATGGTGGCAGAAAAGATGTTTATTTGAACTTGCCGCCAACGAAGAAACTCTTTTTGAGCTTTTCAACGGTTTCGTTTAATCGCGCCGCCGTGCCAGCAAGCGAGGCTTGAACTTCGGCCAGCACATTTCTCAATGCGGTTGTTTCTTTCCCAATCGCGGCAAGCTCGTTGCCGGTCGCAGTTTTGTGTTCACCGAAAGCGGACGATAGCTCATTGAGCTTGGATTTCGTTGCCGCAAGTTCCGCGCCGGTGCCTTGGGCGAGGATGGTGTGGCAGGCGTAGCAATCGTTGGCTTTGATGGTCCGGTCGCCCTCAGCCTTGTGGTTGCCGTCGTGGCAACGGAAACGGTCGAGCCAGACCATGCAGTCGAGGTTGTCCGGGTGAGTGCGCCAGCCGGGCTTCATTTCCGGAAAAAGGTTTTCCTGGCAAATGTACCGGTCTTTCGGGACCTGCCGTGTCTGACGCGCCCCTGCTACAACGTGCCGTCGTGACATTCGTTGCAGGTGTTGTCGGAATCACCACCCGGGTGTTTGAATGGCTGTCCCTCGGGTGTTAATTGCTGTAGTTCAGGGCCGCTGCCCTGTGCCAGGATAATGTGGCAGGCATTGCAACTGGCCGTGATGACCTTGCCATCGGCGGATTTATGATTGCCGTCATGGCAGCGGAAACAGCCGGGCCAGAGCAGGTGTCCGATGTTGTCCGGATAAGCCCTCCAATCGGATTTCATTTCGGGAAAGAAATTGTCCGCATAAATCCGTTGCACGACGGGAATCACCTGGCGGATGCGCGGGTCATCGGGATAACGTTCGGCCAGCAAGGTGGCGATGCCTTCCCGGGCTTCCAAGTCGGTGGTGTATTTGCGTGTCAGGACAAAAACAACATTGGTTTTGATCCAGGGCAGCGTGCGGTCTATCTGGCCGATGGCAAGGGCGAGGTCAGTCGCGTCGTCCGGAGACATAAACTTGTGAGAAGGCCGATTGTGACAGTCTATGCAATCCATCAGACGAATCTGGTCCTGGCTGACATCATTGGTAAACCTGGGAGTGCGATAGATGGTCACCACGCCATCCGCGTCCGTCATCCGCACCCAGGGAATGCTCTGCCGGGCCGGATCCGTCGCGGCATATTCCACCCGGTTGCTGGCGGCAGTATGCCAGTGAATGCCGCTCACCGGACCAAACAAGGGGTCGCTTCCGCCCACTTTGAGCGTCATGCGAATGGAATAAGGCGTATTTGAAGTATCAC
The DNA here is from genome assembly GCA_963827205.1 of uncultured Verrucomicrobiae bacterium. Taxonomy (GTDB): domain Bacteria; phylum Verrucomicrobiota; class Verrucomicrobiia; order Limisphaerales; family UBA11358; genus UBA11358. The sequence goes on from CAWHAH010000004.1 coordinate 292,798, forward strand.
TCAGGAAGTAATGAAAGGTTTGATCCAGGTTCCCGACGAATTGCCTTGGCCAATGGCATTGCTCGCAGGTTTCACGGGCGGGACGCAGGTTTTTGATCGGCGTAGGAATGGGACGCGGATATTTGTCGAATAGGGTCGCGTAAATCTGGTAGGAGCCGGAAAGTTTGGAACGGACAAACCAGCTTGCGCCGGGTCCGATATGGCATTCCGCGCAGGCCACCCGCGCGTGCGGCCCCAGCGCGTGGGCTGTCAATTCCGGCTTCATCACCGTGTGGCAGGTTTCTCCGCAAAACTGCACCGATTCGGTGAATTGATAGGAGTTGTAACTGCCCACCGCCGAAAGCAGGAGGAACAGCACGGCGCCGACAACGAAGATCGCCATGTTGCGCCGGTCGCGCGGGCGGGAGAGGTCAACCTGAACCGTGGACATCAAGGAGGCGCCCCCCTTCCGCCTGCGCCGCTCGCGCAACTCCCCAATCACCGTTAGAAACAATCCAAAAACCAGAAAAGCGGGCGCCACCATCCAGGTCAAGATGCTGATATACGGGTTCGAGAAGTGCGCCACCGTATCCAGAATGAACAACTGAAGAAATGAGAAGAGAGCGCCAATGACCGTGACCACTCCGGTCAGGCTCAACCAGTTGCGCAACAGAGATGGCCGGTGAGGCGGCTTCCCCGTGTTCTCGTCATTCATATATCGGTCAAGTTGCTATCGTCGGAATTTGCCCGGCTTTGCGTTTGTCAGTTTTTCCGCAGGCAAAAAGGCCTTCCCGGCAGCGCGGGCGCTTTCCACCCCGCGCCGCCTGGATTCATTTCGGCGGTTTTGGGAGCGACGAACCCCGTCGCCATGCGTCACTGCCAAGTCAGGCACCCGGCAGGGTTGCCAAGGTCACTTATTTCTTAAACGCCCTGATATACGCGACCAGTCCCTTGACGTCGTCGTCTGACAGGCTATCAAACGGTTTCATCAAGGTCTTGCCATCCGCATCCTTCATCCCCTCCTTGATCGCCTTCGTTGCCGCATCATCCTTCATGTCTGCCTGGACTTTGGCATCCGTGAAGTCTTTGACGCCCAGTTTCTGGCCCATTTTCGTCTGGCCCTTGCCGTCTGCGCCGTGGCACATGGCGCAACTCTTGTCGTAAGTGGTTTTCGCGTCTTCCGCGCGAGCGGACAGTGCAGCAACAGTCATTGCCGCGATGCCAAGAACGAGTAGTTTTTTCATATGTTTTTTTTTTCGTTCACCAACAAATACCGGTCAGTACCCATCGTCATGAACCCCGGAATTCTTGCGGATTTCCGTTCTTCATTCAAGCGCGTTTCGCGAACTGATTTCGACCGAATTTTCCGACGGGCACGGTTACACCGACATTCTCATTCCACTTCGCCGCCTTGACCTTTCCAACCTTGCTGAAGGCTTGTCATTTTTTGACAAAGCGCTTCATTCCCAAGAGCCAACCGGTTCCCGCCACCACTGGAGATGACGAACGCGAAGTGACAGAACCCCCCCACAAGCGAAGGAAAGGCGCGCGGAGCGCCAAGCCAAACGACCGGGTGCCAATGTAAACCTTTTCCGCCAGGCCTACGTTGTGGAACTGTGTTGCGGGATGTGTTCGCTGGTTGGCAATCGCTCGGACAAAAACAGCTTCACCAGCACTGTCAGAATGATGAACGGCAGGACCATGATGATGGCGCTGGTGAGCCAGCCTTCCTGGCCGGCAAACTCCATTTTGTAACTCATCACGCCGCGCAGGCTCTTGGAGAAAAACTGGCCGCCCATGACGACGTTCCAACGCATCAACAGCACGCCGATCAGAATCATCGCTCCGCTGCAGAAAATCATGGTCCGCCGGGCCGCCTCCGGCACGCGCCGGCGCAAAATCTGGAGCGAGCCCAGCATCAGCAACGGCAGCAGCGTGCCGACGCCAACCTGTCCGACGTTCAGCGTGTAAAAAAGTTTCTCGCGGATCATGGTTTGCAGCACCGCGAATCCTTCCTCTGCCGCGAAGCCACGATGGAGCACGTCCAACCCTTCAATGACGGCATCCACCACCAGCGCGTAGAAAAGAAACATCGCCATGGTGTCCAGGCAGTGCATGTCCACGGTCTTGCGGCGAATCCAGGTCAGAACGATGTAGTTGAACACGCACAACGCGATGCCCGACACGATGGCGGACAGAATAAACATGATCGGCATCAGCACGTTGCCCCAATAGGGATTGGCCTTGATGGAACCGAAAATAAAACCGACATAGCCGTGCAACAAGAAGGCGGACGGAATGCCGACAATCGAGAGAATCCACTCCATCTTCGTGTCCAGCCGCAGACTTTTCTCCGACACATCGGTCACACCCAGGGTCAGCACCCGATAGAGGATTCCCTTGAATCCCGACGTGGTTTGGGACCATTTCACGAAATCCTGGCGGAAATCAAACCACAACTCCAGCAGCAGGACCGCCATCAAATACCAGGCATAAACAAAACCGAATACCGCCATGGGCGAAGTCAGGTGCGGGGTCATCATGATCTCGTAGCACCGCTCGGGATGCCCCAGATGGAACAGCAGCGGCAAGGGCGCGCAGAGCAGAAAGGCAAAAGCGGTCAACATCGAAAGCCGATACACCGGCTCCAGTGCCTTGACATTGAACACGCGCACCAGCGAAGCCATGATGAAGGCGCCCGCTACCAGTCCGGTAATGTAGGGATAAACCACAATCAACGTGCTCCAAACCGGGTGAAGGCTGGCTTCGTTGGGATACACAAAGCCCTGAAACTGCGGCAGCGCCTCGACGACGATATTGGTCACTTCGTTCATGTTATCTTACCTCCTTGTCCAGGCCGGCGTAGAGAACGCGGGGTTCCGTGCCCAGATACGGCTTAAGCACTTGCACCCGGTTTTTTTCGTAAAAATTCTGGATTGGATCATCAGCTTTCAAATTCTTCAAATCGCCAAAAATGCGCGCCTCTGCCGGACAAATCTCGACACAGGCCGGCTTCAGTCCGCGGGAGATGCGATGATAACACAGCGTGCATTTCTCAGCCGTGTGGGTGACTGGACTCAAGAACCGGGAGCCATAAGGACAGGCCTGAACACAGAAGGCGCAACCGATGCAGTATTTCGGGTCAATCAACACCGCGCCGTCCGGCGCCTTGAACGTCGCGCCAACCGGACAGACTTGGACGCACGGCGGATTCTCGCACAAGTTGCACAGCTTCGGGACGAAGAACGCATGCTCAATCTGATCCTTCGGCAAGGTCGGTTCGGGGAAACCATGCATTCCGCCATCGGGAGAATCCACGATCGTCTCGCCCCGGGTTTGATCCGAACCCGGTTTCGGCTTGGGAATAATATAACGCTCAATCCAGGTGCGGTAGTAGGGGCCTTCCGGAACGCCGTTTTCCTTCTTGCACGCCTCCGCGCACAACCCGCAGCCGATGCACTTGGTGTCATCAATGCACATCAGCCATTTATGCCGGGTTGGATCGTAACCCTTGGGCGCGCTGGTGGAAACGAACACGGTCTGTACCGCCGCTTTGGCCGCACGGGCAACGGACATCGTGAGGAGACCGGCGAGCGCGCCACCCATCCTCAGCAATGAACTGCGGCGACTGATTTGATTTTTCATGGCGTTTTGTTGGGTTGATGTGGCAGGTGACATTCAGTGCATTTTGGCCCGTAGTGATCTTTGACGACGATTTGCTTGAGCCAGGCCGGCCGGGCCAGATTGGCTTCGTGGCACCGGATGCAGTGGCTGCCGGTGGTCTTGTCGGGCAGGATGTCCGGGTTATTGCAATGCTGCCGGCACACGCCATGGCACGCCTCACAGGAAAGGGTCTTGTGCGCATCCGCCGCCAGGTTGTGCAGAATGTCGGAGTGGCATTCATCACACGCCTTCTTGCCCGCAAACACGGGATCGCGCGACGCAATCAGATTCAGCGCATCTCCGCGATACCAGCCGTATTCGCCAAAGGAGGGCGGGACCAGAAAAGAACGCGCGACCAGATAGGATCCAACGATGGCGAGAGCCAGCAGAACCAGACGCAGGATTTGTGGTGGCAGCTTAAAGCGTCGCATATTGCCGGAGGCTGGTTCGACCGTTTGCCGGACGAGAGCCGCCACTTCGACGGTTCACGCCCGCAAACGAAACCAACTATTTCTTAAATGCCCGGACGTAAGCCACGAGCGCCTTGACTTCGTCGTCCGACAGGGGGGTATCCGCCCCGGTCACGTACGCCTTCATCTTGGTCCTGCCATCCGCATCCTTGATGCCGTCTTTGATCGCTTTCGTCATGTCTTCATCCTTCATGTCCGCCTGGACCTTGGCATCGGTGAAGTCTTTGATGTGGAACATTTGGCCGATCTTGGTCTGGCCTTTGCCGTCCGCGCCGTGGCACTTGGCGCAGACCGTGTCCCAAGTTGCCTTGGCATCCGCCGCCGAGGCTGAAAGCGCCGCGGCGAAACCAAACACCGCTGCGAGCATTACAATTTTTTTCATCGTTGTTTCTCCGTTGGTTGATTATTTCCGGCGCCGTTTTCGCGCCTTTCAAACAAAGATGGTCGCAGGGCAACAAAACGACCAACCTTGTTTTGGCTAAATCTTGACAATTTTTGGAACCACTTATGTATTAGTTAAAATTAATGTCTGAGTTTAAGTAATTTCTGATTTCATCGGCATTAGAGAGTTTTGGAACTGTGCACCGCTGGCGGTGGAGGAGGATTGAAGGAATGGCAGGTCCAGCTTGACGAGAATGCGTTTTTTCGAGCCGTTTGATGGTGTGCGTCGGCAGTCTGATTGGGTTCGTCGTGGTGAAAAGCTAGCCGAAAAGTCCCGCGCAAGGACAGCTTGACGCCCTGCCGGGATTTCGCATCCGGCGAAGGCCGGGGGTAGAGGTTCTGCGCCGGGTTGCCTTTCATGAGCTTGGCCACTTCCTTGGAGCCGCCGGTCGTGGGAATGCGCCTCTGTCCTAACCAGTTTGCCGCTGTCCAAATTTTGGTATTCGAAGCGGATGGGGGGCTTTTCCAACGTCGTATCCTTTTGCATCCATAACAGTTCCTTTGGCCTCTTTCCTGCTCTAACCCGATCAGCGATGGTAACCAATATGAACGACACCGACATCTTCCGCCTGGCATCCGGGCTACTACAGTTCGGGGTGGCTTGGTACGCGTTGCGCTTGGGCCGGCTTTTCAAGTCAACGCTCATGGGATGGTTGCTTTTTGGCGGGCTCGCACTCCTGGCGCTGGTAAGTTTGTTCCTCGCGGTGGCACCACTTGATGCCGGCGCCCAGTGGGGAATCAAAGTGGACATCGTTTACTGTCTGCTGCTGTTTGCCGGCATGACGCACTTTTATTCCGGCCTCAAGAGCTTTTTGCGGGACGAGGAGGCGAAACGACAGGCGCTGGACAAATGGGAATCGCAAGTCAAGGAACAGTGGATGGAATTGATCAAGGTCAACGAAAAATTGCGCCTGACGGTCACCGGGCTTGAGACGGAAATTACCGGACGGAAACAGGCCCAGGAACAGGCGGAGAAGAATTTACAGGCGCTGCTGGCCGCATCGCGACAAAACGGGCAAACCTTGCCGCCCGCCGCAACCGAGGTGCAAACCGAGGTAATCGGACGGCAGCCAGCATCGGCACCGGAACCAATCGTGAAGAGCAGCGAACCGCTGCCGACTGCCGTGGGCAAAAACGGCGGGGAATCGCAACCGGTGGCCGCTGGATCGGACACAGAAATTATTGCGCCGAAACCGGCACCCGAGCCGGTCGAGAAAAACGGTGAACCACCGCTGACCACCCCGCACAAAAACGGTGAAGAATCACAGCCGGTGGTTGCGGGGTTCGACACAGCGTTTATCGCGCCGGAAACGGAGCCGGAACTGGCCGGGGAGAACGGTGAGTTCCCGCTGACCGCACCGCGCAAAACCCGGGAGGGATCACCGCAAACCGTTTGCGTGCCAGACCGGAAAATTGCCGGACGGAAACCAAGCCGGACAAGGCGGAAAAAACCTGCCCGGGCGCGCTGAACACTTCGGGAACGGGGTGCGAAACCTGTTCACCTTCGACTCCGCAACTGGGAATTCGACCCTGCAAAAAAGGTTCACTGAGTGGGTCAGCGCAATGGATGTGAGGTTTCCAGAGGTTCTGCCGGCATTCCGCCCGGCGCAAGCCAGATCACTTTGGGCCGATTGAGTGAATTCAGAACCGCCCAAAGTCACGACGGCGGCGGACAATGATTCGTCGTAATTTCTTTCGATGGAGGCATCGTCAATCTTTTTGAGTAAAGCCAGCTCTCGTAACCGGTTTCCGCCCGGCATTGAACGGCCCAGGTTGAAATGGAAAGCAGCAGGACATAAAGGCCGGGGGGAAGAAAGGTGATGTTTTCATCGCAGTTCAGAATGCATTCCTTGCCAAAGGGTGGGAGGAGCTTTTCGCTCTGCAAGGTGAAAGCGCCCAAGAATAGTACCTTGCTCACTCCATGCTCACTCCATCGTTGCCCGAATTCAAGAAAGCATTTATGATACGAACTTGAGTCATACGCGCAAAGCCGGTCGCATGAGTGTGGCATTACATTTCAACGGCCAGCGAACCAGCGTCACACCCGGTTCGTCGCTGTTCGATTACGCCGAATCGCTTGGCGTTTATGTGCCGACATCCTGCCGCAAGCAGGGCAAATGCAAGGAGTGTGTCGTCGAAGTCATCGAAGGCATGGAATGCCTCTCGCAACCCGTGCCGGCGGAAAAACATTTGGAAAGCCCGTTTCGTTTGTCCTGCTCCTGCAAAATCGTTGCCGATTCCGGCGTTGTCCGCTGCCACACGATACGGCGCGGGGAGATGAAGATCGAACGTCACGCGTTTCAACTCCCGACCGGAAATAAAAAATGGAAACTGGACCCCGCCGTCACCCGCGACGGCGACCGGATCCTGCTGGACGGAGAGGAAATAGACCGTTCGACCGGGCCGATTCACGGGCTGGCGCTGGATTTGGGGACAACAACCGTCGTTCTCCGGCTCTTGAACCTGGAGACCGGCGAAGTTGTGGCCGATGCTTCGTTTGAAAATCCGCAGCGCTTCGGCGGCTCGGACGTGATGGCGCGCATTCACTACGACACGCACGACCACAGCAAATTGCTGCAACGGACACTCGCCGGCTATTTGAGCCACGCCATCGAGGAATTTCCGGTTGACCCAAACACGATTTACGAAATGGTCGTCGCGGGCAATTCCACGATGCGCGACCTGTTCTTCCGCCTGAACGTTTATGCCATCGGCCAAAGCCCCTATCGCTCTCTCACTGAGCTGGAAATGGCGGAAGGGCGCCGGACCACAACCAGCCTGACCGAGCCGGCGAAAAAATTGTTGCTGCCGCTGCATCCTCAGGCGCGCGCCTACGGCCTGCCGATCATCAGCGGCCACGTCGGCGCGGACGCCGCCGCCTGCATGCTGGCCGTAGATCTGGCGAATGAGGAGCGGCTGGTGGCCGTCATGGACATCGGCACGAACACGGAATTGATTCTGGGAAATAAACACAGGATTTTGGCGACCTCCTGTCCCGCCGGTCCGGCTTTTGAGGGTGGCAAGATTTCCTGCGGCATGCCGGGACTGCCGGGCGCCATTGAAAAAGTGAAGCTCAACGCGAACGGCTCATTTTCCGTGCAAGTGATCGGCGACGGTCCCGCGGAAGGCATCTGCGGTTCCGGCCTGGTGGATTTGTTGAGTGAACTCTTGAAAAACCGCCGCATTAATTCCCTGGGCCGATTCGAGAACGGTGAAGACAGGATCGTTCTGGAGGTGAACAGCGACTCGCCGATTTGTTTTTCCGAAAGCGACATCAACGAGCTGGCGCAGGCCAAGGGTGCCAACGTCGCGGGCCTGCACATTGTCTTCGAGCAATACGGCGTCCGGTTTGAAGACCTGGCCGTTTTTTACCTGGCCGGCGGCTTTGGCCGGCATCTGAATGCCGCGTCCGCGAAACGCATCGGCCTGATTCCGAACATTGACGATTCAAAAATTTTGCAGGTCGGCAACGCTTCGATTGAAGGCGCCTGCATTGCCCTGTTGTCGCGGACGAAGCGCACGGAATTGGAAGCCATGGTCAAACGCGTGACGCATTGCCGGTTGGAAGCCCACCCGCATTTCTTCGATTATTTCGTTGAAGGCTGCCAGTTTAATCCCGTGGGATCTTCAAATGCGGCGGCGGCCCGGCAAACTTCCTGAATTTTTGGCATGTTCGAACTGATTGACCCCCATCCGCCCGTCCAGGTGCAGGAAGTCGAATACCAGCGGTTGCTCGGATATCCGAAGCATCACGCGCCGGATGGGCGGGCGCGCGAACTGGCCGACTGGGCGCGAGCATGGTATGCGGAAAACGGGAAGCCGTGGATTTATGCCCGGCAGACCGGCGGTCTGGAACTGAAAAATAAACGGCTGCGGATGCACGGAACGGAATTCTCGTCGGAACGGCTCCACGATCAATTTGTCGTCGCTCACGCTCATACGGCTTTGCTCGTCGCGGTGAGCGCCGGGCGGGAGTGCGAGGAGAAGGCGCGCCAACTCTGGCAGGAGGGAAAACCCGACGAATATTTTTTCATGGAGATGTATGGCTCCGCGGTGGTTGAGCATCTGGTAACGGTGGCCAGCGGCCATCTCTGCGGCTGGGCCGATCAAAATGGCATGGCGGTCCTGCCGCATTACGGTCCGGGTTATTCCGGCTGGGACATATCCGATCAAATCAAGCTGTGGGAATTGATCCGGCAAAAAGCAAACCGCGATTTTCCCGGCGACATTCAGGTGCTGGACACCGGGATGTTGCGACCGAAGAAATCACTTTTGGCGGTGTTCGGCATCACGCGGCATTTGGACACGGTGCGGAACCTGGCGACATTAATTCCCTGCGAAAATTGCTCGTTGCCGGGCTGTCAATATCGCCGCGCGCCGTATCGGCATTCGCCGCCGCAAATTGAAGACGTGCGCCGGTTCCAGGGCGGTGCGGTTGAAAAGCCGAAAGCGCCGATCACCGCCGGCGCAACGCTGAATCATAATGCCCGATACACCGTCAATTCCCGCGCGTTGCAAAAATGGTCGCAGGAACGGCTGCAATTGAAATTTTTGGCGGATCGTTCGGTGGCAGCTCGCTTTCGTTACGAAGGCACCACCTGTTCCAACCTGGGGCAGCCGCTGGCGTTTGACTATGAAGTAAAACTCGGGCCGCCCGGCGACGGCTACCGGATTCTGGCAACCGATTGCGTTCCGGCTTCCGGCGACAGCGGCCACCAATACCAGTGCGAGTATCTGAACAACGCCGAATCGCTCATGAGCAGCATGGCGAACGAGAAGCCCCTGCTCGGCAAACCCTTGAACGAGGTTTTGGCCTGGGAACGTCCCTACGATCCTTCCGGCTGTTATTGCGATGCGGCCCGGCGCGCGCATAAATGGGGCCTGGTCTTTGAAGTGATTCATTACGCACTGGTCCGCCTAGAAAAGGAAACGGGTGGTGTTGGACAGCCGGCGGAATTTTTGAAATGATCCGGGACTTTCGATGATAAAACTTTGCGATATGAATACTGCGGCAAAGGAAAAACTTCCGCCCGCTTTCGCCGACAAATCGGGCATTGGCGTGCAGTACATTGATGCCTTTATCAAACCGATGAACACCAACCTTCCCGATGGCACGCGTGTCGGCTGCAAACGCAAAGGGCTGAAATTGACGCTCACCGTGGGCGCCAAAAAGGGCGAAGGCTTGATGCGCCGGCTCGATGTCAGCAAAGACCCGGTCGTGATGCTGAACGCCGCGCTCCAGGAAGCCGCGAAAGCCGCCGGCGTTGAGTTGAAGATTACCGATGCGGAAATTCTCATCGTCGCGTAATTGACAAGGGAAACTGCTTTGGCGGACCATGGGTCATGCGCTCAAGATTCGTTTCCACCTTCGTTTTTGCGTTCCTTTTGTTCGTTGCCGCGGGGCTTTGCCATGCGCAGCCGACGACACCATCCGCCACCACCAATCTGCCGGCGCCGATGAATTGGAACACCGAACAGGACCATCGAAACATGATGGAGCAACTGGGTATCAAGAGGTTGAGGCCCGGCGCCGATGGCATGAATCCACAGGTTCCTGATTATCAGAACACTGACGAGGCCAAGGCCAATCCCTATCCTAACCTGCCCGATCCCCTCACGCTGAAAAACGGGGAAAAGGTCGTTACGCCGGAGATGTGGTGGAAGCAGCGGCACCCGGAAATCGTCGAAGATTTTGACCGGGAAGTTTATGGCCGGGTTCCGAAAAATGTGCCGAAAGTGACATGGGAAGTGACCAGCATCACTCGGACGAACAACGGCGCGGTTCCAGTCATCACCAAACAACTCGTCGGCCACGTGGACAATTCTTCCTATCCGCTCATCAACGTGAACATTCAGTTGACCCTGACCACGCCCGCCAGCGCCGCCGGCCCGGTTCCGGTGATGCTGGAATTTGGTTTTGACTGGAGCCGTTTCTTTCGCGGGACAAACCGTTTCAGCGGAACGAATGGTCTTCGAGGCTTTGCTGGATTTAGTGGACCCAATTGGCAGCAACTGGTTTTGTCCAACGGTTGGGGCTACGCCGTGATTGTGCCGACCAGTTATCAGGCGGACAATGGCGCCGGCCTGACGCGCGGTATCATTGGTCTGTGCAACCAAGGCCAGCCGCGGAAGCCGGATGATTGGGGCGCGTTGCGTGCCTGGGCGTGGGGCGCGAGCCGCGCGCTGGATTATTTTGAAACCGACCCGGCGGTGGACGCAAAACAGGTTGGCATCGAAGGGCTTTCGCGTTACGGCAAGGCGACCCTGGTCACGATGGCTTATGACCAGCGTTTTGCCATCGCGCTGGTTGGTTCCTCCGGCGAGGGCGGCGCGAAACTTTCCCGGCGCAACTGGGGCGAACTCGTCGAAAATTTGACCGGTTCCGGCGAATATCATTGGATGGCGGGCAATTTTCTCAAATACGGCGGCCCGTTGACTCCCGGCGATTTGCCGGTGGACGCGCACGAATTGATCGCCCTTTGCGCGCCGCGCCCCGTGTTCATCAGTTACGGCGCCATGTCAGGCAGCCCCGGCGCGGAAGGCACCTGGGTGGACCAGCATGGCAGTTTCATGGCTGCGGTCGCCGCCGGCCCGGTTTACAAACTTCTTGGGAAAAAAGATTTGGGCACTTCCGGCCACTATCTCACCGCTCCGATGCCGCCGGTTAATAAAGCTTTGACCCATGGCGAACTGGCCTGGCGACAACATGACGGCGGACATACTGACGCGCCAAATTGGCCGTACTTTTTGAAATGGGCGGACCGCTACATCCACGCCCCACCGCTTGCAAAGCCGCCGATTACCAAAACAAAATAAAAACGGTCACAAATACAAATTCCTGCAATTCCCATGAAAAAAATCATCCAGTCCTTTCAATTCCGTTGTTTTTTAGCTCTGGCGTCTCTGGTCACGGCGGCCAGTTTGCAAGCCCAACAAATGGTCGTCGCGCCGGACAGATCCAACGGCGTCTATCAGGTGGGCGACACCGTTCATTGGGCAGTCGAATGGAAAGGTGGCAGCAACGCACCTGCCGCGCATTACATCCTCAAAAGCGGCGGCCAGACCGACGTTGGACAGGGTGACCTCACCTTCAGCAACGATATCGCCACGCTGGAATCGAAGTTTGACCAGCCGAACACAATTCTGGTCGAAGTGCGGTGGCAGCCGGAGAACGCCACCAATCGCGCCGTTGGCGGCGCTGTCGCTGCGCCGGACAAAATCCTGCCCGCCGCGCCGCCGCCAGCCGATTTCGATTCGTTCTGGAAGGCCAAGCTGAAGGAACTGAAGAAGGTTCCGATGAACCCGGTACTGGAGAAGGTGGACGTTGAAAAGCCGGGCGTGGCGTATTGGAAAATCTCGATGAACAATATCCGCGGAACGCACATCGAAGGCGAGATTGCCCGGCCCGTAAGCGGCAAAAAATTCCCAGCGCTGCTCATCGTGCAGTGGGCGGGCGTTTATGGATTGCAGAAAAGCTGGGTGACAGACCGCGCGGCGGAAGGCTGGCTGGCGCTGGACATCGAACCCCACGACCTGCCGATTGACCAACCTGAAGCATTTTACAAAGAGCAATTCGCCGGGCCGCTCAAGGATTATTGGTCCATCGGCAACGACAACCGCGACACCAGTTACTATTTGCGGATGTATTTGTCCTGTTACCGCGCTGTGGAATATCTCAAGACACGCCCGGACTGGAACGGCAAAACACTGGTGGTGATGGGCGACAGCCAGGGCGGACAACAGACCTTGATGATTGCCGGGCTGCATCCGAAAACAATCACCGCGGCGCTGGCGCTCGTGCCTGCAAATGGCGACACGCTGGCGCCCGAAGTCGGGCGCGCGCCGGGTTGGCCGCACTGGTATTTCAACACCGAAGGCGGCAAAGACCCCAAGAAGGTTCACGAAGCCAGCCGCTATTACGACATTGCGAACTTCGCGCGGCACATCAAATGTCCCGTGCTGGTCGGGCTTGGATTGAGGGACGAAACCTGCCCGCCGTCCAGTGTACTGGCCGTGGCGAACGAAATTACTTCGCCGAAAGAAATGGTCATTCTGCCGAAGTCAGGCCACCAGGATGAGCACGGAACACAAGGTTATTACAATCAACGCCGCTACAGCGCCTGGCTGCCTGCGCTGCGCCAGGGCAAGCCGGTGCTCAATTGATGAACGCAAGCGATCTGCTAACGTCTTCGAAATATGTCGCGGATGTACTGCGTTCGTGTTAGCAGAGTAATTTCAGGGGTTTTTAGCCGGCTCGTAATTTAAATACGGCCCAAGCCACTTCTCGACTTCCTGCAAGGTCATGCCCTTGCGCACGCGGTAATCCAGAAGCTGGTCACGGCCGAGTTTGCCGACGGCGAAATACTTTGATTCCGGGTGGGCGAAATAGAGTCCGCTCACTGAACTTCCCGGCCACATGGCGAAGCTCTCCGTCAATGTGATGCCGGCATTTTTCTCCACGTCGAGCAGGTTCCAAAGAATCTGCTTTTCCGTGTGGTCGGGGCACGCGGGATAACCTGCCGCCGGGCGTATGCCGCGGTATTTCTCCTCAATCAAGTCTTCGGTCGTCAGCTCTTCCGCGTTGCCATAACCCCATTCCTCCCGGACGCGCTTGTGCAAATACTCCGCAAACGCCTCGGCCAGCCGGTCGGCCAGCGCCTCGGCCATGATGGCGTTGTAGTCATCGTGGTCAGCCTTGAACTGCTTGACCACTTCATCAAGCCCGTGCCCGGAGGTCACGGCAAACGCTCCCAAATAATCGTTCGATGTTGGATGTTGAACGTTGAATGTTGAATGTTTTGGCGCCACAAAATCTGCCAGACACCAATTCGGCGTGCCATCATCCTTGGCAATCTGTTGACGCAGGAAGTGGAATGTGGCCAAGACCTTTGCGCGCGATTCGTCGGTGTAAAGTTCCACGTCGTCGCCAATCCGGTTCGCCGAGAAGAAGCCATAAACTCCGCGTGGCTGAATCAATTTCTTGCTGACCATCTCGTCGAGCAGTTTCTGCGCGTCGGCGAAAAGTTTGCGCGCCTCTTCGCCGTGTTTTTCGTGCTGAAGAATCTTCGGGTAAACCCCACGCAATTCCCACGTGTGGAAGAACGGCGACCAGTCAATGAACGGCGCAAGGTCGGCGAGGGAAATGTTTTGGGGAGCGCGCGCGTCTCGCGCGCTGCGTTGGGCGTCGCGCCCAACGCTTTGTGCGACTGACTTAGCTTTGTTTGAAATGTTTGAAGAACGAGAATCCGGCGCGACGCCGGATTCGGCAGGCGAGACGCCTGCGCTACCTTTCCCATCGGAAGACAATACGCGCACGCCGGTAAACTCCGGCTTGGGCAAATCGTCGAACTTCAATTTCGGAGCGTTCGCGCGGGCTTCTTCAATCGTAACCAGTTTCGCTGTCCTACCGCCGTGCTGCGAGCGGATGCGGTCGTATTCTTTGCGGATTTCCTGCGCGAACGCGGGCTTGTTCTCCGCGCTGATTAAATTGCTGACGACCGGCACAGCCCGGCTGGCGTCGAGCACGTGCACGACCGGCTGGCTGTAGCCGGGCGCAATCTTCACCGCCGTGTGCGTCTTGCTCGTCGTCGCGCCGCCGATGAGCAGCGGCAGCTTGCAGCCTTCGCGCTCCAGCTCGTGCGCGACGTGCGCCATCTCGTCCAGCGACGGCGTGATCAACCCGCTCAAACCGATAATGTCCACCTTTTGTTCGCGCGCGGTCTGGAGGATTTTTTCGCACGGCACCATCACGCCGAGGTCAATGACCTCGTAATTGTTGCAGGCGAGCACGACACCAACGATGTTTTTGCCAATGTCATGGACGTCGCCTTTGACGGTGGCCACGAGAATTTTTCCGGCGTTTTTATGCACGCCGCCGGTGGCCTTTTTCTCCGCTTCCATGTACGGTAGCAGATACGCCACGGCCTTTTTCATCACCCGGGCGGACTTCACCACCTGAGGCAGAAACATTTTGCCGGAACCGAACAAATCGCCGACGACGTTCATGCCGGCCATGAGCGGGCCTTCGATGACCTGCAACGGCCGGGCAAATTTCTGCCGGGCTTCCTCAACGTCGGCCTCGATAAAATCCACGATGCCTTTGACGAGCGCGTGCGTGAGGCGTTCCTCAACCGCGCCCTTGCGCCACTCATCCTCGACGACCTCGGCCTTGCCCTGCTGCTTCACGGACTCGGCAAATTTGATCAGCCGTTCGGTCGCGTCCGGCCGGCGGTTGAGCAAAACATCCTCGACCAATCCCAAAAGTTCCTTCGGCACCTCGTCATAAACGGCGAGCTGGCCCGCGTTGACGATGCCCATGTCGAGGCCGGCTTGGATGGCGTGATAAAGGAACGCCGAATGCATCGCCTCGCGCACAGTGTTGTTGCCGCGAAACGAAAATGAAATGTTGCTGATGCCGCCGCTGACTTTCGCGTGCGGCAGGTTTTCCTTGATCCACTTTGTCGCGCGGATGAAATCCACGGCGTAATTCGCGTGCTCCTCCATGCCGGTGCCGACCGTGAGCACGTTCGGATCGAAAATGATATCCTGTGGCGGGAAGCCGACTTTCTGCACGAGCAAATCGTAGGCGCGTTGGCAGACCGCGATCCGGCGCTCGAACGAATCCGCCTGGCCGCGTTCATCGAACGCCATCACAATTACCGCCACGCCGTACCGGCGGACCAGTCTCGCCTGCTTGAGAAATTTTTCCTCGCCTTCCTTCAATGAAATGGAATTCACGATGCCTTTGCCTTGGAGGCATTTCAGGCCGGCTTCGATGACCTCCCATTTCGACGAGTCCACCATCACCGGCACCTTGCAGATGTCCGGTTCGGACGCGATGAGGTTGAGGAAGCGCGTCATCGCAGGGACGCCGTCAATCATCCCTTCGTCCATGCAAATATCAATCACCTGCGCGCCGTTCTCGACCTGCTGGCGCGCGACGGCGAGCGCGGCCTCGTAATCGCCGGCCTTGATGAGCTGCGCGAATTTCGGCGAACCGGCGACGTTCGTGCGCTCGCCGATGTTGATGAAATTGATAGCGGCTGTGTTTGATTGGTCGTTGTTTTTCCCCTCACCCTGGCCCTCTCCCCCGGGGAGAGGGGATAGCGAAGCACGTCTCTCGGAAATTCCAACGTCGCCCGATTCGCCGACCGGCTGACGATAATTCTCCCTCTCCCCAAGGGAGAGGGCCGGGGTGAGGGGAAGTGAGACATTCGAGCCGGAATTGTTCCCGCGAATCGTCAGCGCATCAAGTCCGCTCAATCGCAGATACGGCTCGACCGCCGGCACCTTGCGCGGCGGAATTCCGCGGACCGCTGCGACAATTGCCTTGATGTGCGCTGGCGTCGTGCCGCAGCAGCCGCCGACGATGTTGAGCCAGCCGTTTTGCGCCCACTCGCGAAGTTGCGGCGCAAGGGTTTCCGGCGTTTCGGGAAAACCCGTCGGCAACAGCGGATTCGGCAGGCCGGCATTCGGATACGCGCTGACGTAAACCGGCGCGATGCCGGAAAGTTCCTCGATGAGCGGACGCAATTCCCTGGGTCCGAGCGCGCAGTTCATACCGACACTCAACAGCGGCACGTGCGAAATGGAATTCCAAAACGCCTCGACGGTCTGGCCGGTCACGCCGCGATTGCTGCCGGCCTGGATAAACGTGACGGAGGCGAGAATGGGAACGCGCCGGCGTAAGGATTCGGAGGGGCGAGTTACACGAGCCCCTGAGTGAAAAAATGGGGACTCGTGGAGCTCATCCCTCCGATGGGGAAATGGTTCGATTTCCCGCTCCTCGAAGATTTGCTGGATGGCGAAAAATGCCGCCTTCGCGTTCAGCGTGTCAAAAATCGTTTCCACCAGCAGCAAATCCACGCCGCCGTCCAGCAGCCCGCGGACCTGTTCCGAATAGGCCGTGACCAGTTCATCGTAAGTGCAGCCGCGCGCCGCCGGATTATTCACGTCGGTCGAAATGGATGACGTCTTGGTCGTCGGCCCGATGGCGCCGGCCACGAAACAGACGCGGCCCGGCTGCGCTTGTTCCGCCCGGTCCGCCGTGCGCCGGGCGCATTCCACGCCGGCCCTGGAGAGTTCATAGGCCAGCGATTCCAGGCCATAATCGGCCAGCGAAACGGCCTGCGAATTGAACGTGTTCGCCTCGATGATGTCCGCGCCGGCTTCGAGGTATTGGCGATGAATGTCTTCGATGACCTCGGGTTTGGTGATGTTCAACAGGTCATTGTTGCCTTTGAGGTCTTTGCCCTTCCAATCCTTGAATCGTTCGCCGCGGAAATCGGCCTCCATCAGCTTGCGCTGCTGAATCATCGTGCCCATCGCGCCATCAAGGATCACGATGCGCTCGCGCAGCAAACGCTCCAATTCGGCGGCCCTGTTCGATTTTGTGTTCACACGATTCAATTCAATATTGACAACGATGCGTGTAAAATAACTCTTCGGTTCCAGGAAGCAAATAAAATATATCAACGTATCTGGATATGTTGATATATGCAGGAATTAAAAATTCACCGGCGCTACGCATTCATTGACTCTTGGCTTTGCCAGTCGCCTGTTCTTTTCTCCCTTTCGGTGATCCCCGAACCATCTCCATTCAATCGCCCAAGCCTTTCCGGGACATTGTTGTGGCATAATCGAGCGTATGCCCACGATCTAAAACTGGACCGCAGCCGCCAAAAGTCAAACCTCGACCAAGCCGGGGAACAGCCAACCGTCCCGGTGAACATTTCAGCCAAAGATGAGCGGAGAAGCGGTATGACCGTGACGGCAAGACCCGCCGTAGGGTGAGCAAACGGACCTGGCTTTCCCAAAGAAAAGACCGGCCAATGCAATTTCGGGTTTCATTTCCTTCTCAGGCTCGCACGTGGTGACGGGGGTGAGCGATATTCAACGGGACCGCCGAGGTCCCAATAAATTCGCGCCAGATGCTGGCAAAAGGCCGTGGCCGTGCCAGTGCCGCGCCCGCCGGCCATTTTGACGAAGCCGGTAAAATTTAAGGGGCTGGAAGTGAATGCCTCCCTACCGCTTGCCCATCAATCGAAAAAATAAATCCACGGCGCTCGACGCATCTGCGCCATAACCATCCGCGCCGATTTCGTCGGCATACATCTGGCTGATGGGCGCGCCGCCGATGGCGAACTTGATATCGTTGAGGCCGCGTTCTTTATAGCCGTCAATCACGACCTTCATGTAAATCATCGTCGTGGTCAGCAACGCGCTCATGCCGATGATTTGCGGCTTGTACAATTCGGTGGCGGCCAGAAATTTCTCGATGCTTTGGTCCACCCCGAGGTCATGGACTTCAAAACCCGCGCCCTCGGCCATCATGCAGACGAGGTTTTTCCCGATGTCATGCAAATCGCCGCGGACGGTTCCCATGAGAAGAACTCCGGACGGTTGCACGGTGGAGTCTTTTGCGGTCAGCAACGGTTTCAACACGGCCATGCCGGCTTTCATGGCGCGGGCGGCAATCAGCACTTCGGGCACGTAGAGAATGTTGTGCTTGAAATCCTCGCCCACGACGCTCATGCCGGCGATCAATCCCTCGGTCAAAACTTCCTGAACGTTCCGGCCTTCAGCCAGAGCGTCCCAAGTCATCTGTTCGACTTCCTTGGCCTTGCCTTCGTAAAGGCACTGGTTCATTAACGCGTAGTCTGGCAACTGGTCTTTCTCTTTCTAATAATCCCGAAAATTACCGCCTGGCATTGAATTCCTCCAGCGCTTCCAGCATGGCGAGGATGTTCTGTTTGGGCATTCCGGGACTGGTGCCGCCGCCGACGGACAGAATCATGCCCCGGTCGCCGCCTTTTTCGAGAACCTCCAGCGTCGCTTTGCGCACTTCCGCCGGCGTGCCGCGGACGCCGACTTCGAGCGGATTCACATTTCCCATCAGGCACATCCGGTCGCCGACGCGTTCCTTGACCTCGGCAATGTCCGTTTGTTTTCCCCAGTTCAAGACGTTGAACCCGCAATCCGGCAGATGATCCAGACAGGCCTGGATTTCCGCATCGTTGTGGTAGATTTTCACCCAATCTTTCGGGAATGCGTCGCAAATGCGTTTCAGGTAAGGGTGACAAAATTCCTGGTAATGCTCTTCGTTTACGAAACCGACGATGTCGTCCAAAACAAAGATGCCTTCCACTGTTTTGCCGATGGCCTTGTGCTGGGCTTTCAACCAGTCAATGACCAGCCGCGTGCACAGATCGAGCAATTTGTGGGACCACTCCGGTTTTTCCACGAGATCAATCATCAGTTCGGTCGTGCCGCGCACAAAACCCGCCGTACACATCGGGCCGCGCGACGTGACCAGGGGCAGAATTTCGCCGGTGTCCAGGATACGTTGCTTCTGCATGCGGATGCGATGCAGGGTCAGTCCCATGAACGCATCGGCTTCGACTTCGTATTCCGGGAAGTTTTCAACGTCCTCGATGCGATAAAGCGTATGGTATTCGCTGGGCGTATTGTCCTGCCAGAATTTGATCTTGGCCCCCAGCGCCGAGGGTTCCGCCGCCATGCCGTATTCCATCCACCAGGAAGGAACCCAGATGATGTCCGGAAACTCCTGGTGAATTTTCAGATGTGATTGAAACCACAATTCCGGGTCGAGATAAAAATCCATGTGCTTGAGGCCGAGATACCCGGGTATCCATGGACTGTCCACGATCATGGCCATCGGCACTTTGTCCAATTTTTCCAGCCGCGCGGCTTTCTTGAATATTTCCCACTGCTCTGGCCTCATACTTTTTCTTTCGGCGGGTTGCGTAAACGCCTGCCTTGCTTTATTCGGGACAGGAACTGAACCGCCAAATCACAATCAACCCCGCATGAAGTGGCTCTTGGTCGAAAAATCCGCCCGTTTAATTAACGTTTTCCAGGCGATGGCTCAAGAAAAAGCGCTTGCCCGCCACCACAAGACCGCCGACATCCCGATAAATTCGTGCCGGGCGCCGGCAATCTTCGCTTGGGCCGCGGGCGAGCAGCCGAAAGGTAGTGGGCTACTTTGAATTTGGATTTCCATTTTCGGCTTGAATATGCGATGCTTGGCCCATGATAAAACCGAAGCGCAAGCGGCCAACCGACGCAAACCAACTAGCACACAGCGTCGTTGCGGATGTGATAAAGCAATCAGAACGGCCAATAGGCTCGCCGAAGAAGCAGCCTCGCAAGCCTCGCCGAAAGTGAATTTTGGCATGTCTCAAAAGTGAGAAGAAAACGAGTTCGCCGAAGATTTATTTTATAGCCTTTTCCAACCTGTTGATTATCAAGTAGTTTTAGTTCTTCTTTTTTCTTGCTTTTTGTGGTCGTTTGGGCGAGGCTTCTTGCATTAGATTTTATGAGCTACCGAAAAGAGCTTGAAAAGAAGATTGAGAGGAAACTGTCCGAGATTTCGGACTGGGAACACAGCATTGATGAGGCTAGGGCATTTGTTGAGGGTTTAAGGGAAGCCCTTAAAATGTGTCCGCCAGATGACGGCCAACCTATGCCGGACACATTGCGTGCCGGGAGTGACATGGATAAGGTCAGAACCATCTTAAAGATGGCAAATCAGCCATTGCACATTGATACGATTGTTTCGCTTATGGACAAATCCTATTCCGACACGATGAAAGTTGGTTTGGCAGGATCGTTAAATTCTTACGCCAAAAAACGTAAGGTTTTCACCAGAACGGCACCCAGAACATTTGGGTTGATTGAATTTGAGGCACAGAAACCGGGGATTGCGGCACCAGATGATGCACTTAGCACTTAACAACAAAAACCAGCGAGCTACTTTCGAGGGCGGCTCGCTGGTTGTACGGATGGTTGGCCGAGCGGCAAGGCGCGCCACTTGTAATGGCAGGCCATCGTGCTTGAACCACGATGCGCAGGTTCGATCCCTGCACTATCCGCCCGCCCACCGTTTGGAAACGATAATCCAGCCCTCGCTAGAATGCAAGCGCGTATTATGAATAAGTTAAGTATTTCGGACAGGGCTAAGATAATCGGCTGCCTAATAGAGGGTTGCTCCTTGCGTAGCACAGTCAGATTGACCGGGTTCGCTAAGAAAACCGTCGCCCGGTTGCAGGTTGAAATCGGGCAAGCGTGCGCCGAATACAGCGACAAAATCATGCGGAACTTGCCGTGCAAGGTAATTCAGGTGGACGAAATTTGGTCGTTCACATATTGCAAACAGGCGAACATCCCGCCCGTATTAAAGGGCCAAGACGGCATTGGCGACACTTGGACGTGGGTTGCAATTGATTCCAAAAGCAAACTGATTCCAAGTTGGTATGTTGGCAAACGTGAAGCAAACGACGCATATTGGTTCATTCACGACCTTAAAGCCCGCTTGGCTCATCGTGTGCAATTGACCAGTGACGGCCACAAGGCGTATCTGACGGCGGTTGAAGATGCCTTTGGCGCGGAAGTGGATTATGCAATGCTCATAAAACTGTATGGCCGCGAGCCTGTTAAAGGTGAAGCCCGTTATTCTCCACCGTGCTGCATTGGGGCGCGAAAACGGAAAATCAGCGGCAATCCAGACCGCAGACTGATTTCAACCTCGTTTGTTGAACGCCAAAACCTGACACTTCGCATGAGCAGCCGCCGATTTACGAGATTGACCAACGCTTTCAGCAAGAAGCTGGAAAATCACAAGTGGGGCTGTGCGCTGCATTTCTTCCACTACAATTTCTGCCGGATTCACCAGACTTTGCGCGTCACGCCAGCGATGGAGGCCGGAATCACAGCCCACGTTTGGAGCTTAGAGGAAATTGCAAAACTCTGTGAATAACTTTGAATAAAATGAATAACTTCCCATTTACAACCACAACTAATGGGGTATGGTTTACGATGACCGGCACTCCTAATTGGGGTGTGTTCTTTGAAATATCAACAAAAAGGCCGCTCGCATTGGCGTGCGGCGGCTTTGAGGGTTTTTTATCCTGCGCTCTGGAACCCGGCAAAAGGAGGCGCGAGACCGGAGGAGGAAAGTTATTGGCTCATACCGGGGCCAGTTTCCTCCAAAACCCGGCCTGTGTCAAGAGGGTTTTTAACTTCATCAAAAGGACAATTATGGCCTTTTCAGACGAAACCAAGCGTAGTGCGTTTAAATACGCTGGTGGAAAGTGCGAATGCACCCGCAAGGAGCATGACCACATTGGACGGTGCAATGCACCGCTCACTATGGCAACAGCCGAATTCCACCATATTACGGCTGAGAGCGTTGGCGGAAGCGACGGTCTCTCAAACTGCGAAGTCTTGTGCCACGAATGCCACGTCGGTACGGACTCGTATGGTCGAAGCTAACGGCAATTTGCCGAATGGCTTTAGACAGTAATTGAACAACCTCTCGGCGCGCCACAATCGCGCCGAGGGGTCTTTTCCCGCCTCCCACCCATTCAAGTGCCAGCCGATATTCATTATCCGCCGGGACGCGCTCTCCCAATTCAGATGAAAGCCGTTCCATAAAATCGGCAAAATTGTTTGATGGCCGCGCATAGCCGAAGTGAACATGAGCAAATTGTCCGTGCCCCTCACCGCTGCTGGTTGTCCATAAACCGTCGAACAGATTTAACGCATCAACCAATGGGGCCACGCCACGGTCAACCCAGGCGTTGACCTTAACCCGTATTTCAGAATGTTTTTTGCCCTTTTCCATCATAGCACGATGGCACAAGAGCAAACCCCGCGCCACTCAAAGTAGCCCACTACCAGCCGAAATGCCCTATTGACTTCATTCGCGCGTCTGATAAATTTCCCATCCTTTGTTTGAATGAAAACGCATTTGCCCAAAGTGAATTTGGACCAGCGGAAGTGGCACGTGATTGACGCTGACGGCGCGGTGCTGGGCCGGCTGGCCGTGCAGGTTGCCGACATTTTACGCGGCAAAAACAAGCCCGTCTATACGCCCCACCTCGATGCCGGCGACTTTGTCGTTGTCGTCAACGCCGAAAAGGTTCGGCTCACCGGCAAGAAGGAAACGGACAAAAAGTTCATGACCTACTCCGGCTGGAAAGGCGGCGAGAAATACCGGACGGTTGAACAAATCCGCGCGAAGCATCCGGAAAAGCTCATTACGCACGCGGTCAAAGGCATGATTCCGAAAAACCGGCTGGGCAGCCGGTTGTTGACCAAGCTGAAAGTGTTCAAAGGCCCGAAACATCCGCATGCCGCGCAGCAGCCGGAACCGCTGAAAGCGGCGGCCTGATTCTCCCTCGACCCCCAACGTTCAACCCTCAACTGACAGATGGCAGCGGAAACCAAAATTGAATTTCTCGGCACCGGGCGGCGCAAAACCGCCATCGCCCGCGTCCGGCTCGCGTCCGGCAACGGCAAAATCACCGTGAACGGTCGGGCGTTTGAAAATTATTTCCCGCTCGAGACCCTGCGCTCGACGGCGGCGCAACCGTTGACCCTCACCGGCAACACGGAAAAATTCGATGTGCGCATCAATGTCACCGGCGGCGGCCCGAATGGACAGGCCGGCGCGGTGCGGCATGGGATTGCCCGCGCGTTGATTCGGGCCGATGCCAATTTGCGGGCCGCGCTCAAGGCCGAGGGCCTGCTCACGCGCGATTCGCGCATGAAGGAGCGCAAGAAATACGGCCAGCCGGGTGCGCGCAAACGGTTCCAATACTCGAAACGTTGATCGCGCCGGAAATTTCCGGGCCCCGCTGGCAAAACCGGCGGGGTTTTTTGTTTGAGTCCGTGGTCAGTAGTTAGTAGTCCGTAGCTGGCATGGGCTGCCACTGACTACGGACTACTGACTGCTGACTATGAAAAAGAAAATCGCCATCATCGGCGCTTCCGGTTATTCCGGCGAGGAGCTCGTCCGGTTGTTGTTGAACCATCCTCACGTGGAACTGGCGGCCGTGACCTCGCGCCAGAATGCCGGGCAGACGCTCGCACAGGTCTTTCCGAAATTCGCCAGCCATCCGAAATCGAAAATGCTCCGATTCACCGAACCCAAGGTCGAAGTGCTGGCGAAACAGGCCGACGTGGTTTTTCTGGCATTGCCGCACGGCGTCGCCGCCGAATATGCCGTGCCGCTGCTGGACGCCGGCTGCCTCGTGATTGACCTCAGCGCGGATTTCCGGCTCAAGAGCGCGGAAATCTACAGGGAATTTTACGCGCACGACCATCCCGCGCCGGATTTGTTGAAAAAATCCGTCTATGGCCTGCCGGAAATTTACCGCGCTGAAATCAAAAAGGCCCTGCTCATCGCTTCGCCCGGCTGTTACCCGACGAGCATCCTGCTGCCGGTGATTCCTTTGCTGAACGCGGGGTTGATCAAACCGGCCGGCATCATCGCCGATTCGTTGAGCGGGGTGAGCGGCGCGGGCCGCAAGGCCGAGGCGGATTATCTTTTTTGCGAATGCAACGAGAGTGTCCGGCCCTACGCCGTGCCCAAACACCGGCATTTGTCGGAAATCGAGGAGCAACTTTCGCTGGCCGCAAAAGAGCCGGTCACCATTCAGTTCACACCCCATCTGATTCCCGTGAACCGCGGCATCTTGACGACGCTTTACCTCACGCCCGCGGAAAAATCCGTTGACGCGGGAAAAATTTCCGCGTGCTACCAAAAAGCCTATGGCAATGAGCCGTTCGTTCGCCTGCTCGATGGCAAGGGGCTGCCCGACACCAAAAATGTCAACGGCACGAACGTCATCGAAATTGCGTGGCGGCTCGACCCGCGCACGGGCCGGCTCATCGTCATGAGCGCCGAGGACAATCTGGTCAAAGGGGCGAGCGGCCAGGCCGTGCAAAGCCTGAACCTCCTTTGCGGCTTCCCGGAAACGGCGGGATTGGTCTGAGTTTGTAAAATGTCCAAACCGGTCTCGCCAACTGCCAGATGGAACGCGGCTGACTACGCGGCGAATTCCACCGTGCAACAAGCTTGGGCGCGTGAACTCATTGCGCGACTTGACTTGCGCGGCCATGAGCATGTTCTCGATGTCGGCTGCGGCGATGGCAAGGTCAGCGCCGAAATTGCCCTGGCCGTGCCGCACGGGGCTGTGGTCGGCATTGACGCCTCGCCGCAAATGATCCGGTTTGCCCGCGCCGCTTTCCCGCCGGGCAGAGTTCCCAATTTGAAATTCCAGGTCATGGACGCGCGGAAAATCCGGGTTGAGCGGCCGTTCGATCTCGTTTTTTCCAACGCCGCCCTGCATTGGGTGGACGATCATCAGGCGTTCTTGCGCCGCGCCGCGGCATGTCTGCGTCCCGGCGGACGGCTGGTGGTTTCCTGTGGCGGCAAGGGCAACGCCCAGGACGTTTTCGTCGCTTTGCGCCCGGAAATGCGCTTGAAACGCTGGCGCGAATTTTTCCGCCGAATACCGAAACCGTATTTTTTTTACAGTCCGGCGGATTATGAAAAATGGCTGCCGCAGTTCGGGTTCAAAACGATGGGCATTCGGCTCGTGCCGAAGGACGCGGTTTACGCGGGGCGCGACAGTTTTGCCGCGTGGCTGCGCACAACGTGGCTGCCTTACATCCAGCGCGTGCCGGAAAATGTGCGCGAGGATTTCATCACCGCCGTCACGGACCGATACCTCGCCAAACATCCACCGGCCGCGGACGGGCGCGTCCACGTCCGCATGGTGCGGCTGGAAATTGAGGCGGAAAAAGTTTAACCACCAAATAACACTAACCACACGAAAGGATGTAGGGTCGGCGTTGTGCGCCGATAACGCAGTCGAACCACGGGCGCTTGCCTCATCCGGGGCTTTGCCAAAAGCGCCGGCGCGCCTATCATCCGCCCGACAATGAATGCCGCTTGGATCATGCTTTCGGTCGCGACGCTGAGTGTGTTGCTGTCGTTTGGCTGCTCGACAACGCCTGGACCACGGTCGTTTCCGGCCCCGGCCGCGTTGCCGCCGTGCGACGCATTGCCGGACCCCCTCGTCATGCTCGACGGCCGCCGGGTGCACTCGCCCGAGCAGTGGTTCGACCAGCGCCGGCCGGAATTGATGGTCCTCTTACAACACTACATGTACGGCACGCTGCCACCCAAGCCCGCGGCGATGCGGGCCAGCGTAGTGGCCGAATACAGTGATTTTGCCGGTGGCAAGGCAACGCTCCGGCTGATCACGCTGGAAACCGGATCGAACGGCGCGCCGCAAATCAACCTGATGCTGGTGCTGCCGAATCATCGTCCGGGCCGGGTGCCGGTTTTTCTCGGGCTGAACTTTTGCGGCAACCAATCGCTGACGGCTGATCCGCGCGTGCCGCTGGCGCGCGGCTGGCTGACCTCGCTGTGCAAGGGATGCTCAAACAACGTCGCCACGGAAGCGGCGCGAGCGGCCGGTGCCGCTGACTGGCCGGGAGACGAATGGCCGGTCGCCGACATCGTTGAACGCGGGTACGGCCTCGCCACGTTCTGCAGTTGCGATATTGATTCCGACCGGCCCGACATCAGCGACGGCCTTTACCAATGGCTCGCTGGCGGCGACCCGGCGCGGAACCGGCCCGCGGATCGGGGCACCATCGCCGCGTGGGCCTGGGGCTTCCAGCGTTGCGTGGATTATCTGGAGTCGGATCCAGACGTGGATCCGCGCCGCATTGCCGCGTTGGGCCATTCGCGCAACGGCAAGGCGGCGCTGCTGGCGGCGGCGTTCGACGACCGCATTGCCCTCGCCGTAGTGCATCAGGCCGGGTGCGGCGGCAGCGCCCCCAGCCGCGGCAAGAGCGGGGAGCAACTCCGCGACATCAACCGCGTCTTCCCCCACTGGTTCAATGCCGAATTCAAACAGTTCAACGATTGCCCGGAACGGCTGCCCTTCGACCAGAATTGCCTGGCCGCCTTGTGCGCGCCGCGGGCGGTCCTGTTCTCCAACGGCCAAGCGGACCAGTGGGCGAATCCGGCCGGCCAGTTCGATGTCCTGCAAGCGGCTGCCCCGGTCTATCGCCTGCTCGGCGTTGACGGAATGGCTGCGCAGCCCATGCCGGCGCCGGGCCAGTTGGTCGGAAACCGCCTCGGCTATTACATCCGGGCCGGCGGACATTCCATGACACCGGCTGACTGGCAGATGTTCATGGATTTCGCCGACCGCCAATGGGGCAAGCCTGTCCATTGAAACACCTTTTTCACACCACGCCAATCATGAAAAGAATATTCAAAGAAATCGCCGGTTCCATCGTCGCGCCGAACGGATTTCTTGCCAGCGGCGTATTTTGCGACATCAAACGCCTCGGCACGGGTAAAGGCTCGGAAAAGGGACAAAAACGCGACCTCGCGTTGATCGTGTCGGAGGTGCCGGCAACCGTCGCTGGCATGTTCACGACCAACCAGGTCTGCGCCGCGCCGGTGAAGATTTGCATCGAACGCGTGAAAAACGGAACCGCGCAAGCCATCGTCGTCAATTCCGGCAATGCCAATGCCTGCACGGGAAAACAAGGATTGAAAGACGCGCGCGAAATGACGGCACTGCTCGCCAAACATCTGCATCTGCGGGTGGAACACGTCCTGGTCGGTTCGACTGGACGCATCGGTGTCACGATGCCGATGGCCAACGTCCGGGCCGGGATCAACGAAGCTCTGACTTTGCTCGATAACTCGCCTGCCAGTGCCGATCACGCTGAGGAGGCCATCATGACCAGCGACACGCGGCCCAAGCAGATTGCGGTGGAATTCAAGCTGAACAGCAAAACCGTCCGTATCGGCGGCATTTGCAAGGGCGCGGGCATGATTCAACCGGGCATGTCCGCGACCAGTGCGCGTCCCGCCGCACTCCACGCCACGATGCTGTGTTTCATCACGACCGATGCGGCCATCGAAACCAAGACTTTGCAGGCTGCTTTGCAGGAAGCCGTCGCTCAAAGTTTCAATCGCATCACCGTGGACGGCGACATGAGCACGAATGACACGGTGCTTGTGCTGGCAAACGCCCTCGCGGGAAATCCAAAAATTGTAGGAGACGAGGTAACGAGTCTCACTTCTTCAAAAAAAGTCAGAGCCTCCTCACGTCGGCTCCTACAAGATTTCAAGGTTTTCCAGTCCGCCCTCAATCACGTTTGCCTTGAACTGGCCAAGATGATTGTGCGCGACGGCGAAGGGGTGCATCGCGTCGTGACGGTGCGGGTGAATGGCGCAAAAACAATTGTCGACGCCGATGCCGCTGCGCGGGCGGTGGCGAACAGTCCGCTGGTGAAAACGAGCTGGCACGGCGGCGACCCGAACTGGGGCCGCATCATTGCCGCGCTCGGTTATTCGCCGGCTAAAATCGTCGAGGAAAAGGTGGACATCGGCTACAACGCGCCCGGCGGAAAACAAATCTTGTGGAGTTTGAAACAAGGTCAACCGACGAAGGCGACGTTCAAGCAACTCTGCGCCGCCGTCGCGCCGAAAGAATTTGATTTGCACATCAATCTGAATCTCGGCACAGCCGGCGCGGTGATGTATGCCGCCGATTTGACGGAAGCCTACGTGGATTTCAACAAGGGCGATGTAACGGACGTGTCATCGTTGGGTGGCTGATTTTATTTGTAGCAGCGGACGTTAGCCCGTCTTCCGCAGTTTGGAGTCAGAAAGAAGAATTTTTCCGGAGGGGGCGGGCATAAGTGTGAGCAAATCGAATGGTGCGAGAATGATCTGATGCGAAAAGGGACTTGTAGTGCCGAACAGGCCGTTGCGGGCTTGGGTTCGGGGAGTGCAGAATGGGGGCATGTATTTGCGACGGCAGCGTCGGACGATCAGAGGCGCGACGTATGAGTATTGGGCGCTGGTGGAATCGCGCCGAACGGCCAGTGGTCCCCGTCAGCACATTGTGGCTACCTTGGGCAAACTTCCGGGGCTGGATGAGCGAGTTCGTGTCGGATGGGAAACGGTCGATGAGTTGCTGGCGGGCCGGACCCCGGCCCGGCAGCTTGAATTGGGCGGTGCGGCTCAGTCCGAGAGGCCGCTGTGGCGCGAGGTGGAGGTGCGCGGGGTTCGAGTCGAGCGGGTGCGTGAATTTGGCGAAGTTTACCTGGCGCTCTCGCTCTGGCGCCGCCTGGGTCTGCATGAACTGTTGAACGAACTGATCCCTTCCGGTCGTGAGGAAGTTCCCTGGGAACGGATCGCCTGTCTGTTGACGGTCGCCCGGTTTTGTGCCCAACCGAGTGAGCTGGGCTTGGCCGAACGCTGGTATCAGCGCACGGCCTTGGAGGATTTGCTGGGAGTGGCGTGGGAGAAGATCAATGAGGATCGTCTGTATCGCGGCTTGGACGAGTTGCACGAGCGCAAGGAGCAACTGACGGCTCATTTGCTCAAACGTTACGAGAGCTGGTTTGGCGTGGGCTTTGAGTTTTTGCTTTACGACGTCACCAGCACGTTTTTCGAAGGCCAGGCGCTGGGCAACGCCAAGGCGGCCCGGGGTTACAGCCGGGACAACCGGCCGGACTGCAAACAAGTCTGCATCGGCCTGGTAGTCAGCCTGGAAGGGTTGCCGCTGGCCCATGAGGTCTTCGCGGGCAACCGCGCCGACGTGACGACGGTCGAGGAGATCATCACCGTGATGGAGGGAAAATACGGGCAAGCCAAACGGATCTGGGTCATGGACCGCGGCATGACCAGCGAGGAGAACATCGAGTTTTTGCGCGAACGCAAAGCCCAATACATCGTCGGCACGCCCAAAAGTCAGTTGCGCCGGTTCGAAGCCGCCCTCCTCGAAGACAAAGACTGGAAGCGGGTGCGCCCGGACGTTGAAGTCAAACTGCTGGCGCATCCGGATGGACAAGGCCAAGAACAGTTCGTGCTCTGCCGCAGTGAGGCTCGGCGGGAGAAGGAAAAGGCGATGCTGGCCCGTCAGGAACAGCGGTTGTGGCAAAAGCTTCTGGAAATCGACCAACGGCTTGAGAAACGACCGGCCCCTGCCGACCAGACCGAACGACGCGTCGGCCGGTGGCTGGGACGCTATCCGGCGGCCGACAAACTCTTCGAAGTGGAAGTCCGCTTAAACGAACAGCGGCAAGCCTGCGGATTAAGCGTGGCCTGTCTGGTGGATCGCAGTCAGTGGGCTCGCCAGGCGCACGGAGCCTATTTGCTGCGCACCAACTGCACCGAAGCGGACCCGGCCAAAGTATGGGAGTGGTATTTGCAGTTACAACAGGCGGAAGCGGCGTTCCGCTGCGCCAAGAGTGACCTGAGCTTGCGGCCGATCTTCCATCACAAGACCGAGCGGGTGGAGGCGCACCTCTTGGTCTGTTTTCTTTCACTGGCTCTGTGGCGGACGCTGGAGATGTGGATGCGGGGCAAGGGACTGGGCAACTGCGCCCGGCAGTTGGCCGGCGAGATCGCCACCGTCAAGTCGCTCGACGTCGTCTTGCCCGTCAAGACACCAGAAGGCATGAGCGAACTGCGTTTACGCACCGTAGCGCGACCGGAGCGAATGGTAGCTGAACTTTTGCAGCGATTGGATCTCCATCTACCCGAGCAAAGCCGGATCGTTCAAAAAGTCGTTGAAAATGTAGTGGCGAAAACGGGGGTTTAAAATGCCTAAACCCTTGCAAATCAGAGTCGCGTCTTTCCCAACTGCGGAAGATGGGTTAGACCGCTCCATCTTTTCAAAAGCAAAGTCAGAGCCGACTGACGCCGGCTGCTACGATCCAATAAAAACGCCGCTGGATGGCTCCGGCGGCGTTTTAATTCTTTGACGCGCGATTCAGTTCGCGGTGCGACCGGCGACGCCTTTGGTGCCTTTGGCGATGGCGCGGGCAGCTTCCTTGGGGCGCAACGCACGGGAAGCCGCGCCGGCACGCCACATTTCGGAATTGTGGATTTCGCCCAGTTCCTTTGCCAACTGCGCTTGGTAGTTGGGCGCGCCGCAGGCGGAAAGCACGCGCGCGCATTCCTTGCCCGATTTGACGCGCTGGTAAAGTTTCTTGAAAACCGGCAACGTCGCCGCCTTGAACTTCGGTTTCCAATCCAGCGCGCCGCGCTGGGCGGTGGCGGAACAATTTGAATACATCCAGTCCATGCCGTTTTCATCCACGAGCCGGATGAGGCTCTGGGTCAGTTCCTCAACGGTTTCATTGAACGCTTCGCTCGGCGAATGGCCGTGGGCGCGAAGCACGTCGTATTGCGCTTCCATGATGCCGGCCAGGGCGCCCATCAACACGCCGCGTTCGCCGGTGAGGTCGCTGAACACCTCGTGCTGGAACGTGGTCGGGAACAGGTAACCCGAGCCAATGCCGATGCCGACGGCAAGGCAACGTTCCTCGGCATGGCCGGTGGCATCCTGCTCGATCGCAAAGCTGGAATTGATGCCCGCGCCGGTGAGAAAATTGCGGCGGACGTTCAGGCCGGAACCCTTCGGGGCGACCATGATCACGTCCACGTTCTTCGGCGGAATGACCCCGGTCAATTTCTTGTAGGTGATGGAGAATCCGTGCGAGAAATACAGCGCGTCGCCGGGCTTGAGATTCTTCTTCACGACCGGCCAGATGGCGCGTTGGGCGGCGTCGGAAACGAGCATCTGGATGATGGTGCCCTTTTGCACCGCTTCCTCGATGTCGAACAGCGTCTTGCCGGGTTTCCAGCCGTCGGCGACGGCGCGGTCCCAGTCGCGCTTAAACGCCTTGGCCTGGCCGATGATGACGTGGAATCCATTGTCGCGCAGGTTCAGTCCCTGGGCCGGGCCTTGTACGCCGTAGCCGATGATGGCGATGGTCTCGTTTTTGAGCACCTTGCGGGCGCGGGCCATCGGGAATTCCTTCCGTGTGATGACCTTTTCCTTCGTTCCGCCAAAATCAATTGTTGCCATAACTCAGTCTTTCTCGTTTGTGTGTTGGTTCAATGTCTTCAACCCGTGCAAATGAACTTTTAATCTTAAACATCAGTGCCCGTCCGTCAAATGCAAACGCCATCAAAAGCGGGTTGCCGGGCGCAATTTGATACGCGCACCGTTTTTCTCCCTCTCTTCCCCCAAGGGAGGAGAGGGACGGGGTGAGGAGGCCTGTTATTTTCAAACTCAAATCCCCTCGCCCCAGCCCTCTCCCCGCTCAGGCGGGGCGAGGGAGTTGATTCCATTTGGTGTGTATACCTGAATGCGCCATCGGATTGAGAAAAGGTAAAGCCGCGGAACTGGCATCCGGGGCGGTCACTTGCGGGGCAGCGCGACCTTGCCTGTACGCGTGATTTCGGACACGCCGAACGAATCCATCAGGCCGATGAATTTCTCCACCTTGCTTTCGGCGCCGGTGATTTCGATGGTGAGCGTTTTCGGCTGCACATCCACGATTTTGGCGCGGAAAATGTCCGTGATCTGCATCACCTCGGCGCGCGATTTGGAGTCCACGGCCACTTTCACCAGCACCAGTTCGCGGTCCACGAATTCGCCCTCGTGGAAATCCTGCACCTTGATGACGTCCGGCAATTTGTTGAGCTGTTTGACGATTTGCTCCAGCGTGGCCTCGTCGCCGTGCGTGACGATGGTCATGCGCGAGGTCGTCGGGTCCTGGGTCGGGCCGACATTGAGCGTGTCAATGTTGTAGCCGCGGCCGCTGAACAGGCCCGCCACGCGCGTCAGCACGCCGAACTTGTTCTCCACCAGAATTGAAATGGTATGTCGCATAAATCCCGTTGGAACGGAGGGGAAGGTTAACAATCCGAACGAATGGGGTCAATTTGCAAATTCAGCATAAAATGAAACGAAATTTTTCTAGTCATCAGCTCTGAAAAATGGATGATGATCTGCAACCGAAGCTTATGAAAGCAATCGCGACTATAAACTTCAAGGGCGGCGTTGGCAAAACGACGGTAACGTGGCTCTTGGCTAAATATGCGGCTGAACAACTTGGAAATTGGAGTCAAATTTGAACGCTTGATAAAACATGACGCTGTCGAAAAAACAACTGGAACGAATGCGCAAAATTTCGCGCCTGGCGCATGATTTGAGTGCTGCATTGGACGAATTGGTTGCCGCGTCTGAAGGAGCGGAACATAGTTCGCTCAACGATGCGCGGCCCGTATTTGAAGAGCGCGAGCTTAAGGAAGATTACCAACGTTTGCGTGCCGCTATTGAAGCCGGCGCTTCGATTGAGAATGAAGTTGCTGAATTCGTTGAAAATTCAAGCAAAGATCTGCTTAAAGCTTTTATTCGAGCGAACGGTTTGCCGATGGACTCGAATTTGTCAAAATCGGCGATCCGGTCACAGTTGGTTCAATTGCTTCGACAGAGCAGGGCAATCGGTGCGCCAGTAAAAACCTTGGCAAGTATCTCTTGACCGTCGAATAACGACTGGAAATTTGCGCCGTGGCAGATGTTCATCCCGGTACATCCGAATCGAAATGCCGAGGAAGCGGCTGAATTCAGGCATGGACGGGTTGCGGTTTCTGATCCAACAACGCTTCTGGTTTCTTGCCGGTCACTTGCAGCCAGAGCGAATCGGGACAAAAATCAAGCTGGTCGTTCCAAAGCAGTTCGCCGCAATCGCCGACACGTGCCCTGCGAAAATTTTCATAGTTGTTCCAGAAAGCAAAAACACCCGTGCGCGGTTTTAAGGAAAAATCCACCTCGCCTTCCACGCCGTCGTTGAAGCGCAGCCAGACGCGATAATTTCCCAAAACCTTCAGTGCGGTGATTTTTTTCATCACGATTTTATCCTACAACAATCTAAAAACGCGCTCAACATAAAATCCAAAACGCGACAGATTACCTCTTGCGTCCAAGAATGATCAGGGTGCGGACAGGAATGCAAAACTCGCCGTCCGCAAAGCGAATGCCCAATCCCGCCAGATGCTCTTTGGGCGCGGCCGCCAGCAATGCCCAGATTTTTGCCTGCGCTTCGGGGGTTGTGCTTCCAATTTCGCACCAGCGCCGGATGCTCAGCCCGCCGGGCAGTTCCGTCTGTTTGGCTTCCAATGTCTCGATCGCAAGGCCGTTCAACTCAAAAAATTCGCGCCAGCGTGCGCTGGTGTAACTGCGAACATGGGAGGGGTCGTGCAACACTTCAATTTTGTGGTTCAGTTCATCGAGGACCGGATTCTCATCGCCTTCCAGATCAATCACGGCCACGCAGCCGCCAACTTTGACCAGACGCGTCATCTCCCGGATCGCGTTGACGGCGTCCGGAAAATGATGCGGCGCCAGCCGCGAAACGACCGCGTCGAAAGAATTGGACGGCAGCGGCACTGACCCGGCGTCGGCGAGGACCGTCTCCACTTTTACGCCCCGCTCTTTCGCCAATCGCTCGAACTGCCGAAGCATGTTGGGGGCGGCGTCCACTCCGACGATGCGCGAGGCTTTGCCCGCAAACGACAAGGCGAGATGGCCGGGACCGCAAGCCACGTCGCAAATCGAGTCCGGCCGTTTGGGATCCAGCAGTTCGTGCAGACGGCGGATCGTGGGGCTGTTGGCGTAAACCTCGCTTGCCGCGTAATGGCTGGCGATGGCGTTGAAATGTTCAGGTGCGGTCGCCATGACAAAAGTATTTCAAAGACGGAAGCTTACACCTTCGCCGCCGCCTTGCACAAAACCAAAAGCGGATTGTTCGGCTTTTTCTCCACGGTGGCCGTCAATCTGTCGCAGTCGCGCGGCTGGGGATGGTTTCTTTTGAGGCAAACCGGTTAGAAATAACTGTCATACACCTTGGTCAGACGATCGTTCACGAAAACCGTGTCATGATGGCCGAACAGCGGTTTGCGCCGCTGCTCAATCCGCACCTCCGATTTCTCCGTGCCGGCAATCACGAATTTGTAAACTTCATGGACCGGCTCGTTGAAAACGCGGGTGGACTGGAAAACCGGCTGGTCATCCACGCGGATGACGAGCGTGCCGCGGAGTTGATTGAAGTTGAATTCGACGAGGTGTTTGTCCGTATTGCCAATCTCCAGAGTGAATCTCATAAGTCATGGGCTTGTGCCCGGTTTTCACAATTGCAATCCTTGTGCCACGGGTGCGTGGAATCCCGTTCGCAACGCCTTCCTTCGCAGGCAGGCAGCCATACACTTCGGCAACGGTTGCCAACCCTGCAAATCCGGGTTGTGGCCGGACTGAAAACCGGGTCCCCGGTTTAAATCGCACCACGGAAAATCACCCGCTGTGTCCTAATGGTCACCTGGCGGTGTCCAATTTTTACTTTGCCGGCCCAATCCTCTGTAAATCAAAAGAACGGATTGTGTTCCCGTTCCTCCGCCACCGTCGTCAACGGGCCGTGGCCGGGGCATATCAACGTTGCTGGCGGCAGCGTCAAGATTTGTTCCCGTACTTTTTGCCGCGCCAAATCCCACGACTGGTTGCCGCGCCCGATGGACCCGGCGAAAATCGCGTCGCCCACGACGGCCACGTGCGGCGCGTCCTCCTGCCAGTTGCCGACAAGGTAAGTCACGCCATCCTCCGCGTGGCCGGGGGTTTCGCGGTGCGTGATGCGCAGTCCGCCGAGATGGACGATTTCGTTCGACTTGTTGCGTTGGTCCACCGGCGCGTTTTTGGAACCGCTGTGCAACCGCGCTTTCGGAAAGGCTTCGCGGATTTTGGGCAGCGCTTCGACGTGATCGTAGTGCGAGTGCGTGATGAAAACGTGCCGGAGTTGAAGCTGGTTTTCGGCGAGGCAATCCAGAACGGGTTGTGCATCAAAGCCGGTGTCGAACAAGGCCGCGTCGCGCGTGGCTTCGTCCCAAACCACATAGCAATTCACGGTCATGCCGTCACCGGCGGTGGTGAACACGCGCAATTCACGCCAGACGCTCAAATCCTTTTCCGCCGGCCGCCAGCCATTGACAATCCCTTCGAGTTTGGCCGGATTCAGGCCGGCCAGCCGGGCGAGCGCGGCAAAGTCGGGGTGCCTGCCGGTTTGTCCGCTTTCTTCGAACGCGGAAAGTCCGGCTTCGGAAATTCCCGCGGCCTTGGCCGCGGTCGCCGTCGGAACGTTGTTCATCGCGCGCGCCTTGCGGATGATGTCGCCAGGATGGTCTTCGAGATTCACGCCGGAACAGTAAGGGGCAAGGCTCGCCACCGCAAGCATCGGGCTTGAGTTGCCGTGGATTGTATGCTAAGAAACCGGCGGCGACGGAACGTATGTTTTTCTCAAACGGCAAAAAAGAGCGCGAACGTTATTACCTGCTGCCAGGCCAGGGCGGGCCGGCGGCGCGTCGCAAACATCAAAGGTTTTTGAAATGGTCCATCGTGGCGTGCCTGATTTTCTCCGCCCTCATGGCGTTGGTCATGTATTTGTTCAATGGCGCGGGGCCGTTTTGATGCCGTGGCGGCGCTTGACCCGCCGGAGTCAATTGTTAGTATTCGCATTGAATTTGATGAATTGGTCCCGATTGATCTCAATTTGGACGGCGGGGTTGTGCCTGAGCCTGCCCTTGCGCGCAGAACTGGCCGACGGCGTCAAGGCCATTGTGAATGACACGGTCATCACTTACGCGCAGGTCGAGGAATTCACCGCGCCGGCGGAGGAGGTGTTGCGCCGGGAGTACACCGCGCAGCCGGAGGTCTTTCAGCAAAAACTCGCCGAGGCACTCGACAACAGCCTGGAACTCTTGGTGGAGCGCCAGTTGATCCTGCACGAATTCGAGGCCAAATATACCAAGTTGCCGGACAGCGTGGTGGACGAACTGGTGCAAGACCGGATCCGCGAGCAGTTCGGCGACCGGGTGACGGCGATGAAATCGTTGCAGGCACAGGGCATGACGTACGAACAATTCCGCGAGGATGTCCGCGAACAATTCATCGAGTCGCAACTGCGCAACATGAATGTCTCGCGCGAGATCGTCATCTCCCCCTACAAGGTGGAAACTTATTACCTGGCCCACCAGGACGATTTCAAGGTGGAGGACGAAATCAAACTGCGAATGATCGTGCTTAACAAAACTTCCGACGACGACACCAACACCCCCGCGCTGGCCCGCGAAGTCCTGTCCCAAATCAGGGAAGGCGCCAGTTTTCAGCAAATGGCCTCCGTTTATTCGCAAGGTTCGCAACGAAAACAGGGCGGCGACTGGGACTGGGTCGGGCGCTCCGTGCTCCGCAAGGAACTCGCCGATGTCGCCTTCACGCTCAAGCCCGGCCAGGTCAGCGACGTGATTGACACGCCCGGCGCGTGCTACCTCATGCTGGTCGAGCAAACCCGCCCCGCCCATGTCCGGCCGCTCAGCGAAGTCCGCGACGACATTGAGAAAAATCTCCGCACCCAGGAGCAAGCCCGCGTCCAAAAACAGTGGATTGATTCGCTGAAGAAAAAAACGTTCATCCGCTATTTCTGAAACGTGAAGCGTGAGGCGTGAATTCACGTTTCACGCCTCAGGTTTCCCCCGTCTTATGAAAAACTGGATTGGCATCACCTTGGGCGATGTCACCGGCATCGGCCCCGAAGTCACGCTCAAAGCCCTCGCCGCCGGGGTGGCCAATGATGAAACGCGCTATTTGTTGATCGGT
Source organism: uncultured Verrucomicrobiae bacterium (assembly GCA_963827205.1). Taxonomy (GTDB): domain Bacteria; phylum Verrucomicrobiota; class Verrucomicrobiia; order Limisphaerales; family UBA11358; genus UBA11358. The sequence goes on from CAWHAH010000004.1 coordinate 329,696, forward strand.
GATGAAGGTGGCCTGCATCGGCTGAACGAAAAACTCGGAACCAGGCTGGCGTTGGAAAAGTTTTCCGGGTACGGCAGCGCGGGAAAATTTTTCACAGCCAGGCCGTTCGCCGAACCACTGCCGGAAAATCTCCCTGCCGGTTCACCCGCCGCCGCGGACGCCGCCATTGCCGCGCTGCGGGACGGCGCACGACGCTGTCTCCGCCAGGAATTGGATGCCGTCGTTACCGCGCCCGTTAACAAGGAAGCCATCGTTCGCGCCGGACACAAATTCGTCGGCCAGACGGAATTGTTCGCGAAAGCCGCCAAAACGAAACGCTACGCCATGATGCTGCTCGGCCACGACGAACATGACCGCTGGCTGCGCGTGGCGCTCGTGACCATTCATACCTCGATCAAGTCAGTTCCCCGGAAAATCACGCCGGAAAAAATCACGCTGGCCATCGAATTGGCCGCGCAAGCCTGTCGTGATTTGCAATTGCCCCGGGCGCGCGTCGCCGTTTGCGGCCTCAACCCCCACGCGGGCGAAGGCGGCGAATTCGGCGACGAAGAAATCAAAACCATCACACCAACGGTTCTGGCCGCGCAAAAAAACGGACTGGATGTCGTCGGCCCGTTGAGCGGCGACACGGTTTTTCATTACGCCTTGCGCGGGGATTTCGATGCGGTCGTGGCGATGTATCACGATCAGGGACTGGCGCCGCTGAAAGCCGTCGCCTTTGACACCGGCATCAACTGGACGCTGGGACTGCCCTTCATCCGCACCTCACCCGACCACGGCACGGCTTATGACATTGCCGGAAAGGGAATCGCCAATCCCGCGAGCATGATTGCCGCCATCCGGCTGGCGAAGCAACTGGCAGCAAATCGCCGGTGAGGCGTCCCTGCCTATTTTTGAATCCAAACGAGTGTTCCGCCGGGCAGCTTGTCGAAGAGCGGAATCAAATCGTCTGCGGCCAGATGGATGCAGCCGCACGACGCCGGACGCCCAATCGTCATTTCGTCGCCCGTGCCATGAATGTAAATGTAGCGGGCGTGCGAATCCACGTTGCCGCCGCGGTTGAAGCCGGGTTCGAGTCCTTCCAGCCACAGAATACGCGTGGTGATTTTGGCATCCGGCATGCCCCGCCAGGTATAACCGATCGGTTGGCGGCTTTGAAAAACGGTTCCCACCGGCCAGCCGCCGCCGATTTTTTCCGCGATGCGATGCAGGCCGAGCGGCGTGCCGTTGGAGCCGGCAACCTGCCCGATGCCAAAACGGGAGGTGGAAATCCGGTAACGCTTTTCGAGCGGAACATAATCGGGATAAAGGCGATTTCGATGTGCCTGGTTCTTGAACCTTAGCGGGACACAGTGTAACAACAATTGCGTCTCGATGCGGAGCCACAGCACGTCCGAGGTAAAAGGAATTCCCAGACGTTCCGTCGCACTGAAAAATTCAAGCGGAAGCCAAAGACGCGGCGAAGCAATCCGGTAATCGCCAGCCAAAGGTGGAAGCCGACAATACATTATTTCAATTTCTTCACGAGCACCTTGGAATTTCTTCCGCTCTGCTCGTATTTCTCGCGGCGCGCGGGCGGCAGATCGTCGGGCGTGCCTTCAGCAAAGCCACCCTTGGATTGAAAATAGGTGAACGCCTGCGTCGAGAGCGTGAGCAGTTCGGTCAGGTTCATCTCTCGCGCCTTGCTTTCGACGTATTGAATCAGTTTGCGCCCGATGCCCCGGTTTTCATGCAGCGGATTGACGTACAGGCACGCCAGCTCGCCCTTTTTTTGTTCGGGATAAACGTGCAACGCCACGCACGCGACGGGATTTTTATCAATCTCAAAAATGAAATAGTCGCCGAGATTTTTTTCGATGGCCGCCCGGGTGCGCTTGACCAGTTCCTCCGCCTCGACGGCTTGCTTCGTCAAAAGTTGGATTGCGCGCACGTCTTTCTTCTTGGCGGGCCGGATTTGCTGATACTCGTTCGCGTAAATCAACGTGCCGATGCCGTCGTTGGAAAAAACCTCGGCGAGCAACCCCTCATCCACTTTGCCGTTGATGACGTGCACACGCGGGATTCCAGCCCGGCAGGCGGCGGCGGCATGCTGCGCTTTCGACAACAGTTCCGGCGCAAAACCGGCGCTGTTCGTTTGCAGCAGATGCTGCAATTCGGACACGAGCATTTGCCGGATAAACTGGCCGTTGTAAATCAAGCCATCGCTGGACGTGATGAAAATCAATTTGATCGCTTTCAACGCCTCGGCCACGGCGACCGCCACACCGTCGGAGTTCACGCGGTAAGTCTTGCCGTCGCCGTCAAAACCCAGCGGCGGGATGACCGGCACAACGCCCTGCGCGAGCAGCGACTGGAGCAGCTCCACGTCCACGCGCTCAACCTTGCCGGTGAACAGGTGGTCCACACCCTGGATGATGCCCATCGGATGCGCGACGATGACGTTCGTGCTGGCGGCGCGGAGGTCATTGGCCGACAGGCCTTCGAGGATCTCGTGCGTGAGCCGGTTCGCGGCGGTGAGCGCAAGCTGGAGTGTGGGCGCGTCCGTGACCCCGGAGCCGTCGAGATTGGAGGGCTGGATTTTTTGCTCGTCGGCGAGCGCCTTGATTTGCGCCGACGCGCCGTGGACGAGCACGACGCGGATGCTCAACGACCACAGCACCGCCACGTCCAGCAGCAACGTGGCAAAGTTCTCGTCGGTGACGATCGCGCCGTCAATTGCGAGGATGAACGTCTTCTCGCGGAATTGCGGAATGTATTGCAGGATGCCCCGCAGGTCAGTCGGTTTCACTTTTGGCTCATCATTGAACTGTCAACGCCAAAGAAGTATTCGGTTTTGGCCGCGATTCAAACAATAATTTTCCGCGGTATTTTCAGTTCAAATAAATTGCCATCGAACGCGGGGCGGGGCATTGTTGTCAGTCTTAAAATTGAACGAAATATGAACACCGCCCTTGCCACCGAAAAGGCCCCTGCGTCAACGGCGTTGACCCAGCTTGACCAGCTCAAAAAATTCACCACGGTCGTCGCCGACACCGGCGACTTTGCCGCGCTCAAACAATACGCGCCCCAGGATGCCACCACCAATCCCTCGCTCATCTTCAAGGCCGCGCAAATGCCGGAATACCGGTTCCTTGTGGACAAGGCCATCGCCGAAAACAAAAAATCCGGCGTCGGCGGCGAGAAATTGCGGCGAAACATCATGGACGATTTACTGGTGCTGTTCGGCGTCGAGATTCTGAAAATCGTGCCGGGCCGCGTCTCGACCGAAACCGATGCGAACCTCGCCTTTGACACCGAAGGCCTCATCGCCAAGGCACGCCGGTTCATCGAGCTTTATCGGGCACACGGCATCGGGCGCGAGCGCATCCTCATCAAAATCGCGACGACGTGGGAAGGCGTGCGCGCGGCGGAAATCCTCCAGCGCGAGGGCATCAATTGCAACATGACGCTCTTGTTCTCGTTGCCACAGGCGGTCGCGTGCGCCGAGGCAAAAGCCAGATTGATTTCACCGTTCGTGGGCCGGATTATGGACTGGTACAAGGCCAAGGAAAAAAAGGATTTTGCGCCCGCCGAGGACCCCGGGGTGCTGTCGGTGAAGGAAATTTACGGTTACTACAAAAAGTTTGGCCACGGGACGGAAGTCATGGGCGCGAGTTTCCGCAACGCGGGTGAAATTCTCGAGCTGGCCGGTTGCGATTTGCTGACCATCAGCCCGCAATTGATGGGCGAATTGACAAAAAGCGCCACGCCAGTCGCGCGCAAACTCAGTCCCGAACTGGCGCGCGGCAGCCAGATCGAGCGGTTGCAGTTGGACGAAAAGAAATTCCGCTGGCTGTTCAACGAAAATGCCATGGCCACGGAAAAAACCGCCGAAGGCATCCGGCTGTTCAACGCCGACGCGTTGAAGCTGGAACAGTTCATCGCGGCGAAGCTTTAATTTCTCGACTTCCACGCTGACCTTTGCGAACTTCAGGGCATGGATGGAGACGAGCGTGAAATTTTTCAATTTCTGAAGAGCCGGGGCGAGGATTTTGTCAATGCCGTGGAAATCGCCCGGCGCGCGGGCGGCAAGAGGAGGTTTCACGAAGACGCTGACTGGGCCAAGCCCATTCTGGTGCGCATGACCGAACGCGGCATCCTCCAAAGCGACGCCTTGGGCCGTTACCGTGTCAAGCCCGTGGGCAGAAAAGGGAAGGACAAACGCTGGGTTTCGCCTGACATCGCCAAAATCCTTCAGGAAAGCGGCGTCGAAGTCGAAGGCACGAACGAACTCGGCTCGGACGACTATTACGAGCAACTCTAATCACTCGTCCCGGTTTCGCCGCGGCAGGACGGAAATCGCCGCGTCAAACCTTTTCCGTCCGTATCCGTCATGTTGGCAGCACTCCTGACCACACTGTTGTTTGCCGTGTCCGCCATTTGCGGGCATCGCACCGCCACGCGGTTGGGCGGTGTCGAGGCCAATTTCTGGCGCATCTGCGCCGCGTTTCTTTTCCTGGCGGTCTGGGCGAACTTTTTCGGCGCGGGCACGACCGGCGCCGCGTTCTCCATCTTCGTTTTGAGCGGACTTGCCGGCATCGGCCTCGGTGACACGGCGTATTTTCAAGCCTTGCCGCGGCTCGGCAGCCGCCGGACAGTTCTGCTCACGCAATGCCTCACTGCGCCGTGTGCCGCAATGATCGAATGGCTCTGGCTCGGCACGAAACTGAATCTCGCGGAAGTTTTTTGTATCGCGGCTATTCTCGCCGGTGTGGCCATTGCAATGATGTCTGGCGACCGTTTAAAAATCGCGCCGGGCTGTCTGTGGCCCGGGATTCTGGCCAGCGCCATCGCCGCCATCGGCGGCGCGTTCGGCGCGGTCCTGAGCCGCAAAGCCTACGCCGTCGCGCACGCGGCCGGCGAACATCCTGATCCCGGCACAACCGGTTACCAGCGTGTCATCGGCGGTGCGGTCGCGCTTGGCCTCGTCTTTTTGATTGTCAAATGGCGGCACGCCCGCACCCACGGCGACGACGCGCAAATGAAGGATTCATTTTCTCCGCGTGAAAAATTAAGACTCTGGCCGTGGGTGTTGGCCAACAGCCTGGCCGGACAGACGGTCGGCGTGAGCTGCATGCAGTGGGCGCTCGAAAACACACCCACCGGCATCGTCACCGCTATCATCGCCATGACGCCCATCGTCATGCTGCCGCTGGCGCGCGTGTTCGAGGGGGAAAGGATTACCGCCCGCGAACTCACCGGCGGGTTTGTGGCCATCGCCGGCGTGACCGGCCTGGCGTTTTGGCATTGAATCATTCGGGAAAACAAATTTTCCTTCGGTTCCATTCTCCGGCCCGTTCCCGCAACCAAATGGTCGAGAAAGGGGACGAAGAACGAGGGCGTGGACGAATTTTATGAAAGACGAACTGCAATCTGCCGTCGAAACGCTCGGCCTGGAAAAATTCCGACGCCACATTTTTTTGTGCGCTGACCAGACCGAGCCGAAATGTTGTGCGAAGGAACAGAGACTGGCCGCGTGGGAATTTTTGAAGCGGCGGTTGAAGGAATTGAATCTGGTCGGACCGGAGCCGCTGGTTTATCGCACCAAGGCCAATTGCCTGCGCGTTTGCCTGCGCGGGCCGATTGCGGTCGTTTACCCTGAGGGCATCTGGTATCATTCCTGCGCGCCGGAAACACTGGAGCGCATCATTCAGGAACACTTGATTGGCGGAAAAATCGTCAAAGAATTCATGTTTGCAAAAAACCCGCCCGTGCAATAGGGGTCGTGTCCGGATGGTGCGGCAGGCCGGCCAGAGGCCAGGGAGCTGACTTGACCATGCCTCTGTATGACTGCTTCCGCTCCGGGACGTTGCAAACTGTGGGGGAGGCTTTTTTGCAGCGTCCGCAGTGGGATGAATCAACACCTCTTGAGTTCGTGTAGGCTTCCGCGGGCGCTCAGGCTCCGGTCAGGAGCAAGAGGCCAACCATCAGACGCCGATGACGAATTTGCCGTTCGGGGGGCTCAATCTGAATCGAATGTTGGGGAATCGCGCCGGTTACAACCGGTTCCACCAGACAGCGGTGGGTTTGGGCACCTCGAATTGCACACGTTGTCCCGGGCTTGGGAGCGTGTAAATGGAATAACTTGTCGGCTTCAGCGAAAAATGTCCGGCGGCGAGCCGGCGCAAACGGTGATGCAGGATCCAAACCGGCTTGAGCATTCGAACCCAACCCGGCGCCATGGCCGCCGTTTCGTTTTTCTCGCGGACAGCGTTCGGTTTCAGGTTCATGTTCTCGCCGGTGTCGGCGAAAACGGAAGTGAAATAGTCGAGCACTTTCATCGGCACCTTGTTTTTCATCAGCGCCAGCATCCAATGGAAATCGCCCAGGTCGCGCCAGCGCGTGTCGAAGAGAAGACCGCGTTCATGGATGACGCGCCGCCGGATGAAGACCGAACTGGTGAGCACTGGAAAACGGAACCAGATATGCTGCAGATGCGGCATCATCGAATGCCGGTGGCAGACGTATTTCCCCTGGCCGTCGGTGATAATGGTGCCGGCGAGGGCGACCTCGATTTGCGGATGCCGCTCGAAAAAACCGTGAACGGCCTTGAGCGCGCCGGGCAGGTATTGCTCATCGCAATTCAAATACGCCAGGATGTCGCCGGTCGCGCGGCGGTAGCCACGGTTGACAGCGTCATACATGCCGCCATCCTTCTCGATGAACGCCTGGACGCGCCGGTCGTGTGGCAGCCAGTCCTGCGTGCCGTCGTCCGAGCAGGAATCCTGCACGATGTGTTCGAATTCCACGCCCGCCTGGTCGGCGACGGAGGCGATGCACAACTTGAGCCAATTCGAGTTGCGAAAGCTCGGCGTGACGATCGAAAATTTCACCGCGGCCATTGTTAGCAATCGCGCGCGCCGCTGGCAATCAAAGTCGTGCGGGGACGAACTGTTTGACTGCCCGGCGGAGTGTTTCTATAAGTAACCGCTTGGAACCAATGTCCGTCCAGATTCAACCGATGAACCGAAACCCGTCCAACACGCCGGCCACTCCATGACCATCAACTATTCAGACCGCTTCCGGCAGAAGGACGCGGTCGAGTTTTACGATTCCAAGGAATATGGGAGCGGCAGCTATTCCACGGCCATCTGGCAATTGCAGCGGCCGGTGATCGAGGGAATACTGAAGGATTTCCGGAGGGAACAAACGGGGCCGGTCCGGCTGCTGGATTTCGCTTGCGGCACGGGTCGGGTGCTGGCCAGCCTGGAGCCGCTGGTGGACAGCGCCGAGGGAATTGATGTCTCTGAAAACATGGTCGCGGTGGCCAAGACCAAATGCGTCAAGGCGCGGCTGCTGGTGGGCGACATTCTGGCCAGTCCGGGCCTGCTGCATGGAAATTACAACGTCATTTCCTGTTTCCGTTTTCTCCTTAACGCCGAACCTGAAATGCGGGGCCGGGTTTTGCGCCGGTTGCGCGAGGTGTTGTGCGCGCCGGCCAGCCGGCTGCTGGTGAACGTCCACGGCAATTCGCGTTCGCTGCGACATCCCGCCATCGTCTGGCGGCAGTGGCGTGAGCACGCGGAAAAATCCGGCGCGATGCTCAATGAGATGTCGCCTGCCGAAGCCAAAAACCTGTTGCGGGAAAGCGGTTTTCAAGTTGTGCGCCAGTTTGGCTTCGGTATGCTGCCGCCGACGCTTTACCGGACACCGTTGCGAAGGGCGGCTGCGGTCTTGGACCAACTGTTGGCGGGCGATCGTTGGTGGAATGACTGGTGCATAGACATGTTGTTTGTCTGTCGTCCGTGCTGAAAAATATGAAGCCCATTGAACTCCATTATCTCGAAAGCCCGATCGGGCTGGCTGGAATTTAAGCCATGTTTCGCGTCGTCCTGCCAACCATCGAGGCGCTGTTTGCCAGCGAGGGCCAGCCGCGCCGGCCGGTGCATTTTGACTGGCGGCTGATCCGCAGGAAACGACAGCCATTCCTGCTCCTGCCAACCACAATGGCGAACGTGCGCGTTGGCTTGGAACTGTATTCCGCGCAGCGCCGGCGCGCAAAAATCTGGCGGGCGTTTCTGCCGCTGCTGTTCAAGACCCCGGCGGTTTCCCTTTTCGAGCGGGTCCATTTTGAAGCCGATGCCGGCTCCGAAATCGTGCAATTTCTGTCGCGGCAATCCGGCGTGCCGGCCACCCGGATTCGGGCGTCTGCCATCAAGTTTGGCGGTGTGGCGGAACGGTTGCGCCTCGCGCTGTTGCTGTGCGACGAAACCCAGCGCCCCGTGAGCGTCGTCAAAGTGGGGCTGAACGCCGCTGGTCGCGAGGCGACCGACCGGGAAGCCGACTTCCTGGAAAAACTGCCGCCCAACACGCTCGGCTGCATCCGCATGACCGGCCGGCTGAACACACCGGCGCTGTCCACGTTTTCCACGGCTTATTTTCCCGGTGCCAGTCCCGACGACGACGCAGGGATGGAACACCTGTTTCACGCCTGGCTCAATCCTGGTTCATCCATGCCGCTCGCCAACCTGCAAACCTGGCGCGATCTGGCAGCCGAGGCCGCCAAGGCCAATCCCGGCACGTGGCAGGTTTTGAGCGCGGCGCTGGCGGGAAAAACCGTCCGCACCACGCTTTACCACGGCGATTTTGCGCCTTGGAACGTCCGCGCCGTCAACGCGCAAAACCTGCAGGTCTTCGACTGGGAACGCGGCCAACTGCAAGGCATTCCCGGCTGGGACTGGTTTCATTTCGTTGTGCAGACCGCCATCCTCGCCCGGCGGCAATCCGCTGAACGCGTTGCCGTCGAGGTGGAACAACTGCTCCATTCGGACCGGTTTGGAAAATACGCCGTCGAGGCCGGCATCAGTGATTTTGCCCAGCCGTTGGTGCTCGCGTACTTGCTCCATCAAAAATGGGTCGTCAAACCGCTCGAGGGCGGGGAAAGAACGGTGGAATTGTTCGAACTGCTTTCCGACTGCTGGCAGATGACGCCACAACCCGCCCGCATTCCCGCGGTTACGCCGGCAGAATTACCCGGCCCAGGATTGTGGGCCGGCGCCTTGTTCCAGTTGAAATCCGCCGCGGCCCAGTTGAGCAACCTGTTTTGGGAACCGAGCCTGACGGCCAGATTCAGGCCCTCGTTGCACACCCAATGTTTGCGCCATTGGCCGGTTGTCGTGCTGGCCGGCCTGATGCTGGCCGGCGTGGCCACCGCGCATTACTTTTCAATCGCGCACGCGCTTTTCCTGCCGTTTTACCTGGTTCCCTGCGCGTTGCTGACCTGGACAATTGACCGGCGCTGGGGCGCGCTCGCCGCAACTGCGGCGGCGGTGGCCGGGCCGCTGATCACGAACGCAAAACAGCCGGGATATCTCAAACTGGACGTGATGATGTGGAACATGGCCATGCGCTTCATCACCCTGCAATTGTGTGTCCTGTTCGTGGAACAGATCCACAGGCAAAAAAAACTGTCCCAACAGCACGCCGCGCCGGACCGCCGGACCGCAAGATTCACCGAGAACTGGGCGGCGGTGCTGGCGAGCGGCCTGCTGTTCCTGACCGTGGCGGCGCTGGACTTCGTCACCGACCCGCACATGGCTTTTATGCCGCTTTATCTGCTGCCCTGCATGATTCTCACACTGGTGCTGAATCTCCGCTGGGGCATGGTCGCGGCGCTGGTGGCGGCGGCGGCCAGCTCGCTGATGGAATATTCCGCCAATCCCAATTACGGGGTGGAAGAGGTCTTCGGATGGAATTTCACCATGCGCCTTGGCATCTTCCTCTTCATCATCCTGCTGCTGGACCGCATCCGCAAGGGAAACATCCTGTTTCTTTCCCGCAACCACAACCCTCGTGAGGGTCCGGCAGGCTGCGGCTGACTTCAACGACCCAGGAAGATTTCCGGGAACAAAACCGGTTCAACGTGCCGTCCGGAATTTTTGCGCGATGGGAATACGCCGCCCGACACCGAAGGCGCGCGGCGACACCTTCAAGCCGGGCGCCGCCTGCCGCCGTTTGTATTCGCTGAAATTGATTTTGTTGATCACGTCGTTCACCACCGCGGCGTCAAAGCCGTTCCGGATGATTTCCTCCCTGCCCGAATTTTTCACCACGTAAAGGTCAAGGATCGCGTCAAGCGTTTCGTAGGGCGGCAGTGAATCCTGGTCCTTTTGGTTGGGCCGCAACTCCGCGCTCGGCGGCTTTGAAATAGAGGCGGCGGGAATCAGTTCATGCGCGCGGCCCGCGCGCGACGAATAGTCAGAGTTCACCCAGCGCGCGATTTTGTAGATGTCCGTCTTGAAAACGTCCGCGATGACCGCCAGCGCGCCGCACATGTCGCCATAAAGCGTGCAATAGCCGACGGCCAGCTCCGATTTGTTGCCGGTCGTCAGCACCAGCGCGCCGAACTTGTTCGACAACGCCATCAGCGTCACGGCGCGCAGCCGCGACTGGACGTTTTCCTCGGCTTCGTTTGGCCTGGTGCCGGCAAAAACCTTCGCCAGTTGTTTTTCGACCGTTTGAAAAACCGGTTCAATCGGCAGGACTTCGTAGTGGATGCCGAGATTCCTGGCGAGAGCCTCGGCATCGCTGAGGCTGCCTTCGCTCGAATAACGCGCCGGCATCGAAACGCCCAGCACGTTGTCCGGACCCAGCGCATCGGCGGCAAGCACCGCCGTGAGCGCGGAGTCAATGCCGCCGGACAAACCGACAATCACTGATTTGAAACCGCATTTATGGACGTAATCGTGGATGCCCAGCGACAGCGCCGAGAAAATTTGTCGCTCGCGGACGGGCCACTCGATTTTAACCGGCGCCGGGTTGGCATTCAGGTCCGCGACGAAACTGTCCTCGGCAAACCCTTTTCCCAACGCAAGCGGTTCGCCGCGGCGGTCCAAGACGACGCTGTGGCCATCGAAAATCAGTTCGTCGTTGGCGCCGACCAGGTTGACCTGCGCCAGCGGCACGCGCTCATCCCGCGCAACGCGCTGGAGCATCGCGAGCCGGGTTTTTTCCTTGCCGTCGTGCCACGGCGACGCGGAAATGTTCAGAATGATTTCCGCGCCCTGCGAAATCAGTTCCTTGACGGGATCACGGCGATAGAGCCGTTCCGGCCAGAAATCCTCATCGTTCCAGATATCCTCGCAAATCGTGATGCCCAGCTTGTGTCCATTGAACACAAACGGTGCGACCACTTTGGCCGGTTCAAAATAGCGGTCCTCGTCAAAGACATCGTAGGTCGGCAACAGGCATTTGTGCGTGCGCCAGACGATTTGTCCATTTTGCAGGACGGCGGCGGAATTGCGCAGGGCGCGCCCAGGACGTTCGGCATTCTTGTCCACATACCCGACGCACAGCGGAACCGGGCCGATGGTTTTGGCGGTGTCGGCGAGCGCGGTGAGGTTGGATTCAATGAAATCAGCCCGCAGCAGCAGGTCGCGCGGTGGGTAGCCACACAGAAACAATTCCGGCGCCAGAACGAAATCCGCGCCGAGCGCGGCGATCCGTTCATAGCCGGCTGCAAGCTTTTGCCGGTTGGCCGCAAAATCACCGACGGTCGAATTGAGCTGGAGCATGCCGATTTTCAACACGCTGAGAGTAATCACAACCGTCAATTCCGCAACGAATTTGCGAGCGGACGCAGGATCAGGAATTTTCCACACTCCGGATGGCTTCGGCCAAGGTGGCTAAGTGACGCTCGAGCGTGAACCGATCCAAATAATTTTTGCGCAACCGTTCGCCATTTTCCTGCGCCATAAATGCCAGCAGGGTGTTGGCGATTTGAACTGGTGCTTGCGCGGCCACTAGGCCGGGATAACCGGGCGGGAGCATTTCCGGCAGGGAACGCCAACGTGTGGTGACAATCGGCAGGCCGAAAGCCATGGCTTCTACCACGACAAGGCCGAAACTTTCCGCATGATAATACGTCGGGAAGCAGAAGCAGTCGCTCGCGGTAAACACCCGTGTCTTGGCCTCACCGTTGACAAAGCCTAGATAATCCACCCGGGTTTGCACGGCATGTTCAGATTCGAGTTGTGATACACGCCGGTCAAACTCTTCCTGCTCCTGCTGGTTGACAAATTCCCCGGCCACCGTGAGTTGCATGCGGAGAGGTGAATTCGTCTGCTTCAACTGTGCATTGGCCAGAGCGACGCCGTCCATGGCGTCGAACAACCCCTTTTCCCTCATGCAATGCGCCAAAAAAAGCACCTTTACGACGTGCGGATCGCCGCCGGCAGCTTGGATTTCCAACGGCTGCAGTTTTTCGCCGGCGAGCAGCTTGCGCCGCGCTTCCAAGCGCGCCTTGCGCTGGGGCAGGATGGATTTCGTGAAATCCGGACACGGGTCGGCGATGCCGTTGTTCACCACGCGGAGCCGGTGCGACAAAAGTTTTTCCGCATCGGCGGCATTGAAGCGGGACAGTACGATGCTCAAGTCCACGGGCTGGTATAACCGGTAGGTCGTCGCGCGGGCGCGCATTTGCACGGAGGTTTCGAGCCACTTGGCCAACCCGGCGGCATGCCAGTGCAAAACGACTTTTTTGAAAAACGGGCGGCAAATCAGCATCACCAGCCAGTCGCGGTAGAGCGCGATGCTTTTGCCCGGCGCAGGTACGTAATAAAAATTGGTCACGCCATAACGAAACCGGCACCAGATTGCCTCAAGGCAAAAATACAGAACCAGAAGAAACTTGCTCCCTTGGAGTTCGCCAACGTCTTCAAGGCTTTTGGAAAAACGCGCGTTGACGTGGTAGCACTGGATGCCGAAACGGTTCGGCGTTTGGGATTTCCGTCGGCGGCAATCGCCGCCAAACCCGTCGATCATGAGTTGAACCATGTAGCTCTGGCCGTGATACGGCGGCGGCACATGGGCAAAAACGAGCAGTTTCATTCAAATTTATCAGTGAACTTCAGACTCGACTCGAATTTGGACGAAGGCCGGAGCTGAGGGAAGAATTTTCGTGCCGGCTTAAACCGGGTTCGACTGGCATTTGGGCCCCAATCGCGTATGCTGCCCGCCGAATTTACTATGGCCATCGAACGTGTCAATGTCCTCGGCGTCGGCATCAGCGTCATCAACCTGCCGTCGGCACTGGCTGCGATTGCCGAAGCCGTGCGGGCGCGGCGCAAAGGGTACATTTGTGTGACCGGCGTGCACGGCGTGATGGAGGCGCAGGCGGACGCGGCTTTCCGGAAAATTTTGAACGCGGCGTTTTTGTGCACGCCGGACGGAATGCCAATGGTTTGGGCGGGCAAATTCAGCCGTCACTCCGGGATGAGCCGCGTTTACGGGCCGGACTTGATGCTGGACGTTTGCGCCTGGAGCGAAAAAAATCCGTGCCGCCACTTTTTTCTCGGCGGCGCTCCGGGCGCGGCCGGGGCGCTGCGCGACAAATTGGCGGCGCGGTTTCCGGGTTTGCAGGTCGCCGGCTGTTACACTCCGCCGTTCCGGGCGCTCAATGCTGAAGAACAAAGGCAACTGCAGGAAACGGTTCGTGCGGCCCGGCCGGACATCCTGTGGGTTGGCTTGAGCACGCCCAAACAGGAGAAATTCATGGCGGAGTTTCTGCCGCGTTTGGACGTGACGCTGATGATTGGCGTGGGCGCGGCATTCGATTTTCTCAGCGGGCGCGTCAAACAGGCGCCGCGCTGGATGCAACGGAGCGGATTGGAATGGTTCTACCGCTTGTGCCAGGAGCCGCGACGGCTGGCCAGGCGCTATTTCCGAAACAATCCGCTGTTCGCCGTAAAAATCGCCGCGCAGCTTTGCGGGCTGAAAAAGTATTCGCTCGAATAAGGTGAAGTTTCAAGCGAATTTGATTGAGCAAAAATGCTGTTTTTGCTATCTCAACACTGGTAGTAAGCGTAAATGAACGGAACTCAACTCAACGAAAAGCCCCAATCTATTTGGCAGGATACAGCGGTCTGCTGGCGGCAATTGCCCAACAAGACGTTTTTCTTCGTGTTGCTGGCAGCGTGGCTGGCGCTGTTCCAATTTTGGGGCAATTCCATTTTGGGCTACATCCACACGCCGTCGCTGTTTTCGTGGATGTACGAGGCGTATAACAGTCCCAATCCCGCCGCTGACGACGGGCACGGCAACTTCATTCCATTTTTGGTCATCGGGTTGTTTTGGTGGAGGCGCAAGGAGCTGCTCGCGCAGCCGTTAAGCCTCTGGTGGCCGGGACTGCTGCTGATTGTTTTGGCGATGGTGCTGCACGTCATGGGCTATGTCCTTCAGCAACCGCGCATTTCCATTGTGGCGCTGTTCACGGGGATTTACGGATTGACGGGGTTGAGCTGGGGCCGCGGATGGTTGCAAAAGAGTTTTTTTCCTTTTTTCCTGTTTGTTTTTTCAATGCCACTGGGTGATCAAGCCAAATTCATCACCTTCCCGCTGCGCCTGCTGGTCTGCCAATTGGTGGAAATGGTGTCACATTGGATGCTGGGCATTGACGTGATGCGGCTGGGAACACAACTGATTGATCCAACGGGCAGCTATCAATACGACGTCGCCCCGGCTTGCAGCGGCATCCGAAGTCTGGTCGCAATTTTTCTGCTCGCCACGATTTATGGATTCGTCACGTTTCGGTCCACCTGGAAAAGACTTTTCCTCATGGCACTGGCTTTTCCGTTTGCCGTTTTGGGAAACCTGACCCGAATGCTTTGCATCATCATCGCGGCGGAATTGGGCGGTCAGGAGGCCGGCAATTACGTCCATGAAAGCACCCTCATCAGTTTGGTTCCCTATGTTCCCGCGATTATCGGACTGCTTTGGGTCGGGCACTGGATGGAAAAACGCTCGCAGCCGGAGGAAAAGGAGCAGCCATGAAAAAAAATCAAAAGTGGCTGATTCTTTTCGCCCTGCTGGTTTTGATGGCCGGCACCGCCGGCGCGTTGACCTGGCTCAAGGCAAATCTAAGACTCGGCCAACCGGGCATCCTATTCGTGCCGATTCCCGGCAAAGTGGCGGTGAAAATAGATCTGCCAGCGCAGGTCCTCGATTTCACTTCCACCAACCTGCCGGAGAGCGATGAGGTTTTAGGCTATCTGCCCAGGGACACCAGTTTCGTGGAGCGTTGCTACACATCGCCGGACAACTCTCCCGCCATCTATGCCACCATCGTGTT
Organism: uncultured Verrucomicrobiae bacterium; assembly: GCA_963827205.1. Classification (GTDB taxonomy): domain Bacteria; phylum Verrucomicrobiota; class Verrucomicrobiia; order Limisphaerales; family UBA11358; genus UBA11358. The sequence continues at coordinate 344,802 of CAWHAH010000004.1, forward strand.
AATGGGCGCGGACCGCACCAGCATTCACCGGCCGGAATATTGTCTGGCCGGCCAGGGTTTTTCCTATGATGAAAAAAAAGTTGCGGAAATTCCGGTGGGCGGACCGCAGCCTTACCAATTGCCGGTTGCAAGATGGGAGGTCAGCCGGTTGGTCCAGCAGCCGGACGGACAAAAAGTCAAAATATCTGGCGTTTATGTGTTTTGGTTTGTGGCGGATAATGAGCAGACCACGGGCATTGTTCAGTTCCAGAGTTATCTGGTCAGGGACCTCTTGCTTAAAGGGGTTTTGCAGCGCTGGGCGTATATTTCATATTTCTCCGCCTGCTTGCCGGGGCAGGAAGAAGCCACTTTCGCGCGGATGAAAAGACTGATAGCCGCCTCGGTGCCGGAATTTCAGTTGCCGCCCAAACCCGCAAACCCCGCCACGTCAAGATGAAAGGACCGTTGGCTCTGGCAAAAAATCTGCTGATATGGCTGTTTGCTTAAATTGAATTAAACCATGTTACGGCGTGATCGTCAGATGCGGGCGCAAGTCAACCAGTTGGTGGACGCGTTTTTCTTTGCGGTCAGCTTCTGGCTCATGTTGGTTTTGCGCGCCGACCCGCAGATTATCGCATGGTTGAATCTCAAACCCATGCCGCCGGATGCGTTTGAAAACATCGGATGGCTTTACTTCGTGCTCATCCCGGGCGCGCCGTTCGTTCTGGAATTGCAGGGCTTTTACAACCGGCCCCTTTTGGGCCCGCGCCGCGCAATTCTGTGGCCGCTCTTGAAAGGTTGCGTCCTCATCACCCTCGGCCTGGTGGTCGCGGTGTATGTCTTGCACCTGAACGTACCGCGCTGGGTGATCGTGTGGTTCGGTTGCCTTAGTTTCGCCCTGGTGTATCTCAAGGAGGAAATTTTATGTTTGGTTTATAAGAGCAAACTCGCCCGGGCGCAGTACAAACGCCGTTTCATCCTCGTCGGCGCCAGCAACGAAATTACGCGGATGCGCCACGAATTGGCCAGGCAGGCCGAGGAAGGCATCGAAATCGTGGGCGAGTTTGATTTTACCGAAGCCCCCTTGCAACAACTCATTGAACTGCTCCATGAGCATTCCGCCAGCGGCGTCATCGTCAACGCCAAACAGGCGTATTTTGAGCGGGTCGAAAGCGTCATAAAAGTCTGTGAACTCGAGGGCGTCGATGCCTGGCTCGTGGCCGACTTTTTCGGAACGCAAATCGCGCACGCGAGCCTGGATGAATTGTTCGGTCATCCCTTGCTGGTCTTTCGCACCGCGCCGGAAACCTCCTGGCAAAGCCTGGTCAAGATGCTCATGGATTTCTTCGGCGCGCTGGGGTTGTTGATTCTGTTGTCGCCCCTGTTCCTGCTGATTGCCGCCGCCATCAAGTTTGTTTCGCCGGGTCCGGTCTTCTTCAAGCAGCAGCGTTCCGGCCTCAATGGCGCGCCGTTCACGCTTTACAAGTTCCGCACGATGGTCACCAACGCCGAGCAGTTCAAACACGAACTGGAGGCGATGAACGAAATGCGCGGCCCGGTCTTCAAGGTCACCAACGACCCGCGCGTCACCCCCATTGGCAAATGGCTCCGCCGTTACAGCCTCGACGAATTGCCGCAACTTTTCAACGTCCTGCGCAGCGAAATGAGCCTCGTGGGCCCACGCCCGTTGCCGGTGGATGAGGTGAAACGTTTCAACGACCTGGCCCACCGCCGCCGCCTGAGCGTGAAGCCCGGCATCACCTGCCTCTGGCAAATCAGCGGACGCAACCAAATCGCCGACTTCAAGGAATGGGTGCGGCTCGACCTCGAATACATTGACAACTGGTCGTTGTGGCTCGATTTGAAAATTTTGCTGCGGACCATTCCCGCCGTGTTTGTCGCCACCGGCGCCAAATGAAACGGCCCGGTTGTTTAATCGTTGAATCCTCCTCCCGTTTCACTACGCTTCTTCCGCCTGGCAGTTGAACTGTCGGGCAATTTGCCTTTGATGAAAAAGAAACAGCCTACGTCCGTCGTCACCGGCGCCGCCGGATTTCTTGGATCGCATTTGACCGATTTGCTTTTGGCGCGCGGCCACAAGGTCATCGGCATTGACAATTTCATCACCGGGACCGTGGCCAACATCGCGCACCTTGGCGGGAACCCGAAGTTCAAATTCATTGAGCAGGACGTGACTGAATTTCTCTTTCTTGATGCGCCGGTGAACTACGTCTGGCACTTTGCCTCGCCCGCCAGCCCGTTTGATTATTTGAATTTTCCCATCCAAACGCTCAAGGTCGGCTCACTCGGCACGCACAAGGCGCTGGGTCTCGCCATGGAAAAGGGCGCACGTTTCCTGCTCGCCTCGACCTCGGAGATTTACGGTGACCCGCTCGTCCATCCGCAGACCGAGGATTACTGGGGCAACGTCAACCCCATCGGCCCGCGCGGCTGTTACGACGAGGCCAAACGCTTCGCCGAGGCGCTGACGATGGCCTACCACCGCGAACACAAGGTTGAGACGCGCATCGTCCGCATCTTCAACACCTACGGCCCGCGCATGCGGCTCAACGACGGCCGGGTGGTTCCTTCCTTCATCAGCCAGGCGCTCAAAAACAAACCCGTCACTGTTTTTGGCGAAGGCAAACAGACCCGCAGCTTTTGTTACGTGTCCGACTTGGTCGAAGGTATCTACCGCCTGATGATGAGCCGCTACGATTTGCCGATGAACATCGGCAATCCGGCTGAACTGACCGTCCTCGAATTCGCAAGGCAGATCATCCGCGCCACTGGCTCGCGCAGCAAAGTTGTGTTCAAACCACTGCCCCAGGACGACCCGAAACAGCGCAAACCTGACATCACCCGTGCAAAAAAAATCCTCCACTGGTCGCCCAAAGTGCCACTCGACCAGGGCCTCACCCAAACCATCGCTTATTTCAGACGCAAAGTCTGAGTGCGGATTTCGCCCAAATGTTTTTCCGCGCGCGCCAGTTTGAATTCACCTTCCCGCGGCCGACCCTCATCATGGGCGTCGTCAACGTCACGCCTGACTCGTTTTCGGACGGTGGAAAGTATTTAAACCCGGAGGCCGCCATTGCGCATGCGCTTGAACTGGCCAGGCAGGGGGCGGACATCCTGGATATCGGCGGTGAATCCACGCGCCCCGGCGCGGAACCGGTCACGGAGGCCGAAGAACTGCGCCGGGTCATTCCGGTCGTCGAAAAACTCGCGGGGCAAGTCAAAATTCCGCTTTCAATTGACACGATGAAACCCGCCATTGCGCAGGCGGCGTTGCAGGCCGGCGCGAGCATCGTCAACGACGTGGCCGCCAACCGCGAAGCTGACGCGATGTGGAGGATTGCGGCGGAATTTCGCGCCGGCTACATTTGCCTGCACGCGCAGGGCACGCCGCAAACGATGCAGAAAAATCCGGTTTATGCCGATGTCCTACGCGAAGTCGGCGACTTTTTTCTTGAAAGGCTGGAAAGATTGAACGCCTGCGGTGTGGCGGCTGACCAGATCGTGCTGGATGTCGGCATCGGCTTTGGCAAGACGCTCGAACATAATTTGCAGTTGCTCGCAAACTTGCGGAGTTTTACAACGATGGCACGTCCGCTGCTGATGGGTGTTTCGCGCAAGTCGTTCATCGAAAAACTGCTCGGCGGGAAATTGAATGAACGCTTGCCAGCTTCGCTCGCTTGCGCGAGTCTGGCCATCGCCGGCGGCGTGCAGATCATCCGGACGCATGACGTGGCGGAGACGGTCCAGGCCGCGCGCATGACGGAGGCAGTGCTGGCTCGAAAGAGAGATTGATGCCTGACCAGATTCACATTCAGGATTTATGGCGTCCCGCGTTGGAAATTCTGATCCTCGCGGTGCTGATTTATTATGCCTTCCGGTTTTTACGCGGCACCCGCGGCTGGCCGGTCGTCATCGGGTTCGTGGTCGTGCTGCTGGCGCTGCTCGCCGTGACGACGCTGCTGAAATTGCAGGTGTTGCGCTGGCTGCTTACCACGTTCTCCGCGTTTTTCGCCTTGGCGGTGCTGATCATTTTCCAGCCCGAATTGCGCCGGATGCTCGCCGAACTGGGCAATTTGCCGCTCTTTGCCAGCGCGCACGAGCAGCGCGAAAGCATCGAGGTCATCATCCAAACGGTTGAACGTTTGTCCGAAGTGAAAATCGGCGCGCTCATCGCCATCGAACAATCCATCCAGCTTCAGGAAGCCGTCGAATCCGGCGTGCCCGTGGATTGCGAAGCCACGCCCGAAATGCTCGAAACCATTTTCTTTCCCAACAACGCCATTCACGACGGCGGCGTCATCATCAAGGGTGATCGCATCACCCACGCAGCGTGCATCTTCCCGTTGACCCAGCGGCAGGATTTAAACAAGTCGCTTGGCACACGCCACCGCGCGGCGATTGGTTTGAGCGAGGAAACCGACGCCGTCATCGTCGTGGTGTCCGAGGAAACCGGCATGATTTCACATGCCTACAAAGGCCAGCTTGTGCGCGGCGTGTCGCTGGAGGAATTGCGCGCGTTTCTGACCTCGGTGCTGGTGCAACCGGCGAAATCACGCCGTGGTGTCGAATGGTTGCGCACCCGCTTTGGCGAGCGCCCCAAGCCCGGCCCCGCCGTCATCACCAAGAATGAGTCGCGCCCGGCACTCAAACAAACTGGACTCTGAAATTTTATGGCGCTGCGTGACTGGTTCATAAAAGATTTAGGCTGGAAATTGTTTTCCGTCGTCCTGGCGGTCGCCATCTGGCTGACCATCTATAAAATCCTCAGTGAATCGGAACCGCCCGGCGTGGCTGGCGGTCAGGGCACTTTGACATTCGGCAATGTGCCGGTGCTCATTGTCTCAGCCGCGGCGGACGTGCGCGATTTCCACGTCAAGCCCGCACTGGTCGCCGTCACCGTCAGTGGCTCGCCCGACGACATTGCCAAACTTCAGGTCAGCCAGGTTCGCGCGTTCGTGGATTTGACGGGCATTGAGTCCGCGCACAAACTGCAACGGCGCGTGGACGTTCTCAATGCCATCCGGCTTGACGCTCGTCAGTGTCGAGCCGCCGGAAGTGGACGTGGTTGTTCCGCCGGCATCGGGGAAAAAGCCATGAGTTCACCCCAAAAAATCTTTGGCACCGATGGCGTCCGCGGCACGGCCAACGTTGAACCGGTCACCGCGGAAACCGCGCTTAAACTCGGCCGCGCGGCCGCGCACGTTTTCAAAAACCTCGAACGCCAGTCGCGCGGAAAGGGCCGTCACAAAATCGTCATCGGCAAGGACACGCGCCTCTCCGGCTACATGCTCGAAAACGCCATCTCGTCCGGCATTCTTTCGATGGGCGTGGATGTGTTGTTCATCGGCCCGCTGCCGACACCCGGGGTCGCCTACGTCACGCGCAGCCTGCGCGCCGACGCCGGCATCGTCATCACCGCCTCCCACAATCCCTACGCCGACAACGGCATCAAATTCTTCCGCGCCGACGGCTACAAGCTCGATGACAAAATTGAGGGCGAAATCGAGCACCTTGTTTTCAGCGGCAAAATTGAAAACATCCGCCCGACGGCCGATGACATTGGAAAGGCGGTGCGCATTGACGACGCGCTGGGCCGTTACATCGAATTTGCCAAAACCTCGTTTCCGCGCGGCCTGACGCTCGAAGGCCTGCGGGTGGTGGTGGATTGCGCCCACGGCGCGGCGTATAAATCCACACCCTGCGTCCTGCGCGAACTCGGCGCGGAAGTCGTCGTTTATGGCAATCAACCCGACGGCAAGAACATCAACCGGGATTGCGGCTCGATGCATCCGGAAAATCTTTGCCGCAAGGTCGTCGAGCACAAAGCCTGCATCGGCATTGCACACGACGGCGACGCCGACCGCGTTTTGCTCTGCGATGAAAAGGGCAGACTGATTGATGGTGATGACATCATGGCCATCGCGACACTTGATCTGGTCGCGCAAGACGCGCTGGCCCAAAAGACCCTGGTAACCACCGTGATGAGCAATGGCGGCTTGGACGCCGCCGTCCAATCTGCCGGCGGAAAAGTCGTCCGCACCGCCGTCGGCGACAAAAACGTGATTGATGAAATGCTGCGTGGCGGCTTCAATCTCGGCGGCGAGCAGAGCGGGCATCTGATTTTCCGCGATTACAGCACCACCGGCGATGGCCTCGTCACTGCATTGCAAACCCTGCGGATTATGAAAGCAAGGGGCGCGGCGCTTTCTAAACTGGCGAAATGCTGGACGCGTTTTCCGCAGGTCATCACCAACGTTCGGGTGCGCGAAAAAATACCCTTCGAGCAGCTTGATGGCCTGACGAAGCTCGTCAGCGAAGCCGGGAAGGCATTGAAAGCCCAGGGCGGGCGCGTGTTTCTACGTTACTCCGGCACGGAACCCAAGGCCCGGTTGCTTTTGGAGGGCCGCGATGCCGCATCCCTGAAAAAATGGTCGGACAAAATCTGCGGCGCGATTCAACGGCAGATCGGCGAATAATCCGAAACCGGCGCCGAGCTTCGCAACGGTTCTTACTTGTTCGGATACCCCACCGTCTGGGCAAGGATGATTTTTTGCTCCGGACGCAATTTCATTGCCTTCGCCAGGGCCGGCCGGTCCACCGAGCCGCGCACCACTGTGGCCAGCCCTTCGGAGGCGCAAAACAGATAGACGTTCTGACCGATGAAGCCCGTGTCGGCCGCGGAATAGAGATTCTTGTCTTCATCCGTTCCCCGGCCCATCCGCGAATAATCCGCCACATAGACAAGCTCCACCGGCGCATTGGTCACGAACGGCTGCATCCCCGTTGCCGCCCGAAGGTCTTCGGCCAGCACCGGTTGCAATCTATGTTCCTTTGCCGCGTAGCGAAAAAGGCCATCCGCAGTGGCGACGTAAATGTCAATTTCCTGCCGGTTCATCGCCGACGGCGCGGTCCGCTCTCCGGAATCCGGACGGTTTATTCCGAATGCCGCCCACAGCAGGTTGCCGAGCACTTGCGCCGGCAGCTTTTCCGGGCTGAACGAGCGCGTGGATTTGCGCTCCTTCAACGCCTGCATGAGCGGATTGCCGCCGTCCATTTGCGGCTTCGGCAGTTGAATCGGTTTAAGTTCCTGCGCGGAAGCCAGCATGGAGAAGGCGAGCAGCGCGGCCAATCCACAACGCGAGGCGCGAGGTAATAATTTTGTATTCATAACAGTTCTCCGGTGAGTTTGCAGAAATTTGAGATCTCTGCAAAATTGGAGCGCGGACAGCTTTGTCCGCGAATCAAGGCGGCCAATATCCTGGCGGACATGGCTGTCCGCGCTCCTGCAATATCGCTGGTGGCGCGTTTCGCAGATATCTCGATTCATTTTGAAATTAGTCAGACTAAGTTGACGGCTCGAAAGTATAAACCGACCGGCCCCAAATTCAACTGCGAACGAGAACAAGCTGTAACCGGTGTCCCGAGACTGTTCCCTGCTGCGCTGCCCTTTCCCCGATTGGCAACTTGTTTTCCGCTTCGTTTCCGTGTTCATTTGTGGTTAAACTTTTCCCATGTCTGCTGAACAGCCAGAGCCGAAAGAACGCAAGACGCTCGACGACCGCGCGAAGATGACCGAACTGGAGCGCATCCGGCATTCGTGCGCCCACGTGATGGCCACGGCTATCCTGCGCCTGTGGCCCGACGCCCAATTCGCCGCCGGCCCGCCGGTCGAGAACGGCTTTTACTACGACGTTGAGCTCTCACATCGCATCTCGCCCGAAGATTTCCCGAAAATCGAGGAGGAGATGAAAAAGGAAATCAAGGCGAACCACACGTTCGAGAAAATCGTCGTCACGCGCGAGCAAGCCTTGAAGGACTCGCAAAGCGGACGGTTGGGTGGGTTGAGCGAGCGTCCGGGCAATCCCAGTAAATTCAAGATCGGCAATCTCGAAGAAATTCCCGAAGGCGAGCAGATTACCTATTTCAAGAATGGCGAATTCGTTGACCTGTGCGCCGGGCCGCACGTGATGCGCACCGGCAACATCGGCGCGTTCAAGCTCACCACCGTGGCCAGCGCGTATTACAAGGGTGACGAGCGCAACCCGCAGCTCCAGCGCATCTACGGCACGGCGTTCAAGAACAAGACCGCGCTCGACGAGTATTTCAAGATGCTCGAAGAGGCCAAACGCCGCGACCATCGCAAGATCGGGCAGGAAATGGGTCTGTTTGTCATTGATACCGAATACGTCGGCCCCGGCTTGCCGTTGTGGTTGCCCAAAGGCACCGCGATGGTCGAAGAACTGGAAAAGCTGGCCAAGGAAACCGAATTCCAAGCCGGTTACGTGCGCGTGAAAACGCCGCACATCGCCAAGGAGAAAATGTATCTGACGAGCGGACACCTGCCGGTGCTTTACGCGGAGTCAATGTTTCCGCCGATGGAACTTCGGGAGTGGCCAACGATCGATTCGGTATTGGCTCTGATGGGTAAACACGTTCGCGAAAGAAACATAGAAATTTATGAGCGGCATAAAGAGAAAATAGAGGGTTTTAAAAAAGGACAAGATCCGGTGAAAACGGCGGAGGAATTTTTTGCGGGGTTAAGTCCAGAAGATCAGCAACAACTAAAGATTCAAATATTCGGACAAGTGGCTTTTGATAATCCCAAGCATGGAGTCGAGCGTTATTATTTAAAAGCCATGAACTGCCCGCATCATCACCGCATTTTTGCGGCGGAGCCGCGCAGTTACCGCGATTTGCCGTTGCGCCTGGCCGAGTACGGCTGCAATTACCGTTACGAGCAGTCGGGCGAATTGTTCGGCCTCATGCGTGTCCGCTCGCTCAACATGAACGACGCGCACATTTATTGCACGCCGGAGCAGTTCGCCGCCGAGTTCAACGCGGTGAACGAGATGTATCTCAAATATTTCAAGATTTTCGGCATCGAGAAGTATGTCATGCGCTTCAGCACGCACGACCCGTCGCGCCTGACCGGCGACAACGCCAAATTCGTCAACGAACCGGAGCTGTGGAAGCAAACCGAAGACATGGTCCGCCGGACCCTCATTGACTCGAAGATTCCTTACGTCGAGGTGCCGAACGAGGCGGCGTTCTACGGGCCGAAGATTGACGTGCAGGTCTGGAGCGTCATCGGCCGTGAATTCACGCTGGCGACGAACCAGGTGGATTTCGCCGTGCCCAAGCGTTTTGGCCTCGTCTATCGCGACAAGGACAACACGGACAAGACGCCGTTGTGCATCCATCGCGCGCCGCTGGGCACGCATGAGCGGTTCATCGGCTTTTTGATCGAGCACTACGCCGGCAATTTCCCGCTCTGGCTTGCGCCTGAGCAGGTGCGCGTCCTGACGATTGGCGAGGAACAACCGCTCGTGGATTACGCGAAGAAAATCACGGCTGAGTTGCGGGCGAACATGGTCCGCGCCGAAGGCGATTACGGCTCGGACAAGATCAACGGCAAAATCCAGCGCGCCGAAGAGGCGAAGGTGCACACGATGTTGGTCATCGGCGGCCGTGACATGCAAGCGAATGCGGTTTCTGTTCGGGTTCACGGGAAAGGCAATCTCGGCGCGAAGCCGAAGGCGGAAGTGATTGCGGAGATTTTGGCGGCGATTCGCGAGCGAAGGCCTTGACCCATAATATGGCGGTTGAGGAACCCATAGAAATCCTGAGAAAAGGTGCCGCAGCGTGGAACGAATGGCGGCGGCAGAATCCGGAAATCAATCCTGATTTTCGAGGTGCCAAGCTAAATGATCTCGACTTGCGTGGCGCTATTCTTGACCACGTTGATCTGAGCGACGCGAAGTTGAGTGGGGCTGATTTAACCG
>CAWHAH010000005.1:0-93643 GCA_963827205.1 uncultured Verrucomicrobiae bacterium
CTGGGTTTGTTTGAGGGTGTCCTGGGTCTTGGCCAAATCCTTTTTCGTGGTATTAAGCTGGGCTTGAACCTCGTACCGTTGGCCGTGATAGTCGTCGCGTTGTTGAATCAACGTGTTAATCTTGCCGCGCACTTGAGTGAAGCTCAATGCGCCTGCCCCCAGCGCCGCGAGGATGGCGACAATCAAACTGATGCGAATTAACATGGCTCGGTATGTATTTGCCGATAGATTAGTCGTTCGCGCCAAATGTGTCAACGCTACTTTCTGCCGGAAAATTACACTGCCAAAACCCCCGCCGCGCTCCGAAAATTCATTGATATCCTGCGCCCTCCGGTTCGGATCGCGGCGTCCGGATCGGACGCCGGCCGTCATCAGCAACTGCTGCCCACCCGGTCAACGCTCGAACGGGCGCAGAAATCGAAAAGCCGCTTCCGGCAAACTGGAGCGGCTGTGAACCTGGCTGTCCGAAACGCCGGACCCGGCTTGACGACCTTACTTCACTGAATTCAGTTTCATGGTGATTGCCTGTTTCATAACCAGCGTCATTGTTTGGGTGGCGCCTTTCCCCCGTCCGTACATGGGCACGGTCATGTTCATGTTGATGTTTTGGGTCATGATCGTTTCAATGACCATCCCCAGTTCCGGGTCGAACCAGGTCACACCCGAGGAATCGCCGTTCTGAACGGAGACGGATGTCCCCGTCGTCGCTGCATCCGGATTGGCCTTGCTTTTCATGGTGCCTTGAAATTCCAAGCGGGCGCAGGTGCGCTTCCCATGTGTTTCCCAGCGCACAAAGTCGAAGGTATAATCCATGGCCATGGTGCCGAGGTCGCCCATCGTTATATCCGTCTGCACCGGCCAGGAATCGCCGGGCTGCACCGGTTTGGACGGCAAATGCTGGCCGCCGATCATCTGCTTGAGCGAGCCTTCATTGAACATGCTCTTCATGCTGTTGGCCGCGTCCGCGCGACCGCCAACCGTCAATGCGTTCATCAGCGTGTCATAGCCCTCCAACCGCTCCACCTGGTTGCTGGCGTCCAGGAAATATTGGATTTTGGTGCCGATGACGTTTTGAAACATTTTCTCCACGGCGGCCAGCGCGGGCTCGTTGCCGCTGCTCGACGATTTTTTGGCGGAATCGTAATCAATCAGGGATTTGCCGCCCTGGTCCAGCTTCATCCGGATGCCAAGGAATTCCATCTCCACTTCATGCCCGCCGTCCGGATCCGCCTTCAGCACGTTGAGTCCGAAATCCTCGCCCAAGGTCATGTCCTGATTGACGGTGTTGGGCAGGTTCGTGCCGGAAATCTGCATGTTCATCTTCACGTCGAGGCTTTGCAACACGTGTTCGCCCACCGGCCATTTTAGCTTCAATTCCACCGGACCGCTCGGCGCTGTAAATGTCGAGGGCCGGTTCAATTTGCCGGATTTGTTGCAGCCCACGCAGCAAAGGCTCGATACCAGGGTGGCCGTAATCAGAAATATATTTTTGTTCATAGGGTTTGTTTATTCACAGCTTTGCCGAGTCTAGCCGCCCAGTCTGGGCGGGCAAACTATAAAACGGCGCAAAAATAATAATCGCCGGGCGACAGAAACTCAAGTGCGGATGAACGCGGATGACGCGTATGATATGGGGGTGAGTGGCGTGCCGCAAAAGCTGGGCTTAAAATTTCTTCACCTGAATGCCGCCGCCGCTGCTACGCAACCGGACCGTTGGGCCACCGCCATTGACCGCGCCCTGCAAATGGCCATAATCCATCTGGCCCACCACGGTCACCGGTAATTCGCTGCTCACGCCGCCGCCCGAAGTCACCGCGTCCAGATCAAAGGCGGCATTTTCCGGAACGCGCACGGTTACGCCGCCACCCGACGTTGAAAGACCCACCGCATGAAGCAACGGCGAAGGCAATACGGCAGAAACGCCACCGCCCGATGTGGAACCCTCAATTTCACCAACGACATTCTCGATGGTGATGCCGCCCCCGCTCGTCCTGACGTGCGCGTCCCCATGGAAATTCTTCACTTCAACCGGGCCACCGGACGTATCGCCGTCAAGCGCGCCGGAACCGCCGGTCACGGCGATACCGCCGCCACTGGTGTGGATCTTGAGCGCCCCATCGCAGTCGGCGACCTGAATGCCGCCGCCCGAAGTGTTGCCGTCCAACGGTCCGTGCAATCGCATGAAACTCAGTCCGCCGCCGCTGGTATTGGCCCTGGTGTTCCCCGTAATGTCACTGACCGAGATGCCGCCGCCGGGCGTCTCGAGTTGGACGTTAAACTGCGCCGGCACGTGGATGGTGTATTTGGCCTCGTTTTGATACCGACCGCGCCATGACCACCAGAACCAGCCGTCGGAGCCGCGATGCTCCGCCCGCACCGTCACCGTCGCGCCGTCCCGGGCAAAGTGGACCGGATAGTCCCGCAGGAATTCCAGTTCCTTCGCTGCGGTCTTGCGGCCGACCTTGCGCCGAACGTCCACCGTGACTCCGCTGGTGGCATTGGTGCTGACGGTGATGGAGCCGAAGTCCACGTTCACGATCAGCGTGCCGCCGGGCGCGACATTGAAGTTGGTGTTGATTTGTTCCTCGGTGGCGGCAAACGCCAGGCAAGAACTCAAGAGCAACAGAAATGCAGCCAGTTTCATAATGGTTGGCAGTTTGTGTGAGGCTCACTCATTTTCCTGGCGAAAGCAAAACTAAAGTCGAAAGCAAAGAATGAAGGACGAGAATAAGAGGCGGGCGGCAAGGGAACATTCAACAATCCAGCGCCGAACGTCCAAGGCATGCCTTCTTGGTGTGTTTCGCGGTGACCGGCTAACTTTCCTGCCGACTTGACTGTATTTTGTGAAACTGGAACAGCACCACAATAAATGCCAACATGAACCCGATGACAAATGGCTTGTTTTGGGAAACAAAGGCGAGGATTGGCGCCGGTTTGGGCTCGGGATTTTCCAACTGTTCCAACCGGCGGTTGCAGCGTCCGATGATGCGATAGAGCCGGTTGATCTCCAGCATCTCGGCTTCCGTCAGTTTCTTTTTGGGGACCGAGCGGTCGGTGTAAAAGTATTTGGTCATGGGATTGAATTCAAGTTCACGACCGAGAAACACCACACCGGGGTTCAAATCCGAGGTGACATATTGATTGCCGGCATAATCCAATTGCTGAGTCTTGCGGACGTCCACGTTGTCGAAGTCGGGTGTGATGGCGCCCGGATGAAACCAGCCAGGACTGTAAACCGCCGCGTTCATATCCGGCGAGCGCTTCAAGCGGGTCACCGGCTGGTTGACAATGTGTTCGACACGGGAAATGGCGTCGTTCTTTTCCGCTTTGAGCGCGGCAATCTGATCTTCCTGCGAATCAGCGTAAGCCGGCCATGCGCGGTATAAATTCAGAACCAGCAGGAGGGCGGCAGCCTGAAACAGGCGCTGCCCCAACCTGCTTCGCACCGACTTTCCGATCCCTGGCGGAGGCCGCCGCCGTCGGTCGCTAAAATGTTTCCGGTTGAACGCGTGCATACGCGGCAGGAAATAGCATGGCCAGTGCCATCCCCTCGAGACGATATGGATTCTCCTTTTTCAATTCGGGTCGCCTTTGCGCCTCTGTCTCGATGTTTAAAACTTTGTCGAATCTGTGTTCATCCAGTCCATCCGTGGTCAAAAAATCAATCCACCGGGTTGTCGGGGTTGATCGAAGCGAACGGATTGGCCTCGGCGCTGAAATGAGATTAAACTGAGGGCGTCATGGACAAGCTACGAGTCTTTGTGGATTTGGCCCTGGCCCCGGATGTATTGGAATTGCTGAAAGCGGGAACCGTGGGGCATCAACTGGTTTTTCCCGGGAGGCCTGTGTCTTCCGTCCTTGCCAAAGCGGAACGCGATCCGCAATTCGCCACGGTGGATATCGCCTTTGGCCAACCCGAACCCCGGACGATTGCGGAGGCCAAGCGCCTGAAATGGATTCACGTCAGCTCTTCGGGAATCGCGCGTTATGACAACCCGCAGTTTCGCGCGCTGATGGCCAAACGCAAAATCGTGGTGTCCAACAGCGCGAGCGTCTATAGCGAGGCGTGCGCCGTCCACGCCTTGAGTTTCATGCTGGCGCAGGCTAGAAAGTTGCCGCTCGCGCTCAAGACCCGAACCGCCAGCGGCACGAAAGCTTGGAATGCCCTGCGCGGCACTTCCGAGACGCTTCGCGGACAAACCGTGCTCATCCTCGGTTATGGCGCAATTGGCAAACGGTTGACCGAACTGCTCCACCCGTTCGACATGAAAATTGTTGCCTATCGCCGGAGGGTACGTGGCAATGAAGGCGTGCCAGTCGTCACCGGGAACCAGCTCGCCCGCGCGCTCGCCGACGCCGACCACGTCGTCAATATCCTGCCGGACAGCGCGGAAACACGTGGCTTCTTCGATGCCACCCGATTTTCGGCAATCAAGCCGGGCGCGATTTTTTACAACATCGGGCGCGGCACGACGGTTGGTCAGGATGCCCTGCTGGATGCGCTGCGCTCGGGGCGCCTCGGGGCTGCCTGGCTGGATGTAACCGAACCGGAGCCTTTGCCGGATGTCCACCCGCTTTGGGCGGAACCTAATTGCTTTATTACGCCGCATGTGGCGGGAGGACATGTTGACGAGGCCAAAACGCTGGTTCGTCATTTTCTCAAAAACTTCGACCGGTTTATCCACAGCGAAGCCCTGCTGGACCGGGTGATGTGAGAATCACATTTCGGAGGATGAGGGTCGAGAGCAATTAGCAAGGAAATATTGAACCTCGAACGTCCAACCTCTTTCAGGCCGAGCTTGTTTTCTTTCGCGCATTCTGAATAATTACCGTTCAAGCCTGACGGTTCCCATTGAAGGCCTGAAAACAGCGAATGAGCGAAATCAAGAGCAACGCCAACGTCGAGCCTTGTCTCTCGGCCGTCATGCCGGTTTATAACGAGGCCGCCACGGTGTCGGACGTCATCAAAATGGTGCTGGCGCAACGGCCCGTCGCGCAACTGGTCATCGTGGATGACGCTTCCACGGACGGCACGTGGGAAAAATTGGAATCCGCGGCCAAAAGGGATGCCCGCGTCACGCTGATGCGCCACGAGCAAAATCAAGGCAAAGGCGCCGCACTGCGGACCGGGATTGCCCAAGCGACAGCGCCGGTGGTCATCATTCAAGACGCCGATTTGGAGTATGACCCGGCGGAATATCACAAGCTGCTGGCGCCGATTCTGGCGGGCAAGGCGGACGTGGTTTTCGGGTCGCGGTTCATTGGTTCGGATGCGCATCGCGTGTTGTATTACTGGCATTCGGTGGGGAACAGGATTTTGACGACCTTATCGAACATGGCCACGGGCGTGAATCTGACGGACATGGAGACGTGCTATAAAGCCTTTCAGCGGGGAATCATTCAAAAGATTCAAATCCAGGAAAACCGGTTTGGCTTTGAACCTGAAATCACGGCCAAGGTGGCACGGTTGAAGGTGCGCATCTACGAAGTGGCCATTTCGTATCACGGGCGCACCTATGCGGAGGGAAAGAAGATCGGTTGGCGCGACGGTTTCCATGCCTTGTGGTGCATTTTCAAGTACAACTTTCTGTCGCCCTGAAAAAATGCCGCCACCCAACCGCCAAATTGCCACCTTGCCCGACAGGCCGCATCTGCAATGGCCGGTGATTTTCGTGACGCTGTTGATTGGCGTGACCGCAATCTGGCTGGCGTGGCCGCAGGTTTTTCCCGGACCGGACCAGGCCAACGCGATGACGTTGCCGAACCTGAACCGACGGGCGTCAGAGTTGGAGCAAATAACCAACCTGATTCAACGGGACTCTTATTGCGTCCCCCTGTCCGCCTACGGACGGGCGTTGGACCATGCCCTGGCGCCGGACGCACGCATTTTTTTATCGGGAATGATCGGCAAGGACAACGGGGGCCGCGGCGGGTATTATTTCTTTCTGAGAAATTATCTATTCCCGCGCGAGGTGGATATATCGCTGGGTGACAAAGCCATTTTCCACGATGGCTGGTTCGAGGGCACTCCGTGTGATTCGCCGGACGAACTCCGGACGAACGGCTTTGATCTCTTGCTGCGGATGTCCACCAACAGCGACCACATTGAAATCGTTCCACTCACCCCAAAAGGAGTCCCGCAATGAAGGAGTGGATCGCGTTCCTGTTGCCCCCGGCCGTGGCTTTGGCCGGCATGAGGGTAAGCCGTCTCGTGCTCGGCCCGAAATTCGAAGAGCGATTCGGCCTGGGATTCCAGTTTGCCTTGGGGTTGGGCGTGGGCATGTTGGTGTTTTCGCAGGCGGTGTTGCTGGCGGCCTTGGCCGGAATCAATTTGAGCGGAGTGCTCGCGTGGGGCGCGTTGGCCTGGGGCGTCGTGGAATTGGGTTTGCGGTCATCCCAATGGGGGGTGGGCGTGAAGCGAATCGAACCCCAACCCGGCCATTTATGGCTGCTGCTGCTGCTGCCGGTTCTTTATTCGTGGTGGGTTTTCAGCAGGCTTTCCACGCTGGAAGGAACACTCGAATTCGACGCCAACGCCTTCTGGGTTTTCAAATCGAAAATTCTTTATCTGGAGCAGGGCGGAAATCTCCTGCACTGGATGCACCAATCCGATCTGGCTTACGCACACTGGGATTATCCGATGCTGGTACCCTGTCTTTATGTCCTCAATTACGGCGCGGTTGGCGGGGTGGATGAATTCGTCAACAAGGTCTGGCCGCTCTGGATGGTCGTGGCATTGTGCCTGGGTATTCTTTCACTGGGAAGGGTCTGGAAACATCCGCATCCGCTGCCCATTCTGACGGTTGTGACGTTCTGCTTTTTGCCGGCGAGCCTGCAATTCATCCGGCAGGAAGGCGGCACCATTCCCATGGTTTTCTTCGTCAGCCTGACGGCCCTGCTGATGGTGAAGGCCATTTCCGGCGCGGATGAATTTTATCTGGCGGCCGGCCTCCTGGCCGCCGCCGGTTGCGCCACAACCAAATTTGAAGGCATCATCTACTCGGCAGTCTGGTTTTGTGTGCTGTTGCCGCTTTGCTGGCGGCGTGGCTGGCTGCAAAAACCCGTCCTGTGGAAAAGTGTCCTGGCGGCCGGCATCTGTTTGCTGCCTTATGCCTGGTTTCGGCTCGACAAACCCATCCCCCATCCGGAATCCGGCTGGTGGCACGCCGGTGTTGCTTCTCCCGCCTCCGCCCTGTACCGATTCCATCAAACTTGGTTTCTCAATATCTTTGGCCGCTTTTTCAACAACGGTTTCTTTCACTGGCTGCCGGGCAACCATGACCATTTGCAATGGGCCGGCAAATGGATCGGGTTCGACGGTTTTGTGAACGAACAGCTCGCCGTCCTGCCCTGGTTGGTGGTCATCTTACTGGCGTTGGCGTGGTGGAAGGGGCGAGGCCGCCTGGCGCTGGGGAGCCTTACGGTTGTGATAATTGGTGTTTTCACCGTTCTGGCGTTTGTCATCGCCTGTCTCCCGCGCATGCAGGGCGATCTGACAAACGCGATTGAGTTCAGCACCAGCAACGAAGTGGGCCGTTATTCTTATCCGTTTTTTGCGGCCTGGTTTCTGGCCGTGGCCGCCATCTGGTTTGATGACCCGCAGCCTTTGCCATCAGCCACCACCCCCCATCCACCGCGTGATAATCCCCCGCCAGGCCCCGCCAAACCTTCGAAAAAGCAGTCATGACTTGCCTTTTCCAGGTTTTACCATAAACTAGGGGTATGAAGAACGAAGTGACGCCCGTTCAGATTCGCGGCATTTTACCCGCCAACAGCGGGTGCGCACTGTTCATCGGCAACGACCAGAAGGTTTTTGTCATCAATGTCGAGCCGCAGATGGGCGCCATCATTGGCATGTTTCTGCGCCAGACGCCCAAGGAACGTCCGCTCACCCACGACCTCATCAACCGCATTTTCCAAGGCTTTGGCATCAGCGTTGAACGCGTCATCATCACGGACTTGAAGAATTCCACTTATTTCGCCCGGCTGATTTTGCAGCAGCAAAATGAAGTCGCGCGCAAAATCGTCGAGCTCGACGCGCGCCCGAGCGATTGCCTCGCCATCGCCGCCGCGCAGAAAAAACCGATCTTCGTCACCAGCGCGCTTTTCGAACAGGTCGAGGACATGAGCGAAGTGCTGAGCCGGATTAATGAGACCGGCAGCGAGGCTGAGTAAAATGGATTCACGGCCTTCATTTTCCGTGAAATGACGGCAATGCTGCAGCCTTTGGTGACCGGTGATTGCGGAAAGGAATGACGAATGACCAAACCATAATAACGAAAGAATAACCAAGCGCAAATGACTGGCGGGATTAAACCCTTTGCGATTTCCGGGAATTCAGGCATTCGGACTTCTTTCGTCATTCGTGCTTCGGCATTGGTCATTAGTTCTCAATTTCGGCTATAACCCGGGACTCAAACGGAATCCATAAACATGCCACCGACTAAAACAACCCCTTCCGTCGCCCTCATTTGCGGCGAAGACGAATTCGCCGTCAAGCAGCGTGCCAGACAACTCTACCAGCAATGGTGCGACGAGGTGGGTGGCATGGACCACGAGATCATCGAGGCCGCCGTGGTCAACAGCGGCGAGGCGCTGGCGGCGATGGCCCGCCTGCGTGAAGCCCTGCAAACGCTCCCCTTTTTCGGTTCCGGCAAGGTCATCTGGCTGCGGGATTGCAATTTTCTCGGCGATGAACGCGCCGCCTCCGCCCAGGCCGTCACCGAAACCCTCACCGAACTGGCGGAGGAGTTGAAAAAATTTTCATGGCAGGGGGTGCGGCTGCTTATCAGCGCGGGCAAGGTGGACAAGCGCAAAACCTTTTTCAAAACGCTCGACAAAATTGGCACAGTCGAGACGCTTTCCGGCTGGGCGGACGACAAGGACTGGGCGAACCGCGCGGAAATCGAGGCCCGTTCGGCCATCCGCACGAGGCAGAAGGAAATTGCCGAAGAAGCACTGGCTGAACTCATCAATCGTATCGGTCCTAATCCGCGTTTGCTCGACGGCGAAATTGAGAAACTCTGCCTGTTCGTCGGCAACCGGAAACAAATTGAAGCCGGCAACGTCGCCGCGATCTGCACGCGGAACAAGACGGCGCGCGCCTTCGCGCTGGGCGACGCGCTGGGCGACCGCGATTTGCCCCGAATGCTTTCGGGCCTGGATGAGGAACTTTGGGAATTGAAATTCGACCCGCGCAAATCCGAAATCGGCCTGCTT
Organism: uncultured Verrucomicrobiae bacterium; assembly: GCA_963827205.1. Taxonomy (GTDB): domain Bacteria; phylum Verrucomicrobiota; class Verrucomicrobiia; order Limisphaerales; family UBA11358; genus UBA11358. The sequence continues at coordinate 9,220 of CAWHAH010000005.1, forward strand.
TACGGCTTGATTTCAAAAGTCCGCGCGATGTTGCTGTTGAAGGAAATGTTACGCGCAGGCTGGATTAAACCGGAGGCGGATTACAACCGGTTCAAGGCGCAATTGGAACGCGTGCCGGCGGAAAAATTGCCGGCAGACAAACGGTTTAATCCGCTGTCGCTGAATCCGTATGTGCTTTACAAGGCGCTGCCGCATGCCAAAAAATACAGTGAGGACGAATTGGTTCGCGCCATGGATTTGCTGCTGCGCTGCAACCAGCAGTTGGTGTCCAGCGGATTGGATGAGGCGCTCGTGCTGCAACAGGCGCTGGTGCAAATTGTCGCACCGCAGGCGGCTGCGGCCTGAGTGCGCAAAAACCTCTAAGAAAATGTCAACGCCACCGGGAAAGCTATCCGTGCTGGTAGGCAAAGATTTCGCTTGCGTGAAAATCGCCGGACGCGCCAATTACGGCTCCAGTCCCGATTTCAAAACGCTGTTGAGCGAGCTGACCGGGAAAGGGTACCGGCATTTTATTGTGGATTTGTCGGAATGCGTACTCATGGACAGCACGTTTTTGGGCGTATTGGCCGGATTTGGATTGAAGATGCAGTCTCCCAGCCCTGACCAGCAAGGGATTGAACTGTTCAATGCCAACACGCGCGTCGCCGAGTTGTTGGAAAATCTGGGCGTGGCGCGCCTCTTCAAAATGACCGGCGGCGCATTGCCGTTGCCCGACGATGCCAAAAACGGCACACCGGAACCGGCCAGCTCGACTCGTGAGGAAATCACCCGCACCTGCCTGGAAGCGCATCAAACCCTCGCGGCAATGAGCCCGGAAAACGCCACGCGATTTAAGGATGTGACACGATTTCTTGCCGAGGATTTAAAGACCCTGGAAAAGCGCAAATGAGTTTGCGACTGGCGCTTGACGATTCAAGCGCCAATACCCCGATCACCCGTGGCGGGTTCCCGGCAGAGAGGCGCGTTTCCAACCACGCGAAATTCCAAAAACAGCGCCGGTCTGCCAACCGCCGCCGCGTCGCAAAGAAAATAGCGGCAGCTTAAACCGGTGCCGGCGCGGGTGCGCCAAGCCCGGGCAACTTGGGCGGCGCGGGTTTGGGAGGTGTTTCCGGCAACGGCGTGCCGGCGGGCGCGCCCACCATCGGCCCGAGTTGACTGGGCGTTCGGGCGGGGGGCGTGAATTTGCCGGTGCGGACGATCTCTTCGACCTGCACGCCGTCAAGCGTTTCGTATTCCAGCAGGCCGTGGGCGATGATTTCAAGCTTGTCGCGTTTGGCTTCGATCAGTTCCTTCGCCGTTTTGTTCGCCTCGTCAATGATGCGTTTCACCTCGGCGTCAATGTCCTGCGCGGTCTGTTCGCTGTAATCTTTCGTACGCATGAAGTCGCGTCCGAGGAAAACGTATTCCTGGCTGTCGCCGTAAAGCACGTTGCCGAGCTTCTCACTCATGCCCCAGTGCATGACCATCGCGCGGGCGAGTTGCGTGGCCTGCTGAATATCCATCGCTGCGCCGCTCGAGATGTCGTCGGTCACACATTCCTCCGCGATGCGTCCGGCCATCGCCAGGACGATGCTGTCAATGGCCTGTTTCTTCCGCATGTTCAGCATGTCCTCCTTGGGCAGCGACATCGTGACGCCGAGCGCCCGGCCGCGCGGGATGATCGTGACCTTGTGCAGCGGATGCACGTGCTTGAGCAGCACGTTGACCAGCGCGTGGCCGGCTTCGTGCCAGGCCGTGGCGCGCTTCTCTTCGTCGGACATCGCCATGCTGCGGCGTTCGCGTCCCCAGCGGACCTTGTCGCGCGCCTCTTCCAATTCGCTCATGCCTACGGCCCTTTTGTTCAAACGCGCGGCGAGCAACGCGGCCTCATTCAGCAAATTCGCGAGTTCCGCGCCGGAATAACCCGGCGTGCCGCGGGCGATGATGGACAAATCCGCCTCCGGCGCGAGTTTCACGTTTTTGGCGTGGACTTTCAGAATCCCCTCCCGCCCGCGCACGTCCGGCAAATTGACGACCACCTGCCGGTCAAAGCGGCCGGGGCGCATCAACGCCGGGTCGAGCACGTCATGGCGGTTCGTCGCAGCGATAATGATGATGCCTTCCTGCGTATCGAAGCCGTCCATCTCGACGAGGAGCGCATTGAGCGTCTGCTCGCGTTCATCGTTGCCGCCACCGAGTCCGTGACCGCGCGAACGGCCGACCGCGTCAATTTCGTCAATGAAAACCAGGCACGGTGTATTGCGGCGCGCCTGCTCGAACATGTCGCGCACACGGCTGGCGCCGACGCCGACGAACATTTCCACGAAGTCCGAACCGCTGATGCTGAAAAAGGAAGCGTCCGCCTCCCCCGCAATGGCCTTGGCCAGCAGGGTTTTGCCCGTACCGGGTGGCCCGACCATCAGCACGCCCTTGGGAATGCGCCCGCCGAGCCGCTGGAATTTTTTCGGGTCCTTCAAAAACTCGACCAGCTCGGAAACTTCCTCGATGGCCTCATCAATGCCCGCCACGTCCTTGAAGGTCGTCTTGTTGCGGTCCTTGGCGAGCATCCGCGCCTTGCTCCGGCCAAAACTCAAAGCGCCCTTGCCGGCGATTTTGATCTGGCGGATGAAGAAGAACCAAAACAGCAGGCCGATGCCCACAAAAAACAACAACTGGTAGCCAATGGACCAAAGCATCGCGTTCGGCGCCCCGGCCTCAATTTTGTCCGAGACCAGCAGTTCATCCAGCATCTTTTGCGTCAACATGGCGTTCGGCGAACTGAACGGCGTTTCGACGGGCTTGCCATTCCCGCCGGCCTTATAATAAAAACCGGTGATGGGCGTGAGCGGCGACGATTGCGAATTGAAATTGATGGTCGCGTGCGCAATCTGGTTCGAGTTGAACTTTTGCAGAAATTCGGACTGCGACAACTGATCGCCCTGCGTCGTCATGTGGGATTTTAACATCATCAATGCCACCAGACCGCCCAGGATCGCAATCCACAGGATCCACGTGGACACCGGGACCTTGAAACCGCCGGGCGGTTTTTTCTGCCCGCGGTCACCGCCGTTTCTTTGATTTGAATCGTCGTCAAACATTTTCGCATGTCAAACTAACATGCCATTCCGCCTTCCGCAATGCGCTAATTTGGCCTATATTTCAACCAATGCGCATCGGTTCGCTGACACTGGCCTCCAACCTGTTCCTCTCCCCGCTGGCAGGTTATACCAACCTGCCCTTCCGCCTCGTCGTGCGCGAAATCGGCGGTGTCGGCCTCTGTACCACCGACCTGGTCAATGCCCGCTCGCTACTGGAAAAAAACAAAAAAGCGTTCAAGCTCATCGAAACCCGCCCGGCCGATTCGCCACTTGCCGTCCAACTCTTCGGCTCCGTGCCCGAAGAAATGCGCGACGCGGCAATGTACCTCGAATCCATCGGCATTGCGTCCGTGGACATCAACATGGGTTGTCCCGTTCGCAAGGTTTGCAGTGTCGGCGGCGGCTCGGCCATGATGACCGAATTGAATCAGACCGCCGCACTCGTCCGCGGCATGGCCGGCGCCGTGAAAATTCCGGTGACGGCCAAAATGCGGCTTGGCTGGGACGACGAAAATCTCACCGCGCCCGATTTGGCGCGCGCCCTCGAAGACGCCGGGGTCGCCGCAATATTTGTTCATGGCCGCACCCGCGAACAGGGTTTCGGCGGCGCCGTGAACCTGGCCGGAATCCGCGCTGTGGTCCAAGCCGTGAAAGCCATTCCGGTCATCGGCAACGGCAACGTCATCACGCCTCGAGCCGCGAAAAAGATGTTCGACGAGACCGGCTGTGCCGGTGTGAGCATTGGGCGCGGCACGTTTTACAATCCGTGGATTTTCCAGCACACGCTGCATTATCTGAAACAAGATCACGTTCCCCTCGCCCGTCCTGCGGACACCCCCTCCCCGCCCGGCGGGGAGAGGGATGGGGTGAGGGGCGACCTTCCCTCCGAACCTACTTTTGCCGAGCGCGTGCGCGTGATGTGCCGGCATCTGGATTTGATGATTGAAGTTTTTGGTGAGCCGCTCGGCTGCCGGATGTTTCGCAAGGTCGCGCCGTGGTATGCCAAGCGGTTCGGCCCGTGTCACGAATTCAACAAGCGCGCCGTGCAAATTTCCACGCGCGCCGAATTTCACGAAGTTTTGGGCAATTATATTCGCTGGCGGCAACAATTCCTCGACGACAACGGCGAATTGCAGCCGCGCTTCCGTCCGCCGGCGATGATTGCGTCCTTCATGCGCGAGCCGGCCTCGGCACAGCGCGAACGAATCCCTGTGCCGAAGGGCCCGGTGGAGGTTTGGTGAACTTCCATCGCCGTTTGATTGACAAACAGCCGGGTTATGGCGATGCTTTACGACCTTAATTTGTGCCTCGGTAGCTCAATTGGTAGAGCAGTTGACTCTTAATCAATTGGTTCTAGGTTCGAGTCCTAGCCGGGGTACCAATCCGCCTACTTGCTATTGCACAGCGCCCAATTGAATCCAAGATGTTCCTGTGCGATACTGAAGCCCGTCAGAAGTCTCAACGAGAGCATAGAAAGGGTGCAGGCCATCCCATAAATTTGTTCCATTCACTTGAAAGATCGCCGTGGGCACGTTGGTGGCCATGCCCAGCGCACCGCCCGTGCTGAATAAAGTGATCAAACTTACCGTGTTGGTGTTGGCGGCAACCTGAATGTGGTAGGTACCTTGGGCCGGGGCCTGGTTGGTCAGATCGAGCAGCGTTAAAGTTGCGCTTAAGGGACTGTTTTGCACCACGACGGGCGCGGTCACCGCGGTTTCAGTTCGCACGTTGCTGCCTTCATAGGCGACCGCCGTCAACTCGTGATAACCGTCGGCCAAGGTCGTGGTGTCCAATGGGAACGTCAAGGCCAGGCTGGTTGCGCCGGCAGTGACATAAAGATGGTTTCGGGGCTGGAGGTCGGACAGGTTATTTGTGAGCGGGCCTTGAGGCGCAGAAGGCATGTTAACAGAGGTGGACGGCTGGGGGATGACTTGAATTGCGGCTGCTTGATAGCCCGGACTCCGGGCATACAGATTGAAGAAGATGTAGGAGAACGTGCCGTATTGGTTCACAACATAATCCCCGGCTACAACACCATCACTGCCCTGCAAGGCGGGATTCGCGTTAATCGCGGAAAACAAATTTGTCGTGAGCGCGCCGGAATTTCCAGCAGTCTGATTGGTGACGCCTACGAACACAATCTGGCCGTTGGTCTTGATAAAAGTGAACTGTATCCAAGAGTTGGCGGGAAGCGAATTGCTAAACACTGAATATTCCTGCATACCAAACGCTCCTGACGCCAGGAATGCAGGTTGGCTGGCGGTCAGAAAAGTTGAAAGCCCATTGGCACTTCCAATCGCACTGGCGGCGGTGGTTTGAATCTGGCCAATGGCAAAATTGGTTTCCAGCACGGTCAATTGGCCCTGGTTGGTGGAGACTCCAACCACATAAGGCTGCAAAGCTCCGTCAACGCGGACCAAGGTGAGGTTCGTCGCCTCATTAAGCACCGTAAAGCTGGGCGGCGCAGGAGACACGAGACATGCACGGTAATATCGGCGGGCGTAACTCGCGGCATTGGTATCAACAAAATCCATCGCCCCACCGGATTGGTTGGTCGCGACGGTGGCCCAATCAATCAGGTTGGAGGACACTTGGATGGCCCAAGGCAATCCGGGCACGCTGTCCACATGCATCTGGAACGCACCGTTGCCCACGATGCCCGGCGCAGACAGTATTGGCGGTTGATCCGGAACCGGCCAGGTCATGCGATAAAAGCGCGCGGGATAGTTTGTGGAATCAAAATCGATGAAATTCAGCAGACCCGCCATGGCATTCGTGAAGATGGGCAGCCAGCCCACCAAATCCGTCGAGGCCTGAATGACATACGGCAACGAACTTGGAATCCCCACCTGCATCGTGAAGGCTCCGCTTCTATCAAGACCATCGGGTATCATCTGCGGCGGGGAGGACTCAGACAGATAGTTGACGCTGTAAGAAAGGCCCGGCGTATTCGTGGGCGTATCATCGGCAACATAGAAGGGGACCGTCACGGGATTGGTGGCGATGGATTGCAACTCGATGCGGTCGCCATAAACCGAGGCCACCACTTGTGTGGCGTTCGTGGCGGCTGGAGCGTTGATCAGGGCTGCCAGTCCTGTTGCGATCGTGTTAAGAGTGGCGTTGGTCGGAACAGTGTAGGTAATGGGATAGCCGTTCAGGGTGACGGTCAACAGATTGCCGGGACACGGTGCCAGATTGGTTAGCGTACTGAAATAGGTGCCGTCAACAAACAAGTCAATTTGCTGCAGAGGATGATTCCCATCATGGGCGGAGAATTTCACCGAAAGCATGGAGGTGCCGCTCAACACTGAGTTGGGGAGATTGGTGCTCCATCGGCCGACCCCCGGCCGGGCAAAAGGCGCCGCCAATGGCTCGGCCACGATCAGACCAAGATACGGTTCATTGATGCTTTGATAATAGCTTTCGGCCAGACTGAAGCCGCGAGCCTGGTAAAAGTAAACCTGGGGATTGGGAAACTCCTGCGTGTCGGCGCCGGGTTCCGCAACGGTGCCATAGCTGCCCGCCGCTCCTGCGTTGATAAAGGCCAGCAAGTTGGTTTGGTCGTTGGAGCCGAAAATGACGCCACCATAGGATGTCAGGCTGTCCGCGACCGCCCCGGGAACGAAGGTGCCTGGCAGGACGCTGAATTGCGCCAAACCTGTTTCATAACCCAGACAACTATTTGGCCACGAAACCGAATCTGTGTTCGTACGGAGAATTGAGGAAACCCCCAGAATGTTCACGTTGAAAATGGCGTTGTCGAAATACGGGTAACGGATGTTGCGGCTGGGGTCTGAACTCTTTGCCAAAACGACCGGTGCTTGGGGAAGAGTGCCATCACTGATAACGCCCTGATTCACCAATGCTTCCGCCTGGGCAAGTGAATCAGCCGTAATCATGGTGGTGAGAAAGGAATAGCCGGGTGCGCCGACGAGTGTCGCCTGGCCAAAGCTCGTTTCACTGGCAGCGTAACTGTTGGTGTCGCTCGGGTTGCCCAGCCTTAAGCCGTAGAACAAAGCTGAGGTTGTGCCGTTGACGACATTGTTGGTTCCAAAGCTGGTCTGGAACGGAATATCCATCGAGAGGACAATGCAATCAATCTGGTTTGTCAACTGGCGGGCCGCCAGCATGCTCAGGAGCGGTATCACCAAGTTGGTTTGAAAGTTGTTGCTGGTCCACGATGTATTGCCCCCAGACCAATTGATGTATAACACGTTTTGCGGCGGCACCTGGCGGCTTGCGCAGAAGTAATTGCCCAATATACACGAGTTCGAGCTGGTTTGATTGATGACAACGACCGTGTTGAAACCACTGCCGCCGGCCTGTAGCTTGCAAACCAAGGCGCAACTAACCAAAACCACCCCCAACATTCTACGGTGAAGACCATTATGCATACGCTCAACCAATCGCAACCAATAAAACACACTTGCTGCTGAATGGCGAGGTCTTCATAACAGAATACTACCAAATGCTTGAATAGAAAAAAGGCCGGTCATTGACCGGCCCTGTTTCTGCCGTTTTTGTAACCAGCGAAATTCCAACCCTCAGGATGATTGACGACGCCCTGCCAATCCCAATGCGGCCACGCCAAGCAGAATCAGAGCAATGGTTGACGGCTCGGGAACAATTGAAATGGACAACCCTTTGTCCTTGGTGATGTCTAACGTGCCGCCCGGCGCAAGCGTTGCGGTCCACTGGAGTGCCCACGTCACATCGCCCGGCCCCGCGTTTTGAGCGTCATCGAGGGTCAAATTGGCAGTGTTGTTGAGCTTATACAGCGTTGAACTGTTTCCGGCGTTGGCAAAATTAGCTTCGGCGAAGTTTGCATTGGGAGCATTAATGAGTTCAGCAATGCCCGTCCCGCCTGTGGCAGTCGTTTGCACGGCTCCGGTAAATCCACCAGAAGGAGAGCCGGAGATATTAACGGTATCATTGCCGCCCCCCAGCAGGTTGAAATTGGAATATTGGTAGAAGTTCAAAGTGAACTGGCTTATGCCGGTATTCATGATCGCTATATATTCCTGAATATCGGCGCTTCCAGAACCGACGCCGTTCCCCGACAAAACGTATTCAACTTCCACTTGAATCTGATTGTTTTGGTAGGTTGACACGACGGTATTGATCCCATCATTACCGTTGGCGGTTTGAACACTCGCCGTGCTGATGTTGTCAATGGATTGCGCAACCGCCCCATTAATCGAATACCAAAACCACTGCTGGTTTAATTGGTTCAGGCCGTCCACACTCCAACTGTTCATCCCGAGATTGCCAGTGCCGCCACCCAGATTCAGGGTTGCCGTGGATCCCCCGTCGGCCATTGAAATGTCTTGAGCGTTGCTGCTGGCCGCCAAAAGCAGAACGCCTGAAATGACCAGTGCCGCACACAATGATGCGGCCAGCCTGCCGACGGAAATCAATTCGCTTTTATTATTCATAATATCCTCTGATTGTTGTTCATATGGCTCACCGCATCAGTCTCACGATAATCCTGTGTTTTTTTAACGCAATTGAGACCGAAAGTCAAGCCTTTTTAGCACAAACCTTTTCACAGCGTAATTCCTTTTAAACAGTGGCATAAGCTACACCCCCCGGCGTCGGCGGTGCAACAATGTCAGAACAAGCATTCCCGAAGAAATCAACGCCAAAGACGAAGGTTCAGGAACCGCTATAGTTGAGATTCCGCTGATTGAAAATGCTTGGTTCGATGACAGTGTCGAATCCCATTCATACGCATAAACCACGTTACCCGAAGCGTTCAAAGTGACGTTGTCAAGGGCGTATGGAGGCCCGACAAAAGGACCAAAGAGAGACCCGCTCGCATTCGCCTCCATTTCAGTTGTTCCAGCAGTTCCGACGAATTGAGCCTGGTCGATCAGGGATACCCCTCCTCCGGCCTGATTGGCTTGGGCTTGGGTGGAACTATTTAAAAACATATTCACATTCTGGCTTCCTGCAGCCGAAGGTCCTCCCAACACAAAATCCGAGAATTGAAACACGCTGATGGTTTGACTGCTACTGGAAAGATTCGAAACTTTAATTGTATCGCTCAATTGGTTGCCAGGGCGCATCTCAATTTTTAATGGGGTAATTGGGAGGCGTTGGTGGTATAAGCGTGGGCATGAGCAACTGCTGCCTGAACCCGGTTCCTCAAACCGACAGCAGTTTCGAGACGTTTGCTGCACCGGTGGCCGACTGGGCGGCACGTTTGACGGCTGGCTTGGCGCGAAGCGTGCGGGTCAGAGACCAGACTCTGGGCCACATGGAAGAAGAGATTCTCCAACAAACGCGGGGATTGGAGCGCAAACTTCTGGAGGAAGCGGCGCAGCAGAAAGCCGATCAAAGTCCGCCGGTGTGTCCGGTCTGCGGGCATCCCCTGACGCGCCAAACCCGTGATCAGGAACGCACCTATCAGACCCGTTTCGGACCGGTGACGATCCGGCGGCTACGGGGATGGTGTCGGCGCTGTCGGGCATGGCGGTTTCCCGCCGATCATGCCTTGGGCTTGAGCGAGGAAGGCAGCGCCTCGCCCGGGGTGCAGGAGATGGCGGCCCTGGTCGCCAGCAAAATGCCGCCGGGCGAAGCCAGCGCGGTCATCGAGCGGTTGACCGGGGTCAAACTGCCCCGTGCAACCTTGGATCGGGAGGCTCGTCGCCAAGGCCAACGGGCTGAGCAGAAGCGCGCCCAACTGGACGAACAAATGCGCCAGGCCCAAGGTGTTGAGCAAGTGCTGGCGCTGCCGGAGCAGCCCTTCACCCTGGTCATCGAACTGGATGCTTGGAACATTCGGGAGCGGGATGAGTGGGGCCAAAGCGACCAACGCCGGGCCGCCGGCCAAGAACCTCAACGGTGGCATTGGGTCTATGGCGGCACTTGCTTCCGGCTGGATCAACGGGTCCAAAGCGACGGCGGTCGGCCCCAGATATTGAGCCGCGGCACGGTGATGACCCGCCAAGGCGTGGACGCCTTACGCGAACAACTTTTCGCCGAAGCCCAACGCCACGGACTGGCGCAAGCCGCCAAAGTGCTGGTGGTGGCCGACGGCGCGGTCTGGATTTGGAATCTGACGGGCGACCGTTTTGCCCAAGCCCAGCAACGACTGGACTACTACCATGCCAGCCAACATTTATGGGCGGTGGCGCACGCTTTGCATCCAGAGGATGAAAGCGCTGCGCGGGCGTGGGTGGCCCCGCTGCTCCAGAAGCTCAAACGCGGACGGGCTCCCGCTCTCCTCAATGATTTGCGAACGCTGGCCAAACGGCTGCGTCAGAAAAAGCGTCAGGCGGTGGAAGCCGAACTGAACTATTTGGAAAGTCATCAAGCGCGGATGGATTACGATGTGGCGCGGCGGGCCGGGGAACCGCTGGGCAGCGGCGCGATGGAATCGACCTGCCGCCAATATCAATGTCGCTTCAAGCGACCGGGACAGTTTTGGAGTTGTGCGGGAGACGAAGCCTTGATGTGCCTGGAAACCTTCTGGCGCAACGGACGCTGGCATTTGCTCTTCCCTCATTCAACCCATGGCGACCCCTCTAAAAATTGAGATGCGCCCTGGTTGCCAATAAGCGAATATGTGGACTTGACACTTATAACGCCCGAACCTGTGTACGTAGCGGTTACAGATGGCGTCCCGATGGAACTGGTCGTGACTGTCGGAGTGCCCAAGCTGGTTATCGGCGATAACGACCCACCACCCAAACTGTAGTAAAACGATTCCAAGGCCAATTGTTCCTGCCCACTTACCTGCCAACTGGTCAAACCACTGGTCGTGTCAAAAATCACGGTGGAAGTGGCACTGCTAAGTGTATAAATCGTCGCCTCGCTTTGAACGACAAGGCCGGTGAGTAAAAACGCAATCAGGCCACCTCGTAACAACTTCGTCCTGCGAACGAAGGACTTTTTCAAAATCTTCATAGCGTTGCTTGGGTTCTGAAATTTAATACGACACTGTTATGAGCCTTTCTGGCAAAGAAGTCAAGAGAAATGTTTGGAAAAGTAGAGCCTTGTGTGAACCTCATGTCTTAAGCACACGAATCGGCCGTCCTCAATAAAAAACGGTCTGTAGGGCACGGCTTAAGACGGCCCAATCTACACAGCATCAATAGGTTAAGGTATGTCAAAACCGCTGAAGCGGGTCAAGCCCTTCCCGCCTGTGGGCAGTCTGCTCAGGCAGGGTGTAATGGGAATTGTTACCAATGCAGGCGTTCTTTTAGTCGCGCGCCATTCATTTGCCGATGCAAAACTGGCTGAAAATTGAATCCAGCAAATCTTCTGTCGCCGTTTTGCCGACAATCTCGCCGACGGCATTGACCGCAATGCGCAAATCCATCGCCACGAGTTCGAGCGTTGCGTCCACGCGCAGCGCCTCCAGGGTCCGTTGGGTCGCCGCGCGGGCACGGTTCAACGCGTCCTGATGCCGTGAGCTGATCATCACCTGCAACATCTCAGCCCTGATTTCACCCGCCCACACGAGTTCCTTGATGGCGTCCTTCAAGGCCTCAATCCCCTGCCCGCTCAGGCAGGAAACATCAATAACAACAGGCAAAGAAAAATTCCCCTCACCCGTCCTGGCGGACACCCTCTCCCCGCCCTGCGGGGAGAGGGGCGGGGTGAGGAGCTCGTAAAAAAATTGTTTGAGATTCAACCTCTGCGGCAAATCAATTTTGTTCTGAACCAGAATCCGCTTTTTAGCGGCGAACTCGGCAAAATATTTTTCATCCTCAGCCGTCGGCGGTTCGCTGGCATCGAGCACGTGCAGAATAAATTCGGCCCGGGACAGCGATTCACGGCTCCGGCGGATGCCTTCCCGCTCGATCTCGTCGCGCGCCTCGCGCAAACCAGCGGTGTCAATGAACACGACCGGCAGCCCCCGAATGTTCGCCGTTTCCTCAATCGTGTCGCGCGTCGTGCCTGGAATCGGCGATACGATGGCGCGGTCGCGACCGAGCAGTTGATTGAGCAGGCTGGATTTCCCGACATTGGGCCGGCCCACAATCGCCGCCCGAATGCCGCGCCGCAAAATCTGCCCTTCGTTCGCCGTGCGCAACAGTTCGTCCAGAAACTTCACGGTGTCTTCCAGGCGCCTGACCAATTGTTCCTTCGTGTCCGGCGTAATGTCCTCGTCGGGAAAATCAATGTGCGCTTCGACATGCGCGAGCGTGTGCATCAAATCATCGCGGAGCCGGTTGATGTGCCGGGAAAGTTTGCCGGCCAGCTGCTCATTCGCGGCGGCCAGCGCCAGTTCCGTGCGCGAATGTATCAAGTCGGCGACGGCTTCCGCCTGTGCCAGGTCAAGGCGGCCATTGAGAAACGCACGACGCGTGAACTCGCCGGGTTCGGCCGTGCGCGCGCCGTTTGCCAGCAGCGTGTCGAGGACGAGTTTGGCGGGCAGGATGCCGCCGTGACACGTGATTTCCACCGTATCCTCGCGCGTGAACGTGCGCGGCGCGCGCAGCACGGCCAGCAACACTTCGTCCACGATTTGGTCGCGCCGGACGATTTTGCCGTATTGAATCGTGTGCGACGATGCCGCTGACGGTTTCAGTGAATTTTTTCCGAGAGGGCGAAAGCTTTTGTCGGCGACGGCGAGCGCCTGCGGTCCGGAAAGGCGGACGACGGCCAGTCCGCCCGCGCCGAGGGGCGTGGCAATGGCGGCAATGGTGTCGTCAATCATGGGGACAAATTACGAATTACGAATCGGGAATGTCGAACCATTCGTCATCCGAAATTCATCGTTCTGAATTTCAGACGTGCCGGCAATTTCCAATCTGGTTCTCCGCATCACGCCCCTGCAGGAACAGCCGCGCCTTCGCGTAACTTTTCTTTTGCAGGTAATGCCGCAATGTGGGGTCGGCGCCGTGGGGCAGTTGTTTCGCCAGTTCATCAACGCGTGCGAACAGCGCCGGCAGATTGGGTTTGGGATTTGCCGTGCGCACGGCCTTACCGGCTTTTTCCAGTTCCACCAGCGCGTTCAGCAGGGTTTGTTCGATGGCCGTGCTCATGCGGAATCTTACTTCAAAAATGCAGCCGCGCCAGCAGATGCAAAATACCCGCTCCCAAATAGGAATGGGCGAAATCAACCCGTCCCCGCAGACACAACGCCGTAAGCGTGCGAACCAGGCCCGTGGTCGCAACCAATATCATCGAACTGATCACGTATAGTTCAAAGGCATGGCTCGCGTCCGGTTTCATGACGCGCGGCAAGCCTTGATAATAAATCCAAATGGAAAGCACGATGCCAATGGCCCACGGAATCCAAGGATTCATCATGGGAAACACGTCCAGCAGCCGGAGCAGGAAAACCGGATAGAGCGTGTAGGCCACCACCGTGAACGCCTGCGTATAGCTGTGGCGGTCGTGAAAGGTCTCGCCCAATATTTTGACCAGGTGGGCGCACACAAAAACCACCGCCAGCGTCAACAACATTTGCGCAATTTCATACAGAATCGCTTCGCCGACTGCGAATTTTTTGATCACGCCAACGCCGGACTGCCATTTGCCCCAGCACGTCAGCCCGCCGCCCTCCACCGCCGACACGACCAACAGCAGCGGCAGCAAATAACTCACACAAATGAATACCACCCCGCGCCGCGCTTGCGCCAGACGGTCCCACGCCGTCGCATCAAACATCAGAAACAATGCCTTTATCATGCCCGGGAATTGATAGCTCTGCTGAAACCCATTAACAACAAAATCCGCAATTTGCTGAAAGGGCGCCGATTGCATTCGGCCTGTGCCGGCGTAAATTAACCGCGTGAAAGCAATTGTTTCTGTCGTGTTCGCCGCGCTTTTGCTGGCCGGATGCGTCACGCAAAAAATTGACTGGGCGGCGCGCGTGGGCAATTACACCTACGACCAGGCCCTGATGGAATTCGGCCCGCCGGACAAATCCGCAAAGCTGTCCGACGGCGCGACCGTCGCCGAGTGGCTCACCCAGCGGGGCCAGGTCATCGTGGCGCCCGGACCTTATTTTGTGTCGCCCGGTTGTTATTTTGGCCCATTGACGCCGGTGTATTCCCAGACTTACGTACCCGCGCGTTTTCTGCGCCTCGTCTTTGACGCGAATGGCAGACTGAAAACGTGGAAGGAATTTGCCAGATAAATCCGCTTCCGTCCGCCCTCCGCCCGTGTTTTACTGGCGGTCATGAACGTTGACCTCGGTATCTGGAGCAAGCTGACCAAAATGGTCGCCTGGCTGCTGCTCTTGGCCGGACTGTTGCTCGTCGGCGTGTGGTATTTGCCGCTCATCCAGCAGAACGAGCGGATGCAACGGTTGAATCTGCAACTGGAACGGGACCTGGAAGCGGAAAAGGAGAAATCCAAGGAACTTCAGTCGCAAATAGACGCCCTGCGCAACGATCCCAAAACCGTCGAACGCCTCACGCGCGAAAAACTCGGCTACGCCCGGCCCGGCGAAACTGTGGTGCGTTTTGAACAACCGGTGACGAATGCGCCGGCGCGTTGATCATTTCCAATTTTCGATTGACGATTTACGAACTGAAAAAAGGCCGGCGCGATGCTCGTTTTCAAAGACCAATCGTAAATCGCAAATCCCTACACCGTCATGATTTCCTTTTCCTTGTGGGCGAGGTGTTCGTCAATTTTGGCGACGTATTGATCGGTCAGCTTTTGCAAATCCTTTTCGGCCTGTTTCTCCTCGTCCTCGGTGATGCCGCTGTCGTGCGCGTGTTTTTTCAATTGCTCCATGGAATCGCGCCGCACATGCCGGACGGCCACGCGCCCGTCCTCCGCCATTTTCCTGGTAATTTTCACGAATTCCTGCCGCCGCTCCTGGCTCAATTCCGGGAACACCAGCCGGATGACCTTGCCTTGAATCGCCGGCATGAGACCAAGGTTCGCCTTCTGAATCGCCTTCTCAATCGGATGCAGCGAGTTCAAGTCCCACGGTTGGATGACCAGCATCCGCGGTTCCGGTGTCGTGATGCCCGCCAGTTCGCGGATGCGCATTTGCGCGCCATAAACTTCCACCGTGACGTTCTCGACCAAAGCCGCCGACGCCTTGCCCGTGCGCACGCCGGCGAACTCGTTCACCACCACCTGCTCGGTCTTGATCATTTTGTCCTCTGCTTCCAGCAAAATATCGTCGGGTGTCATAGTGTGGACAGATTAACAATGAACCGGCGCCGGGTCGAATGAAAATTGACGCGGCAAATGTAGCCGTTAATCTTCTTGCAAACTAGGACATGCTCAAAGAAATCATCCTCCTTTCAGCAATTGCGCTGTCCTCCGCCATTGACGGCACGGCACAAAAAGCCGCGGGCTCAGAACCATTGGCCGGTGCGCGTTTTCGCGCCCTACATGTATGTTGGTTCAGGCGATAATTTCAAACTTACGGATTGCGACGATGCCTGCGGCCAGAAATTTTACACGCTCGCCTTCATCATTGCCGACCGATCCAACAATCCCGCCTGGGACGGACGCATACCGATGGATCAAAATTTCTACGCGGCCCAAATCGCAGCCATCCGCGCGCGCGGCGGCGATGTCATCGCGTCCTTCGGCGGGGAGTCGGGCAAGGATATCGCCATCGTCGAAACAAACCCCGCAACGCTCGAAACCAAATATCAATCCGTCATGGACCGCTACCACTTCACGTGGCTCGATTTCGACATCGAAGGTAAAAATCTTGAGAACGCGGCGGCAAATCAGCGCCGTAATACCGCGCTCGCCAGGCTTCAGGCGAAAAATCCCGGTTTAATCATTTCCTACACGCTGCCAGTCAACCCGCATGGCATTTCTGAAGACGCACAAGAACTTCTCGCTGACGCGAGAGCCAGGGGTTTGAAAATTCATAGTGCCGACCTCATGGTGATGTATTTTGGAAAAGATTTTATCCACAAGGGAAAGTCCGAAGGCCAGCTTGGCATTGATTCGGCCAACGTCGCCCGCGTCCAAATTCAGAAAATTGACCCCGCCATTCAGATCGGCCTTTGCCCCTGTCTTGGCCACAACGGTTCTGAAGACGAAGTTTTCACGCTCGAAGATGCCCGAACTCTCAAAGCGTTCGCCGACCGGACGCCATGGGTTTGTTCGCTGCATTTTTGGTCCATCAATAACGACGCGGCCCGCCCGCGCAGGAAAAGGATTGTCAGCACCACCACCAATGAAGGTGGCGTTGTCGGCGTCAGCACCAACGGGGTCGCCGTGCCCGGTGTGCGGCAGCCGTGGGCCTTTGCCAGGATTTTTCAGACCTTCGCGGCGCGCTGATTTCGGCGGGTGGCGCGTTGCGCCGGCATTGGGCCGTTGCTAGACTGGGAGCGTGGCGGACATCGTTTTAACCACGCTCAACGCGAAGTATATCCACGCCGCCTTCGGCCTGCGCTATCTGCTGGCCAACCTCGGCGACCTGCAGCCGCGTGCGTGCCTTGCGGAATTCGATATCAACCAGCGTCCGCTCGACATTGCGGAAATCCTCCTGGCGCGGAACGCCAAAATCATCGGCTTCGGCATTTACATCTGGAACGTGCAACAAACCACGAAGGTCATCGCCGCCATCAAACGCGTCCAGCCCGTCGTCAAAATCATCCTCGGTGGACCGGAAGTGAGCTACGAAACGGAAGCGCAACCGATTGTTCAATTGGCCGATTACGTCATCACCGGCGAGGCGGACTTGAAATTCGCCGAAGTGTGCCGGGTGTTATTAAATCACGACGCGCCCCTCACCCGGCTTCGCCACCCTCTCCCCGCGGTGCGGGGAGAGGAATGGGGTGAGGGGTTCGTTTTACCCAAAATCATTCCCGCCGAACTGCCGGACTTTTCGCAAATCGTTCTGCCCTACGACCGCTACACCGACGACGACATTGCACACCGCATCATCTACGTCGAGGCGTCGCGCGGCTGTCCGTTCTCGTGTGAATTTTGCCTGTCGTCGCTGGACATCCCGGTGCGGCAGGTTCCCCTGCCCGCTTTGCTCGAACAATTGCAGCGATTACTCGACCGCGGCGTGAAACAGTTCAAGTTCGTTGATCGCACTTTCAATCTCAACGTCAGCCTCAGCAAAACCATCCTCGAATTCTTTCTGGGGCGCTACCAGCCCGGCCATTTCTTTCATTTTGAAATGGTCCCCGACCGGCTGCCTGAATCGTTGCGTGCCATCATTGCGAAATTCCCGCCCGGCGCGCTGCAATTCGAGGTCGGCATCCAGACGTTTAACGAGGAGGTTGGCGGCCTGATCAAGCGCCGGCAGAATTACGAAAAACTCGCCGACAATTTCCGTTTCCTGCGCCATGAAACCGGTGTTCATATCCACGCCGACTTGATTGTCGGGTTGCCTGGCGAAACGTTGGAAAGTTTTGCCGCCGGTTTTGACCGGCTGATTGCGCTCGGCCCGCAGGAAATCCAGGTGGGCATTTTGAAACGGCTGCGCGGCACGCCGATTGTCCGGCATGACGCCGACTGGCAGATGGTTTATAATCCGCATCCGCCCTACGAAATTTTGCAAAACAAGCTGATTGATTTTGCGACCATGCAAAAGCTGCGCCGGTTCGCACGCTACTGGGACCTCGTCGGCAACAGCGGCAACTTCATCGAAACCACACCGTTGATTTGGGCGGTGGGGCGAGACTCCCGGCGAGCCGGAACTGAAGGCGAATCGCGGCTCGCGGGGACGCTCGCCCCACCGTCGCCTTTCCATGCCTTCCTTCATTTCAGCGACTGGCTGCACGCGCGCACGCGCCGCACGGACAGCATCGCGCTGGTTCGGTTGTTGGAACTGCTTTTTGAATATCTTACGGGCGAACTCCGGCTCGATCCCCAACGGGCAGCCGGAACATTGTGCCGCGATTATCAGCGCAGTGGCCGGCACGACAAACCGGCCTTCCTGAAAAATTTTCTCCCGGCGGAAGGAACCGTAATCCCGCTGCGAAGAACCAAAACCACCCTGCCCAAACGTCAGGCCCGGCATTTGGCTTAAGTTCAAGTTGTTCTGCGAATAAGTTGTTAATAAGTTTCCGCCTTTTTCCTTTTATGCTCCGGCAGGATTTGCTAGAAATATGTTTAGAACTGATGATAGCTCCAAAAGCCAAAAATCAGGTTGAAAACATAGTCAGCATCATACTGCTGGCGCTTATTGTTTCTTCGGGCCTTTTTCTGGCGATTGTATTGTATCTGTCGCCTTCAACGTAGTGCTCTTGCGGTTTTGTTAGAAGTTTCGGTTCCCTTCAAACCCTAAACCGATCCGCCCAAACGTCAGGCGCGACATCCGGGTTGAAATCATAGTCGTTTCTCCGCCTCTTCGTTCGTCAAACCATGCCGCGCGCGCAGCACGGCCATGCCTACCACCGGCGGATAGGCCTGGTCTGCCTTCATCCGCGGTTCGACATATTCGATCACCTCGAACAGCAGGCGGTTCGCCGGCTCGTAGCCCAGACTGGTAAGCTGGGCGATGTAACGCGTCGCGCGGTCAATCAGCTTGAGGTTTGACGGCACGACCCAGACCATGGTGTTGCCCATCACGCGTCCCAACCGCACCATCGTGCAGGTTGAAAGCGCATTCATCACCAGCTTGACTGCCACGCGCGTCACACCGTCCAGGAGGAAGTCTGTCTCCGGAACGGGAAGGAAAACCGAAACGCAGTCCCCGATGGCTGAACCGCTGTTCGGCCCTGCCGTTTTTGGCGGGGACGCGCTGCCGCGCGTCCAATTTTCACGTCCGAAATAAATCAAACCCGTCTTCGCCCCCGTCTTCCGCGCCGCTTCAAGCTGGACGTGGTAAAATCCATCTGCCGAAAGCAGCGATTCCTTTTCCCGCTCCGACACAACGGCCACCGCGCTGTCGCCCACACCCAGCGGACGGTATTTCAGACCGTCCAGGCCGATCTTGAACCGCATCAACTCCGGCGCACTGATTTTGCGGACGGTCTCAAACGTACGCGCGAAGTTTTCCTCGCCGACCAGCGGGTGAATCTCGGTTTCACTCCATTCCACGCAACGCGGCTGACGTTTCAAAATGTGCCGCCACGCCTCGGGCGTCTCCTTTTGCGGCAGGAACAAAAACGCCCACGATTCGGTTGCGCTGGTGTCGTCAAACTTGCGGAACGGCGGCGTGCAGTAAGTCGGCGACCGCTCGGTCGTGTCCGTCAAAACATCAATGCCGAACCGGTTGGCGAAATAATTGTTTTTGTGTCTCGCGCGATAGACCGATTCCTCCATTGCGACGAGCCGGGCAAGTTGTTCGAGCACTTCCGGCGATTTTAAGCTCGCGTGCAATTGCTCCAGCCTGGCAAGGAATTGCGCGGGAATGGTGGCGGCGTCGGGCGTCACTGTTTGGTAGGGCGAGCCGCTCGTCTTCGCGATCTCTAACGGCTCGCGGGGACGC
The DNA here is from genome assembly GCA_963827205.1 of uncultured Verrucomicrobiae bacterium. Taxonomy (GTDB): domain Bacteria; phylum Verrucomicrobiota; class Verrucomicrobiia; order Limisphaerales; family UBA11358; genus UBA11358. The sequence goes on from CAWHAH010000005.1 coordinate 28,630, forward strand.
TCGCCCCACCCTGCTATCAAATCCCGCACGACCATCTCTAAAACCGTGAGCAACACACAAAGTTGGATGGAAGTCGCCTGCATCCGTGTCGAGCCGGTGATGGCCATTGGCCCGGTCGTCAGATTGATCTTTTCAATGCGCGGGTCTTGGATGACTTCGCGGCTGCGCTCGACGTGCCGGCAAAGGATCTCATCCGGGTTATTATAGACGAAATAAACCTTCGCGCCCGCGTCCACACCTTCCCACGCCGTCCCGATGACGAATGACGTTTCGCCGCCTTCGGTGATGGCAAACACCACGTCGCCCGCCCGCACGCCGAGGTCACGAAGCTGTTTGCGCCCAAACGCGGTGAAATCCTCGAAACCCTCGACCGATTTAATGAGCGCATAATCGCCACCGGCCATCACGCTGAACGTGCGGTTTTCAAAATCTTCTTCTTCAGATTTCGTAGCAGCGGACGCCAGTCCGCTCATTATTTCGTTCGAGAAAGTCAGAGCCGACTCACGTCGGCTGCTACATCGCCAGAAATCGCGCCAGACCGTGTCCAGCAAAATGCTCAAACGCCCCGTCGAACCGCAGCCGGTGAAAAAAATCCGCCCGCCGTTTTTCAGCGAACGCAAAACCGTTCCCTTGATTTCCCCGGCCCTGCCCGAATCCACAAACTCGCGGTATTTGTGGATCACGTCATCATCCACGTCGAAAAGCAGTTTCAACGCGGCGGCGATGTCTTCTCGGGCAACGTCGCTCAAATTTGCCGTGGTGGGATGCACTGATTCCGTGACCAGCGCACCCAATTTGAACTGGCCGCTGATTTGCAGGAATTCTTCGGAACGTTTTTGGGAACTGGCGCTCATTACGTCTTGATTAAATGAAATTGTCAACGCGCTGTCACGCGGATAGCTTTGGGTCAGGCCATATATGACACCCAATCAACAACTGGCCACGTTGAAGGCGGCGGTTTGCAACGTCGCTTTTGACAATTTGACGCGTCAACTCTACGCCACGGATGCGTCGGTTTACCAAATCGAGCCGTTGGCCGTGGCGTTTCCCGCCAGCGCGCACGATGCCAGCGCCATCATCCAGGCGGCGGCGCAGGCGGGTGTATCGGTCATTCCGCGCGGCGCGGGAACGAGTCTTTCGGGCGGAGCCATCGGCGACGGCCTCGTCGTTGATTTCGCGCGCTACAACCGTCAAATCTGGGATTTCAACAAAGAGCGCCGCACGGTCCGCGTTGGCGCGGGCGTTGTGCTGGATCAATTAAATGAGTTCCTTCGCCCGCTCAGATTTTGTTTCGGGCCGGACGTGGCGACGAGTTCACGCGCGACCCTGGGCGGCATGATTGCCAACGATTCGTCCGGGGCCTACACACCGGTTTATGGCACGACGGGCATGCACGTGAACGAACTCGAAATCGTGCTGTACAACGGGCAAACCCTCATGGTCGGCCCCGGCCACGGCACTTTGCCGCAACAACGCGCCTTGCTCGAAGACATGGTGGTGCTCAACGCGCTCTCCATCGCCGGGGGCTTTCCGGAAGGTCTCTTGAAACGCTGGCCCGGTTACGCCCTGGCGCGGCTGGCGCGCGAACCGAACAATTTACTCCACATTCTCTCCGGCAGCGAAGGCACGCTGGCGGGCATTATTTCTGCCGAACTCAAGATTGTTCCACTCCCGGAGCAACGCGGCGTGGGCCTGCTGTTCTTTTCGTCCGTGGCCGAGGCGATGCAGGCCACGACCGAACTCCTGGATTTGAAGCCCGCCGCCATCGAGCATATTGACCGTCCGCTGTTCGACCAGACGCGCGGCCAACGCGAGTTTCAGGCCGTGCGCGATTTGCTCGAACTCGACACCCGGCCGTGCGAGGCGATTTTGATCGTCGAATTTTTCGAGGATGTCCCCGAGCGGCTGGCGCTGCTGGAAAAGCGCAAATTGGGCCTGCGACGACGCATTTTGGAAACACCCGACGAAGCCGGCCTCGTGTGGGCGATGCGGAAGGCCGGCTTGTCGCTGTTGACCAGTTGCAAGGGTGACGTCAAACCCGTCGCATTCATCGAGGATGCGGCAGTGCGGCCGCGCGATTTACCGGAATACGTCAACAGCCTGCAGAAATTAATGCGGCGGTGCGGAGTGCAGGCTTCATATTACGGCCACGCGGCGGCGGGATTGCTGCACGTGCGGCCGATGCTGGATTTGCATCGCGCGGAGGATTTGAAAAAATACCGGCAGATTGCCGACGAAGTGGCCGCGCTCGTGAAGCAATTCAAGGGGACATTGTCCGGCGAACACGGCTTGGGCATGGCGCGCACCGAGTATCTCCGGGATCAGGTCGGCGAGGAGATTTACCGGCTCATGCGGCAAATCAAGCAGGCCTTTGACCCGCACAATTTGTTCAACCCGGGCAAAATCATTTCGGACGACCGCTATAAAATTGACCGTCACCTCCGCCTGAGCGCCGGCTATTCGCTGAAACTGCCGTTTAAACCGGTGCTCGCGTTCGCGGACCGGGACGAGTCGTTCACCGCCAACCTGGAGCAGTGCAACGGCTGCGGCGGCTGCCTCAAGCTGACGCCGAGCATGTGTCCCACGTTCATGGCCACCGGCGAGGAAATCATGTCCACGCGCGGGCGGGCCAACGCGATTCGCGCCGCGCTGGAGTTGCGCGGCATCAATGGCGATCCGCTCCGTTCGCTGGAGCTTGAAACCGCCCTGAGCAACTGCCTGTCCTGCAAGGCCTGCACCCCCGAATGCCCGTCCAATGTGAACCTGACGCTCTTGAAAGCGGAACTGCAGCTCGCGCGTATCCGGCAGAACGGGTTGACGCTGCGCGAACGGTTCTTCAGTTCGGTGGACCGGCTGGGCCGCGTGGGTTGCGCGATGCCCCATCTGGCCAATGCCCTGTTGACCTTCACGCCGTTGGGCTACCTTGGCCGCCGGTTTTTGGGCATCACATCCCGGCGGACGTTGCCCCGGTTTGCGCCGGAACGGTTTGATCACTGGTTCGCCAAACGGGCAAGTCATGCCGGCAAATTCCGCGGCTCGGTCATCCTGTGGGACGACACTTTTGTGCGCTACCACGAACCGCACATCGGCATGGCCGCCGTCAAGGTGCTCGAAGCCGCGGGCTTTGAAGTCGTGCTGCCGAAACTGCGCAAATGTTGCGGACGGCCCGCCTTCAGCCAGGGTAACCTCGACGAGGCCGCGCGGCTGGGACGCCACAATCTCGCGCTGTTGAACAGCGACAATAGCAACACACCGATCATTTTTCTGGAACCGTCATGTTACTCGATGTTCGCGCAGGATTATCACGAGTTGAAGCTGCCGAACGCGAAGCGTGTTGCCGCCCGTTGCTTTTTATTCGAACAATTTATTGAAAACACGCTGGATCGGGAGCCCAATGCGCTGATTTTTAACGACAAACCGGCGCGCATGATGATTCATGTGCATTGCCACGCCAAATCACTTGCCAATTCAGATTACATGTACCAACTGGCCACCCGGCTGCCGCAGCGGGAGGTGAAGATGCTCGAAGCGGCCTGCTGCGGCATGGCCGGCGCGTTCGGAATGTTGGAATCGAAATACAAACTTTCGGTGAAAGTCGCCGAGCCGATCATTCAAGTAATCCGGAGCCAGCCGTTTGGAACCATCTTCGTGGCGTCGGGCACCAGTTGCCGCCAGCAAATCAAGCACCTGGTGCCCGTCCGGCTGCAACACATGGCCGAGGTGCTGGCCGAGTCGCTGATTTGACCCGGCGTTACGGGTAAATATCTTTCAATGCCGGTCGCAGTTCGGGGAATTGAAACTTAAAACCGCTTTCGAGAAAACGCTTCGGCGTGCAGCGGCAACCCTCCAACGCAAGTGACGCCTCGGTGCCCGTCAGCTTGCAGCCCAGTTTTATCGCCCAGGCAGGCGCCGGTGGACACCACGGACGATGGAGGGTGCGCCGCAGGGTGCGCATGAATTCCGCATTGGTGACCGGATTGGGGGCAACGGCATTGTAAGTGCCGTCGAAAAAGTTGTCGTATTCGAGGGCCAGACGGAACATCCGGACCAGGTCCGCGAGATGGATCCAACTGATGTACTGTCTGCCGGTCCCGGCGGCGCCACCAAGGAACCAATTGATGTAATGGGCCAACAATGGCAGCGCACCGCCCTCGCGCCCCAAGACGATTCCGATGCGAAACAGAATCCGGCGCGTTTTGGGCGCGGGCGCCGAGTAAAAGGCTTCCTCCCAACGCCGGCAAATCTCGGCCAACCGGCCCTGACCGTTGGAACTCTTCTCGTCACACCATTCGTCGTGCCGGTTGCCGTAAAAACCGACGGCGCCTGCCTGAACCCACAGGCGCGGCGGACGAGTTACGTGATAAAGTCCGCCGGCAATCGCCCCAACCGAATTGACGCGCGACTCAACGATCTCTCGCAGGTTCTCCGGTGTATGCCGGCAATTGATATTGCGACCGGTGAGGTTCACCACGGCTTCGGCACCCTCCAGGTATTGAATCCATTCGCCGACGTGTTCCCCGTCCCACTCCACTTCCTTGATGCCGTCGTCTTCGCGTTCGCGGAGTAAACGCGTCAAGACAATGACTTCATAATTCTGCTGAACCAGTTCCCTGGCGAGCGCTTGGCCGATAAACCCGCTGCCTCCTGCCAACAAAACGCGCTTTTTGTTCATGGCAACAAATCCAGTTTCGGCGCGTTCCCGGCGTTGAGGGGATTCGCTTCAAAATGCGCCCGCTCCAAATCGGCAAGCCAGCTCTGGATCGTGCGCCGCGTGGAATCGAGATTGAGCCGTTCGTGCTCGAGTGGGTATTTTTCAAGGTTGGACAGGGCCAGTTTGAACAGGGCCGCCGCCGGACGCAGATGGTTTTTTTGCAGATGCACAAACGCACCGGCGAGTTGAATCAGGCCTTTGTAAAACGCACCGTTCGGGCCGTGTTTGTCCTTCAGCCAGATGTGCTCGAGGACTTCGTGCGCCTCGTAAAAAAGCTGGTGATTAAAGCAATGGAAATAGCCGACGTAATACTTGTTGAGCTGGTGTCCCTGATGCTGCTCCACCAGCTCGGCGATGCGTTTGTGTTTGCGACTCACGGATTCAGGGTAAAGGCCGGATGACAGGTGACAAGTGGCAAGTGACACGAACGAGCGCGTGAAATCCAATGGTAGGGACGGCTCGCCGCAGCCGTCCGCATTAGTTTTGATCGGTCGCCTCGGCGAGACGACCCTACCTATTGCGAAGGGAGCTGAAAGAAACTGCTATTGTATTAAACGGAAGAATAAATTTCCCGACGGCAACGGATTGACAGTGACGCTTTCGACTTGGCCGTTGGTGGAAATGGCATAGCTGGGAATCCCCCAATTCGTTGTAGTCAAGTCAGCATTTGTTTGAAGCACAAAGTTTGTCGCTGATAAGCCACGATGAAAAATTCCGGACCGGCGAATGTAAAAAAAGCGAGCCACTAGGCCGCTGCAAAAACGGGACAAATCCGTTTCCTCCCTGACTTGGGCTATTATTTGTGAAGTGCATAATCCCGACAATTTCCGCAGACAATTTTCGCAGGAATGCAGCTATCGCCTTTCCAACAAGTTTCGAGAATAGAACGATCGGGACATGAATCGCTTCGCGTTGACAATTCCCCTGCCCTGCGACACTCTGCGCGCATGGCAAAACCTGCTTTAGGACGTGGCCTCGGCGCGTTGCTGGGCGGCAGTCCGGTCCTTGCTCCAACTGCGCCGCCAGCGCCCGCCGTTCAACCGTCCCCCGCTCCGGCTCCCGCACCCGCGCCCGACCCGCGCGACCGGGTGCAGCGTGTGCCGCTGGACCGGATTCGTCCGTGCCCGCTCCAGCCGCGCAAGGATTTTTCCACCGAATCGCTGCGCGAACTGGCCGATTCCATCCGCGAACAGGGCATCGTGCAGCCGCTGGTCGTGCGCGAGCGCGACGGTGATTTTGAGTTGATTGCGGGCGAACGCCGCTGGCGCGCTGCTCAATTGCTGCAATTGCCGGAGGTGCCCGTCATCGTCCGCCAGGCGGACGACCGCGCGGCGCTCGAATTGGCGCTCATCGAAAATCTACAGCGCGAAAATCTCAATGCCCTCGAAGAAGCGCACGGCTACGCGGAACTCGCTGAACAATTTCAACTGACGCAGGAGGAAATCGCCGCCAAAGTCGGCAAAGGTCGCGTCGTCGTGGCCAACGCTCTGCGCCTGTTGAAATTGCCGGCGACCATTCAGAATTTCATCCGCGATGGCCGGCTTTCGGTCGGCCACGCCAAGGTCATCCTCGGCCTCGTCAACGAGCGGGACCAAAAAATCATTGCCGAGCGCGTCATCAAGCAGGGGTTGAACGTGCGCCAGACGGAGAGGCTGGTTGCCAAGCTGCAAAAGCGCGGCACGCGCCGGACCCCGCCCCAGCCGGAATTGGTCGCTGCGCCCGCCGGCGACCCGCACATCGTGGATCTGGAGGGACGGCTGCGCGAAGTCTTTGCCACGAAAGTGCAACTTCACTACGAGCAAGGGAAAGGCACGGTGGAGATTTCCTTTTTCAGCGACGAAGAATTGGAACGGATTCTGCAAATCCTCGGCGTGACGAGTGACGGGTGACGAGTGACGGGAAAACAGTTCGTAGCGTTTCAACAATATGGAAAACTTCGACCGCTTGGAGTCATTCGGGATTTACAAACTGGCTTGCCAACTCTTTAAAGAGTTTTGGGACGACTCTGAAGTTCTTGCCAAGGACTTTCGTGGACGTGAACTGGCCAAACAGCAGGTGCGCAGTCTCGATTCGGTCTGCGCGAACATCGAAGAAGGTTATGGACGCGGTTTTGGAAGGGAACTGCCGCAGCATTTTAAAATTGCCCGTGGTGAAGCCTGTGAAAGTCTTGGCCGTTATGCCCGATGCAACCGCCTGCTTTCGGCTGAGTTGGTCGGTCACCGGCTGGCCACGCTTGATCATATTATTGGCGGATTAACCAAAACCATCAACACCATCGAGAGCCGCAAGAACCCAGCCGATGGCGAGGCTCCTTCCCGTCACCCGTCACCCGTCACCCGTCACGTTCCATGATTCTCAACGTCGTAAAATACGGCCATCCGGCGCTCCGGCAAAAAGGTCCGCGCGTCGAAGCCATCACGCCGGAAATCAAAAAACTCATCGCCGACATGTTCGAGACGATGACTGCGAAACACGGCATCGGCCTGGGGGCGCAGCAGGTCGGTCGGGCGCTGCAACTCACTGTGATTGACGTGCGCGAGGCCAAAGACCGCCCGTCGTGGCTCGAATTGGACGGCAAACCCGCCGACGCGAACGACCTCATGCCGCTCGTCCTGATCAATCCGGAAATCAAGCCAACGGGCGAACCGGCCACCGGTGGTGAAGGTTGCCTGAGTTTTCCGGAAATTTTCGCGGAAATCACGCGTCCCGAATCCGTGACCGTGAAGGCCTTAAATGGCAAAGGCAAACCGGTCGAATTCCGTTGCGGCGGCCTGCTCGCCCGCGTCGTGCAGCATGAAGTGGATCATTTGAACGGCATTTTGTTCATTGACCGGATGGACCGGAAAACCAAGGACGAACTCCGGCCGCAACTGGACGAGCTGCAAGCGGCGACGAAGGCTGAGTTGCAAAAGGCTCAGTAAACCTTCCGCAGATTTGAGGGCAGGATATTGAGTTCGCCGCGGTATTTGGCGACGGTGCGGCGCGCGATGGTAATCCCCTTGTCGCCCAGCATTTTCACGACTTCTTGGTCAGACAGCGGCTTGGTGGTATCCTCGTTTTTGAAAATCTCGGCGATCATGTCCTTCACGCTGGTGTTGGAGACGCCATCGCCGCTGGCGGTCTGCAGGCCGGCGGTAAAGAAGAATTTCATTTCAAAAACGCCCTGCGGCGTTTGCATGTATTTGGCGGAAACCGCTCGGCTCACCGTCGTTTCATGCACACCCACCACTTCGGCGACCTGCGCCATCGTCATCGGTTTCAGGTGCGCGACGCCCTTTTCCATGAACTCCCGCTGGCGTTTCACGATTTCCTTCCCGATGTTCAAAATCGTCTGCTGCCGTTGGTGCAAACTTTTGATGAGAAATTTCCCGGCGCGGATTTTTTCACGGATATAGTTTTTGACTTCGGCGGAATTGCCGCCCTGCGTCATGAGGTCCTTGTAAATGTTGCTGATGCGCAGGTGGGGAATGTGCTCGTCGTTGGTGGTCACGGTGAAGTCGTTGCCGGCCTTTTGCACAAAAACCTCGGGTAGAACGTACTGGTCTGTGTCCGGCAAAAAGGCCCGGCCGGGGCGCGGCTCCAGGCGCGCAATCCGGCCAAGCGCGTTCTGGACATCGTCAATGGTCCGGCCGGTGCCGCGCGCAATTTCCGGAATGCGCCGCTTGCCGAGCGCGTCCATGAAATCATGCACGATGTGGTATTCGAGCGTGTCCTGCTGGCCGGCGCGTTCGAGTTGCAACAGCAGACACTCGCGCAAATTGGCGGCGCCGACGCCCGGCGGGTCAAACGTCTGGATCACCTTCAACACTGCGGAAATTTTTTCCACGGGCAGATTCGTTGAAAGGGACAATTCCTCAACCATGGCCTTGAGATAGCCGTAATCGTCAATGTTGCCGATGATCAACTCGGCGATGCCGCGCTGTTCCTCGGACAAATCGGTGTCGCGCAACTGTTCCATGAGGGCCTGGGCCAGCGACGTGCCGGCCACGAGCGAGTCCAGCATGAATTGCCGCCGCTCCTCGTCCTCGGTGGATTGGCGAATGGGAAGGTTCGTTTGCGAGAAATGATCGCGCCATTCCTGATCAAGTTGCACGAGCCGGTCGAACTCCACTTGAAAATCGTCCACCGGCGCGTCAACGGCCTTTTCCTGGGCGGTTTCGAACGTCGTGTCGGATGACGGCTCGGCGGGCGCCGGCGCATCGTCATCATCTGTTACTGGCTGGTCGGCCAAATCGGATTCCGGCGAGGCGACTTCTTCGAGGACGGGATTTTGTTGCAGCTCCTGCTCGACGAGCGCCTTGAGTTCCAATGTCGGCGCCTGCAGCAGCGCCAGCGATTGCTGGAGCTGCGGCGCCAGAATCAGCGATTGCGTCAACCGCTGAGAAAGTTGCAAGCCCTGTACCATTTCTGTTTAGAGCTTACCTCAGATTCGGCCAATGACAAGCAAAACATGGCACGAAATAAGCTTCTTCGCCCGGAGTTAATCGGGAATTGCTTTTCCGTCGCACTTTCGCTGGATTTTGTTGCCCGCCGGCTGCATCTTCTGTCCATGAAGTTGATTCTTTCGACACACAACGTAACGCTGACCAAAGCCATTGAGGATCACATCCTGGACCGGCTGCAAAAGCTTGATCACTTCGATCAGCGCGCCGTTGACGCGCGCGTCACCCTTGAACACGACCACACGCGCGTCCTGGGAAAACAATTCAGTTGTTCCATCCGTCTGGCGGTGCGCGGCCCCGACCTCTTCGCTGAGGACGTTCGAAAGCGATTTGTACGCGGCGATTGACCGCGTGACCAAAAAGATCAAACAGCAAATCCGCAAGCGCCACAACAAATGGAAGGCCCGCAAGCACAAGGTCGCCGCGCGGACCAAGCGCAAACGGCAGGAAACAGCCGCATGAAGTGACCTGTGACATGCGACAAGTGGCATGATTCATTCAAGGTATATTCCTGTCACCTGTCACGTGCCACCCTTCCATGATACTTCGTGCCCGCGCTGTCGTGCCGGTTTCGCAGCCGCCGGTTGAAAACGGCGCGGTAATTATTTCCCGAAACCGCATTCGCGCCGTCGGTCCCTGGGCGGATTTGCGGCCTCGCGCAGCCGCGGAGGCGATAGACCTTGGTGAAGTCATTCTGCTGCCGGGCCTCGTCAATGCGCATTGCCATCTCGATTACACCGACATGGCCGGGTTGTTGCCGCCGCCGAAGACGTTCACCGATTGGATTCACCTCATGATCTCGGCCAAGGCGCAGTGGGAACACGCGGAATACGCTCGGTCCTGGCTGAACGGCGCGCGCATGCTGGTGCGGACGGGAACGACCACCGTTGCTGACATCGAAGTCGTGCCCGATCTTCTGCCGGAGCTTTGGAACGCAACGCCGCTTCGCATTTTCTCGTTTCTCGAAATGACCGGCATTCGCGCCCGGCGCGAGCCGCGCGTTGTGCTGCGCGAGGCCGTTGAAAAAATTGAATCGCTCACGCACCCGCGCTGCCGGGCCGCGCTCTCACCCCATGCGCCCTACTCCACCCTGCCCGAACTGCTGCGGCTGAGCGCCCATGAGGCGCGCAAAAAGAGGCTGCGCCTCGCCATGCATGTCGCCGAATCCGCGCAGGAATTTGAAATGTTCGTTCACGCGCGCGGCGCGCTGCACGCCTGGCTTAGGCGGAACGAGCGCGACATGACCGATTGCGGCCTCGGCACGCCGGTGGAACATCTGGCGCGAAACGGGGTGCTCGGCAAAAATCTGCTGGCGGTGCACGCCAATTACCTTGGTCCGAAGGACGCCGCGCTGCTGGCGGCGCAGAAAGTGAGCGTCGTTCATTGTCCGCGCAGTCATTTTTATTTCAAACACCGGCCGTTTCCGCTGGGAAAGTTGTTGAGGGCCGGGGTGAATGTTTGTCTGGGCACGGACAGTCTGGCCACGGTTTATAAAACGCGGCGCGAAAAGCCGGAGTTGAATATGTTCGAGGAAATGCGCAGGTTCGCCGCGGCGCATCCGAGGCTTTCGCCTAAAAAAATCCTGCCCATGGCCACCGTCAATGGCGCAAAAGCCCTCGGCCTGGCCGGGCGAATCGGCGAACTTTCCCGAAACGCCTTTGCGGACCTGGTCGCCATTCCCTTCGCCGGCAAAAGTTCCGATGCGGTCCAGGCCACCGTCAATTTCTCCGGACACGTCCGCGCTTCGATGATTGACGGCCAATGGGCCATCGCGCCGGAGTGAGCTTTCGATTTCGAACCTCTGTAAAACCGGGGCGTGGACAGCTTTGTCCACGATTCCAGGTGGCTGACTCCCTTGCGGACATGGCTGTCCGCGCTCCGCACCCCGCTCGCGCTGCTTGGTAGAAACCATGACGGGTTGCAATTCACGCGCCTGCCGCCTTTTTGCTCGCAAATCGTAAATCGTAACACGTAAACTTCGAGCGTGGATTTACTTGACGCCGAATTGAACCAGCGCCTTGCCGTCTTGCGCGAACAAAATCTCTTCCGCGAGGTGCGCCGCGTGGATTCGCCGCAATCGCCGCACATCAAAATCGGCGGCCGGACGCTCCTCAATTTTTCGTCCAACGATTATCTCGGCTTGGCCAACGATCCGATTTTGAAGGAGGCGGCGATCAAGACCATCGAAAAATTCGGCGCGGGCGCGGGTGCGTCGCGGTTGGTCTGCGGTTCGCTCGCGCCGTTCCATGAATTGGAGGAGGCGCTCGCCGATTTCAAAAAAACCGAAGCTGCATTGAGTTTCACGTCCGGTTACACAACGGCCATGGGCACGATTTGCGCCCTGCTTGGCAAGGACGACGTTGTGATGCTCGACAAATTGGTTCATGCCTGCCTGGTTGACGCGGCGCGTCTTTGCGGCGCAAAAATCCGCGTGTTCGCCCACAACGACCTCGATGATTTGGAAAAGATTTTGAAGTGGACCGATAAACGTTCACGTTTCACGCATCACGTTTCACGCGTCCTGATTGTCACCGAATCCATTTTCAGCATGGACGGTGACGCCGCGCCGTTGCGTGAGATGGTTGCGCTCAAGGAAAAATACGGCGCGTGGCTGATGGTGGATGACGCGCATGCCACAGGAGTTTGCGGCAAAGACGGACGCGGTTTGGCGGAGAAACAGGGTGTGGGCCATTGCATCGAAATCCAGATGGGCACGCTCGGCAAGGCGCTCGGCGCCAGCGGCGGATTCATTTGCGGCTCGCGCGCGTTGGTTGATCTTCTCGTCAACCGCGCCCGCAGTTTCGTTTTTTCCACCGCGCCGGTCCCCGCCGCAGCCGCCGCGGCGACCGCGGCTGTCCGGTTTGTTCAATCCGCCGATGGCGAAGCCCGGCGAAAATTAATTCGGGCGAGGGTCGGCGAATTTCTTTCGGCCATCGAAAATCGGGCATCGAAAATTCCCGCCGCCATCATTCCCATCATGGTTGGCGGTGAGCAGGAGGCCGTGGAGCTTGCCGCCGCGTTGCACAAACAGGGAGTTTTCATACCCGCCATCCGGTACCCAACCGTCGCCCGCGGCCAAGCACGCTTGCGCGTCACGCTCACAGCGGCACACACCAGCGAAGACATCGCGGTACTGGTGGACGCTTTGCACAGCACGCATCACGCATCACGCATCGCGTAATCAGGATCATGCACAAACTTGCGCAACGCGATCACCAACACGTCTGGCATCCATTCACCCAGATGCGCGACTGGCTGCGGCGTGAGCCAATCGTCATCGCCTCCGGCCAGGGCGCCGTGTTGCGCGACGTGAACGGTCGCGAATATCTCGACGCCAATTCATCCATCTGGACCAATCTCCACGGGCATAATCATCCCAAGATCAACGCGGCAATCCGACGGCAACTCAAAAAGATTGCGCACAGTTCGGCCCTCGGTCTGGCCAACGAGCCGGCCTCGTGGTTGGCTGCCAAACTCGTTGCTGAGGCAAACGGGATTTACGATTTACGATTTACGATTTACGACTCGAAAGGTAATTCAGCGCGTAAATCCGAAATCGGAAATCGTAAATTGTCCAAGGTTTTCTTTTCCGACGACGGCTCCACCGCGTTGGAAGTCGCGCTCAAGCTCGCCTACGAATTCACGCGGCGTACCAGGAGCGCGGACAGCTTGTCCGCGAGAAAAAATACAAAACCAAAACTCCTTTCGCTGGAAGGCGCGTATCACGGCGACACGGTGGGGGCGGTCGCGCTCGGCCACATTGATTTGTTTCACCAAAGTTATTCCGGCCTGGTCTTCAAAACGGACAAGGTCATGTCGCCGTATTGCTATCGCTGTCCGTTCAATCGCGCGCAACCGGAACGCGCTGACGCCCGTGACTACCGCAATTGCAACTGGGAATGTGTCCAAAAAGTTGAACAGAAATTCTCCGCGCAGAAGAAAAAGGGAAATCCCTATGCGGCGTTCGTGTTCGAGCCGTTGATTCAAGGCGCGGCAGGGATGATTCCACAACCGGCGGGCTGGCTCAAGCGCACCGCGGAAATCGCGCGCGATCAGGGAGCGCTGTTGATTGCCGATGAAGTGATGACCGGCTTCGGCAGGACTGGCATTTTGAACCCCGACCTTCGAACTCCCGCCTCCGCCTTCGGCTCCGGCGCGGCGCGCCGCATTTCAGGCCGCGTCGAAGTGGAACGAAGACGGGTGAATTCGGAATTCCTGTTCGCCTCCCGTCATGAAGGCGTTCAACCTGACTTTCTTTGCCTGGCCAAGGGGATGACCGGCGGTTATTTGCCGATGGCGGCGACACTTACGACGCAAAAGGTTTTCGACGCCTTCCTTGGCGAATACGCTGAGTTCAAAACCTTTTTTCACGGCCACAGCTACACCGCCAATCAACTCGGCGCGGCCGCCTCGCTTGCCAGTCTGGAAATTTTGCAGAGCGCCGAATCCGTCCGTGCGCGGGCGCGATTGCAAGAATTGCTCCACGACGAATTGCAGAATCTCTGGTCACTGCCGAACGTCGGCGACATCCGGCAGGTCGGCCTGATTGCCGGGGTCGAGCTGGTGAAAAACTGGCGGACGCGCCGATCATTCGATTTGCGCGAACGCGCGGGCATCCGCGTCTGCGAGGCGATGGCCAAACGCGGCGTGCTCACGCGACCGGTCGGGAATGTGGTTGTCCTGATGCCACCGTATTGCACGACGGCGGCGCAGTTGCAAAAAATGGTCGCCTCCCTGCGCGATGGCATTGCGGCGGCCCTGGGAAAGTGAAGGCAATTTCTTCTTCGCTGCCTCCAACTTTTTTCTTGTGTCAAACGAAAGGGCGAGATACGAACCGGATTATGAACAGAAGCGCATTCGCCTTGGCCGTTATGTTGGTTCTTATTTCAGGTTGCTCCGACAAAGCGGATAAGGCCGAATCTTTGGTTAAAGAAGGTATCGGGAAAGCCAATCACAGCCAATTGGATGCAGCAATTTCTGACTTCGACCAGGCGATCAAACTCGATCCACGGTGCGTTGACGCTTACTGCAACAGGGGACGTGCGAAGATTGACAAAGGCGACTTTGATGAAGCTATCGCCGATTATGATCGAACTATTAAAATTGACCCGAAAAATGCCGAGGCTTATGGCGGTCGAGGCCTTGCTAAATTTGACAAGGGCGATTTTGATGGAGCGATCGCTGACTACAATCGAGCTATCAATCTGAATCCAGATCTGGCTCCGGTTTACAACAACCGAGCGCTTGCCAATCTTCGAAAGGGGAATTGGGCCGTTGCAATTGCTGACTGTAATCAAGCAATTAAGATCAATCCAAAGGACTGTTCCGCTTATGAAACTCGAGGTGCCGCCAGGGCTGGTCAAGGGAACCTGGCTGGAGCCATTGCGGACTTCAGCCAGGCGATTGAACTCAATCCAAAAGACGTAAAAGCATATCAAGCCCGGGCAAAGGCAAAAATGCAAAATGGTGACGACCGGGGATCTATTGACGACTACAAAAAGGCGGCGGAATTAAACAGCAGCAATTAGTTCAATTCATTTTTTTATGACGCCGAGCGGCAGCACGGTTTTCCCGAACACTTCATTGAGCACTTGGGCGAGTCCAGTGTAAATCGCCGACAAACCGCAAATGATTCCTTCGTACCCGGTCAGATGTTTGAAACCGGAACCAGCGCCGGTGAAATCGGCGAAGGCGAGCAGAAAGAAAAGAACCGTCAGCGAACCGAAAACAAATTGCAAAGCACGGTTGAGCCGGAGCGTACCGAGGAACATGACCGCGGTGAACAGTCCCCAGATGGCGAGATAGGCAGACATCGCGGTTTCGTCGGAAGGCGCACCCAATCCAAGTCTCGCCAGGACAATCATCGTCACCAGCGAAAGCCAGAAGAAGCCGTAGGACATGAACGCGGTGGCGGCAAAGGTGTTGCCTTTTTTCCATTCCATGACTCCCGCGATGACCTGCGCCGTGCCGCCGTAGCAAATTCCCATCGCCAGAACCATGCTGTTGAGTTCGTAAAAACCGGCGTTGTGCAGGTTGAGCAGCACGGTGGTCATTCCGAAGCCGAGCAGCCCCAACGGAGCCGGATTGGCAGTGGAATCTTTGATTTGAGTCACAGTTGGTTCGTTCATGTGAATTTTGGTTGTTGCCTGAATGGGAACGCGTGAAACGATCACATTTCCCGCCCCGCCTGGTCAAGCCATACCAACAGGTTGCCAACAACCAAAAATGTCAGTGTGACGACAA
Source organism: uncultured Verrucomicrobiae bacterium (assembly GCA_963827205.1). Taxonomy (GTDB): domain Bacteria; phylum Verrucomicrobiota; class Verrucomicrobiia; order Limisphaerales; family UBA11358; genus UBA11358. The sequence goes on from CAWHAH010000005.1 coordinate 44,026, forward strand.
GAATTTCGGACGGTAACGCCGGAAAGAAATTTGATTATGCGAAGGTTGCTTCTAGATGGCGCTTCCTTCACTGGCGCCACGGAAAAGCGCGCCTGTTTCGCAAAACCATGGCGTGAGAACTTTGTCGGCTTTGATCGTCGCGAGCCTGACCGGTTTGCCAGCGGTTTGACCGGCGCCAGGTCAACGGCCGGATGCAGCCGCCCACGTCCGCCGTTGAATCGGGATAAGACTCCGCGGGTGACGCACGCGAGGCCGACGAAGGATTTATTTTCCTCGCCGCTGGATGGTAAAAGAAGACGCGGTCGCCGGCTGTCATCGCGCGGAGGTTGTTTCGCGCCGCAAAATTCCGCACCCCCGTCCACGCCGTTTTGCCGTCCTTCAGAAGGTCAGACCACGAATACGCTTCGGGTTCGGATTTTACGAGCCAGTAGTTCATTTACGATTTGCCATTTACGATTTACGATGGCGCGGTGAATCTGGCGGAAAATCTTGAAAAAATCCAGCAAGAGATTCGCGCGGCGTGTGAACGCGCCGGGCGCGACCCGGATTCCGTCGTTTTGCTGGCGGTGACCAAAAGCCAGCCGCCGGAGGCCGTGGCGGCGGCGGCGCAACTTGGACTGAACCTGTTCGGCGAAAACAAGGTGCAGGAAGCGAAAGCGAAAATCCCGCTGTGTCCCGGCAAATTGCGCTGGCATTTCATCGGCCATTTGCAGTCGAACAAATGCCGTGATGCAGTGGAGCTTTTTGAAATGATTCAAAGCGTGGACAGTCTGCCGCTCGCGCAGGACATCGCCAAACGCGCAGAGCAGGCGGCGAAGACAATGCCGGTTTTGCTCGAAGTCAACGTTGCCGGCGAAGCCAGCAAATTCGGCTATGCGCCGGAAAAGTTGATGGCCGAACTGGAAGCCATCAATGCGCTGCCAAAGATTGAAATCCACGGGTTGATGGCCGTGCCGCCGTGGTCGGCGGCACCGGAGAAATCGCGTCCGCACTTTCAGCGGCTGCGGGAAATAAAGGCGCGTTGCGAACAAATCCTCGGCGCGCCCCTGCCGCATTTGAGCATGGGCATGAGCGGTGATTTCGAGGTGGCGATTGAGGAAGGTGCGACGATGATTCGGATTGGCACGGCGTTATTCGGTCCGCGGACCAGGATGAAAACGGGCGCAACGGCCGGTTGAATTTTGCTGCATTGCGCGCCGGATGAATTATGTTGAGCGCATGACGATTGAAACATTCAAACGCGAAATCGCCGCCGCCGTCAGGGCTTACGACCGCTACATCGTGTGCCTGGACAAAACGCCCGAGGATTTTGAAACATCACTGGTTTCGCTGATGGACAAGGCCATCAAGGCTTACGAGAACCGCGGCGCGGGCTTGCGCCACGGCATCGCGCTGGACAAACGGGTCACCATCATTTTGAGCGAGAGCGGCGAACCGCGTCCGCTGTGTGGAATTTATTTCAATCTCCATTCGCCCTACCAGAAAAGCGCGTTGCCCAAGACCGTCAAGCCGCTCACAGAAAAATCGCAAAAGGCGGAGGAATAAATTTCGGAGGGACGATGATTTCGGAGGGGCGAGTTACACGAGCCCCAAACTTCAATAATCCGAACCCCAAAGCCAGAATGGGGACTCGTATAACTCGCCCCTCCGGAAGAATCATTGGTCGCGCACTTCGTCGCCGACCTGAGCATCACCAGTGACAAGGTCCGCCACGATGTTGTTATCACGTTGCGGCCCGGTGACCTTGACTTCGGCGACTTTCAAGCCGTTGCGGTAGAGGAAAAGCGTTTGGTCCAGCCGCGGCATCTGGCCGACAGGAAAGCTCAACACGACGAACCGGCCAGTGACATTGTAGGAAGCGACCCTGGCCGTCAGTGAATTGTCGGGAGTGACAACGGTCTGCGACGTGCGCGCGACCGGCGCGGGGGTCTTCTTTGGCTGGTGATAAGCACAACCGGCGGCCAGCAGTCCAACGAGCAATAACGTCAACGGCATGAACATCTTCATACCAACAGTAAAACCCGCAGCACGGCACAGGTCAATTCACGATTCGGTTACAACGGTATCGTCATGTTCATAGGCCGGCGCGCAACAGCACAGCAACCGGAGCGTTTCAGCGCCGGTGTTCCAAAGCTTGTGCTTGCTCCCCGGCGGAATCGCAATGGCGTCGCCGACGCGGACGTCGCGGGTTTCGGCTTCGACGCGGATCCGGCCTGTGCCGTGAGTGAGGAAATAAATTTCCTCGGTCCGGACGTGATAATGCTCCTGCGTGCTGGCACCGACCGGCACGCGCGCTTCGGCCAGGCTCTGGTTGCGGATGACGGAATTGCGGTGCGCCAGCAATTCGCGGATTTCCGAGCCATCCTTGGTGATGAAGGACGGAACGGTGTTCAAGTTGGTGATGTCCATGATGCTAAATAAGCCAATCCTGACACCCGCCGCCAATGAAAAGTTAGATTAAACGACCGTCCTCACCCCGGCCCCCTCCTCCAAGGAGAGGGGGAAACGTTCGCCGTCTCTTTGAAAATTCGCGCGACTGGATTTGCCGAACGCATTATCCGCAAAACCAGAAATTTGCGGATGCTGTTCCTTCTCCCCGGGGGAGAAGGCCAGGATGAGGGCGAGCCAAAATTTGTTTGACCGGTGCGGCGCGCGAACTAAGTTGGCCACATGGATCATTCGCCCGGTTTTCTCAAACTCGTCGCCGACGCCAAAACGCGCGTCCGCGAAATTTCAATTGAGCAAGCCCGCGCCCGCCTGGCGGAAAATCCCAAGGCCGTTTTGCTGGATGTGCGCGAAGACCACGAATGGCAGAAGGGCCACGCGGTCGAGGCCAGGCATCTGGGTAAGGGAATCTTGGAGCGCGATTTGGAGAAAATGTTTCCCGACCCGAATACGGAAATCATCATGTATTGCGGCGGCGGATTCCGGACGGCGCTCACCTGCGATGCCGCGCAAAAAATGGGCTACCGCAACGTCCATTCGCTCATCGGCGGCTACAAAGGGATGGTGGCAGCGGCTTGGCCGATGAAAAGCGGCGAGTGAACACGCCGCGCCTTTTAGAAAACTGAAACCGTTCGTCTGGAACTTGATTCCTCAATCCTCATCGGAGGTGCTGGGATCATGGACGCGCAAACCCCGTTTGCCCCGAAACTCTCGAATCCAAGCGTCCTTGAACGGGGTGAGTTCATGTTCCCCGATAGCGCAGTGAAAAGAATCAAACTTCTTTGGCCGCACGCCACCAAACCTTTTAAGAACATTCCGATGAATCTTTATCAAAGCCTTTTGGAGTGTTTTCAACGACAGGACGTAAAACCGGTCCTTGCCATATCGAGACAAAGCGAGCATTACGCAGACGATGTTATCCGAGAGAGCTACAGGACGACCAATAACTTGCTTTTTCCCATCGAGTCGAACATCGACAAACCTGTGGATATCGAATTGCCATGAGGTGCCATTTGTGGTCTTAACCTGCACTGGCACTGATTGGAATGTCGAATCGGTGGCAATGATGTCGTAGTCAGGAACGTTGCCCGAGAAGGTTGCCGCAACAAGCCCAATACGGCCAAGCTCAGAAGCAACGAGATACTCCCCGATTTGTTTTGTGATCTGATTGGATCGGCCTGTGGCCATATGGCATGGCGCCTAACCTATCATTGCACCGCAAAACTGCGGTTTGATTTTTATTTCGCCGCCACGACCGCCGGAGCCGGAGCCGGGACATGCCGACGGAAGCAGACCCGGTTCAGCGCATTCGCCGCGGAAACGACCTTTTCATAAGTGCACTCGCCCATGAGACAGATTTGAATCCAGTTTTTCCGGCGCAAATAGCCGCTGTTGTAGCTCAACAGATAACCGGCTTCCTGCATCGCTTCGCCGATTTTCACCGAGTTCATTTCCGCCGGCAGCGCAATCGTGACGACCGCCGGCGAAGTTTTCGCGCCATTGCCAATCAAATCGAAGCCGGTTTCCGCCAGTCGCGAACGCAGCCACGCCGACCATTCGGTCGTTTCCGCAAAACGCTTTTCCCAACTGACCCGCTTCACCGCCGCGTGCAGCGCATGGAGCAGGTTCGACGAGAACGTGAACGGCGTGCCGTCTTCCTCGGCGTAATAACCGAGATCCAGATAGCGCGGCAGCTTGTCCGGCGCCGGGGCGATTTCGTGGTGGTAGAAAACCATCGAAACACCCGGATAGGCGCGCAGGCCCTTGCCGCTGGAACAGGACGCCAGATAAACGCCGCTCAAATCCACCGGCATCGTGCCGACAGCGCTGATGGCATCGAGACACAACCTCACGTTGTGTTTGGCACATAGAATCTTGAGTGCCTCGACATCAGCCAAAATGCCCGTGGACGTTTCGCAATACGCGCACCAGAGCCAAGCAGGAGCGCGGACAGCCATGTCCGCACGTTTCGATTTCTTGGTTTGCGCGGACAAAGCTGTCCGCGCTCCGGGAAAGAATTTTTTCTCCACGGCCCTCAAATCCAGTGGTTGGCCCCAGTCAACGGCAAGCGTGTCGAATTTCAGCTTGAACCGCCGGGCGTGGTCCACGAGGCGTTCACCAAATTCGCCATTGGCCAAAACCAATCCGCGGCCCTTGAGCAGCGACAATTGTCCGGCAACCGCGTCGTTGGCCAGGGTGCCGGAGCCGACGAACAACTCGACGTTTTTGGCGCGGACGAGTTCGGAGAGGATTTGTTTGGCGGACTGAAAATCCTTTTTGAAACTTTCGCCGCGATGCGATTCGGGCGCCTGCTCGAACGCGCGGCGCACCTCGCGGCGCACCGCCACCGGGCCGGGCAAAAAATTCACCGCGCTGGGATGAAACGAACGCGCGGGCGAGGAGCGCAGGAATTCGCGCGCGGTCACCTCGAAGGTTTCGAGCGTCACATACATCGGTTGGAATTGGGCGTCGCCACTGCCAACGAGCGGGCCGAACGGCACGAAACCGAGGTGCTGATACAACCGTTGCTGCCGCGTGGTGCCGGAAATGATGGCGAGGTCGTAGCCTTTTTCGACGCCGTGCTGCCAGAGCAGCGCCAGGATGCCCTGCAACACCTGGCCGCCGCGCGCGCCGCGGAATTTTTTCTCGATGGCCAGCAGCCGGATTTCGCACACGGTCCGGCCCGCCGGCAGAAAGGCGTCGAGATTCGGCAGTTTCTGGTCGAGCGAAAACGGCCGGTTACCGCGCACGGCGAGCATCCCGGCTAGTTTCTGGTTGCTCAGGCAGATGAGATAAGTGTTTTCGGCGTGGAATTTGTCCACGAGCCGCTGGGTCGGCGACGCCTGATGTTGCGGGATTTCCTCGACGAAGGTCTTGTAATTGAGCCGGTGAATCTGCTCGAATTCCCAATCTTCGCTCGCGAATTTGAACACCAACGATTCGTGTGCGCTCATAATTTTGTATGTTCGGGTTTGGACGCCATGTCGCGTCCACCCTCCGCAGTATTGCCACGGAGGACGGGCCGCGCCACCAGCGCGGCCATTTCTTCCGCTAAATTCCGCCGGTGCGCAAACAAAATAATCGCGGTCACAACGGTCATGAGGGTCGCTGTCAAACCGGCGCGGTGGAACCACCCGTCCGCCAGCGGCAGACACACGTAGGCGAACATAGCCGGGAACAGGCTTTTGCGCGTGACCGCAACGCCGGCGAGAAACACAACGAGAATCGTCAACGCGACCCGATAATCAAACATCAGCAACGCCGCGAACGAGGTGGCAATGCCTTTGCCGCCGCGGAAATGCAGTTGCAGCGGCCAGACATGCCCGATGACCACTGCGAGCACCGCCAGCGCCATGATCAACCGGTTGCGGTCGGCGAATTCCGCTGCGAACCAGACGGCCAGCGCGCCCTTGGACATATCGCCCAACACGGTGAGCAGATAACCGGATTTGCCCAGAACGCGGCCCACGTTGCGCGCGCCAACGCTGCCGCTTTCGATTTCACGGAGGTCCCGGCCGGTGCGGGCGCGGACGAGGTAATAGCCGGTGGCGAAACAACCGAGCGCATAAGCGCCCAGCGCGCAGCCGGTTGCCCGGGGCCAGTTTGCGGACTGCAATTGTTCGATCCACATCATGCCGGCACTTGATTTCCGATGAATCCGCCGCCAGCTTAATCCAAACCGCGCGCGGGTGTGAATCAAAAATTTCAATTGCCGCGCTTTTTTTTCGATGCCCGCCAGGGCGCTGCTTTGGCTCGACAACCCATGAATGGTGGGGCAAATTCCCTTCGCCAGGGCCCATGGAATGTGGACTTACGAACCCCGCCAGGGCCGGAAGGCAGCAACGGTAGTTTGCTCGACATCTGCCGTGGTCACCCTGGCATTTTCATTTACGATTTATGATTTACGGTTTACGATTTGGTGAACGAAGAAACAACCGGCACGCAAATCGCAAATCGTAAACCGCAAATGCCCTACGAAGTCATAGCCCGCAAATACCGGCCCCAGCATTTCGCCGAGGTCATCGGTCAGGACCACGTTGTTCAAACGCTCGCGAACGCCATCGAACAAAAGCGCATTGCGCACGCTTATCTGTTTTGTGGTCCGCGCGGCACCGGCAAAACGACCATCGCCCGCATTTTCGCCAAATGCCTGAATTGCGCCGGCGGCCCGAAAATCGCCTTCGACGACAAGGACCCGCGCTGCATTGAAATCGCCGAAGGCCGCTCGCTTGATGTTCTGGAAATTGACGGCGCCAGCAACAACGGCGTCGAACAGGTCCGCGAACTACGCGAGACCTGCAAATACGCGCCCGCCAACTCGAAATTCAAGATCTACATTATTGACGAAGTTCACATGCTCTCGACGGCGGCGTTCAATGCGTTGCTCAAGACGCTGGAAGAACCGCCGGCGCACGTGAAGTTCATGTTTGCCACGACCGATCCGGAGAAAGTCCTGCCGACCATCCTGTCGCGCTGCCAGCGGTTTGATTTGCGCCGGATTCCGAACGCGCTCATCACCAAACACCTCGCGCACATTGCGAAGAAAGAAAAGGTTAAAATTGACGAGGCGGCGCTGCATGCCATCGCCCGCGGCGCAGACGGCGCCATGCGCGACGCCGAATCCACGCTCGACCAGCTTATCAGTTTTTGCGGGGAAAAAATCGAGGAGGCGGACGTGCTGTCCATGTTCGGCCTTGCCGCCCAAAGCCAGGTTCTGGGCTTGAGCCGGGCCGTGCTGGCCGGTGAAATTCAAACCGCGCTGACTGAATTGAATGCTCTGGCGCAAAACGGCAAGGATCTCGGACGATTGCTTGCCGATTTGCTGAATCATTTCCGCAATTTGCTTATTTATCAGATTTCGCGCGGCGACCTGAATCTGCTGGAAGTTTCCGAAGCCGAAGTGGCGGCACTCAAGGAACAAGCTTCGCTGGCCAGCACCGAATCACTCACGCGCATCCTCGAAGTGCTCACCGATTCCGAACTTCGCCTGCGCGACGCCGCGTCCAAGAAAATCCTGCTGGAAGTCACCCTGCTCAAGGCCATCGAAGCGCGCAGCGCCATCAGCCTCGATTCGGTCTTGAAACAATTGAACACGTTGCGTGGTGGTGGAAGCGGGACAGGCTTCCAGCCGGCTTCTCCAACCGCAAATTCCCCGGTCCACGCACCTGCATCCAAACCAACTCAAAAGACGCACACGGCCCATCAGGAAATTGCCGCACCCGCCGCCGCCGTCGAAGCCGCTCCGGTCTCCGCCGACCTGGCCGGATTGTGGTCAAAGCTGGTTGAAGCCGTTGGCCGTGTCAGCCCGTTCACCCGCAGTTATCTCGTGGACGCAAATCCGGTTTCATTTGAGAAAAGCATCCTGACCATCGGCTTCGATCCTGAATTCGAGGATCACCTTGGCCTGGTGGACAACGCGCGCAATCACACGTTGCTCCAGACCAAGCTCGCCGAGCTCGGTCATGCGAATACGCAGATAAAATTTGTCAAAACCGAAGCGTCTGCCGTCCGCGCGCCGCAACCATCCCAAACCCCGTCCGCGGTTTCGGCCGCGCCGAAGCGAAGTGAAGGCGGGGCTTCCGCGTCTGCAGCGTCCGCTACAAAGGAAAAACCGGTCCCCGTCACCTTCAACAAAGATGACTTCAAGAACGACCCGTTGATTCAAAAGGCGCTGGAGATCTTCAAAGGCCAGATTGTCGAGGTCCGCGCCTGATTTTCCCCCAACTTTCAACCCTCAACTCTCAACCAACCCATGTCCAGCATCGGCAAACTCATGAAACAGGCTGCGCGGATGCAGCAGCAAATGGAACAGGTGCAGGCGCAGCTCGCGGCGCGCACCGTCGAGGCCACCAGCGGCGGCGGCGCGGTCAAGGTCGTGGCCAAGTGCGACGGCAGCATCGCGTCCATCAAAATTGATCCGCAGGCGTTGAATCCGTCCGACGCGCAGTTGCTCGAAGACATGATTGTGACCGCCGCAAACCAGGCACTTGGCCAGGCCAAGGAAATATCCAACACCGAAATGGGCAAGGTCACGGCGGGATTGAATCTGCCGGGGCTGATGTGAAATGACTAATGACGAAACCATAATGACTAAAAAACACCAAATGCCGAACCCAAAATCTCCAATGACTGCCAAGGAAAATCCGTCATTTGGTTTTAGTCATTCTTTCGTCATTAGAGCTTAGTCATTCGTCATTCCATGTCTGCCCTGCCCGATTCCATCACCGCCCTCATCGCCGAACTGAACAAGTTGCCCGGCATCGGGCCGCGTTCCGCCGAGCGGGTCGCGTTATATCTCGTGCAAACGGATTCGGCGGCGGTGAAGCACCTCGCTGACACCATGGTTCAGGCACGTGAAAAAATTCACTTTTGCGCCACTTGCGGCGCGTTGACCGAAAAATCCCCCTGCTCCATTTGCACCGACGCGCGGCGTGATGCGTCGCTCGTGTGCGTGGTCGAGCGCGCAGTGGATATTTTAAGCATCGAAAAATCCCGGACGTATCGCGGCAGGTTTCACGTCCTCGGCGGAAAAATCTCGCCACTGGACGGGGTTGAACCGGAAGACCTGCGCATTAGCGAGTTGGAGAAACGGCTGAAGCAGGAGCCGGTCCGGGAGATCGTCATCGCACTCAGTACGGACGTGGAGGGCGATGCCACGAGCCATTACCTCGCCAAGCGGCTGGCGCGCAAAGGACTGAAAATCTCCCGCATCGCCTACGGCTTGCCGGCCGGCAGCGGATTGGAATTCGCCGACGAACTGACCTTGAGCCGCGCCTTGGAAGGCCGCAGGGAAATGCTGTGAACACGATTGTCGCCTTTGATCTCGGCAAGGTTTTGGTGGACTTCGACTACTCGATCGCCGCGCGCAAAATCGCCGCATGCAGCAGGGTGTCGCTTGACGACGTCAACAGTTTTGTCGGCGAATCCGGGATCACTGTCAAATATGAACTCGGCCTGGTTACGCGGCGGGAATTTTTTGAGCAGGCGCGACGGGCCATCGGGTTTGGCGGCACGTTCGAGGAGTTCGGCGAATTTTTTGCGGACATTTTCACGGAAATTCCGCCGATGGTGGAGTTGCACGCCGCCTTGCGCCGGCGCGGCGTTCCGACCTACATTTTTTCGAACACTAACGACCTCGCCGTCGAGCACATCCGCCGGAATTTTCCGTTTTTCAAAAAGTTCGACGGCTACATTTTTTCCTATGAAGTTGGCGCCATGAAACCGGAGGCGAAAATTTATGAGGTTTTGGAAAAGCTGGCCGGCCGGAGCGGCGCGGATATTTTGTATCTCGACGACCGACCGGAAAATGTGGCCGCAGGCGCTGCGCGTGGCTGGCGGGCGATCCTGCACGAGACACCCGAAAAATCCCGCGTGGCAGTGGAGAAATTCAAGTTGCTGTAGCAGCCGAGGTGAGTCGGCTCTGAATGTTTTTGTGTCTGGCGTCTCGGTTCCGGGGTTTGAGGAAAATTTGAGCCTCGTCACCTCGTCTCCTACAAATCTTGATTCGAACGCGGCTTGACCGGTTTGAGGCCGACTTCGTGAGCGATGTTGTCGAATTCCTCATGGCTGAATCACGCATGGCGTTGAAGGGATTCGGGTCGCCAGGTTGACAATTGAAGCAAACGCCCCCAATTCCGAAAGTTTCAAGGTGAGCGCAAACGGAAAAAGCTCGCCTCCCCTGAAATCGGCACGGTCACACTGTAGCGTCCATTCTCGAATGTCGGCGCATCCACAACGGGACTCCAAACGGCCCCGGCACCCAGCGCGGGGCTGGATTGAAGAAACCAGTTTGTGGCGGACGGCCCCCACGTTATGGTGAGCAAGTTGCTGGATACAAAATCGTGCAAGACATAGTCCACGCCGACCACGTCCGGCCCGGCGGCGTAATCCGCGGCCACGTCCGCGTCCGACAACAATCCGCGGTAAATGCGGAATTCGTCGTAGCGTCCGCCAAAGTAGGGGTCGTCCGAATATTGCGACCTGCCCAACCAGTCGTTGGTGTCAAGAATCGCCGAGAGCGGAATGGTGGCCACCCCGGAGGATGCTGGCTGGCCATTGACGTAAAATTTTGCAATGCCACGAACGGGGCTGTAAGTCACGGCCACAAATGAAGTGACGTTGAACGGCAAAATATTCGTCCAGTCCAGATGAGGTGTCTCCCCGGGGATGCTATTCGTGCTGATGGTTGTACGAGCAGGGAAGATGTCGTAAGCACCGGTGTTGGTGTCGTAGAGAGGTTGAGTGGTCGCCTCGGTGGTCATGAAAAAATAAGACCCGGCTGGACTGTTTCCAAAGTCAAAAATTCGTTGCCAAGCGATTAGTCCCGGGTTTGCTGAGGCGCTCCATAATGTCCATGTCACCCAAGCCTCAATTGAAACTTCACTCAGACAGGATATAAGACCCGCCGGCAAATCAACATAACCCCCAGGGCGATTCTGAGGTGCTCCCTCCATTTCCAACTCGCCATTTCCGGTAAAGGAGATCATCGAAGATGAACCAACCGGACCACCAACTAAACCAACCAGTTGCCCGTCGGCATTACCCACGGAATCGTGCACGATCCAAATCGTTCGTCTGTTCATTGAAACCGTAACGGTGAACGAGCGCGATGCCTTGAGGCACACCAACCGTCACCGTCACCGTATTGGAGAATCCCTGCCAGGTCGCCGTAATGTCCGCCGCACCCAACGACACGGTTTGAAGCCGTTGATCCGGCGCAAACGCAATCACGTTGGTGTTGTCTGAAGTCAAAATCAGATCCGGTTGCGTGCTGATATTGACATTGGTGACACCGGAAAAATCGGCATAGACGCCGGCGCGGAACAAGGCTCCAGGTCCGGTGGGTGATGGGATCACGACGCGGACGGCTTGGAGCGTTCCGGGATCCGATTGCGGCTGATCCGGCCCGAAAGTGTCAAGCACCGCCACATCCAGCGGGGACAATGCGCCTTGATAGGTTCGAAATTCCAGAATGCTGCCTTTGAAATTGGAAACGGCCACATTGGTGGCACCAGCCCCGATAAGATTATTTGTTGTCGAGCCAATCATGGCCGGGGTAATGGTGAAGGCGATGTTTTGAGCGGCAAGCATTCCGTTGATGTAAATTCGGGCGGTTTGCGAAGCGCTGTCCTGTGTCCAGACCAAATGATTGGTTCCACCCACCGCCGGAATTGGCAGACCTACAATTTTTGAAGATGTGCTAAAAAAATAACTGCCCTGGCCATAAAGATAATAATCCATTCCGCCGAGCGCCCCGCTGAAGTTGTAAAGCTGGTTGCTGGGACTGCTGATAGCTCCATCCGCGTACCAGAGCTCAAAGCTGATTGAATCATAATTTGTAAACAGGCCGTTGGGAAGCTGGACGCTGCTGTTGGTGCCATCCAGGACCAACGCGCCATTTGTGATGACGGCGTTCCCCTGCAAAATGCCGTTGGCGCCGCCAACACCGTCGCCCGCATTGGTGTCGAAGGAATAACGATGTGTCAGAGTTGCGGCCGGCGCCGTTTGAGCCAGCAAGCAAACCAGTAGAAAACAAACCGCCCCATGAAAGACCCGCGAAGTAAAACAAAGCCGGGTGGTTTTGGAAATTTGCGCTTCCTTCATGAAGTTCCAATCTTCCTAAAACTCAACCAAAGTGACAGAAAGTAGTTCAGCTAAAATTACAATTATCGTCAATGAAAAAAGAAACAATACTTATACTACCTTGAGCATGTAATTGCATCATTCTCGGTTGCGGTAGCGTTTGCTTGTTCAACCAGCCAAGGGTGAGAAACCAACCTCCGCACGGCTTCGGCATTTTCACATAGTGGCCGCAGTTCCTCGCTGATAGCTTCCTCCAAATCGGTCATCGCCTGCCACAACGCATTGCCGATCCGATCCTTGATTAGGTCACCGATGGCCTCCGTCGGATTGAGTTCCGGACTATACGCCGGCAACGCCACCAGATGCACCCGCGCTGGCACGGCGTGCAACTCCGGTTTAGGATGAAACCCGGCTTGATCCCAGATGACAATGTGTTCGGCTTCGGGGTCACTCGCTGCCAGATGGTTCAGAAACAAGCCGCTCATCTCCAGGCTCACTTCCGGGAGACACAAAAACTCCGCCGCATTTTCCCCGTCCACTTCCAGCGCCGAGTAAAGATAACCCCATTCATATTGGGTCCGATACGGCACCGTCGGACGCACGCCTCGCAGCGTCCAGCACTTGCGCACCACCGGGATCAATCCGTAACGGTGTTCATCGGCCACCCACAGGCGCACCCGCCTTCCACCAGCCACGTTCAAGCTCGCCAACCGTTCGCAGAGCGTGCGCTGAAACTCCTCGGCCGCCGCCGCGTCTTTTTGCGCGTGGGTCTTGCGCGGCACTTTCAAGACCCCGCCCAATTTTCCCAGCCAATAATAAATCCCGGGCAACTTTAATCGTATCCCATGTCGCACCCGCAGCCACTGCTGAATCTCCTTGGCCCGCTTCCACTGACCGGATTGCAACCCCGCCAGCAGTTCCGTGCGAGCCGGGCCATGGACTTGGGGCACGGCCCCACCACCGTGCTGGCGCTTCAGCAGTCCCGCTACGCCGCCAGCTTTGAGGGCGCTCATCCAGTCGAAAAACCGCCGCTGGCTCATGCCCAACTGCTCGGCAATCTGCGCACTGGTAAACTGCCCGCTGGCCGCCAGTCGCGCGGCCAGCAACCGTTGTTGACTCTTCACCTCCTGACAGGTCCGCAACGCAATGGCCACGTCCGCCGCCAAATCAGGCCGGTTCAAATGGTATCGTTTTGGCATACCCATCGAGTTTGCCAGCATCCTCAGAATAACGCAATCTCAAACTATAATTGGTATTACACCCGAGTCCGCATGAGCAGCCCCAAGCAACACCGGATGCTGTGGACATCCAATTAGCGCGGCTTGCCCGGTTTGACCGGCTTTAGACCGACCTCGTGAGCGATGTCGTCAAATTCCTCGTGAGTGACAGTTTCGAGTTGCTTGCCGCGCTCCTTGAGCTTTTCGTTAATCTTGACGGCCTTTTCAGTCATCACGGCGTGCGTTTCCTCGGTGCCGCCGACGAGCGCGAAATTCGGGCCGGTGGTCAGCCGTTTGTGCCCGTCAGAATCCAGCCCCACGCCCAGCATGATTGCTTTGCGTTTCTTCTTGCCACCGGTGTTCGCCATAAATTCAGGCTAAAGGCGGTTCAGCGTCCGGTCAAGTCATGGAGACATCCTCGGCCCGGATGCCGATTGTCCGGCGGTTCCAACATTCCGGCTTTTGAATTTGCCTTTTCCCGATTTGAAGATTTACTTCCGTCCGAGTCATGCAACCATGCAAACCAAACGCCGTCCGTCCGGCGATCCTGATGGCGTGTCTTTTGAGCCTGTGCGCGCAAACTTTTTGCCGCGCGCAAACGGCGACCAATTTGTGGACATTCTCCCTGCCCTTCCGGGAATTTTACCGGGAAGCCACTTCGTCCGCAGCCGTCGCTCCCGACGGCACGATTTATCAGGCGACATTTCAAGGCGTCTTGTTTGCCCTCACGCCGCAAGGCGCGAAAAAATGGAAGTTCCAGGCGGGCCGGGAAATCAAATCCTCGCCGGCGGTTGCCGACGATGGCACGATTTATTTCGGCTCGCGCGACCGGAAATTTTACGCCGTCTCGCCGGCGGGCAAGCTCAAATGGACTTTTGCGACCGGCGCCTGGGTGGATTCCTCGCCGGCCATTGGCGTGGACGGAACAGTTTACTTCGGTTCGTGGGACAAAAATTTTTACGCGCTGAAGCCGGATGGCTCGCAAAAATGGGTCTTTGCCACCAGCAACATCGTCGTTTCCTCGCCGGCCATTGCCACCGATGGCACGATTTATTTCGGCTCGCACGACAAAAACCTTTACGCGCTGAAGCCGGACGGAACGGTTCGCTGGACATTTTCGACCGGTGGCGAAATCATTTCTTCGCCCGCCATCGCTGCGGACGGCACGATTTATTTCACTTCCACGGATGGGAATCTGTATGCGCTGCATCCGGACGGGTCGGAACGCTGGCGTTTGCACACCGGCGGCATCACCGAATCGTCTCCGGTGATTGACGAAGACGGCACCATTTTTCTGGTCGTGAATCAGTGCCTGTTTCCAATCACTAACGATGGGAAAAAGTCGTGGTGGTACTGTTCGGCAATCAATATTGACCAGACACCGGCCATCGCCGCGGACGGTTTGATTTACTTTCCGGCGCCCTGGCGAAGATTGGTGGCCGTCAAACGAGACAACACGGAAGCGTGGCACGTTGACACGAAGCTGAATCTCTCCACTTCGCCGGTCATCGGCAGCGGCGGCATTGTTTACGCATGCGACGGCGGGTTTTTGTACGCCATCATTCCGCCGGGCAATCCGGCGCCGCTGGCGAAAAGCTCGTGGCCGATGTTCCGCGCCAATCCGCGCCACACCGGCCGGGTGCAGACGGCGAATTGACCCCGCTTTGGAATTTTTTACAACCGTTCACGTCCGCCAAAACCCGTGTCGAGGTCGTGCCAGAATTCGATGTCGTCCTCCTCCTGTTCCCAGCAGAGAAACGCTTCCCGGTCGCCGATGATGGCCGGAAAGTCCACCAGCCCGCGTGACAAATCCTTGATAAAAATCCGGCGGCGCTGGAACTCGGCGAGAATTCCCTGCATGTCCGCGAGTGAGCGAATCCAACGGTTGACCGTTTCGCCGCCGACATCGTTCCCCTGCCCGGTCAACCCGCTCAGGCGTTTGTCGAAACGCTCCAGCTCCTGCCGCAACCGGTTGAGCTGTTCCAGCCATTGGCGGATTTGCGGCAACAGTGCGCGTGCCTCATCACGGGTGTAATGTTTGTCGAAACGATGTTCCATCAGCGGAAAATGTGCCGGGCATCAATGATAAAGGCTCACCTCACGCCTGCCAAAACGCAGGCGCGCCAGCGGGCGAATGAATGCGCCGGGCAGACTATTGCTGCCACGTGCGCTTCTTGTGCCGATGCAGACGCAGCTTCTTGCGCCGTTTATGCCGGTTGATTTTTGCCTTGCGGCGTTTTTTGAGTGAACCCATGCGCGGATGGGATAAGCGAAAAACTGAAGAAAGCCAACCTGTTTTTTTATTTAAACAATTTCCGGCTCACCCTTGCCGAAGTTTATTCCATGGCGAATCAGGCCCCGGACCACGCGGATTGAGTTTATTCCGGAGCAAAGTTCCATCCGATGCTGTCGAAAACCTCGAAAATGATGCAGGCAAAATCCGCGTCGTAATCCGCCTCCTCGGGCAGGGTGGCGGTCAGGGGGCAACCGGCCGCATTCACGGTGAAAACCAGATTGGATTTGCGGCCTTCAAAAACGATTCGGACCTCCTCCTCATGCCGCACCACCTTGCCGGGCAGACCCGCCACCTTGAATCGCTCACAAATCTCCGCAACGGTGACCGTTGGAGGGTACTGCTTCGGCTCGTCAAAAAAATTGTCTTCGACTATCATTACGTCGCTTCGGTCAAGCGACCAAGAGCAAAAATAATGCCGCGTAACTGTGCCGGTTAAGTTCTGGCTGGTGCGGTTGCGGCTCAATAAAAACCGGCATTTTGTCGCGCTTGCGACTTTTTCGCGAGTGTGAGACAGGGCACCAGGCTTCGCGGTAATTCCAAAACCAGCACGCGGAAATGCCCGGCTGCCAGGGTCGGTTCCATGCCAACGCTTACGGGACTACCATAAGACTGACATCATCGATCTTCAAGGTTTCTCCACTGATCATGTTGCTGGCATCAAAGACGGCGCGGACTGTGGTGGTGTTGGCGGGAACCAGATTGCCGAAAAGGCTCAACTGTTGCCAGGTGTTGTTCACCAGCGGAGAAATGTTTTCGATGTCCGAACCCAGCAGGTTCAGTGAACTGTCATAGTATTCGAGTTTCATCCCATAGACGCTCGTTGCCACCGATGCCGCATCATCCACACACCATGCGCTCAAGACATAGGTCGCGCCTGGGGTCGCCGGGACATCCTGGTAAAAACCCGAACTGGTGCCCCACCACCACTCATGCGCCATGCCGTAAGACCCAGTGTGGGCCGCCCAGGTTTCCCGTTCGCAGGAACCATAAGTCGTCCAATTGGTGGCAGTGTAGATGCCGCCCGGCCCGGCAGTCTCAAATCCGGCATTCAACAGCAACTGCGGCTGGCCCACCTGGAACACGCGATAGAATCGCTCCGGCACACTGGCCGGGGCGGACACGGTGGCGGGCGGACCGTTGTCCAGCCAGTTGAACGTTCCGGCGTTGGTGGCCTGCACTAATCCGGGCGAGGCCGCCCAAGTGAACAAGTCCGGCGAATATTCGACCTGGTAATAGTTGCCGGAGGAAGCGTTCCAAGACAGGTTGAATGAGCCTTGAGGGGACACGGGTTGAATATTAAGCGAGACATAGGGCAGCGTGACAAAGCCTGCGCGCTGCAAACCGCGCTGAACTTCTGCGTTCTGCATGAAAAGCTGCCAAACGCGCTGCGTGCGATAGTTTTCGATCATGATCACGATCGGCCCTTGATCAATGCCAATTTCATCAGTGTCCCACCACCCAAGACCCAGGTTGAAGGCGTCGCGAAAGCCATTCTCGGTCCAAATGTTCGTACGGTATAAGCTGTAAAAGGCCTCCAGGGTCGGCAGCGAGTATTCGGGAGTAAAACACATGGAGCCGCCAGCCGCCGTGGGGGCGATGGTGCCGTCATCGAATCCCGCTGGCGGGAGGCCGCGGGCCGTGTAGCCGGTGGGCGGCGGCCCATCACAAGCCGTCAACCCCCAAATAGTGCTGCTGTACCCGGGGTAAGGCCCGGTGCTGCAATAAGCAATCTCGGCCAGGGCCGCCCGTCGCGAGTTTTCAAAGTAGGTGCTGTTCTCGTTGTTCATGTAAACGTCCGCAATATGGCGGAAGTCAATCCAGCAATGGGAGAAGTAGTATCCAAATAAAGGGGGAAACGTGACATAGGTTTGGCCGTATTCCGTGCCCCAGTTATATCCACTGGTCCACACGCTCCAGCCGGAGCTCGGCAATGGATTCGTAGCCGTGCCCAGGCCAAAGCAGTAAATAATCATTCCCTCGTCATAGCCAACCCAGTTGCCATAGCCACTGAAGCCCGTGGTAGGCTGCCACCCCATCGCAACTCCGGCAGTGCCCTGGGACATGAAATTCCAGTTCACGCGGTTGAAGATGGCGTCCGCCGTGGACCGGATGGACGTTTCCGTGGCATTGGTGCCGTCGAAATACTGCTTGACGTAAAGGACTCCCGCCAGGAACAGGCAGCTATCAATCGAGGAGAGTTCGGAAGAGCCGGAGCGCAACCCGGTGTTCATATCCAGCATGTGATAGAACCAGCCATTGCAGCCCATGACGCCATTGGTTCCCGGCCCTTGCGGGCCTTGCCAGAAGGTCGTCAACGCCGTCAGGACGCGCGCCGCGCCTTGGGCGCGGGTAATCCAGCCATGGTCAACCCCAATGCCGATGGCTGTCAGCCCAAAGCCCTCCGCCGCGATGCTACAGGGCGAGCCGGTCGCGGTGCGATCCGGGACAAGGCCATTGGCCGGATTGGCCAAGTACCAGAAATAATCGAAGCAGGCTTCCTGGACGTAATCCAGGAAGGCATCGTCACTGGCAAAGGGATTGGGAACGGCTGAGACGGTGGCGGAAGGCGGGCTTTCCTGCGGGGTCGTGGTCACCGCCGTGACCTGGTAAAAATACGTCTGCCCATCGCTAACATTGAGATCACAGAAACCAGGTGTGGTCAGCAGACTGCTGTTCTGCACGACGAACGGGCCGCCACTCGAAAACGAACGATAAACGTTATATCCGGACAGGTTGGTTACAGTATCCGCATCCCAGTGCAAAATGACACTTTGATCCCCGGATAGGATCACCAAACCGGTTGGGGGTGCGGGCGTGTTCGTAGCGACACTGATCTGGTTCAGAACAGCATCGTCGAGAAACGCCGACCCCCCTTCGCTGCCGGACTGAAGATAGCAATACCGGTAACGGACCATTGCCGTCCCAAGCGGGGCCACCAACTGACTCACCGAACCCGTCACTGCGTAAGTAGTAAAATACGGATCCCCGGTGGATACCGGTTGCGTTAAATCGCAAGCGCTGGTCACCTGATATTGAAACCAGGTTTCTGTCCCCACACTGGTCGAGAAATCAGGCGACTTGTAAAGGGCGAGAACATTCGTGTTCGCATCGAGGAACTCGACTTGAATCCAATTAGTGCAATCCGGCCCCTCCTTGTCACAAGTCGAGGTACAGAACCACCCGCTGGCCTGATAGATACTTCCCGGAGCGCTGCCGAAGGTTTGGTATATGCCCGCCACATTATTTGTGGGCGCAGCAGCATAAAGGGCACCCCACTCCTTCCAAAAGTAAGTTCCCGAATGTGGGGGCATATCACTACAACCAACAGTATTTATGTTAACCACCCAATAATCCTGAACACCGGCCCCCAGCGTTGGTGGCGCAAAATACGTCCAGCCCGACGCAACGACCTGCCCATCAGGTGGGGTCTCAAAACCTGGATTCACCAGGAGGTTTTGGGCTTGAGCCGGGCCGGCGGCCAGCGCCATGCTGACGGCCAGCGCCAAAAGCGGGAAGTTTAAGGATGTGCATCCTGTTCTCTCATGCGGGTGCTGACAGGACGAAAAACTGCCGGCGAACAAATTTACAAAGCATCCCATAGATTGATACAGGCAGCTACAATCCAGATTTGCATGCGAGTTCGAAGTTACCAATCTTTGCACGCGAGTTCGGAGTTGTCAATATTTCTTCTGGCCTCCGCTTCCACGGCGCGCATTATGAGGGCGTGTTGCCCCAAGACCCGGAGCGCGAACCGCTGAGTCCGCGTGATCCATTTTGCCATAGTTTTGGAGTTCTTTAAAAACGTTGGCAACGCGCGGACATGGCTGTCCGCGCTCCTGTTTGATTTGCGCCGCTCCCAATGCGGAATCATTGTGACAAAGGCTGGTGAATTCTGATAAATGTTTGTCCGATTCCACAACAATAAACGCGAAATGAAAGAAAATAAACTGATCTCTTGGTTTATCGGATTGATGATTTCAAGCTGTCTTTACGCCCAAACGCCAGCCAGCAATCCCCCAATGGACGCCTTCGTTGGCGATTTGATGAGCCGGATGACGCTGGAGGAAAAAATCGGGCAATTGAATCTGCTGGCGGTGGGCTTCGATGTGACCGGGCCGCAGCTTAGCCGGGACGCAGAAACAAAGATTCGCCACGGCCTGGTGGGCGGGATTTTGAACACCTACACGCCGGACGCAGTGCGGAAGCTGCAATCGCTGGCCGTCAAGGAGAGCCGTTTGGGCATCCCGCTGCTGTTTGGGTATGATCTGATTCATGGCCACAAGACGGTTTTCCCCATCCCGCTTGCGCTCTCCTGCACCTGGAACCTGGATTTAATCGAGCGGAGCGCGCGCATTGCCGCGAATGAAGCGAGCGCCGATGGCATCAATTGGACGTTCTCGCCGATGGTGGATATCGCCCGTGACCCGCGGTGGGGAAGAATTGCAGAGGGCGCGGGGGAAGACCCGTATCTGGGCGCGCAGATTGCCCGGGCCATGGTGCGCGGCTACCAAGGCGACGACCTCAGCCGCAGCAACGCACTGATGGCGTGCGTAAAGCATTTTGCCCTGTACGGCGCCGCCGAGGCGGGCCGGGACTACAACACGGTGGATATGAGCCGCATCAAGATGTACGAGTATTACCTGCCACCTTATCGAGCGGCGGTGGAGGCCGGCGCCGGCAGCGTCATGAGTTCCTTCAACGAAATTGACGGGGTGCCGGCCTCGGGCAATCGCTGGCTGCTGACGGACTTGCTGCGAACGCAATGGGGTTTCCAGGGCTTCGTTGTCACTGACTATGACGCCATGAATGAGATGAGCGAGCACGGCATGGGCGACTTCCGAAAGGATGCCGAATTGGCCATGAAAGCCGGGGTGGACATGGACATGGTGAGCGAGACCTACCTCAAGTATCTGCCGGAACTGGTCGCGCACGGAGAAATCTCAGAGTCAATGATCAATCAGGCCTGCCGGCGAATTCTCGAGGCCAAGTACAAACTCGGGTTGTTTGCCGATCCCTATCGCGGCTGCACAGCGGAACGGGCCCGCCGCGAAATGCTCACGCCGGAAAACCGGAAAGCCGCGCGGGAGATGGCGGAGCAATCGTTCGTCCTGCTGAAGAACGACCGGCAGCTCCTGCCCTTGAAGAAATCCGGTGTCATTGCATTGGTGGGTCCGCTGGCGGATGACCAGGAGAATCTGCTGGGCTGCTGTCGTGGCGGCGGCGACTGGCAGCAGGCAGTCAGCCTTCAGACGGGGATCAGCAATGTAGCCGGTTCGGCAGTGACGATCCTGCACGCGAAAGGCGCAAACCTGACCGACGATCCTCTGTTGCGGTCAACGCTCAAGGCATTCGGCGAGGATATCCCGGTGGACAGTCGTTCGCCGCGGGAAATGGTGGCGGAGGCGGTGGCCATGGCGGCCCGCGCGGACGTCGTCGTGGCGGTACTCGGCGAAGCCTTCAGCATGAGCGGCGAGGCGGCGAGCCGCAGCGACATTGGCCTTCCAGAAAGTCAAAAGGTGCTGCTGCAAGCGCTCGTGGAAACCGGAAAACCCGTGGTATTGGTCCTTATGAACGGCCGGCCGTTGACGTTGACCTGGGAGGCGGAGCATTGCGGCGCAATCCTCGAAACCTGGTTTGGCGGCACCGAGGCCGGCAACGCCGTGGCCGACGTGCTGTTTGGCGACTACAACCCGTCCGGAAAACTGACGGCTACTTTTCCGCGGAACGTCGGGCAAATCCCCATCTATTACAATCACAAGAACACGGGGCGTCCTTACAAAGGGAATCCGGGGGACAAGTATGTTTCCCGCTACCTCGACGTGCCAAATGACCCGTTGTATCCCTTCGGCTACGGCTTGAGCTACACCACGTTTGCCTATGGGGATGTAAAACTGAGCCAGACCAACCTCATCGGCGACCAGACACTGCTTGCTTCAGTTGCCGTGACCAATACGGGCGGGCGCGCCGGTGAGGAGACGGTGCAGTTGTACCTCAGCCAGCCGGCGGCCAGTGTGACGCGCAGCGTGGAGGACCTGCGTGGGTTCCAAAAAGTGCGCTTGCAGCCGGGCGAGACCAGGGAGGTGACGTTCCGCATCACCCCTGACGATTTGAAATTCTACAACAGCAACTTGGAATACGACTGGGAACCGGGGGAATTCATCGTCCGGATTGGCAGCGACTCGGCCAGCCTGAAGTCGGCGACCGTGCGCTGGAGCAAGCAGGCCGTTCCCGCAAAGACTCAGTAAGCGAGCCGTCCGATTGTTAATCAGGGACCTGCGGGCCCGCTTGGGCCAACGGCGTGAGGTCAAAACTGGCCAGGGTCAAATCGGCGCGGGGCGCAAGTGGGCGTTCACAAGGAATAGTCGGCGTCACGTTCCAAGCGCAACCATTTGCTTTATGTGGATAACCCGACGCCATGACGAGTCGCAAAGTCCCGTAACGGCAAATGACCCTGCTGAAAACGTGCCGGCAGTCGTTGCCGCTGTTTAGGAGTCGAGCGCCGACGAGCTAATCCGTTTTTTGAAGAATCCATGCCGCCATGATTTCATAATCCAGCGCGAGAAACTGGACGTAGCCCGCCAGACGGAAACCAAAAATCTCTATAACCTTACCTCCACAATATTCTCCTGCCGATCCAGCATGGCCAAAAACTGCTCAACTAAAATCACTGCTCCGCCCTTGCGGTATTTGTTTTCTTCGTACTTCAACTGAATGGCCTGGCCATTAATGGAAACTGATTTGGGGCTGAAATTACCTTCCTTGACAGCATAATGGAACGTCACAGCGTGATCCAACAAATCCATTGAGGCGGATAAACCATCCAGGGAATACGGCATGACGGGATCGACGATGAACTTCCCGGATACAATCCGCAAACCAAGCAATCGCGAAACGACCAGGCCGATATAAATACCAGGCCCGCTGGAATACACCCGCCATCCGCCTCGAAGCGTGATCCTGCCGGTCTGTATTTCATCGTAACGTTCATCCGCCTCATAACGGTTCCTGAAGGCAACATCCGAACTGCTGTAATAGCAATTTGACTGGCGGATATCCCCGCAGGGGACAACCTCCCTGTACCCGACCGGGATGGCCTGGCGGAGCGCTTTCAGGAAGGCATCGGCCCTGCCTGTACGGGCCTGTGATTCTGCATAACGGATGTGCTCATGCACGTACATCAGGCCGATCTCGCGGCCAAAGAAGGTGCTGCTTTCCGCCCTCTGGAAGATGGTTTGTATGCCCCCCTTGTACTTTAGCGGCCGGTCCATAAGACGGGCGCCGTCAGGGCCTTTCAGATGCTTTTCGATAAGATCCTGGTGATGCTGTGCCTGTTCGCTGGTGAATATCTCGCTGATGACGCCACGGTTCATCGGCAGGATACTGTACCGGATCCCGGTGGTGGTATCACTTGGGTGTAGCAACACGCTGATGCTACGGCCGTCTTCAACCAGGCCATATCCCGCAACGACGCCATCCTTGACCAGGTATTTGTTGAAATCAGCCTTGATCTTTTCACAGATCTCTTTCAGTTCTCCGGCTGTTTTTGTATCCCCGGCCTGTTCAGATACCAATTGGTATTGAGAAAAGGCCTGGTAATTCATCTCGACCGTCCAGCTTGAGATCATTCGTTGTGCCAATTCCTTGCTGACCGGCTGCAGGGAATCATTCCAGTCACCACCGTCAAAAGGCACCAATGCCGTGCCCGGAATGAATGAACCAACGATCATTTTAATAAGCCGGTCAACATGCTCGCGGAGCGGCGTTTGCTCAGCCTGGGAGGGACTTTTTTCATGATAGTAAGGAAGGACCTCGTCCAGAATTTTCAAGTTGCCGGTAACTTTGACATAGTTGCTGAGGGCAATGATGCACCAGTAAAAAATGTCGCCATGGAAGCTGTCAGCCCGGATATTCGAGTAGCTGTCAAACATCCACCATTGCGGCCATCCGCCATCCGGGTTCTGGTTTGAGAAAATGAGGCACAGCACCTTTCTGGCTTCATCATACTTTTCGAGGGTTAACAGCAGGTCAATTGGCCCCTGGGACACGTCGCGCGTCCCCCAGGCGGCCCCGCTGAATTGCTCCAGCCCGTAAGGGGTCAGAAAATGGGTCATGGCATTCATGCTATACCAAGGCAGGATCTCTTGGATGGCTGCGATGTCTTTCTGGACACCTGCAAGGGAGAGGTTCAAACTCAAATCTTTCCAGGAAGACCGTGCATCCTGGCAATCTGAGAGCCACTGACGATCAGCATCTTCAAAAGTAACCGCTTTGGCCGCAGCCTGCACTTCACCGACGAAACTCATGCAAAAATCTGCGGTTTCACGGACATCGAGCACGAACAAACAGCCTCCTTGGCCGTCGTGGTGCGGATATAGCACTTCGTCGCCACAAGCCCGGTAATCAGAACTGGTGCTGTTTATCAAAATCCTGAATCGTGCATCCGGAAATTTGCCCGCGATCATGCTGTTTGTCTTGGGCTCGGCTATATATTCACCGGCTTTGCTCCCCGGGCAAATGGTCAAGCCGTTTAGAGCATCAAAATCATGAGTGATGAGCATATTCACTTTATTTCCACTGATTACTTTAAAGTCCATATTGACCTGCGGAGCGGCTTTGGAGGTCCAGGAACGGACTTGGAAGCAATGATGGCCGTGTTTATAAATCCACCGGCAGTGATTCAGGCCCATCTCGAAAGCCGAGGGAACCCCGAGCAAATAGCGCCTCCCATCCACTTCCAACAAGATCCGCTGACCCGTTTCCGGGGCGAGATTGAACTGGCTGGTGCAGACCGAGAGCAGCACATTGAAATTGGTATTGCCCTGGGTGATATGTGAATTGAAAACCCCAAAGGCAAAGCAAGTGGTGGACATGATGCTTTCATCGGGCACATACCCGGCCCGGGCTTGCATAATGTTCGCATGCGGCCGGTCAGCCATCACCTCTTTAGCCCGCAGGACGACATGGTTGTTTTGTCCGCTAAAGAATGACAGCAACCGGCCCTTTTCATATTCGCAATGGCGCCTTTCCTTATCAAAAAAGCGGTTAAGCTCATCATCCTTCAAATCATCCACCGGCAGGAAAGGAGTTGAATTGAATAAATTCCTTGCCGGGGCAATCAGGTCATTCGCGTGCTGAGACGAGGTCTCATCACTGCATTCGAGCATCAGGCTCGGCAAGCGATTAAGATCATCTTGTGATGTGGCCTGTGGATGATCCGGCAGATAGGTACCAACAAAAAAACTGTTATGAACCCCGCCGGTGGCCAGGCTGAATGATTTTTCCTGCAAGGCAAATACCGAAGACTCCCCGGCATAATCACCCCCCAAGCTGTCTGCCAGCAGCCCTTCCGGGATGCCGGTTTCCCGGTATGTCTTGCCATAAAACTGCATGCCGTCAACACTACCAGCCACGGCTGTGTTTTTGCAGGCCAGCATAAACCAGGGATAGCCGGTTGATTCCTTCATGTTCTGACGGCAGCATGCCACGGCACCAAAGATTTTATCTTCGAGGATGCGGCGTTCCAGGTACTGGCTCACATAGTATTCGTTGATCAACCCGACATTCACCGGCTTCAGCCCGGCGTCCTGTACGTAAATCAGATCCAGTTCAACAGGATTATTAGACAGATTTTTGATATGAACACACCACTGCCAGCTCAGGCTCTTTGACAGTTGCAGCCCGCAGGTGTAATCAAGCCCGGCCCAGCTTCCCTTGGCGATAAAAGCATCGCCGGCCATTTTAAAAAGGCTGTTGCCTTCCGGGCCTAGAAGAGCGGTAAATTCAAATGGCTTTTTTCTTTTCCTCAGGTAGAAGTTCGCAGCCGATTTCGAAAAAGGGGTTGCAGCTTTGAGGCTTATCCTGATGGGATGAGCTTCTATGCTCTTCAGAGAGCCATTGTTAAGGAATTCAAAGGATAAACCATGAGAATTCTTGAGAGTCATATTGCTGTTCAAAGGCATTTTCTTCTACTCTTTCAAGGTGATTGGTAATGAGAGCATATTATGCATCCTTCGCGTCATTCCGCGATGTCTCTACGTAACTTTGTGAAACTTATAGACAATTGTTACACAGAGGTTCACTGAGTCACTTTTCATGCTAGTACCTCGATACTTAGGGTTATTTCTTCCTTGTGTTTGTGACAGTATATGAATGTGATGCGTTTGTCGTCACGAACCATTTTTACAGGGTCAGAATAAATTGTCGCAGATTTGATCTTATCAACCCTAGTACCCTCAAAAACGATCTCCCCGGCCAGGTCTCGATCTCCGTGCAGGGTGATCTCCAACTGGCCGTTATTCCCTGTAACCCCGAGAATATCCGAGGTGCTATGCAGGATCTTAATGCCGTCAGAAACCTCCATGCACACCGGGGTCAATACGCCGTAAAGGGCCGGCCATATCATCCCGTCCTGCGCGTATGGTACATTGATGGCCTCACCGCTTTCAGGATGCGTATAGGTGACTTTGCCATCCTGTTCTTCGTTGTAATAGTTCCCAATGAAAAGAATTGCAGCATGATCAGCCTGTAAAGCGCTCCCTGACTGCTATATTGTCATTGGATGCTGATGCCTGCCTGAGCCTTGCGCCTGATTTCATCAGGATGGCTTCATACACTGCTTTATGCCCTTCAGTGTCGAACCCGATCCACGTCCCCAAGTGAATGATGGAGCCGCGGCCGAGGGTTTTGGCGAAACCGCACGCGGAACCGCGAATCGTCCTGGCGATGACCTCGGCGCCGGCGAGCGATGGCTCATCATAAATGGTCTGCGGATTGGCACACTTGATGTCCTTCAAGTCATACACATCGATCAGCGGAGAATCGATGATCTCTGTGCCGGATGGCTTTACCAAGATGGCATCTCGTATGATGGTGCAGGGCTTTTGCGACATCTCACGATCAGGCAGATATGGAAACATAACCAACATGCCGCCGGCCTTGGTATAATCAACAAGGGTCTGTTGATCCCCGGCATCCATTTCATCGGTGCTAAACGCCCAGACCTGCTTGTATTTGCCTAATGTTTCGGTTGTAGCGCGGCACAGGTCCACCATATCAAAATCAATGTTGAGCACCTGGAGCACTTTCAGCAAGCCGTCGAAATAGGCCGGTCGGCGGATGGCGGAAGGGTTGTATCGAAGCTGGCTTGCTCCTGTTTCAGGTCTCTCCAATTCGGTGGCATAATAAGGCGGATAGAAAAGGACGCAGATCTCCGCCTTACGTTTTGATTCAACGATCAGGTTTACGGAAGTTTTAACGATTTTGCTCATCCGTTTAATCAGCGGGAAAGCGCTGGTGCGCTCGCCTTCCGCCGTCAACGGGTTGAACCAGTAGAACGTTTCCCCGGAATAGCCCCTGTGCCTTGGGTTTCGCCCCTGTGAAAACATGTAATAATTCCAGCCGGTCAGTCCGTGGGCAATGCTTGCCTTGTAGAAAAGTTCCATCTCACGGGGGTTCGTCACCACGTGATATTCGCGGGAGCCGCACTGGAACTCGGCGGCAAACAAAGGCTTGTTCCCCTGCATGGCGCAAGTGATGTCATTTATGATCCGGTCATCGTGCATGTTGCGGTATGAAAGAAATTCCGGGATATGATCGACGCCGAACATGATCTCGCTGTTATCTCCGAAGAGATCCTCGTACATGGTGATATTGACCGGGAATTCATAGCCGCTTCCATAGATCCAGCCCGGAAGATTATGATAAAACGGAACCGTCACGCCCCTGTTTCTGGCCATGCGGGTTAGCATTCTCAAATAATCGCCATAATAGGTTCTCCAGAAACAATGCCATTCATAATCGCGGCCGCGATCACCCTTTGAGGCATAAGGTAGCCTGCCGTCAGGAGGAAGTTCTATGTCTGCAAAGTCCCGGTAAGCGGTTCCCCACAGGCCGTTCAAATCTGCAATACATTTAAATTTGATTGCCAAGTATGAAATGAAACGCGCCCTGACATTTTCAGAATAGTCTCCCTGGTGCGCCAGCCATGAGAATACACCGATCTCATTACAGACCTGCATCATGATAATCGGTCCACCGGCCGAGATTTCGCGTTTGCCGATCAAGGGCATGACCTGGTCATACCAACGCGTTACCTTCTCCAGGAATTTGGGGTTGAACAGGCTGACGCCGTCGCCTGGGACGATCTCACTCTTGCTGTTGCGCATCTTGACTTCTTCCCGGTATTGTACCAAAAACCAATCCGGTAGCCCCGCGCCACGGGTTTCGGCCAGGATGAACGGCCCCGGTTTGACGATGCAGGTCAAACCGTTGGCTTGGCATCGCTGCAGCCAGCCTTCGAAGTCGCGTTCCGGACATGAGGTGCCGTCAAAATCAAAAACGCCTTCCTCTGATTCGTGCCATGCCCAAGGGACGTAAGTGCTGACGGTGGTTAAACCAGCCTCTCTGGCTGCTTCCAAGTCCCTGTTCCAAAGCTCTCGTCTGACCCTGAAATAATGGATCTCCCCTGAATTGAGAAATACTCTCTTGTTGTTTAAATAGAAATTGCTTTCTTTAATATCGAATGTCATTTTCTTCATTGTGCGTTTCTATTACAGAGCGTCATAGTCCAAAGGACATACCCATGGCCCGCCTTAAACCGTCGCCGATCCCGTCATTTGGTTTGCCTGGTTTGAACGTTCCTCATTACGTTGCTTTAAAAGATTTTTGATCTCGTGTGACCGTTTTTCCGTCAACGAGTAACGGAGGAGAAAGAAGATGGAAAAGAGGCTCAATAACACTGGCAGCCCGATCTCGACCACCCGCATCATCAAAAGAGTATAAGGTGATTGCTTTGTCAGCGGTGGTATGTCCTTTTCAATTGTTGTAAGTTCTTTATCCATGATATGCAGGGATGACGCTGCGTTCAGGCTGGCAATCCGGTTGTTTACTGTGGTCATGTTCTTGAGGATCTCCTGATAATGCTCTACGCTGTTTTTGCCTTCCTTTGCTTTGGATTCCAGATGCGACATAAGCTCAAATGAATACATCCTGGCCTTTTCAAACTTGGTTTGAAGTGTCAGGGGAATGGCTTCGGCCACGGCGGCTTTGACCTGCGAGTCTTGCGCTTGGGGCCCCAGGTTTTCCAAACGCAATCGTAACTCTTCCAGTCTGCCTGCCGTAAATTTTGTCGTGGACAATGCATTCAGCAACCTGTCGCGTTGACGGGCCTGGGAATCAGGGACAGATTCCTCCGACTGCTCCTGTTGCTTTGCCGATTTCTTTTCAAGGTAGCTTGCATATTCTTTTGCCTCATCAAGCGCTTGAGCGACCTGCGTCTTGGTTTTCTCCAGCAACTGCGCGTTGGTGCCGCTGAAAGCCTGATCACCTCCCCACGCCTGAATCTCGCTCCGAATTTCCCTGACCATCCCCGAGAGGCTATCGACTTGTGTAACCTGGATTTGGTCAAACGCAGTCAATACAATCAGTGCGCCGGCGACAAGGCTGGCAAATGCAGTTCCCATCTTAATGAACCACCAGAATATCGAGTAGTAACTTCCCTCCGCGCGATAACCCGTCTTTAATTCATCTTCATCACAGATATCGCCCACCATGGAAGATCCCAGGGTGAAGAAAAACAGCATCCCCGCGGAAAGCAGAACGGTGGGGATAATGATCAGGTAGGGATAATTAGGGTTGTAGCAGACAATCTTGGAAAGTTGTGCCAGGCTCATGAGCAGGATCGAAATTGCTAGGGTGTTCCGTTTGCCCAATTTCGGGCTGATCCAGATCAGGGGGAAAACTGCCAGCAATCCGGTGACGGCCCAGATGGTGCCGTTGATTCCGAGCAGATAAGCGCCCGCAACTTTGTCGCCCCCGAAAATATAAAAAATAGGGATGTATGACCCAAGCAGCTGTACGAAATTGAACCCCATGGCCAGGGTGAAAATGGTCAGGGTCAGCATGACAAAGTTCCTGTTGCTGGCGGTGCGTTTCATATCTTTCCAGAAGGGGGTTCTTTCATGCTTTGCCGCTTTTACAAATCCCGGCTCGCGCAATTTGAAAGTCCACCAGAATGAGAGCGGGATGATCAAAGCCGCGACCATGAGGGACACGTAGCGCATGCCATCGGCTTCGTTTCCCGTGCCTTTGAAAAGTTTCGTATTGGCGAGGGCAAAAAGCCAGGGTGTGCTCATGGCAAAAAGATTGCCGACAAAGCTCTTGGCACTGAAAAGGCGGGTGCGTTCATGGTAGTCAGTGGTCATCTCCATGCCCAGGGCGCCATGAGGAATCTCAAAAATATTACAGGCAGTGAAAAATAACAGGAGGGAGAAAAGAATATAGACCAGTTGAAACGCCTGGAAGCCTGTTTCTGACGGGAACCAGACCTGCACCCTGTCCCCTTTGGGGATCCACCACATTACCACAAAAAAGACAGCCACCAGTACACCTCCTATCAGCAGGTAGGGACGCCGGCGCCCCCAACGGGTCCTGGTATTATCGGAAAGGTGCCCGATAATGGGATCAGAAAGCGCATCCCACAAACGCGGGATGATCAAGATGACGCCCAGCCAGAAGGCACTGAGCCCCAGGCTGATATTCCCCATCAAACCCACGAGGATGCCGGCAATGTTGAACAGGGCAATGGGAATAATGCCCCCGGCACCATAGGCCGCTAATTGTGAGAAATGAATACGGTCTTCCAATTCTGTTTTGTGAACCGCAGTTATTTCCTGTTCTGCCATAATTGGGCGGAAAAGTTAATTATGAGGCCACTTTCCAGGATAATTGGTTGACACTTTTGGTTTTCGGTTTTGCCGGACGCAGATCAGACCTTGGGGCGGAGCCGGGCTTCGACGGTGACCCGTCCAAGGTGGCCAGACGTCGGTGATCATGCTGCGGCGTAGTTCCGATCATCCGTTCAAAGTCTTGGAAAAGCAACCGGAAAATGATTTGACGTTGGCGCAAGATTCAACGCAGTCGTCGGGCGTCGTCGTGGAAGACGGCGCGGTCGGTAATGCCTTTTAGCACCCCTCCCGGGCTGAAAAAAGCGAAGTCACGTCACCCTTATCGAACCCGAGCAGCGATTCCGGCGCGGTGGCGGCGTGCGCAGAAAGCGCGAGCGCGACCGAGACGGTGCGAGTCCGGCAGGAATTCAGTTTAATCAGGATGGTCAGTTCGACAGGAAGTTTTCGTCCTTGAGCAACGGCAGGGATTTTTGGGCGATCGGATCTGCGGCGAAATGCTTCTGAACACACTGGTCGCCCAGGTAATTCGCGAGCGAGAGAAAGATCATTCCCTGGTCCAACACCAGGTATTTATGGGCGACTTCGCCGGAAACGGGGTCAACGGCGTCGTAGAATCCATACTGGCCGTAGATGTCATATTTCTCGATCAAATTCCTAAGGTTCGCAATGGCTTCGGCGGGTGTGACATAAAGGGCGAGCGCGGTCACGTGCGGCGTGACGACTCCCGCCTTGTAGCCGCGAACGCCGAGCACCTTCACGCCATATTCCGAGTAGCTGTCGGTGGCCGTCATGGAGCACGGCGACATCCCCCACACGGGATATTTCAACGTTTCAAGGGCATACCGGCGCTGGATCTCCGCGTGGATCACGTCGTTGGTTCCGACGTTTTCCGGTCCGTATTTCTTTTCGTCGATGATGACGGTCGGCATCAGCGCCTCGAACAGACTGCCACCCCAGCTTGGAACATATTTGAGACCATTCCATTCGTACCAGCCGCCGATCGTTTCGTGTCCGTGCACGGTTTTCACCTTGCGCTCATGGGGTGTAAGCGATTGCCAGGTTGCGTCGGACGGGAAGGTGCGCAGGAGCTGGAACCAGTGTTCCTCGGGAACATCGCCCTTGCCGATGGCGATCAGGCTGCCGGCGCGCGACTCCGTATAGAGCAGGCCATAGGTATATTCTGCGCGACAATTCATATGGACCCAGAAGCCGTGGTTCATCACCTGCTCGACATCGTCGTAAAAGAAACCGTAGTTACCGCGATCAATGAGTTTCGTGCAGCGCGGGCTCAATTCTGGAAAGGCCTGGCGCACCACCATGAGTCCCGCCGTCAGCCACGCACTGTCCACGAACGAAATGAAGTTGCTCGTGCGCTCGAGCGTCGTCGTGTCGTAATAATTGTAGAGAAAACCGTCGTAGGATTCCATTCCCTCGATCGAGTCAAGCGTGCGGCGCAGGCGTTCGAGAGCTTCGTCGCGCGTGATCAGCTTGAGATCGCAGGCGGCCGTGACCGACAGCAGGTAGATGCCGATGTCGGTGACGTTCGCGTAATCGCCGGCGCGGCTTTCCGCGGGAGCGACCGAATTGGTGCCGAAACGCACCTGGTCGAGAGGCAGCCGATGCTCCCGGTCACAGAGCGAATCAATGCCGGTCCAGGTGTCGCGCGCGACCCGCATCAGAAATTCCCGATCATCCTTCGGAAACGAGGATTTGTCCGCGAGCAGGTTGGTGGGCCATCCGGCAAGGCGCTGAATGACGAAAGGATAGGATGCAACCTCTCCGCCATGGGCCTGTTCCCAGGCGCGTTTCTTCGGAATCGGCACGGGATCGCGGATGGACGGGCCGGGCTCGCCGGTTTTGACGAACGCGATATCGTCAATGAAAACCGCCCCGTGAGACACCTTTTCGCGGCGCGAATGGAATCCGATAACGAGGGTGTTAAGATCCTTCCACGTTTCGATGCCGGTCAGCCGGTTGAGCGGAATGCGGAATCGCTGCCAATCACCGGTAATGCCCTGAATGACGTAACTGCCCTTGAGCGATTGGCCGGGTGAATCCGGCTTGGGCTGTGTCACTTCGATTTTGAGCGACTTCGCGAAGCCCTGTTGCGGATCACCCTTTATCCAGAGCTCCAAGTGGTCGTAGTCGCGGGCGTCGAGTCCGTTGAGGTTCATCCAGAACCCGTTCTGGGACGATTTGTTCGGATTGAGTCGGTAGGCGAGGTGGAGCGAGTTTCCTTCAGTGCCGCGTTTGGTTTGCGCATCGAGGTTATACGTGCAACCCGATTCGGCATCGGTCGGATCGAGATTCCACGTGGCCGCATTGCCGCCAAGATTGTCTTGAATGGTTGGACGGTTGAAGTCGTGCACGACGAGCCGCTTCAGTGTGGCATCGGCAGGCTGGTATCTCTTGCTGTTGGTCTCGACTTGCTGTTTGAGCTCGGCCTCGCGAATTGACGGACCACAACCCGCCCCGAATAAAACAAGCAGCGTGCTCCATAGGACAGGCTGGAATGGGACAAGACGCATAATGTCGGTGGTTAACGAAGAAGGAAGGCATGAACTGAGTCAGAGGTCGCGACGGGCGACAGCTCTTGCACATGAAAAACATACTCAAACATGCGAGGGAAACAACTACGCTCCCAAACCCCGAAACGCAAGCCCGTATCGAGCAAGTCAAGTTGGGTATGGACTGGCACGCGGACCATTTCAGGGTGGCCCGGCTGCACGGCGGAGCAGGCCCGCCAGGAAATCCTCACGCCGGAAAACGGGAAAGCCGCGCGGGAAATCGCGGAACAATCGTTCGTCCGGCTGAAGAACGACCGGCAGATCCTGCGCTTGAGGAAATCAGTCGCCGTTGCGTTGGTGGGTCCGCTGGCGGATGACCAGCAGAATCGGCTGGGCTGCTGCCGTGCCGCCAGCCACTGGCAACAGGCGGTCAGCGTGCGGACGGGGGTCAGCCATGTGGCTGGCTCAGCGGTGACGATCCTGCACGCGAAAGGCGAGAATCTCGTCGATGATCCGGCGCTGCGGGCAATACTGAAGGCGTTCGGCGAGGAGATTGCGGCGGACGGACGTTCACTGCGCGAGAGGGTGACGGAAGCGACAGCCGTGGCCGATGTGCTGTTCGGCGATTAGAATCCGTCGGGAAAACTGACGGCCACTTTTCCGCGCAACGTCGGACAGATCCCCATTTATTATAATCACAAGAACACGGGGCGTCCCGACCAAGGTGATCCGGGAGCCAGGTATGTTTCCCGTTGCCTCGACGTGCCGAATGATCCGTTGTATGCGTTCGGTTACGGCTTGAGCTACAGGACGTTTCCCTACGGCGACATCGAGCTGAGATACCGGTGTCGCAGAATTGTAACGGCGATCCGTGGTCACGTTTGAGGAACAACGGTGCGCCGTATCGCCGGAACAAGCTTTCCAGATGAATGGCGATTTGCCGGCCATCGAGTTGGTCGCTGACCAGCGGCCGGAGCCGATGGCGCGAGGCCAAGCCTTGGACGGGGACGATCTGCCATTCATACGAACTGCCCACGTTCCGCCGCGCTCACAACCGCAAGAATATCTTTCGCTGGTACATGAAACGGCAGATGCCGAAGGTGATGGCCATTCCCGCCAGCGCGACGGCCAGATCACCGTAGCGGCCGAGGTAAAGCTTGTTCAGGTCACCGCCGACGAACCGCTGCGCAATCTGCCCGACATCCACCAGGTTGTGAATCATATAGATCGTGATCGGGTTCATCCCGATCCAGACGAAAGGCTGAGCCCACCCGCGCCAGCCCCAGATCTCGATGACGAGGTGAAAAGCCGCCAGCAGCAGGCAACTGTAACCGCAAGCCACCAGCACAAACGACGATGTCCAGATCTTCTTGATGACGGGGAACTGGAAATTCCACAGCCAGCCAAGCGCGACCAAGGCCAGGCCAGCCGCGGCGAGACAACAGACCTTGGTCCAGTCGCTGCGCTTCGTGTCGCGCAATAACACCCCGGCGAATACGCCCAGCAGACAGTTCGCAATCGCCGGCAGCGTACTGAGCAGTCCCTCGGGGTCATGGTCGCCGTCCCATTTCCGCAGCGGCAGGTATTGCTGATCCACCCAGTTCGCCAGGTTCTGACCTTCGGCGAAGTTGCCCGCCGTGCCGCCCGGCACCGGGACAAAGGTCATCACCAGCCAGTAACCAACGAGCAGGCTGACGCACCAGATAATCCATCCGCGGCGCTCGAAAAAGCAGAAGATCAACCCGGCAAACAGATAGGCGAGTGCGATCCGCTGGAGCACCCCCAACAATCGGATTTCATGAAACGGAGTGCTGAACCCGCCGTAGTAAAAAATGCCGAGCAAATACATCAGCACCGCGCGCCGCAGGATGCGCCACACGGCTCCCGCCCGCCCCTCCCGCTCGATCGTCCGGGTCAGCGAGAACACCAGTGACACCCCTACAATGAACACAAACATCGGAAAGATCAGGTCCTCGAAATGGAACCCGGCCCAGCCGGCATGCTCCAACTGCCGTGCCAGTCCTTGAACGACGCGGCTCTCGCTCAACTTGCGCAACGCCTCGACGAGCGCATCGGCCCCGACGATCCAGAACATGTCGAAGCCGCGCAAGGCATCGAGTGACATCAGGCGGACGGGCTTTGCGGCGGCGCTGGCCGCTGGAGCAGCGGGTGAATTTGGCGTGGGCGGTGGTTGATTCATCTGGTTGAGGGGTTGATGGGTTTGGATACCGGGCCACCGGCTGCCAGCGGCGCGTATTTGTTGTAAAGTGCGCGGCTCAGAGCAAAAAAATCTCCGTGCGGCTTGGTGGCATAATCGCCGCCGGCGGTCGTCGCGAATTCCAGGTCATGGCTGCGCCATTGCTTTTCGAGCGCCGGGCGATCCACCGGTTTTCCACCCTTTAATTCTCCCAGCGTGGCCTCGATAAATATTCGCCACCGTGGAAGATAGTAATCGCGCATCAACCCGTTCCACTGCCGGCCCGCGTAATCCGTCAGGCCGCCGCCCCAAATGGTGAGGATACTGCGCGCATCCTTTTCGTAATAGGCCTGCTCGTCCTTGTTCGCCGCCCATGATTTGGCGTCGTCAATCCATTTGCCCAGCATGAACTCCGTGCGCGTGCCGAGAAATTTGTCCAGATCGCGACCCAGGGCCATGAATTGGTCGGCGGCTTTCTCAAACGCGACGGCGTCTTTCCGGTCGTAAGCCGCCGCCATCTCGTCGCGTAACATCAAGCCGAGATTCCCCAATGCCTGCCGCGTCGTGTCCACCAGGTCCCGCTGATAGGCGCTGGATTTGCGCGCGGCGGGGCCGGCCTGCAACAACAATTCCCACGCCCGGACCAAATCCGCGTTGTGATAGGCGATATGCGCCGACAGCATGTTGTTGGCCTCACTGCGCAAGGCGGGTTGCAACTGAAAAATCACCCCGTGACCACCGATGGGATTACTAGCAACCAGAATTTTTTCGCGCAGGATGTCCCACGCCTGTTCCACCTGGAGGTCTGCGCCCCCGGCACGGGCGCGGGCCTCGTCGCGGATCCATTGGGCGAGATCCAGGTTGGTGCCCGACCAGACGCGGTCAAATAACATTTCGTACACGACCGGATTGTTGAAGCCTTCGAGTGTGGCGCCCACGCCGATAAGGTTGGTCAGGGTCGGGTCATTCATCGCCGCCGTCACGCGCCGGTTGATCTTGCTGATCGGTCCAACCAGAGACGTATTGCCGCCGAAGTTGCCCAGATAATCCCAGATGAACGGCGCGCCATAGAATGCCTTCGTTTCGCGGAACATTTCCCGGTTCTCGCAGACATAATCAATCAAGACCATGCGCCCTGGCGGCACGGCGCGAATCATGGCCGACAAGCGGTCGTCAGTCCATTGCTTGCGCGTTTGGAATGTCCAGGCCATTTGCAGCCAGATGGCGTCGGGATCAACCTGGGCCATGCCGTCGTAAATCGCCCGCGACACGCTGGCCAGATACGACGGCGCCCAGCTCGGCGGAGTGATTTCATTGAACGGGTCGGTGCCGTAGTAATGGCTCGTGCCGTACTCCTTTTGTTGTTCCCGCAAAAATTTGACTTGGATTTCCTTGAATTTCGGGTCCAGCGGATTGAGAAACCAGCAACCATAATTGCTGGAAAATCCACCCCAGCCCGGCGGAATGGCTTCAATTTTCATCGCCGGCTCTTTGGTCTGGAGCGCCTTGGGCACGTGCCCCGCAAAGGCGCACAACACCGGTTTCATGCCCAGTTCGCGTTCGCGCGCCAGTATCTGCTTCTGCAAATCATGCTGGCCGTCAATGAAACTTTGCGGCAGCGGGCCGTCCCAACTGTCAATGTTCACCATGCGATGCCACGGCAAATACGCCGGGCCGGTGAAGAACGCGCGAATTTCGTCGTCGCTCAATCCATAATCGCGCCAGACTCTCTGCCAGATGTATTCATTGCCGGTTTGTGCGAGCGGCAGGTTGATTCCGTTAAGCGCCATCCAGTCAATGCACCGTTCCCAATCGCGCCAGCGCCAGAACGGCATCGTGTAACCAAACGTGCAGTAATTCAGAAAAAAACGATCCTTGATTCTGGTCGTTTCACGGATCTTTTCCGCCGGCAGCGGCAGTTTGTCCGGCACCTTCACCGCGTCATCTGCATACCACGATACATCCACGAACGCGTCGTGCTTCAAATACCAGTTGAACGCGACCGCCTGCGACAGCGGGTTGTCGCCACGCAAAACAATTTTCCCGTCGCGGGCCTCGACTTCAAAAATATTTTCACCGGCAGGCGCGGCGATGGTTTCAATACTAAAGTCCCGGCCATGCCCCGGCGCGATGCGCTCGGTCAACCGGCGTACGGCTACGTCATCTTCAGCGGCACGGGCCGGCAAACTCTGGCAAAGCAACGCCGCAAAAAGTCCGATGGAGAATATGCCTTTCGTTATGGTGGACAGCCGATTGGTGATTTTCATGGTTCAAATTCTTCCACAGCCATCCTGAATTCTCTGTGCGGTGCCAAATCTGCAATCTCAGTCCCGGTTGTCCGGGTGCCAATCGTGCGCCCGCCCTCGCCGGGAGACAAGGGTATTTCGCCAAATTAGAGCGGTTACAACTTTGATGTAGCGCAGACATTCTTGTCTGCGGGTTTGCGGGACATTCTTGTCCCGTGTTTGATCAGCACGAAAGAGGCGACTGGAAAGTCGCCTGAACCCGCAGGCTGGAAAGCCTGCGCTACATAATAACTGGAAACGCTCTAGACGCCAAAAATGGCGCTTTACAACCCAAACGGACACGCACAAGCTCCCTAAGTGAAACCTGATGAGAAGAAATTATCCTTCAACAGGGGGCGTCAAAAAAGCCAATTCCTATGAGTGACCGTGTTATGAAAGCAAAATGGATAAGTTCCGTGGTCCTGACCACGTTGGTTGTCGGCGGCTTGTTCGCCGCGGATGTCGCGCATAAGCCGATGACAACCCTGCAGATCTTTATGCGCCAAAAACTTGGCTATTCCGGAAAGATTGTCGAAGGCATTACTCTGGAAAACTACAGCCTCGTCATCTCCAACGGCGTTCAGTTGAGGCTCATGACCCAATCCAATGCCTGGGTGGAAGTGAAGCATCCCGCCTACCTGGAAAAAACGGACCATTTCCAAGGGGATGTCACGGCCATGCTGGATGCGGCCGGCGCGTCCAACACTCCGGCTCTTCTCAAAGCCTACAGCCGGGTCACGGCGGATTGCGTGGATTGCCATCAAACCTTCCGGCCTGAACAACGCACTCGAAGCGCGGAGAATGCGCAAAAAAGATAAGTTAAGCCGTACCTCGCCGGCGGGTTCGCCGGACACAATTCAACGTCTCAGACATCCGGTTAATTTACTTGATAGGCACACTCGAGTGTGATGCGAGCCATGCGGCATCTGCCCAGCCAGCCGGGTCGGAGAGGAGGGAGTTGTGCGGACACGGGTTAAACGTCACGGGCAAAATGGTGCATTTGCCGCTTTGCCATATGTGGACCTCCGAATGTCCATCCGCAAAGCCGAAGCCGCCACCACGATGGTGATTCGAAGCCGGTATATCGCCCCATACCCCACCGGGCCAAGACACAGCATCCGCAATATTCGGGTCGGCGCCGTTTTTGAAATAGCCGTCGTTGATGTTGTCGGGATGTTCATCCAGTATCACATACAGGTTCGATGGATCGGGAATCCTGCTCGCCTTTAGAAACTGGTTGTAGCCTGTGAAAAATTCGTTCCCCAACTGGTTCCACGTGGGAGTCGAGGCGCCGAAAAAGCAGTTCATCGAATAGGAGCGCGGGCGGGCTGTGTAACCCGCTCTCTGCTGCAGCCGGCTTAAATAATCATCGGCCGGGCACTTGTAAACACTGACATTATTCACATAATTGTAGAACGGCGCCTGAACTATTCCGGCCAGGTTGAAGCAATAGTCGGGGGGAGGTATGGCCCAGGACATAACGTCGTCCACCCAACTGGCATAAGTCGGGTTTGGCAGACTGAGGTCATTCTGAATTGACGCGGTATCATAGTTATTCACCAATTGGTCGCCATTTTCGTTGGCGTATGCAATCCAACCCATCATCAGTTGCCGGCTATTGCTCATACATTGAATCGCCTTGGCTTTGTCCTTTGCCGCCGCCAATGCCGGCAACAAGATCGCAGCCAGAATCGCAATGATGGCAATCACCACCAACAGCTCAATCAGCGTGAAAGCGCGGCGCGCCTTGAGCTGGGGTTTGATTCGTTCAACTCCGGCTTCGCCGGGGAAGTTGGATCGCTCTCTAAAGACCATAATTAGTATAGGTTGTGTGAATACCGAAGCCTGTTCCACAGACGCACAAATGTCAAGTAATTTTCTTTACAAAATTCGGGATTCTTGTAATGCTTGGATTGCGAAATTTATGATTGTTTTGATGTTCTTGTGAACCAATGAGTTGTGCAAACGCTTTAAACTTTACAGTTTCTTCAACTCCGCCGTCAGGCGGTCATCACGAGTTCATCCTGAAGTTCAACGCAATTCCCCCCGAGGAATTGGCAGCGGTTGCCCCCCAAACGAAGGCAGGAAAATGGATGACCTGACCAACGATAAAATGAGACCCATGCAAAACCCACTTTACTTTGTGGCGGCGGTTGGTGACGGCCGTGTTTTTCCAGGAAGACCTCCGTTCATTGGCACTCACACAGCGCCGCTTCAGTGGTTTTGCAGAAGTTTCGAAATGCTGATTCAGATCACGCGGAGGGTGTCCCGGCGCCGCTTGCAGGGGTTGGCCGTGGGAATGCTCATCGGCTTGAGGCTGGCCGGGGCCGCCCATGCGGAGACATTCTATGATCGTCATGTCTTTTTCGACAACAGCCCCGCTGAGGGATCGTACTACCACAGCGAGGGAATGGTCACCCCGCCAAGCAAACTGGAAATGGTGGACTACAAATTGCCGGTGGACACGAATCACTTCGTGAGTCCGCCCAACAGTCTGCGGTTGAACTGGACGTCCGCGCCCGGTGGTCATTGGCAAATGCTGCTCGCGTCGGCCGCGCAAAATGGGCAGGACCTTGCGTTCGAGGGCGACACGATCTCCTTTTGGTGTTTTTCCGAAACAGCGATGTCGTCCGACGATTCACCGCGCATCGCGTTGCAGGACCGAGACGACATCGGGTCGCCAACCATCACCCTGCTCAGGGATTACGGGCCTCTGCCCGCACGCAGGTGGGTTCGTATCAGCATCCCCTTCGCGCATTTCAAGCCCTTGTTCGGACGCACCGACGATTTAAAATGTGATCCGAGCAAGTTGGCGAAAATCTGGCTGGAGCAGGGACTCGACGACGGCAAGGAACACACGCTCTACCTCGACGACGTGCAAATCTATTACCACGACCGCGTTGACCGCAAGCCGCCCGCGGCGCCAACCGGACTGGCAGTCACAGGCGCCGAGCGCCATTTCGACCTGACGTGGTCGAACAACCCGGAGAGCGATTTGCTGCGGTATCAAATCTACCGCTCGTGGGATGGTGAGAAGTATGTTCCCATCGGCATCCAGGAGGGCCAGTTTAATCGCTTCGTGGACTTTGTGGGCGAGCCGGGCCGAAAAGCCTTCTATCGGGTCAGTGCGCAGGATTTGTCGGGGAACGAATCCCCACTGTCGGCGGCAGCCTCTGCCGCCACCCGGCCATTCAACGACGACGAATTGTTGGACATGGTTCAGGAAAGCTGTTTCCGATATTATTGGGAGGGAGCGCATCCCAACGCCGGCATGGCCATCGAAATCCTGCCCGGGGATCAAAACCTCGTGGCGGTGGGCGCCTCCGGCTTTGGGATCATGGCATTGATTGCGGGGACCGAACGGCACTTCATCACTCGCGAACAGTGCGCGGAACGCCTGCTCAAAATCACGCGCTTTTTGCGCAAGGCGGACCGTTTTCATGGCGCCTGGCCGCATTTCCTCAACGGCGTAACCGGCAAGGTCATTCCCTATTTCGGCAAATACGACGATGGCGGCGACCTGGTGGAAACCGCTTTTCTGGTCCAGGGACTCCTGACCGCGCGGCAATACTTCGATCGCGACACCGCCGCGGAGCGCGAGATCCGTCAAACCATCACCGACCTGTGGCGCGGGGTGGAGTGGGATTGGTATCGCAAAACGCCGTCGAGCGATTTTCTTTACTGGCACTGGTCGCCTGATTTTGGCTGGTACATCAGCCACCCCTTGGTGGGTTGGAATGAAACCATGATGGCTTACCTGCTCGCGATTGCTTCCCCGACCCATCCGGTGCCCGCCAGCCTTTATCACACCGGCTGGGCTGGACAATCCGACTTCGCCGTCCGGTATCGCCAGTGGTGGAGCCGGACGACGCAGGGGGATCACTATACCAACGGCAATACTTACTATGGATTCAAACTCAACGTCGGCGAAGGCAACGGGGGCAACCTGTTTTTCACCCAGTTTTCGTTCATGGGCTTTGATCCCCGCGGCAGGAAAGATCAGTACACGGATTATTTCCAGAACAATCGCAACATCGCGCTCATCAACCACGCCTATTGCGCGGAGAACCCCCGCAAATACCTCGGCTACAGCGCAGATTGCTGGGGATTGTCAGACTGCGTGAACTCCGGCGGTGGCCGCCCGCTGCAACGTGACGACAACGGCACCATCTGCTGTTCCGCCGCGCTCGGCTCGTTCCCCTACACGCCGCAGGAATCCATGGCTGCGCTCAAATATTTCTATCGCAACCTGGGCGCCAGGATTTGGGGCATTTACGGATTTCACGACGGCTTCAACGAAACTCAAAACTGGTTTGATCCGGTGTGGGTTGGTCTTAACCAGGCAGTCATTGTGGTCATGATTGAGAACTATCGCAGCGGGCTGATCTGGAAGAATTTCATGGCCAACCCTGAGATCCAGCCCGCGCTGGAGGCGATTGGATTCAGGCCCGACGGAGATTTGAACGCACACTGAACGTCCCCCATCCGCTTCCGAACTCGCGAGCCGCGTTTAGAACGTGTCTGAAAATGTGGCGGCGGGCCTCCCGGCCTGCCGTAGAGGGCGGCATCCTGCCGCCCGGAAAGAGCACCGCCACCGCGCCACGCTGTCATTTTACGGGGCTTCCCGCCAGCCGATGTTTTTTCCGCCGGGCTGGAAGCCACGGCTCTCTGGCAGCCAAGATGGCCGCCGCTACACTTTTCAGACAGGCTCTTAAAAACGCTGGACAAGTTGCTGCCGGACAGAGGCTTGGCAGTCGCCACCCGCGTCTCCGTTTTTAATAAGGCTTCGGATTACTATTTAGTAAAAAAGATGTTGACACGCACCTTGCCCCATGCTTGAATACGAGTTCACAAAGGACTGTTTAACTGAAAGATTCAGGAATGCTGCTTCGTTCAAGTGAACCGTCCAAACGATGAAAACAATGAACGTACCTAACCTTGAAGTTGAAGGCTATAACTCAAAGCAAATGAACCAACCAAAAATCAGTCAACCCGGAAAGACAAGTAATACAAACGTTATGAAAACAACCAAACCAAAATCCCTGATGAAGCGACTGCTCACATTCACTGCGGTTCTGGGCCTTGTGGCCTGCGGAACCGGTGTGGTGACTGCTTCTTATCCTGTCCTGTACAACGGCGATCTTAACCAGATTACGGTCGCTGACCAGGCTGGTTACCCGCCGGTCGGCTGGACCGCGCTGGGTATTGAAAGCGTCAACTTCCCCGGTGGCGGAAATGGGGACTGCGAAAATTCTGAAACATGGGCCAACGGCGCCAATGATGATAATCTCACCAGCGGCTATGGCCTATTCATAAAGACCTTTGAAGGCTCGACAAACGCTAATCCGAATTTAGACAACCTCTTTGGCATGTATTTTTATCAGTGCCGACCAATAGCGACAGACGCCGCGATTTTTTGGAGCGGATTTGCCTGAAACGCGAATGGGAGAATGAAAAATCGGTTTAAGAATTTGAGCGGTCGTAGTCGGTTTGAATGGTGTGGCTGTCCCACAGCGTCAGGCGAAGCCGGGCAAATAGGCTTGTTCGGGCTGGCCGAGGAAGCGACCGCCGCCTTTGGCTGTCCCACAGCTTTCCAAGAGGCTGCGCAAATCCAGTTTTTGCCAGAGGGCCGAGCGGATCAGGGCGAAGAGGCGGGTGAAACTGTGGCCCCACCGCCCCAGCCAAGCGCAGAAGCGCAACAACACGTAGGCCAGCAAGGCTGTCCAGACCTGCCAGCGCACGGCGTTGGCGTTGTGACCCAAGAAATCGGCCAGTTGCAAGGTCTGTTTGAGTTCCTTGAAGAAGGTTTCGATGCGCCAACGGC
Source organism: uncultured Verrucomicrobiae bacterium (assembly GCA_963827205.1). Classification (GTDB taxonomy): domain Bacteria; phylum Verrucomicrobiota; class Verrucomicrobiia; order Limisphaerales; family UBA11358; genus UBA11358. The sequence continues at coordinate 87,063 of CAWHAH010000005.1, forward strand.
AGCGATAGAGATCGGCGATGGTCTGGGCGCTCCAAGTGAAGTTATTGGTCAGGAAAATCATTTCCCGTATTTCCCCGTCCACCTCAACCAGTGCCACGACGCGGCGCAGGCCGACCGGATAATCTTTGGCCGCCGGGCCGGTCAGTTCAATGAGATCGTCGCGCAGAATGTTACCGAACCTTCCGTCCTGAAATTTGCGGACGACGCGAAATTGCAGGTTGTCTTTAGCGCGGGTGACCCAAAAGACTTCACGTTGGGACAAGTCAGCCAAGTGCGCGAAGTCCACGTAAGCTTTGTCGAAGATGACGATTTCACCGGCATGGATATTGGCGCAAAGCTCGCGGGAGCGGATACTGTCATGCTCGGCGGCCGAGCCGACGATGGCGCAAGCGGGCAGGAAACTTTGGAGATTAAGCCGGACATGACACTTGGCGGCGGCTTTGCGCCGCCGATGTTTGGCCCAATCCAGCGAACGGGCCATGAGCGCAATGGTGGTGGTGTCCACGACATGAATGAGGCGCCGGGTGAAACGAAAAGCGAAGCGGGGCGTGTGGTGGCCGGCGAAGGCAGGCTGGAGCGTTTGCAAATGATCCAGCACGGCCCAGAAGAGTTGCTCGGCCATTTTCGGATCGCGGGTGCGATTGGCGTAAGAGAACGTGTTTTTGCAGGGCGGCGTGGCCGCGCGCAAAGCCGAGAGCGGGCCGGAGTGCAGACGCAAGGCGTCACACACATCATTGAGGCCCAGGGCATGGGTCAGTTGGGCGTAGAGCAGGCTGACGACCTGACTCCAAGGACTAAACGTGCGGGCGTGGTCTTCGACGCCGGTGTCGCGCGCCAGTTTGGGAACCAAGTGAGTGGGAATGAGATTGCAAAGCTGGCGGAGAATGGAGAACTTGCTGGCGGTTGGCTTATAGCTGGTTTTCTTTTTCATGCCTTACCTTGTGGCAAGGCCCAAACCCGCAAGCCAACCTTTTTTTATCCCTCAACCCTCAATCAGATTGGACAGCAATGTATTTTTATCAAGACAACCCGTCTTCGGCCAACACTTCCTACACCTTGTCCATGTATGTGGGTGGCGGGGGTACTTACTCCGGTTATCAAACAAATGTATTAAATTACGATGCTGTAAGCGATAGCTTTGTCTATCCAGTAACAGCTCTTTACGTCGTGTTCATGGATGCCTCGGGCGGGATACTCCAGAGCAACTCGTATGATCTGATAGCTGCCGGTCTGGAGACTACAGGCAATTTGGGCAGCGGCTCCCAACCCGCGCAGCAATACACTAGCCCTTCATATACCGCGCCCGCCGGCACGGTTACTGTGCGGGCTGGACTGGAGGTGCTTTACCAGTGGAGCAACGGTAGCGATCCGTCGTTATTCGCGGACGATCTTGATCTGGAAGCTACCGCGGCTTCTGGCTCGCCGGTCGTCACCACCCAACCGATCGCGGCGACCGTTGCGCCTGGCGGAACCGCTACGTTCTACGTTGGCACCACCCCGGCGGCCAGCACCTATGTATGGACCCTTAACAACAACATTCTCAGCAACGTCCCAGGCCACATTTCAGGCTCGGGCACCGCGACGCTCACCATTACGGGCGCTACAATTGCCGATGTCGGACTTTATCAGGCTGCGGTCTCGAATGGCTCCGGCTTGAATAATAGCGCAAAAGTCCCACTCGCGCTCGAAACCATCCACCTGTTCCCAACTGTCGGCATCAATGGCGTGGCTGGCAACACATACCAGGTGCAGCGCAGTTCCAGTCCCGGCGGGCCTTGGACTAATTTGACCACGGTTCCGACTACGCTAACGATGTCGCCGCAGTATCTTGTTGACACGAATCTGCCGGTGGCCCCGAATGAGTTCTATCAAGCAGTATTTCTGCATTGAGGTTCGGACTTTAAAGAGAGCCGGAGCGATTTTGTAAAAGCTCCTGTGCTCGGAAAAAAGTCCTGCGCCTGGTAACTGGCAGTCAGTTACCAGGCGCAAATGCTTTCGGGGGGGATGCTTTGGCCCTCGAACTCGCAGATTTGAGACAAGTGCTGCCGTCCGTCCTGCCGCCCGGCACTGTGAGTTAGAGCGATTCCATTTTTCATGTAGCGAAGACATTCCTGTCTGCGGGTTGGCGGGACATTCTTGTCCCGTGTTTCGTCCGCCCGGAAGTGGCGACTGGAAAGTCACCAGAACCCGCAGGCCGGAAAGCCTGCGCTACATCATAACTGTAAACGCGCTGGAGAATTTGAATCGCGGCCTGTACCGGGCAGCTTCCCGCCATGCCCGGAAATTACACCGCAATCAACGGTTGATCCATTTTCAACCCAGATGATTCGCCGCATCGGCCACGCCGGCGACGATTTCCTTGCGGGTCTTAAAATCACGGACGCGGACGTAGTCGTCATTTTCCAGGCGCGCGGTGTGGGCCACCTTCAATTCCTGCGCGCGCTTGAATTGTTTGTCCGGCTTGGCGGGTGTGAGTGGATATTCCACGGCGTATCCGGCGGCGCGCAAATCCTGGACGAGTTTCAAGGATTGCGGACGGAGATTTTCGTCTTCGATTAAAACGAAAACGTCCGTGGCGGTGTCGAATTTCGGCAGGAGACCGCGCGCCTTGAGCAATTCCAGCAACACCACATCGCCCATGCCAAAGCCGAGCGCGGGCAAATCCACCTTGCCGCCGCTGACAAGCTTGATGAGGTTGTCGTAGCGTCCGCCGCCGGCGATGGCGCGAAATTCGCCCCGGGCATCGAACGCCTCGAAAACCACGCCGGTGTAATACGCCAGCCCGCGAATGACGTGGTAATCCACCTTCACGAAATCGCGCAGGCCGCGCGCAGCCAGATTGTTTAGAATGCTCTGCAACTCCACCGTGGGTTTGCCGGATTCGATGAATTTGTTCACCTCGGCCAGTGAAAAACCGAGCGCCGCGAGTTTCTTTTCGCTCTCCTCCGGCGGCGTGCGCTCCAGCTTATCTATGATTTGAAAAAACTCGTACTCGTGCTCGTGCTTGCCGTGCCGGCCGACAAAAAACTCGTGCCAGGCGTTCCGGCTGCTCAGGCGGATGATGAAGTCCTTCCCGGTCAAACCAAACGAGCGCAGCGTGTCAATGAGCAGCGCAATCAACTCCGCGTCCGCCGCCGGATCGCTTTCGCCGATGAGGTCGGCGTTGAACTGGAAATGCTCGCGCAGCCGGCCCTTCTGCTGGCGTTCGTAGCGGAACAGTTGCGGGATGGCAAACCATTTGACGGGCTTTCGGTAATTGCGCTCGTGCGCGGCGACCATCCGGGCGAGCGTGGGCGTCATTTCCGGACGCAACGCCACGGCGCGCCCGCCCTTGTCGGTGAAATTGTAGAGCTGGCCGACGATTTCGTCGCCGCTTTTGGTGGTGAACAATTCGAGCGATTCAAGCGGCGGGCCGTCGTATTCGCGGAAGCCGTAACGCCGGGCGGTTTCACGCCACCGGTTGAAAATGAACTGGCGGGCATCGGCGCTCCCAACATCGGAGTGCGGCAATGGTTCAGGATAAAAATCGCGGAAACCGGGCAATCGTTCCATAGGACGAGCTTAAACTAAAGGGCCAGCGACGAAAAGAGAAGGTCAATCGGAGAATTACCCTCAAGCGAATGGTGAAGGAGTCGAGGCAAGAAGACTCAACTTCCCTGCGTTTGAGCCTATAAATACATTTATTCAGAGCCTCCTTGCGTTGGCCCCGGTTCGGGTTCAGCAAATTGGTTCTACGCCGACGCTTTCGAGGGCGTGAGTTTGAGCACGTCCGACCGCATTTCCTTGCCGGCCTTGAATTTCACCATGGCGCGGGCGGGAATGGGCACATCGGTTTCCGGCGCGTTGGGATTGCGGCCGACGCGGGCCTTGCGGATTTTGACCTCGAAGACGCCGAAGTTGCGCAATTCCACCTTGTCGCCCTTGGCGAGCGCCTCGGCAATGTAATCGAGGGTTTTCTGCACCACGTCGAACACCTGCTGCTGGACGAGGCCGGATTCATTGCTGATGCGGATGACGAGGTCACGTTTGGTCAGAGTCATAGTTTTTTATCGGGTTGAGTTGATTAAATCATTGAACGACACGGATTGTCCAGAAATCATTGGCCAGATTATCGTCGGTCACATACGCGTATGGCAGGGTGAAATAACCTTTCATGCCCCACCCGGCGCCCCACGAATTGCGGACGATGAGCCACTGCTTCGCGTCATCGTAGCCCACGCCGACGACCGCGTGGCCGCCAACGACCCGCTCGCCGGATTTGGGCAGCGACGCGTGGCCGGTCCGGGCCACCTGCGCGCTTTCAAAACCTTCATACACGGTAAAACCGAAGACGAACGGATAACCCGAAGCGAGGCAGCCCTTGAACTGGCTCAAGGTTTGCGTCACGCGCTGATACAGGACCACGATGTATTTCAGGGCGTCGGCGTAGCACCGCGCCGGCGGTTTGGTCCTGAATTTGGCGATGACGTAGGGCCATTCGGTTTCCGGGCAGTCGCCCTGTTGGCCGACGCTTTTGATGCCATCGCGGATTTGCGCGCCGCTGTCGGAATCAATCGTATGTTCGAGGGCGCGTTCGTTGTAGTAAATGAACAGGCGTGACGGCGTGAAAATCTGCGCCAGCTTCTGTTTCATCCGGTCGAATTGAATGGCGGCGGCGATGGCATTGGCGGTGCAACTGCCGAGCTGGCCCTGGTCGTAAACCGGCGGGCATTGCGGGCGCAGGTCAATTTTGGCAGGCGGCGCGGCAGCCAGTTCGACAGGCGCGGCATAGAGATGATCGCGATGATCCGGCAAATCCGGAAGCCAGCCATAACGAGCGGTGCTATAGCCCATAAGTTTCGTTGCCATTTCTGGATTAGACGCTGTCCATTTATAATGCCAAGTCGTCAGCTTTGTCCACAACAAAATCGAAGCCCCGCGATAACCGGGCGACTAAAAGCATTCATTTTTATTCTTGCCTTGCGGCCCGGCGCTTCCAAGATGCCAAGGATTCGGCCCGGTTGCAGGATAACGGCGGGTTTAATCTGGAATAAATCAAAAAAATTTTCCGAACCGATGAATTTCAATGCCCCGATTCCAAGCTTTTGCGCCATCGTTCTCGTCGGGCTGTGCCCGGCTCTGGCCCGCGCGGCGGACGACATGCCCATCATGCCGCTGTCGGAAATCAAAGCGGGCATGTTGGGCGAGTGGCACACGACGGTTTCCGGCAGCCGGGTGGACAGTTTCCCGATGCAGGTGGTGGGCATTGCGGAAAATTTCATCGGCCCGCAACGACCTGTCATCATCTGTAAAGCGCTGGATGCCACGAACAAGTTTACCGGCCCCGTGGCGGGCATGAGCGGCAGCCCCGTCTTCATTGACGGCAAGCTCATCGGCGCTTACGCCTACGGATTTCTCTGGCCCAAGGACCAGGCGTTGATTGGCGTAACGCCCGTCGAGTTCATGCTCGAAGTGGAAACCAATTATCCCCCCTCCGCGCACCCGGCGGTAACGAACGGCGTGACGCGCGTGGAAACCAGCGCGGAGCCGCAATGGCTGGTGGCCCCTGCCGACGACGCGACGAGCCTGCCTTCCTTGCCCGCGCTGCAGTCGGCGATGAAACCGCTGCCGACGCCACTGTTCATTTCCGGTGTTTCGGAACGCGTGTTGCAGAGGTTTTCTTCACGTCTGGCCGCCCTCGGTCTCGACGTGATGCAGGTGCCGTCGGGCCGGGCACACGACATTGACAACGACCCGCAACCGGGCCAGCCGCTGGCCGGGGTGTTGATGAGCGGCGATTTTGATATTGCCGGCACCGGCACAGTCACCTGGCGCAAGGGCAACCGTATCCTGGCCTTCGGACATCCCTTCCTGCAAAGCGGGCCGGCGGAAATGCCCATGGCTTCGGCGGAAATCCTCACGGTGGTGCAATCCGTCCAGCGTTCATTTAAATTGTCGAACACCGGTCCGATCATCGGCACGATTTATCAGGATCGGTTGACCGCCATTGCGGGCGAAATTGGACGGAAACCGAACACGACGCATTTCGAAGCGCAGCTCGAGCCCCCGGGCGGCAAGGAGCGCCATTTCCAAGGTGAAATGTTCCAGAACCAGAGGCTCACACCCACCATCTCTGCCATTGCGCTGCTGGAATCCATTGACGACACGGTCGAATCGGAGGAACAACAGACCATGTTCATGGACTTCACCATGGAAATTGATGGACACAAACCGGTCAGACTTTCGGAAGCGGCCAGCGGCGAAGACCCTGGCTATCTGCTGGCCATCCGTCAGCTTGAGCTGTACAGGTCACTGCTGCAAAACCCCTGCGAATTCCCGAACGTCAAGTCGCTGAAGTTTCGCGTCCGCATGGTGGACGGCTGGAAATCGTCCCGGCTGGATTCTCTCGAAATGGATCGCAATGAAGTCCGGCCGGGCGACACAATCAATGCGGTCATCGGCCTGCGCAATTACCGCGGCGAAGCGTCCACCATCCCCGTATCGGTTCCCATTCCCGTGGACCTGCGGGCGTCGGGGGTGCAACTGTTCGTCGGGGACGCTGATGCAGCGTTGCAGATGGACGAGCCGCCGCGCGTGCCCCC